>OZ254147.1:0-1437143 GCA_965267755.1 Candidatus Nanopelagicaceae bacterium | reverse complement strand
TTTGACCCCCTTGGAGTATCCACAACGTTATCCACAGGCTGTGGTCTAAAGTAGGGCTTTACCCTTTATTTAGAGCCACTTTGACGGATGCCTGTGGACAGAGGTGAAAAGTAAGGCTCTTTCCCAAGAAAAGCAAGCGGTTATCCACAACCCTCAACCTAGCCTCCAGTTTGACCCGCCTCTATCCACACCTCTACCGTTACACCCTTGCTTCCCCCGTATTTATGAAGAGTTCAAAGAAGTCGGCTCAACCGCGAGCTAGGTCAGCAAAAACCTAACCCGGTTAAACCAGCTCTACCAATGTAAGTTTTAGAAGGAGTCACCATGACAAAGCGCACCTACCAACCTAATACTCGTCGTCGCGCCAAGAAGCATGGCTTCCGCGCACGTATGGCAACTCGCGCAGGACGTGCAGTACTTGCAGCACGCCGCGCTAAAGGCCGCACCCGTCTCTCTGCGTAATTAATAGAGCCGCACCGGAAACGCCTCGTGCTGCCTAAAAACGCACGTTTGACCATAAGCGCCGATTTCGCTCGAGCAACAAAGAGTGGAACCCGCGTTACTACAGAGAACTTTGTTGGATACCTGTACATCTCTTCTGTAACAAATAACGATCACCCAAAATGCGGGTTGATTATCAATAAAGGTGTTGGGGGATCTGTCACCCGCCACGCCTTGGCACGGAAAGTTCGCCATGCAGTTGCCCCACAACTTTTAAAACTACCAACCGGCTCACTATTAGTTATTCGCGCCCTGGCAAAAAATAAGGTAGATGCAACTGCGGTTGAAGTCGAGAAACTCGTTGATAAATTATTAGAGCGCTCATCACGTGCGGCGGTGAAATAATGCGCGCAGTAATAGTTGCAGTTATTAACTTCTATCAAAAATGGATCTCACCTGCCTTTCCAGCTCGTTGCAAGTATTACCCATCATGTTCTTCATACGCAGCATCGGCCATTTCTCATTACGGGCTGCGCGGAGTTGGTATGTCACTTTGGCGTTTAGTTCGCTGTAATCCATGGTCACATGGCGGAGTTGATTATGCGGTAGTGCCGGTAAATACCCTTGGAAACACCTTTAAATCTAACCAAAAAACCAGTGTAGGAGCTAACTAATGGGCGCTATTTTAAATCCACTTTACAACCTGGTCTCTGGCGTAATTATTATTTTCCACAAATTACTAACTCCAGTCTTTGGTAAAGATAGCGGCGTTACTTGGGCGCTTTCGATTATGGGACTTGTAGTTTTAATTCGAATTATTCTTATCCCACTCTTTGTAAAACAGATTAAGAGCCAGCGTGCGTTAACTGCGCTGCAGCCACAAATGAAGGCGATCCAAGCTAAATATAAAGATGATCGCCAGAAACAATCAGAAGAGATGATGAAGCTCTATAAAGAGCACAAAACAAACCCACTTGCATCATGTTTCCCAATTATTGCGCAAGCACCAATATTTTTCTCACTTTTCACGGTCCTAAACGGAATCGCTAAAAATGTTCCACACGGATATTTAAAAGGTGAATACCTAGCAAGCGCTGCCCAAGCAAAATTCTTCGGGGCATCTATCTCGCAAACTTTCTTGGGATCAAGTGATACCACAGTAAAAATTGTTACCGTTGTTCTTATCTTTATAATGTCTGCGACAACCTTTACAACCCAACGTCAGTTGATGGTTAAAGGAATGCCAAAGATGGATTCAAGTAACAATATGATGTTGCAACAACAGAAGATCATGTTGTATTTATTCCCATTAATTTTTGCAATCTCTGGCGTTAACTTTCCAGTCGGTGTTTTAATTTACTGGTCGACCACAAACTTCTGGACATGGGGACAACAGTTCTATGTCATTAAACGAAACCCAACACCGGGTTCTCCTGCTTATGAAGAACTCCAGAAAAAGCGCGCCCATAAGACAAAGCAAGATAACCGTGATCAGAGCGGAAGAGTTATTGACCCAACCAACCCAGAGCTTGGCCAGAACAGCCAAGAGGGCGATGTGAAGGGCCAAAGAAAACAACCAAAGAAGAAAAAGAAGCGATAATTCCGACATTTACTATCAATAACGCACAAACAACCCAAGTTTCGAGATAAAGGAGTAAGAAGATGAGCGAAGAGATAACAGAAGTAATTGATGCAGAAGTAGAGGCCGAAGGTACTACTGGGACCAAGAAGGCGCCGAAGACGATCGCCCGCTTGGAAGAGGAAGGCGATATTGCCGCCGACTACCTCGAAGGTTTACTCGATATTGCAGACCTTGATGGAGATATAGATATCGATGTTGAAAATGACCGCGCCAGCCTCGCCATCGTCGGCGGAAAGCTGCGCCACCTAGTCGGACAGGAAGGTGAGGTCTTAGATGCTATTCAGGAGCTAACTCGCCTCGCCGTCCAGACATCTACCGGCGATCGCAGCCGCCTGATGCTCGATATCGATGGATTCCGCGCTGGCCGCCGCAAGGAGCTAACCGCTCTAGCTGAGAAGATGGCCGAGCAAGCCAAGACCACAGGCTCTTCGATCAAGCTCGATCCAATGAACGCCTTTGAGCGCAAAATTATCCATGACACGATCCAAACCCTAGGGCTAACCTCAGAATCTGATGGTGAAGACCCAAATCGCTTCGTAGTCATCTACCCCGCGTAAAGGGCGAAGATGGAAAATCTCCAGCCGGAGTCTGTCTCTTCCGAAGGAGTTTCACGTGAAACTGCTTCACAAGAGACTCTTTCAAAAGAGACCCTCATCGCCAAGTACTTTCCTGGCCAAGAAGGGACTATCCGCGCGTATGCGGAGTTCCTTATCACCGCAGGAATAGAACGCGGCCTAATTGGCCCACGTGAAGGCGAACGGATCTGGGATCGCCATATCTTTAACTGCCTACCTATTACCCAATTAATCCCACAAGGGGCATCCCTCTTCGATATCGGGTCAGGTGCCGGCCTGCCTGGGATTGTGATCGCCCTAGCCCGCCCTGATTTAAAGGTAACTCTGATTGAGCCACTTGAGCGCCGGGTTGAATTTTTAAAAGAGGCCGTTGCCGCCGTCCCAGATCTACCCTTTCCAATAGAGGTCCTTCGAGGACGAGCCCAAGATATTAAGAAAACGGCAGATTTTGTAACCGCTCGCGCAGTGGCCCCACTGGATAAGTTGAAGAAGATGAGCTGGCATATGGTTAAAACCGGAGGCTCACTTCTTGCGATGAAGGGGGAGTCTGCTGCTACCGAGATGGTTGGGGTCAAGGCAGCCGAGCTCCACGAGATCAAACTCGAAGGAATTGAGCTTGGAAGAATAATCTCTGTGCGTAAAGGTGCTTAGATAAGCGCGTGGCTGATTCACGTGAAACAAATAGCGAACATAAGGTCGTTGGGGTTCGCCGCCTAAAAGAGGCGATGGCAAAGCCCACCTCAACCCGAATCTTTACCGTAGCCAACCAGAAGGGTGGGGTCGGAAAGACCACCACAACTGTCAATATCGCAGCTGCCCTATCTATGGGGGGTCTGCGAGTTCTTGTAATCGATCTTGATCCACAGGGCAATGCAAGTACCGCACTTGGTGTTCCGCACCGTGATATCTCAGGTATTTATGACGTTTTAATGGGCGATAGCCCGATGGCTTCTGTAATTCAGAAAGTTTCTGGTTTTCCTTCCCTTGATTGCATCCCATCAAATTCATCGCTTGCAAATGCGGAAGTCAATTTAGTTTCAATGGTTGCTCGTGAACTTAGGTTAAAAGAAGCGTTAGTTGAGATTTCACCAAATTACGATTACATATTTATTGACTGCCCACCATCGCTTGGTTTACTAACAATTAATGCACTTGCTGCAGCGCGCGAACTTTTGATCCCAATTCAAACTGAATATTACGCACTAGAAGGCCTGTCACAACTACTTGAAACTTACGGCATTGTTAAAAAAAGGCTAAACGCCGATTTAGATTTATCAACCATTGTTTTAACGATGTTTGATGGTCGCACACGTTTATCAAATGATGTCGCGGCAAACGTCCGTGCGCATTTTCCAAAAGAGTTAATTGATATTCCAATCCCACGCGCAGTGCGTGTTTCGGAAGCACCTTCATATAACCAGACGGTAATGACATATGACCCACTATCTCCAGGTGCAATTGCTTATATGCAGGTAGCGCGCGAAATCGCAGAACGCGGTAAACCAAAAGATGAAGTTACCTTTGATTCAAATGTAGTAAATATTAATTACAAACGTGATGGAGAAATCGCATGAGTGTAAAACGTGGCGGGCTAGGAACTAATTTAGATTCACTAATTCCTACTTCACTAACAGTTGCTGGAAATGAAGTTGCACAACAGAATGAAGTATCAATCGATTCAATTTCTCCCAATCCACGCCAGCCTCGTACCGTCTTTGATGAAAGCGCACTCAATGAATTGATTGCATCAATAAAAGAGATTGGTATTTTGCAACCACCGGTTGTGCGCCAGACATCGCCTGGTAAATATGAATTAGTAATGGGTGAGCGCCGCTTTCGCGCTGCGAAAGCTGCCGGATTAAAAAGTATTCCAGTAATTATTCGCCAGACTCCCGATAATGAACTATTGCGTGAGGCGTTAATTGAAAATATTCACCGCAGTCAATTAAACCCACTTGAAGAAGGTGCGGCTTACGCGCAATTATTAAACGACTTTAATTGCACACACGATGAGTTAGCTACAAAACTTGGTAGATCACGTCCACTGATCTCTAACACAATGCGTTTACTTAACTTGCCGCCAACTGTGCAACGCAAAGTTGCTGCTGGAGTTATTTCAGCTGGTCATGCGCGTGCACTTCTTGGCTTAACCGATGAAGGCGAGATTGAGAAACTAGCTAACCGAATAGTCGCCGAAGGAATGAGCGTTAGAGCAACGGAGGAAGCAGTTGCCATCCATTCCCCAAGGAAGAATTCAGGTTCTAGTAAATCTAATAAATCTGGCAAAGGAACAGCCAGCGGTGAGACCTTGGCCGCCGAAGAGTTACTTAGTGATTACCTAGATACGCGGGTAAGCGTGCAAGGGGTAAGCGGTAAAGGAAAGATTGTTATCGAATTTGCCGGGCGCGAAGATTTACAACGCATTGTTGATCTGATCGAAGGCAAATAGAGTTATTTAAGCGCGGTACCGCGGCGCGACATCTCTTGCTTCACAATTCCACCTAATGCCTTTACGCCGTCGCGGATGCGCTCAGGCGTTGGGTGGCAGTAAGACAAGCGCATCGACCAAGAGCCAAAACCATCGGCGTAGAAGGCAGTTCCGGGCACATATGCAACCTTGGCAACTATCGCCTTTGGCATCATCGCTTTCGTATCAATTTCTGCTGGCAAATTAACCCAGACATAGAAACCGCCGCCTGGCTTTGTCCAAGTGGCCTCTTTAGGGAAATACTCTTCAAGTGATTCCAACATCGCATCACGGCGCACCTTATATAACTCGCAAAACGATGCGATCTGATCGCGCCAAGGTTGGTTAGCTAAGTAGCTAGAGATTGTTAGCTGAGTAAAGTTCGAAGGGCAGAGAATCGAAGATTCAGATGCGATCACTAACTTATCTTTCAGCGATGGCGGAACTAGCGCCCAACCAATTCGCAAACCAGATGCGATTGTCTTAGAAAAAGAACCCAAATAAATAACATTTTCAGAATCTTCGGCGCGCATCGCATTAGGGGAAGGGCGATCAAAACCTAATAAACCATAAGGATTATCTTCAACAATAAAGATGCCTTCTTCGCGGCAGATAGCTAAAATTTCAGTTCGGCGATCTGCCGGAAGCAATACACCAGTCGGATTTTGGTAATTTGGTATTAAATATAAAAACTTAATTTTACGGCCGGCTGCACGGACAGATTTAATTGCATTACGCAGCGCATCAGGGACCAACCCATTTAGATCCATCTCAACGTGGACAACTGATGCTTCATATTGTCTAAATGTTCCGAGGGCTCCAACATATGAAGGAGCTTCAACTAAAACAACATCACCTGGATCGATAAATATTCGTGAAATTAAATCAAGGGCTTGTTGCGAACCGGTAGTAACAACAATGTCATCTGGGTTGGCGCGGATACCTTCGAGCGCCATCACATCACAAATTTGTTCGCGCAGCTTTGGGTGTCCTTGTCCGCTGCCATATTGCAAAGCTTCTGCACCATTAGTCAAAATTAAATCTCTTACAACACCCGCCATCATCTCCATAGGAAGGGCAGAAAGATTAGGCATTCCACCAGCGAGTGAAACAATTTCTGGGCGGGAGGCGACAGCAAAGAGTGAGCGAATTTCTGAAGGCAACATTTCGGCGGCGCGAGATGCAAAGCGCTGCTCTAAATTTTGCACAGCGCCAGTTTGAAAGCGAACTGATACTTCAGACATAAGACGTAGTCTCCCACATGCTCACATATAGGCGCGAACCGATTAAATTTAGCGTCGAATTCCCGCGCTTCGTAGGTCAGATAATCGCAAGGTACCTGTTTTTGCATCATCTTCGGCCGATAAGTAAAGGCGTTGAATTGCGATGATAAAAGCCTCGGCCAAAGTATCGCGAAAATCAGGGCGCGCCAGGCGATCAGCATCGCCATCATTTGAAAGATATCCCAGATCAACACGAACTGTCGGTGCTTGAGTTAGGCGAAGCAGATCCCAAGCTTTGGCATGGGTGCGACAATTTAAAAGATCAGTACGTGCGCAAATTTCACGTTGTACCAAAGATGCAAATCTTTCACCAACAATGGAGTGAACCCCATGAGCATCAGCGCCATAGAAGTATGTGGCAACACCATGCGCTACTGAATTTTTATTAGAATCGGTATGGATCGAAATTATCAGATCTGCACTATTCTTATTTGCAAAAGAAATAATTCCATTTTCAGTCAAAACATTACGTGGTCCACGTGTAAGAAAGACGCTGGCACCTAGGGCTAATAAACGACCTTCTAAACGTTGTGCGATATCGTAAACAATTTCAGATTCTGCATTCCCGAAAGCCGGATCAATAACAATTACTTTATTGGCAAGTGCTGGGCCACGATTTCGCTGCGCAGCACTTTCACGCATTTGCGTTGGTGCTCCACCAGAGACAATCTTTGTTAAACGGATAAGTGCGATAATTGTGGCTGGGCCACATTTACCATCAACTTTAATACCGACAGATTTTTGAAACTCTTTAACTGCAGATTCTGTGCGCTCACCAAAAATTCCATCGACGCGACCTGCGTTAAAGCCCATCTCAGTTAAGCGCGCTTGCAGTGCGGCTACATCATCACCATGCATCATTGGGGAAGGTTGCAAGTTAAGCGAGCGATCACCTAACTTCCAACGAGCCTCTTCAAGTGCACGCAAAGTTGAGTCATTTAATTGCCCAGTGACGTGAAGCCCACGCTCTTGTTGAAAAGAACGGATCTCATCAGGAGATAGTTCTTTCATAATAAATCTAAATCAACGAGTTGATTAGATGAACTCTGCTAGCTCTTTTAGTAGAGCTGGCTTTGGTTTAGCGCCAATAATGGTTTTAACTACCTCACCATTTACATAAACATTTAACATCGGGATAGATGTGACACCATATTTGATAGCGATCGCTGACTCTTCATCGGTATTTAACTTCACGATAGTGAGCTTTTCACCGTGTTCGTTTGCGATCTCATCCAAGATTGGTCCGACTGCGCGGCATGGGCCACACCATTCAGCCCAAAAATCAACAAGGACTGGCTTGCTGCTCTTGAGAACAACTTCATCGAAGTTAGCTGCTGTGACTTTTCCTGCGCTCATCTTTACTCCCTTTATAGATCTTACCTTGCTAATTTTCTTGGAAATTTAATATTTTCTAGCGTACTAGTGGGAAAGGAACTTTTCAGCATCAAGGGCTGCCTGACAACCTGAGCCTGCAGCGGTGATCGCCTGGCGGTAGGTGAAATCAACTAAGTCACCACAAGCAAAGACGCCTTTGAGGTTGGTGCGCGTGGAACGCTCATCTACTGAAACATAACCTTCTTCGTTGAGGGTTACTTGAGATGTAACAAGTTCGCTGCGCGGAATATGCCCGATAGCAACAAATAACCCGGTGAAATCTCTCTTTGATTCTTCACCGGTTACCGTGTTGCGAAGCTGCAAACCCTCAACTTTTTCAGCACCTAGAACATCGGTAACTTCGGTATTCCAAAGCATTTCAATCTTCGGGTTAGAGATTGCGCGCTCAGCCATAATCTTTGAGGCGCGCAGTGAATCACGACGGTGGATCAAAACTACTTTAGATGCAAATTTAGTTAAGAAAGTTGCCTCCTCAACTGCTGAATCTCCACCACCTACGACTGCGATTACTTGATCACGGAAGAAGAAACCATCACACGTGGCGCACCAAGAAACACCGCGACCAGATAGGCGCTTCTCGTTAGTTAAACCAATTTCTTTATATGCCGATCCCATCGCCAAGATAACGGCCTTAGCTTGCACGGTATTACCGGAGCCATCTTTAAGAATTTTTATATCCCCAGAGAGATCCATCTCAACAACATCATCTGTAATTAACTCTGCGCCAAAACGCTTAGCTTGCTTGCGCATACTGTCCATTAAATCTGGACCCATCACGCCATCGACAAAACCAGGAAAATTTTCAACTTCAGTTGTGTTCATCAGCGCACCACCTGCGGTGACAGAGCCTTCGTAGATAATTGGGTTTAACTGCGCGCGAGCAGCGTAGATGGCTGCGGTGTATCCAGCGGGGCCAGAACCTACAATTACAAGATCTTTTACCATGTGCTTAGCGTATCCATTTCTGCATCTTTTTTACGATCTGACTTAAACTTCCTCAATTATAGGGTTTCGCTTCTTTCGGATCCTGCGAATAGTCTGGGCGAGAGCTGCAATAAATAATAGGAGTGCTGCCCCAATAGTGAACCAAGTGACCTTGGAATCAAAAATGGTGATGTTAATCGCTAGCTTTGCGGAAAGCCCAACAAAGTCACCATCTCTATTTGTAATTTGCGCGACAACCGTTGTGGCCCCTGGAGCAATAACGGTAAAGGGCAGAGCAAGTTGGGTGCGCGAGTTAGCAGGAATCTTTAAAGCTGCGATATTTGTAACCTGCACACGTGAGTTTAATGGGGTTAATTTGATGTAAACCTCAACCGGAACACTGAAACCATTTATAACAGTAACTGGCACCTTTCCAGTCTCTGATGCAATTTGATATTTACCGCTGGTAACTCGCAACTTATTTAAAGTTTTAGCAACACCTTCACTTGCGTTATATGAGAAAAACTCACGATCGCTTTTATCTAAAGATGAAGAAAGTAAAACGGCAAGTTTGGCACGTTGGGCAGATACTTCTGGTGCATTTACCATCGAAGACAGCGCTGTTAAAGCTTGGCGGTTCTGTGTATATTTTTTACGTAATAATGGGCTCAACCGTGAAGTACCAGTACCCCACTCGGATCCACTAACAGTAGAAATTTTACGGTTGAGATTAAAAGCAACTCTTTCTACGCCATATGCTAAATAAAGCCGTAATTCACTTGGTGCAGAACGTTTAGCTAATCCTATATCTGGATTTCCATAAGCAAGTGCGATTACTTGGTCACCAGATGTAACTAGCAATAAGCGCGATAACCATTCTTTTGCAATTAACTCACCAGTTGGCGCATCACCACTGGCTAATTTATATCCATTAGCCATATCAGCAACTTCATCAAGCAGTTCGCCATCGATAATCCAAGTACGCTGACCAATACGTTTTTGCGTTAACACTTGTCCTAAACGCCCCGAAGCAAGCAAATCTGTAGCTAATTCATCGTTACGAAATGTTCCATCAAATAGTTGGTGTGGCTTACTTTTTAAATAGATTACGGTGGCGTCGGCGCTGGCGGCGGGCAGGACAGCAAATAGCAAAACGGCGATAACGGCAAAGAGGCTAAATCTCTTCATTTCTGATCCAATTCAGCAGATGCCTCAGTGCGCGCAATTAATTTTTTCTCATCGGGGTAAGCCAGACGTTTCACGATTTCAGTTAATGGAAACCAACCAACCTCATCGACTTCACTCTTTTGTGGTGCTAACTTGCCGCCAGTTTCCCGGAAGAGATAATGATGAACAGTTTTATGAATTCGCTTACCTCCAGCCATAAACCAGAAATCAATAACACCTAAAGCTCTCTCAATCGATGACTCAATACCCGTCTCTTCGGCAACTTCACGTAGCGCTGCCTGTTCAGGTGTTTCACCTTCTTCAATATGTCCTTTTGGAAGTGACCATAAAATTCTCTGGCCAGATGCATCTTTATGATCGATGCGACCTATTAAGAGACCGTTCTTTCCGCTGTGATCGATAACCAATCCACCGGCAGAAACCTCATCAACGCGCTTGGCATAACTCTTAGCGGGAGGTCGTGGCCCTTTGGCAGAGGCTTCTTTAGGCAAAGCCGCGCCAGGGGTAGTTGGATCTTTCGTAAGTGGGGCGCGATGTGCGGGGCGTTTACGCCTGCGCTTTTTCTTCGTACCTTCGCTGCCCGCACCAGGTGCCGGGGTCATAGACCAAGGGTACTGCTCTAACCTTATCTATTGTGACGAGTGCATTGGGAGCCGCAGGAGAAGTTGCGATCGCATCTCTCATAAAACGGGCACCGCTTGCCAGTTCACTCGCCCAAGGCTTTGCTGCCCAAGGTTTTCGCCTGGCTTTAGTTGGTGGTCCAGTACGCGATGCGTTACTTGGCCGACTTGGAAATGATTTAGATTTCACAACTAATGCAAAACCTGAAGAAACCAAAAAGATTTTGCAGAGCTGGGCTGAAAATATTTGGGAGACCGGAATTGAATATGGAACTGTTGCCGGAAAACGCGGTGACACAACTGTTGAAGTAACAACTTACCGCAGCGAAAGTTACGATCCTGAAAGTCGCAAACCCGAAGTTGTATACGGTGAAAATATCATTGGCGATTTATCACGCCGCGACTTTACGGTAAATGCAATGGCGCTAGAACTAACTACCGATGTTCCAGAATTTATCGATCCATATAATGGTCTAGAGGATTTAGCGAAGAAAGTACTTCGCACACCAACGACTGCGGAGAATTCATTTTCAGATGATCCGTTGCGGATGATGCGCGCTGCCCGCTTTGCCAGCCAACTTGGCTTTGAAATCGCACCAGATGTTACGCAAGCGATGAACGATATGGCTGGGCGTATTTCGATTATCTCAGCAGAGCGGATTCGTGAAGAATTTACTAAATTGTTAATGTCTACTCGCCCAAGAATCGGGATTACAATTTTAGTTGAATCGGGCCTTGCTGAAATTGTTCTACCTGAAATACCGAAGTTACGTTTAGAAATAGATGAACACCATCACCATAAAGATGTTTACGAACATTCCATAACAGTTCTCGAGCAAGCTATTGCGCACGAAGATCGTTTGGGAGGTCCTAATTTAATTATTCGCCTTGCTGCACTTTTACACGATATTGGTAAACCAAAGACGCGCAGCCTTATCGCCGGTGGCGGAGTCTCTTTTCATCACCACGAAATAGTTGGAGCGCGCCTGGCAAAAGCACGCCTGAAAGCACTGCGCTTTGATGGCGACACAATCGATCAAGTTGAATCACTTGTTGCGCTGCATTTGCGTTTTCATGGCTATGGCGATGGGGAATGGACTGATTCGGCGGTACGCAGATATGTGCGCGATGCCGGTGATTTATTAATACATTTACACGTTTTAACCCGGGCCGATTGCACAACTCGTAATCTAAAGAAGGCCGAACGTCTGGCCAAAGTTTATGACGGTTTAGAAGCGCGCATTGCCAAGTTAATGGAAGAGGAAGAGCTCTCAAAAATTCGCCCTGATCTAGATGGCGCCCAAGTAATGGCGCTACTTAAAATAAAGCCATCTGCTGCAGTTGGAAAAGCTTTAGATTTTCTTATGGAGTTGCGTTTAGAAAATGGTCCGCTAGGTGAGGAACGCGCCACCCAAGAGCTACTTGATTGGTGGAGGAAAGAAAACCTGACTGCGAAGTAGGCGCAAACCCGCAGCAAGATATACCGCCGCCACAATTGAGGGAACCAAGAAGTTATCTCCAGTATTTGGAAGTAAGAGCGCTGCAATTACCGCACCAGAGACAATCGCGCCATTGACGACTACATCGTAGACAGAGAAAACACGACCACGGTAGATATCATCAATTTTAGATTGAACCAAAGCATCGTTGGTAACTTTTAAACTCTGCCCGAAAAGCGCGGTAATAATTGCCGCTAGCGCAAGTGTTAATGGCGTTCTGATAAAGATAATAAATAGCGGGCCGCTAGTGCTGGCCATTAAAGAGAATCTCATCCATCTATGGCGGCCAACCTTGCGAACACCGTAAGGTGCGATAACTGCTCCAACCACAAAACCACAGGCTGCTAGAGAAAGCGTGAAACTCAAACCAGCAAGGCCTGCTTCACTATCTGTAGGATTATTAAAAGTATTTCTCTCTAAAAGTAAGGCGATTAAAGTTAAAGCAGTTATTCCTCCACGGTGGACGGCAACTGCAGCGATACCTCGCGCCGCATCCATATGCTGACGTAAAAATTTAACTCCTTCACGCATTTCGATTAATCCTTGTGAAAAGCTGGCGCTCTTAATCTCATGATCGAGCGGACCAATTTCTCGCTTCTTAAGTGTTGATGCAAAATATGCGGCCAATAGATACCCAGCTGCGCCAGCCAAAATGATGTAGCCATCTGCGTGATCTGCCGTTGCTAGACCATTTATCAATCGGCGCAGTCCTAAACCAATACCACCACCTAAAACTACCCAGACAGAACCACCAGTTACCGCCAGCGCATTGGCGCTAATTAACGATTTACTTTCAATCATCAACGGGATACCAGCAGATAACCCAGCGAGAATCAATCGGTTAATTCCGAAGGCGATTAAAATAAATATTGTTAACTCAACCCCGGTTCGCCCCTGAAAAATTAGTAATGCAACCAAGCTAAGTGTTATTGCGCGAGCTAGATTTGAATAGGCAATTGCCCGCTGGCGAGATATACGATCTAAAATGGTGCCAACAAATGGTCCAATAACAGAATATGGAAGCAGAACAACAGCGAAGGCCAAAGCGGCACTTAAAGCATTAGCTTGTCGCTCTGGAGAGAAGAGAACAAAGGAAGCCAGCGCGCTCTGAAAAACCCCATCAACCATCTGTCCAGTCCAGCGAACACGTAACAACCGCGAAAATTTGCGATCTGTTAAGAGTTGCCAAACGTTCATAGTTAAAGGGTAGCCGCGCAAAGTACCAAGAAGGGGATTATCCTTGGCTTATTATGAAATCTAAGCGAGCGTTCATCGATTATTCACTCGATAAGCGCGCCACCTTGCTCGCCCTCTTTCGCGGAGTTGTAGATGCTTGCGACGCTGATCCTTATTTGATGCGCGCTGCTAAATATCATGGCGAGAAAGCTTCTCGTAAATGTCCGGTCTGTAAGAAAGATTCTCTAGTTGAACTCCGTTACACATTCGGTGATCAATTGGGCCAATTCTCAGGTCGCATTAAGACTGAGATTGAATTACTTGAAATGGAGAAAGAGTTTGGTGAATTCGCCGTCTATATAGTCGAAGTTTGTCGCGACTGTTCTTGGAACCATTTATGCGCCTCATACCTATTAGGTGATGGTTCTGAACGAAAGCCACCCCGTCGCGTACGCACCTTGGAAGATGATGATTGGGTTAAAGGGTAGCCTTTAGAAATGATCCGCAGAAAGCTTATTCGCGCCGCTATTTTCTTAGCCGGCTTTGGCTTCATCGCGGCCTCAACGCTATTTGCCTTTGCCTGGTTTACCGTCTCAATTCCTGATCCAAATGCTTATGTAAATAGCCAATCAACCATTATTCAATATTCAAATGGAACAGAAATCGCGCGGATCGGTTCACAGAACCGCCAAATTTTACCGCTAGCAAAAATTCCTTTAAATCTACGAAATGCAGTCATGGCGGCAGAGGATCGCAACTTCTACTCTAATAAAGCATTTAGCGTCACTGGTATCGCGCGTGCTCTGCTAAATAATTTAAAATCTGGATCGCTCAACGGTGAAGGTGGATCAACCATCACACAGCAATACGCAAAAACTGCATTTTTATCACCAAGCCGCACAGTACAACGAAAGATAAAAGAGCTAGTTATCTCATTAAAGCTAGAGAATTCGCTCTCTAAAGATCAAATTTTTGAAAATTACTTAAATACCATTTACTTTGGGCGAGGTTCATATGGCGTGCAAACTGCGGCACAACAATATTTCAATCGAAATGCCAATCAACTATCGCTTTCACAAGCTGCTGTAATCGCAAGTATCTTACGTTCGCCGGGTTATTACGATCCATCACTTTCTAAAGAGAATGAAGCGCGGCTACAAGGCAGATTCCAATATGTAATAAATGGCATGCTTGATAAAAAATGGATTACTGAAGAAGATGCCGCAAAAGCAAAATTCCCAGTAGTTACTCCACGGACAAAACTTGGTCAATTAAGCGGACCTAAAGGACACATAGTCGCGGCTGTCCAAAAAGAGATGGGCAAACTTGGTTTTACCGAAGACCAACTTCTTGTTGGCGGTCTTGTAATTAAAACAACTTTAGATCAACGCGCACAGCAATCAGCAGTTGATGCTGTAACAAAATTGAGACCAACTAAAGCTCCTGATAATTTACATATTGGATTAGCTGCAGTTCGCCCTGGTACTGGTGAAATAATTGCTTTGTATGGCGGTGCAGATTATTTAACGCGTCAATTAAATGATGCCACGCAGTCAATTGCCCAAGCCGGCTCTACCTTTAAGCCCTTCGCGCTGGTTGCAGCCTTGGAGGCTGGGATTCCACTAACTTCTGTGTGGAATGGAGATTCACCGCAAGTATTTGATGATTTAGGAAAACCTTATCCAGTTGCAAATTTTGGTGAGGAAGGTTGGGGCCAATTAAATTTATTACAAGCAACAGCACACTCTGTAAACACTGTCTTTGTTCCGCTCGGGCAGAAAGCTGGACTGGAACAAGTCGTTAGCGCTGCGCGCCGCGCTGGAATTCCAGAAAGTGTTGCGATGGTGCCTGCTCCATCAGTGGTGCTCGGCGTTGCAAGTCCACATGTATTAGATGTTGCTAATTCTTATGCAACTTTTGCTGCACAAGGAATTTATTCAAAACCATATTTAATTGCCTCTGTTACTGGTCCGAATAAGGGCTTGTTATATGAAGGCCAAGTTCAAACCCAAGAAGTATTTGCCAAAGATGTAATGGCCGATTTAACTTATGCGTTAAAAGGTGTTGTAACAGGTGGTTCTGGCTATGCCGCGCTCAAGCTAGGTCGACCTGCAGCAGGTAAAACTGGTACCAGCCAATCAAATGCATCGGCTTGGTTTAGTGGATACACCCCACAACTGGCCGCATCGGTTGCCTTCTTCCGCGATAGCGCATCCGAATCACTAAAGGGTATCGGCGGAATGACTACATTGACCGGCGGATCATTTCCTGCACAAATTTGGACAGCGTTTATGAAAGGTGCGCTAAGAGGTGAACCTGTGATGAGTTTCCCAGCACCAGCAAATATTGGTGGTTTAGATCCAGTGGTAATGACAAGTGGTGGCGTACAAAAGCCGAAGGGGTAAAAGTTTTGCGAAATAAAGCCAGGGCGATAGTTGCTCTTGCAATTCTTGCTTCATTAATAAGTTTTGTAAAATTTAGCCATTGCGAAAGCTCTGGTTGGGCGACCCCCGACCAATATATCCACGCCTGTTATTCAGATATACCTGCTTTATATGGCGAAAGAGGCTTATCAAAGGGTGAATGGGCATATTCCAACGGAAGTGAATCCGTTGAATATCCAGTCGTAACCGGAGCTGTGATGTGGGCGCTGGCTCACATAACTCCAGGCGGTGATGATGCAGTTAAAAACTATTTCAATATCAATATATTTTTTATCGCACTTTTACTGATTTTAATCTCACTAATGATCTATAAATTCCGGCCAGAGTTTGCCTATCTCTACCCACTAGCACCCGCTGGGATCGCATCACTTTATATTAACTGGGATCTCTGGGCGATAATTTCTATGATTGGTGCAATTTATTGGTTTGATCGTAAGAAGTTAGATTTAAGCGCCTTAGCACTTGGTATTTCTATCTCTACGAAATTTCTACCAGTCTTCCTATTATTTCCAATTGCCTTTATCTTTCTACGACGCAACCAATTAAAGGGAGCGCTTCGATACTTATTAATATCTGCAATAACTTTTGCTGCAATCAACTTACCGGTTTACCTAACAACCCCTGAAGGCTGGTTACGTTTCTATCAATTAAACCTTGCGCGCGGATCTGACTGGGGCTCACTCTGGTATGCCTTAACTTCACTCGGTGTTAATTTAGCTAACCTTAATTACTTATCAATTTTAATTTTGCTTGCGGGGTTTGCGGCGATTGCAATCTACATACTCGAACTTCGCAATATTCCATCACTTGCATCTTTAAGTTTTATTGTTTTGGCAACCGTGATGTGTGCCAGCAAGGTTTACTCACCACAATATGTTCTATGGTTAATTCCACTTGCAGTTATTGCACTTACAGATAAACGCGATCTTCATGCCTTTTGGATCTGGCAAGGTGGCGAACTTATTTATCATCTAGCTATCTGGCAACATTTAGCTTCAGTTACAGGTGCAAAATTCGGACTCCCGCTTTATGGCTATGCAATGGCTACCTTGATCCGCATCGCAGTAACTATCTATCTGATAGCGACCCTGGTTCGCCGCGGGCTCAATTCAGGCGCGCAAAGCCGCCTTTCCCACAGATCTCTGCGTGAATTTCTCTTTGAAAGCGGCGACAAGTACCCTTAATCCTTCAGCGCCAAGCGCCCTAACGGGCGCCAAAGGCTGAAAGCACTAACCCTCCTGTCACGGAAATGCCGTGGCCGTCTTAGTCCAGAGGAGGTCGGGTTAACGCATGCGTCACTATGAATTAATGGTCATTCTTGATCCAGAACTTGAAGAACGTACAGTCACACCAAGCCTTGAGACATATCTCAAGATCATCAAAGATAGCGGTGGCACCGTAAATAAGCTTGACCTTTGGGGCAAGCGCCGTATGTCATTTGAAATCTTGAAAAAGGGCGAAGGTATCTACGCAGTTGTTGATATGAACTGCGAACCAGCCGCAATCAAAGAGTTGGATCGCCAACTTAATTTGAATGAATCGGTATTGCGCACAAAGGTTATACGGCCCGAATAATCCACAGTTAGGGAGCGTTGCTCCTTAATTGTCATTACTTGACGATAATTTATAGCAAGGACTCCACCAGTAGATAAAGAGGTAGAAAAATGGCAGCAGGAGATACAACAATCACAATGATCGGCAACCTAGTTGACGATCCCGAGCTTCGATTCACACCATCAGGTGCGGCCGTTGCGAAATTTCGCGTTGCCTCAACACCTCGTTATCTAGATAAGACAACTAATGAATGGAAAGATGGCGAGAGCCTCTTCCTTCAATGTCAGATCTGGCGTCAAGCTGCTGAGAACGTTGCAGAATCGCTAACCAAAGGAATGCGCGTCATTCTCTCTGGTCGCTTAAAGCAGCGTTCATATGAAACTAAAGAAGGTGAAAAGCGCACAGTATTTGAGGTAGAAGTTGATGAAGTTGGTCCATCACTACGTAACGCAACTGCAAAAGTGACTCGTGCACAACGCGCAGGCGGAACAAGTGGCGGATTCTCTGCACCAGCTGCAACCGGCGGAGAATCTTTTAACGAAGATCCTTGGGCTGCTGCTTCAACTACAAGTGCAGGCGGCGGATGGGCAACCACCACCTCCGAAGAACCACCCTTCTAAAGTAAAAAAGGCTAGTTAAGCCTTATTCCACTAACCATCCATTCCTAGTTCAATGCCAAAGCGGTAAAAAACTAGGGCCCACTTAAAAGGAGCACCACAATGGGAGCAAGAAATAACCGGAACCTCAAGGAACCGAAGAACAAGGGCGCAAAAGCTGCTGCCCTAAATAAGAAGTTCAAGAAGAAGCCTTGCAGCTTCTGTCGCGACAAGGTGACATATATCGATTACAAAGATATAGCCACACTTCGCAAGTACATCTCAGATCGCGGCAAGATCCGCGCTCGTCGCGTCACTGGCGCATGCACACAACACCAACGCTCGGTTGCAACAGCTGTTAAGAACAGCCGCGAAGTTGCACTCTTGCCTTACACATCGACAGCTCGCTAAAGGGGAATGACAAAATGAAACTCATCCTTACTCGCGAAGTTGCAAAGGTCGGTTCAGCCGGCGATGTAGTAACTGTCAAAGATGGCTACGCACGCAACTTCTTATTGCCACGTGGCGTTGCAATTGCATGGTCACTCGGTGGCGAAAAGCAGATCGAAGGAATCCGTCGCGCTCGCGCTGCACGTGAAGTCCGCGATCTCGATCACGCTAAAGAGCTTAAGACATCACTAGAAAAGACTGCGGTTACCATCAACGTAAAAGCTGGCACCGCCGGCCGTCTCTTCGGTTCTGTCACAGATAAAGACATCGCAGCAGCCATCAAGGCAGCAGCTGGTGTTGATATCGATCGTCACAGCATTAAGACTGCTGGACATATCAAGAAGGCTGGAGATCACTCAGTAAAGGTTGCACTGGCACATTCAGTTGTTGCAACAGTTACAGTTACAGTGGTTGCAGCTAAGTAAATATTAAAGATAAGAACCCCGGCCACTAATGTGGTCGGGGTTTTACTCTTTTTAATACGCTAATAATTGCAGCAGTTGAAAAGAGCGCCAGAACAAAGAAGAATCCAAAGTAGATTGAACTCGGAACGTGGCGGGCCGCAGCCAGTATATAAATATCTGGGGCGTAGAAAGTCAGAACGCTAATCAAAAGCGCTAATTTAAAGGCTTCCCAATCTTTATCAAGATAAGAAATAGCGAGTTTATGTGTGTACTTGGCGTAAGGTACCGAAGCGGCCAAATCTATAGCTAGGTAAATAAAAGGGTTAACACCATTTTTTTGAAAGATTTCTTTCACTAGAAATGTGCGGATGACTGCCCAACCCAAAACAAGGAAGTACCAAGTGAATTTGGTGTACGTAGACCTGAGGAAGGCCAAGCTCTGCTGCCTTTTCATATGTATAAAGAGTATGGCTTATCTAGTCAATAGGCTAAGTTGGAACAATGAATTCGACGCTTTCTGCACAACAATCTAAACGCGCTGGATATGTCCTGCATGTAATGACAGCCAGCGGTGCAGTTGCCGGAATGTTGGCACTCGAAGCTGTAATTTCTGGACGTTTACGAGCGGCCCTACTCTGGCTAATTGTCTGCCAAGTTTTAGATGGTTTAGATGGCCCACTAGCCCGCAAATTGGATGTGACAATTCATGCCAGCCGCATTGACGGACACGTCTTAGATTTAGTCGTTGATTATCTAACCTGCGTAGTTGTTCCGGTTGCATTATTGCTTTCGCAGGGTTTATTGCCGGCTCATTACGCAACAGCAGTTGCCGCGTTGATCTTTCTCTCATCTGCTCTGTGGTTTGCACGAACAGATCAAGAGACACCAGATCATTGGTTTAATGGATTCCCGGCGGTTTGGAACTTAGTAATCCCAACGCTACTTATCCTAGGCTCTGATAAAAATGAGGTATTAATAACTTCACTCGTTCTTTGTGCCTTGCAGCTAACCAACTTTAAGATCCCACATTTGGTTCGAGTGGTGACCTTACGCATAATTACCCTCCCCCTGACCGCCCTGTATCTAATTGATTTAACCTTTCTCTCCTGGAACTTTTCAGAGCTATCGGGCGCGAATATAAATTCGCTCCAAAAAATATTTTTAATAGCCTTCCCCGTTTACATCGCGACTCTTTCAATTTGGAGAACTTGGTTCTCTAAATCTCAGCAACTGAGAAGTTAGAAATTACTTTCATTCACAGGGGTTAGGTATAAACACCCCCTGCCTGACCTGCACTTTCCTCAAAAAGTGCTACCCCTCCAATAGTTACCCACACCCCGCGCACAGGGATTTACACAGGAAAAGGCGGTTATCCACCTAGTTATGCACAGCCTTATCCCCAACCGCCTTCGCTTATGTCAGCGCTAAGTGGGAGGTTTCACCCGTGAGTATCGCCGAACTACCCAATAGCTCCTCGCGAGCCAACTCTTCTTACAACAACGTTGGGGCTGAATTCGAGCGCACACCACCACAAGATTTAATCGCAGAACAATCTGTTCTCGGCGGAATGTTGTTATCAAAAGATGCGATCGCAGATGTAATTGAAATCCTGCGCGAACGAGATTTCTACCGCCCAGCACACGAACTTATCTACGACGCAGTCCTTGATCTCTATGGTCGCGGTGAACCTGCAGACGCTGTCACCGTTTCTGCAGAGCTAACCAAGCGCGGAGATATTGCACGCGCCGGTGGCGCACCTTACTTACACACCTTAATTTCATCGGTACCAACTGCAGCCAATGCAAGTTACTACGCAAAGATTGTGCGCGAGCACGCGATCATGCGCCGCTTAGTTGAAGCCGGAACAAAGATTGTGCAACTTGGCTATAACGTTGAAGGCGAAGTCGATGATGCGGTCGATCAAGCACAAGCCGAAGTCTATGCAGTCACTGAACGTCGTACATCTGAAGATTATGTGCAACTTGCAACTCTGCTCCCACAAGCACTCGATGAGATCGAAGCGATTCAAAAAGGTACCGGAATTGAAGGCGTTAAGACTGGCTTCCGCGATTTAGATTTACTCACACATGGTCTACATCCAGGTAACATGATTATTCTGGCGGCGCGTCCTGCAGTTGGTAAATCAACTCTCGGATTAGATATCGCGCGCCATGCATCTATTCATGATGGAAAGACTTCGGTTATCTTCTCGCTAGAAATGTCGCGCTCTGAAATCACAATGCGTATGTTGTCTGCCGAAGCCCGCGTTGGTTTAAATAACATTCGCTCTGGTCAACTTAGTGATGAAGAGTGGTCAAAGTTGGCACGTCGCATGGGTGAAATTTCTGCCGCACCTTTATTTATCGATGATTCACCAAACCTTTCCATGATGGAGATCCGCGCCAAAGCCCGCCGCTTAAAGCAGCGCCACGACCTCAAATTAATCGTTATCGATTACCTGCAGCTGATGACTAGCGGCAAGCGCGTAGAAAACCGCCAACAAGAAGTCTCTGAATTCTCTCGCCACTTAAAACTTATGGCTAAAGAACTTGATGTTCCCGTCATTGCGATCTCACAGCTCAACCGTTCACCTGAACAACGCTCTGATAAGAAACCAATGCTTTCAGACTTGCGCGAATCTGGTTCTATCGAACAAGATGCTGACGTAGTTATCTTGTTACACCGCGATGATATGTATGACTCACAGAACCGATCCGGTGAAGCAGATCTAATTGTGGCTAAGCACCGTAACGGTCAAACAAAGACTATTACCGTTGCAGCTCAACTTCACTTTGCACGTTTTGCAGATATGGCGCCAAATGCTGGTTCTGGTCGCGACTTCACTGCTCCGCAAGATCCTGCAGCTGGGGCCTGGAACGAGTAAAAACTAATTCGCGTTTGTCTTTGCGCGATCTGCAATATAGATACCGATCAAAACAATTACACCACCGACTAACTGGATCGCACTCCAAGATTGCGATAACCAGATCCAGGCAAATGCACCGGCTAATACCGGCTCTAACATCCCGATCACGCTAGATGTTGATGCGCTTAACCGGCGAATGCCGCCAACGACTAAGAGATACGGAACCATCGTTCCAAAGACAATGATGTATGCGATCAATAACCAACCAGGTGCGTTGTAATCAGAGAAACGGCCCTGCAAATTAATTTGAGTAGTAAAAATCTGAGTTGGAAAATTCCAGATCGGCAGAACTATCGACCAGAAAAGCCCTGCGACTCCCATGCCCCAAACCACCATCGCTTGCGCTGAGCGTTTCGTACCTTGTGATTGGCTCATAAGGAAGTAAACCGCCAGCGCCAGCGCTGCACCAAGTGCGCCCAAGGTTCCAAATAAATCGAAGGTGAAACCCTCCCAAACTTTGGCAACGAAAATTAAGCCAAGGAGCGAGAGAGCGATCGCAATCCACATATCGTTGGCAACTGCACCTTTACGTACAAATTTAATCCAGAGAACTATCCAAATCGGAGCGGTAAATTCGATGATTAATACCAAGCTAAGTGGAACGCCTTGGGCGATACCGATGAAATATCCCAACTGCACCATGGCGTAGCCAAAAACGCCGTAGAAAATCAAAGTCGGGATTTCGCGACGTTCGGCTCTTAGCGATTTCCGGTCTTGAATAAAGGTAATAATAAATAGTAAGAAGAAGGTGCCGATTGCACGGACCTGAGCCAGGCGAAAAGTCGTCATATGGTCAAGAACCAAGGTAACGATCACGCCGTTTAACGAGAAGAAGATCGCACCAATAACTAGGTAGAACTCACCGCGGTGCTTATTTAGCATTGGATGAGCCTATCTGAATAAAAGAAAACTACTGTTAGAAAGCGCTCTCTGAGATATCCATAATTGAATTATCAGTGCCTTCGATGATCTTACGATCGGCGGTTAGGTGCGGCAGATAATTTGTCACAAAGAACTTAGCGGCTGCGATCTTGCCGATATAGAAATCTTTATCTTTTGCAGAAGCTGTATCCAGGCGGCTTACCGCAATATCGGCCTGGCGTAGCAATAACCAAGTTGTGATGATGTCACCAACGGCCATTAAAACGCGCGAGGTATTTAAACCAACCTTATAAATCTCAGGTGCATCTTCTTGAGAAGCCATCGCATGGCCAACTAGTACTCCAACCATGCCATTTAGATCACCGAGTGCTTTAAGCAGAGCATCTTTCTCTTCCTTGTGTGTGCCACCTGATTCAGCAAATGTTTGAATCTCTTTGCCAAGTAAACCAAGTGCCTTACCGCCATCTTTAACAACTTTACGGAAGAAGAAATCAAGACCTTGAATTGCAGTTGTGCCTTCATACAAGGTATCGATCTTGGCATCGCGAACATATTGTTCGATCGGCCAATCTTGGGTAAAGCCTGCGCCACCAAAAGTTTGTAGCGATTCTGTACCAAGCAAAGTCCAAGATTTTTCAGAACCATAACCTTTAACAACCGGCAGCAATAAATCATTGAGCGCCTCCATAGCCTTGGCTTTATCTTCATCGCCCGCAGCTTTAGCTAACTCAATCTGATCTTGAATTGATGCGGTGTAGAGAACTAGTGCGCGCATACCTTCTGAATAAGACTTTTGTACCATCAGCGAACGGCGCACATCTGGATGGTGAATGATTGAAACGCGCGGGCTAGCCTTATCGTTCATGACCTTCATATCTCCGCCTTGAATGCGGACCTTGGCATAGGAAAGTGCTTGCTGATAACCAGCAGATAAAGTCGCAATTGCCTTAGTGCCAACCATCATGCGCGCAAATTCAATAACTTTAAACATCTGCTTAATACCTTCGTGGACATCACCTAGTAAGTAACCAACAGCAGGTTCTTTCTCACCAAGATTTACTTCGCAAGTAGCTGAAACGTTAAGCCCCATCTTGCTTTCAAGAGATGTAACGTAAACGCCGTTGCGCTTTCCAAGATCACCAGTCTTTTGATCAAACATAAACTTTGGAATTAAAAATAGTGAAAGTCCCTTAGTTCCTGGTCCGCCACCTTCGCGACGAGCTAAAACAAAGTGCATAACATTTTCATAAAAATCAGCATCGCCCGATGTGATGTAGCGCTTTGTACCGGTGATATGCCAAGTGCCATCTGCTTGCTGCACAGCTTTTGTGCGACCGGCGCCAACATCAGAACCTGCATCTGGTTCAGTCAATTGCATTGTTGCACCCCAATGGCGATCAACCATTAACTTAGCCATTTGTTGCTGTTCTGGAGTTCCAAGAACATATGCAACCTGTGCAAAGGCATAACCTGATGCATAGATATGGATCGCAGGATTTGAACCGAGGACCATTTCTGCAATCGCCCAACGAACAGCCGCTGGAACTTTTGTGCCACCTAAATCAACGGGCGCATCAAGGCGCCACCATTCGCCATCAACATATGCCTTATAAGATTTCTTAAAACTTTCTGGCAGAGTTACATTTCCGGTTGTCTTATCCAGAATCGCGCCAACACGATCGCCTTCAACGAATGAAGCAGCGAGATCATTCTCAGTTAAGCGCTTCATCTCCTCCAACATCCCCATCGCAGTTTCGCGATCGAGCTCACTAAAGATGGAAGTGCCTAAAACCTTCTCAGTTCCGAGAAGATCAAAGAGGCAGAATTCAATATCGCGCAGGTTGGCGTTGTAATGGCTCATGGGCAAATAATGCTACCCGCCAGTAACTTACGCAACCCCTGTCGCGAAGGTTCGCCAGACTTTTGCCAAAGGTCTATCTCGTGTTTGGTAAGCGCGGTGATACTTTGCAAGTGCGAGTGATCTTGATTGGTGGAGGAATCATCGGGACCACCCATGCCCGCGAACTGTTAAAGGCCGGCCACGAAGTAATTCACTGTGAACGCGACCCACAGGCCCAAAGTGCATCAGTTAGAAATTTTGGCTTGGTTTGGGTGAGCGGAAGACGCAGCGGCCCAGAGTTAGCAGCCAGTATTCGCGCTCGCGAAATTTGGGGCGAGATTTCAAAAGAGATACCGGAAATGATATTTCGCGCCAATGGATCGTTAACTTTGGCGGTAAATGATGCAGAAGTTCGCGTGATGGAAGAGTGCATAAAGAAATCAGATGCCCGCGATCGTAAGTGGGAATTACTTGATAAAGCTGCGACCATGCATATCAATCCCGCGTTAAAGGGAGATTACCTAGCATCACTTTGGTGTCCGCTCGATGCCACCGTAGAGCCCGGTTCGGTATTAACTGCAATTCGAAGCTTATTGCTATTAAATGAAAAATACATCTGGCGAAATAATGTAGATATCGTTGAAATCAGAAACTCATCAGAAAGCGTTTCCGCTATTTCAAAAAGCGGTGAAGTCTTTACCGGTGATTATTTAATTCTCTGTCCTGGTGCAGATCATAAATCTTTATTTAAAGAACAATTCGATTCTGCACCAATCAGACGAGTCTATTTACAGATGATGAGTACTGCGCCGTTAGATGAAGTTCTTACAACCTCAATCGCCGATGGAGATTCGTTAAGGTATTACCCTGCATATGAAGTACCGTCACTCGAGCAACTTCCAGCACAAGTCCCAGTTGCGGCAAAAAATCATATGCAGTTGCTGATGGTTCAGCGAGCCGACGGAACCTTAACAATCGGCGATACCCACGAATATGACGAACCATTCCCATTTAAATTAGAGGAAGCTCCTTATGCCTATCTACATGAGGTTGCTAGCAATCTTTTAGGAAAGAAACTGCCCCCAATAACCAACCGTTGGAGTGGAATTTATAGCCAGCAAACCGACGGCGGAATTTGTGATCGTCGCCAGATAGCGTCAAACATAATTTCCATTACAGGGCCAGGTGGCCGAGGAAATACTTTAGCTCCAGCAATCGCTGAAGAAACAATTAAGGGGATAAAGTGAAACCAGAACTCGTTGCCTTCGACGTTGCCGGAACTACGTTAAATGATGATGGGGTGGTAATTCACGCATTTAAAGTTGCATTTGAAGCCACCCAGCCAGATCTTTGGCCCACTAAAGGCGAAGAATGGACGCAATTTGCGCTCGACACCATGGGGCAATCAAAGATTGCCGTATTTACTGAGCTTCTTGGAGACGCAGAACTTGCTCACCGAGCGAATGTCGCCTTTGAAGAGGCTTATGTAACTCACATCGCGGAAGTCGGAGTTTCACCAATTCCCGGAACAAATGAAACTTTTGATTTCTTGCGAGGTGAAGGAATCAAAATCGCACTAACTACGGGGTTTAGTCGGTCAACGCTTGATTTCTTAATTAGTCACGTTGGTTGGCACGACGTCATTGATATTTCGGTCACCCCGGAAGAAGCTGGTCGAGGACGCCCACATCCTGACATGCTTAATTTCGCTGCTACCAAATTAGGGATTGGTGACACAAGAGAAATAATTGTGATCGGTGATACCGCTTCAGATATTCAAGCAGGTTTAACGTTTGGTGCAAATCAGGTAATTGGTGTTTTATCCGGCGCCCACACACGTGAGGTGCTCAAGTTTGCTGGTGCGACATCTGTAATTAACTCTGTAGCCGATCTGCCGTCACTAATTTAACACTTATTTTTTTAAATCTGTTCACCACATAATCTCGTCCTAGTCACTTCTAAGTTGCCAACTGTTTTTATCTGCGGACGAGAGTGTGCCCACAATCCTTAGGAAGGGATCCCACATATGCGCGCAAAGCGTTTGGTAGTTGCTGCAACATCTGCAGCAATCTTGGCGTCAGGTCTTGTTCTTGCATCAGCACCTGCACAAGCAGCAGTGAATTTCTGTACAGTTCAAAACCTTCAGCAGGCCGGCGGAATGGATGCGCTTGTAAAGGCAGCCAAGGCTGAGAAGGAACTAAATGTAATTACATTGCCTCGCGACTGGGCTAACTACGGCGAAGCAATGGACTTGTTCAGCAAGGCTTTCGGAATCAAGATCAATAGTGATAACCCTGAAGGTTCTTCTGCATATGAAATCCAAACGATTAAGACAGCTCCTGCTTCAAAGCAACCAGACGTAGTCGATATTGGCATTTCGGTACTTCCAGATGCACTTGGAATCGGCCGCAAGGCTCTCTTTGCTCCTTACAACGTAGCAACTTGGAATGACATTCCTGCAGAATGGAAAGATACAAATGGACTTTGGTACGGCGACTACTACGGTTTGATGGCGATCTCATACGACGCATCACTACCTAAGGCGCCGACATCAATCAAGGCTCTCCTTACAGATCCAGCATTCAAGGGTGCTTTCGCACTTTCAGGAGATCCAACCGGATCACAGCAGGCACTTATGGGCCTCTTTGCGATCGCTGCGGCCAATGGTGGTAGCGCAACAAATATCATGCCAGGAATCGAAGCACTCAAAGCTGCAAAGGCAGCCGGTAACTTCGTTTCTGTTATTGGAAACTCAGCGAACTACGCAGCTGGTGCATACAAGGCGACAATTACTTGGGACTTCAATGGCCCAGGTGCGATTGCATCTTCTGCAGCAGCAGGTAAGCCGCTGAAGTTTGTTATTCCTTCAGATGTTGCCCTACAGGGAACTCCATACCTACAGGCAATCAACGCAAAGGCCCCACACTGCGCAGCAGCACGCCTTTGGGAGGAGTTCTTGTACTCACAGAACATCGGTAAGACATCTAGAGAATTTGATGCAGCTGATGCAAAGCTTTCAGGATCAAAGATTTTCAAGCTAATCATGGGTGGACAAAATATCTGGGTTGCAGGTGCAGCTCACCCTATTACTGAAGCGGCAATGATTAAGAAGAAGACAATCGTTAAAGCTCCGGAAGGCTTTGCAGTTCCAATGACAGCAAAGCGCATTGCTCCGTCACCAGATCAACAAACCGATCAAAAGGCAATTGTTGTAACTGAATGGCCAAAGCTCTAAATATATGAAACAGTCAACGACTAATAGCGTTGACGTGAAAGGCGCCCTTGCAAATAAGGGCGCCTTTCACGGTTTTTTAAAGCCTTCCCCCCGCCCTTTAATTCCCCTGTTTCTATTTTTTCTTATCTTTTTCTTATGGCCTATTGGAGCTTTGACTGGCAATGCCTTTAAAAGTAATGAAGGAGCCTTCACGCTTTCAAATATCACGGCGCTCTTTCAAGATCCATATAGATTAGCATTTAAAAACAGCATCACCCTTGGGCTAATTTCAGGACTTGTAGGTGCCATTCCAGGGCTAGCAATTGCAATGGCCATTGAGAAGCAAGGAAATCAAACACTCAAGAAATTCATCGCATCAATTAGCGGTGTTTTAGCTAATACCGGTGGAGTGCCTCTTGCCTTTATGTTCCTTGCGGCATTTGGACCAGCAGGTCTGGTGATAAGCACCCTTAAATCTGTTGGCCTTGATTTATATGGTCTAGGTTTCACCCTCTTTTCCTTTACTGGATTAGTAATTGTCTACTCATATTTTCAGATTCCTATCATGGTTATTGTCGTAACCCCGGCGCTCTCGTCACTTCGTAAAGAATGGAAAGATTCTGCTGCAAACCTTGGCGCGTCAAAGCTCCAGTATTGGCAAAAGGTTGGGCTACCAATTTTGATGCCATCATTTTTTGCTTGCTACTTACTTTTATTTGCAAGTGCATTTTCAGCATTTGCAACCGCCCGCGCACTCACTGTTGGGAATATTGCACTTGTGCCACTGCAGATCGGATCTCTTGTAGACGGAAATGTGACAATTAATCAGGCGAATCTTGGGTATGCACTTGCTTTCGGAATGATCATCATTTCTCTACTTGCGATGATTCCATATATTTGGATTCAGAACCGCACCGCAAAATGGCAAATGCAATGAAAAAGAATTTTTCTGCAAATCTTGTCTTGATTGTTGCTGGATTATTTCTCTTCTTTCCACTTTACGCTGCAGCCGAATTTTCACTACGTAACGGCGCCGATCACACGCATGGTTTTGCAGCATACCGATGGATCCTTGAGCAGAGCGGGTTTGCCGAAAATATTGGAATAACCTTTCGAGTTACAGCTTTAGCTGTGGCCTTAAATCTTTTGGTCATGGTTCCTACAGTTACTTGGCTACATTTATCTGGGCAACGCTATAAGAGGTTGGTTGAAATTCTTACCATCTTGCCGCTGATTATCCCAGTCGTGGCCTTGGCTACTGGCGCGCAATTGGCGATGCCGGAATTCATGCAGAACTCTGTCTACGAACTTTCATTCTTCTATGTAGTTATCGCGATGCCTTACACATATCGCGCTTTGGATATTGGATTATCGGCCCATCCATTGGCAACTCTCACAAATGCCGCTCGCAGTCTGGGCGCATCATGGTTAAAAACATTTACGACTGTTGTGGCGCCAACAATCCGTCCATCAATTTTAGCTGCACTTTTTCTAATGGTTGCTCTCTCGCTAGGAGAATTTACATTGGCACAGTTATTGCACTGGTCGACATTTCCTGTTTGGGTAACAAACGCGTCACAACAGAACATTGTCGGAGCCACAGCTTTGGCAATCGGATCGCTATTTTTTGCGTGGTTCTTACTTTTTATATTTAGTTTTATTGGTAATAAAAAATCAACGATGGTTCGGGAAGAGGAATAATGAGTCAAGATTCGCTAGTCGTTTCAGGGCTAAGCCGGCAATTCGGTGCAGTTCATGCCCTAAAGAATTTTGATATCAATATTCCGAAAGGTGAATTGGTGGCGCTTCTTGGACCTTCTGGATGCGGTAAGACCACTGCACTGCGGATTATTGCTGGACTTGAAAAGTCGGATGCGGGTTCTGTAATACTTAACGGTAAAGTTATAACGAGCGATGCGGCGCATAAACGGAACATGGGTATGGTGTTTCAGGCATATAGTTTATTCCCGCACCTAAACGTCGCCGATAATGTTTCATTTGGTTTAAAGATGCGCAAGGTCTCCAAAGAAAATCAAAAGAAGCGCGTGGATATGATTCTTGAATTGGTCGGTCTAAATAGCCATCACAAACGTTTTGCCCACCAGCTATCTGGCGGCCAGCAGCAGCGCGTTGCGTTGGCAAGAGCCCTCGTTACAGAGCCCGAGGTGTTGTTGCTAGACGAGCCGCTGTCGGCTCTTGATGCGCAAGTTAGAACCAATCTGCGGGAAGAGATACGACGATTGCAGTTATCTCTTGGGACTACAACTTTATTTGTCACCCACGATCAAGAGGAGGCGATGACTATTTCTGACCGGGTTGGTGTCATGAATAATGGATCACTTGAGCAGATTGATATCCCTGATGTTCTTTACAACAACCCGGCCACTAATTTCGTTGCAAGCTTTATTGGCGTGATGAATAAAATTTCCAGCGACTTAGCTTCTGGTCATGTTGAGGTATTTGGCAAGCGCTTAAAAGCAATCAAAGGTGAAAATAGCACCGGAAAAGTCCATGCGCTGATACGTCCAGAAGCGATTAATGCAAAGACAAATTCAGTAAATCCAAACGCCAGGGTACTCACGAGATCATTCTTGGGAGCTTCATCCAATATTGTCTGTCAGTTGGCAGATGGAACAATTGTCCAATCACTAATGACTAGTTCTGGATCGGGAGATCTACATCCAGGATCATCGGTTGAGTTAGAAGTTACAACCTCAGAAGTGTTGATTACACATGACTAGTTCACTTAATTCTAAAATAATTCGAGTAACCGCCAATCCAGATAACAGATGGAAAGGATTAAGCCTTGATCGGGGAGAAGCGGCCCTTGGTGAAACTCCAGAGGTAACTAAAGTAATTGCATCCTTCATACATTTAAGTGACTTGCATATATGTGATGCTGCGTCACCTGCACGCCTTGAATTCCTTGACCGCATTGCTGATCCCGATAATCCACTTTCAGCGATGGTTCCATATATCGGGACGTATCGGGCACAGGAATTTCTTACTACCCAAGTGTTAGAGGCGATGGTGCACGCCAGTAATCAAATTACGACGGGCCCATTAACCGGCGCAACAATTGATGCTGTTGTTATTACCGGCGATGTCGTAGATAACGCCCAAAGTAATGAACTCAACTGGTATATAAATATTTTAGATGGTGGAATCGTAGATCCAAAGAGCGGAGATAAATCTGTTTCAGAAGCATCTCATTCTTCTCACCCAGATCTTTACGACGAACATTATTATCACCCAGATGGCCCACCGGCAGATGCCCCAGGAGATCGGCCTCACTTATTGCATGATTTCCCACATTTTAAAGGGGTATTGGCAGCTTCCGAAAGAAGTTTTCAAGCCGAAGGCCTTAAACATAAATGGCTAGCCGTCCATGGAAATCATGATGCTCTATTGCAAGGCACCGCCGCACCAACTCCTGAATTAGATGATTTAGTTACCGGATCAGAGAAATTAGCAGGCATAAAAGATATAAATATTTTGGCAGATCTCTTTACGGGATTCGGAGAAGTTGGCCCTGCTGTTTATCCAAATGTTGATCACTTAGTCACCAATAAAGTTACTGCGGACCCGCGGAGAAAACTATCGACTCTTGAAGAATGGGTTGATATACACACACGTTGTGGACATGATCATGGTTTAGAGAAAGAGCAGTCAAAGACCACATATTGGTATCGCAATATCGGCGCAGAGGCCAGATTGGTTGCGCTAGATACGGTAAACCATTACGGCGGATGGCAAGGCTGCATACATCGCGAACAATTCGAATGGCTCCAGGAAATTCTTGCGGCATCGCGAGATAAGTATGTTGTCCTTTCCTCCCACCATCCACTCGAAAATCTTATTAATGGGTATGTTCCGGAAGATCAGTCGGCTCCAGCGTTAGAAGAAGAGTTACAACAACTATTAGCCGAATATCCAAACGTAATACTCTGGTTTGCCGGACACGTACATGACCATAAGATTTCGCAACGTAAAAATGCAGATGGATCGCATGCTTTATGGGAGATCAGAACTGGCTCACATATCGATTGGCCACAACAATCGCGCACAATAGAGATTGTTAAAACGGAAAGCGGAAAGATTGCTATTGGAACGGTGATCTTTGACCACGCTGGCCCAGTTGATTTTCACGGAACTCCAGATGAGTTGGCAAATCCAATCGCACTTGCCGGACTATCACGCGTCTTGGCAGCCAACGACTGGCAGAAACAGAATGGTGGGCCGGCAGATCTAGGGCTCTTAGAAGGCGAACCGAAGGATAGAAATATCTGGTTATGGGCGAACGATCCGCTTGTTTGATCTCGAGACGATGTAGGCTCACGCCGTGCTACTCAGTGATCGCGATATCCGCTCCGAAATCAACGCTGGCCGCGTCGCAGTTGAGCCATTTGAAGAGGCGATGATCCAACCATCATCAGTTGATGTCCGCCTCGATAAATTTTTCCGCGTCTTTGAAAACCATAAATATTCAGTTATCGATCCATCGATCGAACAATCCGAACTTACTCGCGAAGTCGTAGCCGAAGATGGCGAAGCATTTATCTTGCACCCAGGTGAATTTGTTTTAGCTAGTACTTACGAAATCATTACCTTGCCAGATGACATTGCAGGCCGCCTAGAAGGTAAATCATCTCTTGGTCGCTTAGGACTTTTAACTCACTCAACTGCAGGCTTTATCGATCCTGGTTTTTCTGGACATATAACCCTTGAACTTTCTAACGTTGCCAATTTGCCGGTGAAGCTATTTCCAGGGATGAAGATCGGTCAGCTCTGTTTGATAAAACTCTCATCTCCTGCCGAGCACCCATACGGCAGCACAAAATATGGCTCCAGGTATCAGGGCCAGCGTGGACCAACCGCTAGCCGCTCCTTCTTGAATTTTCACCAGAGTAAGATCAAGTAACTCGCAAGGGAATACAACCTTTGCTTAAGGAGTTGAAGTAACTATGGAAATTATTATCGCGCTCGCCGTAGTCGGCTTACTTGTACTTTTCTTTATCGCTCAATACAACCGTTTGATTCGCCTTAATATCGGTGTCGACGAATCATTTGCGCAGATCGAAGTCCAATTAAAGCGACGTTCAGATCTAATTCCCAATTTAGTTGAGACCGTTAAGGGCTATGCCAAGCACGAACAAGGCACTTTTGATGCAGTTGTCACTGCCCGTGCTAAAGCAACCACCGCAACAAGCGTTGCAGATGTCGCTGCAGCAGATGGCATGTTAACCCAAGCCCTACGCGGCTTGCTCGCAGTCGCTGAGGCGTATCCAGATCTCAAAGCATCTTCTAACTTTTTATCACTGCAAGAAGAGCTATCGACTACTGAAAATAAAGTTGCCTTTTCTCGCCAGTTCTATAACGACAATGTACGCAATCTAAATACTGCCGTTAAAACCATCCCCACCAGCTTCTTTGCAGGTTTTGCCAAGGTTTCAGAACGTGAATTCTATGAAGTGGAAGATCCACAATCACGTAATGCGCCGAAGGTTACTTTCTAAAACCTAATGGCAACACATGATTTTCGCGCGCAGCAAAGCGCTAATAAAGGTAAGACTTATTTCCTACTCGGATCAATGGGTTTACTTACCGGACTTGTTGCATACGCAGCACTAACTTACTTTGGTACCGGTACATCAACATTTATGGTGCCACTTGCCGTTGGTATATCTCTAATAGGCGTCTGGGGTTCTTTCTATGGTTCCGATAAATTAGTCATAACCATGACCGGTGCCAAGTTAATTCAGCGCGAAGATAATCCAGAGTTATTTAATGTCATCGAAGAAGTTGTAATTGCTAGCGGATTGCCGATGCCGAAAGTCGCCATCGTTGTCGATAGCGCACCAAATGCATTTGCAACTGGGCGCGATCCTGAACATGCGCTTATTGCCTTTACTACACGTATCTTAGAAATCATGGACCGCGATGAGCTGCAAGGTGTGATCGCGCACGAGATGTCACATGTTGCTAATCGCGACACCCTCGTCTCAGCAGTTGCCGCAACAACAGCCGGAGCAATTGCGATCTTGAGTGATTTCCTGATGCGCATGATGTGGTTTGGCGGCGGACGCCGTGATCGCGATAGCAACGCCAATCCAGTCGCCCTTGTTCTATCTCTTGTTGTTTTAATCTTGGCACCAATTGCGGCAACGCTACTTAAGAGCGCTATCTCACGCCGGCGCGAATCTCTAGCTGATGCAACTGCAGTTTCCTTTACTAGAAACCCAGCAGGGTTGCGCAAAGCGCTAGAAGTATTAGCCGCTGATTCAACTGTGGTGCGACAAAAATCAAACGCTGTGGCTCATATCTGGATCGAATCCCCATTGGACGGAAAAGCGGTTTCAAAGATGTTCTCTACTCATCCGCCGATCGAAGAGCGCATCGCAACGCTTCGTGCGATGGAGTCGCTGGGTAATTAAGTGCTCAGCGGGAAGAAGAGCGTGAAAGATGCGCCTTTTCCAAGTTCAGATTCAACACTTACTTGTCCTGCATGTGCGCGCATTACGGCATCAACGATTGATAAACCAAGTCCTGTGCCTTCACCATCTTGGCGAACGCGTGAACTATCGGCGCGATAGAAGCGTTCAAAGATTCGCTCTTGATCTTGCTTAGAAAGTCCGGGTCCGTTATCGGCAATGCGAATACGCACACCATCTTCGCTTTGCACAATCGATACATCAATTGTCGTACCTGATGGTGTATGGGTTCGCGCATTGGCAAGTAAGTTAGCTACAACTTGGTGAATACGATCGTTATCGCCAAGTGCGTAGATTTCCTCAATTGGCTTTTCAAAGCGAACCGTATGGTCTGGCCCTGCTGCACTCGCAGATGCAACGGCATCTGCAACCAAACCACTTAAATTAACTGGATCTGATTTCATCTCACGAGATTGATCTAGGCGGGCAAGTAACAATAAATCTTCAACTAGTGAGCCCATCCGTTTTGATTCGCCCTCAATGCGTCCGATTAACTCTTTGGTATTTGCATCTCCTGTTACTGCACCTTGACGATGTAGCTCAGCAAAACCACGGATAGCGGTAATTGGGGTACGCAATTCGTGAGATGCATCGGCAACAAAGCGACGTAATTTACCTTCACTTTCAACGCGTGCTGCGAAAGATTCTTCAATTCTTGCCAACATCGTATTTAAAGTATTAACCAATCGGCCGACCTCAGTATTTGGTTTTACATCAGGTAGGCGAGCAGTTAAATCACCACCAGCAATTCTTTCTGCGGTTGCTTCAACGGAAATTAGCGGGCGAAGGCCAACTCTTATTACTTTGCGAGAGGCAAGTGCAATTAATAAAATCATTGCCAGCCCAATCAAAATAAATAACCCCTGCAAACGCTGCAAAGTACTTTCAACAGATTCAAAAGTTTGCCCAACGACAAAGGTTCCAAGCCCGGAAGGCAGTTCGCGGGCTATCACTCGAAAATCTGAGCCGGGGACTTCGATAGTAAATGGTTTGCCGTCGTATGAGGCTATATCTGCTGCGGTTAACCCCTTGAGATAACGTGAAATCTCGGAACCATTTAAATCTCCACCGATCTGGCCCAGCACGATACCTCCGGGGCCGATAAGAGTGACCGATGTTGCAGTGGGCACTCTCTGCAGCGGCGCAGCACGAACGACAGTCCGGCTTTGATTATCACCATCTGGTAGGAGCTCGCCTTCATCGTGAGCGATACCGGCGCGATCTACGCGCGGTAAGGATCCACCAGAGACGCTAGTTAACTCAGCATCCATCTGTTCTGTTAAGTAAGAACGCAGCAGCGTTTGCGCAGCGATATCAGATGCAACAAAACCCATTGCCGAAAGGAGTACAACGCCTAAAGTTAAGCGATTAAGTAAACTCCAGTTCGAAAAAGGGCTTGTCATTTATTTTACAGCCGGCAATCTCAATCGGTAACCAACTCCACGTACAGTATGAATAAGTGGTGGATCAAAAGAATCAATCTTTTTGCGTAGGTAAGAGATATAGGTTTCAACAATTCCGGCATCTCCGCGGAAGTCGTATTGCCAGACGTGATCAAGTATTTGAGATTTAGAGACAACGCGATCAGCGTTAATAAGTAAGTAACGCAGCAACTGAAATTCAGTAGGGGATGTTTCAAGCAATATTCCGGCACGGTGTACTTCGTGGGTTGCCTCATTTAACTCAAGGTCAGCAAAACGAATTTTTTCGTCATCGGTATCAATTTCTGTAACGCCGATTCGGCGCAGCAGTGCCCGTAAACGCGCAACCAACTCTTCCAAACTAAATGGCTTAGTCATGTAATCATCGCCGCCAATTGTTAAGCCGGCGACCTTATCTTCCATGCCATCTTTGGCGGTTAAAAAGAGAACGCCAATATTTAGACCTTCACTACGTAATTGGCGACAGACTTCAAAGCCATCAATATCTGGCAACATCACATCTAGTACAACGGCTTGTGGTTTAAATCCTTCGGCCACAGTTAAAGCCTCTGATCCGGAAGCTGCGGTGCGAACATCGAAGCCAACAAAGCGAAGACTGGTTGCAATAAGGTCGCTGATACTTTTCTCATCGTCGACTACAAGGATGCGGTGAGAGCTCTTACTTTCGGTAGTTGCCATGGTTCGAGAATGCTCCCATCACCTGAGAGAACGCTGAGAATGGGGTAAGTATTACCGCTATTTACTTAGCGCCATTTATTTGGTCGATGACGCTGCGCTTATCTCCATTTATTTGGTCGATGACGCTGCGCTTATCTCCATTTATTTGGTCGATTACGCTGCGCTTATCTCCATTTAGTCGCGAGGCTGAATCCAACCCCCACGAAGCTAAAACCGATAATCATGTTCCAAGCACCGATACCTGGGATTGGGAAGCGAGTCTGGCTTACGTAGAAGATGACGATCCAGAAGAGGCCGATCAAGAAGTTGGCCACCATTACAGGGGCTAACCAGCTTGGGCTCTCGAGCGGGCCATGTGGCTCTGCATCATGGATTATCGCTTCGTGAGTGTGTTGTTCTTGGACCTTTTTACGCAATTTCGACTTTGGCATGGCTAAAGGTTACAGGCTAAATCCAATACTGGAAACAGCGAAGTCCGCTCACCTGCCAGAATTAGGCCATGACCCGCATCCTCGTCGTCGATAACTACGACTCATTCGTCTTTAACTTGGTTCAATACTTGGGCCAACTTGGCGCCGAGTGCACCGTCAAACGCAATGATGAAGTCACCGCGGAAGAAGCAAGTAACTTTGATGGAGTTTTAATTTCTCCAGGGCCCGGAACTCCCGAGGCAGCAGGCGTAAGTATTGAGATGATCAAATATTGCGCAGAAAATAAGATTCCACTATTTGGAGTTTGTTTAGGGCATCAAGCAATTGCTGTGGCATTTGGCGCTACTGTCTCGCGCGCACCAGAGTTATTACATGGCAAAACTTCGCAGGTAATCCACGAAGGTAAAGGCGTGTTAACAAATCTTCCTTCACCCTTTATTGCAACTCGCTATCACTCACTTGCGGTCGAACGCGACACGGTTAGTGATGAACTTGAAATAACTGGTGCAACAGAATCTGGCGTTGTAATGTCGCTGCGTCATAAAAACTTACCGATTGAAGGCGTACAGTTCCATCCCGAATCAGTATTAACTGAACACGGACATTTAATGTTGGCAAACTGGTTAACGCAATGTGGAGATAAAAGCGCGCTCGCTAAATCCGTTGGCTTATCACCTGTGGTTGGACGCAGTTCTTAAATTACGGCGCTTTATTAATAGTAATTGTTACTGGTTTTCCAATAGTTTGTGTAGTGCCCGCATCGGGTGCTTGGCGAATTACAACACCAACTGTTTGTGCAGCGTCGTAATCGTTAAATTCACGCACTAAGAATCCCGCTTGGATCAATAGCGTTTTCGCTTGAATTGCCTCTACCCCAATTAAATTCGGAACTAAAACTTCACCGCTGGCAATTGTTAAGACAACACCTGAACCGGCAGTAATTGTTGATCCAGGTTGTGGCATAACACTTAAGACAGTTCCTAGCGCTTCATCCGATGGCGCAGCTTCTGTTTTAGAGATAACTAGCCCTGCTGCAGCAAGTGCAGTGCGGGCATCAATCAGTGACATGCCAACTAGCCCATCAGGAACAACGGCATCACCTGGACCATCAGAGATAGTCAAAGTAACTGCAGAGCCCTTCTTAACTTGGGTAGTAGCAAGTGGGATTTGGCTAGCCACGCGATCACGTGGAATACGTGGATCATGTGCGCGTTGGATGGTGACGGTGTAACCGGTTAAGAGCGCGCGCGCTTCGGCCTCTGATAGGCCAACGACATTGGGAACTTCATTACCTAGCGATGGCGTTGAGCTGCCACTTAAAGAAAGGCCGACAACGGCTGCAATGCCAGCAGCAAGTATTGCTAAGCCAGAGATTAAAGCGGTGCGACGGGTTACAAGGGGCGGGCGAGCAACTTTGGTCGAAATATTTTGACCACTGCGAATTTTATTTATATCGTCTAACATCGCACTTGCCGAGATGTAACGATCCTCTGGTTTCTTAGCCAGGGCAACCGTTAATAAAACTTCCACGCTTTCCGGTAGATCAGTTTGCAATTGACGTGCTGGCGTCAGAGCACCTGAAACATGTTGATATGCAATCGATACAGGAGTCTCTCCAGTAAATGGTGGGCGCCCAGTTAAAAGTTCATATAACAAACATCCAGTTGAGTAAATATCAGTCGGCGCATCTGCAATTTCACCGAGTGCCTGTTCAGGAGATAAATATTGCGCAGTACCGACAACGTTCCAAGTACTAGTTAAAGTTGCACCTAAATCATCCATTGCGCGGGCAATACCAAAATCCATCACCTTTACATCGCCTTTATCGGTGATCATTACGTTCGCAGGTTTTATATCGCGATGCACGATTCCACGTTGATGCGAATATTCCAGGGCGGCAAGAATTCCGGCGCCAATTTCGAGGGCGCGATCAAGCGGTAAACGCTCGCCATTATGAATTAGCTCGCGCAAGGTATGTCCAGAAACTAACTCCATAACAATGTACGGCGCAGGTTCTTCGCCCGAGTCATAAACGGCGACGATGCCGGGGTGGTTAAGTCCTGCCGCAGCCTTTGCTTCTTTTCTAAAGCGCGAAACGAAAGTTGGATCTTTAGCTAAATCACTGCGCAGAATTTTTACTGCAACTTCGCGAGATAAACGTTGATCTTGGGCGATATAGACATCGGCCATTCCGCCAGTACCAATCATTTCACCTAGTTGGTAGCGGCTGCCTAAAATTTTATTCATCATGCTTTAGCCGCTCCTAACTTTTCAAATGTGCTGGTAGTTGATTCGACTAGATCTGCCAGAATCACGGTGACGTTATCAGGTGCACCATTTATATATGTGGCATCGATTAAGGCATCAACTGCGGCGGCCGCATCTTTTCCTTTAATCAAAGATTTAATTTCCTTATCGCTTAAGACTCCAGTCAAACCGTCACTGCATACTAGGTAGCGATCCTTAATTTTTCCTTCGAAGTTATGAAGTGAAGGCTCAAGGTTGCCTTCGCCCATCAGGGCCTGGGTCAGCATCGATCTCTGTGGATGTACCTGGGCTTCAGATTCAGAGATCAGACCATTATTAAGAAGTTCTTGTAGAACTGTGTGGTCAGCGCTGAGCTGCTCTAAATCATTTCCACGCAAGCGATAGGCCCGAGAATCACCAACGTGGAGCAATGAGATCTCTGAACCGCTGATAAACAGGGAAGTAAGAGTGGTTCCCATGCCTGCCAATTGCGGTTCGTCTTGAGTAACTGCACGAATTTGGCCATCGATGGTGTGAAGTGAATTAAGAAATAAATCACTAGCTGATTCGCTATCGATATCTGGATTTATAAAAGTCGGTGCAATTTCTGAAAGGGTATTAATGGCAACTGCTGATGCGACTTCGCCACCGGCATGTCCGCCCATGCCATCTGCAACTGCAATTAACTGCGAACCGATCAGCGCTGAATCTTCATTTCCGTTGCGCACCAAACCGACAGCCGAACGTGCAGCGCATTGAAAGTAAAGCTGGCTCATACCGCTTAGCCTAATGGTGTTAATCTCAAACTATGAAGATCTACGCTCACCGCGGGGCATCTCATGACTATCCCGAGATGACTATGGCGGCATATGAAAATGCGGTTAAGCAAGGTGCCGATGGTTTTGAATGCGATCTTCGACTAACTAAAGATGGAGTTGCAGTCTTATGGCACGATGCAGATTTAAAACGGCGCGCAGATAGCGATGCCGTTGTCGCAGATAGTACTTATTCTCATTTAAAGGCAATTTACCCGCAGATACTCACCCTTGATGAATTTTTAGATTTTGCAATAGTCGAGAACAAGTCTTTACTTTTGGAAACCAAACATCCTGTGCCATCACATACTGCGATTGAAGATGTAGTTGTTGCAAAAATTCATCTTGAGGCACAGCGAATTGAAAAGTCTGGAATTACCGTAAACATCATGTCATTTTCTTGGTTTGCGATCGAACGAGTAAAAGCTTTAGATAAAAACATCGACACAACTTATTTACTCCACGACTATACACCTTGGTTCAGCGCGCGATATTCATCAGCGCGGTCACTTGGCCCCGGTATTTCGCTGCTGCGTAAGAAACCGGCCCTAGCGAAGCGAATAAAAGAGACGGGCCGCGAATTAAATGTCTGGACCGTTGATGATCCAAATGACATATTGCTATGTCAGCACTTAGGAGTTGATAATTTAATTACCAATCGCCCCGGGTTTGCGCGGGAGATCCTGCGTAAATAGTTAAAGCCTAAATTTAATGAAGGTTTATTAGTGATCGGCGCACTCTTTTAAACAGGTATCCTTAACCAGTGAGCGCATCCGAAAACCAGAGATTTGCCTATTTAGGTCCAGTTGGAACCTTCACTGAGGCTGCGCTAAAGAAGATCACTTGCGATTCTGATGTCTTGATTCCTTACGCAAATGTGACCGCTGCGCTAAATGCAGTTCGCACCGGCGATGCCCAATTTGCACTTGTTCCAATTGAAAATTCGGTAGAAGGCGTGGTTGCGCGCACGCTAGATGAACTCGCAACTGGTGATCCTTTAACTATTGCCGGAGAAGTTACCCTTCCTGTTTCATTCGCACTGCTGGCAAAGCCTGGCACAATGAAATTTGCTCGAATCGGAACTCACCCACATGCTGAATCACAGTGCCGCGCATATATCGCCAAGAACTATCCTCACGCAGAGATTGTTCCGACGAACTCAACATCGGCTGCCGCTGAATTAGTTGGGAAAGGCGAACTAGATGCGGCGATCGCATCAACGGCTGCCGCCGCACACTTTGGTTTAGAAATTATCGCTGAAAATATTGGCGATAACACAGGAGCTGTTACGCGATTTATCTCTGCCCAAAAACCAGGCTGGATTCCAGAGCCAACTGGCCACGACCGCACATCAATGGCGATCTTTATAGATATCGACCATGCCGGCGCCTTGCTTGAAATCCTGCAAGTCTTTGCAAAAAATAGCGTTAACCTGACATTTATTCAGAGTCGTCCCACAGGTCGCGAGTTAGGTCACTACCATTTCATTATTGATGTCGAAGGACATATCAACGATCCCGCAGTCGGCGATAGCGTCGCTGAGTTACGAGAAATTTGTGACGACATCAGATTCTTAGGTTCTTATCCCAGAGAGGTGCAATAACGATGATCGATATTAAGTTCTTGCGCGAGAACCCTGATGTTATGCGCGCTTCACAAAAAGGTCGTGGCGAAGATGTTGCGATAGTTGATCAAGTCTTAGCAAGCGATGAAATTCGACGTGCGGCACTTGCTGATTTTGAAACTTTGCGCGCTGAACAGAACGCCCTCTCTAAATCAGTTGGCGCTGCAAAAGGCGATGAAAAGGCTGCTTTATTAGAAAATTCCAAAGCTTTAGCGGAAAAAGTTAAGGCAGCAGATAGCAAGCGTGCAGAGGCGGAAACTCAAGCCAACGCACTTGTTATGCAACTTTCAAATCTCTTAGATCCAGAAGCGCCGATTGGCGGCGAAGCAGATTTTGTAACTATCGAACATGTTGGCACTCCACGCGACTTTGATAAAGATGGATTTGAAGCAAAAGATCACGTTGAACTCGGTAAGTTGTTGGGTGCAATTGATACCGAACGCGGTGCAAAGGTTTCCGGTTCTCGTTCATATTATTTAACTGGCGTGGGTGCGATGCTGGAATTTGCCCTGGTTAACTATGCGATTCAAAGTGCGCTAAAGGCTGGATTTACTCCCGTTATTCCACCAGTTCTGGTTAAGCCACCTGCGATGGAAGGCACCGGATTTTTAGGACAAGCCGCTGAAAATGTTTATCACTTAGAGAAAGATGATTATTATCTTGTTGGCACAAGCGAAGTACCACTTGCGGCCTATCACATGGATGAAGTTCTACCAGCAGATAAATTGCCGCTACGTTACGCCGGATATTCAACATGTTTTCGTCGCGAAGCCGGCAGCTACGGCAAAGATACTCGTGGCATTATTCGTGTGCATCAATTCGATAAAGTTGAAATGTTCTCGTTCTGTAAACCTGAAGAAGCTAAATCAGAACATGCCCGCCTATTGCAATGGGAGAAAGATTTCCTTAATGCGATGGAGATTCCATTTCGCGTAATTGATGTGGCATCAGGTGATTTAGGATCAAGTGCCACCCGTAAATTCGATATCGAAGCTTGGATTCCTACCCAGAATGCATATCGCGAGGTAACAAGTACTTCTAATTGCACCGAGTTCCAAGCCCGCCGCTTAAATATTCGCTATAAGGATGCTGACGGAACCAAGTCAGTTGCCACGTTAAATGGCACTTTAGTTGCGATTCCCCGCATGATCGTTGCGATATTGGAAAATCACCAGAATTCAGATGGCACCGTAAACGTTCCAGCCGCACTACAACCATTCCTTGGAATGAAGAGATTTGAGCTTGTGTGAGTGATCGCCGCCCCAAATTAATTGCAACAGATTTAGATGGCACGATCGTTCCGCATAACGAAGGTATTTCACATCGCACAATAGCCGCCTTTACCAAGGCCCGCGATCTTGGCGTTGAAATTTTCTTTGTTACCGGCCGCCCACCTCGCTGGATGGGTGATGTGCGCGAAGCCTTTGATTTTGGAACTGCTATATGTTGTAACGGTGGGCTGCTCTATGACATGCACAACGATAAAGTTTTAGAACAGTGGATGATTCAACCTACTGAATTACAAAAAGCGGTAGATATTCTGCGCAAAGTTATTCCAAATGTCTCTTTTGCAGTTGAATCTACCGATCACTTTCATCGTGAGGTTGCTTATATTCCGCGATGGGATATCGGAATGGATAACGTGGGCGTAGACACAATTGATGCAGTAACAAATCGTCCAGCCCTTAAATTATTGGCCCGACTTTCACAAGAAGAGATTTCAGCCGATGAAATGTTGGCGCTAGCTACACCTGCGTTGCAAGGAGTTGTAAATGTTACGCATTCGGCCAACAATGACTCGCTATTGGAAATTTCTGCAATCGGTGTTTCAAAAGGCGAAACTTTAGCGATGATGGCATCACGTCTTGGAATTACGGCAGAAGATTGCGTTGCTTTTGGCGATAACCCAAATGACTTCTCGATGTTGCAATGGGCGCATCGCTCATATGCGATGATCGACGGCCATCATGCGGGCCCAGCAAATGCGAAAGATGTAGCTCCACCTCACAATCAAGATGGCGTGGCTATCGTCATTGAGAAACTCCTCGAACTTCCGCAGTAATTTCTGGCAATTTTTAATGCCTACCAACTTCGGGTAATCTCTCCCACGGAGGGCTCGCATAGCGGCCGAGTGCACCGGTCTTGAAAACCGGCAAACGAAAGTTTCGTGGGTTCAAATCCCACGCCCTCCGCCATTTTTATCTCACCCTGTGGCTGACTTCATAGCCTGGGTACGGGGTTACGCCTAGCCACTTTTCTCAATCAAGCGCACACTTCTCCTTAGTGATCAACAATCCTGAAGAGGGCTTAGAGGGGTAGAAATGTCCGGAGTATTTTCTCCAACACGCGCCAAGATTAAAGAGCGCACGCTTCGCACTGATAAATGGTGGCTACAACCAGCAATCACCTTCGCTATTTTATTTAGCTTCGTAATCTATGCAACATTCCGCGCATTTGAAGGTGCTAACTATTTCACCGAGCCACTGATCTCGCCTTTCTATTCACCATGTCTTTCACAAGCTTGTGTTGCCGGTTCAACAATCTTTGGTTGGACTCCAGTAAGTGCACAAATATTTAACTTCGCACTATCGCCTGCGCTAATTATTTTGATCTTCCCACTTGGTTTCCGTATGACTTGTTATTACTACCGCAAGGCTTACTACCGTGCTTTCTGGTTATCACCACCTGCATGTGCAGTTGCTGAACCACATAAGACATACACTGGAGAAACTCGTGCGCCCTTAATTTTGCAGAACGCACACCGTTGGTTCTTCTACGCAGGATTAGTCTTTAACGTATTCCTTACTTACGACGCAGTAATTTCATTTAAGAACGCTGAGGGTCAGTGGGGACATGCCAGCGTTGGTTCACTCGTATTGCTAGTTAGCTCAACGCTTCTCTGGTTCTACTCACTTTCTTGCCACACCTGCCGCCACACAGTCGGTGGACGTCTAAAGCATTTCTCAGCCCACCCAATTCGCTACAAGCTATGGACTTGGGTTTCAGCGCTTAATCACCAGCATCAGCAATTTGCTTGGTACTCACTTGCTGGCGTCGCCTTTGCCGATATCTACGTTCGCCAAGTCGCAACTGGCGCCTGGACCAATTTCTACTTCTTTTAAAGGATGCTAATAGATATGACTACAGATAAAGCAGCGCTCGAGCGTCACAAGTATGACGTTCTTGTTGTTGGCGCCGGTGGCGCGGGCTTGCGTGCAGCTGTTGAAGCGCGCGAATCAGGTTTGCGCGTAGCAATCATCTGTAAATCGCTATTCGGCAAGGCCCACACAGTTATGGCTGAAGGTGGCGCAGCTGCCTCAATGGGTAACGCCAATTCCAACGATAACTGGATGGTGCACTTTCGCGACACAATGCGCGGTGGAAAGTTCCTAAACCATTTCCGTATGGCAGAGCTACACGCCAAAGAATCACCAGATCGCATCTGGGAACTTGAAGTTTGGGGCGCGCTCTTTGATCGCACCAAAGAAGGAAAGATCAGCCAACGTAACTTCGGTGGACACGAATATCCACGACTTGCACACGTCGGTGACCGCACTGGACTTGAACTTATTCGTACGATGCAACAGAAGATCGTTGCCTTGCAACAAGCTGATAAGCGCGAACACGGTGATTACGAATCACACATTAAAGTTTTCGCAGAACTTACTATTACTGAAATTCTTAAAGAGAACGGCAAGATCGCTGGCGCATACGGTTACTGGCGCGAATCAGGATCTGAAGTTTTATTTGAAGCACCTGCGGTAATTATCGCAACTGGTGGAGTCGGTAAAACTTTTAAAATTACTTCTAACTCTTGGGAAGGCACTGGCGATGGCCATGCACTTGCTTTGAAAGCTGGAGCAAACCTGGTTGATATGGAATTTTTACAGTTCCACCCAACTGGTATGGTCTGGCCACCATCTGTTCGCGGAATTTTAGTTACTGAATCAGTACGTGGCGAAGGTGGAATCCTTACCAATACAAATGGTGAACGCTTTATGTTTAAGTACATCCCAGATGTATTTAAAGATAAGTATGCAGATAATGAAGCCGAAGCTGATCGTTGGTATGAAGATCAAGATAACAACCGCCGCCCACCAGAACTTTTGCCGCGCGATGAAGTTGCGCGCGCAATTAACACTGAAGTTAAAGCAGGCCGCGGCACCGAACATGGTGGCGTATTCCTAGATGTTTCCAAGCGTATTTCTGCTGAAATTATTAAGAAGCGCCTGCCATCTATGTGGCACCAGTTCTACGAATTAGCTGGCGTTGACATCACAAAAGAGGCGATGGAAGTCGGCCCAACTTGTCACTATGTAATGGGTGGCGTTGAAGTCGAGCCAGATACCGCAGCTGCAGTTGGCGTTCCAGGTCTTTATGCAGCAGGTGAAGTTGCTGGCGGAATGCACGGATCAAATCGTCTGGGCGGAAATTCACTTTCGGATCTCTTGGTCTTTGGCCGTCGTGCCGGAATAGGCGCTGCCGCATACGTTAAGCAGAACAGCGATGCATCGGTATCGGAAGCTACTATTGCTGCGGCTGCTGCACGTATCGAAGCGCCGTTTGCCCGAACAGGTGGCGAAAACTCTTACTCGCTTCACGCTGAATTGCAGGAAGTTACCCATAACTTGGTCGGAATCATTCGTACCGGTGCTGAGCTAAAAGAAGCGATTGAAGAGATTGCAAAAATTAGAAAGCGCAGCGCCAATGTTGCAGTATCTGGCGGACGTAAATTCAACTCTGGTTTCCACTTAGCCTTCGACCTCGACAATATGTTGTTAGTTGCCGAAAGCACTGCAAAGTCTGCAATCAGTCGCGAAGAATCACGCGGTGGACATACACGCGATGATTTCCCAGGTATGAATTCGGGTTGGCGCCAGAGCAACCACATCGCATCCTTTGATGGCACCCAAGTAAGCGTGCGCAAGCAAGCTCTGCCATTTATGCCAAAAGAGCTCTTTGACCTCTTTGATGTTGAAGAACTTAAGAAGTACATGACACCGGAAGAAATTGCGAAAGGCGGAACCAACTAATGGCGCGCAAATTAAATCTTCGCATTTGGCGAGGGGATGCAACTGACGGTGGCCTTAAAGATGTGCAGGTAGATGTCAATGAGGGCGAAGTTGTCCTTGATGTAATTCACCGCGTGCAAGCGACCCAAATGGGCGATTTAGCAGTTCGCTGGAACTGTAAGGCTGGCAAATGTGGATCTTGTTCAATGGAGATCAACGGTAAGCCACGGCTTGCCTGCATGACCCAAGTTGCCTCATTTGGCGAAGATGAAACTATTACCGTTACTCCACTTCGCGCATTCCCAGTTATCAAAGATCTCGTAACTGATGTCTCGTTTAACTACAAGAAAGCAATGGAGATTCCAGCGTATTCACATCCCGTTGGCCTAAAGCCAGGTGAAGCACGCATGGAACAAGTAGATGTTGAACGTTCGCAAGAGTTCCGTAAATGTATTGAATGTTTCTTGTGTCAAGATGTTTGCCACGTAGTCCGCGATCATGAAGAGAATAAGAAATCATTCGCCGGGCCACGCTTCTTTATCCGTATTGCAGAACTTGATATGCACCCGCTTGATACTTTGAAAAACCGTAAGCGCACTGCGCAAGAAGAGCACGGCCTTGGAATGTGTAACATCACCAAGTGTTGTACCGAAGTTTGCCCAGAGCACATCAAGATTACCGATAACGCGATCATCCCGATGAAAGAGCGTGTAGTTGATATTAAATACGATCCAGCTCGCATGTTCGCTGGTCTCTTAAAGAGAGAAAAGCGCAACTAAAGATGAACCCACTGCTACTGATCGCCATAGGCGGGGTAGCAGGATCGTTACTGCGTTGGCAGCTAATCGAAGTTCTGCCATCTCTGGCGTTGGGTGTATTTATAGTTAATCAATTAGGGGTTTTGGTTGCCGGAATAGTTGCCTATCGAATTTCAGTAACACCGTCTCAAAAACTATTCTGGATAACAGGCTTTGCTGGTGGCTTTACCACCCTGTCTTCACTCGCCTTTGTTCTGCAAAGCGCGACTCTAATTAGCGGCTTTGGCTATGCCTTTGCTTCGCTCCTAATTAGCATGCTTATATTGAATTTAGTTAGAGGTAAGAGCCTCACATGAGAGTTATCTACTTCATATTAGGAGCCGGAATCGGTGCCCCTCTGCGCTATTTGATAGATAAATTCTTTCGGGCTAAATATAAATTTCCCGTTGGTATCTTGATTGTAAATACCGTTGGCTCATTTGTATTAGGGCTAACTCAATTAAATTACTTTGTAATGGGCTTCTGTGGCGCTTTTACAACTTGGTCAGCTTTTATGCTCGATGTAGATCAGAATTTACAAAAACGTAAGCAAGTAGCGCTTAATATTATTTTAACTTTTGCCTTATCAATTACTGCAATTACAGCAGGTTTAGCGCTTAATTAAGAATTGCCGCCATCCAAGCTTCAATTGCATCTGGGTGACGTGGAATATTTTCGCTTAGGTTGCGACAACCATCGGCGGTAACGATTACATCATCTTCGATGCGGATACCAATTCCGCGATATTCCGGTGCAAATAGTTCGTCATCAGGTTGGATATAAAGACCAGGTTCAACAGTCAAAATCATTCCTTCACACAAAATACCTTCGCGATACATATCCTGACGAGCGTGCTCGCAATCGTGAACATCTAGGCCTAAGTGATGGCTTACTCCGTGCAGAGTCCAACGGCGATGCAGACCAACTTCAGGCTTCATTGATTCTTCAGCGCTAACAGTTAGGACTCCCATGTCAGCTAAACCTTGGGCAAGTACACGTTGAGCCGCGCGGTTAATTTCTAAGAATTCAACGCCCGGTTTTACCGCAGCAAATCCAGCTAATTGCGCCTCATAAACCAACATATATAGCGCACGCTGTGCTGGTGTGAATTTTCCATTTACCGGCAAGGTACGAGTTATATCGGCGGTGTAATAAGAATCCATCTCAACACCAGCATCGAGCAGTAATAACTCACCGTTTCGAACCGCGCCGTCGTTGCGAATCCAGTGCAGTACACATGCATGCGAGCCTGCTGCAGCAATAGTTGTATATCCAATGTCATTGCCTTCTAGGCGCGCGCGACCGAAGAATGCGCCTTCTACAATTCGTTCACCACGTGGATGTTCTGCTGCTGCTGGCATCGCAGCGATGACATCAGAAAAACCGCGACCGGTTGCATCAACAGCCGCCTGTAATTGGGCGATTTCGTATTCGTCTTTTACTAAGCGTTGTTCTGAAGTGAAGGTAAGAAATTCAGGCTCACGCGGATTCTTTGAAATCAGCTTATCCATCAAAGTATCTTCACCCCGCACCAATAAAGTCTCTTTACTGAATCGAAGTAAATCTTCGATCTTGTCTACATCGCGAGTCGGAATTTGATAAACAGTATTTGCCTCTTCCAGTGTGAAGTGACGGCCGACCCAAAGTTCGCCATATTTGCGATCAGTATAAAAAGCGTCGCTTTCGCGGGTTGATCGTGGATGCAAGTAAAGATATGAATCATGCCCACCAGATTCATTTGGTTCCATTACTAACACTGAATCTGGAACCGCATCTGATCCTTGTACGCCGCTGTAGTAAGCAAATGCGCTGTGTGGGCGGAATGCATATTCAGTGTCGTTAGAACGAGTTTTGAAATTCCCAGAAGGAATCACTAGGCGAATATTTGGAAATGCTGCAGATAAAACTTGGCGGCGCGAGAATGCGTAAGTTACGACTTCAAGTGGCTGCAAACCTTCAAGATCAGAAGGTGCCCAACCGGTGCGCATAAATTCTGCATATGCTGCAGGAGGTGCGACATCGTAGGAGCGCACATTTTTTACTTCAGCCGTTTCCACCTTCTCATTCATGTCGCTAAGAGTACCTAGGCGCTAGCGATAGCGTTAGGGTGAAATTGGCTCCCAAATAGCGATTTAGGCTGTTTCTCGCGATAGGCAACTACCTGTAAACTCATACCTGTACTTGGAGACGTCGCATAGCCCGGTCGAGTGCGCCTCACTGCTAACGAGGTAAGGTTTAATCGCCTTCAGGAGTTCAAATCTCCTCGTCTCCGCTCTCAAAGAGTTATTTCAATTTATCTATATCTCTGCAACCCTTGCCCATGACTTTTTTGCGCACTGGATATATCTATCACGAGCTTTTTGGGTGGCACGACACTGGAACCCAAGCAGGCATGTTTCCCACAGATCCTTCCCGAGGCTTGCAACCTTTTGTAAATTATGAAAACGCTGAAACCAAGCGTCGTATTCACGAGTTAATTGTCGTATCTGGGCTTATTGATCACCTAGATCGACGAACCCCACGCCACGCAACAACCGAAGAGCTTCTATTGGTGCACCCTCAGAAATACCTGGATCAATTAAAGATTACTAGCGACCAAGAATTCGGTGGCGATGCAGGAGATGGCGAAACACCGTTAGCTAAAGGTGGTTATGAAATTGGAACCCTTGCAGTTGGTGCAGTTACACAACTAATTCAAGATTCGTTGGCAGGTCACATAGATAATGGATATGCCATTGTGCGCCCACCTGGACACCATGCAATTCGTTCTGGCGGAATGGGCTATTGTCTTTTTTCTAACCTTGGTGTTGCAATTTCTGTTGCAAAGAAGGAAAACTCAGGAATTCGTATTGCAGTCGTTGACTGGGATGTGCACCATGGAAATGGCACCCAGGATGTTTTCTATGATGATCCAGATATATTAACTATTTCACTCCACCAAGATCGTCTTTATCCAAGAAATAGCGGTGGACGAGAAGAGCGTGGTGTTGGTACAAATATAAATATTCCTTTGCCTGCGGGTACGGGAAATGGAGGCTACTTGTACGCATTTGAAACCGTTATTCAGCCAGCGTTAAAGAAATTCAAACCAGACCTAATTGCAGTTGCATCAGGATTTGATTCATCGGTCTATGACCCACTGGGGCGAATGATGGTTACCGCGAAGGGCTACGGCAAAATGACAGAGATGCTGATGGAATCTGCAGCAGATACTGCAAAAAATCGTTTAGTCATTGCACACGAGGGCGGATACAACGCTGTTTATTCTCCATTTTGCGGACTCTTTGTTCTGCAACAGCTATCTGGAATTCATAAACTTGACGATCCCTTTTCCCATACCGATGCCTACCCCGGCCAAGCGCTTTTCCCACATCAAAAGGTCGAAATAGATCTAGCAAACCCGCTACCTTCTTGAGTTAACTATTACAGTACGTCAATGACTAGACGCAGCGTTCTTGTAACAGGTGGCTCACGCGGTATCGGGGCGGCAATTGCCCGCGAATTCGCACAAGCAGGGGACCAGATAGCAATTCACTATGTTTCATCTCAGCCAGTTGCTGAAGAAGTGCGTAAATCTTTGGTCGGTAGCGGTCATATAACTGCGCAAGCTGATCTGCGTGATGCTGATGCGATTCGCAAAATGGTTGATCAAGTAGCGAAAGAATTTGGGAAGATTGATGTCTTGATTAACAACGCTGGAATTTTTATAGATCATCCAATTGAAGGAACGACTTATGAAGAATGGCAAGAAGCTTGGGCGCAAACAATTGGTATTAATCTAATTGGTGCGGCAAATGCTTCTTGGTGCGCGTTGCAACATATGCCAAAGAATGGAACTTCTCGAATTGTTAATGTTGGATCGCGCGGAGCATTCCGCGGCGAACCTTTAAGCCCGGCATATGGCGCATCAAAAGCTGCGATGGTGGCATTTGGTCAATCAATAGCAAAGGCTTTGGCACCAATGCATATTGGAGTTACAACACTTGCTCCAGGTTTTGTTGAAACCGAAATGGCATCAAGGTTGTTAGATGGTCCAGAAGGCGATGGCATTCGCGCACAAAGCCCATTTAATCGCGTGGCACAGCCAGAAGAGTTAGCTAAGGCTGTTTACTTCTTAGCATCACCCGATAGCGAATGGGCCAGCGGTGCCGTTTTAGATTTCAATGGCGCTTCTTACTTAAGGATGTAAGTTATTTAATTAACTCGCGCAATCCAGCAACCAGACGATTTACATCATCGATGGTGCTGTACGGCGCCAAACCAGCGCGAACTGCGCCTTTATCTTCGAGTCCTAAGGCGCGCGAAGTTTCCAACGCATAGAAGTTTCCGGCAGGTGCGTTTACATTTAACGTCGCTAAGTGCTTATAAACCGCAGCGCCTTCAATACCTTTAAGGTTGAAGTACAGCGTCGGTGTTCGCTTTTTAGCGTGCCCATAAAGAGTTATTTCAGGGATTTTTGCTATTTCGCTTTCCATATATTCAAAGAGGGTATCTTCATATTTTTCTAATTCGTTCATGGAGTGAACCAAGCGCTCACGGCGGCTGCCAGTACCGCCTGGGACCATATCTGCAAGGTAATCAATTGTGGCGATACAGCCAGCCATCAATTCATACGGCAGAGTTCCAAATTCAAAACGCTCTGGCACGTTATTTGTTGCAGGCAATAATTTGTCGTTATTTAAAGTTTTAAGTAGTTCGGGATCTGCGGCGATTGCTGCGCAGTGTGGCCCGAATATTTTATAGAAGGATAAACCGAAGAAATCTGCGCCCATCGCTTTCATATCAATTGAGGTGTGTGGAGATAAATGAACTCCATCTACATAAAGCAATGCGCTGGTCTTATGTACTTCTTTAGATATCTCCTGAATATTTGGTCTAGTTCCTAAAGCATTTCCGGCTCCAGTGACGGCAACTAATCGCGTCTTATCGTTTAAGAGTTCGGTGATCTTTGAAGTGGGTAAATCACCGGTTGCGGGATCAAATTTCGCCCAACGCACAACCGCACCAACTGCTTCTGCGGCTTGAACCCACGGGCGAACATTTGAATCATGATCAAGAGTTGTGACAATTATTTCATCGCCAGGCTTCCAGGTTTTGGCCAAAGTTCTTGAGAAGTCATAGGTAATTTGGGTCCAGCTACGACCATAAACAACGCCCAATGGATCTGCATTTACAAAATCAGCAACCGCTTGGCGAAAGCCAAGCACAATCTCTTCAGCATTTTTTTCAGAGAGCGTTGTGGTGCTGCGATTTGAAATCGGCTTGGTTATCGCGGTAGCTATTGCTTGTCCGACTTGTGTCGGAACCTGACTTCCACCGGGGCCATCAAAGAAAGCCAGCCCAGATTTTAAAGCAGGAAAATCAGCGCGTAGTTTCTCAACATCGAAGGTCATAGCGCATATTAAAGCAGTGCTCGAATGAGGATTCAATAGCGAGAAAAATCCAGAGATACATCTCAGTGTTATGAAAAAATCTTAGATCTTTAGTTCATTATTGGCAGATACCTAGGTATATTGGCTTTATTGCCAAAGTTTAAGGTTAAAAGAGAGGTTTACGATGAGTGGAACAAGAACTGCGATTGTAACTGGTGGTGCATCTGGAATAGGTGCTGCATGCGTACGTAGGTTTTTGAAAGATGGGATATCTATTGTCGCACTCGACCTGAATGAAAATTTGCTCAAGAAGATGCAAGGTGACGTAAACCATCCGAATCTGCATATCGTTGCAGGCGATGTTTGCGATGAAAGTGTTCGAGGTAAAGCGATAGATCTCGCAGTAAGTAAAGGTGGATCGCTAAATATTCTGGTCAATAATGCCGCTATTTTCCTTCTATCTGGCATCGATGCCACCCGCGAACAATGGCAGAGGACTTTTGAGGTAAATCTATTAGCTGGTGCAAATTTGGTAAGTCAGTCACTTCCCCAATTGCGAAAGAGTGCTCATCCGGCGATTGTAAATATCGCCAGCATCTCTTCACATCGCGCCCAAACAGGTCGTTGGACTTATAACGCGATGAAGGGCGCCCTTCTCGAATTAACGAAGTGCCAGGCGCTAGATCTTTCGGTAGATCGTATTCGGGTTAATTCAGTAAGCCCAGGATGGATTTGGACAGAAACTCTTGATGAAGCAGCAAATAACGACCGTAAAAAGTGGGAACCAATTTGGGGTCGCTACTCAATGTTAAATCGTTGCGGTGAACCAGATGAAGTCGCAGCAGCTGTTGCTTGGCTAGCTAGCCCTGATTCCAGTTTTGTTACCGGCACAGATTTGGCGGTAGATGGTGGTTACTTGGCCCTAAGTCCAGAAGTTGGCGATACCCTAGATCTGCAAAGAGGTTAGCCCTTTGAAATGCATCGATTCACATATGCATTTATGGGATTTGCAGACTGGAACATACCCATGGCTTACCGATCCAGAAGTTGAAGAGCTACCTTTTGCGAGTATAAAAAATTTGGCAGTTGATTACCTTTTATCTGATTACCTTGACGATACAGCCACAGTCGAACTTGCTGGGTTGGTTCATGTCGAAGCTGCCTGGGATTCAAGTAACCCACTTGGCGAAAGTAAGTGGCTGGCAAAAACTTTAGCCGGCTTTGAAAAAGCATACTCAATAATCGTAGCGGGCAATCTACTAAATGCAGATTTTCCAGAGCTTCTAGCAGCCCATCGCCAAACTAGCAATCACGTTGTTGGAGTAAGGCAGATCCTTAATTATCACGTTGACTCAAAGTACACATTTACTGATAACCCTGAGATTATCTTTGATAAGACCTGGCGAAAGAACTTTGCCCATCTTGGTGATCAAGCAATGATTTTTGATCTTCAAATCTTTCCAGATCAAGCAAGCGATCTAGCAGCGCTGGCTTCAGAGTTTTCCCAAACTAAGATGGTGATTAACCATTTCATCATGCCACTTAAATGGGACCGTGATGGAATTGCCGATTGGAAAGCTGAGTTAGCAAAACTTGCCAAGCATGAAAATATTGCAGTTAAATTAAGTGGTCTTTATATGTATCACCGAAATTGGCCGAAGGAAGCGATGAATACCTTGATAGATACCGCACTTGAACTATTTACTCCAGCACGAGTGATGTGGGGAAGCAACTTTCCAGTCGATCGCCAATTCGTTACTTTAGAAAAACTAGTCAACGACTTTGAATCCAGCCTGGCTCGCCATGATTTGGCTACTCGCGAGGCTGTAATGTGGAAGAGCGCAAATAGTTGGTATGGATTAGGAGTTAACTGACTGCCATCCCTGCCTCCGCTCAGATTGGAGTAGAACGACCTTTTGACCGTTAAACTAATCTAATGTCCACATATAAAGTAGCGATCGTTGGCGCAGGCCCGGCTGGCTACTTTGCGGCACAGGCACTGCAGAATTTGCAGACCGATGATCTGCAATTTTCTATCGACATGATCGAACGTCTGCCAACCCCTTGGGGTTTGGTGCGCAGCGGAGTTGCACCAGATCACCCCAAAATCAAAACTGTTTCAAAAGTTTTTGAGAAGGTCGCAACCGCCGGAAACTTCCGTTTATTTGGCGGCGTTGAGTTGGGCACAGATATCTCAATCGAGCAGTTAAAGGATATGTATGACGCCGTTGTTATAGCAACAGGATCGGCTTTAGGTAAGAAGTTAGGTATCCCTGGCGAAGATTTATCAGGATCGCTATCAGCCGCTGAATTTGTACCTTGGTATAACGCTCATCCTGATTTTCATGATATCGAAGTCTCATTAGATTGCGATACTGCAGTTGTAATCGGTGCCGGCAATGTTGCAATGGATGTGGCGCGGATGTTGGCTCTTGAACCAAGTGAGCTAGACCCAACAGATACTGCAGATCATGCGATCGCAACCTTTAAGAAATCTTCTATCCGCGAAGTAGTTATCAGCGCTCGACGCGGACCCGAGCATGCAGCATTTACATCACCTGAACTCCGCGAGCTTCCCAAACTTGAGCACACCAATGTTTTGATTAGCCAGGCAGATATCGCAGCAGCTATCGAGCGCGCAGGAGAAGAAATTGAGAAAGATACCAAGAGCAATTTAGATGCGATGCTTTTAATCTCTGAAAAAGAAGTGACTAACCACGATCGCACTATGAAGTTCCAATTCTTGGCTACGCCAGTTGAAATTAAAGGAAGCGACAAGGTTGAGGAAGTAATCTTTCAAAAGACGGGCAGCGATGAGAAATTCTCGATTAAATGTGGGCTGGTAATAACTGCAATTGGTTATGAAGCAGCCAGTATTGCGGGAGTTCCATACGAGCGTGGCAAGGTTTTAAATAACGACGGCTTTGTGAGTGAAAACCTTTACGTCGTTGGCTGGGCTAAACGTGGACCATCTGGTGTTATTGGCACTAATAAATCGGATGCTTCTGATGTAATGAAGTTATTGGTAGCTAGTTTAAAGACTGCAAAAAATAGCGGCGATATAAGTGATTTACTTGCTGAGAAAAAATTTGTTTCACAGCCACACTGGGAGGCAATTAATGCTGCAGAAGTTGCTGCAGGTGAGCCTCTTGGAAAACCTCGCCGCAAAATAGTCTCTCGGGCAGATTTATTTAAAATTACCATCTATTAACTATCTAGTCACTTTCTCGTAACCTATTCAGCAAGTGTTTTAAAGGTACTGCGACTTAACTTAGCGCATGAAAATTAATACCCGTAGATCCCTCGGCCTGGGCACCCTTGCCCTTGTCTCATCGCTACTAGTTTCATTACTAGTTCCTTCAGCACAGGCAGCAACTTATTCACTGCCTAACGCTCCAATTTTAGTTACATCAAGCTTTGGTTCTTCTGGAATTGTTGTCCGCTGGACTCCAGGAGATGCCGTGACTCCAGAAGTTACTGGATACGTTGTTTCTGCAGGCGCTGGCTCATGCCCAATATTTGTTCCGGCAAAGAAGCGCGGTAATATTGTTGTTATGCCAGTAGTTGTTGGACAACCTGGTGGAACCCCAGTCGTGCAGGCAGTTAATGCCTATGGATTTTCCAAACCAACAGCATCACCAACAACTTACACAGCAGCAGAGCTGGTAAAGGTTGCATCATCTAGCAATAAGAATGTGCAATTGCTACAACTGAGTGATCTCCATGGTGCCATTGAAGTCGGCTCATCATTTGGAACAGCGCTATTGGCTAGTAACTGGGATGCAGATCGCAAGGTATCGACATCAACTTTTGCACTATCTTCTGGCGACAACATTGGTGCAGCGCCTCCAATTTCAACCGAGTTTGAAGAGTTACCAACAATTGAATCACTCAATTTAATCAAGCTAGATGCTTCAACTTTCGGAAACCATGAGCATGACCGCAATCTTGCGCACGTACAGAAGGTAATCGGAGCATCTGATTTCCAATGGGTTTCTGCAAACTACGGCGATGAATCGCTAAAGGTTCTAAAGTCAGGCACCAAGTTGGCAAAGCCATACACAATCATCGATCGTGGTGGCGTCAAGGTGGCAATTGTTGGTGCAAACACACCAGAGACAATTGAACAAGTATTCCCTGGAAACCTTGATTACATAGATGCTGCAGGTGCCAAGCAAACGATCCAAATTCAACCTGGCGTAGTCGGAATCAATAAGGCTGTTGCAGATGCTCGCGCTGCGGGCGCTCAGATTGTGGCCGTTCTGATTCACCAAGGCTGGACTGAAAACTCTGACGGCGTTGCCAAGGGTCTATACAACAACTTGGCCGCAGATATCAAAGGTGCAGATGTTATTTACGGTGGGCACAGCCACCAGACATTCTCAACTTTGATTGCCTCAAAGGAGAAGAAGGCAGCACCTGTTCTGCTTGGTGAAGTACGTAACGCCGGCGTTGAGTACACACGTTCACAGATCTGTATGAAGAGCGGCAAAGTTGTTGGTTCATCACTACAACACGTACTTAAGGCAGCCGCTCCAGCGATTACAACTGGTGTAGTTAGCACTGTAACAACACAAGATGCAGCAGGTGCAGCACTTGTTAAGAAGTATAAGGATCAGCTAACTGGCAAGCTTGATGTCAAGATCGGTCAAGTCTCTGCAGTCTTCCCTCGTGGCGGAACACCTGCGGTAGAACGATCCGGTGAAAACCCAATGGGTATTTACATTGCTGATCTACTTCGCGCTAAGTACAAGACTGATTTCGCTATCTCAAATGGTGGCGGAATCCGCGATACATTCCCTGCAAAGACGTACATCCCAGCAGATACAACACTTGTTCGCACAGGTACTGGTCCGCTAGATGTAACTCTGGGAGATGCACTAACTGTCTATCCATTCGGTAACCAGGTTGCAACAACAGTTGTGACAGGTGCCAACCTATGGAAGGCGTTGGAAAACGGAGTTGGCGGAAACTATCCAGCCGATGGTCGCTTCCCTCAAGTATCAGGCCTAAAGTTCTCATTTGATTCTACAAAGCCAGTTGGTAGCAGAATCGTTGAAGTAACAAAGCTTGATGGAACTGCAATTGCAAAGGATGCAAAGGAATACACACTTACAACTCTTGACTACATCATTTACGGTGGAGATGGATATGCAGATGTGTTCTCACCAGCTAAAGCAAAGGTCTATGGCGCACTACTTGATGTATTTGTAGATGCACTAAAGGCTGATATGGCTGCTAAAAAGGTGACACAACTTCCTGTGCTCGATGGGCGTGTTAAGAAAATCGCCTAATAGATAATCACTAATGCGAAGGGCGCTCGAGCAATCGGGCGCCCTTTTGCTTTGATTTATAAGGGTTTCTAGGCATATTTGGGTCATATATAGAAAACGGGTACTATTGCGGTTCACGCATAACAAGCGTGCGTAGCTCAACGGATAGAGCATCTGACTACGGATCAGAAGGTTAGGGGTTCGAATCCCTTCGCGCGCACGAGATGAGCCTTTCGGTGCCTTTCACACCGGAAGGCTTTTCTTTTTATTGCCCTAAAAACGAGATACCTTTGCCACATGAGCAAAGTCTTTTTATTCGTTGAAGTTAATGTAAAGCCCGGCCAATTCGATGAGTTTGTTTCGAAGCTCAAGAGCCATATCGCAGTAATTCGCACTGAAGCTGGATGCGAATTTATTGATATCTATCGCGATACCCAGAAACCAGATGTAGTAAATGTCTGGGAGATCTGGAGCGATCGCCCATCTTGGGATGCTCATATGGTTAATGCAAATAGCAAAGCGTGGCAGGCGATCGGTCCGAATTACGTATTTGGCGAAACGATTACAGTGATGGATGCGCTGTAATACTTGATGTCAGATACAACGCAGACACATTGGCATAAGCCACATGAAGGCGAGCATCGCCTAGCTGTCTCGCTAGTTGTTGTGTTGGTAATAATCTTACAATTCTTACTTCCTAAGCATCTCTCGCTTGGTATCCAAAACTATATTTGCGGGCTAGAGGCTCTACTTCTTATATTCCTAATTGCGCTAACTCCAAGACGTATCGGGAAACAACACACCCCGACCCGAAATTTAAGTATCGCTCTTACAAGCATCATGACGATTTCAAATATCTCATCTGCAGTTAAGTTAATTGATGGCTTAGTACAAGGCACTATTAAAGATGCCAATATGTTATTGCTATCTGGCGGCTCAATTTGGATGGCAAATATTGTGATCTTTAGCTTGTGGTTCTGGGAGCTCGATCGTGGCGGGCCAGGATCGCGCGCCGAAGCTCGCAAACCCGTGCCTGACTTTCTCTTTCCACAGATGAGTTCTCCGGAATATCGCGAAATAGGTTGGCACCCAACTTTCTTTGATTATCTATATATTTCTGTAACAAATGCCAGCGCATTTAGCCCAACAGATACTGCACCGCTTAGCCGCTGGGCAAAGATATTGATGATGGTGCAATCTTTAACATCGCTGGTTACGGTAGGTCTAGTGATCGCCCGAGCGGTCAATATCCTTAAGTAAAAGCGCCTAGCCAATTTTGGAGTCTTGTCCTACTATTCCTGCATGACATACCAACTTAGAGATATCAAAGGTTCTGTAGTAGTAATCACTGGCGCAACCACCGGAATCGGTGCCGCCGCAGCCAAGCAACTCGTTGAATTAGGTTGCAAGGTTGTATTAAATGCCCGCAACGAGGCAAAACTTAAAGAGATGGTGGATCAACTCGGTGTATCTAACGCCGCCTATTTAGCTGGCGATTCATCTATCCCAGATGTTTCTCGTGCCGTAGCGAAGAAGGCAATTGATACCTTCGGGACAATCGATTGCGTTGTGCCAAATGCTGGCATCGGTATGTATGGATCAGTCTTGGATTACAGCGATGACGAAGTCAATCGCATGATGCGCACAAATTACGAAGGCAGCGTTCACATTGTTCGCGCTACCCTGCCAACAATGCTCGCTAAAAAAGCTGGCGATATCATCATGGTTTCATCTGTTGCAGGCTTTCGTGGTGGTGGAGATGAGTCAATCTATGCCGGTACAAAGCACGCGCAGGTTGGTTTCGCTGGTGGTCTAGATCGCGAACTTCGCGAAAAGGGTGTGCGCGTTGCACTTGTCTGCCCAGCAGGCACAGATACACAGTTTGCAATTGAAGCAGGCCGTAAAGCTGGTGAGCCAAAGTTGGCTAGCTACCTACGTCCAGATGATGTCGCTTTCCAGATCGTACAAATCATGCGCCAACCACTAACGGTGCGCACACATATTTGGACGCTCTGGTCTATGCAGCAACAGTCATAACCGTTGCGAATTTTCTAAAGGGAAGCAACGCCCATTTCGCAAGCAATTGATGAAGCAAGTCCATCATTTGCTGTTGCTAGATCTGGGTGTCGCACACCTGTCTTAATTGATCCGATCCATGCGGTTAGCTCATTTATATAAGCTTGCTCAAAGCGCCCCATCCAATTCTCGTACAACTTGCCGTGTGTACGTGGTGGCAAGTTGAAATCGTAAGAGATAGATAGCCCACCGAGGTTATCAATTTCTAGCGAACCGTTTTCCATTAACGCTTCCATACGAACTTCATAACCATAGGTGCTATTAGCTGCGATATCTACAGTCATCAAAACACCTGATTCGGTATGAGCTAAAACAGTAAGTGGATCTTGCAATTGATCATTGGCATATTTGCTGCGCTTCATTGCAACTGTAGACATTGAAACAAATTCTTCGCCTAACAACCAGCGAGCGATATCGACTTCGTGAACCGCGACGTTGGTTAGCAACATAGCTGTAGTTGCAGTTGGAGAGCTAACGTTTCGTGAAATACAACGCAGGTGCAATACCTTGCCGTATTTTCCGGATTGGATCTCTTTCTTAAGTTCAATGTAGCTCGGATCAAAGCGGCGCATAAAGCCGAGGGTGATATTTAATCCAGATGCGTTGGCAAGTTCTGCAACTTTTCTAGCATCAGCAGACTTTGGTGCAAGTGGCTTTTCGCAAAGCGTGTGCTTGTCGGCGTTAATTGCCAGAGTTAAATGTTCTGGGTGCAAGCCATCGGGTGAGCAGATGATGACGGCATCAACGTTGGCATCGCTAACGAGTGCTTCAACAGATGCATGTTGGCTAATTGCTGCACCTGATTTGGCGCTGAGCTCTTTGGCAAGTGAATCCATACGTGGGCCATCTAAATCAAAGAGCGCGGTAACAACTGCTCCATCTACGTGTTCAGTTAGGTAACGCGCATGTCCTGCGCCCATGATTCCGACACCAATGATTCCTACGCGTAGATCAGACACTTATACTCCCTGTTTGTTTGTGGTTTATAGATTTGCTAAAGCTGGTGCAACGACGTTATGCAGGTAATCAACTGACTGTTTCATACCGGTAATCGGCCCTTCACCAAGACCAGGCATCGCACCTGTAATCGCAACATCTTGTTCGATGACATACCAGCCTTGATAACCGGCGGCTTCAAGCGCCAAAATCGTTTCTAAGATTGGCACATCGCCTTGTCCAAGGGGAGTAAATAAACCTTTTTGTACGCCCTCCATAATGCTTTGCTTTCGAGCAAGTACTGGCGGAACAGATTTTATATTTACATCTTTTAAGTGCACATGGCCAACGCGGCTGGCATATTTCTTGGCAAACTCAACGGTATCTTGTCCACCGATTGTCATATGGCCGGTATCTAAACACCACATCACATCAGAGTTATCAACCACCATATCAATATCTTTTTTAGTCTCAACGACAGTCTGTAAATGTGGATGTACTACTTGAACAAGGCCGTGATCTTTACAGATCTGATCAACTTGAGCGAGCATCTTAAAGAACTGGATAACTTCATCCTTGCTTAACTCTTCGGGGTTTGCCCAATCCCATGTCTGTACAGGGCAAGAGACAAAGTGGGTTGCACCAATTTCTTGAAATTTCTTACTTGATTTCAGCGCCATCTCAATCGTGGCTTTTTCTTGTGACTTATCGTGTAAGACAACTGGTGTGAAACCACCGATCATCGACATCTTAAATTCAGCTAATTGATCTTTAAGTTCTGCAGAATCATCAGAGAAGAAACCAGGTGCACCAAGTTCGGTTGCGGGAATACCAAGACTGGTCATCTCAGATAAGACTCGCTTATTTGGCAACATCGCGCCCCAACCAGGGACTTCGCAGATTCCCCAAGAGATAGGAGCGGATGCGATACGTTGCAAAAATGCTGTGGCCATTGGCTGATCATAACTTGCACGGTAAGGTCTGAACATGACTATGGATATAGGCGGATCATTTCGCCACGAATTAACTGGCAGTTTCTCGCAAGGATCTGACTCAAATCCGACCGTTGCAATGGTGGAGGCCTCCTTTAAGGCTAATAACCTGCATTATCGCTACGTCAATTGTGAAGTTAACCCAGACCAACTAGAAGCAGCCGTACAAGGCGCAAAAGCGATGAATTGGAAGGGTTTTAACTGCTCTATCCCTCATAAGGTTGAAGTAATTAAATATTTGGATGGCCTAGGGGAATCAGCGGCTTTAATCGGTGCCGTAAATTGCGCGGTCAATCGTGATGGCAAATTAATCGGTGAAAATACCGACGGCAAAGGATTTTTAAAATCTTTTCTAGAGTTAACTCCGGCAACCGGTAAGACAATTGTTCTACTCGGAGCCGGCGGTGCGGCGCGCGCCATCGCAGTTGAATTAGCGCTGGCTGGAGCTACCAAGTTCTATGTCGTAAATCGCTCACGCGCTCGCGGGCAAGAGCTTGCCACTTTGTTAAATGAGAAAACTAACGCCAGCGCTGAATTTGTGGAATGGAATAAGACTTATGAAATCCCGCAAGATGCCGAAATTGTAATTAACTCAACATCTATGGGAATGGTTAATACCGAAGGAAGGCAAGATATTAACTTTGATTCAATTCGCCCCGGAATGTTGGCAGCCGATGTAATCGTCAATCCACCACAGACTTACTTCTTAACCGAAGCTGGCAAACGTGGCGCCACGACCTTGCAAGGTTTAGGAATGGTTGTTAACCAAGCAGTTATCGGAATCAAGTACTGGACTGGCGCAGATGTAGATGCCAAAGATCTAAATGACGAACTACTGCGCGTTTTAGGTCTTGCTTAAACTTTAGCTAGATCAGATTCGGCAACTACGCGCAGCGCTTGTGCTGCAATAGTGAGCGCCGGGTTCATCGCCGCAGATGATGGGAAGAATCCACCATCTATCAGATAAAGATTGTGGTGATCATGGCTGCGACAGTAGCCGTCGACAACGCTGGTGCGTGGATTCTTACCTGCCACAGTTGTGCCGCATTGGTGCGAGTTCATTGAGATATCAAAGGGTTGCCTAAAGGTTGCTTGATAGCCGGCTTTGCGTAGAACTTTCTTAGCCCGGCGCAGTAGCTCCATATGAGTCTTCATCCCAACGGCGTTACGGGCTAGCTTTATAGCGCCATTTTCAGAGATAGTAACCCGATTTTCAGGATGTGGCAGATCCTCGCTCATGACTACAAATTCAACGCTGTGATCTGAAATTAAATTAAGTAGCGGCAGTGGAACTAATTTAGCAAAAGATTTCATCATGATGCCTTGTACCTTGCCGATTAGCTGAACAGCGCCGAGTGGGTAACCCTTGCCACCATCTAAATACCAGTCTGTAAATGAGAGCGTCTTCTGGAAAGTCACATCGTTCTTGCGGCGCATATCAACGGCTGCAATATGGCTGTTGTTATGCATCATAAAGTTACGGCCAACCTGATCAGATGAATTGGCAACTCCTGATCTAAGCAATAGCGCTGCGGTATTAACAGAACCTGCTGAAATAACAAATTTCTTTCCATAAATCTCTAACTGCTCGCCGTTACGAGTTGCTTCTAGGTGACTAACTGATTTCCCATCTTCGGTTAAAACTATTCGGTCTACCTGTACAGATGTCATGAGAGTTACGTGACCTGTTGCAATCGCAGGGTTTAACGCATTTACCTCAGCATCGCTTTTAGCATCAATTTTACAAACAAAGCCATCGCAAGTTTTGCAGCGAATACATTTACCACCAGGGCCTAAATCGATACCCATGGAATTCGAATGCGGCTTAACACCAGCTTTGCTTAATCTTTTTCCAAGTTCTTCAACGTATGGCTCGTGCTTCATTGCAGGATAAGGGAAAGGCCTCGTGCGATCGTTGCCATAAATATTCTGCGCATCACCGTGGACGCGATATAACTCTTCGGCGCCGTAGTAATAAGGATCTAAATCATCATAGGTAAATGGCCAAGCCGGTGAAATACCTTCTTGGTGCTTGATTACTCCAAAGTCGAAGCGGCTAAAGCGGGGCAGCGATGCGCCATAGACCTTGCTATTGCCGCCGACGAAATAATGAACGCCTGGAACAAACTCTTTATCTTTCTCATCCAGCCATTTCTCATTGGGCTTGTAACGAGTTTTCATAAAAATTTCAGATGGCGACCAATTTTCGGGCTCTCGCGGCATACGCTCACCGCGCTCTAATATCAAGGTTTTAACGCCCTTATTGGCTAATGCGAAAGCGGTAGTAGATCCGCCTATCCCAGAACCAACAATGACCACATCCGATTCAATACGAATCGGAGTGGCCATTGTTTTAAGTTCTATTTATTTAACTAAATATTAACGAACTGGGGTAAGAGCTTGGTCTTTCTTATCGACTGTCATTGCGCCAGTCATGATCGCAACAACGTCGTTCATGCTGTGTGTCTTTGGAGTAACTACTGCAGCGCGCTTTCCGAGGCGTTGTACCTGGATGCGATCTGCAACTTCAAAGACCTGCGGCATGTTGTGTGAAATCAAGATAACTGGCATACCGCGATCGCGTAGGGACTCGATCAACTTGAGTACCTGACGTGATTCACGAACACCAAGGGCTGCAGTTGGTTCATCGAGAATAATTAACTTCTGGCCGAATGCTGCTGCGCGTGCGACAGCAACTGCTTGTCGCTGTCCACCAGAGAGTGTCTCCACTGCCTGTGAAATATTCTGGATAGTTCCAATACCAAGTGCGGAGATATGCTCTTTCGCAGCCTTGCGCATTCCAGAGCTATCAAGCATGCGCAATACAGATCCAAGTGGCCCCTTCTTGCGAATCTCGCGACCCAAGTACAGGTTTGAAGCGATATCTAAAGCCGGTGCAACAGCAAGTGTCTGATACACAGTTTCAATACCAGCATGGCGACCATCTTGTGGGCGCTTAAATGAAACTTCGGTGCCATCTAGAAACATCTTTCCTTCATCAGGAATTTCAGCACCCGATAAGCACTTAATCAAAGTTGATTTACCGGCTCCGTTATCCCCGACTACTGCGAGAACTTCGCCAGGAAATAGTTCTAGATCTGCGCCATCTAGTGCGACGACGCGACCGTAGTTCTTCGTTACTCCAACTGCTTGCAGGATAGGGGCTTTACTCATTTACGTGCCTTTCTGATCCATTGGTCAACCGAGACTGCAAAGATAATTAGGAGACCGATTGCAAGGAGCTGGTAGTAGAGATCTACCCCAGCAAGAGTTAGTCCGTTACGGAAAACACCCACGATGATCGCACCGATTAGTGAACCGAAGATTGTGCCGCGGCCACCAAATAGTGAGGTGCCGCCGATAACCACCGCCGTGATGGAATCTAAGTTTAGATCGCTGCCGGTATTTGGGCTAGCCACCGTAACGCGGCCGATCACGATCCAAGCCGATAGTGCGAAGATCAAACCAGCAACCATGTAAACGCTGAGCAAGACGCGATTTACTGAGATACCAGCAAGGCGTGCGGCATCGATATCGTCGCCAACTGCGTAAACGTGGCGACCCCATCCGGTGTAGCGAAGTACGAAAGCCAAGAATGAGTACATCGCAATCACAAATACGACACCTGTTGTAATTCGGAAAGGCCCGATATTTACATAGTTACCAAGTGTTAATAGGAATGGATCCATTTCAATTGAAGGAACAGTTCCCTTAGTTAAAGTAAGTGTTAGTGCAACGAATACGTTATAAGTACCCAAGGTAACGATAAATGGAGGCAACTTAACTTTTGTTACTAAGAATCCGTTAATTGCGCCGCCGAGCATTCCGACAAGAAGTCCGGCCGGGAATGCCAACCAGATAGACCAACCGACAGGATGGCCTTCACCTGGTGTTCCTTGAACTAACTTCGCCATAGTCATTGATGAAAAGACTGCGATTGCACCACATGAAAGGTCGATACCGGCAGTCAAAATAATTATCGTCTGACCCGCCGCAACGGCACCAACAATCGCAACTTGCTGCAAGATTAGCGAGAAGTTTGAAGGTGTTAAAAAGTTTTCGTTGAAAAAGCTAAAGGTAATTGATGCAAAGAGAAGAACAAATGCTGAACTCAGCCATGGGTATTTATGGAGAGTTGCTTGAATTTTTTGGCTAACTGATGCGCGGTCATGAAACTCCGCGGCTGCATCATATGTGGCCGTATCTTGACTCACTTGTGGTCCTTTCACTCTTGCTAAAAATCCGGATTATTCACTTTAAACAACTCTACTGCTTTAAAAGATTTAATTTAACTACTTTTTTCGGTTCGTTTTAAAAATTTTGATATCTAGATTGTGTTAAAGAGGGCGACTGCCGAAGCAGCCGCCCTCTTTAAACACTCTTCTTTAGTTGTTCACTAAAGAGCTGGGATTAACCCCAAGCGTTTGCTAGACCGTATTCAGTTGTCTCTGATGGAACACCCTCTTGTGGGTCATCAGTGATCAGCTTGACACCTGTATTGAAGAAGGTTAAGCCTTCAGAAACTGCTGGCTTTGTACCGTTCTTCACGATGTCGTAGATAGCCTGAACACCAAGGTCAGCCATCAATAGTGGGTACTGCTGTGAAGTTGCGTTGATGCAACCTGACTTAACAGCGCCGATACCGGCTCCACCACCGTCAACAGAAACCATTGCATCTAGCTTGACGCCTGCAGCCTTAGCAGCAGCACAAGCTCCGATAGCAGTTGGTTCGTTGATTGTGTAAACAACGTTGATCTTCTTGTTCTTAGCAAGAAGCTTCTCAAGTCCGGTACGTCCACCGTCTTCGTTAGCTCCAGTTGCTACGTTTCCAACGATCTCGTAGTCGCCGCCTGAGTACTTACCCATCTTGGCTTCGTCTCCCATGACCTTAGGATCCTTAACATCAATTCCCATACCATCTAGGAATCCGTTGTCGCGGCAGTAGTCAACAGATACAACGCGATCATCGAAGATGTCGAGAAGTGCGATTGTTGCCTTCTTGCCAGCGAGCTTCTTAGCTGTCCATGCACCGATTAGACGACCAGCTTCGCAGTTATCTGTTGCGAATGTGATGTCAACGATGTCAGCAGGATCTGGTGGTGTATCGAGAGCAATAACGAATAGACCTGCATCGCGGGCCTTGGTGATTGCTGCGTTAACTTCTGTAGATACTGGAACGATCAAGATTCCAGCTTGCTTTGCAGATACAGCGTTTTCAATAGCTGCAATCTGACCTGCGTAGTCTGACTCATCTTTTCCAGATGCAACAGTTAGATCTACGCCAAGTTCTTTAGCCTTAGCGGTAGCACCCTTGATCATTGCAACGAAGAATGGGTTTGACTGATCTTTTGTAATTAGTGAAACAGCAACTTTGTCGCCACTTCCACTATCGCTCTTTGAACATGCAGAGAGCACAAGCATTGACGCTGCGGCTACAGCAACAATTGCTGCAGTGCGGCGTGAGAAAAGCTTTGCCATATGTATTTCCTCCTATAGGTGGGTCAATCGCTCCCGATACTACATAGGGTCTCCCTTCAATAAAAGGGTTTTTAGGCGAAAGTTAGATCGTTACCCAACCGTTACTCGCTGCAGAAAGAGCGTTTTTTGGTGGCTTTAGCCCCGTATCAGGGCGATCTCAAAGGGGGCTAGGGTCAGTGGGAAATCGGCCGAAATCGGAGTCGTCTCAGCATATGACCACCAGTCCATGATCTGGCTCGCCCGCTCGCATTCATCACCGCGCAAACTCTGTATCGATTTATAGCCGGCCAAGACCTTGGTGGTGATTTCAAGCGACCAAGGGCGAAGGGAGGCCACAAGAATTCTTTTCGTTTCTCGGTTTTCAAATGCCACCCATGAATTATCAAGTGAAGTTGCAATTGTTATGTGATGAGCGTGATGTGCACCGAGTGCCGACAAGGCATGAAAGGTTGGCGAAAACTTTGTTGCACCGTTTTGTGAATAAATAACTCCGGATTCGCCAAAGAGTTCGTGCCAACTTCCAGAGAATGCACCAGCGCTCGCAAGTGCAAAGATGGAACCAAGCGTCCAAGCGGCACCTTCTATAGTTCTTATACGAGATGCCGCCTCTAAATTTACAAAATTAATTCGCTCATCCCGCGAATGCCCGGTCTCAGGATTTCCACGAGTTGAAAAGGTGATTGGTGAGATAAAAACCTGTGGAGCTAAATACTTTTGGGCAAACTCAATTGACTCGCGCTGGGTGTATAAAGTTTTAAAGATAGTTTCAATATCTGTTGAGTGAACTGTTGGAGCCATTGAATATGAAACAGAATTTCCAAAGGCGTACTCGTTACGATGTAGATCAACTAGGTAAGCATCACTTCCTGGAATATAAGAGTTAAGTGATTCATTCTTTGGCAGATCAACTGCTTCAACAATTTCTCGGCCTTCGCGTTGAATCAAAATGCGCGAACCGGCAGGAACTCTTTGGCTTAACTGTGTTACTTCAGCTTGCAAAGCAGCGCCGCTATTGGATGAGAGAAGTGCTGCCTCCAAGATAAGTCCGCTAGAAGCATTAGTAGCAATCTTCTGAGCAGTAAGTGATTCCTCATTTACCCGTAAATGATCTATATCAAGTAAAATAAGAGCTTTTTCGAGGTCATCGGGTGATAGCAGCGGATCAGTATTAAATTGCAAGCCGACACTTGGCAGCGCTTCAATCTCGCGCACCACGATCTTGGCTGGATCTACAAGTGCACCATTTGGTGCGCCAACTTCGAATTTAACGCTCTGCTTCCAGATGCTGCCGGTACTTGTTACAAACGGACGCGGTTCGCTTAACGACCCGCTATAGATTTTATAAGTGTTATCAGTCCAGTTACGTTGATCTTCTGCTTCTAGGACTTTTCCAGTTGAAGTTGCCTTAATAAAGCGTTGGTCGGGTGCTACAAAGTGCATCTCATTGGCTGCAGGAAATAACCCTTGGGTGACCCAATCTACTACGCGCTGCGGTGAAATATCTTGCAAAAGCGTATAAGTATTTCCAGAAGAGTTAACTTTTGATCCCATCCAGTCTCCGCTATGGAGACAGAAACAAATTCCCCAACGGTTAACTGAATATTCGGCTAAACCTTTTAATTGGTATTCAACTGAAAAAGTATTATCTGTCGTGAGTGTAATTATAGTTTGGGCTTCCATAGCATCTGCAAAATTATCGGTGATTGTAATTATACAATAATCACCATTTACTTTTATATCTTGTGTGTGGCTATCCGCAACAAGAGTTGACCAATCCCACGGTCTAATGGCGGTGTAGAGCAGATCAATTAGCTGTGCACCTTTATATGTGATGTTTCGTACCGCAGCCTTTGCTAAATCTATAGTGAAATCTCCGTGTTGCACCCGCGTTGTATCGGGCCAGTGATTTGTACTCACCGCGCAGTCATTCCGCCATCGACTGCGTAAGAGGCGGCGGTTGCAAATGATGAATCAGTTGAAACCAACCAATTCACTATTCCTACTAGTTCGTGCGGTTCACCTAAGCGGCCAAGCGGTGTACGCGCAACCAATCCTGCGCCCTTTGCAGGGTCTTCTAAAATCTTGGCAATAAGTGGCGTAATCATCGATCCTGGAACAACAACATTTGAACGCACACCATCTTCTTTGTAATCGGCGGCGATGATGCGAGATAGGCCCATCATGCCCGCCTTGGATGCGCCGTATGCGCTGTAGCCAGCACCTTCCATCGAGATCGCAGTAGGCGAGCCAATTAGAACAACCGAGCCACGGCCAGATTTAACTAAAAGTGGCATCGCGTGTTTAACAGATAGAAATGCGCCAGTTAGGTTCACATCAAGGGTGCGCTGCCAAGTATCTAATGTGACCTCGCCAATTTTTGAATCACTGCCGACTAATTGCACACCAGCTGCAACGATGATGGCATCTAGCTTTTCAATCTTTTTAAAAGCTGCCTGAACAGATTCCTCGTCAGTTAAATCTACTTGGATAAAGTTAGAGCTTTCATCTGCAAGCTTAATAAAATCAAAGTTATATACAACCGCGCCTGCTTCAATTAATCCTGTAGCTAGCGCAGATCCGATTCCGCCTGAGCCACCAGTAATTGCGACGTTATACCCGGTTAGATTCATACTTTTAATCCTATCAATTTGCGCAAGAAGGCCACACTTTCAGTAGCCCAACGATCTTCCAGCGCAATCGTTGCAGCGTAACTTTCTTGGCGTGGGGTCCAGAGTTCAATCACCGCTGTGATTTCCCGTTTGATACCTCCAACGGATTCGATAACTGCAGCAACATCTAGGCGACCTTGCCCAAGTGCGGTACCGCGCACCGTAAAACCCATCTGCCCATTTGTGCGAACGATTTCAAAATCTTTCATATGCACATTGATCGCTCGCGGAGCCAACGCTGGAATAACGGTATTGGGCGCTTCAATTGCTCCTAAAGAATTAACAGTGTCTAAACAGATACCAACCCAATCGGCTCCAACCCGATCGATAATCTCGATAAATTGCGCACAAGTTAAACGATCGTGATTTTCAATCGCCAATTTAATATTTGCTTCCTTGAACTTTGCAGCAAATGGTTTTAAGAGATCGCAAATCTCAGCGATATCTGGTTCGTGGCCCTTGCTGTCAATTACTACGCGCAATATTGGTGATCCCAATATTTGTGCGATTTTTAAGAAGTGCTCAATATTTTCGGCTTTAATACCGCGGGTTCCAACTTCTAGAGCTATCGAATAACTATCGGCAGCGACCTTTAATTTGTGCAGCTCGTCATCAGTTAAATGCCCAATAGGTAAGTTATCGGCGATTTGCAGCACATCAGCGCCAAGTGTTCGCGCGCGCTCCAATAGTTCAAATGCATCCATAGCAACCGGGTGATCAGCTTCGATTCCACCGATTGCCCAAGGAAAGGTAAAGCTAGAAACGCCTAGTTTCATCTTGGGATTTACTTATCTCCACCGGTGATTTGTTTAACGCTAGCGAGCACATTCTCTGGTTCAAAGATCGACGCCCAGTCATCACGGAAGAGTGAACCCTGCGCGTTCTTTAGCGCCATTAAAGCGCCATCAGAAAGTTTCCAATTTAGCTCTTTAAATAAGAGCGCGATACTGATCTGCAGATGTCCCATACAGAAATCTTTTGCAGCAGCCTCTGGTACTCCGAGGTCTATAACTTTCTGCAGGCCTTGGGTAATTACTTCTACGCAACCATTAATAAGCGTTTCACTAAGCGCTGGCTCAAGTAGCGCCATTTGTTGCACGGTGATGCGGTGGCTGGCGCTAATTGGCGCAAACATTTCAGTTGCAATGGTTTCAACTAAATCTGCCTCTTCTTCAGTACCCCATGCGATAGCAAAGACGAGTGCTTGCGTAGCAAGTCCGCCGCCCCAATAATCGCGGCGCGCAGCAGGATCAGTCTCGCCCAACAAACTAAATACTGGTGGATGCGTTGGGTGGCAGACGAAACAACTGATGTCCTCGCGCTTTTTTACGCGGCTGGCTGCAATAGCTGCGGGATCTAGAAAGAGAATCTTTGTTCCGGGATCTAGCTTTGGGACTACTTCATCTGAAATCTGTCGAACTAAGGCATCCGGAGTTGTGAAAATTACAACATCGGTGCCTTTCAGGGCATCATCTAGATCCATAACTTCTAAACCCGCTTCGCGAATGCGCGCTTGTCCGGCTTCAGATTTTTCAACGAAACGAAGTTGGTACTTCTTAGTTTCAAGTAGCGGTTTGGTAATTCGGTTACCCATCTTGCCGCCGGCGCCCAAAATCGTTACAACAGTCATCAGATCTCCTATGAATTATCGTTTACCTACTTTTTCAACTCTAGCAGCAGGAATATCCTCTGCGGTAGGCTCCTCGAGTGTCCGATTCTGCTGCTAAAGACTTTGCTAATAAATATGTAATTGGCGTTGATTACGGAACCCTTTCCGGTCGCGCACTTCTGGTCCGAGTCTCAGATGGCGCAGAAATCGCAACTTCAGTTTTTGAATATCCACACGCAGTAATTGAAGAAACTCTGCCAACCTCAGGTGCCAAACTTCCACCTGATTGGGCGCTGCAAGTTCCAGCAGATTATGTCGATGTTCTCAAAGTTACTGTTCCTGCAGTCTTAAAAGAATCTGGCATCAATCCAGCATCGGTTATCGGAATAACTACAGATTTCACCGCCTGTACAGTTTTGCCCGTTAAAGCAGATGGCACGCCACTGTGCGAGCTTCCAGAATTTTCTAAGAACCCACATGCCTTTGTGAAATTATGGAAGCACCATTCGGCTCAACCTCATGCTGATCGAATCACTAATCTTGCGCACTCGCGAAAAGAGCCGTGGATTTCGCGTTACGGTGGGAAAATTTCTTCGGAATGGGAATTTGCTAAAGCGCTACAAGTTCTCGAAGATGCCCCTGAAATTTACCAAGCGATGGATAAATGGGTGGAAGCAGCTGACTGGATTATCTGGCAGTTATGCGGAAAGTATGTGCGCAATATTTGTACCGCAGGATATAAAGGTATTTACCAGGATGGAAAGTATCCAAGCAAGGAATACCTAGCCGCGCTTAACCCAAAATTTGAAAACTTCATCTCTGAAAAGTTAGAACATGAAATTGGTCAGCTCGGCGCAGTTGCCGGAACCTTAACAGCAGAAGCAGCAGCTTGGACTGGGCTAAGAGAAGGTATTGCAGTTGCAGTCGGAAACGTTGATGCGCACGTAACTTCGGCTGCAGCAAATGCAGTTAACCCAGGACAGATGGTTGCGATTATGGGTACATCTACTTGCCATGTAATGGTTTCGGAGAAATTTGCTGAAGTACCTGGCATGTGCGGAGTCGTCGATGGTGGAATTATCGATGGTGCACTCGGCTATGAAGCAGGTCAATCAGGTGTGGGCGATATCTTCGGTTGGTTTGCTAATAATTACGCACCCACTGAATACACCGCAGCTGCCGCAGCTAAAGGAGTAGATATACATACCTATCTATCTGATTTAGCTAGCGCGCAACCAGTTGGCGCACATGGTTTAGTCGCACTCGATTGGCAGAGCGGCAACCGATCGACCTTGGTAGATCACCAGCTATCAGGGCTGATCATGGGCTTAACTCTTTCTACAAAGCCAGAGGAAATTTACCGCGCGATCGTTGAATCAACTGCCTACGGTGCGCGCAAAATCGTTCAGACCTTTAATGAATCCGGTGTACCAGTAAAAGAGTTCATCGCTGCCGGTGGTTTAATTAAAAATAGATTTGTAATGCAGATCTACGCTGATGTCTTAAATATGCCGATCACAATTATTAAATCAGCCCAAGGTCCCGCACTTGGGTCTGCGATTCACGCAGCAGTTGCAGCTGGCGCATATAAGGATGTACAAACTGCCGCAGCGGCAATGGGCGGAGTTGCGCAAGAGCGTTACCAACCAAATGCGGCTAATGCTTCGGTCTATAACGATCTCTATACGCACTACAACGAACTCTATGAAAGCTTTGGCCATAACGGTGCAATGCATTCACTTCGCGCGATTCGCGATCGCGCCCTTACTGGATCGGCAAAATAATGGGCCAAAAGAAAGAGCTACAAAGTAAAGTCTGCAAATTAAACATTGATCTACAGCGTTACGGTCTAGTTGCTTGGACTGCCGGCAACGTTTCTGAGCGCATGGCTGATGGAAAGAGTTTTATGATCAAACCAAGCGGTGTTAGCTATGAAGACTTGGTTCCATCTCAGATGATTATCTGTGATCTTGATGGAAAAGTTTTAGAAGGTGAACTCTCCCCTTCTAGCGACACTTTTACCCATGCCTATATCTACCGCCACATGCCAGAAGTTGGCGGTGTTGTTCACACGCATTCAAATTATGCTGCTGCATGGAGCGCAATTCATAGCGCTATTCCTTGTGCGCTAACTGCGATGGCTGATGAATTCGGTGGAGAAATTCCACTTGGTCCATTTGCCTTAATTGGTAATGATGAAATCGGTAAAGGCGTTGTCCAAACCCTTACGGGACACCGATCTTCAGCGGTAATCATGAAGAATCACGGAGTTTTCGCAATTGGTAAAGATGCCACCGCTGCAGTTAAGTCTGCGGTTATGTGTGAAGACGTTGCAAAGACAACTTGGATCGCAAAGACGCTGGGTAATCTGCAATTACTTGATCAAGCCAGCATCGATAAGTTGTATGACCGCTATCAAAATATCTATGGGCAACGTGGCAATTAGGCGTAATTATTAACCAATTTCAATTGCAGTAGTGATTGTGGGAAGATTTGCCAATGGCTAACGATGAACGTTTAACCCTCTCTGTCGACTGTGGTGGGCTCTTCTTAAAGAGCTGTGTTCTCGACGAGTCAGGAACGATGCACTCAAAGCCTGGTCGCGTGGAAACTCCATATCCACTTTCACCACAACGTTTTATGGATACGATCAAAGAGATTTCAGATTCACTTCCAACTACATATCGCGCAACCATCGGTATGCCCGGAATGATTCGCCACGGCGTAGTGATTTCCACACCGCACTACATGACCAAGAGCGGACCGCGCACACGTATAGATCCAGAGCTTCAGGAACTATGGAGCGGATTTGATATGCAGAACGCGCTATCTAAAAAATTAGAAATGCCAACACGCGTATTAAATGACGCTGAAGTTCATGGCGCAGGAATTATTTCGGGTTCTGGCTACGAGGTAGTTATTACTCTTGGGACCGGACTTGGTTTTGCAATCTTTTATGGTGGCTCTCTTTCACCACACATTGAATTTTCACATGCACCTGTGCGTCGTGCGACAACTTATGACACCTGGATTGGCGAGCACGAACGCCGCCGGCTAGGAAATGCTTTCTGGTCACGTCGAATTCGCGCCATGGTTGACGAACTTCGCCCAGTATTTATGTGGGATCGCCTCTATATCGGTGGTGGAAATGCTCGTTGTATCCGTCAAGCAGATTTAGATCGCATGGGCGATGAAGTTGTAATCGTCCCCAACGCAGCTGGTGTTGCAGGTGGCGTGCGCGCTTGGACTTTAGAGCAATACAAGTAGTAGTTAAGTAACCTTTAATTTAAATGCGCCTGCTGCGATTCCCGCAAACTCTGCCGCCCCTGTTGCCCCAGCTTCAGTTGCATCTGAAACCCGGTAACTTCCAAACTGTTTCTCTTTGGCATAGGCAATAACTGAATTCTTAATCCAGCCACCTGCAATTACAACGTTCTGTGCTTTTCCGGTGTATTTTTCAATTAGTGAAATCATCTGCGCTGAGTCATCTACTAAATGTTCAACAGTTGCACGAAATAGCGCAGCAGGTGAAACGGCGTCATCTAAATTGGTAACTGAAAGGCCGTGATAATCATTTACAACACGCATCGCACTTGCGTTTGGATCAATGGCAAGTGCCGCCTTACCAAGTGCGATCTTCTCTTCGCGTGTAGATACACCGACTAGCGAACAGGCGCGCTCCAGAGTCAACCCGGTTGGTAGAGCGCCAAGCAATGTGTAGTGATCTGCAATCACTGAACAACTTAAGCCAACATTGGCGGCCGCTAATTCGGCAATTGCATCGCGCGTTAAGGGGGCCTTAAATGTTCGAAGTAACGCTTCTGCTGTACCCATTGAATCAAAGAGAGAGCCTTCATTGATTGCACCGCAGTAATAAGCAGCGGTGAAATGGTCATGGCCGGCAATTGTTATTATTGCACCTCTTAAAACTTCAGGTGCTTGGTTATTTACAACTCCAATTGGTTCACCGGCGACTACAAGGCGGGCTAAGAAATCTTTTCCGCCACCGACTAATGCGATTGCTTCATCCCATGGCTTGCGGGCTTCGACATCGAAGAAACCAGTGCGGCTGACTAAGGAGAGTTCATTAACTGGTTCGGCACCTAAACAGTAAGCCACCCATTCAGGCGCTGATAGAAAGTACTTTGCCTTCTTTGATTCTGGATAATTTTGATTTAGCCAGAGCGTTTTTGAAATTGTTACGATCTCATTTAACAAAGCACCAGCACGTGCACGGAATTCAAAATCACCTAACTCTTTAACAATTGGCTCAGTTATTCCGCGGGGATCATGCCAAGCTAAACCTGGAGATAGTGGGTTACCGGCCGCATCCATCAAGACGCCAGTTTCGCTAAATCCAGTAAAACCAATCGCTCGGACTTTCCCGCCAGCTATTTCTGCAGCCTTGGCAGCAACTGCGATGACGGTTTTAGCAAGCAGCAACATATCTATCTCGCTGAAATTCTTCTCATGCTTCCATGGGGTTGGTTCAGCGTATTCTGAAATAACTTTTAAATTTAAATCAGTTGCAACCGCTTTAAGGCGTGATGTTCCAATATCTACGCCGATCAATATCTCTTGCGACATTTATTCGGCGACTCGCGCCAAATCTGCCAGTGGTGGGCGGCAGATAACTGCGTTGGCCCCAGTTAGTGAATATGCACCGGCGGAGAATGGAATTACGACAGCATCACCTTTAGCAATCGTCATAGTTGGTGTATTTGCGAAGGAGATTTCTCCATCCCCATCTATAACTAACACAATCGCAAAACCTGCAGGTAGATCACCAGAACCTGGTGCTAAATGGGCTCGGAAATAGCCATCTGATTTAAGCGGCAGAATTGAACGTAAAGCGCCACCAGAGAAAACGTTGCTGGTGATCAGCGAATCAAATTCTGCATCCGTTAACGGGTCAAGTTTTAAGGCATCGGTAACAGTTTCAAAACCTAAACCAAGATGGCCATCTTTTATGCCATCTACTGCAAAACCTTCCCATTCCAAGAGCGCTGATAAATCAGTTGGCTCTTGTAGCTCAAGAACAAATATTCCAGCATCAATTGCATGCGCAACTCCGGCGGGAACAAGCACGGCATCGCCAACTTGTACTTCTTTGCGACGTAAAGATGCGAGCAAAGCTGCAGAGTCTTGGGCACGAACTAATTTAAGGAGGTCTTCCTTATTTTGTTGCTTTGCAAAACCTAAGCCGACACCTGAACCAGCAGGTGCTTCCAAGATAATCCAGGCTTCTGTTTTACCGTGATCTAAACCTAAATGAGTTTTCGCAAATGCTTTATTTGGATGATAATGAACTGGCAAACGTTGATCAGGATCTAGTAACTTAACTAAAATTTCAGTTGATAGTCCAAAGTTTTTAACGTGATCTGCGCCAAGCCATCCATCCGCATCTGCCTTAATTGCATCACGTAACAACGTTCCATCTGCCAAGTGCGATAAACCTTGTTCGGCTTCGCCAAAGCGAGTGGTGATAGAACCAATCCACTCTTCCGGCCGCATTGGCCCACCGGGGCCATGGCGCAGCGCACCAATACGATTTCCACCGCGGTAGAAGTGATCGAATTGATTAGATGGAAGTTTGGCGGGGGTAGTTGAACTCTGTGACATGGTTCTAGACTACTTGTAGGATTAAGAAAATTACCAGCGAAAATGGAGTTACCTAAATGTCTGACGTATCAATTCGCTTAAAGCGCCTCTTTAATAATGGCCGCTGCTTCGATATCGCAGTAGACCATGGCTTCTTTGGCGAAGGAACTTTCCTTGCTGGTATCGAAGATATGAAGGCGGCTGTTGATACTTTGATCGACGCGGCCCCAGATGCCATTCAGTTAACCCTAGGTCAAGCTAAGTTATTACAGAGCCACCCAAACCCTCATAAACCGTCACTTGTTTTGCGCACTGATGTTGCAAACGTTTACGGCAAGGTAATTCCAGATCACCTTTTTAGTATTTTGCTGGAAGAACCTGTCTTACAAGCAGTACGCCTTGATGCTGCGATCGTTGTCGTAAACCTTCTAGATTTGCCAGGCCGCCCTGAACTTCGTGATGCATGTATCCGCAACATCATGACTCTTAAGGCACAATGCGAACATTACGGAATGCCACTAATGGTCGAACCTTTAGTTATGAAAGATTCTTCTGCTGGTGGATATACATCTGATGGCGAACTTGAAAAAGTTGTTCCATTAGTTCGCCAAGCAATTGAATTAGGCGCCGATGTAATTAAGGCAGATCCAACAGATAATGCAGCTGATTATCATCACGTAATTCAAACTGCTGGTTCAGTTCCTGTCCTCGTGCGCGGTGGCGGACGCGTCTCTGATGAAGAGCTACTAAATCGCACCGCAGAAGTTTTAAAGCAAGGCGCTGCTGGCATCGTTTACGGTCGCAACATCATCGCCCATCCAAAACCAGCGAAGATGACCCAAGCCCTGATGGCTATGTTGCACAACGGAACATCTGCAGCTGATGCGTTAAAGATTGTTAGCGCTTGAGATGTCACAGCAAAAGCTAGTTAAAGTCGGCATCATCGGCGGAGGGCTGATGGGCCGAGAACTACTGGCGTTGGTTGGCCGATGGGATGCGCTCTTAGAACACCCGGTTCGACCAGTAATTACTGCAATCGCCGATACATCGGATGCAGTTCGCGAATTCTTCACAAACGCGGGCGTAACCGAGTCATATAGCGACTATAAAGAGTTGTTGGCTAGTGCAAATGTTGATGTGGTTTATATCGCCGTTCCTCATAACCTGCACGAAGAAATTTATATCGCCACAATCTATGCTGGTAAAGATTTCTTAGGCGAAAAGCCATTTGGAATAGATCTCTCCGCGGCTGAGAAAATTGCTGCAGCGCTAGTTGGCAAATCTAACTTTGTCCGCGTATCTAGCGAGTTACCTTTCTATCCAGGTGCACAAGCTGCGGTGCGAGAAGTGCAAACCGGAAACCTTGGAGAAATAGTAGAAGTTCGTTCGGGACTCTTGCACTCATCCGATATCGATCGCAAGAAGAAAATAAATTGGAAACGGCAACGTAAATTCTGTGGCGATATCGGCGTATTGGGCGATCTGGGAATGCATGCTGCGCATATTCCGCTGCGCCTTGGTTATAAACCAACTAAAGTCTTTGCAATTTTAGATGACATCGTCACCCAACGTGAAAACGCTGGCGGTGAACAAGTTCCTTGCGATACTTTCGATAACGCAGTACTTGCGATGCGCGCGAAGAACCCCGGCAACGATCGCGAATTTCCAATGTTCTGGGAGATGAAGCGGATCGCACCAGGTGAAAGCAACACCTTCTTCTTTAGCGCAATAGGTATGACCGGGGGAGTTCGCTTCAGCACAAAGAACCCAGCGGTTTATCACACCTTTGCTTTAAGAAATGGTGAACAAGTCTGGTCAGAGATTCAACCGGGCCACGTAACAAATTGGCCGGTAATCACCGGGCATATCTTTGAATTTGGTTTTCCAGATGCGCTCTTGCAGATGTGGGCGGCATATTTTGCAGAACGTGAAGGAAGGCTGGGAGATCGTTTCGCATGTGCATCTGTTGCAGAAGTCATTGATTCCCATAAGGCTTTTGCAGCAGCTATGAAATCTCACGAGACTCACGCAGAAATTTCGCTTTAAATGAAAGATCTAGCTGGAACAAATATCGCAGTCATCGGTAGCACGATGATGGATTTAACTGTCTACGCAGATATTTTGCCTGCAGCTGGTGAGACAAGATTTGGCGATAGCTTCACAACTGGTTTTGGCGGCAAGGGCGCGAACCAAGCGGTGATGGCAGCGCGTACTGGTGCGAAGGTGACGATGATTACTGGCATCGGAAGAGATGGATTCGGTGATGAAAGTTTGCAGAATTTCAAAGATTGCCAGATGGATACAACTTCAGTTCTACGCCTTGAAACCCACACCGGTGTTGCACATATCTGGGTAGATGGCCAAGGCCAGAACCGCATTTCAATTATTCCCGGCGCCAATTTTGCTTTAACTCCCCAAGATGCAATCGATGAAGTAGCTAAGTTAAAGAATGTAAGTGTTTTGCTTGCCCAATGCGAGATCCCGCAAGAAGTAACCCTGGCCGCATTTCGCACCGCGCAAGACCTGGGCATCACAACGATTCTAAATCCCGCGCCTTATCAACCGCTTACCGATGATCTACTGGAATTAACTGATTGGTTAATCCCCAATGAGATTGAATTTGCAGAATTAGATAGCGCACATCGCGCACCAGATAGCGATGAAATAATTGCTTCCCTTCGCGCCAAAGGTAGAACCATTGTAACTTTAGGCAGCGAGGGCGCAGCGCTAGTCACGCTAGATGGAAAAGTTACAAGATTTGGTGCGAAGAAAGTTAGCGCAATAGATACAACTGGTGCTGGCGATTGTTTTATTGGTGCATTCGCAGCAGCTCTGGCATCAGGTGCTAGCGAAGATAGCGCTGTGAAATTTGGAATCGATTGTGCAACGAAGAGCGTTATGCGAAAAGGTGCACAATCTTCTTACCCAAAGTTAGATGAGATGGATTTCAGCCTGATCGTAAAATAACGCTGCTGTATGGCACAGCATCGCCGGTATGAATAATCCCTAAAGCTTGACCAACTTTAACTTTGAAATCCTCATGGGGAATAACAGTTGTCTTTAAGCCGCCGTGATGCTTCTTGTAATCTGCAACAGTTGCTGCATCCACCTTGGCTTCAAATTCTGCGGCTAAGTACATGCCGGTTAAATCCAAGTGCGGCAAGATCGCATCAAGTACCTGGCAGACCGTCGGAGTTCCCATAACGAGTGCAAGATCAATAGTTTCCACGTTGGGATAAGTCGGAAACGGTCCATCGACAATTGCGATCGTATTTACATGGCGAAAGCGCGCCAAGAGAGAAGCCAGGTCTCCATTGATAATTCCATTTTTTATCATGAATTTATAATTCCCTAGTAATCGCCTTCGCACAAGCGCTAAACTTGAAAAATGCCTGAAGAGTTAGCTAGCCAAGCAGCCGCACTTGCCCGAATCCAAGAACATCTGGAGAAAGCCACCGAACGTGTATTAATTGGAATCATCGGCAAACCTGGCGCCGGTAAGTCGACTCTCTCGAAATATCTAATGAGCAAGCTGCCAAAAGAATTTGTCACCGTGGTGCCGATGGATGGATATCACTTAAGTAATAAGGTATTAAAAGAGCTAAAGCGCGCCGATCGTAAAGGCGCCCCAGATACCTTTGATGTGGCCGGGTTTGTCTCGCTAGTAAAACGTATCCGCTCGGAACAGACCCACAATATTTATTATCCAATTTTCGATCGCGCAATCGAAGAATCCATAGCCGCTCAAGGCGTTGTTACCTCAGCAACCAAGGTTGTAATCATTGAAGGAAATTACTTACTGCACGATGAAGGCGGCTGGGAAGTCGTAAACGATCTTCTTGATGAGAGTTGGATGGTCGATGTCGATGACGATAAACGAATCTCTCGATTGATTTCGCGTCATATTGCTTATGGCAAAGAGCCCGAAGCGGCAAAAGCTTGGGCGAAAGGCACTGACGAAGCCAACGCACAACTAATCGAACGCGGACGTAACCGCGCCGATTTCGTTGTTGCTATTGATTAACTACGTAGAGCTGCAGCTAGTGAACGGAAATCTTCGACCAAGATGTCGATCTCTTTCTGTCCATGCGCCAAGCTAATTAGCCACTGCTCATCTAGGCCCGGAGGCGTAATGATGCCGCGGTTTAGCGACCAGAGCCAGGAAAGTTCTGCGACTGCAAAGTCTGTTGCCTTGTAATCACGGTAGTTGCGAACTGGGGTTGTAGACCAAGTAATACAGCCTTTAACGCCAAAGCCAACGGTATGTGCTGGAAGTTGGTACTCATCAATAATTTCTGAGATACGTTCTAGCGCTTGTTGGTTTAGAGCCTCTGCCGTAGCCAATGTTTCTGCCGTACAAATTTTATCCACGGCACGAATACCAGCCATTGCTAATGGATTTCCGTTAAATGTACCAAAGTGGGCCATTTTTCCATTTACTACATAATCCATGTACTTCTGCTTGCCACCAAATGCTGCCAACGTTAAGCCGCCACCAATTGATTTAGCTAAGGTAATTAAATCTGGCTGTACGCCAAGTCTTTGTGCTGCGCCTTGATGGCCGGCAGTTAAACCAGTTTTAACCTCGTCAAAGATTAAAATGATTCCATATTGATCACAAAGTTCGCGAACGCGTTCTAGGTAACCAGCATCTGGCAGAACAATTCCGATATTTTCAAGAACTGGCTCGACAATGAAGCAGGCAATAGTTGCAGAGTGCTTTTCAAAGATCGCTTCCAACGATTCGGGGTTGTTGTAAGGAACCACAAATACATTTCCGGTTACTAGATTTGAATCTGTTACCGCTGTAGGGAAATCTTCATCGCCTGCTAATTCAACCTTTGGCTTTGATGAGACAACAAATGGATCGTAGCTGCCGTGATAGCCGCCTTCGACCTTTACGATGTCGCTCTTGCCACTTGCAGATCGGGCAACTCGAACCGCGTACATAGTTGATTCGGTGCCTGAGTTTGTAAATCGCACCTGATCTATTCCAAAGCGACGGCAGATTCGTTCTGCTGCATCAGTTGAAATTGGAGATGGAGTAACAAAGAGCATTCCGGTATCAAGTGCTGCCTTTGCCTCTTCCACAACGACTGGGTTTAGGTGGCCGGCGAGCATTGCGCCAAAGCCCATAGATAGATCAAGCAACTGGCGACCATCAACATCGGTCATCCACGCGCCTTTAGCGGAGACGATCGAGATTGGATATGGATCCCAGTGCTGGAAGCTGGAGGCAACGCCAAGCGGGAGCGACTTCATAGAGCGTGCGCTCTCGGTTGCTGAGCCCTTAGTGTTTTTGGTAAATAGTTGCCATTCTGAGGCTAGTAAAGAAGCTACTTTCTCAGGTGATATCGGCGTGGATGTTGCTGGTAGTGATCTAAAACTTTCCGCATGATGCGATTGTGTAATCATTTTAAAGCTGTACGGCAAAGGTTTCTGATTTAGAAACTCGTTTGAGAAGTACTCTCCCCGTCATTTCATTCTTTCGAATGTGACATAAGTATCTCCGAAGTCGAAAAAAGTTGCAACCCCAACCCCTTTTTATGCGAGAAGTTCGGGCGTGTCTCATAAACTTCCATTTGTTATGGAAAAACCAACAATAATTCTTGCAACAAGTAATGGCGTGGGCATGGGCCATTTAGCCCGCGCATCAGCGATTGCACTTGCCTTAAAAGAGTATGCAAATCCAATTATTGTTTCTATGGCCGGTGGAATTGCGGAAGTCCCAGAATTTATGGGGATACGTTGCGAATATATACCGGGGCGCGATCGTTTATGGATGTCGCGTGAAAAATGGGATGCATACCTGCGCGATCGTTTACTAGCACTAGTCGATGAAACTGGTGCACGCGTACTTTCCTTTGATGGCGTTGTTCCTTATCCAGGTGTAATCGCCGCAAAGTTTGGCCATCCAAAACTTTCATTAGTTTGGGTACGTCGCGGTTTATGGCAGAAAAAACCACAACGTTTTGTTCTAGGTCTGCAATCAAAGATGATGGATCACATTGTGGAACCAGGTGATATTGCTAGAGCATACGATTTTGGTCCAACTGCAAAACGTGGTGACGCGACAATTACTTCACCGGTTTCGCTATTTCAAAGCAGCGATGCTTATTCTCGCGATGAAGCGCGCCAGATATTGGGGCTTGACCTAAACCGACCAGCAGTTCTGGTTCAACTTGGTACCGGAGATAGCGATGTTAACGAGAAAGTAACTGCCGCCTTATCTGGGCTATTGGGTTGGAAAGATTTGCAAGTAATTCTTACTAAGCAACCGCTAGATAAAGACGGTAAGTCACTTGCTCCAGAAGGGTTAGATATTCGGGTGGTGCGCCACTTCCCGCTGGCTCGAGTTCTACGCGCATTTGATGCCGGAGTCTGCGCAACTGGATATAACGGGGTGCATGAACTTCTGCCGGCCCAAATACCAACTGTCTTTGTCTCAAATATTCGCGGCACCGATGATCAAGAGGCGCGAGCCAAGTGGTGCAACGATTTTGGCTTTGCGCTGCGAGCAGATCAGGCAGATCTAGCAGATATAACTGCCAAAGTGGGCGCGCTCCAAGATCCGCAATTACGTATGAAGCTAAGCAAGAAATGTGGTGAACTCCCAAGTCCAACCGGTGGCGCTGAAATTGCGAAGATTCTCTACGAGCTTGCTATAGCAAAAGAACCAATTAGGCCTTCGCAACTTATCTATTTACGTTTAATAGTTCAAGACCATATTAATCGGGGAATGCGCCATGTGGCTTACATTGGACTTCGCCGGTTAGTTCTTATCTATCGCACAATACGTCCGCATAAAGTTGATCAAGTAACGCGCCAAGCGCCACCAATCTGGGGCGATCAACACACTGCCAAAGAACTCCACACGCTAATTAGAAGTGATCAACGCTTTGAACATTTAATTACAGGTGCATCTGAAGAATATAAAGTTCGCCGTGCTGAGATCGCTGAAGAAGCGTATGGTGAATCAGTAGAGGTGATCAGAAGAAAATGAAATTTAGAACTTGGATAAAAAAGAGTAAAGCAGGTCGCATACTCTGGCGTGTAATTATTGGGCTGGCTGGTGGCTTAGTGACAGTCATAGGTGCCATCGCGCTGGTCGGTCCCGGTCCTGGCATTTTGATAGTTCTCGCTGGACTTGGAATTTTGGCTTCGGAATTTGCCTGGGCTGCGCGCGTGATGGTTCACACCAGAACTTATGCGCAAAAAGCCGCCGATAAAGTTGGTATGCCAAAGTGGGCACAACTTGCACTTATCGCAACCGCCGCCGTTGTGTCTATCATCATAATTTTATATTTGTATTCAACGGGAAAGATTTAGCTTAACACACTAACCTCACGGAATATGAGAGCAGAGACTTCACAACCAGTTCATGAAATTATCGCCACCCGCCGCAGTCCAAGATCTTTAGATCCAACAACACCTTTCACTGATGAGGATTTGGTTGCCGTACTAGAGGCGGCGCGATGGGCACCCTCAGCATTTAATGGACAGCCTTGGCGCTTCTTTGTCGGGCGCAACCAAGATGAAATATTCACTGAGATCCTTTCTACACTTGTGCCATTTAATCAATCGTGGGCAAAGAATGCGGCCGCTCTAATCACTGTTGCTGCGAAGACAACCAAAGAAGACGGGACTATCCGTGAAGATTATCAATTTGACTGCGGACTTGCTGTTGCGCAATTAGTATTTGAAGTTCACAATCGCGGCTTTGTAGCGCATCAAATGACTGGTTTTGATCGAGCGGTAAGCCAAGATAAATTGAAAATGGAATCTGATTTAGCATCAGTTGTTGTAATTGCAATCGGTAAGCAAGATGCACCAGAGAAGTTACAGGGTCCAGCGGCAGAACGAGAACTTGCACCTCGTGAGCGCATGCCACTTTCTGAGATTGTCATCGCTGGACTTCCAACTTAAAACTGGGAGCGAATATCCCAAAGATCTTTAAAGACTGGGTTAAATAAAGTACTTGCCAAATACTTAACGCCGTCAGAACCACCAGTGCCAACCTTCTGACCGATAGTTCGTTCCACCATCTTTACGTGGCGATAGCGCCATTCTTGAAGTCCTTCATCAATATCCATTAAACGTTCGCACACCATTGCAGATTCTGGATCATCGCGATGAACGGTAAGTAACGCATCTATAACCCGCGGATCAGATTGATAGTGCGTTGCTTTATCCCTATCCAATATCTCATCGGGGATTTTATGTCCACGCTTTGCCAGATAGAAAAGTGTTGAATCCCAAATCGAGTTACGAGATGAAATTTCTTTTATCTCAGCCTGCACAGTAGGCGGCAGATGAGATGCCATCTTGGAATCACGCCGGCCAAGCAGCGCTTCTACCTTTCTAAATTGAGCAGATTGGAATCCACTTGATGAAGATAGATACCCACGGAAAGCGCTAAATTGCAGCGGAGTCATAGTCTCTAAAATATCTACCTGTGTGACGCAAACTTTAAGAATGGTGCGGATTCTTCCAAGTATGGCCAAAGATCGATGGGTATCGCCAGATTCAAGGGCTTCGCATGCGGCGTTAAATTCATGAATTAACTGCTTAAACCAAAGCTCATAACTTTGATGGATGATGATAAAAAGCATCTCATCATGTTCTGGGCCATCAGATAGTGGAGTTTGTAGCGCAAGCAACTTATCAATTGCTAAATATGAATTGTATGTAAGTGCGGAATCGAACTCGCCATCGCTCAAGTTACTCTCGAATCAGTTGTTTTAATCTTCTCGTACTGCCTGGTGGCAACTAGATCACGTATGCGGGCAAAACCATCCCAAACTTCGACATAAGAAGTTGGTAGCGGTGCTATCGCCAAGCGAATTGAATCAGGTGTGCGATAGTCGGGAATAACGTCAGCGAATTCGCGCAGTGCAACGCAAATGCGTGCAGCTTCCGGATGGCCCAATGAAATATGTCCGCCACGTTCTTGGGGATTGCGTGAGGTAAGTAAAGTAAATCCAAGTTCGGCCAGCCATGCGTCGTAGAGCTGAATCATCATCTCTGTGCCAATGGCAGCCTTTTCTGAAATTGCACCAATGCCGGCTTCTTCAATCATCGTAAATGAGCTCTTAATGCAACGTAGCCCAATTAGCGATGGGCTAGCAATTTGGAATCCGCGAATTCCTGGTGCACGTTCAAAGTCAGCACCCATTGCAAATTGTTCACCTTGCGAGAACCAACCTTGGATTGGAACTTGTAACTCTGCCTGTACTTTCTTATTTACATATAACCAAGCAGGTGCACCAGGTCCAGAATTTCCATATTTATAAGTACAGCCAACTGCGATATCAACGCCATTTTTATCAAAATCCATCTCGATCGCGCCCACTGCGTGGCTGGCATCCCACAACATAAGCGCGCCATGTTTGCGAACTAAATCAGTAAGTGACTTAATATCATTGCGCGCACCAGAGCGATATTGAATTATCTCTAAGGTAACGAGTGCAACATCATCGCTTAAATAAGGCGCCAGAATTTCAGGTGTAATTCGCTCGTATTCGGCTGAACCAGCCGATTCGTTATCGATTAGAACTAGCTTTAATCCGAATTGCTTGGCGATACCATCGAGAATGTAGCGATCTGTTGGAAAATTAGCGGCATCAGTAATAATGGTTTTCCGACCAGGCCGGGCATGAATTGCAGCCAGCGCTAATTGATAGAAATTAACTGAAGTTGTATCGCAGGCTAAAACTTGGCCAGCGGCTGCGCCAAGTGTGGCGCGACCAATTAGATCGCCAGTTGGCTGAGCTTCATCTACCCAATGTCCCCAACCCGTTACTACTTCAGGGCCCCACTCATCTTTCATGAAATTGTTTACGGCGGTAATCGTCGAAAGTGGCAAGCGCCCTAGCGAATTACCATCTAAATAACAGATATTTGGATCACTGTTCACAAATTGCGAACGGAAACGAGCCAGCGGATCACGAGCATCTAGATCAAGTGCAAACTGTCGGTCAGTGGCCTTCATAGTTGAAAGGTACGCTCTCCCATCGTGGCGCGCAATCTTGTCAATATTGAAGAGGTCAGTAAGGCCTTTGATATCAGAGCCCTGCTCGAAAGAGTTTCATTGGGTGTTTCTGAAGGCGATCGCATCGGAATTGTTGGGCGTAATGGTGCTGGTAAAAGTACTTTGATGAAAGTCATCTCATCAGTTGAAAGTCCAGATCAGGGCAGAGTCACTAAGGCAAATTCTGTAAAGGTTGGCTTACTCTCTCAAGTAGATAAAGCCGACCCAAATTCAACTGTCGGTGATGTTGTTATCGGAGATAGAGCAAAACATGAATGGGCGAGTGATTCTGGAATTAGAGAAGTATTTATTGGACTCTTTGGTGGATTTGATGATCATCTCTTTGAGCGAAAGTTTGCAACTTTATCTGGTGGAGAAAAACGTAGAGTCGGTCTAGCAAAGCTATTAATTGATGAACTTGATTTAATTCTGCTAGATGAACCAACTAACCACCTAGATGTAGAAGGTGTGGCATGGTTGGCCAACCATTTAAATAGCCGAAAATCTTTAGCAGTTCTAGTTATTACGCACGATCGTTGGTTTCTCGATGCGGTTACAGATCGCACCTGGGAAGTAGTTGGCGGAAAAGTCGAAGAGTATGACGGTGGATATTCCGCATTTGTACTGGCAAAGGCAGAGCGTGCACGACAAGCCAACGCCATGGATGCCAGACGAAATAACTTGATCCGTAAAGAGCTTGCTTGGTTGCGCCGTGGCGCGCCTGCGCGAACAACTAAACCTAAGTTCCGTGTGGATGCGGCCAATGTTTTAATCGCTGAAGAACCAGCACCTCGTGATCAAGGTGAGTTATTGCGCTTTGCACGCAATCGTTTAGGTAACACCGTTTATGAAGCGCACCATCTGCAGATTCGCGCCGGCGATAAAGAGCTAATCGATGATCTTTATTGGAATGTAGGCCCAGGAGATCGCATTGGAATAGTTGGAATTAATGGTGCAGGCAAGACAACTCTTATGCGCACCTTGGTGGGGGAGATACAACCATTCGCTGGAAAGTTAACCACTGGAATCACAGTAAAGGCTGCCTTTCTCACCCAACATTTAGATGAGTTAAATCCAACTTGGCGAGTTTTGGAGGCAGTTGAAAAAGTAGCTGCCCACATTGAACTCGGAAATGGAAAGTCGTTATCGGCTTCCCAACTATGTGAACGTTTAGGTTTTGATAAAGATTCACAATGGACACCTGTGGGTGACTTATCTGGTGGTGAAAAACGCCGTCTGCAATTAACGCGCCTATTAATGGATTCACCAAATGTTCTATTACTCGATGAACCAACCAATGATTTTGATATTGAAACCTTGACTGAGCTAGAAGATTTATTAGATAGCTTTGGTGGAACGTTAATTGTCATCTCTCACGATAGATATTTCCTTGAACGAGTTTGTGATCGATTTGTTGGTTTGCTCGGTGATAAGTCGCTCCGAGATTTACCGCGCGGAGTTGATCAATATCTGGAGCAACGAGCGGATTCCATTCAGGTAACGGATTCAGATATAAAAGTAAAGGGCGTTTCGAATGCTGCCGAACAGCGCCAACTTAAGAAAGATCTATCACGGCTAGAGCGTCAAATTGAGAAAGCCAAAGTTCGTATAACTGAACTGGAGAAATCTCAGGCCGATGCCACTTTTGATCCGGTAGAGCTCACACGCGTAAGCGAAAAACTTGAATCGCAACGCACCGAACTAAACTCTCGCGAGGAAGAATGGCTGGAAGTCACGCTACTGCTCGAACCATGAGTTAATATATTTCTATGAATAAAATTACACACGCAGTCGAGGTAATTCTCTTCCGCAGCCGATTTCTACTGGCCCCGCTATATATGGGTCTTGTTGGTGCACTTATGCTCTTGGCTTATCGCTTTGTTGTGGAGTTCTGGCACCTTGCAGAAAAGACAGCTGATGTAACTGCGAGTGAATTTACGCTCTCTTTGTTAGCGCTATTGGATCTAACACTTTTGGCGAATCTGATTTTGATGGTGATCTTTGCCGGATACGAAAACTTTGTTTCACGAATTGATGTTGCAACTACTTCGAAGGATCGCCCGCACTGGATGGGAACCATAGATTTTAGTGGCCTAAAAATTAAACTTATTGGATCACTTGTTGCGATTTCAGTTATTGAACTGCTTAAAGATTTTATTGAGCTATCTGGACAAGATCATGTTGGTGGCGGCACAAAGTGGCGAATCGTCATCCATCTGACTTTCGTGGTTTCTGGTGTTCTCTTTGCGCTTATGGATTGGATCGCTGATAAGCGTGAATTCCAGGGCACTCACTCTTAATGGTTAAGAGCAATCAAAAGCTAGATTTTCTTGCCGCAATCTCAGGTTTGATGATCGCCTTTCAGGCGCGCGCTAATGGTGAGCTCTCACATCGTATGGGAAATCCGATTGAGGCTGCCCTTGTCTCATTTGGTTCTGGCTTAATAATTATCACTTCAATTTCACTTTTTAATCCAACAATTAAAAATGGAATGAAGAATTTACGCATCGCAGTTTCAAAGAGAGAAATTCCAGTCTGGACTCTCTTCGCTGGGATGCTCGGTGGCAGTTTTGTTGCAGTACAAACCCAGATTGTTCCCGTAATCGGAGTTGCGATTTACTCGGTCGCATCGATTGCTGGACAAACTGCCGCATCGCTAATTGTCGATCGGATCGGGCTCACCGGCGGCGGCAAAAAACATATAACTACCAAACGAGTTACCGCAGCTGGCGTAACGGTATTAGCGGTCTTGGTCTCTGTCCTTGATCGAATTGATGCCCAGAACTTATCTCTTTGGGCAGTTCTATTTGGATGTGTGGCGGGTGCGATTGTGGGTGTGCAACGCGCGTTAAATGGTCAAATCAATGAAAGCACGCACCAGAGTTTTGCCACATCGCTCCTTAATTTCATAATGGGAACTACTTTTCTGGTGATTTTCCTAGCCATGGGTATGTTAATAAATCGAGCCGATGTTGTAGCGCTGCCGGCAGGACCATGGTGGATGTATACCGGTGGAACAATCGGAGTTATCTATATCGCCTTTACATCAACTATTGTGCAACATCTTGGGGTTCTGACTTTTACCTTAATCAGCGTTGGTGGACAGCTGGTTGGCTCACTTCTGATTGATCTATTTTCACCAACTGCTGGCGTTCAGGTAAGTGCTTACTTAGTAACTGGAATCGTTATGACTTATCTCGGGGTAGTCGTGGGCGGCGTCGGTAATTTACCAAAGCTGAAATTAGCGAAGCGGTAATAAAGAAAGTAGCTATTGCGTATGACGAGTTCTTTACCCATGGCAGAGTGGCGGCATAAAAGCCGGCCATAGTAATTCCAACTCCCCAAAGAAGTGCACCCAGCGCATTGGCTGATAGAAACTTGTAGTAATTCATCTTCGCAGCACCAGCAATTGGCGGGACAAAGGTGCGAATCCACGGGAAGAAGCGAGCTGCGACAACTGCCCACCAGCCTGTCTTTTCGTAAAAGTCTTCTGCATTCTTAATCATTCGTTTCATTCGCAGAGATTGCTTCTTATCTAAATATGGGCGGCCAACGACGCGACCAATAACAAACCCAACCTGGTCACCAAAGAAAGCCGCCAAGAAGATAAACGAAACTAAAATTACGATATTGATATTGCCTTGTGCTGCGGCCACTAAACCTGCGCTAAATAAGACTGAATCTCCGGGTAAGAAGAATCCAAATAAGAGTCCAGTTTCGATAAATACAACCCCGGCAACTACGACGTAGAAAATAAAAGGGGCAAGTGAAGATAGTTGATCATCAAAAGATGCAGCAAGCTCCATTTAAACACTCTTTTTTACAGCTGCAGCTACCTTTGATACGACCTGAGAGTCAAAGACACTGGGAACAATAAATGAGGCATTCAGCTGCGAGGAAGAGACGCATGATGCGATCGCTTCGGCTGCCGCAATTAATAGCTCATCAGTAATTTTATGAGCATTTGCATCTAGTAGCCCACGGAAGATTCCGGGGAAGGCCAAGACATTATTAATCTGATTGGGTTGATCACTTCGGCCTGTTGCAACGACTGTGGCATATTTACGGGCAATTATCGGATCGATCTCTGGATCTGGGTTAGCTAGCGCAAAGACGATTGAACCCTTAGCCATAGCGGCGACATCACTTTCCTTTAAGACATTCGGCGCACTTACTCCGATGAAGACATCTGCGCCCTTCATGGCATCAGAGATATTTCCCTTAAATCCTGGAGTTACGCATCCATCTATATCGAAGGCGACGATTTTTCGTGCACCGCTCTTGGTTAAAAGTCTAGAGATTGCAGTTCCTGCAGCACCTGCTCCGCTCATGACAATAGTTATATCGCCGATCCTCTTATTTACTAATTTAAGTGAGTTTGTCAAAGCTGCCAATACAACAATTGCGGTGCCGTGTTGATCATCATGGAATACGGGAATATCTAATAATTCGCGCAAACGTGCTTCGATTTCAAAGCAGCGCGGTGCAGAGATATCTTCTAAGTTAATGCCTCCATAAACAGGAGCGATTAATTGCACAGTACGGACAATTTCATCGACATCTTGGGTATCTAGACAAACTGGCCAAGCATCTACATCCGCAAATCTCTTAAAGAGCGCAGCTTTACCTTCCATAACAGGAAGCGCCGCAGCAGGGCCAATATTTCCCAAGCCGAGTACTGCTGAGCCATCTGTAACAACTGCAACGGTATTTCGTTTCATAGTTAGGCGACGCACATCAGTTGGATCGTCAACAATTGCCTGACAGATGCGAGCTACGCCTGGCGTGTATGCACGAGAGAGATCATCCCGAGTCTTTAAAGGCACCTTAGATTGAACTTCTAACTTGCCGCCGAGGTGTAATAAGAAAGTTCGATCGCTTACTTTTCGAACGGTAAGGCCGGCATGGGCAGTTAATGCGAGATTGATTTCTTGTGCATGATCAGCGTCCAGAGTGTCGCAAGTTACATCTATTACAACTTTTTCCAAAAGAGATTCAACTACGTCGAGTGCAGTTATAGTCGCACCTGCACCGGTGATTACTGAAGTTATTAAGGCAACTGGTTGAAGTTCTGGTGCGCCTTCAACACGAATAGTAATTCCGTAGCCAGGTGAAGTTGATGCCACTTAAACAACACCGTATAAACGATCGCCCGCATCGCCTAGTCCGGGAACGATGTAGCCATGTTCGTTTAGCTTTTCATCCAGTGCACCAGTTACTAGTTTGATTGGAACACCTGAATCAGCAAATGCATCTTCCAAAACTTTAATTCCTTCGGGGGCTGCCAGGATACAAATTGCAGTTATGTCATCGGCACCGCGTTCGATTAGAAAGTTTATTGCTGCAAACAGAGTTCCGCCAGTTGCCAACATAGGATCCAAAACAAAACATTGACGTCCAGCTAAATTTTCGGGCAAGCGATTTGCGTATGTGCTCGCCTTGAGAGTCTTCTCATCTCGCACCATTCCGAGGAAACCAACTTCAGCCGTTGGGATCAAACGGGTCATGCCTTCTAGCATTCCAAGGCCTGCGCGCAAGATCGGAACAACAACTGGTCTCGGAGCGGAGAGTTTTAGACCGGTTGTCGTAGTGACTGGAGTCTTTATTGAAACTTTTTCGGTGCGCACATCGCGGGTTGCTTCATAGGCGAGCAAAGTAACAAGTTCTTCAACGAGGCGACGAAATGTTGGGGAATCGGTTTTTTCATCGCGCAGAACGGTCAATTTGTGAGTAATCAGCGGGTGGTTGGCGACATGAACTTTCATGGTTCCTACCTTACAGGGCTTTCTATCTCGCCCAATGAGTGGGAATATGTCCGATGTGACGGATGCAATGGTGAACGAGGTAGATATCGCAGTTGCTGCGTGGCACGAGGATGGCCGTTGGAATTTAGCGCTCTTACCTGATGCACATGATCTACCACACATAATTGATCGTCTAAAGTCACAGCAAACCAATGGTGGTGCGATTGCTCTACTAGCAATAGATGAAGAATTCTTTATGGTGATTCGCGTTTTAGGATCTCACATAAGTATGTTTCTCAGCGATGTAACTTGCGCCATGGATTACGCGGTCGCGGCAGATTTACTCGAGCTTTGTGATTTAGATTCTCCCGAGGAAGACGAAGAGCCACTTCCAGTAGGGCACTTAGATATTTTGGCAGACCTTGGTATCAATCAAATGGAACTTTCAACTCTCTGTGATGATGCCGAACTATTTCCAGATGAGCAATTAGAAGCGATTGCAAGTCGCTTAGGTTTCGCTGAACAATTTGCCGAGCTATTGGAGCTATAAGAATTTCTAATCAAAACCCTGACTCGCTTATGGATAAAGCGATTGCAATAGCTAAAAACGCAATAGCCACCGGTGATGTTCCAGTTGGCGCAATTATTATAAATAGCGATGGCAAACTAATCGGCACCGGTGCAAATGAACGCGAAGCAAATAACGATCCAACCGCACACGCCGAAATCGTTGCAATTCGTAACGCTGCAAGTTTTCTACAAAACTCACGGCTAGATGGCTGTACCTTGGTCGTCACTTTGGAGCCATGTTCAATGTGTGCTGGTGCTATCGCACAAGCTCGTATCTCAAATTTAATCTTCGGAGCTTGGGATGAAAAAGCTGGTGCAGTTGGCTCAGTTTGGGATGTTATTAGAGATCCCCGAGCGCTTTATAAAATTAATGTAACTGCTGGCATACGTGAAGCAGAATGTGCGAAGCTATTAACTAGTTTCTTTGAGGGCCAACGCTGATTTAAACGAGAAGTTGGTACGACGGATTTAAGATCGTTAATACACCTTCTTCTTCGCCGACCATGCCTTCTGCACGAATTTGGGCACCGACTTCGAGTCCGGCAATTTCACGACGGCCCAAGAAGTGCAGAGTTACACCGCCCGTTTGGTCCCAAACTTCTACCTGCAGAAGCGGGGCAGAACCCTTAGCAGCGCTCTTGATTGCCGTGACTTGTCCTTGCACTTGTGCGCGCATTCGCCAAGTGATTTCACCGATTGGCGTTAAGTCTTCGGCGTAATGGCTAATTGGCTCGACTGGCTTAATTACATCTGCAACCTTCTTAAATTCTGCTGGCTTACTTGTCGATGAAGCTTTAAACGCTTGTTGCGGATTAATAGTGAGCTGTGATCCTGATGTAATGCGATCTACGTCAAAAGGAACAATCGTTGCAACAACGCGTTGTAATTGCGAGATAGGAGCGGCAATTTCTTCAGCTGTCTGATCATGCAAGAGGCGTCCCAAGAAACCTGAATAAGCGCGACGTGGTAGTAGGAGCGTTAACTCGACATCGCTTTTCTCGGTCATCCGAATTGCATAATCAACTGCCGCGTTAGCTAAGCGGCGATCAGGGCAATCAATAAGTTCAAGAGTCACATCATCGAGGGCATCTGAGGCCGCCCAAGCAGTCCTAATCTCTTCTGCACGACGGTCATCGATTACAAAGTGAACTGCACTCAAATTACGGGGTTTAAGGCTGCGGGCATATCTAATTGCGCCAACGGTTGCGATATCAACGTTATCTACCAAGACAGTTACGTTGTGGCGAGCGATAGTTGTTGCACGCTCTTGCTCTTGCCGAACCAAGAGAGCGTCTTGTTCACGAGTGTATTGGCGCCGCAAACGTAAGAATGACATAACCAGAATTGGTGCAGTCACCAAGACCAACCAGGCACCTTCTGTAAATTTTACAACTGAGAAGATAATTACAATCGCTAATGAAACCGAACCTGCGGTTGCATTGATTACTACTCGCAACCTCCAACCCTTTGGTTTGGTGCGCAGCGAATGTTTAGTCATTCCAAAACCAGCCAAAGTAAATCCAGTGAAAACACCGAGCGCGTAGAAGGCAACTAAGTGCTCAACAGAGCCCGCCGTGATTATTACTAATAAAAGTCCGCCACCGGCAAGGAGCAAGATGCCGTTTGAAAAAGCTAAACGGTGTCCACGTTTCATCAATTGACGAGGCAAATATCCATCAGTTGCAACGAAGTTACAGAGAAGTGGGAAAGCGCTATATGTGGTGTTCGCACCAGCAAAGAGAATAAGCATTGTTGCTAGCTGCACCAAGATAAACATAATGCTGCCGAATGTGCCTTCACCGACTGCCGCTTTTGCGATCTGCGAGATAACTGTTGGCGTGCCGGATTCGTATGGCATTGCATGTATGTGATGGGCAAAGTAAGAAACACCAAGAACTAAAGTTCCAAGGATGCAGCTCATAACAACCAATGTGCGCTTGGCATTTACATGCTCTGGCGTCTTGAAAAGAGCGACACCATCGGAGATAGCTTCTAAGCCAGTAAGCGATGAACCACCGTTAGCAAATGCACGAAGCAAGATAAATATGGCAGCGCCAGTTAATAGCCCTTGCTCTTGGCCAATATGAACTGCCCCAGGTAGATCAGTGGCAAGAGTTGGCAGCGTACCTTGCGATAAACGCCATAGCCCCATACCAAAGACAATCATCATGCATCCGACGAAGAAATAAGTTGGGAAGGCAAATGCCTTTCCTGCTTCTTTCACGCCGCGTAAGTTTCCGTAAGTAAGTAGTGCGATAACCGCAAAGATCATCGGCATCTTCCAAGATGAGAGTGATGGGAATGTAGAGATAATTGCGGCCACACCTGCTGCAGATTGAATCGCAACAGTCACGATGTAATCGAGCATTAAAGCAACGGCAGCAATCTGTGCAACAACTGGCCCAAAATTATCGCGAGCGACAATGTACGCCCCACCAGTCTTTGTATACACCTCAATAACATTTCGGTACGAAAGAGTGATCAAAACCAAAATTGCTAAAACAACTGCGGTCATCGGCATTAATATTGCAAATGCCGCAAGTCCGAATGCCGGCAGTAATGCGATCAATATTTGTTCGCTGCCATAAGCAGAAGATGAAATACAGTCAGAGGAGAGAATTCCGAGGGCATATCGTTTTGATAAACGTTGATGGCCCAGCGAGTGGCGGTTTAGCGCACCACCCAGAAAAGCGCGCTTGATCTTGTAGCTAAGCGGATCCTTTAGGTGAGCATGATCCTGAAGTGCAACAGGCTGTGGCGCACCATCTGTCCAAGACTTTGGCACACAAACTCCTTAAGTTACCGCGGCTAGCGCGCCTAATTACCTTTTCAGTATGCTCATCTTATGCGCACTCAATTATATATAGATGGTCAATGGGTCGATGGAAACGGCACTTTGGATGTAATTGATCCAAGTGATGGCTCAGTAATCGCCAAAGTTGCCACCGCCGGCGATGCCGAAATTGAGGCCGCTCTAGCTGCCGCCGATCGCGCCGCCCCTGCTTGGGCAAAGACTGCCCCACGCGTTCGCGGTGAAATCCTGCGCAAAGCATTTGAACTCATGACACAAGAGGCTGATTATTTAGCGGAATTAATTTCCAAAGAGAACGGTAAGGCCCTTCCCGATGCAAAGGGTGAAGTTGCTTATGCTGCCGAATTTTTCCGTTGGTTCTCTGAAGAAGCAGTTCGTATCACTGGAGATTTCCGAATGTCACCAAGTGGTGACAAGCGAATTCTCGTAACCCACCAACCAGTTGGCCTTTCCATTCTTATTACGCCTTGGAATTTCCCAGCCGGAATGGCAACGCGCAAGATCGGCCCAGCGATCGCGGCCGGCTGCACCATGATTTTAAAACCTGCTGGGGAAACGCCACTCACAGCGCTCGCCATCGTCGATATCTTAGATCGCGCCGGAGTTCCAAAGGGTGTAGTTAATTTAATTTTGCCAACACCAACTGGACCTGCGATCGCAAAAATGTTGCACGATAAGCGCGTTAAGAATTTGTCATTTACTGGCTCAACTGAAGTCGGTCGCATAATCTTGAAAGAAGCTGCCGACAACGTTATTCGCTGTTCGATGGAGCTTGGTGGCAATGCACCATTTGTTGTTATGGATGATTCTAATATTGATGAAGCAGTAAAAGGTTTAATGCTAGCCAAGATGCGCAACGGTGGCGCTGCTTGCACCGCCGCAAATCGCGTTTATGTACAACGCCCAGTTGCAAAAGAGTTTATGGAAAAATTTGTAGCAGCTATGGGCGCATTTGTAATGGGTCGTGGTCGCGATGCTGGTGTGCAACTTGGTGCAAGCGTTTCCGTTAAAGAACGCAATAAAATTGCTGATCTTGTAGATAGTTCAATCAAAGCTGGCGCCAAGGTATTAACTGGCGCCAAGACCCCGGATGGACCAGGTGCCTTCTATCCGGCAACAGTTCTTGAGGTAGATAAGAGCGCAGAGATTTTGAACCACGAAGTCTTCGGCCCAGTTGCACCAGTAGTTATCTTCGATACCGATGCTGAAGCAATCGAACTCGCAAACGGCACCGACTTTGGACTAATTAGCTACGTCTACTCAGAAGATTTAAAGCGCGCGATCCAGATTTCGGAAGCGATTGAATCCGGAATGGTTGCGATCAATCGCGGACTTATTTCAGATCCAGCTGCGCCATTCGGCGGAGTTAAGCAATCCGGCTTGGGGCGCGAAGGTGGCTTTGATGGAATCCACGAATTCCTCGAGACCAAATACATCGGCGTCGAGATCTAAAAGATTCTCTCCGCTTCGCTCTGGGCAAATAACTCCACGAGAGTTTCTATTTTATCCTTCTCCAACTCAGGAATTGGAAATTCTATTTCATAGTTTTTTCCAGATTTGTTATTATTGTTAATTCTACAGAAGTAAGTATTTTCTTTAACTCGATATGAAAGCTTAAAACCTTCTATTTCTGTTTCCAATTTTGCGGCCTCGATTAAGCGAATTGCTTGATCTTCGTATCTAGACCTTTCATCGCGCATGAGCTGAAAGCATTTTGATATCAATTCGCGCTCACGAATTTCTTCCTCCGAAATGAGGATATTTTGGTCTTCCGAATCCATAATTAAAGGCTACATCAAGTCCACAATTTAGAGTTCGATTATTTCCAGAGAATGTGTGTCGTGCATATTGCCACTTACCGGCGATGAGAGCTTTGGAATATGACACTCCGTAATATTCTGTCGATTGCCTGTCTTTACATATTCTGTAGGTATCTAAATTATCTACTTGAGAGCTAGGAAAAGTCACACCGGGACTACTAATTGTTTTCTTAGCAACCAAGTGGTTACCGAGCAAGCCGGTTTTCCAAATTGCAACCGTAATCGATACGTTAGATTGAGGAACATTACAAATTGAAGAGGCATTAACCTTTACTGCTCGAATTTTCGACTTTTCAAAAAGATTGGTTGATAGATGAGCCAAGCCAATTTGCAGTCGGCAAGGATCCTTAGCCTTTTTTACGCTTCCTTCGCTGGCAACGGCCTTATTCGGAAGTAGCAAAGTAACGATAAGAATGAAAGTTTTAAATTTGTGATTTGCCATCCCTGAGGATGACAAAAATCGAAACTCTGCCACGAAAGTTGTCGACAGAGTGATCGACTTGAATCTAAGTGCGGAGGATGAGGGATTTGAACCCTCGAAAGGTTGCCCTTTACACGCTTTCCAAGCGTGCGCACTCGGCCGCTATGCGAATCCTCCTGGCGAGATCGCTCCCGACTGGCTAAGGGTAACGGGGTAATAACTATGATTACGCCAGATCCCTCACGCGGCATTACCGCGCTGAACTCCCCCAGGGTAGGAATACAGCAAGGGTAGGCGCGCTCTAATGGGTGCGTGAGGGGTCCCTTAAGATGGTGAAGAATAAAAAGTGCAGAAGAGAGGAGTGAATATGTCGCTCGCGTTGTATCGCAAGTATCGACCATCTGTATTTGCAGATGTCATTGGACAAGAACATGTCACAGTTCCACTCTCTAACGCACTTACTTCTGGCAAGACACATCACGCATATCTATTTAGTGGACCTCGCGGTTGCGGAAAAACTTCTAGCGCTCGCATCATGGCGCGCTCCCTTAACTGCGAACAAGGCCCAACTCCGACACCTTGTGGCATTTGCCAATCATGTAAAGATTTGGTTGCAAATGGGCCAGGATCACTTGATGTTATTGAATTGGATGCGGCAACCCACGGTTTAGTCGATGATGCGCGTGACCTACGCGATAAAGCATTCTTTGCACCGGTGCAAAGCCGTTACAAGATTTACATTATTGATGAAGCACATCAGCTCGGGCCAGGAGCTGCCAATGCGCTCTTGAAAGTTGTGGAAGAGCCACCTCCCCACGTTATTTTTATCTTTGCGACAACTGAACCAGAAAAATTAATCTCAACGATTCGCTCACGTACCCATCACTATCCATTCCGCTTAGTTCCACCTGGAATCTTGGCCGAACATCTTGAAAAAATTTGTAAAGAAGAAGGCGCAACTGTCGCCAAAGGCGTTGTTCCTTTAGTTGTGCGTACCAGCGGCGGCTCAGTTCGTGATGCTCTTTCCGTGCTTGGCCAACTATTGGCTGGTGCCGGTCCCGATGGCGTTAGCTACGAAATTGCTATTCAATTACTTGGCTTCACCGACGGCGCGCTACTTGATGACGCTGTTGATGCACTTGCTGCCCGTGATGGCGCGACGCTATTTAAAACTGTTGATCGCGTAATCGAATCAGGCCATGACCCACGGCGCTTTGCAAGTGATTTCCTGGAATGCCTGCGCGATTTGATGATCGTTGATGCACTTGCTGCAACTAACGCAAATTCAATTCTGCGCGAACTACCTGATGATCAGTTAGAACGTATGCGCACCCAAGCAGCCAATATCGGCGCTGCAAACTTATCTCGCTGCGCAGATATTGCTGTAGAAGGTTTAACTCAGATGCGCGGTGCTACAGCACCACGTTTAATTCTCGAACTCATCTGTGGCCGCATGTTATTGCCCGGTGGCGATAACACCGAAGTCGGAATGCTCTCGCGCATCGAACGCTTAGAACGCGTCGAAAACATTTCCACCCCACCTCCTTCTCCCACCCCAATAAAAACCACGGCGCTTTCACCAGCCCCAAAGATTGCTGATGCGCCAAAAGCTGAAGAGAAACCAGAACCAGTTGTTTTGGCTGAAAAGGAAGCAGCAGTAGAAGATTTCAAAGAAGCACTTCCCAAATCTTCGAAGGCTGCTTCCAGTCAGCCAATAGATATCGCTGGTTTACGCCGCTTATGGCCAGATGTAATTGAGAACGTGAAGAAGCGCCGTCGCTTAACCTGGTCCTTACTTTCAGCCTCCGCCCAAATAGTCGCGATCGACGAGACGCTAATAACAATCGGAATTGTTAACGCCGGCGCCCGTGATTCATTTGTTCGCTCTGAATCCGATGAAATCCTGCGCCAAGCTTTTATCGAAATCGTTGGCATTGATCGCAAGATCGAAGTAGTTGTTGATGCTTCAATTGATACAACCTCAACGCCTGAAGCGCGCGCAGTTCGCAAAGATGAAGCGCCATCGGATAAGAATTTGTTATCAGGTGCAGCACTGCTTGCTGCCGAACTTGGTGCAACTGTGATCAATGAAAAGAATAAGAGTTAATGAGCACTGGGATGTATGAAGGTGCGATCCAAGATCTCATCGATGCGCTAGGTCGCTTGCCTGGTATTGGACCAAAGAGCGCGCAGCGTATTGCATTCCATATCTTGCAGAGCGATAGCGATGCCGCACTTGCTTTGGTCGATGCGATTCGCACCGTAAAAGAGCGCGTTCGCTTCTGCGATCAATGTGGCAACGTTTCAGAAGAAACCGAATGCCGCATCTGTCGCGATCCGCGCCGCGATCCATCAGCAATCTGCGTTGTCGAAGAAAGTAAAGATGTAATCGCAATCGAGCGCACCCGCGAATTCCGCGGCAAGTATCACGTGCTTGGTGGTGCGATCAGCCCCATCGATGGCATCGGCCCTGATCAATTACGCATTCGCGAGTTAATGGTTCGTCTATCTGATTCAAATATCACCGAAGTAATTTTGGCTACCGATCCAAACCTGGAAGGTGAAGCCACAGCGACCTATCTTGCGCGTTTGATAAAGCCGCTCGGTATAAAAGTCTCTCGCTTGGCGAGCGGTCTACCGGTCGGTGGCGATCTTGAATATGCAGATGAAGTAACGCTCGGCCGCGCCTTTGAGGGCCGCCGTAACGTAGAAGGCTAACCGTCTCACTATTTGAACGTACCTATGTCTCATTAATTGAGATTTACCGATATTAGGTAGCCCCAAAATAGATATTGCTTCACTATTGAGCCATGGGTTTAATCGTTCAGAAATATGGTGGATCCTCCGTCGCCGATGCCGAGGGCATGAAGCGCGTGGCTGCCCGAATCGTGGCGGCGAAAAAGGATGGCAACCAGGTAGTTGTCGTTGTTAGCGCAATGGGCGATACCACTGATGAATTAATCGATCTCGCCAACGCCGTTACCCCAATTCCGGGCGGACGCGAGCTAGATATGTTGCTGACTGCAGGAGAGCGAATTTCGATGGCGCTACTTGCCATGGCAATTTCAAATTTAGGACATGAAGCGCGCTCTTTCACTGGATCGCAAGCTGGAGTAATTACAGATTCGGCTCACGGTCGCGCTCGCATTATCGATGTGACACCTGGGCGAATTCAAGAAGCGCTCTCCGATGGTGCGATTGCAATCGTTGCTGGCTTCCAGGGAATTTCGCAAGATACAAAAGACATTACAACCTTAGGTCGTGGCGGATCCGACACAACTGCAGTCGCGCTCGCTGCAGCCCTTGATGCCGATGTCTGTGAAATTTATACCGATGTTGATGGCGTTTTTAGCGCAGACCCTCGCGTTGTTACAAGCGCTCGCAAATTAAGAACAGTTACTTATGACGAAATGTTAGAACTTGCCGCAGCTGGTGCAAAAGTCCTGCACTTACGTTGCGTTGAATATGCACGACGTTACAACCTACCAATTCACGTACGTTCATCATTTTCACCAAACGAAGGAACCTGGGTGGTTAAAAACCATCCCGAAGGAGGAAACATGGAGCAAGCAATCATCTCGGGTATCGCACACGATAAGACCGAGGCGAAGATAACGATTGTTGGCGTTCCCGACCGCACAGGTATTGCAGCGCGCATCTTCCAAGCAATCGCTGATGCCGATATCAATATCGACATGATTGTGCAGAACGTATCTGCTGCTGCAACTGGGCTGACTGATATCTCCTTCACTGTTCCAAAAGCAGAAGGTGCTAATGCCACCGCGATTTTGCAACGTATTCAAGGTGAAGTCGGCTTTGCTTCAATTCAATACGATGATTCCATCGGCAAACTTTCGCTAGTTGGTGCGGGAATGCGCTCACATCCTGGAGTAACAGCAAACTTTTTTGCTGCCATGGCTGAGGCTGGGTTAAATATTGAAATGATTTCAACTTCTGAAATCCGGATTTCCATTATCTGTCGCGAAAGTGACCTAGAAAAGGGCGTTCGCGCAGCCCATACCGCATTTGGCTTAGATGCAGATCAAGTAGAAGCAGTTGTTTACGGAGGATCAGGTCGATGACTAAGAAGAAAGTAAAGAGCGAGAAGAAAGCAAAACCCGCTAAGAAGCTTCCCTCACTTGCCGTTGTCGGTGCAACCGGCGCCGTCGGCACAGTCATGCTCGATATTTTAGGTAAGCGTAAAAATGTTTATGGTGAGATTCGTTTAATTGCTTCTGCACGCAGTGCTGGTAAGAAGTTAACTTGTCGTGGTGAAGAGCTAACCGTTGTCGCACTTTCTCCCGAAGCATTTGATGGTATTGATATTGCCATGTTCGATGTTCCAGATGAGATCTCTGCTGAATGGGCACCGATCGCTGCCAAGCGTGGCGCAGTTGTAGTAGATAACTCGGGAGCTTTCCGCATGGATAAGAAAGTTCCACTAGTTGTTCCGGAAGTGAATCCTAAAGAGATAAAGAATCGTCCTAAGGGAATTATCTCTAATCCAAACTGCACAACGCTTTCTATGATCGTTGCTATGGGAGCTCTTAATAAGAAATTTGGTCTAAAAGAACTTGTTGTCTCTTCTTACCAAGCAGCATCAGGTGCGGGCCAACCAGGTATTGATGCACTTCACGATCAGATTTCAAAAGTTGCCGGGAAGAACCTTGGTTCTGTAGCAAAAGATCTTCGCAGCGTAATAAAGGATCTCGGACCATTTCCTGCGCCACTTGCGATGAACGTTGTCCCATGGGCTGGTTCTCTGAAAGAGGCTGGTTATTCATCCGAAGAGCTAAAGGTTCGGAATGAATCACGCAAGATTCTTGGCATGCCAAAACTTAAGGTCGCAGTTACATGTGTGCGCGTTCCAGTAATCACAACACATTCACTTACCGTGCATGCAACTTTCTCTAAAGTTGTGACTCGCAAGGCGGCGCAATCTGCACTTAATAAGGCAGAAGGCGTATTGCTCTATGACAATCCAGAGAAGAAGGAATTTCCAACTCCGGCAGATGTTGTAGGAACTGATCCAACTTGGGTCGGTCGCGTGCGTCAGTCGTTGGATAACCCTAAATCAATCGATTTATTTGTCTGCGGCGATAATCTGCGCAAAGGTGCAGCGTTAAATACGGCACAAATCGCAGAACTTGTTGCTGCTGAATTCACTCGCTAATTCAGTAACTACCCGCCTGTAGACTCATCGCATGTCCGTTGTTGTCGCAGGTGCCACAGGTCTTGCTGGTTCGGCGATAGTTCGCGCCTATGAAAAAGCCGGCGAAGAAGTAATTGGTATCAACCGCAACGTCTGCGATCTCCTAGACCGTGATGCCACCATCGCATTTATCAAGAAAGCCAAACCTGCAATAGTCGTAGATGCTGCGGCGAAAGTTGGCGGTATTGGCGCCAACAATGCATTTCCAGTTGAGTTCTTAGCCGATAACGTGCGCATTCAAAGTAATTTGATGGAGGCAGCGCACGCCGCAGACGTTGAGAAATTTATCTTTCTTGGATCAAGCTGTATTTATCCACGTGATTGCGCGCAACCAATCAAAGAAGAGTATCTATTAACTGGACCGCTGGAGGAGACAAATTCGGCTTACGCAATCGCCAAGATCGCAGGAATCGAATTAATTAAATCTTTCCGCAAAGAATATGGCCGCAAGTGGATTTCACTTATGCCAACAAATCTTTATGGCCCGCGCGATAACTTTGAACTTCAGGGCTCACATGTATTGCCGGCATTTATCCGTCGCTTCGTTGAAGCACAAGCCGAAGGCCGCGCTAAAGAAACGTTGTGGGGCACTGGCTCTCCAATGCGTGAATTTTTACATGTAGATGATTTAGCTTCTGCAGTTGTTCTCGCTGGCCAAAAATATGATTCAGCGCAGCACTTAAATATCGGCAGCGGGGAGGATCTAACTATTAAAGCTCTTGCTGAACTTGTGGCGGAACTTGCCGGTTTTACTGGCGAAATTGCCTGGGATTCATCAAAACCCGACGGAACACCACGCAAGGTTCTTGATGTTACAAAGGTTAAATCGCTAGGTTGGGAGCCTGCGATCTCACTACGAGACGGAATCGCTTCAACCATCGAGTGGTATATCGATGCAACTGCAAAGGGAGTAAGTCGACGATGAGTAGAAAAGTTGCATTCATTACTGGTGTCACCGGTCAAGATGGCTCATACCTTGCGGAATTATTGCTGGCTAAAGGCTATGAAGTACACGGGCTTATCCGTCGTTCTTCAACTTTTAATACATCTCGTATCGACCATATCTATGAAGATCCTCATGCTAAAAATCCAAAGCTCTTCTTGCACTATGGAGACCTAATTGATGGCGTTGGCTTAACCAACTTAATTCGTGAGATAAAACCAACCGAGGTTTATAACTTAGGCGCGCAATCACATGTTCAGGTTTCCTTTACTATGCCGCAGTACACTGGGCAAGTAGATGCCGTTGGCGCAGTCGGACTTCTTGAAGCAATTCGCTCAGCCGATGTTGATACTCGCTTTTATCAAGCATCAACTTCCGAGCTTTACGGCTCAACTCCTCCACCTCAGAATGAACTTTCCATGTTCCGCCCGCAATCACCATATGCAGCAGCAAAGTTGATGGCTTACTGGTGCACCGTTAACTATCGCGATGGTTACGGAATGCATGCAACAAACGGAATCTTGTTTAACCACGAATCTCCACGACGTGGCGAAACCTTCGTAACTCGCAAGATCACTCGTGCAGTGGCTGCCATAAAGGCCGGCAAGCAGGAGAAGGTATTTCTTGGAAATCTCACTGCAGTACGCGACTGGGGATATGCCAAAGAATATGTTGAATCTATGTGGTTAATGCTCCAGCAAGATAAACCTTCAGATTACGTAGTTGCAACAGGTGTTGGAGCAACAGTGAAAGACTTTGCTGAAGCCTCCTTTGCACGTGCAGGTTTAAATTGGCAAGATCATGTTGAAACCGATAAGAAATATATCCGCCCAACGGAAGTTGATGCGCTTATTGGTGATCCATTTAAGGCAGAGAAAGATCTAGGTTGGAAGGCTAAAACTCATTGGAAAGAGTTAGCCGAACTTATGGTTGACGCTGATATTGCGGCTTTGAAGTAAGCGTTACCAAACTTACTTCTGGCGGACTTGCCACGCGAATTCTTGCAAAAGGGCTTGTTCCCATACCTGCCGATACATGTAGGTAAGGCTCATCGCCAAATTTAGTTAAGCCACGAGCACGCCAAGTTGGTAAATCACAATTTGTTGTTAGCGCACGTGAACCACCAGGTAGTGGCAAACGAACTTGTCCACCGTGCGTATGTCCAGCAAAGATGGCATCTAAACCATCGCTTGCCATGCCTTCTAAAATTCTTAAATATGGTGCGTGAGTTATGCCAATTGCAATATCGCAAGGTCCAGGTTTACCTTCGACAAGTGAGTAATTATCAAATTCCAGATGGGCATCATCGGTGCCACGTGATTCGATAGTTGTGTCATTGATTTTAATTGTGGCGCGCAAGTGATTTAGATTTTTCCAGCCGCGTGCTTGTAGACCTTTATCTAAATCTGGCCAAGGTAGATCTTCGCCATGGATACGTTTTCCATGGCCAGGCAGTAAATATTTAAGTGGGTTCTTCGGCTTTGGTGCGTAATAATCATTTGATCCAAAGACAAATAAGCCAGGAAGATTTAATAATTGATCAAGTGCGTCAAGGGCAACTGGAACTGCCTGCATATGCGCTAGAAAATCACCGGTTGAGATAACTAAATCGGGCGCTAGGTCGATAAAAGATTTAATATCTGCGATCTCGGTCTTACGGCCAGGGGTCAGATGTAGATCGGAAAAGTGCAGCACCCTAATTGGAGCGTGGCCGGTGGGCAGAATGGGTACTTGCGCCTGGCGAAGTTGATAACTCATTACATGAGAAGATACACCCGAACAGTTCAGGGAATGGAGCAACAAAGAAGTGGGACTCAAAGAGACACTTAAGAGCGACCTCACCGAGGCGATTCGTAGCAGCGACAAGGTCGTATCGGGCACCATACGTATGGTTCTGACTGCAATCACTAACGAAGAAGTTTCTGGAAAAGAAGCTCGCGTACTAACTGAAGACGAGATCATCACTGTTCTATCGCGCGAAGCCAAAAAGCGCCGCGAAGCAGCTGAAGAATTTGCTAAAGCCAATCGTCCAGATAAATCAGCAGAAGAAAAGGCCGAAGGCGAAGTAATCGCTAGGTACTTGCCGGCGCAATTATCTGAAGATGATGTTAAGAAAATGATTGCCGCAGCGATCGCATCTACCGGTGCTGCAGGCCCCGCCGATATGGGCAAAGTTATGGGCGCTATCAAAGGCCAGATCGCAGGTCGTGCCGATGGTTCACTTGTTTCATCACTTGTTAAAGCAGCGCTAGCCGGAGGAAATTAATGAAATTCGAATATGCAACAGTTCCACTTCTCTCACATGCCACAAAGCAGATTCTTGATACTTGGGGTTCTGATGGTTGGGAACTCGTTACCGTTATTCCAGCACCAGGCGGCGAACAACTCGTTGCTTACATGAAGCGAGAGGTTAAATAAATGACGATCGATGTCCGCGCAAAGCTTGCTGAAAAGGGTTTGACCCTTCCAGTTGCTGCCAAACCCGTTGCTGCTTATGTTCCAGCAACAAAGACTGGAAAAATTGTTTTTACCGCAGGACAACTTCCTTTAGTTGATGGCGCAATGGCTGATACCGGCAAAGTTGGCGCTGAGATAACCCAAGAGCGCGCCAAGGAACTTGCCGAAATATGTGCCCTTAACTGTTTAGCAGCCGTTGAACTTGTTGCACCAGTTGATTCGATTATCAAAGTAGTTCGCGTAGTTTGCTATGTAAATGGTGCGCCCGGTTTTATTAGCCAACCATTTGTTGCAAATGGTGTATCAGAACTCTTTATGCATATCTGGGGCGATGCTGGGATTGCGGCACGCAGCGCCATCGGAGTTGCAGAACTTCCTTTGAATTCACCGGTTGAGATCGAACTCACCGTTGAAGTTGCTTAATTAAAGGGTTTTAGCGCGAACGTTTGCTTAGACGTTCTACATCAGTAATCAATACTGAACGGCCATCTAGCTTGAGCCAGCCGCGTCCTGCGAAATCGGCCAGAGCTTTATTTACTGTTTCGCGGGATGCGCCGACTAATTGGGCGAGCTCCTCTTGCGTTAAATCGTGATTTACCAAGAGACCTTCCGGCGTTGCCTTACCGAAGCGATCACCGAGATCGATTAGCGCTTTAGCAACGCGACCTGGAACATCTGAGAAAACTAGATCTCCAACTGCTTCATTTGTGCGACGCAAGCGCTGTGACAATCTTGTAAGAAGTTGTAGCGAAACTTCTGGGTTCTGCTTTAACCATGGAATCACTTTTTCATGGCTAAGCGAAAGCAGCTTTGCATCGGTAACTGCAGTTGCAGTTGAGGTGCGCGGACCTGGATCAAAGAGAGATAGCTCGCCGAACATTTCGCCTGGCCCAAGGATAGAAAGTAAGTTTTCGCGACCGTCTCCGCTTGAGGTGCCCAGCTTTAACTTGCCGTCGACAATCACATATAAATGCTCGCCATCATCGCCTTCTTTGAAGAGGATGGAACCCTTGGCGATCTTGACCGCATCCATCGAGGCGCGCAGCGAAATGGCGGCAGCTTCATCTAAGGCTGTAAAGAGCGGGGCTCTACGTACGACTTCTTCTTCTTGAGGCACATGGGTACTTTACTCGTATGGCCCCTGATCGCGAAACTCGAAAGAACGCTCAGGCTATTTATCGAATATTGAGCAAGAGATATCCGAACGTTCGCTGTGAATTAGATTTCTCTAATCCGCTTGAACTCACTATCGCAACGGTGCTTTCTGCGCAGTGCACAGATAAAAGGGTCAACCAAGTCACGCCAGCGTTATTTAAAAAGTATAAAAATGTTTGCGCGTATGCCAAGGCGCCACTGGCAGATTTAGAGGATCTGATTTATACAACTGGATTTTTTCGCGCAAAAGCGCGCCATATTAAAGGGCTAGCAATTAAAATTATTGAAGATTTTGATGGGCAAGTACCGCAGACACTAGATGAACTAATTACCTTGCCCGGTGTTGGGCGCAAAACTGCCAATGTAGTTCTGGGCCATGCCTTCGATATTCCTGGAATTACCGTGGATACTCATTTTGGGCGCCTAGCTCGCAGATTCCAGTGGAGTAATTCGCAAGATCCCGTCAAAGTTGAATTTGAAGTGGGAGAGTTAATACCTCAAAAGGAATGGACCAACTTGTCACAGCGAATGATCTGGCATGGCAGACGGATCTGCCATTCGCGCAAACCTGCCTGCGGTGCATGTCCAGTCGCGAAACTTTGCCCATCGGTCGGTATTGGCGAAATGGATAAAGCCAAAGCCTTGTTACTAGTTAAAAGTGATGCGGATTTCCGATGAAGCGCACCTTACTTCTAGTTACTGCTCTATTGCTTACAGGTTGTGCAAACACAGATCCAGTGGCCGAAAAAGGTGAAGTTATTTCATGTGACACCGTAACAACGGATAAAGCTGTTACAGGTGGGATCTCGGTGGAATGTGTCGATGGTTCAACTGGGGCAGTAATTCAATCGCTGCGCGGCCCAATGGTTTTAAATGTCTGGGGCTCGTGGTGCACCAATTGTTTAGCCGAGATGCCCGCATTTGTTAGTTTTTATAGCAAAGCGAAAGGGAAGGTTCAACTAGTTGGCGTTGCAGTTGAGGAATCTTCGCCAGCAAATTCGCAAAGGTTCATTGAGAAACATGGTATGACTTGGCCCAACTTCTATGATCGCGAGAATAAAACGCGTGGATATTTCGGAATGGGCGTGCCGGTGACATGGTTTATCGACGCTGCAGGCCAAGTTAAATACAAGAAGATTGGCGTAGTTAAATCTGAGGCTGAGCTAATCGCATTAACTGATAAATATCTAGGAGTAAAAATCTGATGTTGGTAGATGCAGTAATCGCAATCGCAATTTTGGTTTCAGCTGTAATTGGCTATAAAAACGGTTTCTTACGAACCATCTTTAAATTTGTTGGCTATATTGCTGGTGGTGTCTTAGGTATTTACTTATCGTTAAAATTTTCTCATGACTGGTCGCTAGATGCAAAACGGATTGGTTTTGTAATTATTTCAATCATTGCAGGTGGAATAATCGGATCGTTTGCCGGCGGTGTCCTAGCGAAAGGCTTGAAGGCAACCGTTGTTCGCGGACCACTTGCGCTGGTGGATTCGCTAGCTGGTTCTGCTCTGGAAATTATCCGTACCGTTATTGTGCTTTATTTGATCGCAACAGTTCTGCTCTGGTCACCTTATGAGCCGGCACAGAACCAGGTAGCAAAGAGCCAAATACTTTTAAAAGTACAGCCTTTCATCCCCCACCTAATTACCCAGGCCAATGACTGGGTAAAGGCAGAGTTCCTTAATCTTCATCTTTAGCTCTATTTAAACCTTCCGAAATTAACTTCATAACATTTGGATCAGCCAGCGTTGTGGCATCGCCGACCGCGCGATTTTCAGCAACATCCTTTAATAAACGGCGCATAATCTTGCCGCTTCGAGTCTTTGGCAGTTCAGCCACAACCATGATCTGGCGCGGGCGTGCGATCGCACCAATTTCCTTAGTCACATGTGCGCGCAGCTCTTTAACTAACTCTTCACCACCTGCGCTAGGTACTCCGCCGCGCAAGATAACGAAGGCAACAATTCCTTGGCCGGTCATCTCATCTGCAGCACCTACAACTGCAGCTTCAGCAACTGCTGGGTGTGAAACTAAAGCTGATTCAACCTCAGTTGTTGAAATGCGGTGGCCAGATACATTCATGACATCATCAACGCGACCCATCAACCAGATCGCGCCATCGTTATCTAGCTTTGCGCCATCGCCAGCAAAGTAAATTCCCTTAAAGCGAGACCAATAAGTTTCCTTATAACGTTCATCTTCGCCCCAAACCCCACGCAACATAGATGGCCATGGTTGGTCCAGGATTAAGAAACCACCGTGTCCGTTTGAAACTGCAGTACCTGAGTCATCAACAACTTTTGCGCTGATACCAGGAATTGTTCTCATTGCCGATCCTGGCTTGGTTGCAGTAACTCCAGGCAATGGTGAAATCATGATTGCACCAGTTTCGGTCTGCCACCAAGTATCAACTATCGGGCAATTATTATTTCCAATTACTTCGCGGTACCACATCCAGGCTTCCGGATTAATTGGTTCACCAACAGATCCAAGTAAACGCAGTGAAGATAGATCGTGAGCCTTTGGAAATTCATCGCCCCATTTCATCCAGGTGCGAATCAAAGTTGGCGCTGTATACAAAATAGTTACGCCGTATTTAGCGATAATTTCAAAGATACGTCCCTTATGCGGAGTATCTGGAGTGCCTTCATACATGATTTGAGTTGCGCCATTAATGAGTGGGCCATAAACCACATAAGAATGGCCGGTAATCCAACCCACATCTGCGGTGCACCAATAAACATCTGATTCGGGTTTGATATCAAAGACCACACGGTGGGTATAGGCCGTCTGTGTTAAATAACCGCCAGTTGTATGGAAAATTCCCTTAGGCTTGGCAGTTGTTCCTGATGTGTAGAGAATAAAGAGCGGGTGCTCACTTTCAAAGAATTCTGGCGTATGTAACTTACTTTGGCGGCCCACAATTTCATGCCACCAGATATCACGATCTGAGTTCCATGCAGTTTCCTGGCCCGTGCGCTTTACAACTAATACCTTGGCCACATTGTGTGAACCCTTTAACGCTTCATCTACCGCTGGCTTGAGCGCAAAAGCAGATCCTTTACGGAAACCACCATCTGCAGTAATTACCAACTTTGCATCGGCATCTTGGATACGAGATAAAAGTGCATCGGCTGAAAATCCACCAAAGACGACAGAATGCACGGCACCGATACGCGCACACGCCAACATCGCAACCGCAGCCTCTGGAATCATGGGCATATAAATTGCAACGCGGTCACCAGCAACCACTCCGAGTTCAGTTAAAGCATGGGCTGCTTGCGAAACATCTTCTAACATCTGCGAATAAGTAATTGTGCGAGTATCGCCAGGTTCACCTACGAAGTGAAAAGCGATTCGCTCTCCTCGTCCTGCTGCTACATGGCGATCTAGCGCATTTACAGAGGCGTTGATCTTTCCCCCGATAAACCATTTTGCGTAAGGTGGAGTCCATTCCAAAACTTGGTCCCAAGGCTTATTCCAAGTTAGCTCGCGTGCTTGTTCTTCCCAAAAGGCTAAACGATCTTTATCGGCGTGTGCGTATAGATCAGGTTTGGCATTGGCTTGCGCTGCAAAGGCCGGGCTTGGTGGGAAGAGACGGTTCTCCTGCGAGAGGTTTTCTATCGAATCGCCAACTTTTTCTGAACTCATAACTCAGCAGATTACCCGTGATTATCAACAGGGGGAAGGTTTTTCGAGTGTGATCGCCAAGATAAGAGAGATGATCCATGCCGTTGCAACACAACCCAGAGATTAAAAGAAAGGAAAAAATGCTCACCTCGTTTCTCACCATCTTCCTCAAATTGATCAGTAGCCCCGCTTTGCTGGCTGGCCTAATCGCCTTCCTGCAGAAGTCACTTCATCCCTAAGTCGGGCTAGATCGGATGAAAAATCGCCATTTCCTACGCGTGAAGGGAATGGCGATTTTTCATACGCCTGCGAAGGTGGTTGGATAGGGCGTAAGCCTGAATTCGGCCCAATGAAGCGCTCGGTCAGGGATTACACCCGAGATATTTTGGAGTCATCATGGCCATTGCAACCCCAGAAATTTATGCCGAAATGTTGGATCGCGCTAAAGCTGGCGCATTCGCATATCCGGCAATTAACGTTTCATCATCATCGACCCTGATCGCAGCTCTTCGTGGTTTCGCCGAAGCTGAATCAGATGGAATCATCCAATTCTCTTGGGGCGGCGCAGAATACGCATCTGGCTCAACTGTTAAGAACATGGTTGATGGCGCAGTTGCGCTCGCCGAGTTCGCACATGTTGTTGCCAAGAACTACAACGTAAATGTCGCAATACACACAGATCACTGCCCAGCTGAAAAGCTAGATGGCTACATGCGCCCAATTCTTGAAATTGGCGCACAGCGCATCAAGAACGGCCAAGCACCATTGTTTAACTCACATATGTGGGATGGCTCAGCAGTTGATATGAATGAGAATATGAAGATTGCAGATGAACTTCTAACCAAGTCAGTTGCAGCTCGCACAATTCTGGAAATTGAAATCGGCGTTGTCGGTGGCGAAGAAGATGGCGTTGAGGCAAAACATGACGCCAAGCTCTACTCAACTCCCGAAGATGCCTTAATGACAATTGAAACCCTTGGCCTCGGAGAACGCGGTCGCTATATGGTCGCTGCAACTTTCGGTAACGTGCACGGTGTTTACAAGCCAGGCAATGTTGTCTTGCAGCCAAAGATTTTGCAGACTCTGCAAGATGCAGTTGTTGCCAAGAAGGGCCTTACTGCAGGCAGTAAGCCAATGGACTTGGTTTTCCACGGTGGTTCAGGCTCACTTCTCTCTGAAATTCGTGATTCACTTGATTATGGCGTAATAAAGATGAATATCGATACCGATACACAATATGCATTTACTCGTCCAGTTGTTGATCACATGTTCAAGAACTACGACGGCGTATTGAAGATCGATGGCGAAGTCGGAAATAAGAAGGCTTACGATCCACGTGCGTGGGGTAAAGCTGCAGAAGCAGGAATGGCGGCTCGTGTTGTCCATGCTTGCGCAGATCTACGTTCCACCGGCACATCAATTAAAAAGTAATTTCAATCTCATAACAATCTCTGGAGAGGTTTTGCTATGCCAGCGTTAGTTTTGCTTGGAGCTCAATGGGGCGACGAAGGCAAGGGTAAAGCCACAGATATTCTCGGTGACCGCGTTGATTACGTTGTCCGCTATCAAGGCGGTAACAATGCGGGCCACACCGTTGTAATCGGTGATCAAAAGTACGCACTCCACTTACTGCCATCTGGAATTTTAAGTCCCAACGTAATTCCTGTAATTGGTAACGGCGTTGTCATTGATCCAGGTGTATTGCTCGAAGAAATTCGCGGCTTAACCGAACGCGGTATTGATTGTTCAAAGTTGGTTATCTCAACAAATGCGCACTTGATTACTCCTTATCACCGCACCATCGATAAAGTTTCAGAGCGCTTCCTTGGTAAATCAAAGATCGGCACAACGGGTCGCGGTATTGGTCCGGCATACGCAGACAAGATCAACCGCATCGGTATCCGTGTGCAAGATTTATTTGATCCATCTATTCTGCGCCAAAAGATCGAAGGCGCGCTGCGCGATAAGAACCAGGTACTAATCAAGGTCTTTAACCGCAAAAATATTGAAGTTGATGAAGTATTAAATGAATACTTGGCCTATGCCGAAATCTTGCGTCCCTATGTTGCAGATACTGTCTTGCTACTTGATCAGGCGTTAAAAGCTGGCAAGAGAGTATTACTCGAAGGCTCCCAAGGCACGCTGCTCGACGTGGATCATGGAACATATCCATTTGTAACTTCCTCAAACCCAACTGCCGGCGGTGCTTGCACAGGTTCTGGAATTGGACCAACCAAGATCGATCGCGTAATCGGAATCGTTAAGGCTTACACAACTCGCGTTGGATCTGGTCCTTTCCCTACAGAACTCTTTGATGAAGATGGCGAAAAGTTACGCACTATCGGCGGTGAAATCGGTGTAACAACTGGTCGTGCTCGTCGTTGTGGTTGGTATGACGCACCGATTGCGCGTTACGCAGTTCGTGTAAATGGACTTACTGATTTCTTCTTAACCAAGCTAGATGTCTTAACTGGTTGGAAAGAGATTCCCGTCTGTGTTGCCTATGAAATAGATGGCAAGCGCGTAGAAGAACTTCCAGCATCGCAATCTGATTTCCACCATGCAAAGCCAATTTACGAAAACTTGCCAGGTTGGACCGAAGATATTTCAAACGCGCGAAAGATCAGCGATCTACCGAAGAACGCACAGGATTACATCTCCTTCTTGGAAAAGATATCGGGTGCACCAATGAGCGCCATCGGTGTCGGGCCTGGGCGCGACCAAACAATTGTCGTAAAGGATTTCATCTAAACCATGAAAATCCTCCTAGTCGGAAGCGGTGGTCGTGAACACGCACTCGCACTAGGACTACAGGCAGATCCAGCTTGCACCGAACTGCATTGCGCGCCAGGAAATCCAGGTACTGCGCAGGTTGCTATTAATCACGCAATTGCCGTAACTGATAATGCCGCAATAGTTTCGCTTGCTAAAGAGTTGCAAGTTGATTTGGTTGTGATCGGCCCAGAAGCTCCTTTAGTAAATGGCGTTGCCGACTTACTTCGCGCCGCAGGAATTGCCACATTCGGCCCATCAAAAGCTGCGGCACAACTGGAGGGCTCAAAGCACTTTGCCAAAGGCGTTATGCGCGATGCCGGTGTACCAACAGCGCGCAGTTATACCTGCGAAAACCAAGAAGAGATTGAGAAAGCACTCGATGTTTTCGGTGCGCCATATGTAGTTAAAGATGATGGGCTTGCTGCTGGTAAAGGCGTTGTCGTAACCGAAGACCGTGCGATCGCCTTGGAACATGCGCTGGCCTGCAAACGAGTAGTCATAGAAGAATTTTTAAATGGTCCAGAGATTTCTCTCTTTGGAATTTCAGATGGGCGAAATATTTTGCCGATGCAACCGGCGCAGGATTTTAAACGCGCATACGATTTAGATAAAGGTCCAAACACTGGCGGTATGGGCGCTTACTCACCATTACCATGGGCACCCGATGAAATTATGGATGAGACTTATGAAAAAGTATTGGCGCCAGTTATCGCCGAAATGGCGGCGCGCGGAACTCCGTTTGTTGGTCTGCTCTACGCAGGCCTGGCACTTACCGATCATGGGCTGCGAGTAATTGAATTTAATGCGCGCTTTGGCGATCCCGAAACTCAAGTTTTAATTCCCCGCTTGAAGTCGCCGCTTGCAACACTTCTGTACAAAGCGGCAACCGATTCGCTAGATGATGTTGCTTTGGATTGGCGCGAAGAGAGTGCGGTTACGGTTGTTCTTGCGGCATCGGGTTACCCAGAATCACCTCAAGTAAATGGTGCAATCTCAAAGATTCCCAATATTGCAGATACCAAAATCTTTCACGCGGGTACTACACAAAGTGGCGATACGCTTCTTTCATCTGGCGGTCGCGTCATGACAGTTACTGGAATCGGTTCAGATTTAACGCAAGCCCGCGACCGTGCTTATCGGGCCATCTCACAGATTGAACTATCCGGATCTTTCTATCGCAGCGATATCGCGCTAAATGCGTCGGTCGCCGAGAAGGGCAATTAAATGAGGGAGGATAAGCCAGTGAGCGTCCTTGCTGATCGTTATGCATCCAATGCAATGTGCGCCATCTTTGCACCGGAAGAGAAAATCATTGCCGAACGCCGATTATGGCTGGCTGTTGCACGCGCTCAGAACAAGTTGGGCCATGCAATTGCTGATTCAGTAATTGCAGATTATGAAAAGGTTATAAATAAGGTTGACCTGGCATCCATCGATGCGCGCGAGAAAATTACCCGCCACGATGTGAAAGCCCGAATCGAAGAGTTCAACGCACTAGCCGGACATGAAGCAATTCACGCTGGAATGACGAGCCGTGATTTAACAGAAAATATCGAAGCCCTACAAATCAAAAACGGTTTAGAAATCGTTCACGGCAAAGTTGTTGCAGTACTTGCGCAACTCGGCGAAAAAGCTGCACAATATTCTGACCAAGCAATTGCTGGACGTTCCCACAACGTTCCGGCACAGATAACAACTTTAGGTAAGCGCTTTGCATCAGCTGCCGAAGAGTTACTTTTTGCCTACGAGCGCTTAGTTTCGCTACAAGATCGTTATCCAATGCGCGGCATCAAGGGACCAGTTGGTACCGCACAGGATTCGATTAATTTATTGGGATCATCTAAATCACACCAAATGCTGGAAGCAGAGATTGCCAACGATCTTGGTTTTAATCGTGTATTAGATTCAACCGGCCAGATTTATCCGCGTTCATTTGATTATGATGTTGTAACCACTTTGGTGCAATTAGCAGCTAGCCCATCATCGCTTGCAACTTCAATTCGCTTAATGGCAGGCGCCGAACTTGTGAATGAAGGATTTAAAGCCGGCCAAGTTGGATCATCCGCCATGCCACATAAGATGAATACGCGCTCATGCGAGCGAATCAATGGCTTAAGCGTTATTTTGCGCGGTTATGCATCTATGGTCTCTGAACTTGCTGGTGATCAATGGAATGAAGGCGATGTTTCCTGCAGCGTTGTACGACGCGTTGCCCTGCCCGATGCTTTCTATGCCATCGATGGTTTGCTCGAAACAACTTTGACGGTATTAAACGAATTCGGTGCATTCCCTGCGGTGATTCAAGCTGAATTAGATCGCTATCTACCATTTCTTGCCACAACCAAGATTTTGATGGCATCTGTTAAAGCCGGTGTTGGCCGCGAAGTTGCTCACGAAGTTATTAAAGAACATGCAGTAAAAGCAGCGTTATTAATGCGTGAGGGCAAAGCCAACACTTTGCTTGATTCACTTGCCGCAGATGCGCGCCTACCGCTTGATCGCGCAGCACTTGATGCGTTGATTAGCCAACCAATTGAATTTACTGGCGATGCTCGCCAACAAATAGCTCGAGTTGTTAGTCGCATTGACGCGATTACATCCGCGCACCCTGCCGCAGCGCAGTACAAACCACATTCCATCAGGTGAGCGGCTTCGGTTTGGCTGGCCCACCGCCAGCACCAGCTATAAAAGGTTGGCAGCATCTTCGTACTGGAAAAGTTCGTGATCTTTATACCAACTCTGAAGATGAAATTTTATTAGTTGCCTCAGATCGCATATCTGCCTTTGATTGGGTACTTCCATCTGAGATTCCAAATAAAGGTGCAATCCTTACACAACTATCGCTATTCTGGTTTGAACTCTTAGAAGATATCGTTCCTAACCACATAATTAGCGATGATGTACCAAGTCAAGTATCAGACCGTGCGGTCATTGTTAATCCGCTAGATATGTTTGCCATCGAATGTGTAGCTCGCGGATATCTAACCGGCAGTGGACTTTCTGAGTATAAAACTAGCCAAGCAGTCTGCGGCAACTTGCTGCCAGCAGGTTTAGTTGACGGTTCACAGCTGCCCGAAACGCTCTTCACACCAGCGACCAAAGCTGAAATTGGTGATCACGATATAAATATTGATTTTGCAGATGCAGCCAAAATTGTTGGTGCTACCGATGCCGAAGAACTACGCGATCTAACTATCAAGCTCTATGACACCGCATCTGAATTCGCCACCAGTCGTGGCATCATCCTGGCCGATACTAAATTTGAATTTGGACGCGATAGCAAGGGCGTTATTACCTTGGGGGATGAGGCGCTAACGCCTGATTCTTCACGTTTCTGGGAGGCTGCCTCGTGGAAGCCAGGTAGCGCACCAGCCTCATTTGATAAACAATTTGTAAGAGATTTCCTTACTTCAAGCGGTTGGGATAAGAAGAGCCCACCACCAGAATTGCCTGCAGAGATAATTGAAAAGACTGCAGCGCGATATGAGGAAGCATATTTTCGTATCACCGGTATGAAGTTTTAAGAGACTAGGGAGCAGCAAATGGCAAAGATCGTGGTCGATGTGATGTTAAAGCCCGAAATTCTCGACCCACAAGGCGTTGCTGTCTCATCTGCACTGCCGCGACTCGGTTTTAACTTTGCCAAGAGCGTGCGCCAAGGAAAGCGCTTTGAGATTGAAGTCGAAGGTGATGTAACACCAGCACAGCTGGCTGAAGTTGAAAAAGCCGCAGAAAAACTCCTGGCCAATCCCGTAATTGAAGCCTTCACAGTAAGAGTTGAGAAGTAAATGAAAGTTGGCGTAGTAACTTTTCCAGGCACGTTAGATGACCGGGATGCTGCGCGCGCTGCTACCCATGCCGGAACAACTGCAGTCTCACTCTGGCATAACGACGCTGATTTAAAAGGTGTTGACGCCGTTATTTTGCCCGGTGGCTTCTCTTATGGTGATTATCTACGCTGTGGCGCGATTTCCCGTTTCGCACCTGTTATGGAAAAAATAATTGATGCAGCAAATGGCGGAATGCCACTGCTTGGAATTTGCAACGGATTTCAAGTCTTATGCGAAGCACATTTACTGCCCGGAGCGCTAACTCGCAATCACGAACTACATTTTCTCTGTCGCGATCAAAAGCTTGAGATAACAAATAATCAAACATCTTGGACTAGCGCTTTTACAGTTGGCCAAGAGATTGTTATCCCACTTAAAAACGGCGAAGGCTCTTTCCAATGTGATGATGCAACCTTGGCGATGCTGGAAGATGAAGGCCGCGTAATCGCACGCTACGTTGGCGAAAACCCCAATGGTTCCCGCAATAAAATCGCTGGAATCACTAATGAACGCGGCAATGTTGTCGGTTTGATGCCCCACCCAGAACATGCGATCGATACTTTGACTGGCCCAACTGCCGATGGTTTAGCTTTCTTTACATCGGTGCTGACTGCGATGGTGAAGTAATGGCTTTAGATACCGTAGCAATCGCTAAAACTAATCCAGAGACAAAGCAACCATTTGCCGAACTTGGGTTAAAGGCTGATGAATATGCTCGCATTAAAGAGATTTTAGGGCGCCGCCCCACATCGTCAGAGCTGGCGATGTATTCGGTCATGTGGTCTGAACACTGTTCTTATAAATCATCGAAGGTACATTTAAAGCAATTTGGCGATAAGGCAGTTAAAACTGATGCGCTCTTAGTTGGTATCGGTGAAAACGCTGGCGTTGTCGATGTTGGTCAAGGCTATGCAGTAACTTTTAAAATTGAATCTCACAATCACCCATCTTTCGTCGAGCCTTATCAAGGAGCAGCAACAGGTGTTGGCGGTATTGTTCGCGATATTTTGACTATGGGTGCGCGTCCAATTGCAATTATGGATCCACTTCGCTTTGGTCCTGCAGATGCGCTAGACACTCGTCGGGTATTGCCCGGAATCATCGCTGGCGTTGGTGGTTATGGAAACTGTTTAGGGCTTCCAAATATCGGTGGCGAAGTTGTCTTTGATGAGACATATATCGGTAACCCCTTGGTAAATGCACTGTGTGTGGGCGTGATGAAACATAGCGACATCAAACTTGCGAAAGCAGCCGGTGCGGGAAACCTAGTCGTTCTATATGGTGCAAAGACTGGTGGCGATGGCATCGGTGGCGTCTCGGTCTTGGCATCGGAAACATTTGATGCAACCGGTCCTGCTAAGCGCCCTGCTGTGCAAGTAGGAGATCCCTTTGTTGAAAAAGTTTTGATCGAATGCTCACTTGAAATTTTTGCTGAAGATTTGGTCGTTGGTATCCAAGACCTTGGCGGGGCAGGCTTATCTTGCGCTACTAGCGAGCTGGCATCCGGTGGCAGTGGTGGAATGAAGGTCGAACTAGATCGAGTCCCGTTGCGCGATGCTACTTTGTCACCAGAAGAGATTTTGATGTCAGAATCACAAGAGCGTATGTGTGCAATCGTCGAACCCAAGCATATTAATCGCTTCTTGGAGATCTGTAAGAAATGGGATGTAACGGTTACCGTAATTGGTGAAGTAACTGATGGCGAAAGATTAGAAATTACTTGGCATGGTGAGCTAATTGTCGATGTTCCACCTCGAACCGTGGCTCACGATGGTCCGGTATATCGCCGCCCATTGGCAAAACCAGAATATATTGATCGCGTTAACGCCGAAATTATTAACGTGCCTCGTCCTGAGACTGCAGATCAAATTAAAGATACCGTTCTTAAATTAGCTGCTACCCCAAATCTGGCAGATAAATCTTGGGTGACATCACAATACGATCGTTATGTCCAAGGAAATACCATTCAATCCCAACCAGATGATTCTGGAATGGTGCGCATTGATGAGAAGACAAACTTGGGTGTGGCTATTGCAACTGATGCCAACGCCAATTGGTCATATTTAAATCCCTATGAAGGAGCAAAGCTTGCGCTTGCGGAGGCTGCGCGCAATATTGCAACCGCGGGCGCAAAGCCACTGGCCGTTACAAATTGTCTTAACTTCGGATCTCCCGAAGATCCTGGTGTGATGTGGCAATTTGCTGAATCTGTGCGCGGCCTTGCCGATGGTTGTTTAGAAATGGGTCTGCCAGTAACAGGTGGCAACGTCTCTTTTTATAATCAAACTGGTGCAGTTGCGATTTTGCCAACTCCAGTTATTGGCGTGCTCGGTGTTATCGATGATGTGCGCACAAGAACTCCAATGAGTTTTGATCGTGCTGGCTTGGAATTGTTTTTACTTGGCGATACCGAAGATGATCTCGCTGGAAGCGAATGGGCTTATATGCACGGCCAACGTGGTGGAAAGGCGCCAATCGCTGATTTACAGCGCGAAATGCTCTTAATTGACCTGCTTGTGGCGGGCCGAACTTCACAGATATTTACGGCAGCGCATGATCTAAGCCAAGGTGGATTAAGTGCAACGTTAACTGAGATGGTGCTGCGCCATAACGTGGGTGCTGATATCTCAATTGAAAATGTGGGAACTACTTTAATTTCCGAATCACCAGGCCGAGTGGTTGTTGCAGTAGATCCCACAAAAGCTGCTGCGCTTTTGGCTTTGGCCGCTAAGCAGCAAATAACAATTACCAAAATCGGGACAACTGGTGGCGATAGTCTGGTAATCAATGGCGCAGATATTTCACTAAATGAACTTCGCAAAGCCCATACCGAAACCTTCGAAAAGTTATTTGGATAAATATGCGCGATCCTGAAGTTCTCGAAGCGGTGAAGCGGACCCTAGCTGCACTTGTAGAACGCTCGCCTGGACGAGCCATCGAAGTTCGCATCCCGCCATATGCAGCTATCCAATGTGGTGATGGTCCAACACATACCCGCGGCACTCCAGCAAACGTGATTGAGATGAACGCAGATACTTGGTTGGCACTTGCCTACGGTGATCGCACATGGGCAGATGCGATGTCAGCAGGGTTAATTAACGCTTCAGGTGCGCGTGCTGATTTAACGCAACTCTTGCCGATTAGGATAAAGCCATGACGCGCCGCCCAGATGGTCTGCTCAACCACAACGTCTTAGATGACGATAAAGCGCCGCAAGATGCATGTGGTGTCTTTGGAGTTTGGGCACCTGGCGAAGAAGTTGCCAAGTTAACTTTCTATGGTCTCTACGCCTTGCAACATCGCGGTCAAGAATCTGCAGGAATCGCTGCAAGCGATGGTGAACGAATTTTGATTTACAAAGATATGGGCTTAGTTTCGCAAGTCTTTACCGAAACTGATCTAGCAAGTTTGACTGGTGATTTAGCGATCGGACACTGTCGCTACAGCACCACAGGTTCCAGTACTTGGGTCAATGCTCAACCAACGCTGCGACCTTCTAAATACGGCACTTTGGCGCTGGCTCACAATGGAAATTTAACTAATACCGGTGATCTGGCCGAGATGGTCCAGAAACTTGAAGGCGATTCTGCAAAGAACGGTCGAGGCGCAACAACTGATACTGAAATCATGACTGCACTAATTGGCCTGCAAGATGAGAAGAACGTGGAAGCTAGCGCGATCGCAGTATTGCCAAAGCTAGAAGGTGCATTCTCGCTTGTATTTATGGATGAGAAGACTTTATATGCTGCGCGCGATCGCCATGGTGTTCGTCCCCTTGTGATCGGAAAGCTAGATCGTGGTTGGGTGGTTGCATCAGAGACTGCGGCGTTAGATATTGTCGGAGCCGCATTTGTGCGCGAAGTCGAGCCTGGTGAATTTTTAGCAATTAACGAAGATGGAATTCGTTCCGAGATGTGGGCAAAGCCAGATCCCAAAGGCTGCCTCTTTGAATATGTCTACTTAGCGCGACCAGATACGACAATTGCTGGACAAGGTGTTCATGCAACGCGCGTACGAATTGGAAAGCGATTAGCGATAGAAGCACCGGTCGAAGCAGATTTGGTAATTCCAGTGCCTGAATCCGGTACTCCAGCGGCAATTGGTTACGCTCAACAATCTGGAATTCCATATGGGCTTGGGCTTGTTAAAAATTCTTATGTTGGACGCACCTTTATCCAACCTTCGCAGACGATTCGCCAGCTCGGTATTCGTTTAAAGTTGAATCCGCTCCGTGAAATTATTGAAGGAAAACGAATTGTTGTTGTTGATGACTCGATCGTGCGTGGTAATACCCAACGCGCGATTGTGCGGATGCTCCGCGAAGCAGGCGCCCGCGAGATCCATGTTCGTATCTCCAGTCCACCAGTTGAATGGCCATGTTTTTACGGTATTGACTTTGCATCTCGCGCAGAACTTATTGCTAGTGGTTTAGAAGTTGAAGAGATTCGCCGCTCAATCGGTGCAGATTCTCTGAGTTACGTATCCCTTGAAGGTTTAATAGCCGCTACAACTATTGCCGAAGATAAGCTCTGCACTGCTTGTTTTACTGGGAAATATCCCATCTCTGTTCCAACCGATATGTCTGAAGGCAAGATGCGCCTTGAGATCACCGAAACAGTTAAAGACCATGAGCACATATAAAGATTCAGGCGTCGATATCGATGCTGGAGATCGCGCCGTTGAATTGATGAAGGCATCAACTGCAAAGGCAACTCGCCCAGAAGTAATGGGTGGCATCGGTGGTTTTGCCGGACTATTTGATGCCAGCGCGCTGAAGAAATTTAATAAGCCGCTACTTGCGACCTCAACTGATGGCGTTGGTACCAAAACCGAGATTGCCCGCCAGATGGGAATCTACGACACGATTGGTGAAGATTTAGTTGCCATGGTCGTCGATGATCTAGTCGTTTGCGGTGCCGAACCTTTATTTATGACTGATTACATTGCAGTTGGAAAAGTAATCCCCGAACGTATCGCTGAGATCGTCAAGGGAATTGCGCGCGGTTGCGAAAAAGCTAACACCGCTTTAATTGGTGGAGAAACTGCAGAACACCCCGGTTTACTAAAAGCAGATGAATTTGATATTGCAGGAGCTGCAACCGGTGCAGTAGATGCCGATAAACAATTAGGTTCTCATCGCGTCAAAGCTGGCGATGCAATCATCGCAATGCCAGCAAGTGGATTCCATGCCAATGGATATTCATTAGTCCGCCACATTTTGTCTACGCAAAAGTTAGATCTCCAGAAGCAGTACCTGGGATTTAATAACTCACTTGGCGAAATCCTTTTGACTCCAACTGAGATTTACACCTTAGATTGTTTGGCTTTGATTAAGTCACAGGCAGAAAATATCCGCACTTTTTCACACATCACCGGTGGCGGATTAGCCGATAACACCGCTCGCGTTATTCCAGATGGTTTAATTGCAAAATATGACCGCACTAGTTGGGCGCTTCCCTTAGAGATGAAATTTATGGCTGATATTGCAGGGGTTCCTCAAGGCGATATGGAGCGGACCTGGAATTGTGGAATCGGCATGGTCGCCATCGTCGATCCTGAAATTGCAGACTTGGTGATCAGATCGCTGGCGGCGCGGGGGATGAAGGCATGGGTAGCAGGCTCAATTCACGCTCAAAGTGGCCCAGGAGCGGCTGCTTTGGAAGGTAACTACCTGACGCGATAACCTACGCGTCTTGTAGAAAATAACGTTGGTAAGGAGGTCGCCCAATGGGTCGCGGCCGTGCAAAAGCTAAGCAGACAAAAGTCGCAAGAGATCTCAAGTACAACTCTCAGGAGATGGATCTAGATCGCCTTGCTAAAGAACTCCACGGCGAAGATTCTTCAAATAAATCTCGCGATGATGAAGATCCATTCGCTGAGGGTAATTACATCCCGCGTGCTTAATTTCTCACGTGTAAGTTAATTGCTGTGAGACCAACTCCTTACGTCGCATCTCTTCGTATCTACGAGCCACTTTCTGCTTTCGAGCCCGCTGACCGCCTGCGTTGGCAAGGTTTAAAAGCTGATGAAGGATCAAAGCGCACTGAACAAGAGTTAGCGCTGCGCCGTTTAGTTTTCCCTGAACCACCGGCTGGCCGCCCTGATGGCGTGCATATTTTAGATTTAGATGGCGTTCGTTATATCTCACCTTGGTCTACGGCAACTCGTTGCTGGGCAGCTCTTGATGATTTTAAAGAGACTCTGCCATCATCAGTCACCCCGTTTTTTATTCCGCAATCTTTAGAAGATGTAATTACCGCAGGAGTTGATTTGATGGAAGATCGTGTTCCACATATCTTGACTGAAAATTGGGTTATCCCACCACGGTGGTTCTCACTCTTTATGGCGCAAGATCGTGTGCGCGGCGAAGATGAAGATGGACTCTTCTGTATTTTGCGAACCACAATTGCCGATGCGAAGGCGCGTACTGAAGTTGCACATCAAACAGTCCGCAGCGCATTTGGTGAAGGATCAGTTGAAGCCGAAATCGAACACTTACTTGAATGGCTCGATATGTTTCACAATAAATCACTCGTTGAACTCGATTATGGTGGCTTAGCTAATTACTTAGACCACGGGCTGCGTTTAGCCGGCGAAGAGGGCCTGGAGGCAGATACTTCAGTAGAAGATGTCTTGCTTTCGCTATCTGGACTTGCCGCAGGCGATGGCGAGATGGCTGGTAAAGGCTACGAGCGCCTAGTTTCGCGTTGGCGCATCGTTCAAGGCTTTGAATCTGCCATTTAGCGTTAATTAATTCCTTGTAAGTATTGCTATTTACGCTCACTTTGGCGGATACTTCCGACACTCGTTACAAATCGGACATCTCAAGAATGTAATAGGAGAAGCGCTATGAACCGGCTGCCAGATGCAGAAATCTTGCTCACTCCTCGCGAAGTAGCTGAGCTATTTGGCGTTGATCCTAAGACTGTTACTCGTTGGGCAAAGGCCGGCAAATTAACTTCGATTCGCACACTCGGTGGACACCGCAGATTCCGTAAATCTGAAGTGGATGATCTGCGCAACAACTACTTTAAGAGCGAGACCAAGTAAATAGTTTATGGAATTTTCAGTACTGCAATTTATTTTACTTGGCGTGCTTACCTTTTCCTTTGTTGGTGCGCTAACTCCATTGATGCGCAAACTTGCGTTAAAGATAGGCGCTGTTGATGCTCCAAATCTGGCTCGTAAAGTTCAGAAGGAACCGGTTCCATATTTGGGTGGAGTCGCAATCGCTATCGGCGTCGTCGGTGCTTCATACGGTTCGCTCTTAGCAGTCGATTTCACTATGGAGACATTTCGTTTAGCTAGCTTTGTATTGGTTCCAGCAATTGCAATTTCGGCGATGGGGTTAGTCGATGATTTACGTGGATTAGAACCTTGGCCACGTTTAATCGCACAAACTGCAACCGGAGCGATGGTTGCGGTAATTCTGACTGCCACCGACACAATGGGAGTTGCTTTCAACAATACCTTTCTTAACTACGCAGTCTCTGTCCTATGGATAGTCGGCGTCTGTAATTCAATTAACTTCTTTGATAATTTAGATGGTGGAGCTGCCGGTACTGTCGCGGTAATCTCAATCTTCCTTTTCTTCATTGCCTATGATCGTCAGCAAGTATTGGTCAGCGCGCTAGCGATTGTTACAGCAGGTGCTACCGCAGGTTTTTTAATGTGGAACCGCGCCCCAGCCAAGATTTATATGGGAGATGCGGGAGCGCTCTTTCTTGGAATTATCATCTCGGTATTAACAATCCGCTTAAGCCCAGGCGTTGTTCCCCAAGTAAAATCGCTGGCAATACCCTTGGCTTTAATGGCGGTTCCAATTCTTGATACAACAGTTGCCGTCACATCGCGTATTTATCGCGGTATTTCGCCCTTTCAAGGCGGTAGCGATCATCTCTCGCACCGCTTGATGCGCGTTGGATTAACCAGACGTTTAACTGCATTTACTTTGTGGGGTTTAGCCACCTTTTATGGTGGGCTGGCGCTGGCTATATATATCTGGCCAGATAGTGCCGGATATCAATTAATGGCGATTGGGGCTGCTGCATGGCTCTTTAAATTGATTTACTTCTTACGAATTCCATCTGAGGGGTAGACTGCTCACATGGCTAATAACGATGAAGTAAAAGCGAGAATGCTCGCAGCGCTTGAAGCGAAAAAAGGTAAAAAGGGCGCACCTGGAACACAGACACATGCCGAAGGTGGTTCCAAGATTCGTGGTGGCCAACGCAGTGGTGGCGCACCACAAGTACAGCGCAAAGCAGGTCCTTCAGGTTCAGGCTCTGCCGGTTAATTTTTAACTTAACTTAATTTCAGCTTGTGGCTCGGGACAGGATCGAACTGTCGACCTCACGATTTTCAGTCGCGCGCTCGTACCAACTGAGCTACCGAGCCAATATTAAATTGTTAATTGATCATTAAAAAAGAAGAGAGTGTGTGGACACTCTCTTCTCGTCCAATGAGTTCAGATGTCTTACGACATTGAACACGCGACCCGGACGGGACTTGAACCCGCGACCTCCGCCGTGACAGGGCGGCGCGCTAACCAACTGCGCTACCGGGCCTTAAAGAATGAAAACATAAGTGGCTCTTATGTCACCTTAAAGCCGATGTGCCAGATAAATCTGGCCTTGCGTGCCCCCAACGGGATTCGAACCCGTGTTACCGCCGTGAAAGGGCGATGTCCTAGGCCCCTAGACGATGGGGACGTTTGAGGCTCGCAAATCGTACCCGTTATAGGGGTGCAGACCAAAATCGGTTAAATGCCTGCCCAGAAATCACAGGAATTAACGGAATTTTACAGAAGTGCCCATTGAATTGTGATTGAGACTGTCACATCTTGCTGTCCGAGATCAACAACAGTTGCCGAAGAATCAGCAGATTTTGCCATCGCCATTACTGGTGGATAGCTAATTGGGCTTGAGTTCTCAACTAAGTAATTAACGCGACCAAGTTTTGCATCAAGCAACTTCGCATATGAAGCAGCCTTTGCCTTCGCGTTCTTTACCGCATTCGCGCGAGCTGATTCTGTTGCCTTCGAAGAGTCGAGAACGAAAGGAGTTACTCCTTGAATCTGCAAGTTATCTCCACCGGCTGCTACTACTGCATCAACGACAGTGCCCGCGTTTTCAGCGTTCTTAATTGTTACTACAAAACCTTGTGATCCGCGGTAACCAACTAGAACTGAACCTTTATCTTGGGTGTAGTTGTACTCGGGATAAACGCTGATGCTCTGTGTTGCGATATCACCCTTTGCAATGCCTGCCTTAGTTAATGCAGCGCGCACGGCGGCGGCAGAAGTTGAAGTCTTAGCAAGCGCCTCTTTATTCGATCCTGCGACAACACTTACATTTGCATTTAAGTGAACTGCATCTGGAGTTACCTTTACAGATCCATCAGAGTTGACCGTCACATACCGTGTCGCTGTTGTTGCAGCGTTTGCCGGCAAGGAAAGTGCAGCCCCGCCAACCAAGGTAAGTGCGATTGCGATTACGGCTATTTTGCGAATTCGTGTTGTTGTCATGGGACAAGTATCTCCTATTTATTTACATGGGGCTGAAGGAGTTCTGGGAAATGCGTGTGGATTTGATCGCTTATAGCGATTGATAAAGGTCGCTGTGATCTTTAATCATGCGATCTAGCGAGAAATACCGTTCGGCGTGCGCTTTTCCTGCGGCGCCCATTATCTGACGCAATTGCGGGTCGCGTACCAATTTCTCAATGGCGCCAGCCATATCTGCAGCGTTTGTTTCAGTTAAATAACCAGTGCTCTCGTTTATGACGATGTCGGAGATAGATCCAACGCTTGTTGCAACTATTGGTAGACCAGCTTGGGCTGCCTGAATCAAAGTAAGGGGAATACCTTCGTTATCTGAAGTCAGGATCGCGATATCGCTAGCTGCGAAGATCTGATCAATATCGCTGCGCCACCCAAAGAAAGTCATATTCAATTGTTGTTCCATTGCGCGCTGCTTAGAGCTTTCAAATAGTTCACCTTCGCCTGCCACCAAGAAACGCAGTTCAATTCCGCGGCGCTTACATTCGGCGGCCACATCTAATAAACGATCCGGGCGCTTGATCTGAGTTAAGCGACCTACGAAGGTGCAATACAAAACTTCAGATGAGATACCAAGTGCGCTCTGCGCCGCGGCTTTAGAACCAGTCTTTGGAGCAGGAAGTCCAGGAAAGAAGACGCGGTACTTATCTGCGCGACCAATACCAACTGCTAACAAATCCTCTTTCACTTTGCTACCGATCGCAATCAGCACGCTGGTACGCGCCGCGAAGAACTTCTCAATCAAGATAACTAATTTAGTTAACGCAGAACTGAAATATCCATGGAGCAAGTGGCCATGGAAAGTATGAACTCGCACCGCACCACGCCCTGCTAGCAACGACGCCAATCGACCGAGTACTCCAGCCTTCGCGGTGTGTGTATGTATTACATCTGGCTTGTATTTGCGGATAAGTGAAACCAAACCGAAGAAAGCTTTTAGATCCGCAGCCAAGGAAACCGAACGCCCTAAACCAGCAATACGCGTTGCCTTAATATCTTTCGCAACGGTGTCCAAGTAATCCGCTTCATTTTCATCGCAGTAACCAGTAACCAAGATTTGCTCAAAACGGTTTTTATCTACCCCGCGCATGAGTTCGGCCACGATGACGGCAGGACCACCCACATTCATGCGGGCGATTATCTGCATTACCTTTACCTGCGCGGCCATGTGGTTATCTTCTCGCAAAAAGGCGCGATAATTGCGCACATGACTAGTGGAGAATTCGTCTCAAATTGTACCGCTGACGCTATTTCAACCGCAGCCCAGTTAATTAAAGATGGCGGCCTTGTCGCTTTTCCCACCGAAACTGTTTACGGACTCGGCGCAGATGCCACAAACTCCGCGGCCGTTGCGCGCATTTATGAAGCAAAGGGACGCCCTGCAGATCATCCGTTAATTGTTCATATTCATTCGATGCAGGCAATGGGCGAGTGGGCAGATGAAATTTCTGATTATGCAGTTGCACTTGCCCGCAGCTTTTGGCCGGGACCAATGACGCTAGTTCTAAAGCGCTCATTACTTTCTGAAGATTTTGTAACTGGTGGCCAACCAACCGTTGGCTTACGAGTTCCAGATCATGTAGTCGCACTTGCCTTGCTCTCTGCTTTTGAAAAGATTGGGGGCAAGGGAATTGCAGCGCCAAGTGCCAATCGCTTTGGCCATGTCTCACCGACAACGGCAGATGCGGTGCGCGAAGAGCTTGCTGACTATCTAGCGCCAACCGATCAAATCCTCGATGGCGGCTTATCATCTGTCGGAGTTGAGTCAACGATCATCGACTGCACATCAACTGCACCACGCATCTTGCGCCCAGGTGCAATCACAACAGAGATGATCGAAGAAGCCACGGGGCTTAAAGTTCTAACCGAAGCAACAAACATTCGCGTCAGTGGATCACTTGAAAACCATTACGCCCCAAGTGCAACCGTTGAATTAAATCGCACACCAATTGCTACCGAAGGTTTCATCGCACTTGCAGAATACGAAACACCTGAAAGCGTTATTCGTTTAGCATCACCTAGAACGACTGAAGAATTCGCACGCATTATTTATTCAGCCCTTCGCGATGCCGATAAAAAAGGCCTTAAAACTGTTGTAGTTCAAGAGCCAACTGGCGATGGATTGGCCCTTGCCATCCGCGACCGCCTGATGCGGGCGTCAAAGGGGAGATAAAACTCCGCTAAGATACGGCGCGTGTTCGGTGCTACTTTTGCCGAATTACAGTGGGGCCTTTAGCTCAGTCGGTAGAGCAACGGACTTTTAATCCGTGGGTCGTCGGTTCGAGCCCGACAGGGCCCACTTATCTCAAAACTTCCGCTAATACTTTGGTTATCTCTCGGTGACGAGCCATTCCATCTTTCACCATCGGAATCCAATTAGTTACGTAACTAAAACCAATCCTGTGATCTAAATCTGCAAATCCTTGTTGCCCGCCTAGGCCATCGTGCCCAAAAGTTCGTGGACTTAATACAGGTGAATGAACCGGATTTGCAACGATAAACCCAAGTGAATGAATCGGATAAGGCGCAGGATCGCCGAAAATATTTGGTCCTGGATTTGGCCGCGAGATTGCCTTCATGATCGTCTCATCACTTAAAAGTCGAACTCCATCGGTCTCACAAACTACCGACGAATAAATTTTTGCCACCGATCGCGCATTTGATATTCCACCGGCACCAGCATGCTCAAGCGCATGAGTTCGGGGATCGTTATAACCGCCTTCGAAATCATCTACATGACCGCGGAAAGCATTTCCGTATGTCATCGCTCGAATATTCCAATACTCCGGTGATTCAAATACCGGCGATGCATTTATTGGCGCATCATCACTCTTGAGAAATGTCACGTCTTTTTCAACTTCAGATGGAATTCCATACCAAGCTTCAACGCTTAAGGGACGCGCTATCTTCGATTGAAGAAGTTCGTTTATACGCATTCCAGTCACATTAAAGATGATCTTGCCAATCAGTTGTCCAATGGTGCCCGCGTGATACAGGTAGCCGGTATCTGGTTCCCAAATTGGTTTCTGATTTGCGAGAGCGTTCTCAACCGGAATAACTGATTGCAAATCCTCGAAAGTTAAATCATCACGAACTGCACTTAAACCTGAACGATGTCGCATGATCATTGCAACTGTGACGTTTTCCTTGCCGTTGGCGGCAAATTCCGGCCAATACTTCGAAACTTTTTCGTCTGGATCAATGAATCCATCCTGAATCAATTGATGAACCAGGATTGAAAGTATCCCTTTTGAGGTTGAGAAGACAACTGACTTTGTATCCTTCTGCCACGCTAGCCCAGGTCGGGCTTCCCCGCCCCAAATATCCAGTACCGGAACTCCATTTTGATAGATTGCTAGCGCGGCTCCGCCATAGGGTTGTTCCTCTGTAAGTGAAAAGAATTTGTCAGCTACCGCACCCAAGTTTGGCTCTATCAACATCTTGCGAGTCTAGACGATCGAATTTGAAATGAAGATTTTCGGAGTCAGCAAGGCTTGCTTGTTTATGTTTATCCTTATTCTGGTCGTGGAATTCGCGGAATATCTCCACGCATAATGCGCCGGAACATGAAGACCGATACTGCAGCAAAGAACGGCCATTCAAAGGTGTAAACCCAAGCGCGCCAGTGACCTTCTTTGGCGCGACCAAATTCGTACCAGCCGGTTAACAGGCAAAGTGGAATTACTGTACATAAGGTTCCGATTAAAAAATACTTCTGTTTTTGGGTTAATTCAATTGGCTCATTAACTATGTCTGGGTTGGCATCATCTTGGACCCATTGTGGTGCTTGGAATTCTTCTTCAGACACCGGCGGCTCGCTGTTCTGCCGCAATTTCGGCATCAATATCAATTGATTTTCTCTCCTCTGATTTGATCCAGTGGTAAACAGCGAGTGCTATCCAAATCGCATCAATAATCATTGCGCCAGCCCACATCAGGGAGCCACCTCGCCGTTGATCGTTAAGAGTGTACATATTGTTGTACAGAGAACCACGGGAAACATAGATAAAGAAGCCAGTTAAAGTCTCTGGAACCATCATTAAGAATAAGGAAATTACCGAGAGCGCTTGCGATAAGCGACGCTCTTTAAATTTGCGATCGAGTAAATTGAAGTAAAAGAAATATGGCAAGGCAATATATAAAGGTAGTTCAAGATAAGTATGTGCCCAAGGATTTTCCATTATAAATTTATGTGGTCCAGGCAAATGGACACCTATCATTAGTGCAGCATAAAGAACCCAACTAATAACTGGGTTTGTAAATAATTTAAATAATCGGTTTATGGGAGAGAATGTAGATGGTGTACCGATCACCAACAGCGGACCACTGATCATCATTAAAGTTATATGTTGAATCATATGAAGTGAGAAGTAATCCATCGCCCGCGCCCCAATAGGGGTTACAACAACTGCAAATATCGTGGTGATTCCGGTGAGGAAACTCAGGCGTTGGCGATTAGTGGAGTTCGATTTTCGCAAGTAAAGCAAAGTTAAAAAAATCAACGGCAGGGTGATTTCTGGGGCGATTTGCCACGAGCTCCACACGCTTAATTGGTGGTTATGCATCTCCATGATTGAAAGAGAGTAGCCCTCTCGCACAAAGTTTCCTAGGGATTTCCTAATTAAACGCTATCTATTTGCGCGCGAGAGGCGTACCTTGTTTTTAACGCGATCACATAACGGTGACCCTCCGTCTATTAAAAATTTCCGTGAGAGGCAATCTATGGATCGCAAAATATTTGGCGCCCTCGGGACAGTGATTATTGGAATTGCGGTAATCGCTGGCATAGGAACATATGTGGCCGCAGCTAAAAACGATCCAGGCATTACGCAAGCATCCCCTGCTGGTCTATACACCGCGCCAGATGGAAAATCTTTTCCGCAAGTTAAATTGAATTTAAATGTATATCCAAATAGCGGCTTCGGTGGACATCACGGTGCCGGCGGTGGGGCGCATCCTGATTGGGTTAGTTATGGACTTGGTGGCCCAAACGGTGAAGTTTTACCTGATGCTAAAACAGGAACAAACTTTCAAGTTCCACCTCACACAGCGGTGACTATTACTATTTTTCAATACGACTCAGGCGAATCAATCACAAACGATTTCTTTGCGCATGTTCGTGGAACAGTTGATGGAACTGCAAAATTTGTTAAGACTTACGACACAAAAGCAAAAGCTAATGCATCGCCAGAAACAACAATTACAAATATCCCAGCCGACATGGTTGGCCACACCTTCACTCTCCATGGAATGTCAGATGGTAAGGATCAATTATTTGTAAGCGTTCCACTGATGATGTCGGTAGACGAAGAAGTTGGAGCAGCCGAGGAAGCTGGCGGATATACACAACATCCAACTAAGACAACTTTCACATTCGTTACAGGCGATGAAGGTGAATACATCTGGAACTGCGAATTTCCATGTGGCGATGGAACAATTGCAAGATTCGGTAATGCCATGTCTGCAATGAGCTATATGTCCGGGCACTTTATTGTGAAGGCATAGGGAGAAAATGATGAGCGATCTTCGAAGCCCGGGACAAGATTACTTCCAAAGTAAATGGTGGAAACGTAAAGATGTAAAACAAGTAATAGTCCTCTGGATAGTTTTCACTGGGCTGATTGGATATTTTTCAACTAAATTTCAGAATATTGCAATGGGCAAAGCAGCCTCAGAAACCATGGCAAATGTAATTCATTTGATAACCACATTTACTTGGGCTTCTTCACCTGTTGCGGGGTTTGTTTCAGCACTTGCCGTTGAAGCGTTAATACAGAAACGCCACCATGGCGATAATCCACCACCTGAAGCAGATCACAATATAAGTAGCTCTCCACGTGCAACAGCTGTTTGGCTAGTAGTTTCAGCTCTTCTTTGTTTATTTGCACTGGTTGTGGGGTTAATTGCTCTACAAAAAGATGATCAGGCGCTTTTAGATAAGAATGCAATTCATATAAATGTCACTGGACAGCAATGGGCATGGAGTTATGACTACCCAGGCAGCACGGGTGTGAGATCAGAAGTACTTCACTTACCCATAGATCAGCCGGTGGTTTTTCATGTGACAAGTAAAGATGTCAAGCACTCTTTCTGGGTTGTTCAAATGGGTATAAAGATCGATGCCAATCCGGGATACATAACGCAGACAGTTGTCACGCCTAACAAGATTGGCAGCTTTGATATTAGGTGCGCCGAACTGTGTGGTCTGTTGCACGCATATATGCAAAATAAAGTAATTGTCCAAAGTAGATCTGATTATGAACAATGGCTCAGCAGCCAACCAGATACTGGCCACACAACTTGGACAGCAGAAGGAGAGATCAAATAATGACTACCTTTGCCACGAAGCAAAATAAGAAAGCACTGATTGAAAGGCTAAATATCTTTACTGCCTTTGCGCTTGGTGCACTTTCTGCGATAATTGTTTGGCGCCTAGCACTTGCTTTCTTGCCAGCCGATTCTGAAATGGCACCATTGTTCACTCGTGAAGATAAAATCACACTTCTCTCTATGATCGCTTGGTTCATCGGCTTTATGACTGGTATCGGAGCACTTATTGCTCCATTTCGATGGGTCCAAGGAAAAGACCTAACCCATGAAGAGAATATGTTTTACGCAGGAAAAGATATGGGCGTTAAACGTTATTTCAGATACACAACCGACCATAAAGTAGTTGGAATTCAATATTTAGTCATAACAATGGTGATATTTGGTATTGGCGGAATTCTCGCCATGCTGATTAGAACTAACTTAGGAAAACCTGGTGGAGGATGGATTCATCCTCAGGCGTACAACTCCATTGTTGGCACTCACGGAATCATCATGATTGTCGGAACTATCATTATGGTGACCGGACCATTTGGTAACTACATCATGCCAATCATGATCGGTGCCCGCGATATGGCATTCCCTCGCCTTAATGCACTGAGCTTCTGGTTAATTGTTGCAGCCGCGATTCCACTTATCTGGGCACAATTTATTGGTGGCATCTCAACCGGTTGGTCCGCTTACAATCCGCTCGCCGGGCAATCACCGCTTGGTATGGATGGCTACATAATGTTCATCTGTATCTTCGCACTTTCCACAATGGTTGCTGGTGCCAATATCACAACCACTGTTGTTCGTATGCGCGCTCGTGGCATGACCTGGAATAGAACGCCAATTTTTATTTATGGTGTTGTGGCATCGGTAGCACTTGCACTGCCTGCCTTCCCAGTATTTTTCCTTTCGCAAGTAATGTCAGGAATGGATCGGGCGCTTGGAACTTCGTTTTATAACACAGCACTTGGTGGCAGCGGTTGGCTCTATGAAAATCTCTTCTGGATCATGGGCCACCCAGAAGTTTATGTAATTTTAATTCCTGCAGTTGCCGCCCTTATGGAGATGGCTCCGGTATTTACAAGACGGCCACTCTTTAGTTTCAACGTTGCAGTTATGGGAATTGCTGGAATCTGTGGTCTCTCAGTTCTGGTTTGGGCACACCACATGTATATGAGTGGATGGGCTCCATTGCTCAGCGCTCCATTTATGTTGACTACTGAGTTGATTTCCATACCAACTGGCATGCTCTTCTTAGTTTTGGTTGGAACGCTATGGCGCGGCAGGCTTTGGATGACCGTTCCAGCTCTTTCCATCTTTGCTTTGTTATGGAATTTTATGATTGGCGGAATTACTGGAATTTATCTATCTGATGTTCCAGCAGATGCCTTCTTGCATGGCTCAATGTTTGTGACAGCCCACTTCCATTACACGCTAATGGGCGCAGGACTTACGGGAGCGATTGCCTCATTGATTTATTGGTTCCCTAAGATGACCGGAAAGATGTTGAATAAACGTCTATCTTGGATCGCCTTTTGGCTAACCCAGATCGGATTTAACGTGGCATTTATGGGTATGTTCTTCGTTGGCCTACAAGGTCAGCCACGTCGCGTTGAAGCCTACGCAAATATATTTAGCAAAGGTAATCTGATTACAACAATTGGTGCCTACACAATCATGATCGGAATGTTGGTTCTGCTCCACGCAGTTATCTCTTCTTGGCGCAGCGGAGTTAAAGCTCCAATGAATCCATGGCAAGCCAAGACGCTTGAATGGACCGTTGCCAATCCTGTGCCTCTAGAAAACTTTGAGGTGCTACCAACTGTCACATCAGATGCTTATGGTTACGGGAAGGCGAGCTCATGAGCCTAGATACTCATGCAAATCCACATCACGAACACCCAGATGTAGTTGGTAGCCGCAACCGCTTAGGAGTAATTCTAATTCTGGTCGCAGATATAGCTTTTGCGCTCAGTATTCTCTTCGTCTTCTTCTACTTAAAGGGACAGAATGTAAACGATATGTGGCTACCAAGAGCTACAGAGGAAACTCCTGCCATAACTCCTCTTTCGAGTATGAGTTCTTGGAATGTAACGGCGATAGCTGCGTTTGGTTTGCTCGCCCATAATTTCGGTTTACGTGGAGTTCGCGCTGCTAATCAAACCCAACTAAAACTTGGTGGATTAGTCGCACTAATAGCAGCGCTGGTGGCAACTGTTTATCAGAATATGCAGATTGCAAATGCGCCATTTACCTTTTACTCAGGCGCCTACGCATCTTGTTATTACTTAATAACAATCTTGAATATGGTGCACTTAATCCTGACTGTGTTTATTGCCTTTGGTAACTGGAATCGCTCACGGCTTGGGATCTATGCGCATGATCATTGGCACGTAGATATCGTCAATGTCTGGTGGGTATGGATGACTGTGTCATCATTACTTGGTGCACTCGCCCTCTCCTTCGCCTAAAAATAGCTGGGTACTGCCTTATCTAGCCTTGGGCTTTGTTTGGGGATGTTCATTTATCTTCATAAAGCTTGGCTTGGAATTCTTAACCCCATTTGGTGTGGCCTTTGGGCGATGCGCACTTGGCGCGATGACGCTTATAGTTTGGGCAAAACATAAGAAGATCAAACTTCCGCAATCTAGAAAGTTATGGGCTCACCTTTGGGTGGTTTCGCTCATGCTAAATGTTATTCCTGGCGTTTTGTTTGCATTGGCCGAAACTGAAGTAACTTCGATTCTGGCCGGAATCATTAACGCGGTGACACCACTAATGACCCTAATTGCAATAATAATTGTTACTCGCGATGAGAAACCAAAGTTTTACCAAGTACTCGGTATCGGTATCGGTTTCTTTGGCGTTTTAACGGTGCTGGGTGCATGGAAAGGCCTTGGTGAAAATCCATTGTGGACAATTTTGGTATTGCTCGCTGCAGTTACCTGTTATGGATTTTCATTTCCTTATTCACGCCGCTTTGTTATCCCCCACAAGTTGCCATCCGAATCAATCGCTGCCGCTCAAGTTACAACGGGTGCGTTGACGCTATTACCTTTCTTTCTATTCGATGGAATTGCCCAAGATACTTATCGAGCGGGACCAGTCTTTGCAATGTTGGCCCTTGGAATTTTTGGTAGTGGATTTGCCTATATCTGGAACTTTAAAATTATGGCGATTGCGGGAAGCGCGATCGCCAGCAGCGTTACTTATTTAACTCCGCTGGTGGCCGTAATTGTTGGCGTTGTGTTTTTACAAGAACGGTTATTTTGGTATGAACCGCTCGGTGCATTAATCATTTTATTGGGTGCTGCTATTGGGCAGAATCGAATAAAGCTAAGAACGAACTAATCGATCTTCCAGCCTTCGTTAATAGGACCTAAATCAACTCCTGCTGCAGCATGATTGCTAACCTCACCACGCCCTAACTGTGATGCGTGGGCGGTGTTATGCCAGCGCTCTTCGATCTTGCCAAAGCGCCACAGTAATAAAGCCACAGTCCAAACAACGGCAAAAGCACCAACTATGAAGTATCCAGCGCTATTTAAATCAAAGGCCAGGGCAAAATCCCAGAATCCTCCAGAAAGATTTAACTGATTGGCCATCACCTGGCAAATTTCTAAGCCACCAACATAGAGCGCGACTGCAACTGATAATCCAGTAATGATGATGTTGTAGTAAACCTTGCGGACTGGTTTGGAAAATGCCCAGCCATAAGCAAAGTTCATAAATGAACCATCAATAGTGTCAAGCAAACTCATTCCACCAGCAAAGAAGAGTGGAAGCGAGATGATCGCCCACCAAGGGAGTCCTGCGATTACAGATGAACCCGCCAATACAAGTAAACCGATTTCAGTTGCAGTATCAAAGCCAAGTCCAAAGAGAATGCCCAGCGGATACATCTTCCAGCTCTTATCAATACGTCGGGCAATTGGACCAAAGAAACGCATTAGCAAGCCGCGAGAATTTAAATGTTTTTCGAGCTCTTCCTCGTTATATAAACCTTTGCGCATCTTGAGAAATACGCCAACGATAGAGATCAGGATTACTAAGTTAAGAATTGCAATCAACATTAAGAAAGTTCCGGATACGGTGGTACCAATAAGTCCGGTGTAATGGTGCAGAGATGAATTCTCATCCTTGAGTTGTGAACCGAGTGCCTTGATGCCAAAATTTAAAAGAATTGCTAAGAATGCAACAACAGATGAATGACCTAGCGAGAAAAAGAAACCGACTGCTAATGGACGCTGTCCTTCAGACATTAACTTTCGCGTCGTGTTATCGATTGCGCTGATGTGATCGGCATCGAAGGCATGGCGCATTCCTAAGGTGTAGGCCAGGGCGGCAGTTCCCCAACCGAATAAAGTTCCATCGGCTAGCTCGTAGTTTCCGTTAGTTGCTTGCCACATCAACAAGGCGCCTGCGATATGCAAGAAGGCGATGAAGCCGAACATGGCAGCCATCCGGCGCCACTCATCACGCGTTAGGCGCTGGCGCAGGGGAATGCGAGGTGCATCCTTGACGATCGTATTCATTGCGCTCCTGATGGGGGTAGACCTAGATGCAAATGACTTGCAAGAAGCCAAGGGTAAGCCAGGGTAGTTCAGCCTGTCCACTCGAAATCATCGGCCTATCCTTGAGCACATCATGTTTCGAATTCTGATCGCCCTAGTTATTGCCCTCGGTGCGCTAACTTCGCCGGCAGCACAAGCCGATAGCTGTGCGCTTCTATCGAGTGATTGGGTAGCGCGCGAAAATAGCAAGGCTGGAAGTAAGCAATGGAATCAGGGCGTCCCATTTCGCCTGAGTGCAGATTTCTCACGTCGCAAAAGCGCTAATCGGATCGAAGGGTATTTCAACTCGACTTCACTGCGTTGTGGCCAAGCAGCGATGCTTACCTTGGTGGGCGCGCCAAAGGCAACGGCAACTATTTACCGAGCTGGGTACTACCAAGGAATTGGCGCTCGCCAAGTTGGACAATTTTCTATTTCCAGTGGTTGGACTTTTAAAGCGACAAGTAAATACTCGCCAGGGATTTATTTAATAAAACTTTCAGCCGCACAAAGGCAATCTAGTTTTGTACCGATAACCATTAGCTCCCCAGACTTAATGAGCGACCTTACTTTGATTTCATCGGTCTTGACTTGGCAGTCGTATAACCAGTGGGGTGGATACTCGCTATATAAAGGTCCAGATGGAAAGCGTGAAACTCGCGCAGATTCAGTTTCATTCTTGCGACCATACGATGGAGATGGTTCTGGGCAATATCAATACATGGAGGCGCCGCTTGTTAAGAGTGCCGAAAAACTTGGTTTAAATCTTAACTATGCAACAGATATTGATTTAGATAAAGATTCTAATTTGTTAAAAAATACAGGTTCGATTCTCTTAGGTGGCCATAGTGAATATTGGACGATAAATATGAGAAACGCTGTGGAAGCAGCCGTTAACCGTGGCGTTAACCTATTGGTGTTGGGAGGCAACACCGCCTACAACCAAATTGAAATTAGTAAAGATCAAATTTCTAATATCAAAGCTTGGCGTAAAATTGGAAAACCTGAGATTGAACTACTTGGCTCTCAATATTTAGCGCTGGGTTTTCATCGCGATATGGTGATCGAAACTCAAATGTGGCCGTTTAATGTTCTACCAAAAGGCTCAATAATTAAGGGTGTTGTTGGGTTTGAAGCTGACACACCTATAACTTTTAAAGGCCCACCTGTCGAGACGGTTGCTCGATCTTCGATAGCACCAAATGAAAAGTCAGTTCCAGCTATGGCTACCTATTACACCCGCTCATCAGGGGCCGGCATCCTCAATATGGCTACCAATGGCTGGGTTTGTGCGATCGAGGATAAATGTCCATGGGGCCATCGTTTTGACCGCCAGACACAATTGCAAATCACCCGCGTCACAGACAATATTTTACAGGCGACGGCACGTGGGCCACTTGGGAAATGGCGCATGGCGTTTACGCAAAATAACGCACCTTCCTAAATATTTGAGAGTAATGTCTGCGGCATTCACCGTAAGGTTCACCAGTCCAACTAAAAACAACGGGGGTATCGATGAGCGAAGATGATGGCCAAGACGAGCTCGTATCAGAGGAAATGCTCTGGGATCGAATACCAGAAGTTCACGGTGCCGATCGCGCAAATACATATTACGAACTCTCCGCCCGAATCTTTGCTCGTGGTCAATATGATGAAGCGTTAGCGCTTGCCGAAACTGCGCGCGATATCTTCTCTGAACTCGGTGCAACCGAATCTAGCGAAGGTTTAGCCCAGGCTTACTCTGCAATTGGTTATAACTTAAATCAATTAAAGCGGATGGATGAAGCAGCAACTGCTATGAGTAAAGCTGTAGAAATTTTGCGCGAAAGTAAATCACCACTTTCACTTGAACTTGCCTGCACGCTAGGTGAGTGGTGGTATGCCTCAAAGAACTTTGAAAAAGTCGTTGAAATCATGGATGAGTGTGCACAAGAACATCTTGTCGATGGAAATCAAATTGGTGCTGCAAATGATCTCCACCTTTTAGGTTGCGCATATCGCGAGCTCAAAAATTACGATTTAGCGATAACCACATTTAAAGAAGCACGCCTGATCTTTAAAACAGAGAAGGAAGTTATTCAAGTCGCACGATGTGATCAGAAAATTGCCTCTTGCTACGTAGAAATTGGGGAAGGCGAGAAAGCGCTGGAAGCTGCACGTAAAGCAATCGATGTATTTGAAACCGGCCATGACCATCGCCGTGAAACCTTTGCACTATTTGAATACGGCAAAGCTGAAGTCTTAATAGGCAAATTAGATGATGGTTTAGCTACTTTAGATGGAGTTCTGCAGATCATCTCTGAAGATGAACCAAAAGACTTTGAGTTAATCCTCGATATCGAAACTCGCATGTCAGCGGTTTTACGCAGCCTGGGGCGCATGGATGAAGCCAACGAAATTGATCGACGGCTAATTGCAGTACGCGAGGCCATGGAAGATGTTCCAGCGCCGACTGATCTCGGTGATTAAGTTCTATTTTTCAAATGCATCGCCGCCAGAATTACCGCACCTGTAATCGCACCGATTGCGGCAATTACCAACGGCAACTGCACAGCGCCCTTACTCCAAGCTAACCCGCCCCATAACCCAGCACCTAAAACTGCAAAACTCATACACGCTTGATAAATTCCTTGTGCACGTCCGCGGCTATTTACTTCGCTAATTTTTGCGACCCATGCTTTACCAACTCCATCGGTCAGCGCTGGAAAGAGCCCATATATTGCAATGGCCAAGATTGCGAGGCTATGGTTTTGACTAGATCCCAGCAAGTAATAGGCAATAGCAAAAGCAGTTAACCCAAAGGCGTAAACAATTTTAGGAGAAAATTTATCTGCTACGTATCCAGCAGGATAAGCCGCAAAGACAGTAACTGCGCTAAATAACATATAGGTAAGGACGACACCTTCCGTCGAAAATCCAATGTCGTGTAATCGTAGTAATAAAAGAGCATCTGGAATATTTGTTAATTGGATTAGAGTCAATAGAGCAATAGTGCGCTTTAATGGAAGCGATAATGGCTGCCGTTCTGCTCGAACAACTTTGCGAACTTCCTTAGTAGGTTTGATGAAAGTTTCACGGATAAAGAGCGTCAAAATCGCAGAGATAATTGCTGGAATAAGTGCCCATGCTGCCACGGCGCGAACATCTCCATTAAGTAGAGCCAGCCCAATTAACGCTAGCCCAGGTCCAATTACCGCTCCAATGTTGTCGCCGGTGCGATGAAAACCAAAAGCCTTACCTAAATCTTTGCTGTCGACGGAATCTGAAATAAGTGCATCGCGGGGTGCACTTCGCATTCCCTTACCGATACGATCTGTAATTCGCCCTAGGAATACCAATGGCCATGCAGTTGCAACAACAATAAAGGCTTTACCGATGCCAGCAAGTGAGTAACCACCAACCACAAACTTCTTTCTACCGAAACGATCACTTGCGCCTCCGGTAAGTAATTTAGTAAACCCGGCAGCAGCCTCGGCGCATCCTTCAATCAAGCCAAGGGCAACCGGCGCAGCGCCAATCACGCCAATTAAAAGAATTGGAAGTAATGGATAGAGAAGTTCACTTGCCGCATCCTGAGCTAAAGAAACGAAGGTGAGGATTATTAGGTTACGAGTTAACCAACGCTTAATCATTTAGGTAGGTGTTGTAGCGCCCAGTGATACATCGCAATTGCACCAGCAGCTGATGCGTTCATAGAACGAGTTGAGCCATACTGTTGAATTGCATATAGAACTTCGCAAGCCGCAATACCTTCATCAGACATTCCAGCGCCTTCTTGGCCAAATAAAAGTACACAAGATTCAGGTAGCTGCGAACCTTCGAGCTGCTTAGATGAAGGAACATTATCAATGCCAATTATTGGTAAGTCATTTTCTTGGCACCATGTTGCAAAATCAGCAATTGTTGGATGATGTATGACAGTTAGATATTTATCTGTAACCATCGCGCCGCGCTTATTCCAGTCACGCTTTCCAACAATATGAACTGCTGAAACGTTGAAGGCATTTGCTGTGCGAACTACTGAGCCAATATTTAAATCATGCTGCCAGTTCTCAATCGCAATCTGCAATTTGTGGCGCTTAGTATTCAAATCAGCGACAATTGCATCTACCGACCAATATCGGTAATGATCTAGAACATTGCGGCGATCACCGCTTTCAAGTAATTCTGGGTCGTATTGCGCACCAGTTGGCCATGGTTTCTCATGTGGCCCGACTCCGACTACTGGAAAGAATTCTCCTGGTCCGATCGTGGCAGGTGTATTAATTTCCATATGCGCACTCTAAACTTAATAAGGATTAAACGCTAGAAAGGGCTCAAGGGAGCAAATCAATAAGATGAAAAAATTTTTAAGCTTTTGTGCTGCCATAGTTGCGGCAAGCCTTTTACATGCCCCCAGCGCATCTGCATTCGATCCGATTTCGGCAGCTGGAGTTTTTGCACGTTTGGCAGCAGCACCTGAACTAAGTAATCCATCAGTATCGATAATCGATCTGAGCACAGGATCAGTTGTCTTTGAGTCAAACGCTGCTTCACAAAGAAAGCCAGCTTCAACCATGAAATTGCTATCTGCAGTTGCAACGCTAAAGTATTTAGATTCGCAAAAGTCATTTGCAACATCGGTCTCCCTTGGACCCGTTCCAGATTCTCTAGTGATTAATGGTGAATTTGATCCTTGGATGTCGATAAATAATGAAGTCGCCGTCAAGATGCATCGCACCTCATATCCGCGCTTGGCGCTAAATGGGTTAAGTGCAGTTAAGAAGAATTCAGGTGGATCAGTAAAGAAGTTGAAGATTTATTACAACGACCTATTTTCTAGCGATGTGGCGACGCTAAAGTCTCTCTATCGCAAACGTGGAATCGCAACCACTTTTTTGAAAGTGACCGACGAAAAGGCGCTAGCTATTGCTGGGGAAGAAGTTGTTTACTCAACGTCTCCACCCGTTAAAGAGATTGTGGATTGGTTTTTACTTTGGAGCGATAATTTAATTGCTGAAAGAATGGGGCGAATAGCGGCTAAGGCTGCTGGAAACGAGTTCAGCGATAACGGGGTAGCAATAACTTTTGCAACCTTGCTAATTGAAATGGGAATTGACCCTTCAGGGGTCATCGTGAAAGATGCCAGTGGTCTTTCAAGAGAAAATAAAGTAACTGCAAGCGTTATGTCGCAACTCTTATATAAAATCTATTTAGATCCAGTACTAACTCAAATAATTTATGGGCTACCGGTCGGTGGCAAAACTGGAACCATGCGTAATCGTTTTCTGCTAACTGCACCAAAAGCGGTTGGACTGATTAAAGCAAAGACTGGAACTTTAACAGGCGTTGTGAGCCTGGCTGGTTATGTGCAATCAGGTGATCGTGAATATGCATTTATAGTAATAGCAGATGAGATAAGTCCGAATCCGGCAGCAAGTGATCGAGCACGAAAAACAATCGATCGTTACTTAGCCAAGATCGCTGCACCGCTTTCGATGCAGGTTGTTGATTCTGGAACGGCTGCTTCTAACCCGTAATACATTTAGTCGTCTTCACCTTCGTAGTCGTCACCCTCGCCGCGGCCTTCATTCTCGCCACCGCCACTCTTTGGTAGCGATGCAATGCTTGGCTGCTTTGGCTTAACTGGGATTGCAATTGAAGTTACAGGTAATGCGGCTGCTGTTGTGGCTTGTGGAGTTAATTTTTCAATCGCGCTAGCCGGTGCTTCATCACTTATTTGAGCCGCAATAGCTCCTAAGCCCACAATTGCAAGGGCCACAGAAGCAATCATCGCTGGAAGCAGTCGAGTCTTCTTCTTTATCGTTGGAACGGAATCTGCATCTGCAAGTTCCATCCATTCCGGCTTTTGTGGAGGTGTCATATTGGTCCCTTTCGTTAACTCAAAAAATAGGGCATGTGCCTTAGAACACCCTGAGAACATCAAGCGACAATGCTGAGTAATCTGGTCCAGTGCAAGATCAATTGAGCGTATCCATCAAAGTCAGAGTGAATTCTTATCTGGAATTGATGAAATTAAGAGTCGTTGAACTTTTACTTGTAACTACCTTGCCAGCAATGGTTTTAGCTCAAAAAGGATTGCCCTCACTTAAATTAACAATCGCAACTTTAATTGGTGGAACTCTCGCAGCTGGAAGCGCGAATGCATTTAACATGGTCATTGAAGCGGATTCAGATAAGTTAATGAAGAGAACTGCTAATCGCCCTCTTGCTATGGGAGTAATAAGTAAGACTGAAGCAACTATCTTCGCAACAATTATTGGGTTTCTTTCATTAGCAGTATTCCAAATTTTTACAACCTTGTTAGCAACTATGCTCTCGGCGATAGCAATCGCCTTTTATGTAATTATTTATACCATTGCGCTAAAGAAGCGAACTGCCCAGAATATCGTTTGGGGCGGCGCTGCAGGTTGTATGCCGGCGTTAATAGGTTGGGCTGCAGTAACAAACTCACTTTCAGTAACTGCTTGGTCATTCTTCCTAGTCATATTCTTTTGGACTCCACCTCATTTTTGGGCCCTAGCAATTAAATATAAAGATGATTATGCGGCGGCAAATATTCCGATGCTGCCAGTAGTTGTAACAAAGGGGCATTTACTGCGACAAATGTGGGTTTACACAATTGCTATGGTGGCATCTTCTATCGCGCTAATTTTTAATGCCAATCTGCAAAATTGGGCAATGGCGATAACTGTTGCCTTAGGTTTGGTCTTTGCGGTTCAGCTGCGTGGGTTAGATGAGAAATCTGAAAATTATGAAAAAGTTGCCGTCAGAATCTTTCAATGGTCTATTACTTATTTGAGCCTATTGTCAGTGTTGCTGGTTGTGGCTCAACTTTTAAAGGCTTGATTTAAATCCTTGATTAGATCATCTACATGTTCTAGACCCACAGATAAGCGCAGTACTGAAGGTGTAATTCCCATTTCCAGCTGAACTTCAGGTGATAAACGGCGATGTGTTGTTGAAACTGGGTGGGTAATAAGAGATTTACTATCACCCAAGTTATTGGATATATCAATTATCCGAAGTGAATCCATAAATTTAAAGGCATCTTTCTGGCTGCCCGCGAATTCAATTCCGATAGTGCTTCCGCCACCGCTCATCTGTTTCTGCACAATCGCATAATCTGGGTGAGATTTAAGGCCTGGATATTTCACGGATTTAATCTCTTTCCGTGTTTCTAAGAATTCGGCGATGGCCTGTGCGTTCTGGCACATGCGCTGTACTCGCATCTCCATAGTTTCAAGAGACTTTAAAAGTACCCAAGCGTTAAATGGACTAAGGGAGGGACCAGTGTGGCGATTAAAAGGAATTAAATGTTCATGGATATAAGAGAAAGATCCTAAGACTGCGCCAGCTAGCACTCGTCCCTGTCCGTCAATATGTTTAGTTGCAGAGTACATAACCACATCTGCGCCGAGTTTAAGCGGTTTTTGTAACACTGGCGATGCCATTACGTTATCGACAATTACTGTTGCGCCAACTTTATGGGCCAAGTCGCTGACCATACGGATATCAACGACCTCCATCAGTGGATTACTTGGTGATTCGATAAAGACGACCTTAGTTGGCTTACTTAAAGCCGTTGCCCAAGTCGCTGGATCATTTCCCTTAACTAACTCAATGCTTACGCCCCATTTTGGCAGGATCTCAGTTAGTACAACATGGCACGAGCTAAACATGGCAGCAGATGCAACGATGTGATCGCCAGCTTTAACTAGGCAGGCCACGGATGCAAACATCGCTGACATTCCAGAACCGGTTGCCACGCAATATTCGGCACCTTCAATTGCAGCCAAACGTTTTTCAAACATCGCAACAGTTGGATTATGAAAACGGCTATATAAGTAATGGTCAGTCTCATCAGCAAATGAATCAAAGGCTTCTTGCGCTGATGAATATGTGAATCCACTATTTAAATAGAGCGCCTCAGAAGTTTCGCCGAATCCTGAGCGCGCTAAACCTGCACGTACCGCATCAGTTTGGGGATTAACGTCCCAATCTGGCGCTGGCCTCTGATTGCGCGGTTGATAGCCCCAGGTCTCTTTACTCACACCGATAATTCTAAGGTGTAATTGCTATATTCAACACATGTCCAATTTAGCGATCTCAGTTAAAGATTTGAGCAAGAAATACGGAACCAGCCTTGCTGTCGCGCACACTAACTTTGAAGTTCCGCTCGGCACGATCTGTGGCTTCGTCGGTCCAAATGGCGCTGGCAAGACAACAACGATCCGCATGCTGCTTGGGCTTATCTCACCAACTGGCGGCAGCGCCCAAATACTTGGCGAAGCAATCACATCTCCAGATAAATACCTAGCAAGCGTTGGCGCGATGATTGAAGGACCGGCTTTCTATCCCGCTCTATCGGGTGCTGAAAATTTGCGAGTTTTAGCAACCCTCGGCGGATTTCCACAAGAACGCGTTGATCAATTACTTGAGCAAGTTGGGTTAGCCGATCGTGGAGGTTCGAAGTACAAGACTTATTCGCTGGGCATGAAGCAACGTTTAGGAATTGCCGCGGCTCTTCTGCCAAATCCTAAATTATTAATTTTAGATGAACCTACTAATGGCCTTGATCCTGAAGGTATCCAAGAAATTCGCCAACTGCTTCGCTCGCTTGCAGATAGCGGCACCACAGTCTTTGTCTCTTCACACTTGTTATCTGAGCTAGAACTAATTAGCGAGTACTTGGTTATGTTGCGAAAAGGTGAAGTTGTATTTGCTGGACCGATTCAAGATCTTTTTGATCAACAACAACCATTTATGATTGTAAAGACGCAGAACGATCAAGATCTAGAGAAGATCATTTCGATTGCGCAAAGTGCTGGTCATAAAGCGCATCTGCGCGATGGCACTGCGCATATCGAAGGCCCAGCCGAATGGGCCGGAACTTTAAATAAATTAGCCTTTGATAGCGGAATTTTGATCACTCAATTATCACCGCAGTTGCCGAACCTAGAAGAAACCTTCTTTGAGCTGACAGGAGATCAGAAATGATTGGCAGCATCGTTAGAATTTTCTTCGCCGAGTGGCGTAAATTGCGCCGGCCTACCTTGCTACTTGGCACCCTTGGAGCAGTTTCATTTTTTAGCATTCTCGTTTCGTCAGTGCTTTTCTTAATGATCGACTCACCGCAAGGAAATGGTGATCGTGGCGTTCGCATTACACGCGAGATGCTCTCGCTATCTAGTGGCGCAACGCAATCATTTTCAAGTATTGGTGGTCTTCTCGGTATTGTCGCGCTCTGCGTATTTGCTGCGCAAACTGCCCAAGAATATTCACTTGGCACCTTGCGCAACCTTTTGGTGCGTCAACCCGGCCGTATCCGAATTTTGGTAGGCAAGCTAGCTTCGATGAAAGTCTTCGCACTTGTGATGACCTTAGTCAGCGCAGTAATTACTATCGCAGTTTCCTATGCTTTAGCCGGTGGCAAGAATGTGAGCACAGAGCTCTGGTTTAACAGCGATGGGCGCCTGGAGATTGCAAAGACTCTCTTGAATGTATACCTATCAATTTTAGGATTTGGCATAGTTGGAATGGTTCTAGGAATTGTCCTTCGCTCACCAATTAGCTCTATCTCACTTGGCGTGCTGTGGCTATTAATCGTTGAGAATATCGTGGGGGCGCTTAAATCCAGCACCTTAAATTGGTTGCCCGGAAATCAACTAACGACTATTGCAAGCGGTGGCAGCCCAAGCGTTTCGTATTCCCATGCGCTATCTCTATCAGCCATTTATGTAAGCGTTGCGCTAGTAATTGCAACGGTTCTATTTACAAAGCGAGATGTATCCAACTAGCGACACTTGCCACAATCTCCGAAGTTACTGAGCCAACTCATTTATTCTGAGGGCTTACCTGTTGGAGGTTTTGTGTCGTATCGCAGAAAAGCTGCAGCGCTAGCCATAATTTTTGGGCTAACGCTTGCGACTACTCCTGCAATCGCAGCGACGCCAAAGCCAACGCTGGCGCAGATAGAGGCGGCTAAAAAAGCTGAGGCAGCAAAGAAAGCTATAGCAGATGCGGCAGCCAAGCAGTTGGCAGCAGCCAATCAGACTCTACGAACACTGACTGCAAAGGCAAATTCCGCACAGGCGTTATTTGTAAAAGCCAAGCAAGAGTTAGCGGTTGCAACTGCTGCCGCTATCGCTGCTGCAGCGCATGCCCGCGAAACTCAACTTGCAGTAGAAGCAGCCCACCGAGTTATCGGCAAGATGGCAGCGAGTGCTTACATAATGGGGGGTTCTCTTACAGAGATAGAACCTTTGCTTAGCGCCAATGGACCACAAGATTTAATCGATCAAATTACTACTTTAGATAAATTAGGTACACAAAATACCTTGGCCTTAGAGCGCTACAAAGCAGCTGAAGTAATTGCGCGTGCTGCAAAAGCCAAAGCCGATGAAGCAAAGATTGCGCAAGAAACAGCCACCGCCAAAGTCGCTGCGGCCAAGAAGACGGCCGATGATGCCAGGGCGCTGCAACAAAAAGAAGTTGATAAATTGCAAGCGATCCAAGATAAATTGGCTCGTGAATTAGCTAGCGCTAAGAAAGTGCGCATTACGCTGGAGCAACAACGCGCACTTGCTTTACTTGAAGAGAGTTTGGCAAATACCGCAGCCAATACTGGTGGCCAGAAAAAAGTTTGGCCAGATATTGGTTTCAAGGGTCGATCAACAATTCGGACTACAGAGGCGCAACGTGCGGTAGCCGTAGCCTTTGCGAAGAAACAAGTGTTGGCGCGCAAGCCATATATCTGGGGCGCGCAAGGTCCAAACTCATTCGATTGTTCTGGTCTTGTTTACGCTGCCTATAAGTCAGCTGGATTAGATTGGCCAAACTGGGATCGCCTTAACTCTGCGCTCTATGCCGGTTACACCAAACATGTTTCGCTAAATGAACTCGTTCCGGGCGATTTACTCTTTTATTCATACAAGGGAACTATCTCGTCTATCCACCACATCAGTATTTATGCAGGTAACGGAATGATGTGGGAGGCAAATTCAACGCCTAAGGGACTCTTGTATTCAAATATTTATAGTATCAATGGGCTTATGCCATTTGGCGGTCGGGTCTAGAGTTAGCCCATGGCTTCGGCGCTGCTAGAACTTCGTAATGCGGTCCGTCCATTTTTAGAGAATTTAACTGCTGGAGATTGCGCACTTGTTGCAGTTTCAGGAGGCGCAGATTCGCTTGCTCTGGCATTTGCGCTAATTAAGGAAACACCTGAACTTGCAATTACATTAATTGCGGTAACAGTTGATCATCAATTGCAATCTGGATCTGGTGAGCAAGCTAAGAAAGTGCAAGTGCAATTAAAAGCTATGGGCTACCAAGAAGTAATTATTGAGAGAGTTTCAGTTGTTGAAAAATCAGGGTTAGAAGCAGATGCTCGTACTGCAAGATATACAGCACTTGATGCAATTGCTAATGCATACGGTGCCACACAAATTTTCTTAGGGCATACCCGAGATGACCAAGCCGAAACTGTGCTACTTGGTTTAGCGCGCGGCTCAGGTACTCGTTCACTATCAGGCATGGCAACAATTAATGGAAAGTATGCGCGCCCTTTCTTACAATTAACTCGCGAGCAAACTATTTTTGCTTGTCAAGAAGCAGATTTACAACCCTGGAACGATCCCCACAATGTAAATGTAAAATTTTCTCGAGTACGAGTTCGCAACAAAGTTATGCCGGTGATGGAAGAAGAGATTGGTCCAGGCATCGCAGCTGCTCTGGCACGCAGCGCCGCAATATTGCGTGATGATGCTGATGCCTTAGATGAGATGGCGCAGGCAGTTATCTCTCGCGTTGATTTGAGCGATTTGGATTGCGCCGCCTTAGCCGAGCTGCCGCGAGCGATCCGATCTCGCATACTTCGCGCCGCTATCTACGCCGCAGGAGCCCCCAGCGGCTCGTTGAGCGCAGATCACCTCGCTGGCATTGAGGCACTGGTCACTTCTTGGCACGGCCAAGGAGAGGTGAGCCTGCCAGGTGGTGTGAAGGTTGCCCGGATTTCGGGCAGACTTTCGCTCTTAGCCCGTCCCTAAATCTCCCCTCGAGATTTGAAATTGAAGGAGTCACTAAGTGGATCTAGCTGCTGTCGGCACTGATGTAGAACGCGTAATCGTTACTGAAGAGCAAATAAAGTCTAAGGTTGCCGAACTTGCAGCGCGCGTTGATGCAGATTACAAAGATCAAGACTTACTTCTAGTCGGAGTTCTTAAAGGTGCGATCATGGCGATGGCAGATTTAACTCGCGCCATGCAACGCCATATCGATATGGATTGGATGGCCGTTTCATCTTATGGTTCTGGAACTAAATCAAGTGGTGTTGTTCGTATTTTGAAAGATCTAGATCGCGATATCACCGGACGCAATATCTTGATCGTCGAAGATATTGTCGACTCAGGGCTGACGCTCTCTTGGTTGCGTGCCAACTTAATGTCGCGTGGTGCAGCATCAGTCGAAATTTTGGCAATTCTTCGCAAGCCGGCGGCGGCAAAGGTTGAAGTTGAATGTAAATATGTTGGCTTTGATATTCCACCTGACTTTGTTGTTGGCTATGGGCTAGATTTCAACGAGAAGTACCGCAACCTTGCATTCGTCGGCGTGCTTGCCAAGCACATGTATTCATAAGGGTAAACCAAATATTATGGAGAAGAAGAATTTGCTGAAAAAACCGGTCAAGAAGAAACTTTACGATAAGAAGTCAGTTAAGAAAGTTCCTGCAACTCGAGCAGGACGTATCTTGCGCGGGCCACTCTTCTGGATAGTTGTCGCAATTCTTGGCGTATCAATTTTCGGACAGGTTTCAAGCGTAGGAAATCGCTATACCGAGATCGGTACTTCTCAGGCGTTAGATGCAATTGCACAATCGAAAGTTGAATCAGCGCTAGTTATTGATAAATCTCAGCGACTGCAATTAATTCTCAAGCCTGGCAATTTAATCAATGGGTCAAGCAAGGTTGAGGCCTCATATGTAATCCGCCAAGAGCCAACCATTATCGATGCTCTAACTGGCAATCCACCAGCAAAAGGTTGGAATGTCAGCGTTCCATCGCAATCGCTACTTATCTCATTCTTATTTTCTATCGCACCGATCCTTTTAATTGGCTTCTTATTCTTCTTCTTAATGAGTAATGCCCAAGGCGGAAATAAAGTCTTCTCCTTCGGAAAATCCCGAGCCAAACTGCAAGATAACGATGTTCCACAAAATACCTTTGCCGATGTGGCAGGTGCCGATGAGGCGATTGCCGAACTAGAAGAGATAAAGGATTTCTTAGCAAATTCTGCTAAGTACGCGCTGCTTGGTGCCAAGATTCCTAAGGGAGTTTTGTTATACGGGCCTCCCGGTACAGGTAAGACTTTATTAGCCCGCGCGGTTGCAGGGGAAGCAAAAGTTCCTTTCTATTCCATCTCAGGTTCTGACTTTGTAGAAATGTTTGTTGGCGTTGGCGCAGCACGTGTGCGCGATCTATTTGCGCAAGCCAAGGCAAATGCTCCAGCGATTATCTTTGTCGATGAAATCGATGCGGTTGGTCGCCAACGCGGTACAGGTATGGGTGGCGGTCACGACGAGCGCGAACAGACTTTAAATCAACTGCTAGTTGAAATGGATGGCTTCGAAACTGGTGGACAAGTAATTCTGATTGCAGCCACCAATCGTCCAGATGTATTAGATCCAGCGCTTTTGCGCCCGGGACGATTTGATCGTCAGATTGCTGTTGATCGCCCTGATCTAAAAGGTCGCGAAGAGATTCTTAAAGTGCACGCAAAGACCAAGCCGCTCGCTGATGAAGTTGAACTACTTAACTATGCGCGTCGCACTCCCGGATTTACCGGCGCTGATTTAGCAAATGTATTAAATGAAGCAGCTTTACTGGCTGCGCGCGAAGGTAAGAAAGCTATCTCTAACCTACAAATTGATGAAGCAATTGATCGCGTTATGGCTGGCCCACAACGTAAATCACGGATTATGTCTGATGATGAACGTCGCGTAACTGCTTATCACGAAGCTGGCCATGCACTGGTTGCGCATGCTCTGCCACACACAGATCCAGTTCACAAGATCACGATCATGCCGCGCGGTCGCGCACTTGGTTACACCATGGTTCTGCCGGATGAAGATAAGTACTCGACTACTCGCAATCAACTTTTGGATCAGCTGGCATATTCACTTGGTGGCCGTGCCGCTGAAGAACTTATCTTTCATGATCCATCAACTGGCGCATCTAACGATATTGAAAAGGCGACCGCTCTGGCACGTTCAATGGTTACCCAATATGGAATGACCGAAGCAATCGGTGCAATTAAATTAGGCACAGATGGATCCGAACCATTTATGGGTCGCGATTATGGTCATCAGCGTGATTACTCTGAAAGCGTTGCTGCAAAAGTTGATGCTGAAATCCGTAAACTAATTGAGAATGCTCATCAAGAAGCCTTTGATATCTTGGTAGAAAATCGTGTGACTTTAGATGCGATGGTTTTGCAGCTACTCGATAAAGAGACGCTCAATAAAGAAGAGATTGCAACGATATTTACCAAAGTTAACTCTTGGCCACGTCGTCCGGCATGGACGGGTTCAGCAACTCGTATTCCATCTTCGCAACCACCAGTTGCAGTTCCGGAGAGAGTAATTACTGAGTCTGCAACAGATAAGAAACCATCACGCGTGAAGAAGAGCGTGAAGAAAGAAAATACTTAAACGTGAGCGATGTAACGCCGGTTTCTATGGGACCAGAAGGCGGACGCGCACAGCACCCTTTCGATGAAGCGCGCGCTGCAGCAGCAGTTCGCGAGCTATTGCTGGCACTCGGTGAAGATCCAGATCGTGAAGGGTTGCAAGAGACTCCCGCCCGTGTAGCGCGCGCCTTTAAAGAGAACTTTGAAGGACTTTGGAAATCACCAGAAGATGTTCTTACAACTACATTTGATATCGGCCACGAAGAGTTAGTAATCATCCGCGATATCGAAGTCTTCTCTCATTGCGAACATCACCTAACTCCTTTTCATGGTGTTGCGCATGTTGGATACATCCCACGCGGCAAGATAACTGGGCTCTCTAAAGTTGCTCGCTTAGTAGATTTATTTGCGCGACGTCCGCAAGTACAGGAACGCCTAACAACCCAAATCGCTGATGCGATGGTAAAGATTCTCGATCCAATGGGCGTTATTGTGATTATTGATTGTGAACATTTATGTATGTCGATGCGCGGTGTGCGTAAGTCACAGGCTCGCACAACAACTAGCGCCGTTCGCGGTGTATTGCGTGATCCCGCCACTCGTGCAGAAGCAATCAGCTTGATTACCAAGAGCTAAATTCTGATAGTCGGTAACTCTATGAAGATAATGGGAATCCTGAATGTAACACCAGATTCCTTTGCCGATGGTGGAAAGCACGATACATACGAAAAAGCAGTCGCCCGCGGATTAGAAATGATCGCCGAAGGCGTTGATATCATTGATATCGGTGGAGAATCCACCCGCCCAGGTGCTGATCGCGTATCAGCGCTAGAAGAACAAAGGCGCGTCATCCCAGTAATAGAAAAATTGGCACAAACTGGAATTCCAATCAGCATCGACACAATGCATGCACAGACCGCCGAACTAGCCATTACCGCAGGTGCCAGCATCGTTAATGATGTAAGCGGTGGGCTAGCCGATGGCCTTATGCACGAAGTCGTTGCCGAAATGGGTTGTCCCTATATTTTGATGCACTGGCGCGGGCACTCTAAAGATATGAATAGCCAAGCCATTTATGGCGATGTTGTAAAAGATGTTATCGCTGAAATAAGCACCCAAATAGATGCTGCGCTAGGCAGTGGAATTGCCAAGAACAATCTAATAATTGATCCTGGTCTAGGTTTTTCAAAAGACGCCCCACAAAATTGGGAGATATTAAATCGAATCGATGAAATTATCGATCTAGGTTTCCCAGTGTTAATCGGGGGATCGCGCAAGCGCTTCCTCGGTGGTGACACTCCGGATGAACGTGAAGCAGCGACTATTGCGCTAACCGAAACCCTGCTTGCGAAAAAGATATGGGCGGTTAGAGTTCATAGCGTGAGTCCACATAAGAAATTGGTATTAGCTAATGGCTGATCTAATTGAAATAAAAGGTATTAAATCCTTTGGCTATCACGGAGTATTCGAATCTGAAAATATTGCTGGACAAGATTTCTTTGTCGATGTTTTGCTTGAATTAGATCTAGCCCGCGCCAGTGTCAGTGATGATGTCACCGACACAGTTAATTACGCAGAAATCACAGATCTAGTTGTGGAAGAGATAACTGGCGAACGTGTAGCGCTGATTGAAAAGTTAGCGGGTCGAATCGCCGACCGAATTAAAAGCGCGTATCCACAAGTTGCCGCAGTATCGATAACGGTCCATAAGCCACAGGCACCAGTTAACGCGCAAGTAGAAGATATCTCAGTAACAATTAAGCGATGAAAGCGGTAATCGCGCTAGGTGCCAATATCGGTGATCCGAAAGAGCAGATGGATCTAGCGGTTGCGATGCTGCGAGAGGCAACTGATTTCAAGTTACTTTCAGATTACTTTTCCACCAAACCAGTTAGCGATATTGCTCAACCAGATTATCTAAATGCAGTTTGTATCGTTGAAAGCGAGCTACCTGCCACAGATTTATTGGCGCTATTACATGGAATTGAGAAGGCGCTGGGCAGAGAACGAAGTGAAAAATGGGGGCCACGCACAATTGATTTAGATCTCATCCAATATGGCTCGTTACTTAGCTCAGCTGATGAGTTACGACTGCCTCATCCACTCGCACACGAGCGCCGATTTGTTATAGAACCATGGCACTCCATCGAACCTGATGCGATCTTGCTTACCCACGGCAAGATTTCAGAGATTTTGGAGCAATTGCCGTAAGGCTCTAAACTTAGATCCATCACCGCCCGGTACCTGAAAGGACTGGAGCCCGATATGAAGATAGTTACCAGCGCATCTGAATTAGATGACGGCTGCACTTTTATTCCCACCATGGGGGCATTTCATGCCGGCCACGCTTCGCTATTTCAATTAGCAAGGACCAAGAGTGATTTTGTAGTTGCAAGTATCTTTGTAAACCCACTGCAATTTGAGAATTCAACTGATTTAGATTTGTATCCCCGTACACCAGATCAAGATATTGAATTAGCTGCCGCAGCTGGCGTTACGCACTTGTGGCTGCCGACCCAGAATGAGATTTATCCAGAGAATTTTACGAAAGTAAGTGCTGGACCAATCGGAGAAAACTTTGAAGGCGCAAATCGGACCGGACATTTCGATGGCGTAGTCACTGTTGTATCGCGCCTCTTTCAATTGGTACGTCCCATACGAGCAATTTTCGGAGAGAAAGATTTCCAACAGTTAGCTCTAATTAAAGAACTTGCTCGGCGCAACTTTAAAGAGATTGAGATCCTGGCTGCTCCAACGATTAGAGAGAGCGATGGGCTAGCGCTCTCTTCTAGAAATATCAGATTAGATCAAGGCGATCGTGCGGAGGCCACTGCTATTTATAAAGCGTTGCTGGCAGCAAAAGAGAGTAAAAATAATGCTTCAGCTCGTGCTGCCATGCACCAGGTATTTAACGAAGTGCCAGCCTTCAAATTAGATTATGCGCAAATTGTCGATGAAGATAACTTTGCAATTGCGACAGATTCCACCCCAAACCAGCGTGCGATCATCGCTGGCTGGCTTAATGGGGTGCGTTTGATCGACAATATGCAGATGAGTCCAGCCCTTATTAGCGCAGGTGCGCGATGAAGTTACTTGCCCCAGAACCTGGATGGACCGCGACTGCTGATGTGATTGTTGTCGGCTCAGGAATTGCCGGACTTACCACCGCTCTGCAAGCGCGCACCTATGGCCTTTCAGTCTTAATAGTTACTAAATCAAAGGTCGATGAAGGCTCTACCAAATGGGCGCAAGGCGGAATAGCTGCAGCACTTGGTCCAGGTGATACACCTGATCAACATTTGAAAGATACTTTGGTTGCTGGTGCTGATCTATGTGATGTCGAAGCAGTGCGCGTTCTAGTTACCGAAGGCCCTGAAGCAGTGCGTAAGTTAATTGAACGCGGAGCAATCTTTGATACCGAAGATTCTGGTGAAATCGCGCTGACTCGTGAAGGTGGCCACTTACGTAATCGCATCTTGCATGCAGGAGGCGATGCAACGGGTGCTGAAGTATCGCGTGCGTTATTAGCTGCAGTCCACGATGACCCGGAGATCGAAGTGGTAGAAGATGCACTTGTATTAGATGCAATTAAAGATGCAAATGGAGCTGTGTGCGGTGTAACTCTGCACGTAATCGGTGCAGGAAGCCGCGATGGCGTTGGCCGTGCTTTAGGAAAAGCTGTTGTGTTAGCCACCGGTGGACTGGGACAGGTATTTGCACAGACCACAAACCCTTCTGTTTCAACTGGTGATGGTGTAGCACTTGCACTGCGTGCAGGTGCCAAAGTTGCGGATGTGGAATTTATTCAATTCCATCCCACAGTTCTATGGCTTGGTGATAACACCCAAGGTCAACAGCCACTAATTAGCGAAGCAGTTCGTGGTGAAGGCGCTTATTTATTAGATAGCGCCGGTGATCGCTTTATGGTCGCAGAACACGAATTGGCTGAATTGGCACCACGCGATGTCGTTGCAATTGCATCAATGCGACGAATGAATAAGACCGGTGCGCACCACGTTTGGCTAGATGTGCGCCACCTATCTGGATTTGAAGCTCGCTTTCCAACCATCTACGCCTCTTGCATCGCACATGGAATTAATCCAAGTAAAGATTTAATTCCAGTTGCGCCCGCATCGCATTACGCATCTGGTGGAGTTCGCGTTGATTTAAATGGTCGCACCAGCGTAAAAGGCTTATATGCATGTGGTGAAACTGCTTGTTCTGGCGTGCATGGCGCCAATCGATTAGCTTCCAACTCACTCTTGGAAGGTCTGGTCTTTAGTGCACGTATTGCGGCAGATATCGCCGCAAATCTACCTGCACAATCAGAGCCGGTTACAGATTCTTCTAAAGCAATTCTCTTAGACCCCGAAACACGACGCGAACTTCAATTAAGCATGAGTCGCGGCGCTGGTGTTTTACGTTCTTCTGATTCGCTCTTGCAAACTAGTGCGGATTTAACGCGCATCCAAGATCGAACCAGCAAAAACCCATGCGTTGAAGCCTGGGAGACAACCAACCTATTTCAATTAGCCGAAGCTATCCTAAAAGCTGCGCTGATCAGACAAGAGACCCGCGGATCACATTGGCGTGAAGATTTTCCAAATACTGAAAGTAACTGGCGTAAAAGAATTGTTCAAGAGTTAGATCGCAATGGAAACTGGGCTACTAGTTATCAAGAGGTACGCGCAGAGTGACTGATCAAGAGTTAATTAAAGCTGCGCTAGCAGAAGATCTTGCTGGGGGAGTAGATATAACTTCTCAAGCAACGATCGCAGCTGATGCAACTGCAGTTGCCGACTTTGTCGCCCGCATGGATGGCGTGATTGCCGGAATTAATATCGCACACGCCGTTCTTGCTGAGGTTGGTCTCTCTGATGTGACCCTCTTTAAGGAAGATGGAGATCAGGTAAAAACTGGGGATGTACTAATGACGGTGCGCGGTAATACGCGCGCCATCTTGCTAGCCGAACGCACCGCACTTAACTTCTTTGGACATTTAAGCGGAATCGCAACCTTGACCAGCAAATGGGTCACTGAAGTAAGTGGCACAAAGTGTCAGGTACGCGATACCCGCAAAACAACACCAGGTATGCGAACCATTGAAAAATATGCAGTTCGTATGGGCGGCGGCACCAATCATCGAATGAACTTAAGCGATGCCGCTTTGATTAAAGATAATCACATTGCAGCCGCCGGTGGAGTTGTTGCAGCTTTTGCGCAAGTACGAGCTGCTTATCCAGCAGCTGAAATTGAGATCGAAGTAGATAATTTGGCGCAGTTAAAAGAGGTGTTACCGCAGCAGCCTGATCTAGTTCTCTTGGACAACATGTCCCCCGAGCTATGCGCGCAAGCGGTGGCGCTGGCAAAGGGCATTTGTAAGTTAGAAGCATCCGGTGGAATCTCAATCGCTAACGCACACGCTTTCGCACAGTCGGGCGTGGATTACATCGCAATCGGGGCGCTAACACATTCGGCGCCAGTCTTTGATATTGGCCTAGATCTGAGAGCGGAGTAGTCATGCTGTTAACAGTTGATGTGGGAAATACAAATACCGTTTTAGGTATTTTCCAAGGAGAAGAGTTAGTTCGCTCATGGCGCGTTAAGACTGATCCACGCACAACCGCTGATGAGTTATGGTTGCAGTATCACGCGTTAGTAGCTGGCTTTGAGATCACTGGGTTATCTATCTGCTCGACAGTTCCAGCTACTTTGCGCGAACTGCGCACTATGATCGCAACTTACTTTGCAGATATTCCAACCACAATCGTAGAACCAGGAACTAAAACCGGTGTGCCACTCTTAGTTGATAACCCTAAGGAAATTGGCGCCGATCGAATTGTTAATACCCTGGCCGCACATACTCTCTATGGCGGCCCAGCGATTGTTGTCGATTTTGGAACTTCTACAAATTTAGATGTGGTCTCACCGAAAGGTGAATTTCTAGGTGGCGCACTTGCACCTGGTATCGAGATTTCAGTCGATGCCCTTGCAGCGCGCGCTGCACAATTGCGTAAAGTTGAACTTATCCGCCCCAAGAATGTAATCGGCAAGAACACCGTTGAGGCTCTGCAATCTGGAACTATCTTTGGTTTTGCTGGACAAGTAGATGGATTGGTTGATCGCATCGTTGCCGAATTGGCACTTAGCTATGACGGTGCCCCAACAGTGATTGCAACCGGTGGACTGGCACCGCTAATAATTGGCGTTGCCGAAACAATTGATGAGCATGAGCCTGATCTCACCTTGATTGGCCTGCGCCTTATCCACGAGAGAAATATCTAATCGGTAGACTCTCACCATTATGAGCAAAGAAGAGCAGCCCGTAGCCTCGGCAGAAGATGATCTACCTGAGCAGTTACGTATCCGACGCGATAAGCGCGCTGGGCTGATCGATCGCGGCGTTGAGCCATATCCGGTTTCGGTTGCGCGCACCGCTTCGCTGGCTGAAATTCGTGCCAAATATGCATCTCTAGAAACTGATTCAACAACTGGTGATATTCAAAGCCTTACGGGTCGAGTAATTTTTAAGCGCGATACTGGAAAACTCTGCTTTGCAACTTTGCGTGAAGGCGATGGCACTGAACTACAAGCGATGCTGTCGCTGGATAAAGTTGGCGAAGAAACTTTAAATTCTTGGAAGAGTGATATCGACCTCGGTGATATCGTCAGTGTTACTGGAGAAATTATTACCTCCAAGCGCGGAGAACTTTCTATCCTTGCTAGTAGCTATGCCATGGCTGCTAAATCACTTCGCCCGCTGCCAAATGATCATAAGCCAATGTCTGAGGAAACACGCGTACGAATGCGTTATGTAGATTTAATTGTCCGGGAAGAGGCGCGCTCTAATGCGCGTTTGCGTCCAGCGGTAATGCGTTCGCTGCGCGAGACTTTCCAAAAGGAAAACTTTGTTGAAGTCGAAACTCCAATGCTTCAGGTGATGCACGGAGGCGCGGCAGCTCGCCCATTTAAATCTTTCAGTAATGCCTACGATATGGATCTCTATCTACGTATTGCACCTGAACTATTTCTAAAGAGATGTGTTGTCGGTGGAATCGAACGAGTATTTGAAATAAACCGAAACTTCCGTAATGAAGGTGCTGACTCTTCTCACTCACCAGAGTTTGCGATGATCGAGAGCTACCAGGCATATGGTGATTGGCGCTCGATCGCTGATTTAACCTGCACACTTGTGCAAAATGCAGCGATGGCAATTGCTGGTTCACATGTTGTTACACATCACGATGGTCGCCAAGCAGACCTTGGTGGAAAGTGGCGCGAGATTTCACTCTACGACGCAATCTCAGAAGGCGTTGGCGAGAAGGTAACTGCGCTTACTTCACTCGAAGATTTAAAGAAGATTGCAGCTAAATTAGGCATGAAGATTGATCCTAAGTGGATCACCGGCAAGCTGGCCGAAGAGATCTTTGAACATGTGGCTAAGGATCAATTAATTGCACCAACTTTTGTGATGGGCTTTCCGGTTGATACCTCTCCGCTAGTTCGCGCTCATCGCGAACTTCCGGGCGTTGCTGAAAAATGGGATTTATACGTAGATGGCTTTGAACTTGCTACCGGATACTCTGAATTAATTGATCCGGTAATCCAGCGCGAACGCTTAGTTGAACAAGCAACGCTTGGCGCAAAAGGTGATTTAGAAGCGATGCAGGTAGATGAAGATTTCTTGCGAGCTATGGAATTTGCTATGCCACCCACTGGTGGAATGGGAATGGGCGTCGATCGTTTGCTTATGGCGCTAACTGGGCTAGGAATTCGCGAAACAATCTTGTTCCCCTTGGTAAAACCTGAAACCGAATAATTATGATCGTTATTCGTCCAGCTCGCACAACTGATGTTAAAGCGATCCGCCAACTAGTTGACTCATACGCTGCACCTGGTCAGATGTTAACTAAAGAGACAGTAACGCTTTATGAAAGCGTGCAAGAATTTACAGTTGCAGAAGTAGATGGAAAAGTAGTTGGCTGTGGCGCGCTGCATGTACTTTGGGATGATTTAGCCGAAGTTCGTACCGTTGCCGTTGAAAAATCTTTTCATAAACAAGGCATTGGCCATCAAATTCTAGAAAAAATTATTGAAAGAGCGCGCGAAGTCGGAGTCGATCGGATTTTCTGTCTAACTTTCCAAACTGAATTCTTTGGCAGCCATGGATTTATTGAGATTGAAGGGACCCCGGTTGCACCAGATGTTTATAAAGAGCTCCTTCGTTCCTACGATGCCGGTGTGGCCGAGTTCTTGGATCTGGAAGCCGCTAAGCCCAACACCTTGGGCAATACACGGATGCTGCTAACCCTTTAAGCCCCTAGCCCTAGATTTTTAAGGGAATATTGCCCCCAAATCTGGGGTTCAAAGGGGTACAAGCAATCCACCTCGCGCCTTCCCTACGCTGGGTTATAGGCTTGCGGAAGTAACCAATAGAAGGAGCCCTGCCGATGTTTGAGCGCTTTACCGATCGAGCCCGACGAGTAGTTGTCTTGGCTCAAGAAGAAGCACGCATGCTCAATCACAATTACATCGGCACCGAACATATTCTGCTCGGCTTGATCCACGAAGGTGAAGGCGTTGCCGCTAAAGGTCTAGAAGCGCTCGGCATTTCACTTGAAGGCGTGCGGGCCCAGGTAGAAGAAATTATTGGTCAAGGACAACAAGCACCGAGCGGACATATTCCATTTACTCCACGCGCCAAGAAAGTTCTTGAACTATCTCTCCGCGAAGCTCTGCAATTAGGGCACAACTACATTGGCACCGAACATATCTTGCTCGGACTAATTCGTGAAGGCGAAGGCGTTGCCGCACAGGTACTTGTAAAACTCGGCGCTGATTTAAATCGCGTCCGCCAACAAGTAATTCAACTTTTATCTGGTTACCAAGGCAAAGAAGCTGCAACATCAGGACCTGCCGAAGGCACACCATCTACCTCACTTGTCTTAGATCAATTCGGCCGCAACTTAACCCAAGCAGCACGCGAAGGAAAACTTGATCCAGTAATCGGTCGCGAAACTGAAATCGAACGCGTTATGCAAGTTCTCTCACGTCGTACCAAAAATAACCCAGTATTAATCGGTGAACCAGGCGTTGGTAAAACAGCCGTTGTTGAAGGCCTTGCCCAAGCCATCTATAAGAACGATGTGCCAGAGACTCTCAAAGATAAGCAGCTGTACTCACTTGATCTTGGTGCACTCGTTGCCGGTAGCCGCTACCGCGGAGATTTTGAAGAACGCCTCAAGAAAGTCTTAAAAGAGATTAAAACTCGTGGCGACATTATTTTGTTTATCGATGAAATCCACACCCTGGTTGGTGCCGGAGCTGCTGAAGGTGCGATCGATGCTGCCAGCATTCTTAAGCCAATGCTTGCTCGTGGTGAACTACAGACAATCGGTGCAACTACCTTGGATGAATACCGCAAGCATGTAGAAAAAGATGCTGCGCTAGAACGTCGCTTCCAACCAATTCAAGTTAAAGAGCCATCAGTTGCTCACACCATTGAAATTCTCAAGGGTCTTCGTGATCGTTATGAAACCCACCACCGCGTATCAATCACTGATGGCGCACTTGCAGCTGCTGCAAATATGGCAGATCGTTATGTATCTGATCGTTTCTTGCCAGATAAGGCAATTGACCTAATTGATGAAGCTGGATCACGTCTGCGCATTAAGCGTATGACTGCACCTGCTGAACTCCGTGAATTCGATGAAAAGATCGCTGAAGTTCGCAAGGCGAAAGAATCTGCAATTGATGGCCAAGACTTTGAAGGCGCTGCGGCGCTGCGCGATAAAGAGAAGACTCTTATCGCAGAAAAAGTGGAAGCCGAGAAGCATTGGAAGGCAACTGATCTCGATAAGGTCACCGAAGTAGATGAAGAGTTAATCGCTCAAGTTCTCTCTGCTTCAACTGGTATCCCAGTATTTAAGTTAACTGAAGAAGAGACCGCACGTCTGCTGCGTATGGAAGATGAACTCCACCGCCGTGTGATTGGCCAAGATCAAGCGATCAAGGCTCTCTCACAAGCAATTCGCCGTACTCGCGCAGGGTTAAAAGATCCAAAGCGTCCTGGTGGCTCATTTATCTTCGCCGGTCCTTCAGGTGTTGGTAAGACAGAACTTTCGCGCACACTCGCCTCATTCTTGTTTGGCGATGAGACCGCACTTATCCAATTAGATATGTCGGAATACTCAGAGCGCCACACAGCATCTCGTTTATTCGGTGCACCTCCCGGATATGTTGGTTATGACGAAGGTGGACAACTAACTGAAAAGGTTCGCCGCCGTCCCTTCTCAGTTGTCTTATTCGATGAGATCGAAAAGGCTCACCCAGATATCTTTAATTCACTTCTTCAAGTTCTAGAAGATGGCCGCCTGACAGATGCACAAGGCCGCACCGTTGACTTTAAGAACACGGTAATCATCATGACTACCAACCTCGGTACGCGCGATATTTCAAAGAGCTTAGGTCTTGGCTTTGCCAATATTGATGATGATCTAACTAATTACGATCGCATGAAGGGCAAGGTTCAAGATGAACTCAAGAACCATTTCCGCCCCGAGTTCCTTAACCGTATCGATGATGTAATCGTCTTCCATCAATTGACGAAGGATCAGATTATTCAGATTGTTGATCTCATGATCGCTAATTTGGATGATCGTCTAAAGGCAAAAGATATGGGAATCGAACTTACTCAAGCTGCTAAAGATCTATTGGCAGCTCGTGGTTACGATCCACTTCTTGGCGCTCGTCCTTTGCGACGCACAATTCAACGCGAGATCGAAGATTCACTTTCTGAGCGCATCCTCTTCGGTGAGCTCAAAGCTGGCGAAATTATCGTCGTAGATGTCGAAGGTGAAGCAGCAGAAGCTAAGTTCACATTTACTGGTGCTACTAAGGCAACTATGCCGGATTCACCAGAAGATCTAGCCGAAACTGCTAGCTAAGGAATCTTCTTTCCCGGGTTTAGAATTGAACTTGGGTCAAATACCTTCTTAACTGCGCGCTGTAGTTCAATGACAGTTGTGGAAATTTCCCTGGCCACAAAGCCAGCCTTAATCGAACCAATTCCATGTTCACCGCTTGCGGTACCACCGAGTGATTGCGCGATTGCGACGATATCACTAAATGCTTTCTGGGCGCGTTCTGCTGCAGCCAAATCACCGTGGTCGTGAACGATCGTTGGGTGCATATTTCCATCACCAGCATGGCCAAAGATGCCAATTACCAAGTTACTTTCCTTGGCTAAGGCTTCTACCTTCTCTACGAATTCGGCGATCTTTGTAATCGGCAGCGCCACATCATCGAGCAAGGTTGCACCCATACGTTCCAGCGCGGGATATGCCATCTTACGAACTCGAATTAAATCTGCGGCATCTGCTGGATCATCTGAATAAACACCATCAATTAAATCAAAACCCTTGCAGGTATTTAACGCTGCTTCACATTGTGAATGGTTCTCATCCAATTGCATCAACAGAACGCTGCCGGCAACTTCAAAGCCAAGGGGATGCCATGCTTCAACTGCCTTTAAAGTTGTTTGATCAACAATTTCTAGCATTGATGGACGATATTGCAAAAGCGCAGCAGCAGCGCTTGCCGCCTTTGTAATATTTGGAAAGGTTGCAATTAAAGTCGCAGGGGCAGCCGGACGAACTACTAAATTTAAAGTTAGCTCAGTAATAATGCCTAAAGTTCCTTCAGAACCAACAAATAAATGAAGTAAGTCATAGGTAGTAACTGATTTCTTAGTGGCGCTACCGAGTTCAATAATTTCACCGCTAGCCAACACAACCTGCATCGCGCGCACATGTGCTGCAGTCACTCCATATTTGACACAACACATACCGCCCGCATTTGTTGCGGCATTGCCACCAAGAGATGACCAATCTCGGCTCGCTGGATCTGGCAGATAAGCCATTCCAACTTCCTTAGCCGCAGTATCTAGATCAAGGTTTATTACACCAGCCTGAACCCGAGCGATTTGATTTGCAGTGTCTATCTCTAAAATCTGGTTCATCTTTTCAAGAGTGATAACTAGCGAATCTGATGTGGCATTGGCACCACCAGATAAACCGCTGCCAGCCCCACGGGTTACAACCGGAATCTTATTTTCATTGGCATATTTCAGAGCAATGGAAATTTCACTTGCGCTGCGCGCCAGTAAGACAGCAAATGGGGGAGAACTTGTTGCAAAGGGTGCTTGATCGCGCGAATAAGAAGAAGTGATATCTAAATCAGAGATTAGCGAGCATTCGGGGCCGAGCAGTTTAGAAAGCGCTGCGAGATGGCTCATGCGCACAACTTTATCGCCTTTTCAAAAGAGAGTTATTCTCCAGAGATTTTGACTCTTTGTAGCGCCTGATCGAGGCGCGAGACTTCGAAGATCTCCATGCCCTCGATCTTTACATCACTGCCCGCTGGCACAAGCGCCCGCTTAAAACCTAAACGGTAAGCCTCAGCTAAGCGACGCGATACCCCGCTTACCTTTCGGATCTCACCAGCTAAACCAACTTCACCGATTGCAACTAAATCTGCCGGAAGCGCTAACGCCTTTGCGGCAGATGCCACAGCAAGTGCCAGTGCTAAATCTGCAGCAGGTTCTGACATCTTCATACCACCGACAGTTGCCGCATAAACATCGCGACCGCCAACGCGCACATTTGCCCGAAGTTCAAGAACTGCAAGCGTCATTGAAGTACGTGCAGAATCTAGTCCGCTGGTAACGCGACGAGCATTTCCAAAATCATTTTCACGACCTTGGCTAACCAGAGCTTGAATTTCGGCAAGTAACGGGCGACGACCTTCCAGCGTCACAGTTACGCATGTACCCGGAACTGGTTCGGCATGGCGCGAAGTAAATAAACCAGTTGGGTCAAGGACGCTTTCGATTCCGGTATCACTTAGATCAAAGCAACCGACTTCATCGGATGCACCAAAGCGATTTTTAATGGCGCGGATTAAACGCAGACGAGAATGGCGTTCGCCTTCAAATTGCAGAACCACGTCGACGATATGTTCGAGCAAACGTGGACCGGCAATCGAGCCATCTTTAGTGACGTGGCCGACCAGTAACAAAGTGATATCGCGATCTTTACAGATTCGAATTAGCGCACCTGCAACTTCGCGAACTTGGGTAACGCCACCAGGTGCACCATCTGCGGCAGATGATCCAATTGTCTGCACGCTATCGATGATCAAAAGTTCAGGTTTAACAGAATCAATATGAGCAATAACTGCGCCGAGATCGGTTTCCGATGCTAAAAATAATTTGGGATCTACTGCGTTAATGCGCTCGGCACGTAGCCGAACTTGGGATGCAGATTCTTCACCGCTTATGTACAGAGCAGGAATTCCTTTAGCGGCAGTTTGCGCAGCAACAGATAAGAGCAGGGTTGATTTTCCAACACCAGGTTCGCCCGCGAGCAATATTGCAGCTCCTGGTACTAACCCTCCACCAAGTACGCGATCTAGTTCGGATACACCTGTTGCGCGAGCACGTGCCGAAGATAGATCAACATCTCCGATAGGTATTGCAGCGTGGGTAACTTTTCCGGGAACGAGTGAGAGTTTCTTAGGAGCAGCAATTTCTTCAACGCTACCCCAGGCTTGGCATTCGCCGCAGCGACCAACCCATTTTTGTGAGGTCCAGCCGCATTCAGCGCAACGGAATGGATCCTTCTCGACCTTAGCCATGAGCCTTAGCCTAGAGGAAGGTGCTGACTACTTCCCAGCGGCAACTGATGCTGGGTGTTGAATAACAAATAACGGCAACGAACGAGCTTTGGCATCGTTAATTCCCTTAACGCGCACATCGCAATGCTCAGCTAGAACTGCGTATGCCGCCTCACCCATCAAAGCCTGTAGTTCAGTTCGGTTAGAGATGTAAACCGGTTCGCTACCAACGTGCGCATCTGTGTTGCTGGTGCAGTACCAATCAAAATCATCGCCGCCATCGCCCCAGGCAAGGCGTTCGTATTCGCCAATTACAGTTACGGAATATTCGCGCTCGCCGACCTCACGAGTTTCAAAACTGCGACGTAGCGGAAGCTGCCAGCAAACATCTGGCTTGGTATCAACAAAGTGGCGATTTTCTTTCTGTGCCAAGTGATGGAGTACGCAACCAAATGAACCGGTAAATCCTGGCGCTTCATAACCTTTACGATTTAAAAAGATACATCCATCATCTATCGTGCGTGTCTTACGTTCTTTATCTTCATCTAAATCTGAAATACGTAGTTGACCATTTGGCTTCTTAGGACGGGCTTGTTCAAAGAATTGCCACATCTCAGGAGTTAAATCAGCCGCTGCTTTACGGACGCGTTCTTCATCATCTTCATCTGAATACATTGCACCTTCTGTGCAACAGCCAGCGCTTGGTCGATTTTCAAAGACGCCTTTACAGCCATCACCATAAATACAGGTCCAATATGAAGTCAGCCAAGTGAGGTCGCATTTAAAGATTTCTTCCTCATCATTGGGGTCGGTAAATTCCACCCAATCGCGTGCGAAACCTGGCTTTATTTCTGACATAGTCGCAGAGCCTACGCGTACTCTTTCGCTATGGCTAATTCAGAAAAACAGGTCGCCGTCATCGGTGCCGGGGTAATGGGCGAAGCCCTTATCTCTGCGCTAATTATATATGGAATTTCACCTAGTGCGATCACTATCTCTGAAAAGCGTGCCGAACGAGCAGCTGAGTTAGCGGCTAATTACAAAGTAGCTAATGCACCGTTGCGTGAAAACGTTGCCAAATGCGATCTAATTTTATTAGTAGTAAAGCCGCAAGATATGGCTGGTGTATTAGAGGAGATAAAGGCTGATATCCGTACTGGATGTCTGATCATCTCCTTCGTCGCCGGTAAGCAGATTCGATATATCGCTGACCTCATTGGTACCAGCGCCAATCCAGTCATTCGCGTTATGCCAAATACCCCAGCACTTGTCGGAGCTGGCATGTCCGCGATCTCCTGTTGCGGCCTTGTAACTGCTGAACAACGCTCCTTTACACTCGGCTTTCTGGGCGCGGTCGGCAAGGTAATTGAAGTAGATGAAGATCTACAAGATGCTGTTACAGCTACTAGCGGATCAGGACCAGCCTACTTCTTCAGATTTGTGGAAGCGATGGTCGATGGCGCAATTGCGCTGGGGCTTTCTAAAGAAGCTGCCACAACTCTGACGATTCAAACCATTGTTGGCGCTGCCAAGTTGCTCGATCAATCTGGTGATACACCAACTACTTTGCGTGAAAAAGTAACTAGCCCCAATGGCACAACTTTTGCAGCGCTAAATTCCTTTAACGACTCTGACATCTCAGGCGTTGTCGCCAAAGCGATGAAGGCAGCCCGTGATCGCTCGCAAGAACTGGCTTAATAAGACTTTATTTACCGCAGCTGTCTTTGCAGTTGCGTTAGCGCCATCGGCTGGTGCGGCACCTAAAGCAGTTGCAATTAAGCAACTGGTGCAGATAACCCAAGATGCGACTGCTGAGGCAATGGTTGTCACAAGTAAATACATTCTTACTTATGCCAATATCGTGGGTCAAAGCGCAGATATAAAGGTACGAGCAATTGATTTTGCTGGTACTGAAATATGGGCAAAAACTATCGATTCTGGCTGGGATGAGGTTGCTACCGCTATAACCGTTGACGCCCAAGGAGCTATCTGGCTAGCTGGAAATAGCGCAGCCGCACCAAACGCTGAAACAACAACTGCAGCAACTGGCGCACTAAACCCCGATTCAATTGTCATCGAAAGCACAACTACCTTACGTCCGGATATGAAAAATATTGCGCTTTGGCAATTATCAAGTACCGGTGATCTCTTATCGCAAACAAATTCAACAACGTTGCAACCAGCGATCGTGGATGCGATATCTGCAAACGTGACTGGTATTTCAGTACTTCTCTCACGAGATGCTGGGCAAACACTCGTTTCGGTTAAGGGTGGCGCCTTTGGTAAGGAGTTAGCACTAGGAACTGCCAAGAGTAAATTTAAAACTGCGCTACGCGGATCAGATGGTTCAACTTATCTATTTGGATCAAGTAGCGAAAAACTAGGTGGTAAGAAATTAGTTGGCAGAGTTGATGGTATTCTGATGAAAGTTTCTAAGATTGGGACAATTGCCAGCGTTGTGAGAAGCTCTGCTCCAAAAGCAATTCGTGATTGGCAGAGCGCAACCGCATCGCTATTTCTTACTGGCGTGGTTAAAACCAGAGCAACAACAGAGACTGCTGTTACAAAATTTACTTCTGTGTTTGTACCAACTTGGACATCGAGATTTGCATCAACCGGGTTTAGCTTGGCTACTCCCGGTGCGAGCGGTTCGGTATTTGCGATATTTGAACCGACCGCTTTGCTAAAAGGTGTTTCCAGTTTCAAGCTGGTCAAAGGGCAATCCGTTGCTCTGCAATTTGATAGCAAAGGTGCGATCAGCGGTGCCTTTACTAGCCCGGTACTGAATTCGCCAATATCTACAGGTTATTCCAGCGATGGAGGGTTAATCGTTTTAACTTCCACCGGAACAATTCTGAGAACGCCAGCTCGTTAATTTAGGCAGCGCGTAGTAACAGAAGTTGGTTATCAATTCCCGAGACTAGGTAACGAATTTTATTTAAAACAATCCATGCTGAATCAAAGCCATCGGGGTTCTGTTCTTTAGTGACCAGCGAAAGCGCGTTCTTTGCTATATCTAGCGCGCAGAGCCTTTCCTGGCAGTTGAAAATGGTGGTCTGCCCATCACTACTCAAAAATTTACTTGGAGTTCCATAACCAGTGGTTGGCAGGGTTTTGATTACCGTTGGTGCAGATAAATATGCCCATCTGATTTGTTCTGCTTTTGGTAGAGTTAACGTCGACGAGTTTAACCAGGTAGCTAAAATTCCACGCGCACCTTTTTGCAAAGCAACGTCATATCCAACAACTGCAATTGGGCCACCTGATGAATCAAGCGTTGAATAACGCCAGGCAGTAGCACTTAAACCATTTCTTTGAGCAACTCGGATCGCACCTGATGTTGCTTCTTTACGTGTATTGATTGTTAGAACTGAGTCGTAAAGCAAGATCGTATCTTTACCATCAAAGAGCGCATCTAGATGAAAAGCAACATCGCCAGTTGTTCGATCGTCGGTCTTGCGATCGCCATCGACTAGTTCATAGCTCCAATCTGTTGCAGCCTTTGCCTTTACAGCGCCCAGCAAAATGCCTTGTGATTCATCACGGTAGAAGACCTGAACGCCTGCTGCGCTTACAGAACAAGCGTTAGAGACGCTGACATCACTGGCTGAACGAACTCGAATCGGATCTTCATAGCCATTTACTGCTGCACCATTTCCATCCACAACTTCATATTTAAAGGTTTTGCCATCGTATGTGGCATAACGCAGATCTTTATCAACTGAATCGGCATAGAAGATATGTAACACCTGAGCTTTGCCATATCCACTGACGCAGGCAGAGACTTCGCCGGTGATCGCATTTCGGGTCCGTCCAGCAGAACCGCCTCGTCCATCAACAGTTAACTTGTTCCAAATCTTGCCGCTCCAAAGCGCAACTTTTAGCGCTCCGTTATTGGCATCTTGATAAATGACTGCCGGATTTGTATTAAAAGATACGGTAGTTAAATTCTTGGCATCAGCTGCCGGATCTATAACGCTCTTCTTCCATGCCGCTTGTGGAGTTGTTGCATTTGTAGTTATCGCATCAGATGTTCCCAACGAATTAGATGCGGTAACGGTAAAGGTGTAAGAAGTACCGTTCTTTAAGCCAGACATAAGCGCTGGGCTGCTGGTGAAACTCTTCTCTGCCCCAGTTTTAACGTTCTTCACCGTATAACTGGTGATTTGGGCAGCGCGCGCATTCGCGGGCGCATCAAACTTTATAATTGCAGCAGTATCCGAAAGGAGCGCTTCGACATTGCGCACTGTTTGTGGGATACCAACTGCGATTCCAGCAGGTGGCTTGGTGCGCAGATCCTGCATCATTGCAAGTAATAGCGGCCCTGGCTCATGAAAAATTTCACCAGCATCTAAATTCGGTGACATAACCGCATCGCGCCCGGCCTTAGAGAATGTTGCTTCGTCTAAGTGGCTAACGGATGAGCCATCTTCATAAACCTTAGGCGTATATAGAAGTGGTTTGACGCCACCGTTTGTAGCAATTCCTTGTGCGCCTGACCAAACCAACTTAGATGTAAGTGCTTCACCTAGTTCAAGTGATGGTGAAGGCAAGTCCGAAAGCCTGCGCCCGTCGCCAGTTTGAACATAGGCATCATATGGAGTTGGTTGATCAATTGATCCGTAACCAAAGAAATTGTCGTAGCTATCGGTTGATAGAAAACCTAGCCCGTGAGCCATCTCGTGGAGGATTACTGATTGCAAATCGTATTCAGATTTACTTGGACCGCTACTGCCACCGCGATACCAGCTAGCAAGTGAATTTACAGTGATAACCATTTCTGGGTTGTCACCATCTAAATCTTTACCGGCTAGCGCATTTGCCAAAGCTGATGAATACCAAAGGCTGGGGTCAGGTGCACCTGAAAAATTAGCGAAGTAGCTTCCGGGGCGCGCACTTCCTAAAACACTAAAGGAGGAAGATCTACCCCATGTGGCATCTATATAAATTGGGACTTTAGAATCAAAGTTTTCGGCCCATGTATCGATCGCAGCTTGAACCTGAACCTTTGTCCATTCTGGAAAATTGTTATATTTAACAATAAATTTTGCCTTCTTCTCAAGATGGGCAACTTTCGGTGTTGCAGTCTGCTTTGCTGTGGTTGCAGGTCCTGCGTAAACGCTTCCCCATTGTGTAGCGGGGCGAACCAAAAGAACTGATTGCGCAGAAGCTGGAGCGACCAACCCTGTGAGAAAGATCGCCAAGATCGCAGATATGGCGCTAATTCGCACCAGAGATCTCAGATTTTTCCTCGCCATAGCGCCCAACGCTATCAGGGTGCGAGAATGTCGCCATGTCCTCAATTCGCGATAGTTCTGATCTAAGTCAGGTAATTGCTCGAATGAAATCTGAGCGACCTGCTGTTCTTAACTTCTCATCGGTATCTGCTCGCCCTGAACCAACGTTGGAGGAGGCCCGTGTCGAGTTAGCAGATGCAATCGGACAATTAGCTCACACGATTTTCTCAAAGAAGTATGGTCCATTAGTCGGCACCGTTACGAAGACAACGGCTGAGACTCTGTTGAAGAACGGCGAAGAGAATTTATATCGCGCCAAGGGTGATGCCACACTAATTATTCAAGAGTTAGTAGATCGCGCTTTTACCTCAAAGCCGCCTAAGAAAAAATGAGTAACCTAATAACTATTTATTCGCGCCAGAATTGTCATCTCTGTGAAGTAGCCGAAGAAACACTTACTGAATTAAAAGCGGAGTTAGACTTTGAAATCGCAGTCACCTTTATCGATGGTAATGATGCGCTCGAAAAGTTATACGGATATCAAGTCCCGGTAATTCATATCGATGGAATTCACCATGACTTTTTTAAAGTCGATCCAGTTAGATTTAGATCTTCCCTTGAAAGACATCGTCAGCGTCAATAATTCGATATGAATAACCTTGTTCAGCAAGGAAGCGTTGGCGATTCTGTGCAAAATCTTGATCGATAGTGTCACGCGAGACTACTGAGTAGAACTTAGCTCCACGGCCATCAGCCTTTGGGCGAACAATACGGCCCAGGCGCTGGGCTTCTTCTTGGCGTGAACCAAAGGCCCCAGATACTTGAATTGCGATCGTAGCTTCCGGCAAGTCAATGGAGAAGTTTGCTACCTTTGAAACAACTAAACAGGTAATTTCACCGGTGCGGAAAGCGGCAAATAACCTTTCGCGTTCTTTGATCGGCGTCTCACCTTTAATTACTGGCACACCTAAAGTCTCAGATAAGTCATCTAACTGATCGATATATTGCCCAATAACCAAGATTTGTTCACCTGCGTGTAGCCCGACTAACTCTTCGACAACATCGCGTTTAGTTCGGGTGGTTGCGCAGTAGCGATAACGCTCTTCTGGTTCTGCGGTGGCATATGAAAGACGTTCTGCTTCAGTTAGATTTACGCGAACTTCAATACATTCAGCAGGGGCGATGTAGCCCTGGGCTTCAATCTCTTTCCAAGGAACATCAAAGCGCTTGGGACCGATTAGTGAAAATACTTCACCTTCCATGCCATCTTCGCGAACTAGCGTTGCAGTAAGCCCCAAGCGTCGGCGCGATTGAATATCGGCGGTAAAGCGGAAGATCGGCGCGGGTAATAGATGGACTTCATCATAAATAATCAAGCCCCAGTCGTGGGTATCAAATAAATCCAAGTGAGAATAAACGCCATTCTTCTTCTTGGTCATCACTTGATAAGTTGCAATCGTTACGGGGCGAATCTCTTTCTTGGCACCTGAATATTCACCGATCTCATCTTCATTTAAAGTTGTGCGGCGCAGCAGCTCATCGCGCCATTGACGTGCGGCCACAGTGTTAGTTACCAAGATCAAAGTCGTTGCCTTAGCGTGTGCCATTGCAGCTGCGCCAACAATTGTCTTTCCGGCGCCACAAGGCAGAACAACAACACCAGAGCCACCGTGCCAGAAACCTTCTGCTGCTAACTCTTGATAGGGACGGATCTTCCAATCATTTTGCTTAAGGCTAATTTCGTGGGCTTGCCCATCTACATAACCTGCAAAATCTTCAGCCGGCCAACCCAGGCGCAATAGCGATTGCTTAATCGCACCACGTTGGCTGGCATGCACGGCGATAGTTTCTGGATCAATACGCACACCCAGCAGCGGTGCAATCTTCTTGGCGCGAATTACTTCTTCCAAGACTCCGACATCGGTTGTGATCAAGATCAGACCGTGAACGGGATCTGCTTCTAAACGAAGGCGGCCATAGCGCGACATAGTTTCGGCAACATCGACAAGAAGTGAATGAGGAACGGCATAACGCGAATATTTAATTAAAGTATCGATTACTAATTCGGCATCATGGCCGGCCGCGCGGGCATTCCATAAACCAAGGTTGGTTAAGCGATAGGTGTGAATATGTTCAGGAGAACGTTCTAGTTCAGCAAAGGGAGCAATTGCGCGGCGACATTCCGTCGACATCGGATGATCAATATCAAGAAGCAGAGTCTTATCGCTCTGAACAATTAGTGGGCCTTCACTCATTTAAGTAATTCCTTAATAAATGCATGTAGCAGGGAGCTGCGTTCTTCTATTGATTTCAAACTTAACCATTCACTTGGCGCATGCGCACCGCCACCAATTGCACCTAAGCCATCGAGAACCTGTGCACCAGCTGCTGCAGCAAAGTTACCATCGCTTGCTCCACCGACTTCGGCGCAACCAAGGGGTGCCTTACCAATAGATTTTGCAACAATTTCAATCTTTTCATAGAGCGCCTTGGTAGAAGATGGCTGCAGCGGTGGACGATTTAACCCACCAGTTACTTCTAAGCGCGCACCAGGAATTGTTGCCTTTAAAGTTCTAATCGCAGAATCAATGCGCTCGAGTTCAACTTGGGCAAAAGATCGCGCATCAATTTCAAGTACCGCCAGATCTGGCACAGTATTTGCGCTATTGCCTGATTTCAACAAAGTTGGAACGACGGTTGTGCCGTGTTCCTTATTTTCAAGTGCAGCCAGCTGCAAAATAATATGGGCAATTTCAACTGTTGCGTTAACACCTTTTTCTGGTTCTAGGCCTGCATGCGCTGCTAGCCCGTGTACCGAAATCTTGTACATAGCCGTTCCCTTGCGACCGGTCTTAACTTTGCCATCAAGGGAAGCCTCTAGTACCAGAACCGCTTTGGCAGCAGATGATAGATCCATAATTAATTTACGTGATGCAAAAGAACCAGTCTCTTCATCAGTTGTGGCAACTAGTGCAACGCGATCGGCAACGCCGTCGATATCTTTAAGTGCAAAAAGCGCCTGCACAAAGCCAGCCTTCATATCGAATACCCCAGGGCCACGAACTACATCACCATTTACTTCCCACAATGGTTGATATGAACCATGTGGCCAAACGGTATCTAGATGAGCAAGTAAGAGAATTTCTGGTTGGCTGGCGCCCCACCAAAATACGGGGCGGCCTTCAATCTCTTTTATTTGTGCAGGTGTTCCGAGAACGCGCGTTGCGATATCGCTAGCTAAGCGAACTACGTTCTGGCAGGCAGCTAGATCTTCACTTGGCGATTCACATCGCACCAAAGCTTCAATCGCAGCCAACATAGGGTCAAGTCTGCCGTACTTGGTCTCATTCGCGCTTGTCATATCGCCGCCACTCCAGTTATGTGGGCGATTCTAAAGGTTTGAACCTCACCGGTCGCATGATCACGCGCGATGAGTGAACCAGCGGAGAGTTTTAAGGGATCGATGATGCGATGTGAAACCAGGCCATTGTTATCGGCATATCCAATCGAAAGTGATGTTGCAGGTTGGTTCTGCAGATAATCAACCAAGATATCCAAAGTTTCATTGGCTGTTGTCCGTGGCAGTGAACCAAGTGCGCTAGCTGCAATATTGCGCAGCGTGCTTTGGCGATGGCTAGATTTTTCACCGGTGCGAAGTGCGCGTAGTGCACCTTCTAATTGCAATTCGTCAGGACGATCGAATTCACCAATTATTCGCGGTGGACGCGCCTTTGATTTCGCGCGCTGGATACGTGGTCCACTAAGTAGCGCACCTTGTGAATCTTCTCCGGCAGGTAAGTAACCAAAGCTACGTAATATCGCCATCGCATCTGCAGCATCATGTTGGCAGATCAGAACTTCAGGTGCGATCTGGCGCAGCGATAAAATATCTAAACGTTTGTCGCTAATGATCTGTGCAATAAGAACTGAATCCTCACAACGGATAAAGGCAGATGTATTCCCAACACGTAACTTGCCATGCTTCTTAGCAACATCGGCAATTAAATATTCCAGTGGTTGTGGCATTGGAGTTTTAGAAGTCTTCTTTAAGAAGGCTTTGATCTCATCTCCGGTGAGGCCATGATCTAACCCGCGGCGAATAGTTGCTTCGCTAAAGCGATAAACCGTTGCACCACCACGGCTTTCGATCTCAGCCAGAATTGCTAACTCTTGGGCAATCTCATGTTCTAGCGGGCCGGGTGCAATTGCAGTGTGATCGCTCTGAATAAGTATGTGATCAACTGGCTTTGGTAAGTCTTGGTCAATTACATCTAAATCTTCTCCAGCCAATAGCGCATTTGCATACTTGGAAATTGCACCTTGGCCGGTAAGGCCGAGCCATTCTGCTTCGCGCAACGTCCACTGAATGTAATCACTTGGTATTCCACCGCTACGTCTTGCTGGCGTACTCCATTGCGCAAGTGCAAGTAACGAGGCAAATTGTGGCGCGGATCCTTGGCTTTCTTGCAGCAAGCGCAACGTTAATTTACGAAGCGGAGCGGCAGCTACTCGATCTAGTTCGGGTCCAAGCGGAGCAACGTTCTTTGACTCCTCTTTGCCAACTAACCCGCTCACACGGGATGTAATGAGCCAAGGCGCAACAAGTGATTGCCAACGCGCTGATGGGCTCTGGGTTAACCAGATATCGAATTGGCTAGTTGGAAGAATTCGATCATCGGGATCGATTGTTAAGAGCCCGGCTAGGTAGCTAAGTTCTGCAACAAATGCCGCGCAATTAGTATCGACGCCCAAATGGTTAGAAATAATTTTTAAGTCACGCACTCCTAAACCACCAGAGCGCAGTGCATCAGCTGGTTCTTGCGCCCAGAAATTTAAAATCTCTTCAGTCCAACGTAAGAAAGTTGAGATGTTAGCAATTGCTGCTAAATGAACGCTTTTGCTATCTCGCTTATCACCGACAAGTATCGGCGCTTTTGTAAATAACTCTTTATGGATCTTTCCCCCACGTAAGTAAATGGCAACTTCACGTGGCATTAAAACGGTATGTGAATTTGCCACAACTACAAAGTCATTTTCTAATAACCAAGCAACGCCGGCGCCGGGTTTCTTAACATCGGCGATAGTTCCACGTGGTGGGCCCCAAACCATGGCATCCAACGCTTTCTTGGCAGCTGGTGGCGCTTCATCTAACATCTTCAAATTTAACTTTGCCATTGATTGCGGACCAAGGCCGGCGCAATCATTTCCAAGTACTTCGCGCACTGTGGTCGGAAGGTAAAGTCCATCTTTTCCTGAGTAAATAAGCCCGCGTTCGACAAGTCCAGGAATTACAAAGAGGGCTGCCTTATCTGTAAGAGCTGCAATGTTCTTCTCAGTAAATGGTTCGGTAAATACCACACAAGCCTCGAGTACTTGATATTGCCAAGCAGTTAAGGCATCGATGGCACGTGCCAGGCTGGGGGCAGATGTCGCGCGAACGGCAAGAGATGCAATATCAGGCGGAACTGGCGTTATTAGATCTGGGCGATGTGAAAAGAGCGAAATTAGGGCAGCGTCATCCAAGGTACGTAAGTAATCTACAAAGGAGCGCGTTTCCATAACTTGCCTACATTACTGGCAAGTCAGGTACTAGCGCGAATTGGCTATTTAACTCAGCGCGACTTTCGGCGCGGAGTAAGCCGGGTGCCGATCCAAGCAACGCGCGAGACCATCGGCCCAAGCAATCTATTTAGAAAACGCATCCGGCGAAAATCGTGAATCGGCCAGCGTTCTTTGAGGGCACGGATTCTTAACTTTGCATCAGGATTTATCGCAGAAGGATTTCCCACGGTGAGCAATAACGGCAAATCATTGTGGCTATCGGAGTAGCCAAAGCAATTTTCTAAATCAAAGCCATGTTCTTTGGCAAGTTCGGAAATCGCAGTTGCTTTCTCACGCCCATGCAAAAGAGGGCCGTTCATGGCACCGGTGTAGTGACCATCCTCTATTGCTGCTTTGCTGCCGAGTGCGCCTGTAAAACCCAAACGCTCGGCGATTAAAGTTGCCATATCTTCGGGCGCGGCAGTGACCAACCAAACTTCAACTCCATCATTTAGGTGTCGTTGTGCAATTTCAATAGTGCCCTCCCAAAGAGCTGGGGATACATATTCGTCATAAATTTCCTGGGCTACTTCTTTAATATCAGTGACGTTATGTCCACCAATAAAATCTTGCGCAGATTTCTGAAAACGATTTATCTCATCTTGCTTTTCGGTACCCGTTAAGCGAAAGCGCAGATTCGCCAAAACAAATCGGGAGATATCAGATTTGGTGAAGAAACCGCGCTGGTACATGCCCCGGCCGAGGAAGTAGATCGTTGAACCCCGCACCAAGGTGTTATCGACGTCGAAGAAAGCCGCACGCCGCGGTGTGAGTGACATGTCACTACCCTAGCGATTAAGCGCGATATTGCCCTGCCGTAAGACGCTTTATGCTTATCTCTATGAGTTCAACAGTCCACGTCGCGCGCCACGGTGAAGTCGAGAATCCACAGAAAATTCTCTATGGCCGTCAGCACGGATGGCGTTTATCTAATCGCGGACAAGAGATGGCGCAAGTATTGGGCCAATGGTCAAAGTCAATTGATTTAGGTGCGCTACATGTTTCACCGCTGCAACGTGCGCAAGAGACGGCAGCGCCAATTGCAAAAGCACATGGAATTGAAATCACAACTGATGAGCGTTTAATTGAAGCTGGAAATATCTTTGAAGGTAAGAGTTTTGAACCAGGCAGTGGTATTTTGAAACACCCAACTGCATGGCGCCATTTATATAATCCGTGGAAGCCATCATGGGGCGAACCATATGAAGAGCAAATTAATCGTATGTTCGCCGCAATTTTTGCAGCCCATAAGGCAGCTAATGGAAAAGATGCGATTGTGGTCTCACATCAACTTCCAATTTGGATTACGCGTAGTGCAATTGAAGGTCGTTCCATGCTGCACGATCCCCGTAAACGCGAATGTACTTTGGCATCTGTTACAAGCATTCACTTTGATGACGAAGGCGTTATCTCTGGACTCTCTTACTCTGAGCCAGCTGCTCATTTACTTCCGCCCAAGAAATAGCTATATAAATGCGTAAGCCAATTTTGTTTATAACGCTAGCTCTAGTTTCAGCAATCGCACTAACTGGATGCGGTGGCGGAAGTTCCACGCCGGAAGAAAGTTTTATCGAAGGTAGCGGCGCAGTTACATCTATTAAAGCCGCAGATCGCAAAGCTGCTCCCGCACTTTCTGGAATGACCTTGAGTGGAAAGAGCTTCACCTTTAACCAAGGTCAAGTAGCTGTTGTAAATGTCTGGGCATCTTGGTGTTCTCCATGTCGCGCTGAAATTCCAACTTTGATTGAACTTTCTAAGCAATATCCAGAAGTTCAATTTATGGGGATATTAACTCGCGATAATCCGGCAACTGCAGAAGCTTTCTCGCGCCGGCTAGCGATGCCATACCCAACTTTTATCGATGATTCACTGTTGATTGGCTTTAAAGGAACCCTGCCCGCCAATGCAATTCCTTCAACGGTTTTAATCGATAAACAAGGCAAGGTAGCAGCTCGTATTTCTGGCGCAGTAACTCTTGCTTCACTTAGTAAATTAATTCGAAAGCTGGAGGCAGAATGACTAGTTTTATCGTCGATCAGCTCTTTAGCGGAATTCTTTTAGCCGCCTTTCCGATTGCAATAGCGGCAGGGTTAATTTCATTTCTATCTCCATGTGTGCTGCCGCTAGTTCCGGGTTACCTATCTTTTGCAGCTGGTTACTCAAAGGCAAAAGGTCGCGTCTTTCTAGGTTCACTGCTCTTTGTTCTGGGATTTAGCGTTCTCTTTATTTCATATGGCGCGCTCTTCGGTGGAATTGGTTCACGGATCACGGCGCACGAAGAGCTAATCACCAGAGTACTTGGCGTAGTAACTATTTTCTTAGGGCTAATTTTTATGGGACGTTTTCCAATGGCGCCGACCTTCTCTTTGAAAATGTCCACAAACGGTGGGTTAATTGGCGCGCCTTTATTAGGTTTTCTCTTTGGTATTGGCTGGACACCTTGTATCGGACCTGCGCTAGCAACAGTGCAGACACTTGCCTTTCAAGAATCTAGCGCCGCACGTGGTGCGATTTTATCCTTTGGCTACTGCATTGGTTTAGGCGCACCATTAATAGCCTCTGGTCTTTACTTGGATAAATCTGCGCGGCTACGGAAGTTTCTCACCAAGCGCGGAGATTTGATTTCAAAGATCGGTGGTATTTTCTTAATTCTTATTGGCATCGCCCAATTGCTGGGAATCTGGACTGATTTGATGGCGTCTCTGCGTTCTTTTATCTCTGACTTTGCGCCGGTGATCTGATGAGCACAGAACCAGTACTTCCTGAGCTAGATGCCACCGGTTTAGCACGCTTTGTGTGGCGTCAATTAACAAGTATGCGTACCGCGCTAATTTTGCTGATCTTGCTAGGTGTTGCTGCTGTTCCAGGATCGCTTATTCCACAACGCACTCAGAATCCGATGGCGGTGCGCCAATACTTTATTAATAGCCCAGAGCTTGCGCGCTGGATCGAGCGCCTTTCTGGCTTTGCCGTTTACTCATCTCCTTGGTTTAGCGCCATCTACATCTTGCTCTTTATCTCGCTAATTGGTTGTGTTCTGCCGCGCACTTTTGAACACTTCAAGGCCGCGCGCGCCTTGCCACCGCTTACCCCTCGTAATTTATCGCGCATGGAATCCTTCCAAGAATTTACTGGTACCGGGCAAGAGTTAAAAGATGCCGCAGTTTGGTTTAAAAAAGCCAGATTCCGAGTACGTAGCGAAGAGAACAGCATCTCTGCGGAAAAAGGTTATTTACGTGAGACTGGAAACTTACTCTTTCACCTATCGCTTATTTTAATTTTAGTTGGAGTCAGCGTTGGCTCATTATTTGGTATGCGTGGTGAGGCAATTATCAGTAAAGGAGAACGCTTTATCAGCGTTCCAACTTCATATGACACCTTATCTTTTGGAAAGCTAGTCCACGAAGATTCGCTACAGCCTTTTACCATTGAGGTACTTGATTTTGTTGCCAAATATGATGCGCTAACCAATGCTCCGCAGGATTACACCGCAACCGTTAGAGTCACAAATCCTGGTGAGAAAAATTCTTCGATTAAAACTCTTAAAGTTAATAGCCCGCTGACCTTTGGCAATACCCGCGTTTATCTACAAGCCAATGGATATTCACCGATCGTCACCGTGCGCGATTCAACTGGGCAAGTAGCGCTACAAGGACCAGTTCCATTCTTGCCACAGGATGGGAATTTACGTTCCATCGGTTCGATAAAAGTTCCAGATGCAAACCCACAAATTGGTTTTGTAGCGAGCTTCTTGCCAACTTTTGCTAGAGATGCCAAGCAAGGAGGCATCTCAGTCTTTCCAGAAGCGCTCGATCCCAAATTACTTTTCTCTATCTGGGAAGGCGACCTTGGTTTAGATTCTGGTGCGCCACAATCTGTTTATCGCATCGATACATCAAAGATGAAGCGAATTGGGCTTAGCTCGCTAAAGCCAGGTGAGACATTTTCATACCCACAAGGTTCAATAACTTTTGAAACTTTTGCACCTTGGGTAAATCTGCAGATTGTTGATGATCCTGGTAAGAGTTATGCCTTATACGGAGCTATTGCCGCGATCCTTGGGTTACTTGCCTCACTCTTTGGCAGAAGGCGCCGCATCTGGATACGGATCACATCATCTGGAGTTGTAGAAGTTGCGGGGCTGGCGAAGAATGGTGTACCTGGGCTTGAAGCAGAGATCGCAAACTTTGTTAAACACTTAAGAAAGGGGATATAAATGCAGACTACATGGGCTTATATCTCTAACTACTTTGTTTATTCAGCGATGGGCGTCTTCGCTCTATCTTTCTTTGCTCACGCCTTTGAAACTGCTTGGGCGGTAAGAGCACCGGAACAGAGCGATAGCGCATCCGGAAGTGTTTTAACTAAGACTCTGGATTACACCCGCACCGAACGTGCGGCACGAATCGCAACAGCAATGATGGTCTTAGGCTTTTTACTTTTGCTAGGTGGAGTAATTGCACGCGGGATATCGGCAAAACATGTGCCTTGGGGCAATATGTATGAATTCTCAATTACTGGAGCTCTTGCATTCACAGGTGCTTATCTAGGTGCGCTGCGCAAACATGATCTTCGTTGGCTAGGTTTATTTGTATCTATCTCAGTTTTACTAACACTTGGTACCGCGGTTACCTTGCTCTATCGCAACAGCTCACCATTGGTTCCGGCACTTAAATCAACTTGGCTAGTTATTCACGTTATCGCTGCAATTATCTCTGGCGGAGTCTTCTTGCTCGCAAATGTTATTGCCGCTTCCTACCTTTATTTAGATTCAATGGAATCTAAAGGTGAACGCAAGCCTTGGGCTAAGCGTCTGCCCGATCTAGAAACGCTAGATCAACTTTCTTATCGACTAGTCGCATTTGTATTTCCACTATGGACCTTTGCCGTAATTGCCGGTGCAATTTGGGCCGAGAGCGCATGGGGTAGATATTGGGGCTGGGATCCAAAAGAGACTTGGGCATTTATCACTTGGGTTGCCTATGCCGCTTATCTGCATGCTCGCGTAACAATTGGATGGCGCGGCAAGCGTGCGGCATGGTTATGTTTATTTGCTGGATCTACATTCTTATTTAATTACGTATATGTAAATGTCTGGGGAACCGGCAAGCACACATATAGCGGCCTTTAATATTTATTTAAAGTTTACGTAGAAAATCTGGGTCGTCATCAGGCGGCAATACGCGACGCTTTGGGGGACGTGGTCCCTTCGGTCCGCGGGTGCGTCCGATAACCAAGTAAGCAATGGCTCCAAAAGTTGAGATAAAGAGAATTACGAGCAGCCAACCCCATTTAGGAAGTTTCTGAATCTGAGTTTCATCGCGCATCGCGCAATCGATAAAGGTGTACAAGGTTAAGGCAAGTGAAGCTAAGAGGAGGAAGGCTTCTAACTTAATCATAAGTTAAGTCTAGCGAAAATTAGATAACTAAGCCCAGTGCAAATAGCAGAGCAAATACCAACTGTAACTTCCCAGTTTGAGCCAAGAGCGGGATGAGATCTCTGCCGGAAACGCCACTGGCCACCCCTCGGGCTAATTTCCAGGTTAGGGGAGCCGCAAGCAAAGTCAAGGCAACTAATGGCTTAAAAGTTAGTAGTGCAAAGAGATGAGCAGATAGCAAGAGCGCGATGTAAAGGCGGCGCACACCTTTGTCTCCTAGACGAACCGCCAGGGTCTTTTTACCAACTATCTCATCTTGAGCTCGGTCGCGTAAATTATTGATTGCCAGAATTGCACATGCGAGAGATCCCATTGGTATCGCAATAATGAAGATATCTACATTTAACTCTTCAACCTGCACGTAGTAACTGCCAACGGTTGCAACAATTCCAAAGAATAAGAAGACCGAAATTTCTCCCAGCCCCACATACCCGTAAGGCTTAGCCCCACCGGTGTAACCCCAAGCAGCGTTAATTGCTCCAGCACCAACTAACGTCACCCACCATGATGTTGCAGCTGCCAGCGTCAGCCCAACAAGTGCTGCAAATAAAAATGAAATCAGCGCTGCAGTACGAACCGATTTAGGTGAAGCCAAACCCGACGCAGTTAAGCGCACCGGGCCAATGCGCGAATCATCTGTGCCACGAATTCCATCGGAGTAATCGTTGGCATAATTAACGCCAATTTGTAGCGAAAGGCTGACTGAAAGAGCGGCCAGTGCGCGAATAGGCGACCAGTTGCTTCCCGCATAAGCAGTTGCAACTAAGACAGGTGCGATCGCAGCCGGCAAGGTACGTGGGCGAGTACCAATAATCCATTTATTCATGGCTTTTACTCGCCTCTCTTTTAGCAAGCTTGGCCAACTCTTGGCGATCAATTTTATCTAAGATCGTGCGGGGCAGTTTATCCAGGTAGATGAAACCTTTTACCTTTGCAGCATCTGAAATTTGGGTGGATAAAACCTCGTTGATCGCTGCCGAATCCGATTTGGTATTTCCTGCGATCGCTAAGTGCAGCGCTTGGCCCCATTGCGGATCTGCGATAGCAAAGGCAGCACATTCAATCTCTGAAAAACTTTGGGAAAGAACGCTTTCAACCTGAATTAGTGAGATATTTTCTCCGCCGGTGACGATGACATCATCGGCGCGACCAAGCACTTTTAACTTTCCATCTTTAATTTCGCCAAGATCTGATGTCAAGAAGTAGCCGTTTGTAAATTTCGAGTTCCATCCAGCTTGATCATTTAAATATGAGGTGGCAAGCATTGCGCTAGAAATCTTTATCAAGCCATTCTCATCGATTGCAAACAAGGTGCCTCCGATTGGCACACCGTCATAGATCACACCACCGCAAGTTTCAGTCATTCCATAACTTTCGACGATATTTATGCCAGCGGTGCGCGCTTGATCGGCTAATTTGCTATCGAGAGCTGCTCCACCGACTAGAATTGCTTTTGCTGCTTTTAAGTATTCTAGTAAATGGTTATCACCATTTAACGCACGGAAGAGTTGGGTCGGAACAATCGCTGTAAAATCTGCATATGGATAAGCGCCGGTTATTTGTCGGGCATCGATCGCAGTTATTCCAAGTTCCAAGCTACGCATTAATACATTGATGCCGGCGATATGAGTAAGAGGCAATAAGAGCGACCAAGTTTGGCCCGCTTCAGCGCCGAAGAATTCGTTTGTTGCGTGTGCACTGGCTAGCAGAGCCGCAGCCGAAAGTCCTACCTCTTTTGCATCCCCTGTAGATCCGCTAGTGGAAACAACAAGTGATATTTCGGCAGGTACGGATTTGGAAGAAATTGGAGCCAAGGTCAGCGCTGGGCCTTCACCTTTGATGGCCTTATCCAGGTGCGCGCGCAATTGCGCGAGGGTCCATGTGGGATCGATCGCGCGAATCTCTCGTTGTGACGACATCTCCATTGCACGCGTAGGCTATCGCTCGTAGTCGTCGATGGAGGAATCGTGAGCAAGCCGATCAAGCGTGAATTTGGCAACCGTGCCATCCCTGCCTGGACCACAGGCGTAGGTGGCGAGAAATTTACAGATATCACCTATCAAGTTGGTGACGGCATGGCCAAGATTGCAATCAATCGTCCAGAAGTACGAAACGCGTTTCGTCCGCAAACCATTATTGAATTACAAGAAGCTTTTTCGTTAGCGCGCGATAACTCTGATGTCGGCGTAATCATCTTTACCGGTACCGGCGATGAAGCTTTCTGTTCTGGCGGAGATATCAGCGTGCGCGGAGATGATGGATATCTCGGCGATGACCGGCTTGCCCAAAAAGGTATCGGCCGCTTAAATGTTTTAGATCTGCAAATCCAAATTCGTCGCACGCCTAAACCAGTTGTCGCAATGGTTGCTGGTTGGGCGATCGGTGGTGGACATGTTCTGCACGTTGTCTGCGATTTAACTATCGCGGCAGATAACGCCAAGTTTGGTCAGACCGGTCCGATGGTTGGTTCATTCGATGGTGGTTACGGTTCAGGCCTACTTGCCGCAAGTGTTGGTCAGAAGAAGGCGCGTGAGATTTGGTTTATGACTCGTCAATACGATGCGCAGGAAGCGCTCGCCATGGGACTTGTTAATACCGTTGTTCCACTTAAAGAGTTGGAAGCTGAAACAGTCTCGTGGTGCCGCGAGATGTTGCGTAATTCTCCATTAGCACTTCGTTTATTGAAATCTTCCATGAACGCAGCCGATGATGGACTTGCCGGAATTCAACAACTTGCAGGAGATGCCACCCTGCTCTTCTACTTAAGCGAAGAAGGTCAAGAAGGCCGCGATGCTTACAAGGAAAAGCGTGCACCTGACTTTGGTAAATTTCCAAAGCGCCCGTAAATATGTCGCTTGAACTCTTCTCCACCATGCGCGTAGTTGTGCTGCCAACCAAGACTAATTTTCGAGGAATAAACCTTCGTGAAGTGGCTCTATTTAAAGGTGAATATGGTTGGGGAGAATTTTCACCCTTCGTTGAATATCAACCAAGTGAATGCGTGCCTTGGTTACTTTCGGCAATTGAGGCGGCGACCGAGCCTTGGCCAGAACTACATCGCAGCAAAATAAAGGTAAATGGAACTATTCCTGCTTTATATGCGCCAGGTGATCTCGAAAGAATCGTCGAATCTTTTCCTGGAGTGGAAACTTTTAAAGTAAAAGTTGGCGATAACTTGAGTGAAGATATTGCCCGCCTAGCCAAAGTCAGATCACTGCGCTCAAGCGCCAAATTGCGTATTGATGTCAACGGCAATTGGGATGTTCAAACAGCAATTACAAACTTGCGCGCGATCTACGAAAATGTTGGTGCGATAGAATATGTAGAACAACCTTGTGCAACGGTTGAGGAACTACGCGAACTAAAAGAGAAATTACACATAGATATCCCGATTGCAGGAGATGAAGTCCTGCGCAAAGCAAAAGATCCCTTTGCGGTTGATCTCAGCGGTGCGATCGATATCTTGGCGCTTAAAGTTCAACCACTAGGTGGAATTGCTCGTGCTCATAAATTGGCACAGCACCACAAATTACCAATCGTTGTTTCAAGCGCCTTAGAAAGCGTTGTGGGAATTTCCCACGGATTAGCTTTAGCAGCATCGTTTAAGGAAATTGATTTTGATTGCGGGCTTGCAACAGGGTCTTTACTGTCAGCAAACGTTGGGTCCTTGCCGATCGCTAACGGAGAAATTGAGGTAAAGCGGATTGAGCCAAAATTTGATGGCTTGGAAGTTTCGCCAGAAAGATATAAATGGTGGCAAGATCGCCTTATGAAGACTTGGGAGCTAATCGCATGAACCAAGCCACCAAACTTGCTTGCGTCATTGTGCGCCAGATACTTGAAGCAGGCATTACAGATGCAGTTATTTCACCAGGATCACGTAATGCACCGCTATCTCTAGCCTTGGTAACTGCCCAAGATCTTGGTTTGATTAAATTACATATCCGTATTGATGAACGTACCGCTGCTTTTTATGCCCTTGGTCTAGCTAAAGCGACAGAACTTCCAGTGCCGGTTATATGCACAAGTGGAACTGCGGTTGCGAATTATCATCCAGCAGTTCTTGAGGCTTCACATTCGAATATCCCTTTATTTGTTATCACCGCTGATCGTCCTGCTGAGCTACGTCGTACCGGCGCGAATCAAACAACGGAACAAGCCAGAATCTTTGGAAAAGCAGTCCGCTACTTTGCTGACATTTCAGGTGCTGCTTATCCGCTAGAACTTCCCTTAAATGCTCTGCAGACTGGGCCAGTTCATTTAAATGTGCAATTTGAAGAACCGTTACTTGGCGATTCGGATTCATCTTGGTTAGACGGGCTGAAAGTTAGCCCACCACGTAAATTTGATCGCAAAAAAGCTGGCACTTTAGCTAGCAAATCGACTCGCGGCTTATTGGTAATCGGTCATGATCGCGGTGGTTTGGAAGCAGCAGATGTTACAAAATTTGCTAAAGAACTGGGATGGCCAATTTTAAGTGAAGATCCGTTAACTTTCTCTGAGACTAACGCTCATGCGAGCTTGTTTCTCACTTCAACAACGATTGCTAAAGATTTAGCACCAGATACTGTGATCGTAATTGGTCGCACCACATTATCTCGTTCAGTAAATGCCCTTATTAAGCAAGCGAGAGCAACATTTGTAATCGATCCACGCATCGCCACAGTTGATTCTGATCGTATGGCAGAGAAGAAATTTACCGATCTCCCTGAGCTCTATACCGCAACCGCTGATCCGGAATGGTTGACCAAGTGGGCTAAGTATTCTGAGCGCACCGCTAAAGTTGTAAAAGAGATTTCTGCATGGTCAGAACCTTTAATCGCTCGCGAAATTTCACAACACTTGCCAGACGGTTCTGCACTATTTATTGCTTCCTCTCGTCCTATCCGCGATATCGAAGCCTTTGGTGCTGCTCGTAGCGGAATTAGAACTTTCGCCAATCGCGGACTTGCTGGAATTGATGGAAATATTTCTACCGCACTTGGAATTGCCACAGCCAATACCGAAACGTATGCGGTCTTGGGAGACCTGGCATTTTTGCATGACCTCACCGGATTAATTCATCGTGAAGCAATTAACTTACGCATCTTTGTTATTAATAATGATGGCGGCGGTATCTTCTCAACGTTGCCGCAACGAGGAGCCACAGGTTTTGAACAAGTCTTTGGTACTCCACATGGTTTAGATCCTGCAGCGATCGCTACTGCAATGGGTATTGCCGCCAAGACGATCGCATCAGCTGAGCAACTCCGGGAAGAGATTAAGAAACCCGTGTCAGGAATTAGTGTGATTGTCTGCGATGTTCCGAACCGAGAAAGTAACGCTGATTTAATTAAAGGTCTTTACGACAAGATGAATTCTATTTAATTTAAAGCGCTGCGCATTGGTGCAAATTTCGCGCTGCTCTCAGTTAGCTCTTTCTCCGGGTTAGAACCGGCCACAATTCCACAGCCGGCATAGATTTGAATTTCAGTTCCCGTAATTTGACCACAGCGTAAAGCGATACCTAACTCGCCATCGCCGCGTGCATCGAGCCAACCAACGGGACCGGCATAACGCCCGCGAGACATACCCTCAATATCTTTAATCAACTTAGCTGCAATATCAGTTGGTGTTCCACAGACAGCAGCTGATGGATGTAGCTTTTCTAAAATAGTAAAGGCATCAACGCTCTTCTTACTTTCAATCAACGCACCAGTGACATCGGTAGCCAAATGCATAACGTTAGCTAAGTGCAAAACAAAGGGGGAATCTGGCACGTTAGTTGATGTGCAGAACGGCTCAAGGGCATCGGCAACTGAACGAACTGCGTATTCGTGTTCTTCCAGATCCTTAGATGATCGTGCAAGAGATGCCGCTAGCGCCAAATCTTTTTCATCATCGCCGGTCTTGCTGATCGTGCCCGCCAAAACGCGTGAAGTAACCATGCCGCGAGATAAACGAAGTAATAACTCAGGTGTTGCGCCAACCAATCCATCAACTGCAAAGATCCAGGTTGAAGGATATTCAGCGCTTAAGTTACGTAAAATTTTGCGCGCATCTATTGGGCGATGCGAGTTAACTTTTAAATCTCGTGCTAGGACAACTTTTTCAAGATTGGTATCTTCAATCTCTTTAATCGCTTGGGCAACGCGTACTTGCCATTCGGCGGGACTTAAAGATCCATCACCCCAATTAAATTCTGCATCTTCAAGCACGGGGGTTTCTTCTAAAAGCGAAGGCTGGGCTTGATCGCCGATCCAAGTAATCCATGAGTTGCCATTGCGCATTCCAACGACAATTTGGGGGATAACTAGTACTGATTCTTCGGTCTGATCAAAAGAGAACGAGGTAAAGAGAATTGGTCCGGTACCGCTGGCATGAACTGAATCTGCGACTGCAAATTTTTCTAGCTGTTGGTGCCACCAAGTACGGGCATCGTTAAATCTATTTGGGCCACTTACCTTTATGGTTGCGTAAGAGCCCCAACCAACTAAACCATCGCCACCGCGGACCCAACTTAGCGGTGCGTTATCTGGCAGCAGCTCTAAAAGCGGCAGATGTTCACCAAGGCGCGCAGAAGTAACGGGAATAAGGGAAGGCATAGAAATTGCTTTAGCGAGTTAGCTTCTGAGAAATCTTGCCCCAAATAAGTGGGAGAGATGTTGCGGTGATTGCGATCTTGATGAATTCGCCAAAGATAAATGGCGTAAGACCGGCGCTAATTGTTTGTGCCCAAGTTAATCCAAGGGATGAATGCAACCAAGTTAAACCAAAGGCAAAGACAATCGTGCTACCTAAAATTAACGCAGGAAAAGATGTTTTAAATTTCTGATCAGCCTTGAGATCGGCGAGCGCGCCTAATACAAAGGCCGCAACCAACATTCCAATTAGATATCCGCCAGTTGCACCGGTTAATCGCGCAAGTCCATGAGCAGTTGCGCCAGTTGCTGGTGCAAAGACTGGTGCGCCTGCAATTCCAGCTAATAGATATGTGGCAAAGGTTGCAAAACCAAAACGTGCACCGTATGTAGTGCCGATTAAATAAACTGCCAGCGTTTGTCCGGTTACTGGGACAGGAGATCCCGGAACCGTGATTGCGATCTGGGCTAAGGCTGCGATAAATAAGGTGCCACCGACGATAAAGCCGGCATGGGTAAGGGCGGTGCTGCGCGGAAATACCGTTGCGCGAAGTGATCCAGTAGCGATCGACATTTACTTCCCCTTTATGGCCTTTGAGTTGTGAGTGAGCCTACTATTGCGAGAGACTTGGCCCATGTCGCGCGCAAATATGGATAAGAACCCCGATGAAGTCGCCGCAATGTTCGATGGAGTGGCCAAGAGATATGACTTGGTCAACGATTTACTGAGCCTGGGGCAGACCAAGGCTTGGCGCCGGGCAACCACCGCCATCATCGCCCCAGCACCTGGGATGAAGATCCTGGATCTAGCCGCCGGAACTGGCGCAAGCTCTGCCCCACTGGCTGCCGCCGGTGCCGATGTGATCCCAGCTGATTTCTCAGAAGGCATGTTGGCCGCAGGTCGCAAGGCACGCCCGCATCTGCCCTTTACCTTCGCCGATGCCTTAAATCTGCCCTTTCTGGACGGCGAATTTGATGTTGTGACGATCTCCTTTGGCCTGCGCAATACCTCAGATACTGAAAAGGCCCTCAGGGAAGCCCTACGCGTGACCAAAAAGGGCGGCCGGATCGTCATAGCCGAGTTCTCAAGCCCAGTTTGGCGCCCATTTCGGATCGTTTATACCAATTACTTGATGCGCGCTCTGCCGGCGATCGCCAAGAAGACCTCTTCCAACCCAGATGCCTATATTTACTTGGCTGAATCGATTAGGGCTTGGCCAGATCAAAAGGCGCTCGCCGCCCGGATCGCAGATGCCGGCTGGACCCAAATCGGCTGGCGCAACCTGACCTTTGGGGTTGTTGCAGTTCACATGGCCGTCAAGGCGTAACGGTCAGCGCCACCCCGCTGCCCGCCTTAAGATTTCGCCTGTGAGCGCAAATCCATATGTTCCGATCCTGGCAATAGCCGCAGTCGGCTTTGGCTTCGCCGTTATTTCAATCGTTGCCGCAGCCGTTACTGGTCCTGCGCGCTATAACCGCGCGAAGATGGAAGCCTACGAATGCGGAATCGAACCATCACCGCAAGCTGCACAAGGCGGACGCTTCCCAGTTAAATATTTCTTAACTGCAATGCTCTTTATTATCTTTGATATCGAAATTGTCTTTCTTTATCCATGGGCCGTCACCTTTGATCAGCTTGGATTATTCGGTCTGATTGAAATGTCGATCTTCATCGCAACGGTCTTCGTTGCTTATGCATATGTCTGGCGCCGTGGAGGTCTCGAATGGGATTAGAAGAGAAGTTACCTAGCGGAATTGTTTTAACTTCAGTTGAAAAACTTGCAGGTTACATGCGTAAAAACTCGCTGTGGCCAGCAACATTTGGTTTGGCATGTTGTGCAATTGAGATGATGGCAGCCGGTGCTGGTCGTTATGACTTGGCACGTTTTGGAATGGAAGTCTTCCGCGCATCCCCTCGCCAAGCAGATTTAATGATCGTCGCTGGTCGCGTTTCAAATAAAATGGCACCAGTACTTCGCCAGATTTATGATCAAATGGCAGCGCCAAAGTGGGTTATTGCAATGGGCGCATGCGCCTCATCTGGCGGAATGTTTAATAATTATGCAATCGTGCAAGGTGTAGATCACGTTGTTCCCGTTGATATTTACCTGCCAGGTTGTCCACCGCGTCCAGAAATGTTGATGGATGCAATCCTTAAATTGCACGATCAGATTTACGATGAAAAACTTGGGCCTAACCGTGAAAAAGTTATTAAAGAAGTAGAACTCGCTGCAATGAATGCAACTCCAACCCATCAGTTAAAGGGGTTGCTGGCTTAAATGTCTGAAGATAAGCAAGGGATGTTTGGCGCTGCCGGCACGGGGGATACCTCAGGTTACGGCGGGCTAGTTCCTAGCGCAGCCAGCGCGGGCTCAGCCCAGCGTCCATTTGGCGGATATTTTGATCAGGTAGCTGATGATCTAGAGCGCGCTTATCCCGATTTTGCCGATGCCATCGAACGCGTTGTTGTTGATCGCGGTGAGCTAACTCTGCACATTAAGCGCGAGCGTTTAGTTGAAGTCGCATTGATCTTGCGCGATAAATTGAAATTTGAAATGTCGATGGGTGTATCTGGCGTGCACTATCCAGATGATAAGGACCGTGAACTACACGCGGTTTATCACCTGTTATCAATTACAAATAACCAACGTATTCGCCTTGAAGTCTCTGTTCCAGATATCGATCCACATATTCCATCACTTGTTGAAGTCTGGGGAGGATCAAATTGGAATGAGCGCGAAACTTACGACATGTTCGGAATTATCTTTGATGGCCATCCTGGTTTAACTCGCATCTTGATGCCAGATGATTGGCAAGGCCATCCACAACGTAAGGATTACGCACTGGGCGGAATCGGTGTGGAATACAAGGGCGCTGTTACCCCACCTCCATCAGATCGTAGGTCGTACAAGTGAGTACATACGCAGATCCATATGCATCATCGCGCGAAACTACTGAAGGCACTGTCTTTTCGGTAACCGGTGGCGATTGGGATTCACTCGTAACTGAAATCGGACAAGCGAAAGAAGAACGCGTAGTTGTAAATATGGGGCCACAGCACCCATCAACACACGGTGTGCTTCGTTTGGTTCTAGAACTCGAAGGCGAAACTGTTACTGAAGTTCGCTGCGGAATCGGTTACCTGCACACAGGAATTGAGAAGAACATTGAATTTCGTAACTGGACCCAGGGAACAACATTTGTAACTCGTATGGATTACTTGGCTCCGTTATTTAACGAAGCCGCTTACTGCTTAGGCGTAGAGAAATTACTTGGCATCACCAATGATGTTCCTGAAAAAGCCAACGTTATCCGCGTAATGATGATGGAGTTCAACCGCATTTCATCGCACATGGTTGCCCTTGGCACTGGCGCACTTGAACTAGGCGCGCTTTCACCGATGATCTTCTGTTTCCGCGAACGTGAAAAAGTTCTAGATGTATTTGAATTTATCTCAGGCCTGCGTATGAATATGGCCTATATACGTCCAGGCGGTGTCGCCCAAGATTTACCAGTAGGTACAGTCGAGAAGATTCTGGCAACAGTAAAAGACTTGCGCCATAGCTTTAAAGATAACGAGAAGTTGTTAGTCGGAAATAGCATCTGGATGAAGCGCACCGAAGGAATTGGGTATTTAGATTTAGCCGGAGCCACAACACTTGGTGTTACAGGTCCGGTTATCCGCGCAACTGGTTTGCCGCTTGATCTTCGTAAAATTCAGCCGTATTCCGGATATGAAAATTACAAATTTGATGTTGTAACTGCCGATACCTGCGATGTTTATGGTCGCTTCTTAATTCGCATTAACGAACTAGAACAATCACTTCGCATCATTGAACAATGTGCTGAAAAACTTAAATCACTTGAAGGCGCACCTGTCATGGTCGCTGATAAGAAGATCGCATGGCCTGCACAACTTGCCATTGGCGCAGATGGCATGGGTAATTCGCTAAACCATATCCGCGAAATCATGGGCACCTCAATGGAATCTTTGATCCACCACTTCAAGTTAGTTACTGAAGGCTTCCGTGTTCCAGCAGGCCAGGTTTACTCAGCGATCGAATCACCACGCGGTGAACTCGGCGCACACGTTGTCTCTGATGGTGGCACACGCCCATATCGCGTGCACTTCCGTGAACCATCATTTAATAACTTGCAATCTGTTTCTGCAATGTCTGAAGGCTCAATGGTTGCCGACATTATCGGCGCAGTTGCCTCAATTGATCCTGTGATGGGAGGCGTTGACCGCTAATGGCTTACACACCTGATCAATTACAAGTTATGGACTCAATTATCAAGCGCTACCCACGTAGCCGTTCTGCGATCATGCCTTTACTGCATTACGTGCAATCAATTGCGGGATATGTAACTAATGAAGGCATTGAACTAATTGCCAAGCTACTTACGCTAGAAACCGCAGAAGTATCTGCCGTGGCAACTTTCTACACCCAATACAAGCGCAAGCCAGTCGGTGAATATCACGTCGGCGTATGTACAAATACTTTATGTGCGGTCATGGGCGGAGATGCGATATTTGCAGCTCTTAAAGACCACCTTGGCGTTGAAAACGATGGCGTAACCGCTGATGGCAAAGTTTCACTAGAACATATTGAATGTAATGCCGCTTGCGATTACGCACCGGTTGTTATGGCTAACTGGGAATTTTACGATAACCAAGATGTCTCATCTGCCAAAGAGTTAGTTGATTCCATGTGCAGTGGAACTCCAAAGCCACCAACTCGCGGACCAGATTCACTTGTTACTTGGAAAGAAGCTTCATCAGTATTGGCCGGAATCAATGATGGAAAAGCTAATGAAGGCGTACAAGCCGGCCATTCAACCTTGCTTGGCCTAAAACTTTCGAAAGAGGGTAAGTAATGACAAAACTAGCTCCAGTACTTTCTGCACATTGGGATGAGAAAGATTCATTTACGATTGCGGCATATACACGTCACGGTGGATACCAGGCATCGGCTAAAGCACTTGCGATGGATCCAGATGCGGTTATTCAACTTGTTAAAGATTCAGGACTTCGCGGTCGCGGCGGCGCAGGATTCCCAACCGGAATGAAGTGGGGCTTTATCCCACAAGGTGATGAAAAAGATCATTATCTAGTTGTTAACGCTGATGAATCAGAGCCAGGTACTTGTAAAGATACGCCGCTGCTGATGGCCAATCCACATGTTTTAATCGAAGGTTGCATCATCGCTTGTCACGCTATTCGCGCCAAGCACGCCTTTATCTATATTCGTGGCGAAGTAACCCACGTCGTGCGCCGATTAAATCAAGCCATTGAAGATGCTTATAAAGCTGGCCACCTTGGCAAAGGAATTGATGTTGTTTTGCACGTTGGTGCCGGCGCATATATCTGCGGTGAAGAAACTGCTCTGCTTGATTCACTTGAAGGTTTCCGTGGCCAACCAAGACTTCGTCCACCATTTCCTGCCATCGCAGGTTTGTATGCACGTCCCACAGTTGTAAATAACGTCGAATCAATTGCTTCTGTTCCGGCGATCGTTGCAAATGGTGCCGAGTGGTACCAAGCAATGGGTACTGAAAAATCAAAGGGAACCACCCTTTATTCGCTATCGGGCCACGTAACAAACCCTGGTCAATTTGAAGCACCGCTTGGTATTACATTGCGCGAAATTCTTGAACTATCTGGCGGAGTTCGCGCCGGCCACAAATTAAAGTTCTGGACACCAGGCGGATCATCAACGCCGCTATTTACTGATGAACATTTAGATGTGCCACTTGATTACGAGGGCGTATCTGCTGCTGGCTCAATGCTCGGTACAAAAGCGCTACAAATCTTTGATGAAACAACTTGCGTTGTTCGCGCAGTATTGCGTTGGACGGAATTTTACAAGCACGAATCTTGTGGCAAGTGCACACCATGTCGCGAAGGCACTTGGTGGTTGGTACAGATTCTGCGCGATCTCGAAAACGGTGTTGGTACTGAAGCTGATCTAGCTAAGTTGCTCGATCTCTGTGACAACATCATGGGTCGTTCTTTCTGCGCACTCGGCGATGGCGCCACCAGCCCGATCACATCTTCCATTAAATATTTCCGCGATGAATACATCGCTCACCTCACCAATGGTGCTTGCCCATTTGATCCAGTTAAATCAACCCTCTTCACCGGTGCCAACGCCTAATGACAACAACTCAAGAGAACCCGACTGCACAAGCAGTAGAACTCATCACCGTTGTTATTGACGGTTTTGAAGTTAGTGTTCCAAAGGGAACTCTTGTAATTCGTGCGGCAGAAAAACTCGGAATTCAGATTCCACGTTTCTGCGATCACCCGCTGCTTGATCCAGTCGGTGCTTGCCGCCAATGTTTAGTTGATATTGAAATCAATGGTCGTGCCTTTCCAAAGCCACAGGCTTCCTGCACTATTCCGGTAGAACCAAATATGATCGTTAAAACACAGTTGACATCTGCAGTAGCTGAAAAAGCACAACGCGGTGTTATGGAACTGCTGCTCGTTAATCACCCACTTGATTGTCCAGTTTGTGACAAGGGCGGCGAATGTCCATTGCAGAACCAAGCGATGAGTACCGGCAATGGAGAAACTCGTTTTGAAGGCGTAAAGCGCACCTTTGAGAAGCCAATTGCTATCTCATCTCAAGTATTGCTAGATCGTGAACGCTGCGTGCTTTGTGCACGTTGTACACGTTTCTCTGATCAGATCGCGGGCGATCCATTTATTACTTTGAACGAGCGCGGCGCGTTGCAGCAAGTTGGAATTTATGAGAACCAACCATTTGAATCTTATTTCTCAGGCAATACTGTGCAGATCTGTCCTGTCGGTGCTTTAACTGGCGCTGCTTACCGTTTCCGTGCACGACCATTTGATTTAGTTTCAACTCCATCTGCTTGCGAGCACTGTGCATCAGGTTGCGATATGCGCACCGATGTTCGTCGCGGCAAGACTCTACGTCGCCTCGCAGGAGATGACGCGGCGGTTAACGAAGAATGGAACTGCGATAAAGGTCGTTGGGCATTTAAATATGTAACAGCAATCGATCGTTTAACTACGCCACTAGTTCGTGGTGCAGATGGTGTTCTTGCACCAGCATCTTGGCCAGAAGCACTTGCTGCGGCAGCTTCCGGGCTAAAGGGAAAGCGCGCTGCTGTTCTAGTTGGTGGCCGCGCAACAACTGAAGATGCTTACGGTTACAACAAATTTGCACGTATTGCACTTGGCACAAACGATATTGATTTCCGCGCGCGTGTTACAACGGACGAAGAACGAGATTTCCTTGCTGCCAAAGTTGTTGGATCAACAACTACCTATCGCGATATCGATATCGCTGATCATGTTGTTCTAATTGGCTTTGAACCAGAAGAAGAGTCACCAATTGTCTTCCTGCGTATTAATAAGCAGGTTCGCAAGCGTGCTCTGAAAGTCAGCGCAGTAGCAACCAAGCTTTCGATTGGCGTGGAAAAGCTAAAGGGTGACTTTATTAAGGTGGCACCAGGTGCCGAAAGCGCAGCAGTCGAAGCTTTAACACTGACTGCAAAATCAATAATTTTGGTGGGCGAACGCGCATCTGAATCAACCGGTTTATTGACTGTAGTTTCACAACTTAGCGAAAAGTCTGGTGCAAAACTTGCGTGGATTCCTCGTCGCGCCGGCGAACGTGGCGCACTTGAAGCAGGTGCAATCGGAAACCTTCTGCCAGGTGGCCGCCCAGTTGTGGATGCGGCAGCCCGCGTAGATATCGCAGCTGTTTGGGGAGTTCCATCACTTCCTACCAATCCAGGTCGCACGACTGCTGAAATTATCTCTGCTCTTAATTCGGGTGATCTAGATGCTGTTCTAGTCGGTGGCGTTGATCCATTTGATATGGCAAATAGCGCAGAAGTACTTGCTGGCCTAAAGAAATCTTTTGTTGTCTCACTTGAAATCGCTCCATCTGCAGTTACAGATGTGGCAGATGTGGTTCTGCCAGTTGCGGCGATTACTGAAAAATCTGGATCCTTCCTTAATTGGGAAGGTCGCCCTCGTGCCTTTGATGCCGCAGTTTCTGATTCACTAAATCGCTCTGACCTACGCATCCTTTCTGCAGTTGCAGATCAGTTGGGTGAATCCATCATGCTTGGCACAGTCACCCAAGCTGCGCGCGAAATTGCATCCCTTGGTAAATGGGATGGTGCGCGCGCTAACTTTGCAACAGTTGCCGCAACAGGTGCAAATAAAATTTCTGGAAACGAAGCGCTCCTAAACTCTTGGCGCCGCTTGCTAGATCTTGGCACGATGCAAAAAGGTGAAGCGAATTTAGCTGGCACAGCTCGTAAGGCCGTGGCAGTTATTTCTCCAAAGCGTGCTGAAACTTTAGGCGTTAAAGATGGCGACATTTTGCGAGTTTCAAATGCGCATGGTGCGATCTCATTGCCGGCACTTGTTGAAGATATTCATGATGATGCAGTCTGGGTGCCCCGTAATTCGTTCGGCACACAAACCTTACTTTCGCTAAATGCAGTTCATGGCGATGTAGTAACGGTGGTGAAGGCATGACTAATGCGCAGTTATTACTAGATGATCCAGGTTGGATTATTACCCTTAAAGCGGTAATTGTTTTCGCGGTCTGCGTTGTATTAACAATCATGTCGGTCTGGGCCGAACGGCGAATCGTGGCCCGCATGCAGATGCGCGTTGGCCCAAACCGCGTTGGCAAGTTTGGATTGATACAAGCTCTGGCCGATGGCGTAAAGCTGGCGCTAAAGGAAGATTTAATCCCAGCTGCGGCAGATAAAGTTGTATTCGTTATCGCGCCAATTATCAGCGCCACAACTGCCTTTATGGCCTTTGCCGTGATGCCGCTGACTGGCCCAGTTACCTTCTTTGGTGAGAAAACCGTTATGCAGTTAACTGATATTCCAGTCGGTGTTCTATATGTATTGGCAACAGCATCAGTTGGCGTTTACGGAATTGTTTTAGCTGGTTGGTCATCAGGATCTACTTACCCACTACTTGGTGGATTACGTTCTAGTGCACAAGTTATTTCCTATGAAATTGCTATGGGGCTTTCCCTCGTATCTGTCTTTATTTACTCAGGTTCCATGTCGACTTCAAGTATCGTGCAGGCACAGCAAGATACCTGGTGGTATGGGTTCGTTCTCTTCCCGTCATTTGTTATCTATGCAATCTCAATGGTTGGTGAAACTAACCGCGCTCCATTTGACCTCGCTGAAGCCGAAGGTGAACTAGTCGGTGGATTCCACACTGAATACTCATCACTTAAGTTTGCACTATTTTTCTTAGCTGAATATATAAATATCATTGCAGTATCAGCCCTTGCCACAACGCTATTCCTTGGTGGATATCACGCCTTCCCAGGACTTGGCTTTACTGAACAATGGCTCGGTGGCTGGTTCACATTGATCTGGTTCTTCTTTAAAGTTCTCTTCTTCTTCTTTATCTTTGTTTGGCTACGTGGCACCTTGCCGCGTCTGCGCTATGACCAATTCATGCAATTTGGTTGGAAAGTTTTGATTCCAGTCTCATTGCTTTGGATCTTGGTAGTTGCGACTCTGCGCATAATTTCTACAACTAGCCAATCTCGTCCAGTCACCTTCGGGTTCGCAGGTGTTGTTGTGTTGATTGTTCTTGGAATTTCAACCGCCTTTGATAGCTCTAAAAAGAAACGAGATTCTGTGGTGCATCCAACGCCTGCCGAACCAAATTTTGCAGTTCCATCACTTCCATCTGCAATAACAACCATCAACGTTTCTAACCAAGGGGGCGATCGTGGCTGATCAGAACGAATCAAATAGCGTGCAACCACATATCTCGAATGATGTAGATATCACTTCAGTTGCATATGAAAAGGTCGACCAACCGGGTGTGAAGAGCTTTTGGGCGCAGCTGCAAGGCTTCTGGGTCACCTTGATCACTATGTTTAAAAAGGTAAACACTGTTCAGTATCCGGAAGTTAAAGAACCTACAGCCGAGCGTTTCCATGGACGCCATCAATTAAATCGTCACCCAGATGGACTAGAAAAATGTATCGGTTGCGAACTTTGTGCGTGGGCGTGCCCGGCAGATGCGATTTATGTAGAAGGTGCTGATAACACTCCAGATAATCAGGTCTCACCTGGTGAGCGCTACGGCAAGGTTTATCAAATCAATTACTTACGTTGTGTCTTCTGTGGCCTTTGTATTGAAGCTTGCCCAACTCGCGCGCTAACGATGACAAATGAATATGAACTAGCTGATTCAACTCGCGCAAAATTGATCTTTGAGAAAGATGATCTCCTTGGGCCGCTGCGTGCAGGAATGTTGCCCCCACCGCACCCAATGTATCCAGGTATGACAGATACCAATTATTACAACGGTGATGTCACAGAATCGCATCCTTCACAGGAAGTTAAGTAATGCAACCGTTCTTTACAATCCAAGGACCAGAAACGGCGTTGTTCTGGATTTTAGCGCCGCTTTCAGTACTGGCTGCAATTGGAATGTTACTAGTTAAGAAAGCAGTTCACTCTGCTTTGTTGCTGGCTTGGGTAATGATCACCGAAGCCATCTTCTATATCGCCCAAGATGCTCTCTTCTTAGGAATTGTTCAAGTTGTTGTTTATACCGGTGCGGTAATGATGCTCTTCCTCTTTATTCTTATGTTGGTTGGTGTTGATTCATCAGATTCACTCAGCGAAACAATTACTGGGCTTCGCCCGATCGCAATCACTGCAGCTGTTGGTTTTGGTGGATTGTTGGTCTCACTCCTTGGCCGCGCAACTCTTGGTAATCAACCAATCGGACTTGAGATCGCAAACCAATCTGGCAACGTGCAAGGTTTAGCAGAACTTTTATTCTCGAAATATGTCTGGCCCTTTGAAGTTGTTTCAGCGCTCTTGATTACAGCCGCCCTGGGAGCGATGGTTCTGGCCCATCATCAACGTTCTAATCCACGCCCATCTCAGCGTGAACAAGCAGTTAATCGCTTCCGCACCGGATCACTTGCAGCAGCTGCCGGCTTGCCTGGCCCAGGAGTTTTTGCACGACATAACGCAGTTGATGTTCCGGCCTTATTGCCAGATGGAACTGCAGCACCTTCATCAATTTCTGCAACTCTCAAAGCGCGTGGTGATGTAATTGATTCCAGTCCATTCCAGCTCGATAACGTGGATACATCAGTTATTGAGGAGCAGTAATGAATATAAGTAATTACCTCTTCTTATCTGCGATCTTATTTACGATCGGTGCAGTTGGAGTTGTGGTTCGTCGCAACGCAATCGTGGTCTTTATGTGCGTTGAGCTAATGCTCAATGCCGCGAATTTAACTTTAGTTACCTTCTCGCGCATTCACGGCACCCTAGATGGCCAAGTAGTCGCCTTCTTTACGATGGTTGTTGCCGCTTGCGAAGTAGTAGTTGGCCTAGCTATTATCGTGACAATTTATCGTTCGCGCCGTTCAGCATCTATCGATGATGCTAGTTTGTTGAAGCGATAAAGATGGTTACTAATAACGGACTCGTGTACTTAATTACACTTCCTCTCTTTGGCGCGCTCTCACTATTACTGTTGGGTCGCCGGGCAGATAAGTGGGGCCACTTACTGGCTACCGCACTTTCTGCAAGTTCTTTTGCTGTCGGCTTGCTACAACTTTCACAAATGTTGGGGCGTGCAACTGAAAATCGCCCTGTAACCCAGAAGTTATTTTCTTGGATCAGCGTCGGCTCATTTAATGTCGATGCTTCCCTATTGCTGGATCAGTTATCTATTTGCTTCGTCCTATTGATCACCGGCGTCGGCACACTGATTCATATCTATTCAATTTCTTATATGTCACACGATCACGATCGCCGCCGCTTCTTTGCCTACTTAAACCTCTTTATTGCCGCGATGTTGCTACTTGTGCTCGGTGACTCGTACCTAAATCTTTACGTTGGTTGGGAAGGCGTGGGCCTTGCTTCATACCTATTAATTGGCTTCTGGAATCAGAAGCCGGCCTATGCCACAGCCTCTAAAAAAGCCTTTGTTATGAACCGTATCGGCGACATGGGTCTCTCCTTTGCGATCATGATCGCCTTTGCAAGTCTTGGCACTGTTTCATTTGCTGGTGTAAAAGAGCACGCGCATCATGCATCACAAGGCACGATGACTGCGCTCGGAATTATGTTATTAGTTGCGGCAGTCGGTAAATCTGCACAATTCCCATTGCAGGCCTGGCTTGGCGATGCGATGGCAGGACCAACTCCAGTATCTGCACTTATCCACGCAGCGACGATGGTTACTGCCGGTGTTTATCTAATTGTTCGCTCTAACTTTGTCTTCGATGCCGCTCCTACCGCCCAGCTATTAGTCGTAATCGTTGGCGCAATTACTTTGATGTTTGGTGCACTAGTTGGTACCGCAAAAGATGACATCAAGAAAGCACTTGCGGCATCGACTATGTCCCAGATCGGTTACATGATCTTAGGTGCGGGCCTCGGTCCTGCTGGTTATGCATTTGCAATCATGCACTTGCTAACTCATGGCTTCTTTAAGGCTGGCATGTTCCTTGGCGCTGGCTCTGTCATGCACGGCATGAACGATGAAGTAAATATGCGCAAATATGGAGCCTTGCGTAAATTTATGCCAATTACCTTTATTACCTTTGGGCTCGGCTACTTAGCAATTATCGGAGTTCCACCATTTGCTGGCTTCTACTCCAAAGATAAGTTGATTGAAACAGCATTTAACGCCGGTGGAACAAAGGGAATTTTGCTTGGTTCGACTGCTTTGCTAGGTGCAGCAATCACCGCTTTCTATATGACGCGCGTAATGATCTTAACTTTCACAAGTAAAAAGCGTTGGGACGATAACCAACATCCTCACGAGTCGCCGATATTGATGTGGTTGCCAATGGCGTTGCTTGCTATCGGCTCCGTCGCTTCAGGATTCCTGTTATCTAATGGCAATGCGCTAAAGAATTGGTTAGAGCCGCTATTTGAAAGCCATGGTGAGCACACAGAACTTCTCTCACCAATAGTTGTATCTGGTTTAGCCCTAGTAATGGTGGCTCTCGGGGTGGCAATTGCCTTTATGAAGTACCAACTTTCCGATGTTGAGGCAGTTGCCCCAGAGGAAGTTTCTATCTTTACTCGCATCGCCCGTCGTGATTTATTGCAAGATGACATCAACGAAACTCTCTTTATGCGCCCTGGCCAGATGCTTACCGCGGCGTTGGTGAAGGTTGACCAAAACGTAGTCGATGGCGCAGTTCGTGGTATCGGTCAGATGGCGATGGGATCCGGCGCAACGCTTCGTAAGACGCAAACCGGTTTTGTGCGAAGCTACGCGATGTTAATTCTGGTCGGCGCAGCTGTGTTGATAGCAGCAATTTGGGTGGTCACAAAATGAGCTTAACGAATATGAATTTATTAACGCTTTCTATGTTGCTGCCTTTAATTGGTACTGCAGCGCTGGCTTTGACACCAAAGGCCAACGTCTTATTGACCAAACAGATTGCACTTGCCACAACCATCTTGGTTGCCCTCGTTGGTATTTTGATGACCGTTAGATTTGATTTCAATACCACCGGCTTCCAATTCGTTGAATCACACGAATGGATTCCTGCCTTTGGTATCAAATATGCACTTGGCGTAGATGGCATTGCGCTAGTTCTTATTCTTATGTCGGTACTTCTAACGCCAATCGTTGTAATTGCAGGGTGGAACGAATCTGAAGGTGGACGCTGGAGCGCTAAGACTTTCTATATGCTCCTACTTGTTTTAGAAACCATGATGATTGGTGTCTTTGCATCAACTGACGTCTTCTTGTTCTACGTCTTCTTTGAAGCAATGTTAGTTCCGGTCTACTTCCTCATCGGAGGATTTGGTTCGGGTGAACGCGCCGCAGCTGCCGTTAAATTCTTGCTCTATAGCCTCTTCGGTGGGCTTCTGATGTTGGCCTCAATCATCGGTATCTTCGTAATGGCTACTCGTTATGGAAACCGCACCTTCGACATCACCACACTTTCTCAATTACACACGGTGCTTACACCGATGATGGAGAACGTCTTATTCCTTGGCTTCTTCATTGCATTTGCTATTAAAGCCCCGCTTTGGCCTTTGCATACCTGGCTGCCAGATGCTGCTAAATCAGCAACTCCCGGCACATCTGTCTTGTTATTAGGCGTGCTCGATAAGGTCGGAACCTTTGGAATGATCCGTTACTGCTTAACGCTATTTCCTAATGCCAGCAAAACTTTCACCCCGCTAATCATTACTCTCGCAGTTATTTCAATTCTCTACGGGGCATTCCTTGCGATCAGTGCTAAAGATATTAAACGTCTGATCGCTTATACATCTATTTCACACTTTGGCTTTATCACCATGGGAATCTTTGCGATGACAACTCAGGGTCATTCTGGTGCGATCCTGTATATGTTCAACCATGGTTTCTCAACAGCCGCACTGTTCTTAGTTGCCGGCTTTATGATCTCGCGCCGCAAATCTTCAACAATTTCCGATTTTGGTGGCTTGCAACGAGTGACTCCAATTATGGCCTGGACATTCTTTATCGCAGGAATGTCGAGCTTGGCTCTCCCTGGTCTATCTAGTTTCGTCAGCGAATTCTTAGTTTTGGTTGGAACATTTACGCGCTATCCAGTTGCTGCAGTAATTGCCACCTTCGGCATTGTTCTAGCTGCGTTATATATCTTGATTCCGGTCCAGCGCGCTCTGCATGGACCAACGACTCCAGGTAATGAGCACTTAACGGATCTAACGCTGCGCGAGAAGATTGCAATCGCACCTGTTATTGCAGTAATCGTGGCTCTAGGTTTCTATCCTTCACCGTTGCTGAAAATTATCAATCCAGCCGCTGCAACTGTAATTTCGCAACAAGGGTTTACTGATCCTGCACCAACCATTAGTGAGGGCAAGTAATGATTAATTTTGTAACACCGACTCTTGATTACGCACTTCTCGCACCGATTCTGATTGTTCTCGCTGGTGCCCTGATAGGCGTACTAGTTGAAGCCTTTGCACCTCGTAACTCGCGTGCGGCAGCCCAGCTCTTTATAACGCTAGCGACCTTAGTTCTCTCGCTTGCATCACTAATTAGAGTCCGTGGAAAATCATCTACCGCCGCTGCAATGGGCTCAGTCTCCTTTGATGGCGCAGGTATGTTGTTACAGGCATCCATTCTGATTATCGCCATCATCGCCGTCTTCTTACTTGCTGATCAAGAGAGTTTCACAGCACTTGCTGCAGCGCTTCCTGGTTCAGATGAAGAGCGCAATTCGCTACAACAAGATCTAAAAGTTACCGAGATCTATCCGCTTACCCTATTTGCGGTAGCTGGAATGTTGCTCTTCCCATTAGCTACCGACTTGATCACACTTTTTGTAGCACTTGAAATGCTTTCACTTCCTCTTTACTTACTGGCTGGCCTATCGCGTCGCCGTCGCTTGATGTCCCAAGAAGCTGCGCTTAAGTACTTCCTGCTTGGTGCATTTGCATCTGCCTTCTTCCTGATGGGCGTTGCATATCTCTACGGATATTCTGCTTCGACTTCGTTTGCAGGAATTCATGCAGCAGTTATTGGTAGCACTGGCAACGATGTCTATCTCTTGCTCGGTATCGCATTTCTCTCAGTTGGGCTGCTCTTTAAAGTTGGCGCAGTTCCATTCCATGCTTGGTCACCAGATGTTTACCAAGGTGCTCCTACTGCAGTGACTGCATTTATGGCTGCTGCAACCAAGGTCGCTGCCTTTGGTGCGATGCTACGTATCTTCTACATTTCCTTCGCTGAAGCTTTCTGGCAATGGCGTCCGGCGTTAATTGCAATCGCACTGGTGACAATGGTCTTTGGTTCACTGGTTGCTATCGCACAACGCGATGTTAAGCGCATGCTCGCTTACTCATCCATAGCTCACGCTGGCTTCTTGCTCTCTGGCGTAATTGCGCTAAATAAATCAGGTTTAGACGCATCTATCTTCTACCTCTTTGCCTACGGTGTTGCCACAGTTGGTGCCTTTGGCGTTGTAACGCTGGTTCGCGATTCAGCTGGTGAAGTAACTGATCTAAATCGCTGGAGCGGACTTGGTAAGCGCTCTCCTTGGGTAGCAACTGCCTTTGCCGGATTCTTGCTTGCCTTTGCAGGTATTCCGCTTACTAGCGGATTTATTGGAAAGTTCTCGATCTTCTCAGCCGCATACGAAAGTGGATCAACTGTAATTTTGATTACTGGCGTACTTTCATCTGCGATCGCAGCCTTCTTCTATATTCGCGTAATTGTTTTGATGTTCTTCAACGATCCAATTGAAGATGGCACTAGCGTTGTCATTCCATCTATCAACACACAGATTGCAATCATTGTTTCAGCGGTTGTAACTTTCGCACTTGGTATCTATCCAACCCCTTTGATTAACTTCATCCAGAGCACCGCCAGCTTCCTGCGCTAATGCCATCCTTCGGTATACCTGATCTAGATCCCTCGTTAGAGGCTGATCTGGCCCTTGGTATGCAGGGCGTGGAAGAGTTACTTCGCGAGCATATAAAAGGTGATTACCCGCTAGTTGAAGAGACTTCTAGGCATTTAGTTGCTGCAGGCGGGAAGCGTCTGCGCCCACTGCTGACTTTAATCTCATCCCACTTTGGCGATAGCACCCGCAAAGAGATAATTCCAGCAGCAGTTGTTTGCGAGCTAACGCATTTAGCAACGCTCTATCACGATGACGTTATGGATGAAGCACCACTTCGTCGCGGGGTAGAAAGTGCCAACAACCGTTGGGGTAATACCATCGCAATTCTTACAGGTGATTACCTCTTCTCTAAAGCATCAGATTTATTGGCAGACCTTGGTCCAGAAGCCGTTCGCTTACAGGCGCGCACATTTGAACGTTTAGTTATTGGTCAGATTATGGAGACGCAAGGTCCGCAAAATGGTGAAGATCCACTTGCTCATTACTTGCGCGTAGTGGGGGATAAGACTGGTTCTTTGATTGCAACTAGCGCACGCTTTGGTGCGATGTTATCTGGTGCACCACGTGAAGTAACTGAAACCTTAACTAAATTCGGTGAACAGATCGGAATCGCCTTCCAATTAGCTGATGATGTAATCGATATCGCCAGTGAATCCAATCAATCAGGAAAGACTCCAGGAACTGATTTGCGTGAGGGCGTACCAACGCTTGTGACGATAAATGTTATGGCTTCCGGTATGAGCGAAGATGCTGAGCTAAAAAGGTTATTAAGCGCACCAATTCATGATGAAGAGACCGTCGCACAAGTATTACGCGCACTTCGCACCCACGATGGTTTAAACCAGGCGCGTGAGCAGCTCAGTCAGGTTGCTAAACAAGCAAGAGCTGCGCTGGGTCCACTGTCGGTAACTCCAGCAACGGCAGCGTTATTTTCGCTATGCGATGCTGTTATTGACCGCTCTGCCTGAGCGAACTAAATCAAAGGCTAAAGTTATTAGCGCTATCCAAATTAATATAAAACCTGCCCAACGCGCTGCTGGCATTACTTCGTGATTGATCCAAACTCCAACAATAAAAGTGAGTGTTGGAGTTATATATTGAAGTAGACCAATAGAAGTAAGTGGCAATCGAGTTGTGGCACCATTAAATAACAACAATGGGATTGCGGTCACCGCGCCAGCGCTAATCAGAAGCGCTGTTATTCCCGCTCCGTGGCCAAAGTGTCCCTCACCTTTGGCACCCATAAATATTAAATAACCACAATACGGAATGAAAGCAATTAAAGTTTCGATAGTTAAGCCCTCAAGAGCTCCGATGCCAAGTTGCTTCTTCATAAGGCCATAGCTACCCCAAGAAAGCGCTAAGGCAAGTGCAACCCATGGCAAGCGCCCGTAATCGATAGTCAGAACCAGAACTCCGATTGCGGCTATGGAAACAGCGGTCCATTGCAATGGGCGCATATGTTCTTTAAGAAGTATTACGCCAAAGGCGATAACCATTAGCGGATTGATGTAATAACCAAGTGCTGCTTCAACTACATGGCCGTTATTTGTCGCCCAGATATAAACCAGCCAGTTAATTGAAATTAGGAACGTTGTGGCAAATAGCTTTGCGGCAACCTTGGGTCGCTTAAATGTAGCTAGAGTTGATTTAAGCGCATGGGTTGCCGTTAGAACAATGATGCAGAAAACCATCGTCCAGACGGCACGATGTGAAACTATTTCGAGTGAATTCGCTGGTTTGAGCAAGGGCCAATAGAGCGGAAACATGCCCCACAGAACATAGGCGCTGACCCCATAAATAAGGCCGAGCTTTTGTTTATTCAATTAACGAAAATTCACGAATTGAACAGCAAAATCCCATTTACCTTCTTTAATCATGGCCATTGTCGCTTGCAAATCATCACGGCTCTTACTTGTCACACGCAGTTCGTCACCTTGGATCTGGGACTTAATGGACTTTGGACCTTCATCACGTAAAAACTTAGCAATCTTTTTGGCATTCTCAGTTGAGATACCTTCTTTAAGTGGGCAAGAAATCTTGTAGATCTTTCCAGATAGTTGTGGCTCAGCAGGATCGATGTGTTTGAGCGAAACTCCACGCTTAATCATCTTATCTTTTACAACCTCCAGAGTTGCCTTCGCGCGTTCTTCAGTATCAGCTTCAATCGCAATCTTTTCGCCAGCCATCTCAATCTTGGCGCCCGTGTTTTTAAAGTCAAAGCGAGTATCAATCTCGCGGATTGCTTGGTTGATTGCGTTATCTAGCTCCATGCGATCGATCTTGGATACAACGTCAAAACTGCTATCAGCCATGATGACCCTCCTTAAACGAACGAGTTTTAACAACTCGGTATGAGGCAAGGTTATCGCGCCCAAGGTAAATAAAGAAGTTCACCACGGATAGACTGCAAGCATGAAGAAATCTAAATTCCTATTTACTACAGGGATTTTAGCGATCTCCTTAATCGCACTACCCGCCTCTGCCCACACTTCATTAATCAGCGCAGATCCTGCGGCAGATTCCAGCGTCGATGTTTTGCCTTCTGCTATCTCGCTTACCTTCGCAGAAGATTTAGTCAGTATCGGAAATTCAAATTCAATAGCTGTAATAGACGAATCAGGAGTGGAATTAGCCTCTGGGAAGCCCGAAGTATCTGGTGCAGTGCTTTCTATAAACTTATCCTCAACTGACGTAAATGGATTAATTAAAGTAAGTTATCGAGCAGTAGCTGCAGATGGACATGTCATTACTGGTGATTATCAATTTATAGTTTCGCCAAAGGCTGTTGCAGTGACAGATGAGAACGCGCTAACTCCCCTTACGCGAGATAGTGGATCTGAAAATAAAATTTCAATATATTTAATTATTAGCGCAACTTTGGTTGTTGGGGGAGGCTTACTGCTCTTCTTTATCTGGAAAAGGCAGTCAAATTAGCCGATTACCAATGCTAAATAAATTGAGGTAATCTAGCGCCCGCCGTAAAAGAATGACCCTGGCGGGTTGCCCGAGCGGCCAATGGGAGGGGACTGTAAATCCCCCGGCTCTGCCTTCGAAGGTTCAAATCCTTCACCCGCCACCAGAACTTTACTTAGCAGGTTTATTTTTGCGTGCTGCGCGAGATAAGAAGAGCGCAAAGACAAGAGCTAAAACAATTCCCGTATTGACGCCCATTTCGGTGAGCGCACGGTTGAAGTACTCGGTTGTCTTCTCTTTTTCCATGGTCAACGATGCGCCAACGGTAAGAATGTGGCGAACTGCTGCGATAACGCCGATGATTAAGAAGTTATCCAACTGGAAAATACCATCAGTAAACCGCACAATTACAGTACGCATAATTTCAAGAATGATAATTACAAAGAGAATGTCGTTAATTGCCTGAATCATTCCAACTGGAAAAAATGGACGGGTTTCTATAAGTCGTAGCAATGTATAGCCAGCGGCCAAGACAGAAATTATAAATAAAACTATTCCGAGGAAGCCATGCAATATATCTTCGAGTTTATCGATAAAATTTGTGGGTATTAAAGATTCGTCACTTGTGAGCAGACTCTTGACTGACATATATTTCATCGTGACCACCTTTGATAGCAATTCCTAAGGGTAAATGAGGGCTTCAACTCTGGCAAGACATAGGCATAAAATGGCGGCTAACAAGTGATACGTTCAGCGCCTTGAAGAAGGAGCATTTAAATGTTTAGCGCTTTTGAGGCGATTGTCTGGCAAAACGGAGAGATCGTATTACTCGATCAGACCAAAATCCCTAATTCAGAGACTTATAACTCTTACAATGAATTAGCTGGATACATTGACGCTATTCAGCGCCTCGTCGTGCGTGGCGCTCCCGCTCTTGGCGTTGCCGGTGCTTACGGAGTAGTACTTGCAATAGATGAGGCAGCGCGAAAGGGGCGCAGCGCAACTGAGTTAGAACAACAAATTGATCTGCTCCGTGATGCGCGCCCAACTGCAGTTAATCTGGCATGGGCGGTTGAGAAGATTCGTAAACACTTACCGGAAGGCCGTGATGCAGTCTTGGCTGCTGCACATCAATTAGCTCGCGAGGATAAGCAATCGAGCATTGATATGGGAAATATTGGCGCTGATTGGTTAATCAATAAATTAGGTTCAAAACCTTTAACACTATTGACTCATTGCAACACCGGTTCGTTGGCAACTACCGGCACAGGTACTGCTTTAGGTGTGATTAAAGAATTGCACAAGCGTGGAAATGTAAAAGAAGTTTATGCAGATGAGACTCGTCCGTTGCTGCAAGGTTCAAGACTTACAGCTTGGGAACTTATGAAATCTGAGATCCCTTATCGAATCGAACCAGATGGCGCTGCTGCGATGGCGATATTAAGCGGACGAATTGATGCCGCTCTCATAGGTGCAGATCGAATCGCCAAGAATGGCGATTCAGCAAATAAAATTGGATCACTAAGTGTGGCTCTGGCTTGTCACGCCGCAGGAATTCCTTTCTTGGTAGTTGCGCCTGAATCAACGGTTGATCGGTCAATTGCAACTGGCGCTGAAATACATATCGAGATTCGTCGAGATGAAGAGCTAACGCAATTTAAAGGTATTCAAGTGGCGCCACTTGGTGCAAAGACTTTTAACCCAGCATTTGATGTAACCCCAGCAAAATACATAAGCGCAGTAATCACCGAGAAACAATCCTATGAAATAGCAGAGGGCCAAACGTTATGAGTGAATTAAAGCCGCTACATGATCTAGTCGCACGTTCTCAGAAGATCGGCGCTGACCAGTCGATGGTGGTTTACGGTGGCGGTAACACCTCAAGTAAAGGTGAGATTAAAGATCACCTCGGTCGCCTGAAGAAAGTTTTATGGGTTAAAGGCTCAGGCGCAGATATGCAATATGCCATCGATCGCGATTATCCCGCGCTATATCTAGAAGATTTATTAGCGCTACGCGACTTCGATTCTTTAGATGATGACACGATGGTTGATTATGTAACTCGTGCGCTGGTTGATCCAACCTCACGCCGGCCATCAATTGAAACTCTTTTACATGGCTTCTTGCCTGCTAAACATATTGATCACGTGCACGCAGATGCTATTTGTGCGCTAACGAATCATCCGCAAGGCGAAAAGGCTGTCCGTGAAGCCCTCGGTGAAAATTTTGCCTATGTAGATTGGATGCGACCAGGCTTTAGCCTTTCAAAGATAGTTGGCGGCCTCGGAGATTATGCCGGTGTTGTCCTTGCGCATCACGGTCTTGTAGTTTGGGATGAAGATTCAGATCGTTGTTATCAAAAGACGCTTGATACGGTCGCTCTGGCAGATAAGTATTTAGATTCGCTAAATAAGCGCCCTGCGGCAAACTTCCAGCACCAGGATCTACCTGATGAAGAGCTAAAAGATTTACTACTAAAGTTACGCGGAACAATTGGCAAGAAGCAGTTACTGCGCACCGATACCCGTTTGGCAGAGATTGCATCTCGCCCAGATCTAAAGAAAATTCTCGCCCTTGGCGCATCGAGTGCCGATCACATGCTGCGAATTCGTCCCAAGTCAGCAACCGTGACTTTGGCAGATACCGAAACTGGCATCAAAGAATTTCGCAAGAATTACGCTGCGTACTTTGAAGCCAATAAATCATTGCTTCCGGCCGGTTATGTAAGCCATGGCAATGATCCTAAAGTCATAATCGTTCCCGGAGTCGGCGCAATAACAGCTGCAACCACAATTAAAGAGAACACGATGTTGGCAGATATCGCCTCCCGCACTCATAAAGTTGCGGCACGTGTTGTTGATGTATTTGGCGATGGTGACACTATTTCGGATGCGGAAATCTTTGGTTTTGATTACTGGCCGATGGAGTTATTTAAGTTAAAGAATAAGCCGGCACTTGCTCAATTAGATGGCCACATCATTATCGTTACTGGCGCCGGCAGCGGCATCGGTCGTGGGGTTGCGTTAGAACTTGCTAAACGCGGTGCGCATTTAGTACTTGCTGATATTGAAGAAGCCGGGCTAATTGAGGTTGAAAAGGAATTTGCTGAAAATAAGTGCAATCCTCCATTGTTAATTTTGGGAGATCAATCTAAAGAGGTTGATGTTCAGGCTACTGTCACAAAAACTATTAAGCACTTTGGTGGCTTAGATGGCGTAGTTATCAACGCCGGCATTGGAATTAGCGACAAGCTGGAAGATCTAGATGTTGAGAAATGGCGCCGTGGTTTAGATATCAACTTATCTAGCGCTTTTATGTTGACTAAAGAAGCAATGAAGGTAATGCGCAAGCAGAAGATGGGTGGATCGCTGGTTTATATAGCGAGCAAGAACGCATTTTCACCAGGTGCTGGCTTTGGCGGTTATTCAGTGAGCAAGGCAGGAATGCTGCAGTTGATGCGTATCGCATCTCTGGAAGGTGGAAGCGCCGGAATTCGCTGCAATGGAATTAACCCTGATGCCGTATTTGATAACAGCAAATTGTGGGAAGGTGGTATTCGCGAACAACGTGCAGCTGCACATGGCGTGAAACCAGAAGAGCTTGAAGATTTCTATGCCTCTCGCAATCTACTTAACGCACGAGTTAGAAGCCTTGATGTAGCCCGAGCTGCTGCCTTCTTCTTAAGCGATGAATCATCGCGTACTACTGGTAGCGTCATCGCAGTAGATGGCGGCGTTGCAGCCGCATTCCCAAGGTAGAGACAGTCCTATAACAAAGGTGGCAGCGCTTTAATGGATCGTATTTACGTAACTTATGCATTTGTAGGTGAAAACCCGGCTGCTATCGCCGATGTAATTAGGGTAGAACAAACAATTGAATTTCCATACGAGCTTGCACCAACTTGGATTCAAGAAGAAGTAGTTGGAAAAGTTGAAGAGATCTCATCAACCGATAAAACCCACCATTTAATCACTATCTCCTATAACCCTGATGTGGCCGGGGGAGAGCTAAATCAATTATTAAACGTACTTTGGGGCAATGTCTCACTATTTCCTGGAGTAAAGATGGTTGATCTAAAACTGCCTGCCCAACTTTTACAGAAATTTGCTGGACCCCGCTTTGGAATTAGTGGATTGCGGAAATTATTTAACGCACCGACCCGACCCTTAGTTGCAACAGCGCTGAAGCCAATGGGGTCAGATGCTAAAACTTTGGCAGCAACGGCTCGCACCTTAGCGCTGGCTGGTTTTGATCTAATTAAAGATGATCACAGTTTGGCTAATCAACCTTGGGCGACTTGGACCGAACGAGTAACTCTAATTTCCCAAGCAGTCAATGAAGCGAATGCGACCACTGGTGGTAGCTCTGTTTATGCCCCAAGTTTAAATCTACCTTTTGATCAAATTAGCGATGCGGCACACACTGCGAAAGGGCTAGGAGCTGGCGCCTTATTAATTATTCCTGGTATTACCGGCTTTGATTCGCTGCGCAAGATTGCATCAGATGGTTCGATTGCGCTGCCAATTTTGGGCCATCCTGCGATGTTGGGTTCTCTAGTTATCTCAAAAAATGAAGGAATTTCACATGGAATTGCGCTGGGCACATTCATGCGTTTAGCGGGAGCTGATATTTCAATCTTCCCAAATGTTGGCGGACGTTTCTCATTTACATCAGCGCAATGTTTAGAGATTGCAGATCGATCACGTGAAGGTCTCGGAAGTCTAAATCCATTAATAGTCGCACCAGCAGGCGGAATGACTTTAGAGCGAATCCCAGAAATGATCGAAATGTATGGCAAAGATGCTGCTCTATTGATAGGTGGCGCTCTCTCTCGCGGACACTTGGCAGATAACGCTGCCCGCATGTGCGAAATGGTGCGCTCCTACTAAACTTAGCCACATCATGTGGAAGAAGATAAAGAAGTTATTCGCTGACCGCCAAGTCTGGGTACGCCAAATTATTGTGGCTGGCTTAGCCGGGGCTGTCTCCTGGCAAGTGGGCGATTTATTAATCAAAGATGGTGGCGTTGTCGCCGCGATCGTTTGTACTTTATCAATCCGTATTTCGCTCCATAAATCAGTACGCGAAGGCTTTGGGCAAATCGTAGGTACCGCCATAGGCGCATCCGTTGCTCTATTAAATGTTTCAATCTTCGACGTTGGATTTATAGCCGTTGGCCTGACAGTTATTTTCTGTGCTGTTGTGGCCCGCGCCCTTCACTTAGGTGAAGTGGCTTCAGTAAACGTTCCAGTTACTGCGCTCATTGTCATTGGCCCGGGCATTAGTGGGGCAACCGCTACTCATCGTTTAGGTTCAACTTTAATAGGCGCCGCTATTGCCATCTTCTTCTCATACTTTTCACACGCGAAGACTCCGGTTGGGCGCGCGATAGATCAGATCACTGATGTCAGCACAAAGGCAGCCGAGTTACTTGCAAAAATGTCAGAAGGCGTTGCAGCTGGTTACACCCAGAAGGAAGCCGGAAATTGGTTGGCAAAGGCGCGCTTATTAATGGAGGCAATTCCATCTATCCGCGCACAATCTGTTGAAGCTCGCGGACATGCTCGCTGGTTTCCAACGGCTGAAAAAGATGAAGCAGAAGATGTCTATATTCAAGGAATCGCTATTGAACATACCTTGTTGCAAGTTCGCATGATTGCCCGCACCCTATTTGATTCAGCAGTAAGCGGTGGTATTGCAGATTCAACCAATAAACAAATTGCCGTTGCCCTGTCTGCTGCCAGCTATGCGATCTCTGCCAAATTTGAAGATGAAGAAGATTTCGAGACTTTAACCACCGCAACAGATGATGCGCGCGAGGCTGGATCAGCTTTAGCCGAATCGTTAATTGAAGATGCTAAAGATGCTGATCAAGAGCAGATTGTGCGTGGACTTTCGATGGTGGCTAATATCGAACGCATTGCAGATTCACTCGATCAAAATTCGCCAGCGCTAAAGGATGTAATTACCCCCGATGAGCCAGCACATGTCCGGGTTATGGCGGTTTCACCGTTAGATCAAACGCTTAAGTTAAATAAGCGTGTAACTAAGCGCTTTAGAAAGATCTTCCGTAAGTATTTCTAGTAATAGACTGAATTCACAATTAATAGGAGGCTCAGATGTGTTCACGTGTAGTTTGTAAGAAGTGCCAGAAATTTACTTGGTCTGGCTGTGGGGAACACATTGAAGAAGCCCTACAGGGGGTTGCAGAAAACGATCGCTGTGTGTGCGATAGCCAATGAAAGCTATCCAAATAACGCAATTTGGCGGCCCCGATGTGATGACCTTGGTGGATCTGCCAGATCCAATTCCAAACGATAGTGAAGAGTTAATTGAAGTCACTTGTATTGGTATCAACTACGCCGATACCCATCAAACCGAGAACTCATACTTGTCGAAGCAGACTTTGCCGCTGGTTCCTGGTATAGAAGTTGTTGGAAAGACGCAAAGCGGAAGACGCGTACTCGCAAGTGCAACAACTGGTGGCTATGCGCAAAAGGCGTTGGCCCCAAAAGCTATGTGTGTAGATATTCCTGAAGGTGTTACTGACGAGCAAGCGGTTGCCATGTTGGTTCAAGGCACAACTGCTTGGCATATCTTGAAAACTATGGCGCATGTCAAGGCTGGTGAAAGCGTGGTTGTTCAGGCGGGCGCCGGTGGAGTCGGAACGCTGGCAATTCAGTTAGCCAAGATGTGGGGTGCAAAGGTAATTGCTGTTACATCATCTGCTGCTAAAAATGAATTGGCAATATCGCTAGGTGCAGATGCTGTTGTCGATGCTAACTCTGATGATTTAGCTGGTGCGATGATCGCCGCAAATGGTGGAAAGCGCATCGATATCGTTTTGGAAATGGTCGGTGGTAAAACATTTGATGCCAGTCTTGAAGTACTTGCGCCATTTGGCCGCTTGATTACTTTCGGGATGGCATCTCGCACTGCGCCAACTCCAATTCATCCTGGCGTTTTAATGGGTGGGACCAAGACAGTTGCTGGTTTTTGGCTTTCGCATTGCTTTGGAAAGAAAGAGTTAATGGGCGATGTCTTAACGGAGCTATTTGCTTTAATTTCATCAGGTGCGTTAAAGCCAGTTATCGGTGCAACTTATGGATTATCCGAGGCAAAAATTGCTCACCAGGCGATGCTGGCTCGTCAGACAACGGGCAAAGTCACGCTTGATCCAGGGCGTTAATTTTTAACTTTCCCTGCAACTGTCGTACACTCACACCTCTACCTATTGCCCCCCTAGCTCAGACGGTAGAGCGTTTCCATGGTAAGGAAAAGGTCACCGGTTCGATTCCGGTGGGGGGCTCGAAAATGCACAACCCTTGGCGGGGTAGCTCAGCTTGGTAGAGCAAGCGGCTCATAATCGCTGTGTCGTGGGTTCAAATCCCGCCTCCGCTACTAGTAAGACCAGCAGTACAAGCGTGAATTTCGCGCTACGAGATCGCTCAGGTAACCTAAGCGCCTCGTAACAATCCGATAGAAGGAGCAAGACCATGGCAAGTAAGAGCGCGGACGTTCGTCCAAAGATCACCATGGCCTGCGTCGACTGCAAAGAGCGTAACTACATCACCAAGAAGAACCGCCGCAACGATCCAGACCGCATGGAACTCAAGAAGTTCTGTCCACGTTGCAAGTCTTCAACTCTTCACCGCGAAACTCGCTAATGCTCGCACCCGATTCTGTCGGGCGCACCTTCGCAGGTGCTGATTCCATATCTATTACCCAATCTGAAATCGATGCTTTTGCTGCCGTAATTGGCGAGACCGATACAGCTATTGCTCCACCAACTTTTACTATCCGAATATCTCTAGATCAATTCCAAAATATCTTAACTAAGCCAGAAATTGGTTTGGATTGGTCGCGCCTGGTTCATGGCGATCAAAAATTTGAAATCTTTTCTGCCGTAAAAGCTGGAGATTCACTTAGCTGTTCAGCAATAATCGAAAGCTATCGCGTGGCCGCCGGCAATGAAATCGTTAACGTGCGCTCTGATCTACATCGTGGTGCTGAGCTAGTTATCTCCTCGTGGTCAACCTTGGTGGTGCGCGCATGATTAGCGTCGGAACAGCACTTGCGCCAAAAGTTGTTTATCTAGATCGCGCCATGCTCAAGGCTTATGCCGATGCCAGCGGTGATCAGAACCCAATTCACCAGAACGAAGAATTCGCGCTGTCTGTTGGTCTTCCAAATGTTATTGCCCACGGGATGCTGACAATGGCTCTGGTTGGTAAGTATGTAACTGATTGGTCAGGCGGTGCAGCCAGCGTTAAAGAGTTTGGCGCTCGCTTCATCAAGCCGGTCATCGTTCCAGTAGGTGAAAAAGTAGATCTCACTATTAACGCAACCATCGTTGAAGTAAATGGTGTTGAAATCAAGTTAGATCTCGTGGCCACTTCGGCAGGCGTGAAAGTACTCGGGATGGCGAAAGCGGTTGTAATTAAAAATGGATGAATCAAAGAGTAAAGAAGTGCTGGCGCAAGAACGCCTTGATGCGCGCGCTGCCAAGGACTTTGCCAAAGCTGATCAATTACGCGATCAAATTGCAGCACTGGGATTTGAAGTAATCGATGTTGCAGGTGGTTTTGAATTCCGCGTCAAAGAACGTTATCCCCGCTATGGGTCAACGCGTCACATCAAAGCGATCAAGGTCAATGGTGATATTGCGATCACAATAATTGTTGATGGCTTTATCGCTGATGCTGTTGAAACAGTTCGCACCGTAAAGGCGCATACGGATATCCCCATCATTGCTTTGGTGATTGGTGAGCCGGCCGAATTAGTTGATGAGATCGATCTGCAATTTCAGCTAATTGCAATCACCGAAAACTTCGGCTGGGGCGAAAATACAAATGCTTTGTTAAAGAATTTAAATACGAAATATATGGTTGTAATGGATCCTTCCACCAGATTCCTGGGCGATGCTATGACGCCAGTTCTTGCTGAGCTCAATAAGGGTGAATTCAGCGCCGTTGGTTGGCGCGGTGGGTTGGTAAATACCGAGGATGAATGGCGCAGCGTTGACGATAAAGGCGCTGGCGAAGTAGATGTGCTCTTTAGCTATTTCCTTGCGCTTAATTGTGCTGATGCGACAAACGCCGGTGGGTTTAATAACCGTGCTATTTATTACCGTAATGCTGATATGGAATTCTCGCTGCGATTGCGCCAAGCAAATGGTCGACTATTACAGATAGACCTTCCCCTAGAACAAGCGCGCCACCACGGTTATTACGATACTGAAGAGAGTTTTCGCGAAGTTCAATCCAAGAAAAATTACGACCGCATCCTCGAGCGCTTTAGAGGCAAAAGCGCAATATTAAGCCCGCGCAGGTAACCTTCACCCATGGCCGAATTACGTCACTACACAAGCTTGCGTGTTGGTGGTCCTGCCAAAAAATTCGTTGATGCCCACAACGAAAAAGAGATTATCGCCGCGATAGAAGCAGCAGGCGACACACCAATTCTCATCATCGGTGGCGGCACAAACATCTTAGTTGCCGATAATGGTTTTGATGGAACGGTAATCCGGATCACAAATAAATCACTGGAAGCCGAAATCGATGCTTGCAGTGGTGCCACGCTTTCGATTGGCGCTGGCGAAAACTGGGATGACTTTGTTAAATCAACCGTTGCGCGTGGCTTTGCTGGACTTGAAACGCTTAGCGGAATCCCCGGCACAGTCGGTGCGTCACCGATTCAAAATATCGGCGCATATGGCCATGAGGTAAGTGAATTTATTACGCGGGTGCGCACCTATGATCGCCAGAAGAAAGAGATTAAAACTTTCACAAATGAACAATGCGAATTTTCTTATCGCAATTCATATTTCAAAGCCCATCCCGGACGCTACGTCGTAATCGAAGTTCAATTCCAATTACGTATGGGGATTGAATCAAACCCAATAACCTATGCCGAGCTTGCGAATAAGTTAGAAATTGGTGTTGGCGAAAAAGCGCCAGTCGTTGCAACTCGTAAAGCAGTTCTAGAACTACGTGCCGCCAAAGGAATGTTATTAAATCCCAGCGATCGCGATTCTTGGTCGGCTGGTTCTTTCTTTACCAACCCGATTGTTGATGCCAAAACCGCAGCCAAACTGCCAGAAGGTGCACCTCGTTGGCCACAAGCAGATGGCCGAATTAAAACTAGCGCTGCTTGGTTAATTGAAAATTCTGGAATCAAAAAAGGCGATGCCTTCGGGGGAGCGCGCGTATCAAGTAAGCATGTATTGGCGCTAACAAATGCGGCCAATGCGACTGCGCAAGATATTGCCAGCCTTGCCAAGAGCGCACAGCAACATGTTCAAGATGCTTTCGGAATTACCTTAGAACCAGAAGTAAATCTGATCGGGCTTAACCTTCAGTAAGTAGCTTCTTAATGCGTCCGATACCTTCAACGATATCTGCATCGCTTGTGGCATATGAGAAACGTAAGTAACCAGAAGGCCCAAAGGCTTCACCTGGAACTGCTGCTACTTCAACTTCTTCCAAGATAAGTGTGGCTAATTCTGCAGAAGTCTGTGGGGTTTTGCCGCGAATAGTTTTTCCAAGTACGCCCTTTACTGATGGATAAACGTAGAAAGCACCAGTTGGGGTTGGGCAGACAAATCCCGGAATCTCATTTAGTAGCCCAACGATTAATTTACGGCGACGATCAAATGCTTCACCCATTATGTGGACTGCCGAAAGATCACCGGTAAGGGCAGCAATTGCAGCACGTTGTGAAACGTTAGATACATTTGAAGAAAGATGTGATTGCAAATTAGTAGCCGCTTTGATGACATCTTTCGGCCCGATCATCCAACCTACGCGCCAACCAGTCATTGCATATGTCTTGGCAACGCCGTTGATGATGATGCAGGTATCGGCCAAAGCTGGAATAAGAACTGGCAGCGATGGAGCAGTAGCACCGTCATAAAGTAAGTGTTCGTAAATTTCATCTGAGATTACCCAGATATTATTTTTTAGCGCCCATTCACCAATAGCTTTGACTTGTTCAACAGAATAGACCGAACCAGTTGGGTTAGATGGTGAACAGAATAAAAGAGCCTTCGTCTTTGGGGTGCGCGCAGCTTCCAGCTGTTCGACCGTTACTAAGTAATTTTGTGATTCATCGGCAAAGACTTCAATTGACTTTCCGCCAGCAAGTTTTACGCACTCCGGATAAGTGGTCCAATATGGGGAAGGAAGAAGTACTTCATCACCTGGATCGATAATGGCGGCAAATGCTTGATAGACCGCTTGCTTGCCACCATTTGTAACCAGTACTTGATCTGCAGTAATTTCATAATTTGAATCACGCTTTGTTTTAGTAACGATTGCTTCACGCATTTCCGGCAGGCCAGCAGCTGGTGTGTAGCGATGATTTGCAACGACCTTCGTTGCTGCAGCTGCTGCTTCAACGATGTAATCAGGCGTTGGAAAATCAGGCTCTCCCGCACCAAATCCAATAACGGGACGGCCTGCTGCCTTTAGCGATTTCGCCTTTGCATCAACTGCCAAGGTGGCTGATTCTGCGATTGCTGCGATTCGTGCGGAAACTCTGCTCATAGGCGAAGTCTGCCCTATGCGCAGGCGAAAATGAGCGCGAGTTTTACCTACCCCCCATTGACCCTCTACACTTCGACGCTCACGAGGATTTGCAATTCCCTAGGGTTTTGTCATGCCCTCGCGAAGGGCAGTAGCTCAATTGGCTAGAGTTGCCGTCTCCAAAGCGGCCGGTTGGGGGTTCGAGTCCCTCCTGCCCTGCAAGAAGTTTTAAAAGTTTTACAGATTCAAGAAGTGCTAAACGAATTAGTGATTGGAAGGAATGACGATGACAGAGTCAACAGAACAAGTTGCCGAAAAACTCGGCCTGTTCGCACGCGTTGGCCTTTTCTATCGCCAAGTTGTCTCTGAACTTTCCAAGGTTGTCTGGCCTTCACGTAAGCAGTTAAGCACATACACCGCTGTCGTTATGGTCTTCGTAACTTTTATCATCGCTGTTGTTTCACTCTTCGACTTGGTAATCACCAAGATCGTTTTCTGGGTATTTGGGTAAGGGATAAAGATGACTGAAAACCAGACCCCAGATGCTTTCGAAGCAGCGCTCGCCGCTAACGCAGATGAGTTAACTGCCGACGTTGCCGCACCTAGCGAAGAAGTTGTCGCAGAAGTAATTTCAACTGATGTACCAGCAGATGATCTTGCGCTCGCTAGCGATGAAGATGGCGATCTTGAATCAGATGAGAACGATCCAAATGCAGAATTTCGTCGCACCCTTCGCGCTGCGATCGGGGACTGGTACGTAGTCCACTCTTACGCCGGTTACGAGAAGAAGGTTCGCGATAACCTCCATAACCGCATCACCTCCCTTCACATGGAAGATTACATTTTCCAGATCGAAGTACCTGAAGAAGAAGTAATGGAAATCAAGAACGGCCAGCGCAAGCAGGTCAAGCGCAATATCTACCCAGGCTATGTTCTTGTGCGTATGGAACTATCTGATGAATCTTGGTCAGCAGTTCGCAATACGCCAGGTGTTACAGGCTTCGTTGGAAACGCGCATCACCCAAGCCCACTAAGCATGGATGAGGTAGAAAAGATTCTTGCTCCACGCCCTGTTAAGAAATCTGATAAGGCTGATATCCGCGTAATTGATTTCGAAGTTGGCGAATCAGTCACCGTTATGGATGGCCCATTTGCAACGCTTCCGGCATCAATCTCCGAGATCATGCCTGAGCAAGCAAAGCTCAAGGTTCTCGTTTCGATCTTCGGACGCGAAACTCCAGTAGAACTCTCATTCGCTCAAGTACAGAAAATCTAATTAAGAATTAATAAGAAGAAACTAGAAAAGGAATAAAAAAATGGCACCAAAGAAGAAGGCAACCGGATTCATCAAGTTGCAGATCCAAGCTGGCGCAGCAACACCTGCACCACCAGTAGGTCCTGCCCTTGGTCAGCATGGTGTGAACATCATGGAGTTCGTGAAGGCTTACAACGCTGCCACTGAATCTCAAAAGGGTCAGATCATTCCAGTAGAGATCACTGTCTACGAAGATCGCTCATTTACTTTTATCACCAAGACTCCACCAGCATCACGTCTGATCTTGAAGGCAGCTGGCGTAGATAAGGGATCACCAGTTCCTCACAAGACCAAGGTTGCTAATATCACCATGGCTCAGGTTCAGGAGATCGCTAAGGTAAAGATGGCTGACCTCAATGCCAATGACATTGATGCAGCAAGCAAGATCATCGCCGGTACTGCTCGCTCAATGGGTATCACTGTCGGTTAATTAAATTTCTTCTTCTCACCGTGAGAAGAAGATGTGGGAGAACCTCGCTGGTTCGCTAACCACAACCACTAGCTCGATAGAAATATCGAGGAATGAGGAAGATATGAAGCGCTCAAAGAAGTACACAGAAGCAGCAGCAAAGGTAAAGAAGGACCACCTTTACACACCACTTGAGGCAGTAACACTTGCCAAAGAGACATCAACAACTAAGTACGACTCAACTGTAGAAGTTGCGCTCGTTCTTGGCGTTGACCCAAAGAAAGCCGATCAAGCAATTCGCTCAACTGTTAACTTGCCACACGGTACAGGAAAGACAGCTCGCGTACTTGTATTCGCAAACGGAGAACGCGCTGAAGAAGCGCGCGCAGCCGGTGCTGACATTGTCGGCGGCGATGATCTAATCGACGAAGTTTCAAAGGGTCGCCTAGATTTCGATGCAGTCGTTGCAACACCAGATTTGATGGGTAAGGTCGGTCGTCTCGGTAAAGTTCTTGGAACTCGTGGACTTATGCCTAACCCAAAGACTGGAACAGTTACAAACGATGTAACAAAGGCAGTTAATGACATCAAGAGCGGAAAGATTGAATTCCGTATTGATAAGAACTCAAACCTTCACTTCATCATCGGTAAGGCTTCATTTACTGCAGATCAACTTGCAGAGAATTATGCAGCTGCTCTCGATGAAGTACACCGCGCAAAGCCAAACTCTTCAAAGGGTCGCTACATTGCAAAGGCAGTTGTCTCAACAACGATGGGACCTGGAATTCAGGTAGATCCAAACCTCGTTCGTGAGCCATCAGCTAACTAAGTATTAATTAAAAACTGGCTCTCAGCGGGCTAGGGAATTGGTTCGTTAAAGTCCCTGCGCTCCACGGAGAGCCAGTTTTTTATGCTCGGATTTGACCGGGCTTCGCACAAACCTTTAAAGTTCTCTCATAACCAAAGACCGCAGGTCTGATCTCGCAAGAGTGAAGATAATTGAGGAATCTCAGCCCGCGTAGGTGTTCACATTAATCCGTGCGCATTTACGCGTCACGGATTTTTTTATTGCCTGAGGTCACCGGAAATAATTTGGCTATAGAGCGAAAGCGTCCATAGCCAATCAAACTAGCGAAAGGTGAACCGAATGGCTCGCCCAGTAAAAGAAGCAGCAGTTGCTGAACTGACTGAAGATTTCAAGTCAGCTAATGCAACATACCTAACCGAATATCGCGGTCTAACCGTGACTTCGATGAAGGAATTACGTCGCAGCCTTGGTGCAGATACCAAGTACAGCGTCGTTAAGAACACCCTTACAAAGATTGCAGCAAAGAACGCCGGCGTAGACATCTCTGATGATCTACTAGTTGGTCCTTCAGCACTTGCATTCATCAAGGGCGATCCAATTGATGCAGCACGTAACTTAAAGAACTTCCAGAAAGAGAACCCACTTCTTGTTGTTAAGGGTGGAATCTACGAAGGCAAGTTCGTTACAACTGCAGAAATCATGCAGCTAGCTGATCTTGAGTCCCGCGAGGTTCTCTTGGCAAAGCTTGCTGGTGCAATGAAGGGATCGCTTGCTAAGGCAGCGCGTATCTTCGATGCACTTCGTATCAAGATGGAGGCGGGCGCACCAGCTCCTGCACCAGTAGCGGAAGTGGCTCCAGCAGCAGACAATGCTGTGGCAGAGGTTCCAGTTCAAGTTGAGACCACAGAAGCAGTGGTTGAAGCTCCAGCAGTAGAAGTAACAGAAGAAGTTGTCGCTGTGTCCGAGCCCGTAGCAGACGCTGCAGTGGCACAGGTTCCAGCCCAAGAAGTGACCGCGGACGTTGCGGTTGAAACAGCAGCAGAAACTCCAGCGGAATAAAGAAAAGGAAAAAATAAAATGGCAAAGCTCTCATCAGAAGATTTAATGTCTCAGTTCAAGGAAATGACTCTTGTCGAACTTTCAGAGTTCGTTAAGGCATTCGAAACTGAATTCGATGTAACAGCAGCGGCTCCAGTCGCAGCTGCAGCAGCAGGTGGCGCAGCATCAGGTGGCGCAGCAGATGCTGGACAAGATGAATTCACAGTTATCCTCGAAAATGCAGGTTCACAGAAGATTGCAGTGATCAAGGAAGTTCGTAACCTCAATTCAAGCCTTGGCTTGAAGGAGGCAAAGGACCTAGTTGATGCAACACCAGCAACCCTTCTTGAGAAGGTAAACAAGGAGACAGCAGATAAGGCAAAGGCAGCTCTAGAAGCAGCTGGCGCAACAGTCACACTGAAATAATTAATTGGGGAAACCCCCTTGGTCGGGCTTGGGACTTGCTCGTTAAAGTCCCTTCGCTCCGACCAAGGGGGTTTTCTTTTTTGAGCGTGAGCAGACCGAAGTTCAGCCACAAAGTTTGAGATTTCGCTGACAAAGGGGCAGGTTTGGGGGTATAAGCCCCCGGTTGGACAGGCCGAGGGGGTGAGCGTTACTCTTTCCCCTCGCATAAATTTTCCATGGTCAGGGCATATAGCGGCTGAGACCTAATAGTTGTGCGTTCTCGCATTTTGTTAATGAACATTATGTAAGTGAACATTGTCTGGAAGGACATCTCTTGGCCGCGAAAAAGAATTCTGTAGCTCCACACCGTGTCTCATTCGCCAAGATCCGCGAACCTCTCGAAGTTCCTAACCTACTCGCGCTGCAAGTTGAAAGCGTTGACTGGTTGTTGGGTAATGACTTGTGGCGCGCGCGTCTGGCGCAATCAACAAATACAAATCGTGGAGAACTTCCATCAAAATCAGGTTTGGAAGAAATCTTCGAAGAGATTTCACCAATTGAAGACTTCCAAGGAACGATGTCGCTCTCATTCCGCGATCACCGCTTCGAGCCACCTAAGTATTCAATTGAAGATTGCAAAGAGCGCGACATGACTTATTCGCAGCCACTCTTTGTGACTGCAGAATTTACAAATAACGAAACCGGTGAAATCAAGTCTCAGACTGTTTTCATGGGCGACTTCCCTGTAATGACAACTCGCGGAACATTTGTCATTAACGGAACCGAGCGCGTTGTTGTTTCACAGCTCGTACGTTCACCTGGTGTTTATTTCGAACGCACAATCGAAAAGACTTCAGATAAAGATGTTTTCTCTTCAAAGATCATCCCAAGCCGCGGCGCTTGGTTGGAATTTGAAGTTGATAAGAAAGACCTCGTTGGTGTTCGCATCGACCGTAAGCGCAAGCAATCAGTAACAGTTTTCTTGAAGGCACTTGGTTGGACTGAAGAACAAATTCTTGAAGAGTTTGGTGACTTCGAATCAATGCGCGCAACTCTTGAAAAAGATACTGTTAAAACTCAGGACGAAGCTTTGCTCGATATCTATCGCAAGCTACGTCCAGGTGAGCCTCCAACTAAGGAAGCTGCGCAGAACTTGCTCGAGAACCTTTACTTCAACGTTAAGCGCTATGACTTGGCCAAGGTCGGTCGCTTTAAGGTTAATAAGAAGCTAGGTCTTGATCTAGAACTTTCACAGAGCATTCTTACGATCTCTGACATCGTTGCAACACTGCGCTATTTAGTAGCGCTACACCGCGGCGATCTCACCATGGAATACGGCCGTGAAGTCCGTGTTGAAAAGGACGATATCGATCACTTCGGTAATCGTCGCCTTCGCACCGTTGGTGAGCTAATCCAGAACCAAGTTCGCATCGGTCTATCTCGTATGGAACGTGTAGTTCGCGAACGTATGACAACTCAAGATGTAGAAGCGATTACTCCACAGACATTGATCAACATCCGTCCGGTTGTTGCATCAATCAAGGAGTTCTTCGGAACATCTCAACTGTCACAGTTCATGGATCAGACAAACCCACTTTCAGGTCTTACACATAAGCGCCGTCTATCAGCGCTTGGACCTGGTGGTTTATCTCGTGATCGTGCGGGCTTTGAAGTCCGTGACGTTCACCCATCTCACTACGGACGTATGTGCCCAATCGAAACCCCTGAAGGTCCAAACATTGGTCTTATCGGTTCGCTTGCAACATATGGTCGCGTAACCGCATTTGGTTTTATCGAGACTCCATACCGCAAGGTTGTTAAGGGTCGCGTTACAGATCAGGTTGATTACCTAACTGCAGATGAAGAAGATGAACACATCATCGCGCAGGCAAATGCACCATTGACTGAAGATAGCCACTTTGCAGAAGCGCGTGTACTCGTACGTCGTCGCGGTGGCGAAGTTGAATACATCATCGGTGATGAAGTCGATTACATGGATGTATCTCCACGTCAGATGGTTTCTGTTGCAACAGCGATGATTCCATTCCTTGAGCACGACGATGCCAACCGCGCGTTGATGGGCTCAAACATGATGCGTCAGTCAGTTCCATTGATGCGCGCTGAAGCGCCACTAATTGGTACTGGTATGGAATTCCGCGCAGCCGTTGATGCTGGTGACGTTGTCACAGCAACTAAGCCCGGTGTAGTAACTGAAGTATCAGCCGATGAAGTAAAGGTCATGGGCGATGACGGTACTTACCAGACATACTCACTATCTAAGTTCTCACGCTCTAACCAAGGAACTTCATACAACCAGAAGGTTGTTGTCTCTGAAGGTCAGAAGCTAGAAGTTGGCTCAGTAATTGCAGATGGTCCATGTACCGAAAACGGTGAAATGGCTCTCGGTAAGAACTTGCTCGTGGCATTTATGTCATGGGAAGGCCACAACTACGAAGATGCGATCATTCTTTCGCAGCGCCTCGTACAAGATGATGTTCTTACATCAATCCACATTGAGGAATACGAAGTCGATGCTCGCGACACCAAGCTAGGTGCCGAAGAGATCACTCGCGATATCCCTAACGTTTCTGAAGAAGTTCTTGCAGACCTAGACGAACGCGGCATTATTCGCGTCGGCGCAGATGTTGTCCCTGGCGATATCTTGGTTGGAAAGGTAACTCCTAAGGGCGAAACTGAACTAACACCTGAAGAACGTTTGCTCCGCGCAATCTTCGGAGAAAAGGCTCGCGAAGTTCGCGATACATCTCTTAAGGTTCCACACGGCGAGTCAGGAAAAGTTATCGGCGTAAAGATCTTCGAATCAGAAGAAGGCTTCGAGCTTGCAGCTGGCGTTAACCAATTGGTTCGCGTTTACGTTGCACAGAAGCGCAAGATTCAAGATGGTGACAAGCTCGCTGGTCGCCACGGCAATAAGGGTGTTATCTCCAAGATTCTTCCAGTTGAAGATATGCCATTCCTTGAAGATGGAACTCCAGTAGATGTAGTTCTTAACCCGCTCGGTGTTCCAGGTCGTATGAACGTCGGTCAGGTTTTGGAAATGCACCTCGGTTGGGTTGCAAAGACTGGTTGGGATCTCTCCGGCGTTGATGAGGCATGGCAGAAGCACATGCGCGCAATCGGTGCCGAAAAGGGAGTTCCCGGAACTCGTTTTGCAACACCTGTCTTTGACGGCGCCCTTGAAGATGAAATTTCTGGACTTCTATCTAGCACTCTTCCAAACCGCGATGGCCTGCAATTAATTGGTCGCAGCGGTAAGGCGAAGTTATTTGATGGTCGCTCTGGTGAGCCATACCCAACTCCAATTTCAGTTGGATACATGTATATCTTGAAACTCCACCACTTGGTTGATGACAAGATTCACGCACGTTCAACTGGTCCATACTCAATGATCACTCAGCAACCACTCGGTGGTAAGGCGCAATTCGGTGGTCAGCGCTTTGGTGAAATGGAAGTTTGGGCACTTGAAGCCTACGGAGCTGCTTACACACTCCAAGAACTTCTCACCATTAAATCTGATGACGTGCTCGGTCGCGTAAAGGTTTACGAAGCAATTGTTAAGGGCGAAAACATCCCTGAACCAGGTATCCCTGAATCATTCAAGGTACTTATCAAGGAAATGCAATCACTCTGCTTGAACGTTGAAGTTCTCTCTTCTGAAGGTGTCGCAATTGAAATGCGCGATAACGATGAAGAAATTTTCCGTGCCGCCGAAGAGTTAGGTATCAACTTGTCACGAGTTGAACCAAGCTCTGTAGAAGAAGTTTGAGAGAGGGATAAATAACTATGTTAGATGTCAACTTCTTTGATGAATTAAGAATCGGTCTCGCATCGGCTCAAAATATTCGTGATTGGTCATTTGGTGAAGTAAAGAAGCCAGAGACAATCAACTACCGGACACTCAAGCCAGAGAAGGACGGACTCTTCGACGAGAAGATCTTCGGACCAACTCGTGACTGGGAATGTTATTGCGGTAAGTACAAGCGCGTTCGATTCAAGGGAATCATCTGCGAGCGTTGCGGTGTTGAAGTAACACGCGCCAAGGTTCGTCGCGAACGCATGGGACACATCGAGCTTGCAGCTCCTGTAACCCACATCTGGTACTTCAAGGGCGTGCCTTCACGTCTTGGATACCTACTTGATCTTGCTCCAAAGGATCTTGAAAAGGTTATTTACTTTGCTGCTTACATGATCACAGAAGTTGATGCTGAAGGTCGCGAAGAAGATATGCCACAGCTCGAAAAGAAGCTGGCTAACGATCGCAAGAAGATCGAAACACGTCGTGACAACGATCTCGATACACGTCAGAAGAAGCTCGAAGCAGATCTTGCAGAACTCGAAGCCGAAGATGCAAAGTCAGATGTAAAGCGCAAGGTTCGTGAATCTGCAGAGCGTGAGCTCAAGACTCTTCGCGATCGCTCTGAGCGCGAGCTAACTCGTTTGGAAGATGTCTGGACTCGCTTTAAGAACCTAAAGGTTCAAGATCTAGAAGGCGATGAGAACCTCTACCGCGAAATGCGCGATCGTTACGGAATATATTTCAAGGGAGATATGGGCGCTGCTGCAATTAAGCGTCGCCTAGAAACTTTTGATCTCGAAGCCGAATATGCGATCTTGACCGATCTTTCTGAAAATGGAAAGGGTGCAAAGAAGACTCGTGCTATTAAGCGCCTCAAGGTCGTAAATGCATTTATGACAACCAGCAACCATCCAGCATCTATGGTGCTTGATTGCGTTCCGGTTATCCCACCTGATCTACGCCCAATGGTTCAACTCGATGGTGGACGCTTTGCGACTTCAGATCTAAACGATCTCTATCGTCGCGTCATCAACCGTAATAACCGTTTGAAGCGCCTAGCTGATCTTGGTGCTCCAGAAATTATCGTTAATAACGAAAAGCGTATGTTGCAAGAAGCAGTTGATGCTTTGTTCGACAACGGTCGTCGTGGTCGTCCAGTAACTGGCCCCGGTAACCGTGCGCTTAAATCACTTTCAGACATGCTTAAGGGCAAGCAAGGCCGTTTCCGTCAGAACTTGCTCGGAAAGCGCGTTGATTACTCAGGTCGTTCTGTAATCGTTGTTGGTCCGCAACTTAAGTTGCACCAGTGCGGTCTTCCAAAGCAGATGGCACTCGAACTCTTCAAGCCATTTGTAATGAAGCGCTTGGTAGATCTAAACCACGCACAGAATATTAAATCTGCAAAGCGTATGGTCGAGCGTGCTCGCCCAGTGGTTTGGGATGTTCTCGAAGAAGTAATTGCAGAACACCCAGTGTTGCTTAACCGCGCACCTACCCTGCACCGTTTGGGTATCCAAGCTTTCGAACCACAACTGGTTGAAGGTAAAGCAATTCAGATCCACCCACTCGTATGTACAGCATTTAACGCTGACTTCGACGGTGACCAGATGGCAGTTCACTTGCCGCTATCTGCTGAAGCGCAAGCTGAAGCTCGTATCTTGATGTTATCTTCAAATAACATCTTGTCTCCTGCTAACGGCCGACCAATTACATCTCCTACACAGGACATGGTTCTTGGTTTGTACTACCTCACCATGGAACGCGAAGGCGAACTCGGCGAAGGCCGCGCATTCGGTTCTATCCCTGAAGCGATCATGGCTCATGATCAGCACTCAGTTTCATTGCAGGCAAAGATCAAGATTCGTTTAACACCAAATGGCGAAACAATTGAAACAACAATTGGTCGCGCGCTATTTAACGAAGCTCTTCCTGCAGACCTCCCATACGTTGATCTCGATGTAACCAAGAAGCAACTTGGTTCAATCGTCGACAAGTTGGCTGAGTTCTATCCAAAGGTCACAGTTGCTCAAACTCTTGATGCGCTGAAATCACTTGGATTCCACTGGGCAACTCGCGCCGGCGCAACAATCGGTATCGAAGATGTTGTTACACCTCCTCGCAAGAAAGAGATCCTCGAAAGCTACGAAACACAGGCTGACAAGGTTCAATCTCAATACGAAAAGGGACTCATCACAGATGACGAGCGTCGCCAAGAGCTCATCGAAATTTGGACCAAGGCAACTGCTGAAGTTGGTAAAGAGATGGAAGAAAACTTCCCTCGCGTCAACCCAGTTTGGATGATGGTCTATTCAGGTGCACGCGGAAATATGATGCAGATCCGTCAGATCGCAGGTATGCGTGGACTTGTAGCTAACCCAAAGGGTGAAATTATTCCTCGCCCAATTAAGTCAAACTTCCGTGAAGGCCTCTCAGTACTCGAGTACTTCATCTCTACACACGGTGCACGTAAGGGTCTTGCAGATACAGCGCTTCGTACCGCTGACTCTGGTTACCTAACTCGTCGTCTCTGCGACGTTGCACAGGATGTAATCATTCGCGAAGAAGATTGCGGAACCGATCGTGGTCTCGTACTTCCAATCGCACTACGTCAACAAGCTGGAAACCTTGTAAAGCATGATCACGTCGAAACTTCTGTCTACGGTCGCACCTTGGCTGATGACATTGAAGTCAACGGCGAAGTTCTTGCTAAGGCAGGTTCTGATCTTGGTGACCGCGTCATCGATGCACTCGTTGCAGCCGGTGTCGACGAAGTTAAGATCCGCTCAGTTCTCACTTGCGATAGCAAGGTCGGACAGTGCGCAGCTTGCTACGGTCGCTCGCTTGCAGCAGGTCAACTAGTTGCAGTCGGTGAAGCAGTCGGAATTATCGCGGCACAGTCAATCGGTGAGCCTGGTACACAGTTAACAATGCGTACCTTCCACACTGGTGGCGTTGCAGGTGATGACATCACTCACGGTCTTCCACGTATCGTGGAACTCTTCGAGGCTCGTACACCTAAGGGTGTTGCGCCAATCGCAGAGACTGCAGGCGTTGTCTCATTCCGCGAAGATGCAAAGGGTAAGAAGATCGTCGTTACACCAGATGATGGTGGCGAAGAAGTTGCTTACCCAATCACTCGTCGTCAGAAGCTACTTGTAGAAGAAGGTTCACGCGTTGAAGTTGGCCAGAAGATGGTTGTCGGTGCGATTGATCCAAAGCAGGTACTTCGTATCCTCGGACCACGTGCAACTCAAGTTCACTTGGTTAACGAGATCCAATCTGTTTATCGCTCACAGGGCGTAGGCATTCACGATAAGCACATCGAAGTAATTGTTCGTCAAATGTTAAAGCGCATCACAGTGCTTGAAGCAGGAGATGCAGATCTACTTCCAGGTGAACTCGTAGAACGCGGTCGCTTTGAGACTGAGAACCGTCGCGTAGTCACAACTGGTGGCAAGGCAGCTTCAGGTCGCCCAGAACTTATGGGTATCACTAAGGCATCTCTTGCAACTGAGTCATGGCTATCTGCGGCTTCATTCCAGGAGACAACTCGCGTACTAACTGATGCTGCACTTTCAGAGAAGAGCGATCCATTGCTCGGTCTGAAAGAGAACGTCATCATCGGTAAGTTGATTCCTGCTGGTACCGGCCTTGCTCGTTACCGCAATATCCGAGTTGAGCCAACAGAAGCTGCAAAGGCTGCGGTCTATGCTGCATACGATGAGTACGACTTCACACCGTTTGATCAAGGTGGTTCAGGCGAAGCAGTTCGCTTGGATGAAGTCGAGATTCCTCGCTAAAAGTAATTAATGAAAAACCCCGTCACTTCATGTGGCGGGGTTTTTCATTTAGGATAAGTAAATGAGTGAAGATAAGAAATTCCACGTTGCACGTCATGACGAACGAGAAGTCTTTGACCGCAAAGCAATCAATCGCCTATTAGATAACCAATATGTCGCACACGTTGGCTTTATCGATCAAGATAATGGCCTGCCATTTGTTATTCCCATGGGCGTTGCCCGCGATAACAATCGCATCTTGCTCCATGGTTCAACGGGTTCGCGCATGATGCGCCAGATAGCCCAGGGGATCGACCTCTGTGTGACAGTCACACAGCTAAATGCAATTGTCGTTGCCAGATCTGCCTTTAACTCATCTATGAACTACGAATCAGTAATGATCTTCGGTGTGGCACGCGTACTAGAAGATGCTGAGAAAGACATTGCCTTAGAACGTATTACGGAAAAGTTAGTGCCAGGGCTTTGGAATTATGGGCGTCCGCTTGTTGCTAAAGAGATGGCAGCAACGATGATTGTGGAACTTTCGCTAGATAAAATCTCTGCTAAATCACGAACCGGTGATCCGTTAGATGATGATGAAGATCTAGCGCTACCCATTTGGGCAGGTTTACTTCCAATTGAGACAAAAGTTGGTAAGGCAGTAACTGCAGCAAATGCAGCTGCAATACTTGTGCCGCCACATATCGCTTAATTAAGCGCTAGTTAGCGCACTTAGCGCGACTTCCACCATATCGTTTAAGGTGCGTTCTCTGGCATCGGCATCCATCGCTTCATGTGTAATCACGTGATCAGAAACAGTTAGTACAGCAAGTGCTTTCTTTCCCTTACGTGCCGCAATTGAATACAACTGACTTGCTTCCATCTCAAGTGCCAATACACCATGTTTAATTAACTTTTCGTTAGCATCGGTTTCATCATAGAAATAATCCATTGATGAAACTCCGCCGACATGCACGCGATCAAATTTCTTTGACGCTTCATGCGCTGCTTGCAACAATCCAAAATCAGCATGCGGTGCGAAATCTAAACCATTTGTAAAGCGACGATTGATATTGGAATCAGTTGATGCAGTCATCGCTAAAATTAAATCGCCAACTTTTGTCTTCTCTTGAATTGCGCCACATGTGCCGATACGAATAGCTGCTTCAACGCCATGTTCATTAAAGAGCTCAGTGACATAATCGATAGCGATGGAAGTCCCATTCCGGTGCCTTGGACCGAAATCCGCTCACCGCGGTAGGTGCCGGTATAGCCGAACATGTTGCGGATCGAGTTGTACTGCTTGGCCCCATCGAGGTAGTTCTCGGCCACCCATTTCGCCCGTGAGGGATCGCCAGGGAGGAGGATTTTCTCTGAAATTTCGCCCTTTTGGGCTCCAATATGAAGGCTCATGGGTCGATTATGGCCCCAAAACAGGGCCAGAACACGACACGCCGTGAGGCCAAAAAAGGCCATTTTTGGGGGTAGGGCGGCCCCGAGGAGTAAAAGGGCGGATTTGCTTCGCATGCTCGCGCTGGGTTACCCTTCGCGTCTGCTCTTTTAAGAGCTTTTTGCCTTGCCCCTGTTAAGAAATTATCAGAAGCAACTGCGCATCTGGTGCAACACACCCGACCGCGTGGGTCGGACAACGAGCGTAAAAAAGCAGTAACTGAAATGGAGACGAAGTGCCAACGATTCAACAACTAGTTCGTCGTGGTCGTGCAGAAAAGACTACGAAGACAAATACACCTGCGCTAAAGGGTTCACCTCAGCGTCGCGGTGTATGTACACGTGTTTACACAACAACTCCTAAGAAGCCTAACTCTGCGCTTCGTAAAGTTGCACGTGTTCGTCTAACAAGTGGCATGGAAGTTACTGCGTACATTCCAGGCGAAGGTCACACCCTACAAGAGCACTCCATTGTTCTTGTTCGCGGTGGTCGCGTAAAAGATCTTCCTGGCGTTCGTTACAAAATTATTCGCGGATCCCTTGATACACAAGGCGTAAAAAACCGTAAGCAATCACGTTCACGTTACGGTGCTAAGAGAGAGAAGAAGGCTAGCTAATGCCACGTAAAGGTCCTGTAGTAAAGAGCCCTGTTGTTGCTGATCCGGTTTACAACTCACCAGTTGTAACTGCGCTTATCAACCGCGTACTTCTTCACGGCAAGCGTTCAACCGCTGAAAGCATTGTTTACCATGCACTTGAAGGCACTCGTACAAAGACACAGATTGATCCACTTATAACTTTGAAGCGCGCACTCGACAACATTAAGCCTGCTGTTGAAGTACGTTCACGCCGCGTTGGTGGAGCTACATACCAAGTACCAGTTGAAGTAAAAGCTGGTCGTTCAACAACTTTGGCACTTCGCTGGTTAATTGATTACTCACGTTCACGTCGCGAAAAGTCAATGGCAGAGCGTCTAATGAACGAGCTAATTGATGCATCAAATGGTCTTGGAGCAGCTGTAAAGCGCCGCGAAGATACCCACAAAATGGCAGAAGCAAACAAGGCGTTTGCTCACTACCGCTGGTAATCAGTAACTAAAGAATTCAAAAGTCGAGAAGAGGATAATTAATTGGCAACGTCAACAGTAGAGAAGATCGATCTAGCTACGGTTCGCAACATCGGAATCATGGCTCACATCGACGCGGGCAAAACCACTACTACTGAGCGCATCCTTTTCTACACAGGTATTTCATACAAGATTGGTGAAGTGCACGAAGGTGCTGCAACCATGGACTGGATGGAACAAGAGCAAGAGCGCGGAATCACAATTACATCCGCTGCAACCACATGTATGTGGAAAGACCACCTCATTAACATCATCGATACACCAGGCCACGTTGATTTCACAGTCGAGGTCGAGCGTTCCCTTCGTGTTCTCGATGGCGCAGTTGCAGTATTCGATGGCGTAGCCGGTGTTGAACCACAATCTGAAACAGTATGGCGCCAGGCAGATCGTTACTCAGTTCCACGTATTTGTTTTATTAACAAGCTAGATCGCACAGGTGCATCATTCGACAAGTGCGTAGGCATGATCAAGGATCGCCTAAATGCAGTAGCTCTCGTTCTACAACTTCCAATTGGTAACGAATCTGATTTCATCGGCGTCGTCGACCTAATCGCAATGAACGCTCTTGTATGGCGCGGCGAAACTAAAAAGGGTGAAGATTACACAATCGAAGAAATTCCAGCAGATATGTTGGAGAAGGCAAAGCAAGCTCGCTACGAGATGATCGAAACTCTCGCCGAAAATGATGACACCATCATGGAGAAGTACCTTGCTGGAGAAGAACTTTCCGAAGAAGAGATCATCGCCGGTATCCGCCGCGCAACAATCTCAGCCAAGCTTTCACCAGTTCTAACTGGTTCTGCATTTAAGAACAAGGGCGTTCAGCCAATGCTCGATGCAGTAAATCGCTACCTCCCTTCACCTCTTGATATCGATGCCATCGTCGGTATGGATATGAACGATAAAGAGAAGGAGATGAAGCGTTATCCAAAGAATGACGAGCCATTCTCTGCTCTTGCATTCAAGATCATGACCGATCCACACCTTGGAAAGTTAACGTTCATCCGCGTTTACTCAGGTGTACTTGAGACCGGTTCAACAATTCTTAACTCAACTAAAGATCGCAAAGAGCGCATCGGCAAGATCTACCAGATGCACGCAAACAAGCGCGAAGAACGCGACAACGTTGGCGCCGGAATGATCGTTGCAGTTATGGGTCTAAAGGACACCACAACAGGTGAAACGCTCTGTGATCCAGCAAAGCCAGTAATCCTGGAATCAATGGATTTCCCAGCACCAGTTATCTCTGTTGCGATCGAGCCAAAGACAAAGGGCGATCAAGAAAAACTTGGCGTTGCAATTCAGCGTCTCTCTGAAGAAGATCCAACTTTCCACGTAAATACTGATGAAGAAACTGGCCAGACCATCATCGCTGGTATGGGCGAGCTCCACCTTGAAATTCTCGTTGACCGTATGCGTCGCGAATTTAAGGTTGAGGCAAACGTTGGTAAGCCACAAGTTGCTTACCGCGAAACACTTCGCAAAGCAGTTGCTCGTCACGATTACACACACAAGAAGCAGACCGGTGGTTCAGGTCAGTTCGCAAAGATTCAGATCGCAATCGAGCCACTTCCAACTGGCCAAATCGAAGGCGGATACGAATTCGTAAATAAGATCACTGGTGGTCGCGTTCCACGCGAGTACATCCCTTCAGTTGATGCTGGTTGCCGTGAAGCAATGACCGCAGGTCCTCTTGCTGGCTACCCACTTACAGATGTACGAGTAACTCTTCTTGACGGCGCGTATCACGATGTTGACTCATCGGAGCTCGCTTTCAAGGTGGCTGGTCTCGCAGCGTTTAAGGAAGCAGCAAAACTTGCTGATCCTGCAATTCTGGAACCAGTGATGCGCGTCGAAGTTGTTACCCCTGAAGACTTCATGGGTGATGTCATCGGCGACATCAACAGTCGTCGTGGCCAAATTCAGGCCATGGATGAGCGGTCAGGTGCCCGCGTTGTTAGGGCGCTAGTTCCGTTGTCAGAGATGTTCGGCTATGTCGGAGATCTCCGCTCCAGAACACAAGGTCGCGCGAGCTACAGCATGGAATTCGATTCTTATGCCGAAGTTCCAGGCAATGTGATGAAAGAAATCATCGCAAAAGTTCGTGGCGAATAACCCTAAACAAATCAAAAAGCACAACCCCTAATAACTAGCACTAGGAAACGAAAGAGGAAACAAAATGGCAAAAGCCAAGTTCGAGCGCACTAAGCCGCACGTAAACATCGGCACCATTGGCCACATCGATCACGGTAAGACAACTCTTACTGCTGCGATCTCCAAGGTGTTGCACGACAAGTTCCCAACCCTTAACGCAGCAACAGCATTCTCGGATATCGATAAGGCGCCAGAAGAGCGTCAACGCGGTATCACGATTTCTATTGCTCACATCGAATACCAGACCGAAAAGCGTCACTACGCACACGTTGACTGCCCAGGCCACGCTGACTACATCAAGAACATGATCACTGGTGCTGCACAGATGGACGGCGCAATTCTCGTAGTAGCTGCAACAGATGGTCCAATGCCACAGACTAAGGAGCACGTACTACTTGCTCGTCAAGTTGGCGTTCCATCAATCGTTGTTGCTCTTAACAAGTCAGATATGGTCGATGACGAAGAAATTCTTGAACTCGTTGAAATGGAAGTTCGCGAACTTCTATCTAAGTACGAGTTCCCAGGCGATGACACACCAATCGTGCGCATCTCAGCACTAAAGGCTCTCGAAGGCGATGCAGCATGGGCTGAGAAGATCGTGGAACTTATGGATGCAGTAGATGCATTCATCCCACAGCCAGAGCGCGAAATCGACAAGCCATTCCTTATGCCAGTTGAAGACGTTTTCACAATCACAGGTCGTGGAACTGTTATCACCGGTCGTATCGAGCGCGGCGTCGTAAAGGTTAACGAAGAAGTTGAAATCGTTGGTATCCGCACTGAAGCTCAGAAGACAACTGTTACAGGCGTTGAAATGTTCCGTAAGTTGCTCGATGAAGGTCAGGCTGGCGAGAACGTCGGTCTTCTTCTTCGTGGACTAAAGCGTGAAGATGTAGAACGCGGCCAGGTTGTTTGCAAGCCTGGCTCAATCACACCTCACACAGAGTTCGATGCATCTGCATACATCCTTTCAAAGGATGAAGGCGGTCGTCACACTCCATTCTTCAATAACTACCGTCCACAGTTCTACTTCCGTACAACTGACGTGACTGGCGTAGTAACTCTTCCAGAAGGCACCGAAATGGTTATGCCTGGCGATAACACTGAAATGGCTGTACAGCTAATTCAACCAATCGCTATGGAAGAAGGACTTCGCTTTGCGATCCGCGAAGGTGGCCGCACAGTAGGTGCAGGTCGCGTTACAAAGATCAAGAAGTAAACAAATCCGTTGTTTGAGCGCCGGCGGCGTTAAACCCGCCGGCGCAAAAACAGCAAAGTAGTAAAAGCTTGAAAATTAAAAATTAACGAAGCACTAAAAACGAAAGAGGAGAACGACATGGCGGGACAAAAGATCCGCATTCGACTCAAGGCCTACGACCATGAGGTGATTGACTCATCAGCGAAGAAAATCGTTGAGACAGTCGAGCGCACTGGTGCAACGGTTGCGGGTCCAGTGCCGCTACCAACAGAGAAGAACACGTATTGCGTGATTCGCTCTCCTCACAAATATAAGGACAGCCGCGAGCACTTCGAGATGCGCACACATAAGCGCCTAATCGACATCATCGACCCAACACCTAAAACTGTTGATTCATTGATGCGTCTTGACTTGCCAGCTGGCGTCGACATCGAGATAAAGCTCTAAGGAAAGGACGAGAAACATGAAATATACAACTCAATCTGCCGGCTCGTCCATTAAGGGCGTACTCGGTAAGAAGCTCGGAATGACACAAGTTTTCGATGCCAACAACAAGATGATTCCTGTGACTGTAGTTTCAGTTGAATCATGTGTTGTTACGCAAATTCGCACACCTGAAAAGGATGGCTACTCAGCCGTGCAACTTGCCTACGGTGCAATCGATCCAAAGAAAATTTCAAAGCCACTAACTGGCCACTATGCAAAGGCAGGCGTCACTCCTCGTCGCTCCGTTGCAGAACTGCGCACACTGTCAGCAGCTGACTACACAGTTGGCCAAGAAATTGGCGCAACAACATTTTCTGCCGGAGACATCGTTGATGCAACTGGCACAAGCACAGGTAAAGGAACTGCTGGTGTTATGAAGCGCCACGGTTTCGGTGGTCTTGGTTCATCTCACGGTGTTGATCGCAAGCACCGTATGCCAGGTTCAATCGGTGCTTGCTCAACACCAGGTCGCGTATTCAAGGGAATGCGCATGATGGGCCGTATGGGTGCTGAGAAAGTCACAACACAGAATCTTCTCGTGCAATCTGTCGATGCTGAGAACAACTTGCTACTAATCAAGGGTTCAGTTCCTGGTCCTGACGGTGCATTGGTGTTCATCCGCTCTGCTGCTAAGAAGGCAATCTTCGAAACAGCATCAGGAAAGGTTGGTTCATAACCATGGCACTTACCGTTGAAGTTAAAAATGCATCGGGGCAGAAAGTTGGAAGCGTTGATCTTCCATCTGACATCTTTGATGCGCAGACAAATATTCCTTTGATCCACCAAGTCGTAACAGCGCAACTTGCTGCTGCACGTCAAGGTACTCAAAAGGCGAAGAACCGTGGTGAAACTTCTGGTTCAGGTAAGAAACCGTTTAAGCAAAAAGGAACCGGCCGCGCCCGTCAGGGTTCGATACGCGCTCCTTTGCAACGCGGTGGCGGTGCAGCACACGCTGTTCGTCCACGTTCTTACTTCCAGCGCACCCCAAAGAAGATGATCGCACAAGCACTTCGCGGAGTCCTCTCTGATCGCCAACGTAACGAACGTATTCACGTGATTGATTCTGTAACAGCAGCTCCTTCAACCAAGGCAGCTCTCGCCGCAGTTCGTCAATTCTCAACACGTAAAAATCTCTTAGTTGTTGTCTCACGTAGAGAAGACGCTGCATGGCGTTCACTTCGCAACGCTGATGATCTACACCTATTAGTTCCAGATCAGCTAAATGCATATGACATCCTCAAGAGCGATGACGTGGTCTTCTCAGAAGCTGCGATCAACGATTTCCTTGCGGCAAAGGCAGCCGGTAAGTCTGTTAAGTCTGTTGCACGCGAGAGTGAGGTAACAGCATGAAAGATCACCGCGACGTCTTGGTAGCGCCAGTTGTTTCTGAAAAGAGCTACGGGTTGCTAGATGAGAACAAGTACACATTCATTGTTGCTCCAGATGCCAACAAGACTGAGATCAAGATCGCAGTCGAGAAGGTCTTCGGAGTCAAGGTCATCAGTGTTAACACTATGAACCGAGTTGGAAAGAATAAGCGCACACGATTTGGTGATGGAAAGCGCAAAGACACAAAGCGAGCAATCGTTCATGTGGCCGCTGGCGACCGTATCGACATCTTCGGAGGTCCCGTTTCCTAAGGGCAACCTTACGAATAGGGATTTCTAGAAAAGGATCATCATGGCACTTCGCAAACTCAAGCCAACGACCCCTGGTCAACGCGGCGCAAGCGTTCCTGATTTCGCTGAAATCACACGCACAACTCCTGAAAAGTCATTGGTTCGTCCAATTCACTCAAAGGGTGGCCGTAACAACCAAGGTCGCATCACTGTTCGTCACCAAGGTGGCGGTCACAAGCGCGCTTACCGTCTAATCGATTTCGTTCGTAACGATAAAGATGGCGTTCCAGCAAAGGTCGCTCATATCGAATACGACCCAAACCGCACAGCGCGTATCGCACTTCTTCACTATGCAGATGGAGAAAAGCGTTACATCATCGCTCCAAATAAACTTGAGCAAGGTGCAACAGTTGAGAACGGTCCAAAGGCCGATATCAAACCTGGAAACAACTTGCCTCTTCGCAACATCCCAGTTGGTACAACCATCCACGCAATTGAACTTCGCCCCGGCGGAGGAGCAAAGATTGGTCGCTCTGCAGGAGCATCGGTTCAGCTAGTTGCTAAAGAAGGTGCGTATGCACAACTTCGTATGCCTTCCGGTGAAATCCGTAACGTAGATGTTCGTTGCCGCGCAACTGTTGGTGAAGTTGGAAACGCAGAACAATCAAATATCAACTACGGAAAAGCGGGCCGCAAGCGTTGGTTGGGTATTCGCCCATCTGTTCGTGGTGTTGTTATGAACCCAGTAGATCACCCACACGGTGGTGGTGAAGGTAAGACCTCTGGTGGACGTCACCCAGTGACTCCATGGGGTAAGCCTGAAGCACGTACCCGTAAGAAGAAAGCATCTGATTCCATGATCGTCCGTCGTCGCAAGTCGAACAAGAAGCGGTAGGAGAGAACCCTTATGCCAAGAAGTCTCAAGAAGGGTCCATTCGTTGATGGACATCTCACCAAGAAGGTGGATGCACAGAACGAAGCCAACACTAAGAACGTGATCAAGACCTGGTCACGCCGCTCAATGATCATTCCTTCAATGATCGGACACACAATTGCAGTACACGATGGCCGCAAGCACGTTCCGGTTTTCGTTACTGACGCAATGATCGGACACAAACTTGGTGAGTTCTCACCAACTCGTACATTTCGCGGACACGTTAAAGATGATCGGAGAGCAACTCGTGCCTAATACAGAAGATGCACTGATCGCTCGCGCAATCTTGCGCGACATCCGCCACACTCCACAGAAGGCTCGACGTATCGTCGACTTGGTTCGTGGAATGCGCGCCGATGAAGCACTTAACGTTCTCAAGTTTGCGCCACAGGCTGCAGGCTCTGATGTTTACACACTCCTTAACTCTGCAATCGCAAATGCCAAGGCTAAGAACCCAGCAATTCGCGATGCTTCTGAGCTCTGGGTTGTTGAAGCTCTCGTTGACGAGGGCCGCACAATGAAGCGTTTTCGCCCACGTGCTCAAGGTCGCGGTTTCCGTATCTTGAAGCGCTCAAGCCACATCTCACTTGCAGTAAGTGATGTTAAGGCGACAAGCAAAGACATTTCACGTACATCAACCAAGGTTCAAACACGTAATCCAAAGCGTGCTGAAGTTTCAGCGAAGGGAGCGACCAAGTAATGGGTCAAAAAGTTAACCCACACGGGTTCCGCCTCGGCATCACAACTGAATTCAAATCACGTTGGTATGCAGACAAGCTTTACAAGGATTACGTCAAGGAAGATGTCGAAATCCGTCGCATGATGCAGAAAGGTATGGAGCGCGCAGGCGTATCTCGCATTGAGATCGAACGTACTCGCGATCGCGTCCGTATCGATCTACATACTGCACGTCCTGGCATAGTTATCGGTCGTCGCGGACAAGAAGCTGACGTTCTACGTCAGAAGCTTGAGAAGCTAACCGGCAAGCAAGTACAGCTCAACATTCTCGAAGTTAAGAACCCAGAGATTGATGCGCAACTTGTTGCACAAGGAATTGCAGAACAACTCGCTGCGCGTGTTTCATTCCGTCGCGCAATGAAGAAGTCAATGCAGTCAGCGATGAAGGCTGGCGCACAGGGCATTCGTGTTCAGTGCGGTGGTCGTCTAGGTGGCGCAGAAATGTCACGTTCTGAGTTCTACCGTGAAGGTCGCGTACCTCTACACACACTTCGCGCTGATATTGATTACGGTTTCTACGAAGCCGCAACCACATTCGGTCGCTTGGGTGTAAAGGTTTGGATCTACAAGGGCGAAGTTATCGGTTCACGTGCAGAGCGCGCAGAGAAGGCACTTGCTGAAGCGCGCGCGCCAAAGCCAGAACGTCGCGGACCTCGTACACCTCGCGCACCTCGTGCCGAAGTGACGACAACTCAAGCAGCACCAGTCGTTGAAGCAATACCAGTAGCAACTGAAGGAGGCGAGGCGTAAATGTTAATTCCTCGTAAGGTCAAGCACCGTAAGCAGCACCACCCATCTAGATCAGGTGCCTCAAAAGGTGGAACAGCTGTTGCCTTCGGTGACTTCGGTATCCAAGCTCTCGAGCCTGCATACGTAACCAACCGTCAGATTGAAGCCGCTCGTATTGCGATGACTCGTTATATCAAGCGTGGGGGAAAGGTTTGGATCAATATTTATCCAGATCGTCCAATTACAAAGAAGCCTGCTGAAACTCGTATGGGTTCCGGTAAGGGTTCTCCAGAATGGTGGATTGCAAACGTGAAGCCAGGTCGCATCATGTTTGAAATCTCAGGAGTAACAGAAGCGATTGCAAATGAAGCTATGCGTCTTGCAATTCATAAGCTTCCAATGAAGTGTCGTGTTGTAAAGCGTGAGGAGGCATAAAGTGGCAAATATAAATGAAGAGCTACGCCAGTTATCAGATGACGAGATAGCGTCAAAGTTGCGTGAAGGTAAAGAAGAACTCTTTAACTTGCGCTTCCAAGCAGCTACAGGTCAACTTGAAACACACGGTCGCCTCGGAGCAGTCCGCAAGGAGATCGCACGTCTTTACACAATTATCCGCGAACGCGAACTAGGAATCGGAGGCGCCGCCTAATGACTACCGTAGATCGCGCAGATCGCAAGACACGTGAAGGCATTGTCATTTCCGACAAGATGGATAAGACGATTACCGTTGAAGTTTCAAACCGCGTAAAGCACGGTATGTACTCAAAGGTTCTCTCTCGTTCAACAAAGCTAAAGGCTCACGACGAGACCAATAGCGCAGGTACTGGAGATCGCGTCCTCATTATGGAGACCCGACCAATTTCAGCATCAAAGCGCTGGCGTCTAGTTTCAATTATCGAGAAAGCTAAGTAAGGGGCAGGATAAAAAATGATTCAACAAGAATCGCGCCTACGCGTCGCGGATAACACAGGAGCTAAAGAGCTTCTCTGTATTCGTGTTCTCGGTGGCTCCTCCCGTCGCTACGCCGGTATCGGAGACATCATCGTCTGTTCAGTCAAGGATGCAATCCCTGGTGGACAAGTTAAGAAGGGTGAAGTCGTAAAGGCTGTCATCGTTCGTACAGTTAAGGAACGTCGTCGTCCAGATGGTTCTTACATTAAATTTGATGAGAACGCAGCAGTCATCCTTAAAGCAGATGGCGAACCTCGCGGAACTCGTATCTTCGGACCAGTTGCTCGCGAACTCCGCGACAAGAAGTTTATGAAGATAATTTCACTCGCTCCGGAGGTGCTATAACCATGGCGAAGATTAAGAAAGATGACACTGTGCTCGTAATCGCTGGCAAGAACAAGGGCGTTACAGGCAAGGTCCTCGATGTTGATAAGAACCGCATCCTTGTTGAAGGTGTTAACCGCGTACAGCGCCACACCAAAGAGTCAACAACCGAGCGCGGCGTCAAGGTTGGCGGAATCGTTACTGCAGAAGCAACGATCCACATCTCAAATGTCATGATCGTTGATGCCGATGGCAAGGGAACTCGCCTTGGTGTTCGCAAAGATGACGAAGGCAAGAACGTTCGCATCTCTCGTCGCACCGGAAAGGACATCTAATGTCAACAACAACTGATGTTCGCTTAAAGGCCCGCTACCGCAGCGAAATCGCTGGCGCGCTCAAGACCCAATTTGGATATAAGAATCCAATGCAGATTCCAACGCTCGTAAAGATCGTTGTAAATATGGGTGTTGGCGAAGCAGCTCGTGATTCAAAGTTGATCGAAGGCGCAGTCCGCGATCTAGCAATCATCACTGGCCAGAAGCCACAAGTAACCAAGTCTCGTAAATCAATTGCGCAATTTAAGCTTCGCGAAAATATGCCAATTGGTGCACACGTCACAATGCGTGGAGATCGTATGTGGGAGTTCGCAGATCGCCTACTTTCAATCTCTCTTCCACGTATCCGCGACTTCCGTGGACTCTCACCTAAGCAATTCGATGGAAACGGAAACTACACATTCGGTCTAACTGAACAAGTTGTATTCCCAGAAATCGAACAAGATAAGGTCGACCGCCCACGCGGTATGGATATCACTGTTGTAACCACAGCAAAGAACGATGAAGAAGGTCGCGCACTCTTGAAGTTGCTCGGTTTTCCTTTCAAGGAGGCATAAGAATGGCTAAAACATCACTCAAGGTTAAAGCTGCTCGCAAGCCAAAGTTCAAAGTCCGTGGCTATACACGCTGTCAGCGTTGCGGCCGTCCGCACTCTGTCTATCAAAAGTTTGGAATTTGCCGCGTCTGTTTCCGTGAAATGGCGCACCGTGGTGAACTTCCAGGTATCACTAAATCAAGCTGGTAAATCTACAACGAAAGAAGTCCAAGCAGATCGCTTGGATACTGTTTCGAGAAAGGCCATAGGCCACGTATGACAATGACAGATCCGATCGCAGACATGTTGACACGTCTGCGCAACGCGAACTCTGCCTACCATGATTCGGTTTCAATGCCATCATCGTCGGTAAAGACTCGTATTGCAGAGATCCTTCAAAAGGAGGGTTTCATTGCAGGTTTCCGTGTGGAAGCTGCAACAAATGGCATTGGTAAAGACTTAGTTCTTGACCTTAAATTCGGCACAAACCGTGAGCGTTCAATCGCCGGTCTACGTCGCGTTAGCAAGCCAGGACTTCGCGTTTACGCAAAGTCAACTGCGCTTCCTAAAGTTCTTGGAGGTCTTGGCGTTGCCATTATCTCAACTTCATCTGGATTGCTTACTGATAAGCAAGCCAACAAACAGGGTGTAGGCGGAGAAGTTCTCGCCTACGTATGGTGATCGAATATGTCACGTATCGGTCGTATGCCAATCGCGCTTCCTGCAGGCGTTGAAGTAACAATCGCAGGTCAGAACGTTGCAGTTAAGGGACCAAAGGGTTCACTAACTCTTAACGTTGCTGAACCAATTCAAGTTTCACAAGCAGCAGGTGTTATCACCGTTGCTCGTCCAAATGAAGAGCGCGTAACTCGCTCACTTCATGGCCTATCTCGCACACTTGTTGCCAACATGGTTACAGGTGTAACAACTGGTTACACACTAACTATCGACATCGTCGGTGTTGGTTACCGTGTTGCAGAAAAGGGCAAGGATCTTGAATTCTTGCTCGGATATAGCCACCCAATTTCATTCCCAGCTCCCGAAGGAATCTCTTTCAAGGTTGAATCACCAACCAAGTTGCACATCACAGGTATCGATAAGCAACTAGTTGGCGAAGTAGCAGCCAAGATTAAGAAGCTCCGTAAGGCAGATCCTTATAAGGGCAAGGGCCTACGTTTGGCAGGCGAAGTTGTTCGCCGTAAGCAAGGAAAGACAGGTAAGAAGTAATGGCAATCGGTGTAAAAGTCCGCAAGGGGTCAGCAACTAATGCTCGCGCCCGTCGTCACTTCCGCGTACGCAAGAAGGTCTCCGGAACTCCTGAGCGTCCACGTCTAGTCGTTTCTCGCTCTGCCCGTCATCTCTTCGTTCAATTAATTGATGACACACAAGGTAAGACACTGGCTTATGCATCAACAATGGAGGAAGGCCTCCGTAAGGCAACTGGCGATAAGACTGCAAAGTCTCGCGAAGTTGGCGCGTTGATCGCAATGCGTGGCAAAGAAGCTGGTGTTTCACTAGTTGTATTTGACCGCGCAGGAAATAAGTACACAGGTCGTATTGCAGCACTTGCAGACAGTGCACGAGAGAACGGATTGGAGTTCTAATGGCTGAAAATCCAACAACCGCAACTGCACCAGGCAACGCGCCAGATAACAAAGGCCGTGGCCGCGGAAACGGCGAACGCCGTGAACGTCGCGACGATCGTGAAAAAGATAAGTCTCCATACATGGAGCGCGTTGTCTTTATCAACCGTGTTTCTAAAGTTGTAAAGGGTGGACGTCGTTTCTCATTCACCGCACTAGTAGTTGTCGGCGACGGCAATGGCACAGTCGGTATTGGTTACGGAAAGTCCAAGGAAGTTCCACAAGCGATCGCTAAAGCTGTCGAAGAAGCAAAGAAGTCATTCTTCGTAGTTCCACGCGTTCAAGGAACTGTTCCTCACCCAGTACAAGGTGAAACAGCAGCCGGCGTAGTTCTTCTTCGTCCAGCTAGCCCAGGTACCGGAGTAATCGCCGGTGGTCCTGTCCGTGCAGTACTTGAATGTGCTGGCATCTCAGATGTATTGACCAAGTCACTCGGATCTAACAATGCAATCAACATGGTTCACGCAACCGTTGCTGCACTGAAGATGCTCGAGTCACCAGCAGCAATCGCTGCTCGACGTGGACTTCCACTTGAAGATGTTGCACCTGCAGCAATTATCCGCGCTTCACAGATGACAGTTGGTGCCTAATGCCACGTTTAAAAGTAACTCAAATTAAATCTAAGGTCGGTAACAAGCCTGAGATTCGCGAGACCTTGCGTTCACTTGGTCTAAAGCGCATCAACGATGTTGTCGTCAAAGAAGATCGTCCAGAAATTCGTGGCATGGTGTACGCAGCACGCCACTTGATCAAGGTTGAGGAGGTCGAATAAAGATGACTCTAAAACTTCATCACCTTCGTCCAGCCCCAGGTGCAAAGAAAGCTAAGACTCGTAAGGGTCGCGGTGAAGCATCAAAGGGTAAGACCGCCGGTCGCGGTGGCAAGGGAACACATGCACGTAACACTGTTCGCCCAGGTTTTGAGGGTGGCCAGCTTCCGTTGGTTATGCGTTTGCCTAAGCTTCGCGGCTTTAAGAACCCAGCACGTATTGAGTACCAGGCAGTTAACGTTGCAACAATAAACGATCTCTTCCCTAAGGGTGGAGAAATTACAGTTGCAGATTTGATCGCAAAGGGCGCAGTACGCGATAGCTTGCCGGTAAAGGTCCTTGGCAATGGCGATATCGCCGTCAAGGTTTCAATTACAGCGCACGCTTTCTCAGCATCAGCAGTTGAAAAAATTGCTGCCGCTGGTGGTTCTACAAAAGTTCTATAGGTTAAGTAAAAACTTCAATTAGTTTACGTTGATTTGATAGAGGGAGAAGATTGATGCTTTCAGCATTTGGAATGGCTTTTAAGACACCAGATCTGCGCAAAAAGATCTTCTTCACTCTCTCAATCATGGCTTTGTTCCGCTTTGGATCTGTTGTTCCAACACCTGGTGTTTCATATGGCGCAGTTCAGACTTGTTTAAAGCAAGTACAAAGCGGTGGCCTATTTGGTTTGATCAACTTGTTCTCAGGTGGAGCACTTATCAAGCTCTCAGTCTTCGCACTTGGAATCATGCCTTACATCACCAGCTCAATCATTATTCAACTGCTTACCGTGGTAATTCCCCGTTTTGAAACTTTGAAGAATGAAGGTCAGTCAGGTACTGCCAAGTTAACTCAATACACCCGTTACCTAACTATTGGTCTGGCTATCTTGCAGTCAACTGGTTTGGTTGCAGTTGCACGCACACCAGGTCGTTTGATCTCAGGCTGTAATGCAGCGATCATTCCTGATACTTCATGGCAACGTATCGTCACCATGATCGTTGTTATGACAGCTGGAACATCAGTAATTATGTGGCTCGGTGAATTGATTACAGATCGCGGTATCGGCAACGGTATGTCGATCCTTATCTTTACATCTATCGCAGCTGGTTTCCCAAGCCAACTCTGGAGCATCAAAGTTCAAAAGGGCTTCTTTGCATTCCTAGTTGTTATGGCTGTTGGTGTTGCGGTTGTTGCAGCCGTTGTGTTCGTTGAGCAAGCCCAGCGCCGTATTCCAGTTCAATACGCAAAGCGCATGGTTGGACGTCAGGCATATGGCGGAACAAGTACATATATTCCAATCAAGGTAAACCAAGCTGGCGTTATCCCAGTTATCTTCGCATCTTCACTTTTGTACATCCCATCTTTGATCGTTAACTTCACCAATAGCCAAGCGGCTTGGGCCGTTTGGATCTCACGAAACTTGGTAAAGGGCGATCACCCGATCTACATCTTGGCTTACTCAGCTTTGATTATCTTCTTTACCTACTTCTATGTAGCAATTACATTTAACCCAGATGAAGTTGCCGATAACATGAAGAAGTACGGTGGATTTATTCCAGGTATCCGTGCCGGTCGTCCGACATCTGAGTACTTGCAATATGTTCTATCGCGCATCACAGCTCCTGGCGCCCTATATCTTGCACTTGTTGCGATTATTCCAATCGGTGCGCTAATCATCTTCGGTGCGACTCAAAACTTCCCATTCGGCGGAACTGCGATTCTGATCGTCGTGGGCGTTGGACTCGATACTGCAAAGCAGATCGAAAGCCAGTTGCAACAGCGTTCATATGAGGGGTTCTTGCGCTAATGCGTTTACTCCTGGTTGGACCACCAGGTGCCGGTAAGGGAACACAAGCGCAATTCCTAGCTGCACATTATTCAATTCCGCATATTTCAACTGGCGATATCTTTCGCGCCAATTTAAAAGCTGGAACTGACCTAGGCAACCAAGCGAAAGCATTTATGGATCGTGGCGAGCTTGTTCCTGATTCCGTTACAAACGATATGGTCAAAGATCGCCTAACCCAAGACGATGTTTCCAATGGATTTTTATTAGATGGCTATCCCCGTAACGTGGCACAGGCTGAAGTCTTGCGTGCATTCCTGGCAGAGAATAAAACTCCGCTGCAGGCAGCGCTGGAACTTTCCATTGCACCAGAGGAAATTATCAAGCGCTTATCTTCGCGTCGTACCTGTCGAGCTTGCGGGGCTTCATCTGCAGATGGCGCCACAAACTGTTCTTCTTGCAACGGCGCCGATCTTTACCAACGCGAAGACGATAAAGAAGAAGTCATTGCTCGCCGCCTAGAAGTCTACGAAGAACAGACAGCGCCAATCATCGCCTTCTATCAAAACGAGGGAATTTTGCTAACAATCCCGGCGCTCGGAACAGTTGGGCAAATTACCGAGCAGGCAATTACCGCACTTAGCAACCTTGCTTAATTAAGGTACTCACATGGCGATTCAAATAAAAACCCTTGATCAACTCAAGGTCATGCGCCGTGCTGGTTTAGTTGTCGCCGATATTCACCAGCAAATTCGCAGTGCGATAAAGCCCGGAATGATAACGAGCGCACTCGATACGATCGCTGCAGCCTGCATCAAGCGCAACGGTGCCACCCCAAACTTTTTAAATTATCACGGCTTTCCCGCGACTATCTGCGTTTCGATAAATGATGAGATCGTTCACGGTATTCCAGGAGATCGCATAATCAACGATGGTGATTTAGTTTCCATTGATTGCGGTGCGATCATCGATGGCTGGCATGGTGATGCCGCTTTTTCAATCGGAGTCGGCACTGTTGATCCACAAGATCAGAAAATGATGGATGTTTGTGAAGAATCAATGTGGCGCGGAATCGCCGCCGGACACCTTGGTGCGCGTTTAACTGATATTAGCTACGCCATTGAAAGTTATATCGATTCGCAAGGTAAATATGGAATCTTGCAAGAATATGGTGGCCATGGCATCGGCACCGAGATGCACCAAGAGCCGCATGTTCTTAACTTTGGAAAACGTGGCAACGGCCCAGAACTAATCGTTGGTATGGCACTTGCCATCGAACCGATGATTACTCGTGGGACCCATAAGACGAAAGTTCTCGGCGATGACTGGACTGTGGTTTCACAAGATAAATCTCGCGGTGCGCACTTCGAGCATTCCTTTGCCTTATTGCCAGATGGAAAGCCTTTTGTATTGACCTCACCTGATGGTGGGCACGACCGGTTGGGCAAATTAGGAATAGAAGTTTCAAGCCTGCTGAAATGAGCCTAATGGGTTGGGCTACCTCACAAAAAAAGCCGAAACGTTATCTAAAACTCTTTCGCAAGCTCTCAGCAATCTCTAATCTAGTGTTTACCCCATCCCTCGTGGGCCAAACTTTAAAGGAGATTCTCGATGTTGAGAAAGAAAATTGCTGGTGCGGTAATCGCATCTGTCGCAGTTGCCATGGTGGTTACCGTTTCACCACAAGCAAATGCAGCGCTTAAGGCACCAACTGCGGCAAACGTTGGCGATGAATGCGTAACCGCAGGTCGCGTTGCTAAGGGTCGTGGAGTAAATGGTTCAGATTTAACTTGTACAAATGTAACTACTGGTACAGCGGCTGGCACTCGTCGCTGGTGGTATGCCGATATGAAGCCTTTCGGTTCTGTTGAATGGGTAGCTTCATCTGCAATCGGTGGCGGATACGGCACAACTGCAATCGCAATTGGCGATGCCATGAAAAAAGAAGGCCTTCTCAAGGATTACACAGTTACCTATAAGACAAATGCACCTCTAGGTCTTGGTTACTTCTATGATCAAAAGGGTCGCAATGACATCTTGTTGATTACTGGCTTTGCTATGCCAGGTGGTCTTGCAACGAATGGTTCAAAGCTGACAATTACAACTGCTAACGCAGTTGCCGGAATCATGCGCGAAGCAGAAGCTTTCGCTGTTTCTACAGGTTCCAAGTACCGCACGATTAATGATTTGCTAGATGACATCAAGGCCAACCCAAAGACTGTCGCAATTGGTGGCGGTAACTACGGCGGCGTTGACCACGTAACTATTGCAACTCTCGCTGCAACAGTTGGGGTAAAAGCAACTGACCTCAACTACATCCCTTACTCAGGTGGAGGAACTCTTACACCAGATGTAATCGGTGGACGCGTTGCAGTTGGAATTTCTGGAACATCAGAATTCTCATCTTACGTAGCAGCTGGCAAGATGCGTATCTTGGCTGTTACATCACCTAAGCCACTTAAGGTAATCAAGGGTAAGACTTTGGTTCAGCAAGGCGTAAACCTCACATTCGGTAACTGGCGCGGAATTCTTGCTCCGGAAGATCTTTCACCAGCTGATCTTCTAAATACATTGAAGGTTATTGACACACTTCACGCATCAGATTCATGGAAAGACACTTTGGTCGCAAAGTCATGGATCGATGAATACCGTGCTGGTAGCGCATTCTCATCTTGGATCAAGACAGAGAACACGGCAATTATCAAGGTACTAACTGATTTCAAGTTGATTAAGTAACCGTCAAAAAAGACGAGTTGTTATTAATCGCATGAAATTGCCTCAAGGCGCAAAGAGTGAGCTCACATTTGTGGGCTCACTCTTTCTCCTTGGCTTCTTAGTTTTCTGGGATACGGCAAGAACTGAAGTTCCAGCATTTAATTTAACGGTTAGCCCAAAGGTCTTTCCCTTTGCAATTGCGCTAATCCTGATGGGTTTATGTGCTCTCTTGTTTATCAGAATTATTCGTGGTGATCTCGCCACCCCCGAAGGGCTAGAGCCGGGGGATCCGATTGAAAAATCAGATTACAAGACGTTTTCAATTGTGCTCGCCTCGCTATTTGCCTACCTGTTATTAATCGAGCGTGCCGGCTTTGTTATCGCAGCCTTGGTCACCTTCTTTGGAATCACAGTCGCTTTTGATAATAAGCGCCCTGAACGTGCGATTTTATTTGGTTCGATCTTTATCCTTGTTATCTACCTTTCCTTTACTAAATTCCTAAATGTGCAATTACCAGCTGGAATTTTAGAAGGCATCCTGTGAGTAGTTTTAATTCGCTGCTCGATGGCTTTGCAAGTGCGCTGACCCTTAGCAATCTTGGCTTTGGCCTGCTTGGAACATTTCTTGGCACGTTAGTCGGTGTATTGCCGGGCATTGGACCGGCTCTAGCTATTGCTCTGCTCTTACCAATTACTTACACCGTGAGCCCTGCATCAGCGCTAATTATGTTTGCCGCTATTTATTACGGCGCAATGTACGGTGGGTCTACAACATCAATCTTGCTCAATACACCTGGCGAATCAGGTTCGGTAATGACGGCTCTTGAAGGCAACAAGATGGCGCGCAACGGAAGAGCGGGCGCGGCACTCGCAACTGCGGCTATCGGTTCATTTATCGCCGGAACAATTGCAACCGCAATTTTGGCCTTTACTGCGCCATCAATTGCAGATTTAGCCATCAAAGTAGGAGCGGCAGATTACGTAGCTCTTATGCTCTTGGCATTTACAACAGTTTCTTCACTACTTGGCAGCTCGCAAATACGAGGCTTTATCGCCCTTGCCGTTGGTTTAGTTCTTGGTCTTGTTGGCGCAGATCTGCAATCAGGGCTTGCACGTTTAACCTTTGGAAATCAATCCGCTGTTGAAGGAATTGAAACCGTTCCAGTTATTGTTGCGATTTTTGCGCTGGGTGAGGCGCTTTATATAGCAAGTAGATTTAAAGAAGTTGGTTGGAATATCTTGCCGATGAAGGGTAAGGCGCTAATGACGCGCGAGGATTGGAAACGTTCTTGGATGCCATGGCTTCGCGGAACAGCAATTGGCTTTCCACTTGGAGTAATTCCTGCAGGTGGTTCAGAAGTGCCAACATTTTTAAGTTTTGCAGTTGAGAAGAATTTAACAAAACACCCTGAAGAATTTGGCCATGGCGCTATTGAAGGTGTTGCAGGTCCTGAGGCAGCGAATAATGCAAATGCTGCAGGTGCTTTAGTTCCTCTCTTGGCACTTGGTCTTCCAACATCGGCAACGGCCGCAGTAATTCTCGTAGCATTTCAAACTTATCAAATTCAACCTGGGCCAACGCTCTTTCTTACCAATGGCGCTCTGATTTGGACGCTTATTGCATCGTTATTTATCGGCAACACACTTCTATTGGTTTTAAACCTTCCGTTAGTTCGCGTTTGGGTGCAGCTACTTAAAGTTCCGCGCCCGTATCTCTTTGCCGGAATCGTAACCTTTGCGCTCTTAGGTTCTTATGCGCTAAATACTTCAACCTTTGATGTGCAGGTAGCAATCGCCATTGGCATAGTTGGATTCTTATTCCGCAGATATGGCATGCCAATCACACCTTTGATTTTAGGTTTAATTCTGGGGCCCAATCTGGAGCTGCAATTCAGACGTGCGCTTCAAATTAGTGCAGGAGATTACGGAACTCTCTATGCAACCCCACTTTCTAAAGTCCTTTATCTAGTACTTATTGTGGTTATTTTGGGACCGTCATTGTGGAGTTTGCGCAAGAAGATTGCTAATCGCAAAGGCCATGTCGCAAAATAAACTAGCGCCCTGGGCTAGACCGTTACTTATAAGCTCGACGCTTACCCAAGCCAGCATCTATGTGCTTCGCCCGATGATTACCTATCGAGCCATTGAGCTACATGCCAGCACAATACAAATTGGAATTGTTGCAGCGCTATATGCGCTCTTTCCAGTGCTCTTGGCTCTGCAATTTGGTTCTTGGGTCGGTAAATTTGGAGAAGGCAAATTTATAATTGCTGGAACTTCAACGATGGCACTTACCTCGATTGCTCTTATTTTCTCAAATTCGATTTCCACCTTGGCGATCGCAACTGCTCTCGCTGGTGTTTCTCACTTGGCATGCATGGTCGGTGGCCAATCAATGGTTGCCTTACGCGCACCACGGGAAAGTTATGATCGTTACTTTGGTTATTACACCTTTAGCGCAGCCCTCGGTCACTTAATCGGACCGTTGATTGCGGCAGCGGTTGCGGGATCAAATGGAACGCTGCCCAAATCAACATCAAATGCATTTCTATTAGGTGGCCTGCTTTGTATCGTGGCGCTGGCGCCAGTAATTGCTTGGCGCAAAGAGAAACCTTCAGTTGTAGCCAAAGTTACTAACGAAGGTACTTACTCAGTAGCGCTGGAGTTAATGAAGAAACCCGGCATATTCACTGCTATCTATGTCTCGCTAGCGATATCGTCGGTCGCAGATGTTTTAGTCGTGTTCTTACCTTTATTCGGAAGTGAAAATAATTTCTCTCCATATGCAATTGGAGCCATCCTGTCTATTAGAGCAGGCACAACGATGATCTCGCGGCTATTTCTAGGAAGACTTAGCGAGAGGTTTTCAACTTATCAATTGTTGATGGTTAGCACTTCCGTCTCAGTCATTGCTTGCGCAGCAATGGCATTTGCAAAGACTCCACTTTCGTTAGGTGTGATTGTTTTTATTGCAGGATTTTCACTAGGAGTTGGCCAGCCGTTAACAATGTCTTTGGTTTCGCAGAAAACAGTTGCAAATGAGCGAGCACTTGCCGTTTCTGCAAGGCTTTTGGGAAATAGATTTGGGCAATTCGTAGTCCCGGCAGTAGCTGGCGCAATCGCAGTGTCTGCAGGTGCGGGGGGAGTATTCATAGGACTTGCCGTTTTATTGGCGACCTCGCTCTTTGGTGCATCTAGCAGGTAACCTTCGCTCTATGGAGTGCGCATGAGCCAACAAGATCAAGTTGAGTTCACCCTCTGGTTGCGTGAGAACCAGAAGGCTTTTCTGCGTGCGGCTAAAGTAATTTGTTTTGATACACAAAATGCTGAGGATGTACTACAGGAAGCCCTAGCCGATGTATATAAACGGTGGAGCAAGATACGCGTACACGAAAACCCAGAAGCTTATTTAATACGAGTTATGGTTAGTAAGCATGCAGATATGCGTCGCAAATGGTTACGGCGCCAACAAGAGAAGGAAACTTCGTGGGACTTGGCTGAAAATATCCGTGACTTGGTTGATCAGACTGATGATGTGACGCAACGCTTATTGGTGCAAGCTGCCCTGAAATCTTTAAGTGCTGCACAGCGCGCTGTTTTGGTTCTAATCTATGAACACGGAATGGTGCTGCGCGAAGTAGCCGATGTATTGCAGATTCCGATGGGGACTGCGGCTTCGCATTTAGCCCGCGGTAAAGCGGCAGTTGCGGCATATGTGGAGTTAGTGCCAGAGTTAGAAAAATCTGCAAAGAAAGAGCTAACTAATTCAAAGAACGTGAAGATCGAAATCGAAACGGTAATCGCAGAAGTGGTGGATAACAATGAGTGATGTAGATCCGCTTATTAAACGCGAGATGCAGTGGATGGCCCTGGGTGTACTGGAAAATCGTGATCTGGCACCGATCATCATTGCAAAGGTACGACGACGCAAAATTCGTCGCGCTTTGCTATCGGTAATGGCAGTCTTAGCGATCAGCGGACTAAGTATCGGGATATTTGATTTCTTTAATAAGCCTGTAACAGTTGTTGTTAATCCAGATTCTGGCATAACTGGAAATAACACTGGATCACAGCCAGAAATTATTGGCCTGCAATCTGATTACCCTGTTACTTGGGAACAGAGCGTTGGTGATCTTGGTGCAATTAGCGGCGCCGGTGGAATCGGTGACACCCTTGGTGGCTTAACTGCAGTTGGGTTAAAGATTTCTTGGGAACGATGTGGGCAAGGACAGTGTCCGATTACTTGGGTTTTGAGTTTAGAGAATAGAACTCAAGATTTAATTTCGACTGCGCCATCATTAGGTATTTTTACCGGCCACACACCGATCGTCAGTGATTCTCGTCCGACTACTGTCTTGCCAGGCGGCACGGCGCTCTTGGTCTATAGCTTCCCGGAATTCAAGGAATCCTTGAATACCTCGTCGCGCGATACATGGCAGTGGAACTGGTATCTGGCTCAGTTGCGGTAATTAGGCCAAATTTTCCCTTTTATTAACCCCGGTAAGCGCATAAATTGGCTCCTGTAGCGCGGTAAACAACATGAAGCCATACCTATGGCTTCGCCTATCTCTATGGGGGAAATGTGAAAAAGAAACTAATCGCTGGGGCTTCGTCCCTAGCTCTTTTAGCGGGGCTGATCACAGCTGCTAACTCAGCAAGTGCAGCAACCATCCGCTTACCTAAATCTGCAATGAACGCCTGCGTTGTTCAAAACGGCATTTATTGCATCGAATCAGTAACACTAACAACGGGCTCAGGACAGAAAATTCCTTTGACCTATGTACCTAGCGGAACAGAAGTTCCAGCCAAGAAAACACCTTCAGATTTCTTTGCGCCAGTTGCGCAGATCAAGGGTGGCAAAGTCGTAGACAACAACTGGTGGATGTCACAGTACCAGCGTGATGTTGTTACATCAGGCAAGTTTGTTATGCAAGATCTATCTTCACTTATCGGGACAGCTAATCACCCAGAACAGGGTGCGAAGTTCGATCCAGCAAAGAAGATCTACGACATCAATAAGCCACTTGATTCATACAGCTATCCAATGGATTGCTGGGATCAAACAACTAAGTCAACCACCAAGAAGAACTTTGGTGATTGCTTCAAGGGTTCTGTAGCTTTCTTGCAGGATAACGTTGTTAAATTCTTCTTCTTCTACCCAACAGCTGCAGAAGCAACAAAGCAGATCACAAACTTCACCGGCGTGACATTTATTGACCTTGCTGAACTTTCAGCAACTCAACAGCGCCCAGTTTATGGAACTACTTATGATGCTGCTACAAAGACATTCAAGGCAACAGAAGGAATTATTATTCCTATCTGGGTGACTCAAAATGCCCTTGTTAATGGATGGGCAGTAGCAGGAACTCCTGCCGCAGTTCCGGCAGATCCAGCAGCAGCTGCAACAACAGTTGCGCCAACAACAGAATCTGCAACAGCAGAAGCAACAGAACTTGCCGCAACTGCGCCACTTGCTCCAGCTCCCGGAGTCGCAGTTGGAACTCCAGCAGAAGCTGGCCGCGCACTCGTCGGTCGTTGGACTCACCCTGATTGGCAAGGCCTAAACCTTGGCGCTCTTGGTTATGACGGACTTTATGTCGAAGCAAAGACTCCTAACGAGTTTGTTTCAAGCATGTTGTTCGTTGACGTTCTTCCAACTCTTACCGGTGCTGATAAGAAGACCAACCTCGCAGGTCAGGTTGGAAACAAGGCATATGCAGTAAGCCTTGATTCAGACATCGTTATCTCTGTAAAAATTCGCGTCGGCGAAATGCTTACAGGTGTAACAGTTGCCGTTGGTACAGATATCACCACTCAGCAACAACCTGGTGGCGAGTACAACGCAATTGTTATTACTGGTACTCCAGTAACTGTTCCGTTAGCTAAGTCAGTTAAGGATTGCGAAGGCGAAGCCGGTATTTCTAAGGCGAACGTTCGTCAATTCCAGATGATTGCGCTTGCTGCCAACGATGACACTTCAGGATTCGGTGTCGAAGGCACATCCGGTGGAATGTACGTAGGCTCCAACGGTGTCTGCGGACTTTCAACTCCAACCTGGAGTGAAGCCGATAAGGCCTTTACGTGGCGCGCTGCAGCTCCTCACTTTGCACCAGATGGTGTAACTGTGAACAAGGGCTTCTACAAAGCGGTAATTCCGGTAGCAGATGCTGCACTTCTTTGGGGTATGACTAATCCAAATGATGCTGCTTCAGCTCTTGAAGTATCACTAACAACAGAGGCCGGCGGAACAGCTGCCTTCCTCAAGAGCATTAGCGTGAAGAACGGCAAGATCATCATCGATGTATCTGGCTTTGAATACTCACGTCCAAAGCTCAAGATCGGTATCAAGAAGGGCTATAAGCCTGCTGCCAAGATCTTGAACAAGACAACCATCACATGCGTTAAGGGCAAGGCAGTAAAGAAGATCACTGCAGTGAAGCCAGCATGTCCAGCAGGTTATACAAAGAAGTAGTTTCACTACTTCTTCCTTATAGACGATAGAGGGCAAACCGTTCCTCGCCACCGCTAAGCAATTAGCAGTGGCGGGGGCGGTCTCCTCAATTCTCAGCAACACTCAAAATTTTTTAGACTGGGGATACATTGAAGCGCATAAGTAAGTTTTCAATACTGCTAATTGCAGTAGCTCTTGTATCTCCAACGTTTGCACATAGCGCGGATTCCATTCCCGAGCAATGGACCTCACTTACAACACCAGGCGCCGGTTACATCGGCTATGAAAACGGCGAAGCAAATACCGCGACCACTGTTATCAATGAAAAGAACGGCTGGTTCAAGCTTGGGGCATACGGCTTCACATTCTCATCACCAACGGTTCGTGTAAAACTTACCCAAGATGCAGAAGCCACCGCCCCTATGCCAACTCCTTCACCAACTGCCAGCGCATCAGCTGCACCTGTGGCAGCCAAGAAGACTTCCATCACTTGCGTCAAAGGTAAGACTTCAAAGAAAGTTACCGCTGTAAATCCAGCTTGTCCGAAAGGGTTTAAGAAGAAATGAAGAAGTTTCTAACAGCATTCGCGCTAATAGCTATTTCTGTAACGATTGCACCAATCGCTTCAGGCGATGTTCCGGAGGAGAATTTCTATCCATCTGTAAAGCAAGAAGCGGGTTGGATGGGTTACAACGCTGATAATTCAATTGAGTATTCACAACCTAGTTCACTCTATGCGCTTGCTAGTACATATAACTATGATTTACCAAAAAAGATGGTTCTTTGCGATTCTTTAACTGATAGCAAATGCGTTGCACCAGATATAAATTCTTTCCAATTTACTTCTATCTTCACCAGATGTGCAGATACTTCAGATACGGATTGTATTGACTCGTTCAGTATCAAAAATGAAGATGGTTCTGTAAACGTGGCCACATTTCAAAGGAACTGGGTACCTGGACCGGTCTATAAGGGAGATAAATCTAAATATTTACCGTCAGGATATGGTCCAAACTCATGGACCTTGACCAATAACAAAGGTGTTGTTGAAACCTATTCGTTGAGTGTTGGTGTGACCGGATTCCACGATCCGGGTCGAAATCCAAATAAAGTAAATTTTGATTCATTTATCGCTTCCATTCAGCCAATAAAAGAATTATCTGGCTCTGGATACGACGGTCCGGTCGCCAATGTGACCAAGCGTGGTGATGGATTTTCTCAAGGTTGGAATACTGGATTTGTAGAACAAGGTTGTCAGATCGCTGAAAGAGGAACTTGTGGTTACCGACTTCCATTCGATCTAGAGAAGACTGTTGTACTTAAGGTTCGTCTAAGTCAGCCCGTTCAAGGCTGGCTTCACGGCCGAATGAAAGATGCCAATATTGTTATGACCACTGCAGCAGATAACTCACAAGTTGTTGAAATATCCGCTAAACCTTTGAGTATTCCATCGGTATACGGATGGGTAAAGTGGAGCGAACTTCCCCAGAAAGTAAAAGAGCTTTATCCAGTCGGATCGGGCGGAACATCGCGTGGCGCGGATGATTTCACTACAACCGATTTGAACTCACGAACTTTGCTAACAAAGTCCATGGTTGCTGGAGACTTACCAATCAAAGAGTTAAATCTTTGGTTACCACTTTTGAATGATAAGGCCGCAGCTATGCGCACATTCTGGGTGGCACAAACCATTCGTGGAGAGCTTCCCTTTGATTCAAATAACTGCGTTCGCGGTAAAGGATTTACCGGAGTTATTGGAACAAATGCCGTTGTTTACAGCGACGGACCACCAAAATTTGATAAAGCAGAACAATCGCTTAACTACACAGTTGGTGCTTCGCACTTTGATTCAATGGGAGAACTCTTCAAGGGCTACTATCAGTTGAACCTGCGGTCCGATGTGGCGCGCTGTCTCTATGGATTCGGTTCATCTCCGATCCAAGCCAAGATTGAAGTTTCGAGTGCCGATGGAACGCCATCTGTGGCCACAACGCTGATATCTGAAAGCAATGGTTGGTTAAAGATGACGGCTGCTGGGTTCACTTTCTCAACTCCAAAAATCAAAGTGAAACTTTCGCAGGAAGTTACTGCACCATCTCCAATGCCATCTGAATCGGCAACACCTAGCACAGCTCCCATTGCCGCCAAAAAGACTTCAATCACCTGCGTGAAAGGTAAGACTTCAAAGAAGATATCTGCAGTTAATCCGACCTGTCCGAAGGGCTATAAGAAGAAATGATGATTAAGAAGCTTGCCGCAATTGTTGCCCTACTTGCCGTATTCGCTGGTTTGTCGCTACCTGCAGGTGCGGCTGATACGCCGGACGAACAATATGTTCTAGAAATGCCTACTGATAGTCCGAAGATATTTCCAACCTATGGAATTTCTGCCAATGGTTTAGGTGAATACCCAACAAATATCAATTATTTAGTCGGAAAGAAAAGTGATGGAAATCAGTTAGGCGTCAGTAAAGTCACTGGCGTTGGTTTTTGCAATTCACTTTCTGACACAGCATGCGTTGGCGCATCGGTACTTCAATACAAAGCCCAAATCGGTCTCTGCGCCACAGCCGATTCAACCGACTGTATTTCAGATATTACAGTCAAGAATCAGGATGGGTTGAACTTAGAAATTTCATCGAAGGAACTATTTCCGGCTGCTCGTGCGGGCGATTTCATAGGGGATCCAAAAGTAGGACTCCCATCAGGTGGATCTGCGCCGCTAATTACGGTTCCAAGCCTTCCTCATGCTGGCGGAAAAAATATTTAGTTGTAGTTACTGCAGATGGTTATCGACTTCCAAATTCAAACAAATTTGATTCACCAAATATCAAGGCTTCGATTTACGCCGTTAAGGTTGAATCAATAAACAATAGTTTGCCTCGCATTCAAACATCACTCAATTGGTATGACAAACTCGATTTAAACCTTGGTGCGTGGACAAACCCAACGGTAGCCTGCCCTATTTATTCAAATGCAGAATGTGCACAACCGTACTCACTTCCATTAAGTGCCCAATTTGGATTCAAGTTGCGCTTGTCTAACCCCGTGAAAGGCTGGCTCCACGGCCGAATGGACGGCGTATCCTCAGAAATATCTTTGGATTCAAGTGGCAATCAGGTTGTCTCCATTCAAGGTAACCCAATTTTGGTCCCAAGCGCATATGCGTGGATGAAAAAATCTGAAGTCACAAAACCAATGGCAGATTTCTACGAAAAGGTGAGACAACCTGTTGGAGGTGCCGGTTTTGGATGTACTAATGATCCGACGGGTGGAGCGGCAACCAATGGATGTGATTCAAAATTCTGGGTTTCTGTTTTGCGTTTCTTACGTCCTGATCAGGAATCGATGGATGAATTTTTGGCATGGATGCCTTCGCTGAAAGACAAAGCTAGCAAGGCACCAACAATTTGGCGTTGGGAAACCATGGGTTCTGATGGAACGAGTGACGCTTGCTATCGAAACACAGCAAATTTGAGCGGATTAGTTAGCACGAACGCAACTCAATATCTATCTGGTCCACCTGTCTTCAACAAGAGCGAAGGGTCACTTGATTACAAAGTAGCTGCTCCTCATTATCTTCCAGATGGCAAGGAATTCTTAGGTTCATACAACCTGGTTATCAATGCTCAGGTAGCTCGCTGCTTATATGGATTTACCGATGCACCAATTCAAGCTTCCGTTTCTGTGACTTCGGCAGATGGACAAGCACGCGTAGCAACTACGTCACTCGTAGAACGTGGGGGATGGCTAAAACTTTCAGCTAATGGTTTTACATTCTCAAACCCAATCGTCAAGGTGAAACTTTTACAGGAGAAGGTGGTCGTGGCTCCAGTTCCAACGCCATTGGCTTCCGCAACACCTACTCCAGTGGCTGCCCCAGTGGTTGCTAAAAAGACTTCCATCACTTGCGTAAAGGGCAAGACTTCAAAGAAAGTTACCGCTGTAAACCCTAAGTGCCCAACTGGATATAAGAAGAGATAGGTTATGAAAAAGCTAATTACGGCAGTTCTTGCGTTCACATTTGTATTCGGAAGCGCTACGTCTATCAATGCCGCGGTGCGGGCAAACTTAAATAATCCAGAGCAGGGAATCAATATCTCTGAAGGCGATACGTTCGGGCATCAACCTCCGGTGCTCTTTGGGCGTGAATCGGGACCTGATCCAGTAACTACTTTTTGTAAGACATTGAAAGACAAGCCATGCGTGGAGGCAAAGTCACTCAACTTATGGAGTCAACTTTCTCCATGCTCTCTTGGCGCGGTAACAAATTGCATCGATAGCTTTTACGCGGAAGATGAGACCGGAAAGAAGATTCCAGGTGAATTCGTTCGCTATGCAAATGAGGATAGTAAATGGTCATTTGATGAGAGCCCTTCTAATAACTTCCCAAAAAGCAAGGGAATGGGCGGGGTTTGGAAAATAGCTGGATTGGCTGGGGCAACCACCGATCTCTACTACGTCTCCACCTACGTGAATATGTTTGCAGAAAAAACCGTAGGAACAGAAATAACTTCAGAACAATTTGATGTAGGGCAATTTGAATCAGGAATTTCTCCGATTAAAGAACTTGCAGGTCAATACTCAGCCTCTGTCGCTTTAGATTCCAGCACAAAATCTTCTGATGGCTCAAAGTCTGGTGGAGTTGGTGCAAGTTATGATTTGAATTCCTCCGAGCGAGACAACTGCGTGATGCTTGAGATGGGGAAGTGTTTACAGAGACAAGATTTCCCAAGTGGGTACCGTTTTGGCATGACGATCAAAGTAGGCAAGAAGTTATCGGGTTGGTTCCATGGGCGCATTTATCGTCCGGAGCTTTCAATCACGTCATCATCAAATGGCCAATTGATTGAGATTGATGCTCTTCCTGTATTGGTTCCTTCCCTTCTAAAGAAGATTCCAACAACTAAAATTTCTCAAGAACTACGAACTTACTTATCTCAAGATCGTCAATACAGCGAAGGATCTGGCTACCTGATGCCTGGAAGCTCCGGCAAAGATGCCATTGACCAGGCAGCCTTGTGGTTACCGTTGATTAAAGACACTGCAACAAAGTCTCTCCAATACTGGTCCTTCCGCATGTTAAACACATGGGGCGAGTCACAAGATGTTCAACGATGCTCAAACAGTTCAACTGATATCTCTGGAATCGTTACAACAAATGCACTTGCATACAGTGCTGGACCTCCGACATACAACAAGAGCGAAGGTTCATTGGATTACAAGGTATTGGCACCCCATTACACCGCAAAGGGTGATCTAGCTATCGGTACTTACGATTTACTTTTGAAATCAGATGTTGCTCGCTGTATTTACGGATTTTCTAAAGCGCCGATTTCTGGCTCAATTTCAATCGTTAGCGAGTCAGGTCAAAATAACGTTGCAACGACCGTTATAAATGAAAAAAATGGTTGGCTATATATGAGTGCAAATGGGTTTTCATATTCTTCACCGACCGTGAAGGTGAAATTGAGCCAAGAAGCAGAAGTTGTTGTAATTCCGACACCAATCCCAACCCCAACACCCACTCCGAGCGCCTCAGCCAAACCAGTTATAAAGGCTGTCACAATTACCTGCATCAAAGGTAAGACCAGCAAGAAGGTTACTGCGGCAGTGCCGAAGTGTCCGGCTGGCTATAACAAGAAGTAGAGGAATTTGTGAAAGTCTTTCGCACCAGGTTCTTTCAAACCTTCATAATCATTGCAATTGCCTATCTCGGCATTGTTGTAATGATCTCGCAGACCCCAGCAGATGATGCAACTGCAATTGATGACAAATTGATTTCCATGAGCTCGGATAACCGCCTTGAGCTTTTGGTGCAGATCACGGGCGTTAATCCACTTGAGGGCACAGCTAATGCTCGCGTCTTGCCTTGGCCTAATAGTGATGACATTGGTTATCGCCTAAAGAGTGGTTGGGTGCCAAGCCAAGATGTTGATCTAGTTGTGGACTCAGTGATTGGTGCGAGCAATGGCGCCAGTAATACTTATAGTTTCAAGAAAGATGTTCCAACTGGTGGGTTTAATGTGCAGATCGATGAACAGCCTGGTGCTGGTGCAAGATCAGATGTTGGCTGGTATCCGCTTGATAGATACGATTTCGAGATTCCAATTAGCGCAATTGGTACATTAGAAAGTGGCGATCAGGCAACTCTAAATATTTTGCCGCTGGATTACACCAAGAAGATCGATACCTTTGATATTCATATGATCCATGGCTTGTGGAGTGATGCTTTTACAACCGTAAAGATGGATGATGCAAAATCATTTGATGCAGCAGTTGAAGAGTTTAATAACGGCCAATCTTCATCAGTCTTTGAAGCAGTACGATCAAATTCAACAAAGTTGCTAGTTACAATTATTTTGCTGTTGATGATTACCGCGATGATTTCGGTAACGATCATGACTTACATGGTGGTTACCGGTAGCCGCCCACCAACGCTGTCTTCACTTACTTGGGCTGCAGCGTTGACTTATTCCTTGATCTCACTTCGCGGGTTGATGCCAGGTGGACCACCGATTGGCATCTTCGTGGACAAGATCATCTACTTCCCGGCTCTGATCGTGACCTTGGTCTGTTCTCTCTGGGTTCTGGTTACTTGGGTGCGCCGCGAGGATTTCCAGAGCTAAAAGGCGTTTTTGCCCCGAAAGTCTGGGTGTGTCTAGGGGGTCCAATAGGGCCAAATGAGCCAATTTCCCTTTATAAGGGGGGTGGCTTTAGACTGCACCTTCGCGCCTAGCGAAAATCCTGAGGGTTTTTGGTGGGTGCAACCGCGCTCGCAAACGGGTGTGGGTTCAATTTGAAACAGAAGTGGGTGTTAGTGGCTAGCAAAGATGGCGCCATCGAGATCGAAGGTTCCGTTGCTGAAGCTTTACCTAACGCAATGTTTCGCGTTGAACTAACTAATGGGCACAAAATTCTTGCGCACATCAGCGGCAAGATGCGAAAGAACTACATTCGCATCCTTCCTGGTGATCGTGTGATCGTAGAACTAAGTCCATATGACCTCACCCGAGGTCGCATTATTTACCGTTACAAGTAACGAAGACTGGAGCAAGAACATGAAGGTTAATCCAAGCGTTAAGAAGATTTGCGATAAGTGCAAAGTCATTCGCCGCAAGGGTCGCGTCATGGTCATTTGCGAAAACCTTCGTCACAAGCAACGTCAGGGTTAAGACCTTTAGGGATTAACCCAAAAGGTTTGTTAATAACTTAATAAGTACGCGTGGTGCAACTAAGTAAGTAATTACTTAGGACTCTCGGACCGGTAGGCCGAGACTCAACAAAGTTTGAGAAGCACTGCGAAGGACCTTCCGGATACAGATCGGTTGAATAAATGGCACGTCTCGTTGGTGTCGATCTACCGCGCGAAAAGCGTGTGGAAATCGCACTCACCTATATCTTCGGAATGGGTCTTACTCGTTCGCATGCAACTCTCGCGGCAACTGGGATTTCTCCAGATACACGCGTTAAAGATTTGCAAGAATCAGAACTCGCACAGCTTCGTGAATACATCGAAGCTAACTACAAGATTGAGGGCGATCTTCGCCGCGAAATCGCTGGCGACATTCGTCGTAAAGTTGAAATTCAGAGCTACCAAGGTATTCGTCACCGTAAGGGACTTCCTGTACGTGGTCAGCGCACACATACAAACGCTCGTACTCGCAAGGGTCCACGTAAAGCAATTGCAGGTAAGAAGAAGGTGACTAAGTAATGGCCACTCCTAAGACTAAGACTGCTGCTCCTGCAAAGGGCAAAGTCAAGACTCGTAAAAAAGAGAAGAAGAACATTGCTGTTGGTAAGGCGTTCATTAAGAGCACTTTTAACAACACCATCATCTCTATTACCGACCCCACCGGCGCTGTAATTTCTTGGGCTTCATCAGGCCAAGTTGGTTACAAGGGCTCACGTAAGTCGACTCCATTCGCAGCACAGCTTGCAGCAGAAGCAGCAGCTCGTCGCGCACAGGAGCACGGCCTAAAGAAAGTAGATGTTTTCGTAAAGGGACCAGGTTCCGGACGCGAAACTGCAATCCGTTCATTGCAAGCAGCAGGCCTAGAAGTTGGAGCCATCTCTGATGTAACTCCAGCTCCACACAATGGCTGCCGCCCACCGAAACCACGTCGAGTTTAAGGAAGGAAGAGAATAAATGGCTCGTTATACCGGAGCAGACTGCAAGCGTTGCCGTCGCGAAAAAGTAAAGCTCTTCCTTAAGGGCGCAAAGTGCGATGGACCAAAGTGTCCGATCGAATCTCGTCCATATCCACCAGGCCAACACGGTCGTGGACGTTCCAAGGAATCTGAATATCTATTGCAGATGCGTGAAAAGCAGAAATGCGCACGTATCTACGGTGTTCTCGAAAAGCAGTTCCGTGGTTACTACGAAGAGGCAAACCGCAAGCAGGGCAAGACTGGTGAAAACCTTCTCGTTCTTCTTGAGACACGTCTCGATAACGTTGTATTCCGTGCAGGCTTTGCAAAGAGTCGTGACATGGCGCGCCAGTTGGTTCGCCACAATCACTTCCTTGTAAATGGCAAGAAGGTAAACATTCCTTCATATCGCGTCTCTCCGATGGACATCATTGATGTTCTTCCAAAGTCACTCGATCTCACTCCATTTATCGTTGCAAGCGCAGAACTTGGTGAAAAAGCTGTACCAGCATGGATGGAGGTTGTTGGTTCGCAAATGCGCATCATCATCCACGGCGTCCCTGCTCGTTCAGTAATCGATACCCAAGTTCAAGAACAGCTCATCGTCGAGCTCTACAGCAAGTAATTTTTTATCCCCAAAGAGGAAATCAAATAGTGGATTTCCGCGAAAAGAAAGAGGTTCAGCAGTGCTAATTGCACAACGTCCAACCCTCAGTGAAGAAGTAATCTCCGAAAACCGTTCTCGGTTCATCATTGAACCTTTGGAACCAGGTTTCGGTTACACACTCGGCAACTCAATGCGCCGTACTCTGCTTTCATCTATTCCAGGTGCAGCAGTTACCAGCATTCGCGTTGCTGGTGCGCTCCACGAGTTCACTACTCTTGAAGGCGTTAAGGAAGATCTCACCGATATCGTTTTGAACATCAAGAACTTGGTGCTCTCATCAGATAACGACGAGCCAAGCGTCATCTACATCCGCAAGTCAGGTGCCGGTTCTGTAACAGGTGCAGACATCGCAGTTCCAAGTGGCGTTGAAGTTCACAACCCTGAACTCCACATCGCAACACTTAACGGCAAGGCAAACCTGGAAATCGAACTCACAGTAGAGCGCGGTCGTGGTTATGTAACTGCTGTACAGAACAAGCAAGCGGGAGCAGAAATTGGTCGCATTCCTGTTGACTCAATCTATTCACCAGTTTTGAAGGTTACATACAAGGTAGAAGCAACTCGCGTTGAACAGCGCACAGACTTCGATCGTCTTGTTGTCGATGTTGAAACAAAGCCATCAATGAAGCCACGTGATGCAGTTGCATCAGCTGGTAAGACACTTGTTGAACTCTTCGGTCTTGCACGCGAACTCAATGTCGATGCTGAAGGTATCGAGATGGGGCCATCTGTTATGGATGCAGCCCTTGCTGCAGATCTTGCTCTTCCAATCGAAGACTTGGATCTCACAGTTCGTTCATACAATTGCTTGAAGCGCGAAGGCATTCACACAGTTGGCGAGCTAGTTAACCGTTCAGAGGCTGACTTGCTTGATATCCGTAACTTTGGTTCAAAATCAATCGATGAGATCAAGGCAAAGCTTGTCTCAATGGGAATGTCTCTCAAGGACAGCCCAGCCGGATTTGATCCAACCAAGCACCAGAACTTCAATGCATCAGATGATGATTTCGCTGAAGCAGATCAGGCCTAGGAGATACGACAATGCCAAAACCAACTAAAGGTCCTCGCTTGGGCTCAGGCCCATCACACGAGCGTCTAATCCTTCGCACACTTGCTGAGCAATTGTTCGAACACGGCAAGATCACAACTACCGAGGCAAAGGCTAAGCGCCTGCGTCCATTGGCTGAAAAGTTAATCACCTTTGCAAAGAAGGGTGATCTTCCAGCTCGTCGTGAAGTAATGGCACGTATTGCAAATAAGAGCGTTGTTCACACACTCTTTACTGAAATCGGTCCACGCTTTGCAACTCGTCAAGGTGGATACACACGTATCACCAAGATTGGTCCTCGCAAGGGCGATAACGCTCCAATGGCGGTAATCGAAGTTCTAACTGAGAAAGATAACTAACTCTCAAGTTTTAACTAGTTAAGCAAATAATTAAATGACCGAGCCCACTCTCTATCCCGAGAGTGGGTTTCGTCGTTTACGCCTTGATCTTTCATATGACGGCACCAACTTTTCAGGCTGGGGCATTCAGCCAGATCGCCGCACCGTACAGCAAGCAGTTGAAGAAGCAATCAGCACTGTGACTCGCTTTAAGGCCGAGACAATTGTCGCCGGGCGTACCGATGCCGGAGTTCATGCAACTGGCCAAGTAATCCACGTTGATCTACCTGAATCCTTAGAGATAAATAATCTGACCTATAAGTTAAATCAAGTTCTTGATGCAGATATTCGAATTACTAGCGTTGAGCTCGCACCGGTTGCCTTTCACGCTCGTTTTTCCGCGCTTCGCCGTTATTACGAATATCGGATCCTGGACGCAAATAAAGTTATTCCTCCCCTTGCCCGCTTTAGCGTGGAGCCTTGGTACCGACCGCTAGATGTTGATGTAATGAATGCTGCTAGTGCTTTACTCCTGGGAACCAATAACTTTGCAGCATTTTGTAAATTTCGCGAGGGTGCAACCACAATTCGAACCCTAGAAACATTTAAATGGCGTCGCAATCTTGAAGGCTATTTAGTCGGCGATGTTGTAGCAGATGCCTTCTGTTACTCAATGATCCGCAATTTAGTCGGCGCAATAGTTTGTGTCGCAGATGGTCGCAAGGAAGCCAGCTGGATTACAAAGTTGCTCGAGGACCAAGAACGGGTCACCGATTCGATGGTATTTCCTGGACGGGGGCTAACCCTTTACAAAGTTGATTATCCAGATGATGCAGAACTCTTGGCACGCGCCGCTCAAACCGTTGCCCGCCGCATTGATGAGTCCAACTAATGGGCCACATCGATGTTAGCGCCATTGAATATTCGTTATCTGATGGGCGCGTATTACTAAACGATGTTTCCTTCCGCGTCGGTGATGGCGCCAAAGTTGCGCTAATTGGCCCAAATGGATCCGGTAAAACAACTTTAATTCGCATGATCTGCGGTGATTTAAAACCTGATGACGGTGCAGTTGCAATAACTGGCGGACTTGGCGTGATGCGCCAGTTCATTGGTTTGGTGCGAGATGAAACCAATGTGCGAGAACTATTGATATCAGTTGCCCCAAAGCGCATTCGTGATGCTGCGGCAAAGTTGATTGAAACTGAAAATTTAATAAACACCACCAATACCGAGAAGGATCAGATGGCCTATGCCCAAGCGATTATCGACTGGGGCGATGCTGGGGGATATGACTTCGAACTTATCTGGGATGTCTGCTGCACCGAGATGCTCAATAAAACTTTCGAACAAGTCGCTGACCGTAAAGTAAATACTTTATCTGGGGGAGAACAGAAGAAACTGGTTCTTCGCGCGTTATTGGAAGGCCCGGAAGAAGTCTTATTGCTGGATGAACCAGATAACTATTTAGATGTCCCATCCAAGCGTTGGTTAGAAGAAGTTATTCGAACAACCAAGAAGACAGTGCTCTTTGTTAGCCACGATCGCGAACTCTTGGAAAATACCGCTAACCGAATTGTGACTCTGGAGCAAGGAATAAACGGAAATACCACTTGGGTTCATGGTGGAAAGTTCTCGACTTGGCACGATGCGCGCAAAGCCCGCAACGAGAGATTTGCTGAAATGCTGTTGCGTTGGGAACAAGAACATCAGCGGCTAATTGATCTAGTAAAAACTCTGCAGGTCCAGGCTGCAATTTCTCCAGCTATGGCAAGTAAATATAGTGCGATGCAGACGCGCCTGCGTAAATTTGAAGAAGCCGGTCCACCGGAGGCGCCACCGATTGAGCAAGATGTAAAAGTTGGTCTGCGTGGCGGGCGCACGGGCCTTCGCGCACTTACCTTTGAAAATCTTTCACTTGCAAACTTAACCGAGCCCTTTAACTTAGAAGTCTTCTTCGGCGATCGCATTGCGGTCTTAGGCAAAAATGGCACAGGCAAATCACACTTCTTGCGCATGATCGCAGGAGATGAAAACGTTAAATATTCGGGCACCTTTAAAGTCGGTGCCCGCGTTGAAATCGGTTACTTCGCACAAACTCATGCCCACCCCGAATTTGAAGCCAAGACTTTGCTTGAAATTTTGTGGGAGACATATTCTCTGCAACTAGGTCCAGCCAAGAGCGTGCTGCGTAAATATGAAATCGATCAACAAGCAGAACAGAAATTCTCTTCCCTTTCTGGAGGACAACAAGCGCGCTTTCAAGTCTTATTACTTGAACTCTCTGGCTCAACGCTGCTATTACTTGATGAGCCAACCGATAACCTAGATTTAGCGAGCGCTGAAAGTTTGGAACACGCGCTAGATCGCTACGAAGGAACAGTTCTATCTGTGACCCACGATCGCTGGTTTACTCGTGGATTTACCCGATTCTTGATATTCGGGGCAAACGGCCAGGTATATGAAAGCCCAGAGGCGATATTCGACCATTGATCGTGCGTGGATTTAGGCCATTTTGACCCGCTCCCGCATGAAAGGTAAAGTTCATCTCCTGCGCCGCTATTGGTGCCGAAGGCAATCCAGAGAAAACTATGAAGAAGAAGGTAATAAAGCATGCGTACATATAGTCCTAAGGCCGGAGATGTCGTCCGTAAATGGCACGTCATCGATGCACAAGATGTAGTTCTTGGCCGCCTTGCAACACATGCTGCTGTTCTTCTTCGCGGTAAGCACAAAGCAACATTTGCACCACACATGGATATGGGCGACTTCGTCGTAATTATCAACGCTGAAAAGATTGCACTCTCTGGCAACAAGGCGTTATCAAAGTTTGAACACCGCCACTCAGGTTTCCCAGGTGGTCTTCGCTCAACTGTTTACGGTGAGCTAATTGAGAAGCACCCAACCCGCGCTGTCGAAAAGGCGATCAAGGGAATGCTTCCTAAGAACCGTCTCGGTCAGCAAGTTGCATCAAAGCTAAAAGTTTATGCAGGCCCTGAGCACCCTCACGGCGCGCAAGCACCAACACCATATGTATTCACCCAAGTTTCACAGATCGCAAAGTAAGGGACCTATAACAAATGTCAGATACAACTTATAACGAAGTTACAGAAGTGGATGAGTACGAAGTTCCTACTTCTTACTCTTCATCATCACCAGCACCTGCAACCAACCGCCCAGCAATCAAGGCACCTGGCGCAGGCACCGGTCGACGTAAAGAAGCAGTTGCTCGCGTTCGCCTAGTACCTGGTACAGGTCGTTGGGTTGTTAACGGCAAGACACTTGAGGCTTACTTCCCAAATAAAGTTCACCAACAATTAGTTTCAGAGCCTTTCCGCACTGTTGCTGCAGAAAACCAATACGATGTTTTCGCACGTATCAACGGTGGCGGAGTATCTGGTCAAGCCGGCGCGCTTCGCTTAGGCGTTGCACGTTCACTTAACGAAATCGATATTGAAGCACACCGTCCAGCGCTTAAGAAGGCTGGATTCCTAAAGCGTGACGCACGTGTTATCGAGCGCAAGAAGTACGGTCTCAAAAAAGCCCGTAAGCGTTCGCAATACAGCAAGCGTTAATTCTCAAGGGCCGCAGAACAGAAGTGGCACTCTTTGGAACCGATGGAATACGTGGCTTAGCCAATCGTGATCTCACCGCTGAATTAGCACTCGACGTTGCCGTTGCTGCTGCACATATTCTCGTTGAAAGCTCATCCAATAAAGACCACCAACCCAATTCCTCTGGCGAGATTGCAAGCAATTCTCGACCAGTTGCCATCGTCGGCCAAGACTCTCGTGCCTCCGGTGAGTTCCTAGAAGCAGCAGTTGTTGCAGGTTTAACCAGCGCAGGCGTTAACGTCTATCGCGTTGGTGTTCTGCCAACTCCTGCAATCGCACATTTAGTTGCTGAATCTGGCGCTGACTTAGGTGTAATGATTTCGGCATCTCACAACCCCGCACCTGATAACGGCATCAAGTTATTCTCACGCGGTGGCGGAAAGTTAGATGATTCCATCGAAGCAGCCATTGAAGCCCGCATCGGTGAACCATGGCAGCGCCCAACCGGTCGCGGCGTAGGACGAGCAATCATTGACGATAGCGCTCGCGAAAGATATTTAAAGCATTTACTTGCCTCAGTTAAGACTCCACTTAAAGGTTTAAAGATCGTCGTTGACTGTGCCAATGGCGCTGCATCGACTGTTTCACCAGAGGCTTACCGTCGTGCGGGCGCTGAAGTAATTTCCATATTCGATGCACCAGATGGTTGGAATATCAACGATGGTTGCGGTTCAACTCATTTAGAACAATTACGCGCTGCGGTATTGCGCGAAGGCGCTGACTTTGGCTTGGCCCACGATGGCGATGCCGACCGCGTTTTGGCGATCGATGCCCAAGGCAATGATGTCGATGGCGATGTCATCATGACAATTCTGGCCCGTGGCTTCAAAGCATCAGGATCCTTAAAAGCCAACACAATCGTTGCAACTGTTATGAGCAATTTAGGTTTCTTCCATGCGATGAAAGATGTCGGCATCACTGTAGAAACAACGGCGGTTGGCGATCGCTACGTATTAGAGAAGATGATCGAAAAAGACTTTTCACTAGGTGGAGAACAATCTGGCCATTTAATCATGCGCGAATTTGCAACAACCGGTGATGGCACCTTAACTGCGCTAGCGCTGGCGCAAGAAGTTGTTAAATCTGGAAAGACTTTGCAAGAGCTAGCCGCTGCAATGGTTCACTTTCCACAAGTACTTGTAAATGTAAAGAACGTGGCAAAAGAGAAGTTAGATGGATCTGCACCAATTAAGGCAGCAGTGCTAGCGGCGCAAGCAAAACTTGGTGAACATGGTCGCGTATTACTAAGAGCATCTGGCACCGAACCGCTTGTCCGCGTGATGGTTGAGGCGCAGAGTGATAACCTAGCGAGCGAAATCGCAAATGACCTGGCAAAGGTCGTTCAAGCAGAGCTGGGGTAAATAAAAGTGTGCGGAATTGTGGGTTACACAGGGCCACAGTCTGCAATCACTCCGCTCGTAGAAGGTCTACGTCGCCTCGAATATCGCGGGTATGACTCTGCAGGTATTGCACTCGGTACACCTGGCCAACTCTTCATTGAAAAGCGTGCTGGCAAGTTAACAAATCTAGAAGGTGCACTTCCTGCAAATATGCCAGTTGTTCATTCTGGAATTGGCCATACTCGTTGGGCCACACACGGCGGACCAACCGATCGCAATGCGCATCCTCATACAGATAACGAAGGCAAGCTCGCCGTTATCCATAATGGAATTATTGAAAATTACTCCGAACTAAAAGCAGAACTACAAGCGCGGGGACATTCTTTCTCATCTGACACAGATACTGAATCTGTGGCTCACTTACTTTCCGATCTTCGTAAAGCACATAACGGAGATTTAACACAAGCGATGCGCGAGGCGGTATCTCGTTTGCGCGGTTCCTTTACCTTAGTCGCAGTGCACGCAGATGCCCCCGAAACCATCGTCGGCGTTCGTCGTAATTCACCGCTAGTTGTTGGCTTGGGCGATGGTGAAAACTTTATGGCATCTGATGTTGCAGCCTTTATCGATTACACCAAGCGCGCAGTTGAACTTGGGCAAGATGAGATCGTCACCATGACGCCTGCTGGTATAAATATTATTGATTTAGCTGGCAAGGCAGTTGCACCGAATGAGTACACAATCACTTGGGATTCAGCTGCTGCGCAAAAGGGCGGCTACACCCACTTCATGCTCAAAGAGATCTTCGAACAACCTAAGGCAGTAGCCGATACTTTGATCGGGCGTTTAACTGATAATGGCAAGATCGAACTCGATGAATTGCATATGTCAGATAAAGAAATCAAAGCGCTCAAGAAGATTGTCGTAATCGCCTGTGGCACCGCTTATCACGCAGGGATGATTGCAAAGTATGTAATTGAAAAGTGGGCAAAGATTTCTGTTGAGGTAGAAATTGCCAGCGAATATCGCTATCGCGACCCAATTATTGATGCCAATACTTTGGTGATTGCTATCTCTCAATCTGGCGAAACTATGGATACTTTGATGGCGATCCGCCATGCCAAGGCCGCTGGTGCGCGCGTGCTAGCAATCTGCAACACCAATAGCTCAACTATTCCGCGCGAATCAGATGCGGTGCTTTACACACATGCTGGCCCTGAAATTGCAGTTGCTTCCACAAAAGCACTTCTTACTCAGATCGTTGCAGTTGATCTAATTGGTCTGCACTTAGCCCAGGTACGAGGTGAACTAAACGATTCCCAGGTACACGAGCTCTATAACGAGATGCTCGAACTACCGGGCAAGATCGAACAGATCCTTGAAACAGTAGAACCTTTACGTGCGCTAACCCGCAGCTTTGCCAAGGCAGAGACAGTTCTCTTTATCGGTCGCAATATCGGCTATCCCGTTGTATTAGAAGGCGCACTTAAGTTAAAAGAGTTGGCTTATATTCATGCGGAAGGTTTTGCCGGTGGCGAGTTAAAGCACGGCTCCATCGCGCTAATTGATGAAGCAAAAGGAACCCCGGTTATTGCAATCCTGCCATCCGGTAGCGATCACAGCCTTGATGAGAAGATGCTTAGCAATATCCAAGAAGTTAAAGCGCGCGGTGCGCGTGTAATTGTTATTGCCCACGAAGGCGCCAATGTTGTTGGGGCCGATCACATAATTCGCATCCCAGCTTGCTCGCCGCTGTTTCAACCAATATTGGCAACAGTTCCACTACAAGTATTTGCTTATGAAATGGCTATTGCGCGTGGCAATGATGTTGATCAGCCACGCAATTTAGCTAAATCAGTTACGGTCGAATAACTATGTCTGTAGTACTAGATGCGCGCCGCGCTCAGATGGTGCGGGCCTTTCGCTGGTCAGCAATACTTTTCGCTGGCTTTCTAATTGTCACCCAGCAAGTACTAACTAATGGCCCGCTTATTGAAATTGATAAGTGGATCCACGATTTAGATCGCCCTAAATTTCGGGGTATTAGTGGATTTATAATTCGCCGCCTGGATGATCTTGGCCTGCGTGGCGTAACGGCGGCAGCGTTATTGATTGCAGCGTTTTATATCGCCCGCCGTTTTAAAACTTGGCGCCCGCTGAATTTGGCAGTGCTTTCACTAATTAGTTTGAACTTAGTTGTAGGTATCTTTAAATTCTTGCTTGGGCGTACTAAACCCAAAGTTGGAATAGATCTATTGCACTTTGGGGGAATGTCTTATCCAAGTGGCCATGCCTCGAATGCGCTGCTTATCTGGGGAATGCTTGCTTATCTAATTTATCGCTATGCGCACGTTGATCGCTATCGCGGAAAGCTTGCTAGCGCAGGTGTTGCAACAATTAGTTTGACGGTGTGCACAGTTTCTCTCATTCGCGATACGCATTGGTTCTCAGATTTACTAGGTGGGCTCTTAATTGGTGGCTCTTTATTGGTCTTAATTATCGCAATCGATCGCTATTGGCCCTCTAATAGCCAACTCTCTTAACCCCAATTACACTAAAGCCCATGATTGATGGGATCGGTATCGATGTCGTAGATATCGCACGCTTTGCCGAATCACTTGAACGCACCCCATCACTGCGAGAAAAACTATTTACACCGGCAGAAGCCACCAAACCCATCGCATCCCTAGCCGCACGTTTTGCCGCAAAAGAAGCTTTAGCTAAAGCGCTAAACGCGGGACACGGCCTGCCTTGGCATGATGCCGAAGTTATAAATCACGAAAGTGGTAAACCTGACTTTCTCTTTCGCGGAGAGATTGCAGAGCTAATCGATGGCGCAAAAGTTCACTTATCTCTCTCCCATGATGCCGGGATCGCATCTGCCATGGTTGTGGTTGAGCGATGACAAATAGAGCAGAGGCAGTTGTTGATTTATCTGCCATAAAGGCAAATGTAGCTTTACTTAAAGGCAAAGCTGGAGTTGATTTATTAGCAGTTGTTAAAGCAGATGCTTATGGCCATGGCCTCGTTCCAGTTGCAAAGGCAGCCCTCGATGGCGGTGCCAGTTGGCTAGGCGTTGCTTTACTTGAAGAAGCGATTGCGTTGCGTGAGGCTGGAATTACTGCACCAATCTTGGCCTGGCTTGTGCCACCAGGATCAGATTTTCAAAGCGCAACAGATCACGATATTGATATCGCAATCGCATCCTTAAAGACTTTAAATGAAGTCGCAACAGTAAAAGGCGCTAAGCGCCCGCGTATTCATTTAGAGGTAGATACCGGAATGTCACGGGGCGGTTTCTTAGGCGAATGGGATCAGATTGATCTGCAACATATCCAAGGTGTAGAAATTGTGGGAATCTTCTCGCACTTTGCTCGAGCCGATGAACCAGGGCAACCACAAAATCTTGCACAACTAAATCGTTTCAAAAAGTTTGTCGCTAACCTTGAATCTGCTGGGTTTAATAATTTAATTCGCCACTTATCAAATTCCGCAGCCACTTTGGCTGATCAGGCATCAGCTTTTGAGATGGTGCGAACTGGAATTGCTATGTATGGGCTAACTCCTGATTTGAACACAATGGGTACATCTAAATCACTTGGGTTAAACCCTGCGATGACGCTACGCGCCAAGCTACATTTAGTTAAAGATGTCCCCGCTGGTTCACCAGTTGGTTATGGCGCAACTGAAATGACAAAAGCAGATACCAAATTAGGGTTAGTTGCTATGGGATACGCCGATGGCATACCGCGCGTGGCAAAGAACGCTGGGGTTTTTATTGATGGCAAACGTGCACCAATAATTGGGCGCGTATCTATGGATCAATTTGTAGTTGATTTGGGCCCAACGTCAGCGGCGCAATCGGGTGATTGGGTGACCGTATTTGGACCGGGTGATAACGGCGAATACACCGCAGATGATTGGGGCAGCGCATCTGGCTCGATTAATTACGAGATAGTTACACGAATTGGCCCGCGAGTGCCTAGAATCTACGAACTATGAGCGAGGCACTTTTATACGCCAAGGGTGTCAGCATCTCCTTCGGCGGCCTTAAAGCGCTCAATGATGTTCATCTAGAACTCCGCCCCAACGAAGTAGTAGGTGTAATTGGTCCAAATGGCGCTGGCAAGACAACCCTTTTTAACGCTATATGCGGTTTAGTTAAACCAGATTCTGGTTCTTTTGAATTTGAAGGCAAAGTGCGCAACTGGCCGCGGACAGATGAATTAGTTGATCTGGGGATCGCACGTACCTTGCAAGGAGTTGGACTATTTCCTGAGTTAACAGTTATAGAAAATGTCATGGTCGGCGCCCAGAAGTTAGCCAAAACTGGTTTGATCTCTGCTGCCCTTGGTACAAATAAGAGAGATGAAGAAATTCTGCGCGATAAAGCGATGCGCGCGCTAGATCGCGTTTATGCCGGAACCTTAGCTAATCGCCGCGCAGATACCTTGGCCTATCCCGATACCAAGCGAGTCGCAATTGCGCGCGCACTTGTCTCAGAACCAAAAATATTGATGCTCGATGAACCAGCCGGTGGTTTAGGTCCACAAGATATTGAGTGGATGAATAACTTAATCCGTAACTTAACGGCCACTATGTCAGTCTTGATTGTCGAACATCATATGGATGTTGTTATGAGCGTCTGTGATCGACTTTATGTACTTAACTTCGGTGAAGTTATTTCAAGTGGCGATGCCGAAAAGGTGCGCCGTGATCCAGCAGTTATCGCCGCCTACCTTGGGACCGGGGTGGCCTAATGTTAAAGATTGAAAATCTAAGCGTTTCACATGGCGCAATACGCGCGCTGCATGAGATCTCCTTTAGCGTTGCAAAGGGCCAGCTAGCTGCTGTTATTGGCGCAAATGGCGCCGGTAAGACCACGCTATTGCGCACCCTTTCTGGTTTAAATAAAGCAAGCAATGGCGCAGCGCATTGGGGCGAGCACAATATTTTGCATGCCAAACCAGAAGCGCTGGTGCGCCATGGAATCTCGCACGTCTGCGAAGGTAAGTCGGTGATTCCTGAACTAACCGTCTCTGAAAATCTTGAACTTGGAGCGCTATGGCGACGCAACAAGAAAGAAGCAACCAAATCTAAGCAAGATGTAGTTGAACTATTTCCACGACTAGGTGAGCGCCTTTCCCAACAAGCTGATTCACTTTCGGGCGGCGAACGTCAGATGCTAGCTATCGGTCGTTCGATCATGTCAAAGCCAGATTTACTTTTACTTGATGAGCCTTCCCTTGGATTGGCACCACTTGTAATTGAACAAATTTTTCAAGCCATCCGTGAGCTAACTACTGCAATGGGTTTAACTGTTCTATTAGTTGAACAAAATGCTATGGGCGCGCTAAAGATCGCCGATATTGGAATCGTTTTAAATCTTGGTTCTATCGCAGCGTCTGGTAGCGCAGCTGCGCTCAGAGATAACCCCGCAGTTCGCGCTGCATATTTGGGGTTCTGATTATGTTTGATTTTGTAAATACCTTGCTGATCGGCATCACTGCCGGTTCTATTTATTCTCTAATGGCGATCGCTATTGTTCTAGTCTGGCGCAGCACTCGGGTAGTTAACTTTGCAGCCGGTGGCTTGGCTCTTGCCTCATCTTTTGTAGGCGCAGCTGTCTTAGAAAAAACTGGTTCTTTCTGGATAGCCCTTCCTCTGGCGATGGTTGCCGGGGCTGTCTTTTCCGCCTTCATCGAATACTTCTTCTTACGTCCATTGCTCAAGCGTTCTGGCGGTAAAGGTGAAGAAATATTCTTGCCGATCATTGCAACGTTAGGTCTGCTTGGAATCATTAAAGCGATCCTTAATTATATTTATGGTGATCGGGTCGGTTCACTGCCACCACCGTTATCCGATAAAGGTTTTATCGTCTCCGGCCAAAGCATCGCCTTATCACCAATGCGTATTCTTATTCTCGGAACTGTCCTGGTTCTTATGGTCTTCTTAACTTTAATTTTCCAGCGCACCAACCTTGGTCTATCACTGCGGGCTTCCTCATTTGCCCCAGAAATTTCTCGCCTAGCCGGTATTCGCGTTGATTTAATTCGCACCATTGGCTGGGCAATTTCAGGTGCAGCAGGGGCTACTGCTGGAATCTTGCAGACCACAAATGGTTCAGGATCTATTGCGCCAGAATCCTTTGAATTCAGTCTGCTCTTAGTATTTGGATTCGTGGCTGCTGTAATCGGTGGAATCGAAAGTTTAATTGGCGCAGTAATTGGTGGTTTAACTCTTGGAATTATCTTGGCGATCATCTTGATGTATGTCGGGGGATCCTTAGTCTTCTTCGCTGCGTTCTTAATTTTGATTTTAACTCTGTTAGTGCGCCCACACGGAATCATCGGAGTCAAAGGCGGTCGCCGTGCATAATCGCCAGATCACAAATAGGCATCGCTTCATTGGCTTTGCCCTGATTGGCCTAGTTGTTTATATCTTGAGCAATATCGTCGATGAATGGCGCTCGTTCCAAGGTGCAACTATCGCTGTTTATATAGTTGCGATTGCATCCGTCATTTTATTAACTGGTTACTCAGGACAAATTTCATTAGGACACGGCGCACTGCTTGCCGTTGGTGCATATTCAGCAGCGCTTACCCAAATTTATTTCCATGCTCCAATCTGGGTTTGCTTTGCAGCAGCAGTGTTAGTCACTGCGCTCTTCGGTGCAATTCTTGGCGCAGCAGCGGCGAGATTATCTGGACCGTATCTAGCTGGAACAACTCTGGCACTTGCCGTTGGTCTGCCATCAATTGCCAATCAATTTTCAGTATTGGGTGGCGAACAAGGAATTTCATTTGATGCCGGTTGGCCGCCACTTTCATTTGGCGAAAGCTTCACGCAATATAAATGGTTCTTCTGGATTGCTTCCCTTGCAGCGCTAATTGCGATGTGGTGGGTGCAAAATATCCTGCGCTCTCGCTATGGCCGCACTTGGCGAGCGGTGAAGACCAATGAAGTCGCCGCCGAGATCGCCGGCATCAACATCGGCCGCTCAAAAGTCCTGGCTTTCACCGTCAGCTCCGGTATCGCCGGGTTAGCCGGTGCCCTGCTGGCGATGACCATGAATAACGTCTCCCCGAGCGCATTTCCGCTCGCGCTCTCCTTTTCTATTGCGACAGGGGCAGTCCTCTCTGGCGTAAATACCCTCGGAGGCGTCATGATTGGTTCAGTAGCACTGGTTGCGATCCCCGAGATCGCCTCATTGATCTCTGATCGATGGAGCGGTTCAGCGAATCTAGCCACGTTATTGCCTGAATTTATTGTGAGCGCACTTCTGATCTTGACGGTCTTTTTAGCCCCGAAAGGTCCGATCGAGAAGCTTCGGTCGCGTCACGTTAACTAAGCGTTAACCTGCTCGTAAGATATGCCGCACAAGTAGTCCCGCTCGACCCAGATCTACCCAGATCTACCCGCTGTATCCCTCGATGGAAGGAAATATATGATCAGAACGACTCGTCGGAAGCTTCTCGTAGCTTCCGCGGTGATGGCTGCAACTGCGCTCTCACTCTCTGTGATGCCGGCACAAGCTTTGTCGCCGCGTACAGAAGTAGGCGTGACTTCAACCGCAATCAAACTCGGCATTACCTTGCCAATGACAGGTTCAGCCAGTTACGGCTACAACCAACTACCAGGTGCGATGAAGGCATATTTTGATTATGTCAACGCAAATGGTGGAGTAAATGGCCGCAAGATCAGCCTCGTTGTAAAAAACGACGCCTATCTTCCAAAGCAGGCTATTCAAAATACTCAAGATTTAATTGCTAAGGATAAGGTCCTTGCAGTTATCGGCGCACTTGGAACAGCGAACAACAAGGCTGTTGCATCTGCGGTAAACCTCGGCCGTCGCGGAATCCCTAGCCTCTTCATTAACACCGGCTTTAGTGGATTTAATGATCGCAAGGCATACCCAACATCATCAACGATCTTGCCTTCATACATTATGGAAGCGAAGTTGATGAGTAAGTATCTAAAGGAAACTTACACAGGCAAGAAAGTTTGCTTGTTGTATCAGGATGATGACTTCGGTGATGATGCACTTGTCGGCTTCGACAAGTCACATGGCAATATGGACTTCGCAGTCAAAATTGCTTACCCATCACTATCTCAAGGTGTAGCTGGAGTTCCAGATTCATGGATCACTAAGTTCAAAGCTGGCGGATGTGAAGTTCAAGTTATCTTCGGTGTTGCAACTGCAACTCTTTATACAATCTTGGCCGCTGCAAAGGCTCAGTACGCACCTAAGTACGTACTTGGTTCAGTGGGCGCCGATATCGGATCTATTAACCCAGCAACAGTTCCTTACATCATTGGTGCAACATCGATGTCATTTATGCCATCAGTTGTTGATCCAAAGGATGAGTACGTTGCCAAGTTTAAAGAGATCAACACAACTTATAACGCAGGAGCCAAGTTCACTAGCTGGGCACTTATCGGTATGAACACAGCATTTATCGCTGTGCAAGCCCTTAAGGCAGCTGGTAAAGATTTGACTCGCGCTTCGCTACTTGCCGCAATTGATAACAACGGTTCAAAGTTTGCTAACGCAGGCTTGGTCCCATTGAATTATTCAAAGACAAGCAACGTTGGATTCAATGGTTACTGGTTCGGTACTTTCAACAAGACCGGTGACCTTGTCCCTAATGACACCTTCACATACACCCCTTACACCACAGATTCAGGTACAGGTGATGTTGTGAAATCAACCTATGTTCGTCCAGCAATGCCAGCGAAGGGATTGCCAAACTAATGAGAACTACATCGTTTAAATCACGCGCATTTGCGCTAGTTTCAACAGTCGCGATGCTTGCAACTCTTGTAGTTGCAGCTCCAGCTAACGCTGCAGCAACTGATCCAGTCTGTGATGGAAAAACTCCAGTTCAGACATGTACTGGAAAAACATCTGATGGCGCTGCCTACAAGATGATGGTTCCTGCCACATTCAATGGCACAGCAACAATCTGGTCTCATGGGTTTGGTTCAAACACCTACGTCCCGGGATACACAGAGCCAATTGATTCATCAGCTCAATTAGCGCCAAGCGCTGTCAGTGATGTCATGGTTAAGTACTTAACTGATAAGGGCGTGGCTGTGATGGGTTCTGGTTTCAGTACTCAAGCCTGGAACCTTGATGAAGCGGTAAAGACCAACACAGAACTTGTTGGAATCTTTAAGGCTAAGTTCACAACAACTAAGAATGTAGTTGCTTGGGGTTACTCAATGGGTGGCGGAATTACTCAGGCATTTGCTGAGCAGCACCCAGAGTTAATCTCATCTGCAACCGTCATTAACCCAGTTGATGCCTTTAACGCACAGACCAAGTACTTCGTAGATATGTTGTGGCTACTTAAAACTTGGTTTGACCCATCAATTAAATTATCTGGTTATGCAGCCGGTACTCCTGGTGACATTCAAATGTTGCAAGATGGTGCCAAATTTGCTGCAATGTTAGGTGCGCTTAAAGATGGAATTGCAAGTGGAGCTTGGCCAGCAACTTCAAGTGCATCAGGAAAAGCACTTCAGGCGGCTGGAATTCCATCGCGCAGTGCGCTGTTGATGATCGGACGTTTATCCGGAATCAGCACTCAGAGCACTTCATTTGACAGCATCTCAACTCCTGGTGGCGCTGCAATCACCGCATGGCCTTTGGCATATGCACCAGCGCTTGCTGTCTTAGAAAATCTATCTAGCGTTCTCCTCTATGCACTAGCCGGTGCACGTGACTTAGAAGCGAAGACTGGTGGCATCTGGATGGACAATCAGACAACTGATTTCTCTAAGCAGCTAAGTGAAGAAGATCGCTCCGTTTACAACGCAGCTCTTGGTGGTAACACTGCGATGGCTGGAATGTTGGCAACGCTAAATCCTGCAAATCCTGATGCTCCACGCATTAAGGGTGCTGCTGCTGCAATGGCAAAGGCGGCAACTTTCTATCAAAACACTGGCAAGATCAAGGTCCCAACAGTGATGATGATTGGCCAACACGATCCGATCGAACCTGCCGGAATCGTTCAGCGCTACTCTGACATGTACGAAGAAGATTTCGCTGCGGCAAAAGCTGCTGCCAAGAAAGCTGCACAGAAGAGCGGTGCATACTCAGCACCTGTTCGTAAGTTGCAGGTTATCTGGAGCGTAACTCCTAAGACATGGTCGAAGTTCAATGCTGATGGAACACCTGTTACGTTAACTAACACACCAGGTGCTGGTCACGCTAACTTCACACTGTCTCAGTACAAGGTAGCAATCGATACCGCGATTGAGGCTGCAATCACTGGCAACTTACCTTGGACAGGTGCACAGTTGAGCAAGGTCACTAAGGCGAAAGGCCTAAAGATCGATCGCGATACTCTCTATCCATACCTAAAGTACTACAACCAGTAATAATTAGTTGAAGTAAAGATCCTACGAGATAGGGGTCGCGCGAGAGCGCGGCCCCTATCTCTTTTTCACGAGTACCCTTAACCCTTATGAAGATCGCAACGGCGCAAGAGATGTTTGGCCTTGGCGAAAAAATTGGCGCACAACTTCGCGCCGGCGATCTCATCCTTATAAATGGCCCACTTGGCGCCGGCAAGACAGTTTTGGTGCAAGGTATCGGTGCAGCCCTGGGATTTAGTGAAGTCACCTCACCAACCTTTGTTATCTCACGTATCCATAAAGGTGCGCTGCCTTTGATCCATGTTGATACTTATCGCTTACTTGAAACTGGCAAAGCAGCTCTTTATCTAGATGATTTAGATCTCGCTACCGCAGGCGAGAGCGCAGTCACCGTTATCGAATGGGGTGGGGCAGAATCCGCGCGGTTATCGGATGAGCGCCTAGAAATAGATATCGATCGCAATGATGATGAGCGCGTGATCACTTGGCGCGCAATCGGACCACGTTGGGCGCAGTTAAAGCTGTGACGATTTCACTTGCTATAGATACTGCAACCTCGCGCACAATCGTTGCGATCATTGAAGATGGCAAAGTCCTTTTTGAAAGCTTTCATGAAGGTGCTACCGAACATGGCTTTGCAATTACTGAGTTAGTTGTTAAAGCGCTAGCAGTTTGCCCAAAACCAGATCAAGTCGTTGTTGGTATGGGGCCAGGGCCATTTACGGGATTACGCGTTGGAATTACCTTTGCCCACACCTTCGCGTTAGCGCGCGAGATTCCAGTAATCGGCGTTTGTTCGCTGGATGCAATCATCGTTGATAAAGATGAATACACCGTGGCAATTGATGCCCGCCGCAAAGAGATTTACTGGGCTACATATAAAGACGGCGTACGCGTTGCAGGTCCGGCAGTAGATAAGCCTGCTGATGTTGCTGACTTTATAATTGATCAGTATCCAAATATGCAGAAGTTAGTTCTGCTGAGTGGTTCACAGAATATTACTGAGCCCATGTATCTGCGTCGCCCTGATGCTGTGCCAACTGCGGAACGCACATGATCAGCTACCGCGTTGCGATGCAGCTGGATCTGCCAGTTTTAGTTTCTATGGAGCGAGTTTTATTTGCTGATTCACCATGGTCGATGGGGCAATTTAAAGAAGAATTTAAAGGCGTTCCTAATTCACGATATTTCTTAGTCGCAACTAACGAGCAAGATCAGATCGTTGGCTATGCCGCTGTATTAGTTGTGGCACCAGGGGTTGAAGCAGATGTCTTAACAGTTGCGGTACTGCCTGATTACACGCGTCAAGGCATCGCTACCCACTTTATGGCAGAGCTTGAAAAGTGGTCTATTTCCAAAGGTGCGCCAGCGATGATGCTGGAAGTTGGTGTTGAAAATGCCAGTGCAATCGCGCTGTATGAAAAGTTGGGATATGAAAATATCTCAACCAGAAAAGGCTATTACGGCGCAGGTTTAGATGCCTTTGTAATGCGTAAGGAGCTGGGCGCATGAGCGAGCCAATAGTTTTAGGAATTGAAACTTCATGTGATGAAACCGCTATCGGCATTGTCCGTGGGCGCACGCTGCTGGCCAATGTGATCGCATCTAGCGTTGAAGAACATGCGCGCTTCGGGGGAGTCGTTCCAGAAATCGCTAGCCGCGCACATCTGGAAGCGATGTTGCCAAGTATTGAAAGAGCGGTACGCGATGCTGATATTTCACTTAAAGATATTGATGCAGTAGCAGTTACCGCAGGCCCTGGTTTAGTTGGCGCGCTTTTAGTTGGCGTGGCATCTGCCAGCGGATTAGCACTTGGTTTAGGTAAGCCGTTATATGGCGTTAATCATTTAGCAGCCCACATCAGCGTTGATTATTTAACGCATGATCTGCCAACTGATCCAACGATTGCTCTGCTAGTTAGCGGCGGACATTCATCGCTGCTGCAAGTAGATGACATCACTTCAACGATTACTAAACTTGGGGCGACGATGGATGATGCCGCCGGCGAAGCCTTCGATAAAATTGCCCGCGTTATGGGGCTTGGATTTCCCGGTGGCCCCGCAATTGATAAGACAGCCCTTTCAGGATCACCTACAGCAATTGATTTTCCACGTGGCTTAACAACCAGCAACGACTGGGCAACTCGTCCTTATGATTTTTCATTCTCTGGTTTAAAGACTGCAGTTGTTAGATATTTAGAAAACACACCAGATTATGCAAAGGCGGATGTGGCAGCATCGTTCCAAGAATCAATCGTTGATGTGCTGCTTCTAAAATCACTTGCGGCATGTAAAGCAACGGGGATTGATTCATTGGTGATTGCCGGGGGTGTGGCCGCTAATTCAAGGCTGCGCGCGGTGGCAGAAGAACGCTGTGCCAAAGCAGGTGTGCGCTTGCGTATTCCAAGCTCGGCGCTTTGCACCGACAACGGGGCGATGGTGGCAGCCCTTGGCTCGCTGATGGTGGCCGCCGGTCGCGCCCCTGGCCCACAGGCCTTTGACGCTGATTCTGCCCTCCAAGTTGAGCGGGTTGGCCTCTAGAACTACAGTTAGTACTCTATGCCCCACACTGCTAATTGAAGGAGAAAAAATCATGGCAGTAGCCATTAAGCCACTTGAAGATCGCATCGTTGTTAAGGCATCTGAAGCCGAGACCACCACAGCATCAGGACTCGTTATTCCTGACACTGCAAAAGAGAAGCCACAGGAAGGCACAGTTGTAGCCGTTGGTCCTGGTCGTTTCGATGACGGCGTTCGCGTTCCTATGGATGTCAAGGTCGGCGATGTTGTTCTCTACAGCAAGTACGGCGGAACTGAAGTTAAGTACAACAACGAGGAGTACCTCGTACTTTCAGCCCGTGACATTCTCGCTGTAATCGAGAAGTAAGTAATGGGAAAAATTCTTGAATTCGACGAGCAAGCTCGTCGCGCAATGGAGCGTGGAGTAAATATCCTCGCTGACACCGTAAAGGTAACTCTTGGGCCTAAGGGTCGTAACGTGGTAATCTCAAAGTCATTTGGCGCACCAACTATCACAAACGATGGCGTGACAATTGCGAAAGAGATCGAACTTTCAGATCCTGCTGAAAATATGGGCGCACAGCTCGTAAAGGAAGTTGCGACTAAGACCAACGATGTTGCCGGCGACGGAACAACAACTGCAACCGTTCTTGCCCAAGCAATGGTTAAAGAAGGTTTACGTAACCTGGCCGCTGGCGCACAGCCAATGGATCTAAAGCAGGGTATTGAAGCAGCCGTTATCGCTATCTCTGCGCGTTTGGCCGAAAATGCAACTGTCGTAAAAGACAAGGCACAGATTGCTGACGTTGCAACGATTTCAGCCCAAGATCGCGCAATCGGCGAACTCATTGCTGAAGCAATGGACAAGGTCGGCAAAGATGGCGTAATCACCGTTGAGGAAGCATCAACTACCGCACTTGAACTTGAGTTCACTGAAGGTATGCAATTCGATAAGGGTTACATCTCACCATATTTCGTAACCGATCAAGATCGCATGGAGGCAATCCTCGAGGATGCATTCGTACTGATCTCAGGTAACAAGATCTCTGCGCTCGCAGAACTTCTGCCTGTTCTTGAAAAAGTTGCCCAAGCAAATAAGCCACTTTTGATCATCGCCGAAGATGTCGAAGGTGAAGCTCTTTCAACTTTGGTTGTAAACCGCATGCGCGGAGTATTTACCTCAGCTGCAGTAAAGGCGCCAGGCTTTGGCGATCGTCGCAAGGCGATGTTGCAAGATATTGCAATCTTGACCGGCGGCACAGTGATCTCTGCTGAAGTTGGAATGAAACTTGATCAGGTGAATATTGAAGATCTCGGCAAAGCCCGTCGCATCGTTATTACTAAGGATGCAACAACGATCGTTGATGGCGCAGGGGATAAGGCAACTGTTGCTGCCCGTGTTTCAGAGATCCGCAACGAGATCGCAAACACTGACTCAGATTGGGATCGCGAAAAGCTTCAAGAGCGCGTTGCCAAACTGGCAGGTGGCGTTTGTGTAATCAAAGTTGGCGCACATACTGAGGTAGAACTTAAAGAGAAGAAGCACCGCCTAGAAGATGCGATTTCGGCTACTCGTGCAGCAGTTGAAGAAGGCATTGTTATTGGCGGCGGCGCAGCGCTTGTTCACGCTGCAGATTCTCTCGAAGGAGACCTCGGTTTCACTGGAGATAAAGCAGTTGGCGTTCGCTTAGTTCGCAAAGCTTGCGATGAGCCACTTCGCTGGATTGCAGAAAATGCTGGCCTTGAAGGCTACGTCGTAGTGGCAAAGGTGCGTGCTCTGAAATCACACGAAGGTTTCAACGCTGCGACTGATGTCTATGGCGATCTTGCAAAAGATGGCGTTATCGATCCAGTTAAGGTAACTCGTTCGGCACTTGCTAACGCAGCTTCAATCGCCGCGATGTTTATTACAACTGAAGCAGTTGTATATGAGCGTCCAGCAGATGAAGTTGCAGATGCTGCCGGTGGGCATGGACATTCACATGGTCCGGGTGGGCACAGCCACTAGCCACTTAGTAATTAATTAAGATAAAAAAATCCCCTGCCAACCAGTTCGGTTTGCAGGGGATTTTTATTACTAGGATTAGTAAAAGTTAAGAAGCTTCATATGCAGTCGGTAATTCTGGGCTAATGATTAGCGCGCGATCATCTTCTGATAGACCGCCCCAGATTCCGTATGGCTCTTGCACTGCCAACGCGTGTGCGCGACAAGCTGCAATTACTGGGCAAGATGCACAGACAGCCTTTGCAGCATTCTCGCGATTGCGACGACGCGGACCACGTTCGCCATCTGGATGAAAGAACATTTCAGCAGGTAGTTCGCGGCAGGAGCCTTCGTACTGCCACTCCCAATGATCTGCGATTGGAAGCGGTAGACGTGATGTTTCAGCCATTGGGTACTCCTTGCCTTGTTATAAGGTAAGCATACAACCGCGCCATAGGTTGTTCAAGTACCTACCGCTCCAAAGGTTGTTCGTTTCATCACGCCGCAAGCGTGTTTCAAGTGGTGGGATCTCGCAGATACCGCCACGATTACCCTATGGGAGAGCTACTGACGGTCGCAGCGGTCGCCCGCCAAATAGGAGTAGCCCCAGCCACCCTGCGTACCTGGGCTCGCCGCTATGGTCTCGGGCCATCTAGCCATGAGGCTGGCGAACATCGCAAGTACTGTCCTAGCGATCTTGCCAAGCTAATTCTGATGCGCCGCTTAATTTCTGCAGGAGTTGCCCCGGCCGATGCTGCAGTGCAAGCGATATCTCATAAAGGCGAAGTAGAAGCAGAAAAGATATTAAAGAACTGTGAATCTCGCGAGGAGATTGTTACTTCAATCGTTAACGCTGCAAACTCCTTAGATCGAAGCTTTGTAGAAGAGATACTGCGAAAAGATATTGAAAAATATGGAGTTATTGATAGCTGGCAAGCGGTTATGGTTCCAGTCCTTGTAATCGTGGGAGATGCTTGGGCGGCAACCGGAACTGGGATTGAAGTCGAGCATCTGCTCTCTGAAACAATAATTGGAATTCTCCGCGAGCGAACCAAGCAATTAAAGAGCCCAATCAATGCCCGCCCAGTTTTAATCGCCTCAGTTGGTGAAGAGTTTCATAGCTTGGCAATTCATGCGCTGCATGCCGCGCTCGCTGAAGCAAAAGTTGAATGCAACTTCTTGGGTGCGCGCACTCCACTTGAAGCTTTAGCAAGCATGATCTCTCGTAGCGCCCCACCTGCAGTATTTCTCTGGGCGCAGTTATCAAAGAATGCAGATCCAAAGTATTTCCGTGATATCCCGGCAGTGCGCCCATCACCGCGCGTTATCTTGGGTGGACCTGGCTGGGATCGAAGTGAATGCTCAGATATGCCATTTGCTGACGATTTAACGCTGGCCTGTGAGCAAATCAAGCAGGCGATCGGGGCCTAATTCTCAAGTTAGACTAGGGCGCTCAACCACAGTACGGAGGGCTCATGAGCGGCGATAACGACAAAGTCGCGATGCTCGGGCTGACCTACGACGATGTGCTCTTATTACCAGATGCCTCTGAAGTCGTTCCCAGTGAAGTAAGTACAACAACCTGGTTAACGCGCAATATTTCACTCGCTGTTCCAGTTATCTCATCTGCCATGGATACCGTTACCGAATCAACCATGGCGATCGCAATGGCAAAAGCCGGTGGTATCGGAATCATCCACCGCAACCTGCCAATTGATGAACAAGTAACTCACGTTAAATTAGTTAAGAACGTCGGGCTTGCCGGAGCTGCTGTTGGTGTTGGTGATGATGGCTTTGCCCGCGCTAAAGCTTTAATCGAAGCCGGCGTCGATGTTGTCGTTGTCGATACCGCACACGGACACCACCGCGCAGTCTTAGATGCGATTGAGCGAATCAAGAAATTTTCACCAACGACCGAAGTTATCGGTGGCAATGTAGCAACTCGCGCTGGTGCACAAGCGTTGATTAACGCAGGAGCGGATGCAGTAAAAGTTGGCGTTGGTCCCGGATCCATTTGCACAACCCGTGTTGTTGCCGGCGTTGGCGTTCCCCAGATCACTGCAATCATGGAGGCAAGTAAAGCTTGCAACAAGGCAGGGATTCCTTTAATTGCCGACGGCGGTCTGCAATATTCCGGTGACATTGTTAAAGCCATTGTTGCTGGTGCGAATTCGGTAATGCTTGGCTCCCTTTTAGCGGGCTGTGAAGAGTCCCCGGGACAACTTATTGAAATTGATGGCGTTAAATACAAGGCTTATCGCGGTATGGGTTCCCTCGGGGCGATGCAATCGCGCGGAGAACAGAAGTCATATTCTAAAGATCGTTATATGCAAGATGATGTTTTATCAGAAGATAAACTTGTTCCTGAAGGCATCGAAGGCAAAGTTGCTTATCGTGGCCCGGTTGCTGAAGTTGTTCACCAGCTAGTTGGTGGGCTGCGCAGCGGAATGGGATATGCCGGAGCCCCTGATATCGAAACTCTGCGCCGGGAAGGTCGTTTAATTCAAATTACTGCAGCAGGTCTACAAGAGAGCCATCCCCATGATGTGCTGCACGTAGCAGATGCCCCTAACTACAGCAAGAAGAGCTAAGGAAGGCCATCATGGATATCGAAATTGCACCAGGAAAACGCGCTCGCCAAGCTTTCTCTTTCGACGATATCGCCATTGTCCCAAGCCGTCGTACCCGTAACCCAGAAGATGTTTCAACTGCTTGGCAGATTGATGCTTATAAATTTGATATTCCAATGATGGCTGCTCCCATGGATTCTGTTGTTTCACCAGAGACGGCAATTGCAATCGGCAAACTCGGTGGTCTTGGTGTTCTAAACCTAGAAGGACTTTGGACTCGCTATGACGATCCCCGAATTCCACTTGGTGAAATCGCATCTATGCCAGATAAGCACGCCACGCGCCGTATGCAAGAAATTTATGCCGCACCAATTCGTCCTGAATTAATCAAGGAACGTATCAAAACTATTCGCGATGCTGGTGTAACTGTTGCCGCTTCCCTTTCACCACAACGTACCGCCGAATTACATAAGGCCGTCATTGATGCCGGCGTAGATATCTTTGTAATTCGTGGCACAACAGTTTCAGCAGAACATGTTGGCAATGATGATTCAGCGCTTAACTTAAAGAAATTTATCTACGAGCTAGATGTCCCGGTAATCGTCGGTGGCGTTGCCACATCAACTGGCGCACTGCACTTAATGCGCGCAGGTGCTGCTGGTGTATTGGTTGGTTTTGGTGGGGGAGCAGCTCACACAACTCGTAAAGTTTTGGGAATTGAAGTTCCAATGGCATCGGCAGTTGCCGAGGTTGCAGCCGCACGCCGCGAATATTTAGATGAATCTGGCGGACGCTATGTTCACGTTATTGCAGATGGTTCCGTTGGTCGCTCAGGTGATATCGCTAAAGCAATTGCTTGCGGTGCAGATGCCGTCATGATGGGATCTCCACTTGCTAAAGCTGTTGAAGCACCAGGTCTTGGTTGGCACTGGGGATCGGAAGCCCATCACCAAGAGCTGCCTCGTGGCGAACGTGTAAACGTTGGCACAGTTGGTTCAATCGAAGAGATTCTGCTCGGCCCATCTCACACATCAGATGGTTCCATGAACTTATTCGGCGCACTTCGCCGCGCGATGGCAACATCTGGATATTCAGATGTGAAATCTTTCCAGCGCGTAGAAGTCATTATTCACGGGGCTTAATCGATTGAACTCTAAGAGCGGTGTTCTAGTAGTCGATTTTGGGGCGCAATATGCGCAGCTGATCGCTCGTCGCGTGCGCGAAGCAAATGTATTTTCTGAAATAGTTCCATCACATATCACTGCAGCAGAAGTTGCTGCCAAGAACCCCGCCGCAATTGTCTTATCAGGCGGTCCATCTAGCGTTTATGCAGATCACGCCCCCAAATTCGATGGCGAGATATTAAAACTTGGTATTCCAGTCTTCGGTATTTGTTATGGATTCCAAGTCATGGCAGCTGCCTTAGGTGGCGTAGTTAGCCAAACTGGTAAATCAGAATTCGGTCGTACCGAGATAAAGACTGAATCGACTTCCAAGATCTTCTCATCCCTTCCTGCAGTGCAAAGTGTTTGGATGTCACATGGCGATGCGGTGACACAAGCACCTGCTGGTTTTTCAATCTGTGCGGTAACTGCAGATACTCCAATCGCTGCCTTTGAAGATGCATCAGGCAAAATCGCGGGCGTGCAATTTCACCCTGAAGTTCTACATTCCGAACATGGCCAAACGATCTTTAAAAACTGGTTAATTAACATTGCGGGTTGTCAGCCAGATTGGACTACGGGAAATATCGCTGAAAATGAGATCGCTAAAGCTAAGGCGTTAATCGGTAGCAAGCGCGTGATCTGTGGGCTATCTGGCGGCGTTGATTCAGCGGTTGCCGCAGCGATCATTCAACGCGCCGTTGGTTCGCAATTAACTTGCGTCTTTGTTGATCACGGCCTATTGCGCAGCGGAGAATCAGAGCAAGTACAACGAGATTTCGTAGCAGCCACCGGCATTGATCTAGTTGTGGTTGATGCCGTTGATCAATTCTTAAACGCACTAGCTGGCGTTACCGATCCTGAAACCAAGCGAAAGATCATTGGTCGCGAATTCATCCGCTCCTTTGAAAAGGCGGCGCGCGATATCGCAGCCGGCGGCGATGTTGAATTCTTAGTACAGGGCACCTTATATCCAGATGTTGTGGAATCAGGCGGCGGAACAGGTACTGCCAATATCAAGTCACATCACAACGTGGGTGGCCTGCCTAATGATCTGAAATTTACTTTAGTAGAACCACTGCGCACGCTCTTTAAAGATGAGGTACGCCAAGTTGGTTTAGAACTGGGCTTGCCAGAAGAAATAGTTTGGCGCCAGCCCTTCCCAGGTCCCGGCCTTGGTATCCGCATCATCGGTGAAGTAACTAAAGAGCGCTTAGATTTATTGCGCCATGCAGATTTAATTGCGCGCGAAGAACTTAAGGCGGCCGGGCTTGATCGCCAGATTTGGCAATGTCCAGTTGTCTTGTTGGCAGATGTGCGCAGCGTCGGCGTGCAAGGCGATGGCAGAACTTACGGCCACCCAATCGTTCTGCGCCCGGTATCTAGCGAAGATGCGATGACCGCTGATTGGTCACGTATTCCATATGAAACCTTAGAGAAGATCTCAACTAGAATTACAAATGAAGTGCGCGAAGTAAATCGAGTTGTGTTGGATGTGACTTCAAAGCCGCCTGGAACGATTGAGTGGGAGTAGGAACTCGATTATGAAAAGATTTACTGTGCTCTGTGCCCTGGCAATCGCCGTGACTCCATTAACTTTTGTTAAGGCATCTGCTGCCGAACGCCCAACCTCTGTTGCGGGTTGCGCTAAGCCAACCTCTAAAGCCCACGCACCTGCAACCGTTAAGCAACCAACAACAGTCGATAAGAAGTTGGCAAAGACAATGACTGTTACAACCAATTGCGGTGTAATCACAATTGCCTTGGACCCAGCTGCTCCACAAACTGTTACCAATATGTCAGCTCTTGCACGCGCTAAATACTTTGATAACTCTTTCTGTCATCGTTTAACTACCGAAGGGATTTACGTTCTGCAGTGTGGTGATCCTTCAGCGCAAGGCAGTGGATCTCCCGGTTCATGGCAGGGCTATAAGGATGAGAATCTTCCAACTGGAAAGATCCTTACCTATCCAGCAGGCACAGTTGCCATGGCCAACTCAGGCCCAAATACCAATGGCAGCCAATTCTTTTTAGTTTATAAAGACACAACACTTCCGGCTAGCTACACAATCTGGGGCACGATTAAGACTGGTTTGCCGCTGTTACTGCGGATTGAAAAGGTAGGCGCCTATAAAGTCGATCAAACTTCAGGTAACGCTTATTACGCAGGTGATGGGCTTCCGGTGCAACCGATTGAAATTAAATCGGTGAGCGTTCGTTAAAGTTTAGTTTGTATTAACGATCTTAAAAGCTTCAGCGATTCGACCTTCAGGTAAGCCTGCCATACCGGCATTGCGCTGGCCCCACTCGCGAACCATATTCTCTAGCTCTTTATTATGAGAAGTCTGCGATGCATGTGCGTGGAGCGCTTTCATCTTTAGATCAAAGGTGTCGGTGATATCTACCCAGTGGTCGGGATTGGCAAAGCCCATAACCCAAACTTCTTTAACGCGATGTGGTTCTAGACCTTCATCGCTTAATAGATCTGTGAAGGCAAATGGATTTCGTGCATCTGGATAAACCGCTTGGATCGCAGCCTCTCCTGCTGCTAAGTGATCGGGGTGACTTGCACCAATGCGATCCCAATTGCGTTCAGGTGATTGGCAGAGCATGCGATCTGGTTTGCTAATACGAATTTGGCGAACTAGATCCTTACGTAGTCCAAGAGTTGCTTCTAAATGTCCATCCACATAATTTAAAAATGTAATATCAGTTACGCCAACTGCCGCACCGGCTGCGCGTTGTTCGCGTTGGCGGATTGCTGGCATCTCCTCTTTGGTAAAGCCTGACTCTTCTCCGCCTTGATCACCATTGGTGCAGAAGACATATGCGACTTCGATGCCCGCTTTTACCCATTGAGCGATCGTTCCGGATGCGCCAAAGTCAGAATCATCGGGATGGGCGTTGATTACGAGTACACGTTGAATTTCAGAATTTGGTAGCGGCTCCATGACAGTTAAGCCTAATAGACTCCGCGCCATGGTCGATACAGATGCGCTGCTGGGCGGACTCAATCCGCAGCAACAGAAAGCTGTCATCCATGAAGGTGCACCGCTTTTAGTTGTGGCAGGTGCCGGATCTGGCAAAACCCGAGTTTTAACGCGCCGAATCTCTTATCTGATGGCTGCTCGCGGTGTGCGCCCATATGAAATCTTGGCGATCACCTTCACCAATAAAGCAGCCGGTGAGATGAAAGATCGCGTCACAGATCTAGTTGGGCCGATCGCAAAATCTATGTGGGTCTCAACTTTTCACTCGGCTTGTGTTCGCCTCTTGCGTCAAGAGATCGAACGCCTGGGTTACAGCAGCACCTTCAGTATCTACGATTCGGCCGATTCGCAGAAGTTAATTTCGCGGGTAATGGAGACGCTAAACCTAGATGCCAAACGTTACCCGCCGCGCCAATTTCAAACTCTGATCTCTAACGCTAAGAATGAATTGCAGACTCCATATCAATATTTATCGGCCGCCCAAAATCAATTTGAAACGATCGTCGCCGATGTTTATACGATGTATGAAAAGCGCTTGCAGCAAGCAAACGCCCTAGATTTTGATGACTTAATTATGAAGACTGTTCAGGTCTTACAACAATTTCCCGAAACCAAAGCGCGCTTTAGATCTCGATTTCGCCATATCTTGGTAGATGAATATCAAGATACAAACCATGCCCAATACATGTTGGTTAAAGAGTTAACAGGTACTGAAGGCGATGGCTATCCACTGGCTGAACTCTGTGTGGTAGGCGATGCCGATCAATCAATTTATGGCTTCCGCGGGGCAACGATCCGCAATATCTTGCAATTTGAAGTTGATTATCCCAATGCCGCAACTGTTCTGCTAGAACAAAATTACCGTTCTACCCAAAATATTCTAAACGCAGCTAACGCAGTTATTACTCAAAATGAATCTCGCAAAGAAAAGAACCTTTGGTCAGATGCCGGATCAGGTGCACCCTTAATTGGTTATGTCGCTGAATCCGAATATGACGAAGCTGAGTTTGTGAAAGGTGAGATTCGCTCGCTGCAAGATATGGGACATTCCAACCCCGGCGATACCGCAGTCTTCTATCGCACAAATGCTCAATCCCGTATCTTTGAAGAAATCTTTATGCGCGCAGCAATTCCTTATAAAGTCGTTGGTGGCCTGCGCTTCTACGAGCGGAAAGAAGTTAAAGACCTTCTGGCTTATCTGCGCGTACTTGCAAACCCAAATGATGAAGTCTCGTTGCGGCGCGTCATTAATTTTCCTAAACGCGGTATTGGTGATCGAGCACTAGAAGAAGTTGAGATCTTCTCGCAAGCACAAGGCATATCTTTCTGGCATGCGCTGCTTCGTGTCTCTGAAGCAACGGCTGTGCCCAATAAGGCTGCCCAATCGATTGGGCAATTTACTTCGATGCTTACCGCACTGGCTGTCTTAGTTGAGGCTAAGACAAAGCCATCAGTAATTATTGAAGCAGTCCTTGAACAATCAGGGCTCTTAACCGAACTTGAAGCCAGCACCGACCCACAAGATGAAGTCCGGGTTGAGAACTTAAAAGAACTTGTTTCTGCCTCTATGGAATATGAAGAGCACCCCTTTGAAGAACTCGGTGAAGATGAAGAGATTTCACTATCTGGATTCCTAGAAAAAGTTTCGCTAGTTGCTGATGCTGATGAGATACCGGATGGTGCTGATCACGGGGGAGTTGTAACGCTTATGACTCTGCACACCGCCAAGGGTTTGGAATTTCCCACAGTATTTCTAACTGGTATGGAAGATGGCATCTTCCCGCATGCGCGCACCTTAGATGATCCAAAAGAAATTGAAGAAGAACGGCGCTTGGCATATGTTGGTCTAACTCGCGCCGAAAAGCGTTTATATATCTCGCGCGCCGAATACCGTTTAACTTTTGGAACTCCTAAATATAATCCTGGTTCCCGTTTTCTTGATGAGATTCCATCTGAGTTAATTGAATGGAAAGATGAAACCCGTTCTAAATCTTCATCCGGTAGTTCTGGTATTCGCAGATCACGCGTTGTAACAACTGCGCCACCGCGCGCAACAGGTAAGAAATCTTCGGCAATGGTTCTAGCCGTTGGTCAGCGTGTGTCACATGACACATTTGGACTTGGCACGGTCGTAGCACTTGCTGGTGAAGGCGATAAATCTGAGGCGACTATCAATTTTGGCCAATATGGCGATAAACGACTGCTGCTGCGCTATGCGCCTGTGGTGGTTCTGTAGCCCGCTGCAGCGATTAGGATTACCCCTATCCGCTAGCGCAAAGAAGAGCTAGTAATCGTCGAAATGGTAATAATTAAGTGGATCTCTTTGAATACCAAGCACGTGACTTATTTGAAAAGCATGGCGTGCCTGTCCTCGCTGGCGCAGTAGCAACCACCGATGAAGAAGCTTTTCAAGCAGCCAGCAAGATGGGCGGAAAAGTTGTCGTTAAAGCCCAAGTAAAAGTTGGCGGACGCGGAAAAGCCGGCGGTGTGAAGTTAGCCGTTGATGCTAATGATGCTAAAGAAAAAGCTGGCGCAATTCTTGGAATGGATATTAAAGGCCACATTGTTCACCAGGTAATGATCGCGCAAGCAGCGCCTATCGTTGATGAATATTACATTTCGATTTTATTAGATCGCTCAAATCGCACCTTCTTAGTTATGGCATCGGTTGCCGGCGGTATGGATATTGAAGAAGTCGCACGCACTGCGCCAGAGAAGCTAGCAAAAGTTCCGGTCACAGCAGTTGATGGAATTTCACAAGCGAAAGCGAAAGAGATTATTACGCAAGCCAAGTTCCCAGCAGATATCGCAGATCAGGTCGCTGATGTACTTGTAAAACTTTGGGAGGTTTTCCAATCTGAAGATGCAACCCTGGTTGAGGTAAACCCACTTGTGAAAACTGAAGATGGCCGCATTGTTGCCCTTGATGGCAAAGTGTCACTTGATGAGAATGCAGAATTTCGCCAGCCTGGACACGCAGCCCTTGTAGATCACGCCGCAACTAATGCTTTAGAAGCGGCTGCAAAAGAGAAAGGCCTGAACTACGTAAAGCTGGAAAATGGCCAAGTCGGAATTATCGGCAATGGTGCAGGTCTTGTTATGTCGACGCTCGATGTTGTGGCATACGCTGGTGAAAAATTTGGCGGAATGCGCCCAGCAAACTTCCTAGATATTGGCGGCGGAGCATCTGCCCAAGTTATGGCAGATGGACTTTCGATTATCTTGGGCGACCCAGATGTCAAAAGCGTATTTGTAAATGTATTTGGCGGAATTACCGCTTGTGACGCTGTTGCCAATGGCATTGTTCAAGCACTTGAACTACTTGGCGCCAAGGCTACAAAGCCAATTATCGTGCGCTTAGATGGCAATAACGTCTTGGAAGGTCGCGCAATTCTTACTGCAGCAAACCACCCGTTGGTTGAACAAGCCGAAACTATGGATGGAGCAGCTTCCCGCGCTGCAGAATTGGCGGCAAAGTAATGTCGATCTTTATTAATTCAAATAGCAAAGTAATTGTGCAAGGCATGACTGGTTCTGAAGGAACCAAGCACACCCGTCGCATGTTGGCATCAGGTACCAAAGTTGTCGGTGGCGTTACACCTGGCAAAGGTGGACAGACCGTAGATATAGATGGCCACCAACTGCCGGTCTTTAATACCGTTGCTGAAGCTATTGCTGCAACTAGCGCCAATGTTTCCGTTGTCTTTGTGCCACCTAAATTTGCTAAGGCTGCAGTCATCGATGCGATCGACGCAAAAATGCCACTTGTTGTTGTAATTACCGAAGGTATTCCGGTTCATGATTCCGCTTACTTCTATGCCTATTCTGTGCAAAAGGGCACAACTCAAATCATTGGACCTAACTGTCCAGGTTTGATTAGCCCAGATCAATCAAACGTTGGAATCATTCCTGCCGATATTACAAAGCGCGGACCAATTGGTTTAGTTTCAAAGTCCGGAACCCTAACTTACCAGATGATGTACGAACTTCGCGATATTGGATTCTCAACTGCAGTTGGCATCGGTGGTGACCCTGTCATCGGCACAACACATATCGATTGCTTAAAAGCTTTCCAAGATGATCCAGATACAACAGCGATCGTGATGATCGGTGAAATCGGTGGCGATGCGGAAGAACGTGCCGCAGCCTTTATCGCTGAATATGTAACCAAGCCAGTTGTCGGTTACGTTGCCGGATTTACCGCACCAGAAGGAAAGACGATGGGCCACGCAGGTGCGATCGTCTCTGGTTCTTCAGGTACTGCACAAGCGAAGAAAGATGCGCTAGAAGCTGCTGGTGTAAAAGTTGGTCAAACCCCAAGTGAAACAGCGCGCTTAATGCGCGCCATACTCGGCCGCTAACCAAGACTATGTTGCAACGTGTCCTAGCGGTCTCGTTTGCACAAGTCTTGCGTACCGTTGCAATTCTCTTACTGCCCCTTGCCTTTATCTCATTAATTGCTTGGGCTACAGCTGGCAGCGCAACTGGAAATACCTCAGATCCAATTCGCGCAGCCATCTGGCTATGGCTGGGTGCGCACCACATTCCATTCTTTTTAAATGGCACTGCAGCCGGATATCTCTCTTACTTACCTATAGGTGCAATGTTGTTGCCATTTTTTGCACTGCGCAGTGGCTTTGGCCGCGCGCTATCTAAATTACATGGCGATTTTCATAACATCGCCAGTGTTCGTTCTATCCTTGCATCCCAATATGCGATTGTTGTAACTCTACTAGCCGTTGCCAGTAGGTCACCAAGTGTTAGTTCACAATGGTATTTGGCACCAGTCTTTGGATTTGTGATCGCTTACTCAGCTTCACTAACCGCCGGATCTCGCTTGCGGATGTCGCAGGCGGTTAGCTATGCCTCGCGGGTATTGGCGATTCTTATGGGCACTTCATTTATCTTGCTTGCAATCTCTATCTTTATCAATATCTCAACCTTTAAAAATATCTCAATCGTTCTGCAACCTGGATTCTTCGGCGGCATACTTTTATTTGCGTTAAACCTTTTCTACCTGCCAAATCTTGCGTTTTCGACTCTCGCCTATTTCACCGGTACTGGTTTTGCAGTTGGTACCGGAACTTTACTTTCACCATTTACTCATCGCCTAGGAGAAATTCCAGCGCTGCCAATTTTGGCGGCACTGCCGACTTCATCATCTAAATGGGCGCTGATCGCCGTTGCGCTTGTGATCGCACTCGGTGCGCTAATGGCCGCCTGGGCCTTATCTTCTAGTACGCAAGCGCTGATTCAAGCCCTAGCACTTCTCACAATTTCCATCTCGGTACTTTCTTATCTTGCAAGTGGATCACTGATGACAGATGCGATGAGCGCTGTGGGCGTATCTATCTGGAAAATGGCGCTTTCCTTAACGGTAGAACTCGGAATCGGAATTACGGCGATGGTCTTTATTCCTCAAATTAGATTGCGCTCTCGCTTGTGAGTAGAGCCCGCATAGTCATACTGGCATCTGGATCAGGATCGATTGCGCAAGCAATTTTTGATGCAGTGTCCAGTGGCGTATTGCCGGCCGAAATTGTTGGGTTAATTTGTGACAAGCCCGGTGGCCAAGTTCTAACACGTGCTGCAGATTCTAAAATTGCAAGTTTTTTAATTCCGATGAACTCTGATCGCAAGTTATGGGATGAAGCAGTATTTAAGAAATTGGAATCGTTACAGCCAGATTTAGTAGTTAGCGCCGGATTTATGAGAATTTTATCGAGAGACACTGTTTTGCGTTTTCGCATCGTAAATAGCCACCCGGCGCTGCTGCCTTTATTTCCTGGCGAACATGCCGTTCGCGATGCTTTAGCAGCCGGTGCAACACAGACCGGCACAACCATTCATTGGGTCGATAGCGGCGTTGATACGGGAGAGATAATTGCACAAGAAGCGATCGAGATCGCACCGACAGATACCGAAGATTTGCTCCACGAGCGCATTAAGATTGTGGAACGACGACTCTATGTTGCAACGCTGCAGCTCCTTTTAAATGATCTTGTGAGGTCCTGATGACAGATCGCAAAGTTATCCGTCGGGCGCTAGTTAGCGTTTACGATAAGGATCGCTTACTCGAACTCGGTGCGGTATTAAGCAAGGCTGGCGTTGAAATAATCTCAACGGGATCAACTGCCAAAACGTTGCACGGCGCTGGAATTGCAGTTACTGAAGTAGGTGAGTACACCGGCTTTCCGGAAATTATGGGCGGGCGGGTAAAGACGTTACATCCCAAGATTCATTCTGGGATTCTGGCCGATCAAGGTAACCCAGAACATCTAAAAGCTATTTCCGATTTAGATATCGCACCCTTTGATTTGGTAGTTATAAATCTCTATCCATTTGCAGCAACGATCGCGTCAGGCGCGGCCTATGCCGAATGTATTGAGCAGATAGATATCGGCGGTCCTTCGATGCTGCGTGGTGCAGCTAAGAACCATGGTTCTGTTGCAGTAATTGCTAGCCCTGCGCAATATGACCAGCTTTTTACAGCGATCGCAGCAGGTGGAACTACCTTGGATGAGCGGCGAGGTTTTGCACTAGAAGTTTTCCGTACTACCGCTGAATACGATTTAGCGATCGCCAGTTGGCTTGGTACTCAAATAAGTGTGGATATTCCAGAATGGTTTGGGCTAATTTGGAAGCGCGAGAGCTCGCTGCGTTACGGAGAAAATCCCCACCAAGGCGCATCTATCTATCGCGGCGGTCCTCCCGGAATTGTTGACGCAGTTCAAAGCCATGGTAAAGAGATGTCATTTAATAATTACACCGATGCCGATGCTGCTTGGCGCGCCGCTCTTGATCATTCCGAACCTTGCGTTGCGATCATCAAACATGCCAATCCATGTGGAATCGCAATCGGTAAAGATATAACAGCCGCATACCTAGCCGCTCATGCTTGTGATCCGGTATCCGCATTTGGGGGAGTCGTTGCCGCAAATCGTAAAGTTACCGTGGCTATGGCCGAAGAATTATCACAAGTATTTACTGAGGTAATAATTGCGCCAGAGTACGAAAGTGCGGCACTGGATATTTTAATGAAGAAGCCTTCCATTCGAATTTTAACTTGTCCTAATACTGCAATTGCGCAACTAGAGATTCGCCCTATTTCAGGTGGAGTGCTGGTGCAAAACACTGACAAGATCGATGCGCCAGGCGATGACTGCGCAAATTGGCAGCAAGTAACTGGAGATAAAGTTTCAAACGAAGTTTTAGCTGATCTGCAATTTGCTTGGCGCGCAGTACGCGCAGTTAAGAGCAACGCTATTTTGTTGGCAAAGCACGGCGCCGCCGTCGGAATCGGAATGGGTCAAGTAAATCGCGTTGATTCGGCCAAACTTTCTATTGCACGCGCCGGCGATCGCGCAAAAGGTAGCGTCGCCGCCAGTGATGCCTTCTTCCCCTTCGCTGATGGTTTACAGATCTTGATCGATGGTGGCGTAACTGCAGTTGTGCAACCTGGTGGCAGCGTGCGCGATGAGGAAGTAATCGCAGCAGCAAAGGCTGCGGGAATAGCTATGTTCTTCACCGGAACCAGACACTTCTCGCATGCGTAACTTCGCTCCTGCAGAGCCCTTCTAATAGGATCACACTCATGAGCACGGTGATTCTCGATGGCAAAGCACTAGCAGCCACCATAAAAGAGAGCCTTTCTGTTCGCGTTAGCCAATTAAAAAGCACAGGCGTTACACCAGGTTTGGGAACAGTGTTAGTTGGAGATGATCCCGGATCACTTTCCTATGTGGCAGGTAAACATCGCGACTGCGAGCAAGTTGGTATTAATTCGATTCGCGTAGATTTAGAAGCTAGCGCAACGGAATCTGATGTCTTGGCTGCGATCAAAGATTTAAATTCAGCTAAAGAGTGCACTGGTTATATCGTGCAACTGCCGTTGCCTAATGGGATAAATACTCAAAAAGTTTTAGAAGCGATCGATCCAGCTAAAGATGCTGATGGATTGCATCCAATTAACTTAGGTCGCTTAGTTGCAGGTTATGCAGCGCCACTTCCATGCACACCACGTGCCATAGTTGAGCTAATTAACCACTATAAAATTCCATTAGCTGGTGCAGAAGTAGTTGTTATTGGTCGCGGGCTAACCGTTGGTCGACCACTTGGGCTATTGCTAAATCGCAAGCAAGAAAATGCCACAGTTACCTTGACCCATACCGGAACAAAAGATTTAACCGCACATACCAAGCGCGCTGACATAATCATCGCCGCTATCGGCAGCGCACATTTCCTCAAGGCTGATGCGATAAAGAATGGCGCCACAGTTATAGATGTTGGTATCTCTCGCACCAGCGCTGGTTTGTTAGGTGATGTAGACCCTGGCGTCATGAAGGTTGCAGCATTTATGGCACCGATGCCTGGCGGTGTTGGTCCAATGACTCGTGCGATGTTATTGACGAATGTGGTTGAAGCTTGCGAAAGGTAAGTTCACTCGGCCTGCGCCTGGCTTACATAGCAATTGCGGCAGGATTTATCGCCGGCGTATTTTCATTCGTTCGCTTGGGATCGATTGCGATCGCCCTCGGTATGGGTGTGATCACCATCGCATATTGGGAGGCGGGAAAGAGCGGCAAAGTTGAGCGCTATTTAGCGCTGGCAATTGCCCTTGCCCTACTGGCGGTGGCAATCTCACTTCCGCGTGGGTTGTAGAGTTTATCTTGACGTCAAGAGAAAGAGTTTGCCATGTCTAAGAAAGTAACCGTAGTCGGTGCCGGTTTTTATGGATCAACTACCGCACTTCGTTTAGCCGAATACAACATCTTCGACACTGTGGTCCTTACAGATATTCTCGAAGGAAAGCCCGAAGGTTTAGCCCTTGATATGAACCAATCACGTTCTATCGAAGGTTTTGAAACCAAGATCATCGGCGCAACTACAACCGCTGATGGGGCAGGTTATGAAGCAACTGCGAATTCTGATGTCGTTGTAATTACTGCAGGTCTGCCGCGCAAGCCAGGGATGAGCCGCATGGATCTCATCGGTGTAAATGCCGGCATTGTTCGCGGCGTTGCAGAAAATATTGCAAAACATTCTCCAAATGCAGTAATCATCGTGGTCTCAAATCCACTAGATGAAATGACTGCGTTGACTCAACTGGCAACTAATTTTCCAAAGCACCGCGTTATCGGCCAAGCTGGCATGTTAGATACTGCTCGCTTTACCAACTTCGTTGCTGAAAAACTTGGCGTAAAGGTCTCATCAGTTAAAACGCTGACTCTTGGCTCACATGGCGACACTATGGTTCCGGTTCCAAGTCGATGCACAGTAGATGGCAAGCCACTTGCTGATCTACTTTCGCAAGAAGAAATTGCAGATTTAGTAGATCGCACTCGCAATGGCGGTGCTGAAGTAGTTGCGCTTTTGAAAACTGGCTCTGCTTACTACGCACCATCTGCCGCCGCAGCTCGTATGGCAAAGGCAGTTATCGAAGATTCTGGTGCAGTGATGCCAGTGTGCGCTTGGGTCGATGGCGAATACGGAATCTCGGGCGTTTATCTTGGCGTTGAAGCCGAGATTGGTCGCTCAGGAGTTAAGAAAGTTGTTGAAACTAAACTTACCGATTCAGAACTAGCTGGCTTAAAAGAGGCAGCCGAGGCTGTGCGCGCCAAGCAAGCAGATGTGCAATCGCTTTAAGAATTTACCTAAGAGTTAAATAAAATAGAGAAGTAAAGGGATGCAGATATGAGCAAAATCAAGGTAACTGGCACTGTTGTTGAACTAGATGGCGATGAGATGACCCGCATTATGTGGCAATTCATCAAGGATTCGCTCATCCTTCCTTACTTAGATGTAAACCTTGAGTATTACGACTTGGGTATGGAACATCGCGATGCCACCGATGATCAGGTAACAATTGATTCTGCCCGCGCTATCCAAAAGCATGGCGTTGGAATTAAGTGCGCAACTATTACTCCTGACGAGGCACGCGTTGCAGAATTTGGCCTAAAGAAGATGTGGAAATCTCCTAACGGAACCATCCGCAATATCTTGGGCGGAGTTATCTTTCGCGAACCAATCATTATTTCGAATGTGCCACGTTTAGTTCCACACTGGACCAAGCCAATTGTTATCGGCCGCCACGCATTCGGTGATCAATACCGTGCCACCGATTTCAAGGTTCCGGGTCCGGGCAAGTTAACTATCTCCTTCGTTCCAGAAGATGGATCTGCCCCAATCAATACCGAAGTATTTAACTTCGAATCTTCTGGCATTGCCATGGCTATGTACAACGTTGATGATTCAATTCGCGACTTTGCCCGCGCATCACTTAATTACGGATTGCTCCGCAAATTCCCGGTCTACCTATCTACCAAGAACACAATTCTTAAAGCCTATGACGGTCGCTTTAAAGATATCTTTGAAGAGATCTTCCAGGCAGAATTTAAGAGCCAATTTGATGCTGCGGGTATTTGGTATGAGCACCGCTTAATCGATGACATGGTTGCTATGTCACTTCGTATGGATGGCGGCTATGTCTGGGCCTGTAAGAACTACGACGGAGATGTGCAATCAGATACCGTCGCACAAGGCTATGGCTCACTTGGTTTAATGACATCAGTACTTATGACTCCAGATGGAAAGATCTGCGAATCAGAGGCAGCTCACGGAACTGTGACTCGCCACTATCGCGATCACCAAGCCGGCAAAGCAACTTCCACAAATCCAATCGCATCTATCTTTGCTTGGACACAAGGCTTAGCCCACCGCGCCAAGTTAGATGACAACGCTGAACTTGCTAAGTTCTGTGCAACTTTGGAACGCGTCTGTATTGAAACTGTTGAATCAGGCAAGATGACAAAAGATCTTGCCCTCTTGATTTCAAAGACTGCGCCTTATCAAACAACCCAAGATTTCCTCAATTCGATAGATGAAAATCTGAAAGTAGCGATGGCCTAACAATGGTTGATAACCAGCCCGGTGCAATCGCCCTTGTTGGTTCTGGTGAATATTTACCGCAAGCGCAAGTGCTCGAAGGTGAGCTCTTGCGCTTGGCTATGTCGCGTGGCAAGTCCAATACCTATATCCAGATTCCAACTGCCGCCGGTCAGGAAGGCCAGGATCGTTTAGATTTTTGGCGAGCACGTGGTGCAGAACAAGCGGCGCGAATTGGTTGCGAAGTTATTTATCTACCGATTTTAAATCGCGATGATGCAAGTAATCAGGAATTTATAGACAGAATAGAAAAAGCAGGATTGATTTATTTCTCCGGCGGTGATCCCGGATTTTTAGCGGAGATATTTCGCGATACCCCGTTGTGGTCGGCGATAGTTACCGCTTGGAAAACTGGATCATCTCTTGCCGGATGTTCTGCAGGTGCAATGGCCTTTGGCGGCAAGATTATTGGAATTCGCAGATCTCAAATCAGTCCGGGCCTTAATTTGCTCCCGGATATTGAAGTCATCCCGCACTATGACAAATTTTTAGGTTGGCTGCCCGAGCGCGTGGCGGCGGCGGTGATTCGTGGCGATGCCGATACGGCTCTAATAGGAATTGATGAAGATACAGCGCTAGTTCTTACCGATAAATGGCGCAAATACGGATCGGGCCAAGTCCATTTACTGCGCGGAGATTTAGAGATATCAGATCAGCCATTTCCGAATAATTGACGCTAATGTACGATTTCAGCAGAAGTTGAAATTTACTGAACTAACCAAGAATTTGAGGTAACGCGCGTGAAATCTCTTAAAGAGCAAGGTCTAGAAATCTGGTTCTTAACAGGTAGCCAACCACTTTATGGGGAAGAGATTTTGGCGCAAGTCGCAGAACAATCAAAGCAAGTTGTTGCAACGCTAAATGCAGCAAGTGATCTACCGATTAAAGCCACATGGAAACCGGTTTTAACAACGCCGGAAGGAATTAAAGCTCTCTGCCATGAAGCATCGGCTAATCCAAATTGCATCGGTGTCATAACTTGGATGCATACTTTCTCGCCAGCCAAGATGTGGATTGGCGGCCTTAACGCACTACAAGTACCAATTCTGCATTTAAACACCCAAGCAAATTCTGAGCTTCCTTGGGAAACAATTGATATGGATTTTATGAATCTAAATCAAGCGGCCCACGGCGATCGTGAACACGGCCACGTGCAAGCTCGTTTACATTTGCCGCGCAAAGTCGTTGCCGGTCACGTCTCTGAAAAGAGCGTCTCAACCCGAATCGCACATTGGATGCGCGCGGCCATTGGCTGGAATACTGCGCAGAATTTAAAGCTGGCTCGCTTTGGTGACAATATGCGCTTTGTAGCTGTAACCGATGGCGATAAGACAAGCGCACAAATTACTTTGGGAATGTCTATCGAGGCCTATGGTGTAAATGCACTTGTTGATGCCGTTGCCGCAGTTGAACCTGCAGCAATAGATTCCTTGGTGGCTGAATACGAAAAGATCTTTGAAGTCTCACCTGAACTTCAAAAAGGTGGAGCGCGCCACGAATCCTTGCGCTTTCAGGCATCACTTGAAATCGCTTTAGAACGATTCTTAACCGCCGGTAATTTCAGCGCCTTTACAACTAACTTTGAAGATTTAGGTGCGCTTAAGCAACTGCCTGGTCTTGCCGTACAGCGGATGATGTCAAAAGGTTATGGCTTTGGTGGCGAGGGCGATTGGAAGACATCTGCACTGCTGCGCATTATCAAGAGCATGACCGAAGGTCTGCCCGGTGGAACCTCCTTTATGGAGGATTACACCTATCACTTCGGTCCAGGTGAACCAAAAGTTCTTGGTGCGCACATGCTCGAAGTATGTCCATCGATTACAAACCAGAAACCAAAGTGTGAAATTCATCCGCTCGGTATTGGTGGCAAAGAAGATCCAGTCCGTTTAGTTTTTAACGCAACACCGGCCCAAGGTCGCGTTGTCGGTTTGATGGATTTAGGCGACCGTTTCCGAATTGTTTCTAACGATGTAGAAGTTGTTAACCCAGATAAAGAGTTAAAGAACTTGCCTGTTGCATGTGCGGTTTGGAAACCGGCGCCTTCGCTTGCGACATCTGCAGAATCTTGGATCTACGCCGGCGGTTCTCACCACACAGTTTTAAGTACCGCACTTGATCCAGAAGTTTTAGTGGACTTTGCAAATATCGCCCAGGTCGAACACCTACGGATCAGCGCCTCGACCACTAGTGAGGATTTCCATAAGGAGATCAAATGGAACGGCGCTTTCTACAAGCTCTCTTCCTTGACCTAGGCTGATATTTAGCCAACCTTGAGCCAACTTTTAGGCGTATATCTCAAACCTTGGGATAGCCCTTTTTGCGAGCGGCTTCGTAACCTAATCGTTATCGCCAAATGGGCTATGTAGGTTGACGCGCCCAAGGGCTCAAAGAAGGATAGTGACATGTAAAACCCTGGTCCCAAATGGGCCTGGGGGGATGCATAACTACGTAGTTAAGAAATCCCTCAACATCGAGAAAGGCAATACATGTTAAAGAAGTCCAAAGTAGCAGCTGTCTTCGCTGCACTTGCGCTTGTTGTGACAACAGCTCCAGCATCATCTGCTGCAACTGATAAGCAACTCGAAATCTTTACCTGGTGGGCATCAGGCGGAGAAGCTGCAGGTCTCGCAGGAATGACAACTGAGTTCAATGCAAAGAATCCAAAGACTCCTTTCATCAACGCAACAGTTGCAGGTGCAGCTGGCGTTAACGCAAAGGGTGTTCTTGTATCACGTATGCAAGCTGGCAATCCACCTGACACATTCCAGGCACATGCTGGCGCAGAACTATCTTCTTATGTAAAGGCTGGACAGGTTGAAGACCTTTCATTCCTTTACAAGTCAGAAGGATGGGACAAGATTTTCCCAGCTGACTTAATTAAGACTCTTACAACAGCAGGAAAGATTTACTCAGTTCCTGTAAACATTCACCGTGCAAACGTACTTTGGTGGAACCCAGCAGCTGCCAAGAAGGCTGGAATCACTAAGGCTCCAGAATCACTTGATGCAATGCTTGTTGACATGGCAAAGTTCAAGAAGGTTGGAATTGACGGAATCGCACTAGCTGGTAACGGCGACTGGGCGATTGCTCACCTATTCGACTACGTACTTCTTGCTTCAATGGGTCCAGATAAGTTCAATGGCCTATGGACAGGAAAGACAAAGTGGGATGGTCCAGAAGTTGCTAAGGCAATTACATACCTAGGAAAGATCCTTGCATTCGGTAACTCAAGTAAGTCACTTGACTGGCCAGATGCGGGCAAGCTTGTAACAACAGGCAAAGCCGGATTCTTCATCATGGGTGACTGGGCTTCATCACAGTGGCAGTCAGAAGGCCTAAAGCTAGGCGTTGACTACACATGGGCTCCAGGTCCAGGAACCAAGGGTGTTTACCAGTGGCTCTCAGACTCATTCACATTGCCTAAGGGCGCTGTAAACCGCGATGCAGGTATCGCCTGGTTGAAGGTCTGCGGATCTCTAGCTGGTCAAGATGCATTCAACCCTAAGAAGGGTTCTATCGCAGTCCGCAAGGATTCAAATGCTGCGCTATACGACAGCTACCTACAGGCTGCAATGAAGTCATGGAAGGTTGACCGCCTAGTCGGTTCAACAGTTCACGGCGTTAACTACGGAAACGCTGGAATGGCTGCATACGATGCTGCTGTTGGTCGTTTCTACACAGGCGGAGCAAAGGATGCAAAGGGATTCGCTAAGTCTCTCGTTGCTGCTTATACCGCAAACATGAACGGTTAATTTTTAACCGTTAAGTAGGAAATGTAAGTCAGTTCTAAGTTCTGGCGGGGCCGCAAGGCTCCGCCAGAACTTAGACTTTACAAAGGTATTTCCCAAGTTTGATCTGCATTACACTAAAGAAAATTAAATTTAGAAGTTTTGGATTTGAAATATTTTGAGAGGCGCAACTTAAGTGAAAGTAAAGAAAAATCGAGTCCATAGCCCATGGGGCGGATTCTTTTTCGTACTCCCATCAATTATTGCGATGGCAGTCTTCGTATACGGAATGATCGGTTACACCCTCCGCGAATCACTGCAGAACCGCACCAATTCTTACGCTACCGATATAAAGTTTGTTGGACTAACTAATTACCGCGAACTCTGGCAAGATCCAGAATTTACCCACGCCCTTGGTAACCTTCTTAAATTTACTGGCGTATTTATGATCGGATGTTTACTCTCTGGATTGATTATGTCTTTGCTTCTCGAAAAGGGTATTAAGGGCGAAGGTTTCTTCCGCTCCACATATTTGTATCCAATGGCTATCTCATTTATCGCGATGGGAACTTCTTGGCGTTGGTTGATGGACTCAGCGCGCGATGGCGATGCAACTGGTTTAAATATGTTGCTCATCAAAGCCCATCTCGGTTTCTTGCAGAACGACTGGTACACATCAGAGAAGGGCACTATGTACGCAATGGCGCTGCCGGCGATCTGGCAGATGTCTGGCTATGTAATGGCGCTCTTCTTGGCGGGTTTTCGCGGTATTCCAGATGACTTACGTGAAGCAGCTCGCGTCGATGGCGCAACCGAATACAAGATCTATCGCCACATCTTATTCCCACAGCTTTCACCAACCTTCCTTACCGTCTTAATTATCTTGGGCCATATATCGATGAAGGTCTTCGATTTAATCTTCGGTATCGCCAGCAAGAGCTATGTCACAAAGGTGCTGGCCATCTATATGTGGCAAGTTATCTTCGACTTCCAGAATTTTGCCAAGGGCGCGGCGATCGCGATCTTGATCTTATTGATGATCGCAGTAGCGGTTATTCCATATCTAATCTATGTAAATAAGACAGAGGAGGCGAACAAATGAGTTCAGATCTCGCATCCCGCGTCACGCGCAAAGCAGATGTCCGCAATAAGCGAAAGCTAGATGGCAAGGGCCAGTTCTGGCTTGTCTTCCGCTACTTCGCGTTAAGTATTCTCTTTGTTATTGCTGCACTGCCGATCTACATCATGGTAATTAACTCTGTAAAGGGAATTACCGGCGTATCTCAATCAGCGGCCTTCCTGCCTCCAACGAAGTTAGATTTCAGCGCCTGGGGCCCAACTTGGGAGATCTTGAAGACTCCAATGTTGCGCACATTGTTCTTCGTGGTGCAATCATCTGTGATCTCAGCGATTATCGGATCTATAAATGGCTTCGTCTTCGCTAAGTGGCGCTTCAAGGGATCAACAGTTGTATTCACAACCTTCCTCTTCGGAATGTTTATCCCTTACCAAGCGATCATGATCCCGCTAACTAAGTTCAACGCTTGGGCTGGCATCGGTGGATCTATTTATGTCTTAGTCTTTGCCCACGTTATCTACGGTATTCCGATCTGTACCTTGATCTTCCGTAACTACTACGCGGCAATTCCAAATGAGTTAATTGAAGCAGCACGTGTAGATGGCGCCGGTATGGTCCGTATCTTCCGCACTATCTTCTTGCCACTCTCAATCCCTGGTTTCGTAGTTGTTCTTATTTGGCAGTTCACATCAGCTTGGAATGACTTCCTCTTTGCGATCTTCTTAACTGGTGGATCACCGAAGTTATCAGTTGCGACAACTGCTCTTAACTTTATTACCGGCTCTGGCAACCAGGTTTACTACGGAAATAACATGACCGCATCGCTAATCGTCTCGATCCCAACGCTGCTGGTCTACCTATTCTTAGGCCGTTACTTCTTGCGTGGCCTCTTGTCAGGTTCATTAAAGGGATAAGTACAAAAACCTCGTGCTAGATGAAGGTTCGGTAGTTACTTACCTTTCACAGCGCGGATTATTAACAGGCGAAGCCACCGTGGAAACACTTACCGGTGGCGTCTCTTGCGTTGTATTGGCAGTTTCTAACGGCGATGTTGATCTTGTCGTTAAACAAGCCCTGCCTGAGCTTAAGACGAAGGCGAAATGGGTAGCCGACCAACGTCGCACAATTGTGGAGGCTGATGCAATGCAGGTTTACCACTCAATAACGCCAGATAGCGTTCCTGAACTTATTGATTGTGATGAGAAAGAATTTACCTTAATGATGTCACGCCTGCCGCGCAGTTGTACCAACTGGAAGATAGATATGTTGGAAGGACGTATTTATCCAGAGATGGGAGCCAAGCTTGGCAAGGTATTGGCCGCCTGGCATAACGTAGCTGCAGTATCGGATGAGATAAAGGCTAAGTTTATGGAAGATTTACTCTTTGAACAGCTGCGAGTAGCACCTTTCTATCGCGCAGTAATGGATAAGAATCCAGATCTGCAGCCAGTTATTTCCATTCTGATAGATGAGATAACTACTTTGAAAATTACTTTAGTTCATGGGGATTTCTCACCTAAAAATATTATGGCAACCAAAGATCATCGCCCCATTGTCCTAGATTTTGAAGTTGCCCATATTGGCAATCCTGTCTTTGATCTCGCCTTTTTACTGGCACACCTACTCTGTAAAGTTATTTACGCACCACAAGTTGAACAGAGGCAACTACTGATTGAAACAGCCACTCAATTCTTGGCTAACTATGCAGAGGTAAGTAACTTGATAGTCGCTAATACGCTGCCGCACCACATTGCTTTGATAGCACTGGCTCGGGTTGAAGGGGTCTCACCAGTTAATTACTTGGATGAATCTGCCCAACAACGGCTAGTAGCGCTGACTAAGTCGGCGCTGTTAGATTCAGATATGACATTTACTGAGCTCTTCGAAAGTGCGGCAAAGTGAATATCAAACGCGTCTTGGGATATCAGGTTCTAGATTCCCGCGGTCGTCCCACAGTTGCCGTAACGCTAACTCTTAGTGATGGTTCTACTCATACTGCGCGCGTGCCATCTGGTGCCTCAACTGGCGCACATGAAGCGCACGAACTGCGCGATGCCGGCACACCCAAGGCAGAAGAGTTCTATGCAGGTAAATCTGTTTACCGGGCCGTTGAAAATGTAAATACGAAGATCGCTCCTAAATTATTGGGCCATAGTTTAAATTTGTCTGCGGTAGATGGGTTGCTCGTTGAAGTTGATCCCACACCTGGCCACCAAGTAATCGGTGCTAATGCAACGCTGGCAACTTCACTTGCAGTCGCAAAGGCAGCAGCACATGCCTCAGGAAAATCACTTGCCAGGTATTTTCAACCAGAAGGTAAATTATTGATTCCAATGCCGATGGTAAATATTTTATCTGGGGGAGCCCACGCCAATCGCAGTTTAGACATCCAAGATGTCTTGGTAATTCCGCATGCAGCAACTAATTTTGCTGAAGCACTTTCGTGGATAGTTGCTATTCGCGAACGCGCTGCCAGTGATGGAAAATCTCACGGTGTAACTCACTTAGTAGCCGATGAAGGCGGACTTGGCCTTTCTTTCGCTTCAACTGACGATGCCTGCGAATTTGTACTTGCTCAGATCGAACTTCTTGGTCTATCTGGCAGGGTCTCACTTGCCCTGGATATCGCATCTACGCAATTCTTCAGCGATAACAAATATTCGCTAACCACATCCGGTGCAACGTATTCATCAGATCAATTTGTTCAAGAGATGCTCAATTTGGTAAATACCTATCCCATCACCTCAATCGAAGATCCCTTTGCCGAAGATGATTGGTCGGCCTGGAGCGCATTTAGCGCACAAGCTCCAGCTAGCCTGCAAATTCTGGGTGATGATCTATTTACAACTAACTTGCATCGCCTGGAACAAGGAATTGCCGAAGGCAGTGCCAATGCGATTTTGATTAAAGCTAATCAAAATGGTCTAGTGACTTCTACCCAGCGCGTACTTGCACACGCACATACCAATAACTTTGCAACCGTTGTCTCGGCACGTAGTGGCGAAACGGAAGATTCTTGGCTGGCAGATCTAGCAACGGGCTGGCGCGCAGGTCAAATTAAAGTTGGCTCTACCCACGGATCAGAGCGCACCGCTAAATGGAATCGCTTAATTGAGCTAGAAGCTACTGAAGATACCGAATTTTCTAAGCCCTTCAGCCAATAGTTTTAAGGGAAAAAATAACCCCCACCACTTTCGCGGCGGGGGTTATTTCTATAACTATGACTAAATGCGTTCTCCGGTTGTTGAGCTAAACAGGTGAACTACATTTGCTGGAGCAGAAACTGTAATTGTGTCTCCTGGCTTAGGTGGGTTCTTTGGATCCCAGCGAACAATTACTTGTGCGCCTTCATCGCCGGCGTTAGCAAACTTCACTGAAGAATCAGCTGGCTTGCCGTATACGAATGCATCAGCACCAAGCTCTTCAACAACTTCAACGATTACGTTAAAGCCCTTAGAAGCAGGCGCAAAACCTTCGGGACGGATACCGACTGTGACAGATGCGCCGGCAGATGCTGGAACATCGATCGCTAAATCACCAAGCATCGCCTTGCCACCGCTGACCGGAGCAGAGAGCAGGTTCATGGCAGGAGATCCGATAAAGCCGGCAACGAATGCATTTGCTGGTGAATCGTAGAGATTACGAGGTGTATCTACTTGCTGAAGTAGACCATCCTTAAGAACTGCTACGCGATCTCCCATAGTCATAGCTTCAACTTGGTCGTGTGTTACGTAGACAGTTGTGATTCCGAGGCGGCGCTGTAGCGCTGCGATCTGGGTACGAGTTGCAACGCGCAACTTCGCATCAAGGTTAGATAGTGGTTCATCCATAAGGAATACCTGTGGTTCGCGAACAATTGCGCGACCCATAGCAACGCGCTGACGTTGTCCACCTGAAAGAGCTTTTGGCTTGCGCTCTAGATATGGTTCAAGGTCGAGCAACTTAGCTGCTTCATTAACGCGCTTCTCGCGCTCTTCCTTTGCAATTCCGGCGATCTTAAGTGCAAATCCCATGTTCTCTGCAACAGTCATATGTGGGTAGAGCGCATATGACTGGAAGACCATTGCGATATCGCGATCTTTTGGAGCAACGTTTGTTACATCGCGATCACCAATAAGGATGCGACCTTCGTCGATCTCTTCAAGGCCTGCCAACATACGTAGTGATGTAGATTTACCGCAACCTGATGGACCAACAAGAACCAGAAATTCACCGTCTTTAACGGTTAGGTTTAACTTGTCGACTGCAGGTTTGGTTGTGCCTGGATATATACGTGTTGCGTTTTCGAATACAACAGATGCCATTTCAGGTATCTCCTTCTCCGGGCAGGTACGTGCCCGACGGTCCGAGGATGAAGGTGCTAGCCGGTTGGCTAGGCGGGGTAAGAATAGGGCACAAGCGTAGAAATAAGGAAGGGGCGCCCAAGTAAGAAGGAGGAAGTAGAATTGGTCGCATCATGGATCCTTACCCGATTGGTGCCTTACTGGGCGATCTAGCCACCGTAGCCGGCCTTATCTTGCTCGGCGCACTCTTTGTAGCGGCTGAAATAGCACTGATCTCTCTGCGCGAAAGTCAGGTGCGCCAACTCTCAACTAGAGGTAAACGTGGCGCCAAGGTTGCTCATCTTGCAACAAATCCCAATCGTTTTCTGGCAGCGGCACAAGTTGGCGTAACTGTCTGCGGGTTCTTATCGGCTGCCCTTGGTGCAGAAAAACTTGGCGTTTATGTCATTCCGCAGCTCATTGAATTAGGGCTATCTGATGATGCTGCAAATGTAACTTCACTAATTGGCGTAACGCTCGTAATTGCTTATTTCTCACTTGTATTTGGCGAGTTAGTGCCAAAGCGTTTAGCGCTCTTTCGCACTGAAGAAATATCGCTATGGAGCGCAGGCGCCATCGATATTATTGCCAAGCTATTTCGTCCAATTATCTGGCTCTTATCTCGCTCGACCGATTTTGTAGTTCGCGCCTTTGGTATCGATCCTAAAGAACAACGTAGCCAAATGTCGGAAGAAGAGTTGTTAGATCTAGTAACCGGACACGCAGCGCTGACCGCCGAAGAACGTGACATCGTTGAAGAAGTCTTTAATGCATCGGAACGACAGGTGCATGAAGTAATGGTGCCACGCACTGAAGTCGATTTCATGGATGCCTCACTTACAGTTGGAAAAGCGATTGCGCTCGCTGTCGATCGCGCGCATTCACGCTATCCGGTTGTTCGGGGATCATCTGATGAAGTAATTGGATTCATTCACGTCCGCGATTTATTAGATAACTCTTTAGTTAGTGCAGGCGGAAAGATTCAAGAACTCGTTCGTAACATTATGTTCTTGCCTGGCACTAAGGGAGTTTTGCCTGCGTTAACTGAGATGCGCAATCAACGCCAACATTTAGCGATCGTGCTCGATGAATATGGTGGCACCGATGGAATCGTCACTTTGGAAGACTTAGTGGAGTGCCTAATCGGTGATATCAAGGATGAATACGATGTTGATGAAGCCGAAGTATCGCTAGAAGCCCGCACGGGTGACTTTGAGGTAGATGGGCTGATTTCACTCGATGATCTGCGCGATCAAACCGGGATAGATATTCCAGATGGCCCATATGAAACTGCGAGCGGTTTTGTAATGCACTTTTTAGGACGTATTCCCCTTGCCAATGATGTCGTTGGTGTTAACGGCATTCGGATCACCGTTTTAACTATGGAAGGCAAGCGCGCAGGGCAGTTAGCAATATCGCGTAATTAGCGATCCATGCGAGAATAACAACATGGCCAAGCGCATCCTCTCCGGCATCCAGCCGACTAGCGACTCTTTCCACCTGGGAAATTACCTAGGCGCGCTAAAGCAATGGGTCGAGCTACAAGAAGGAAATGATGCCTTTTACTGCATCGTAGATCTTCATGCCCTCACCGGTGAGATTGATCCGGCGCTTCTGCGCAAACGAATCCTTACTTCAGCGGCTCAGTTAATTGCTCTCGGTATTTCTCCAGAGAAATCAACGCTCTTTGTGCAATCACACGTTTCCGAACATAACCAACTCGGATGGATTATGGAATGTATCGCCGGTTTTGGTGAAGCCAACCGAATGACACAATTTAAAGATAAATCAGCTAAAGGTGGAGCAGACTCTGCGCGCGTTGGTGTATTTACGTATCCAATGCTGCAAGCCGCTGACATTCTCTTGTATCAAGCCCATTATGTTCCGGTCGGTGAAGATCAGCGCCAACATATCGAGTTAACTCGCGATTTAGCCACCCGTTTTAATACTCGTTTCGGTGAAACTTTTCGAATTCCGGAAGGCCATATCCTTAAATCTGGTGCCAAGATTTATGATCTACAAGAGCCAACAAATAAGATGAGCAAATCATCTGGATCAGCCGCAGGTGTCCTAGAAATTATGGATATCCCCGAAGCCAATGCTAAAAAGATCAAGAGCGCCACTACTGATGCGGGGCGCGAAATTAAATTTGATGAGAAAGTAAAGCCCGGAATTAGTAACTTACTGACTATTCACGCTGCGCTTTCGGGAAAGAAAATTTCAGAGTTAGAGAATGAATTTGTGGGTAAAGGTTATGGCGACTTTAAGGGCGTCGTGGCTGAAGTAGTTGTTGAATACTTACGTCCAATTCGTGCCCGTGCGCTTGAGCTTTTAGAAGATGAGAGACACTTGATTCAGATTCTTCATTCCGGTGCAGATAAGGCTCGCACCGTAGCCAGTGCAACGGTTGCCGATACCTATAAGAATTTGGGTCTGGTGCTCTGATGAAGATTCGTTCTAGTCTGTCAGTGGCCGCGCTAGTTCTCTCTTCGGCGATCGCTAGCTCTGCTCCAGCAATAGCTGCTACAAATATTTGTATCGCATATGACACAGGTGGCCTGGGCGATCGCGCCTTTAATGACGCTACTTTGGCCGGAGTTAAGAAAGCGCAGAACCAATTTACCTTTACCTTTGAAGGAGTCGTGACTGATGGCACTGCAGCAGATCGCACCAAACGCCTACGCGCGTTAACTGCTAAAAATTGTGCCACGATAATTGCAGTTGGAGCAGAATATGCAAAAGCTATTGCGCCGCTAGCTATCGAATTTCCAAATATCCAATTTGCGATTATTGGCGATGCCTCAATCGCAGCGCTTAACGTCACCTCCATTACCTTTGCTGATGTACAAGGTGCATTCTTGGCTGGCTATAGCGCAGCACTTTCTACCAAGAGTGGCAAGGTTGCGATGATTACTACTCCATCTACTGCCGATAATTATGAAAATGGATTTTTAGCAGGGATAGCCGCTAGCAAGAAAAATGTGCGCTCTTTTGTAAAATTTGCCGCAACTGATATCGATTCTGCTGCGAAGGCGATGATTATGCTCGGCATTGATGTTATCTACATCGCAACTACTGGATCTGCTGATGGTGTATTTGATGCGATAGTAATGGCTAATACCTCTAAGACCCGCAAAAAGAACGCATCTGATGTTAATTTAATTCTCACCGAACCAGATCTTTATCTCACCGTTACTCCAGCGACTTCAAAGTATTTATTAGCCTCCGTTGTTAAGCGCGTAGATATAGCCGTTACAGATGTAATAGGCCGTGCTGTAAATAAGAGCCAGCTATCTGATGTGCTTGATGCCAAAGCCGGAATCTACGGACATCGCTACACAATTGCTGATAAAGGAATTGAAATCGTAATTAAATCAAAGACTCTGGCTGCACAATCTGCTGCCATTAATGCAGCGGCGAGTGCAGCATATGCACGTTGATTGGGAGCTCCTCAAGACGCATGCAGTAACTGCGATGAAGCAAGCCTATGCGCCGTATTCAAAGTTTCCGGTTGGGGTAGCAGGTCTAGTCGATGATGGACGAATAATTTCTGGGTGCAACGTAGAAAATGCCAGCTATGGCCTCACTTTATGCGCTGAATGTGGCCTGGTCTCATCGCTAGTCAACAGTGGTGGTGGCCGATTAATCGCATTTACTTGTGTAGATATCGCTGAGAATTACCTAATGCCATGTGGTCGCTGTCGCCAATTATTACAAGAACATGGTGGATCAAATTTACAGTTGATGACAGATACCGGAGTAAAGCCACTTTCTGAACTTCTGCCTTGGGCTTTTGGTCCTGAAGAGATAGATAAACGTCTTGACTAACCAAAATAGCGGTGGCATGGAACCTTATGCGGCAGTTGAGATAATTGCGGCAAAGCGCGATCGCAACGAATTAACAGATAAGCAAATTGACTGGACTGTCGATGCCTATACGCGTGGTGTCATTGCTGATGAACAGATGTCAGCACTGCTTATGGCAATTCTTTTAAATGGTATGAACTCACGAGAAATTTCCCGTTGGACCAATGCGATGATTAATTCAGGTGAGCGAATGAACTGGTCGGCTTTAGATCGACCAACTGCAGATAAGCATTCAACTGGCGGGGTAGGTGACAAGATAACTCTGCCTCTTGCCCCACTCGTTGCAGCCTGCGGGGGAGCAGTACCGCAGCTATCTGGACGCGGCCTCGGTCACACCGGTGGAACCTTAGATAAACTCGAATCGATTCCGGGTTGGCGCGCATTGTTATCTAATGAAGAAATGTTAAAAGTTTTACAAGATACCGGCGCAGTAATTTGCGCAGCAGGTGCCGGTTTAGCGCCGGCCGATAAGAAGTTATATGCGCTACGTGATGTGACAGCAACTGTAGAAGCAATTCCACTGATTGCATCTTCCATTATGTCCAAGAAGATTGCCGAAGGAACTTCTGCGCTAGTTCTCGATGTTAAGACCGGCAGCGGCGCCTTTATGAGCGATCCCGCTAAAGCTGCCGAACTAGCCCGCACTATGGTGCAACTCGGCTTAGATGCGGGAGTTAAAACACGCGCACTTGTTACGGCGATGGATGTTCCGCTTGGCTTAACTGCTGGAAATGCCCTGGAAGTACGCGAATCTATTGAGGTTCTAGCCGGTGGTGGCCCAGCCGATGTAGTTGAGTTAACTATTCTTTTGGCGCGCGAGATGATTGATGCGGCTGGAATTATCGGTAAAGATCCAGCAGATGCTTTGCAAGATGGATCCGCAATGGATCACTGGAAGCGCATGATTGCCGCGCAAGGCGGAGATCCAGATGCAAAGCTGCCGATTGCGCGCGAACAACATGTAATTACTGCAACTGAATCAGGAATTATGACCAAGATGGATGCGATGAAAGTCGGAGTATCAGCTTGGCGCTTGGGCGCGGGTCGTTCTAAACAAGGTGAAAAGGTACAAGCTGGTGCTGGTATTGAAATGCATGCTAAACCTGGTGAATACGTAGCTAAAGGTTCACCGCTGCTTACGTTGCATACCGATGAACCAGCTAGATTTGAACGAGCTATCGAAATATTAGATGGCGCAATTGAAATCTATGAAAATGGCAAGGTAGATCGCCTGCCGCTAGTTGTTGAACGGATTACCGGATGAGCAATTTAAATAAGGTGCCAACTCCGGAGCAAATTAAACTGCTGCCAAAGGCTTTACTTCATGATCACTTAGATGGCGGATTGCGCCCACAAACTATTATCGACATCGCCAAAGAAATTGGTCACGAACTTCCAACTTATGATGCAGCAGAGTTAGCCGAATGGTTCCGCGCATCTTGTGATTCTGGTTCTCTGATTCGCTATCTAGAAACCTTTGCCCATACCGTTGCTGTTATGCAACGCACCGAAGATATTATTCGCGTCTCGCGTGAGTGCGCTATCGATTTAGCCCGTGATGGCGTTGTGTATGCTGAAGTTCGTATGGCGCCAGAACTTCTCACCGAGAAAGGTCTGACCTTATCGGCTGCGATAGAAGCAATTCTTGAGGGGCTTGGCGCCGGCGAAGTAGATGCAAAGGGTGAAGGAAATACCATTCGCGTTACCTTGCTTCTCTGCGGAATGCGCCAGAATCAACTTTCGCAAGAGGTCGCTGAACTAGCTGTTAAATACCGTGATCGTGGGGTAGTTGGCTTTGATATCGCTGGCCCCGAAGATGGATTTCCACCAAGTGATCAGTTAGATACCTTTGAATATCTGCGCCGCGAAAATGCCCATTTCACAATTCATGCGGGTGAAGCATATGGACTGCCTTCAATCTGGGAAGCAATCCAACTTTGTGGTGCCGAACGTTTGGGACATGGTGTTCGCATCATCGACGATATCGATTTAAACCACACACCACCACGACTAGGTCGCCTTGCCGCATATGTTCGTGATCGCCGTATTCCACTTGAGATGTGTCCATCTTCAAATATTCAAACTGGAGCGGCAGCTAACTTTGCAGATCACCCAATCGGTGATCTAGCAAGGCTGCGTTTTCGTGTAACAGTAAATACCGACAATCGCTTAATGTCGGCAACATCGATGACGCGCGAGATGACCGAACTTGTTAACGCCTTTAATTGGACTTTCCTGGATCTGCAACGCGTAACAATTAATGCGCTAAAGAGCTCATTTATTCCATTTGAAGAACGTCTCGCAATTATTGAAAACGTTGTTAAGCCTGGTTATTTAGCGATATCTGCCAAATAGATTTACACCCCGATTGGATGCCAGACCGTCTTTGCTTCCATAAAGGCGTAGATTCGAGTTGGCGAAATCGAACCATCAAAGTGATGAATTCGTTTTAAATTCTCAGCTCCTGCGACTTTAAGGTCAGCGCGCTTCTTCTTATCGATGCCAGAGATATCAAAACCATCAATATCCATGTGGGAGGCAGCCCAAGGGGCAAGCTCATCATGTGAACCGGTAAGGATGTTGATTACACCAGCAGGTAGATCACTTGTTGCTAAGACTTCAGCAAAGGTCATTGCGGCAATTGCGGCAGAGCCAGGAACAAGTGCGATCACGGTATTGCCCGAGACAATTGCAGGTGCAATCGAATCAATAAAGGCGAGGAAATTCTCTGCTGGGGCAACAGCGATCACACCTTGCGCTTCAGGGATAGTGAAGTTGTAATAAGGGCCAGCAACTGGGTTTGTGGCCCCAAAAGCTGCTGATAATTTATCGCTCCAGCCGGCATACCAAACCCAACGATCAATCGCGGCGGCAACTTCATCTTGTGCCTTCTTTAAAGTCATACCGCTGGCAAGTGAAATCTCAGCTGCAAATTGATCAGCGCGACCTTCCAACATTTCGGCGATGCGATAGAGAATTTGTCCACGGTTATAAGCAGTTGCTTTAGCCCAACCGCTGTGCGCTGCGCGAGCTGCAACAACTGCATCACGTAAATCTTTGCGCGATGCCAAAGATGGATTTGCAATGAAACCGCCTTTGGAATTACTAACTTCATAGACGCGCCCAGATTCACTGCGGGGGAAAGCGCCATTGATATATAACTTGTAAGTCTTCTTAACTTCTAGACGTGGCGTCACTTTGCTGGTCGCTTTCTTAGAAGAAGCCATTTACTTTCCCTCCTTCAAATATGCAGCGAGGCCATGCTTGCCACCCTCGCGGCCCCAACCAGATTCCTTATAACCGCCAAATGGCGAGGTCGGATCGAATTTATTAAAGGTATTTGCCCATACAACTCCGGCGCGTAGCTGCTGAGTTGCCCACAAGATACGTGAGCCCTTCTCGCTCCAAACGCCGGCAGATAAACCAAATGGAGTGTTATTGGCTTTTTCGATTGCTTCCTGTGGAGTGCGGAAAGTTAGAACTGATAGAACTGGTCCAAAGATTTCTTCTCGTGCGATGCGATGGGCTTGAGTTACGCCGGTAAAGATTGTTGGCGCAAACCAGAAACCCTTTGCCGATAACGTGCAGGTCGGGCTCCAACGTTGGGCACCTTCGGCATCTCCGGCACTTGCTAACTCTTGAATCTTTAGTAACTGCTCTTTAGAATTTATCGCACCTAGGTCGGTATTTTTATCAAGCGGATCACCAACGCGGATCTTGGCCATTCGCACCTTTAGCTTTTCAATGAACTCATCTGCGATTCCTTCTTGCAGAATTAAGCGCGAACCAGCGCAGCAAACATGGCCTTGGTTGAAAAATATGCCGTTAACAATGCCTTCGACTGTCTCATCTAGTGGAGCATCATCAAAGACAACATTTGCTCCCTTGCCGCCTAGTTCGAGCGTAGCTTTCTTACTTGTTCCCGCAATCGCGCGGGCAATCTTCTTGCCAACATCAGTTGATCCGGTAAATGCGATTTTATGAATGCCCGGGTGGTTAACAATTGCCGCGCCCGTTGATCCATCACCGGTGACAATATTTACAACGCCATCTGGAAGTTCAGCTTGCTGACAAACTTCAGCAAATAGCAGTGCGGTGAGTGAAGTTGTTTCGGCTGGCTTTAGCACGACTGTGTTGCCAGTTGCTAGCGCTGGGGCAACTTTCCAAGCCAGCATTAATAGCGGGAAGTTCCAAGGAATAATTTGGCCAGCGACTCCATGCGGCTGTGGGGATTTACCAAGACCTGCGTAATCTAATTTATCCGCCCAACCTGCGTGGTAGAAAAAGTGTGCGGCAACTAGTGGAATATCGATATCGCGCGTCTCGCGGATCGGCTTACCGTTATCTAAAGTTTCAAGAACTGCAAATTCGCGGGCGCGTTCCTGCAAGATACGGGCAATGCGATAGAGATATTTTCCGCGTTCTTTGCCAGAAAGTTTTGACCACGACTTGGTATAGGCCTTTTGTGCCGCTAGAACTGCCTTATCAACATCACTTTGCCCACCCAGTGAGATCTGACTTAGAACTTCTTCAGTCGCTGGATTGATAGTCGCGAAGTGTTTCTTACCTGGCACAAACTTGCCATCGATAAAGTGGCCGTATTTAGCCTTGATATCTACAATTGATCGAGATTCAGGAGCTGGTGCATATTCGAATGTCATCGCGTTATCCAGATTCTTCTCGTCTAATCGATCGTTACGTAGTTAGGGCTAGCGTAGTAGCCATCGTCCATTTTCATGCGCTGCATCAGTAAATCATTCAGTAGAGAGCTAGCTCCGATGCGGAAGAACTCTGGTGTAAGCCATTCTGGCCCGGCAGTTTCATTTACCAACACCAATTGCTTGATCGCATCTTTGGTATTGCGAATACCACCGGCTGGTTTTACGCCAATACGGCGCTCGGTCATCTGATAGAAATCTCGTACCGCTTCCAACATGACCAGAACAACTGGGGGAGTAGCAGCAGGTGCCACCTTGCCAGTTGATGTCTTAATAAAGTCACCTCCAGCTAGCATCGCTAGGTAGGAGGCTTTGCGGACATTGTCATAAGTAACTAATTCGCCAGTTTCAAAGATAACTTTAAGATGAGCGCGTTCGCCACATACTTCACGAATCTTTACTATTTCATCAAAGACTAATCCGTATTGACCAGAGAGAAATGCGCCACGATCAATGACCATATCAATTTCAGCAGCACCGGCATCTATCGCATCTTGAGTATCTTGAATCTTTACCTCCATCGAAGCGCGACCAGATGGAAAGGCAGTTGAGACGGCAGCAACTGGAACGTGCTTGCCGCCAATAGCATCTAAATGTGTGCGGGCGATTGCGACCATATCGTTGTAGACACAGATTGCGCCAACACTTGGCACAGTTGGATCTGTTGGATCAGGTCGGACCGCTTTGGAACAGAGCGCACGTACCTTTCCTGCAGTATCGGCGCCTTCCAGAGTTGTTAGATCAACCATGGAAATTGCGGTATCTATTGCCCAACGCTTACTAGTTGTCTTAATGCTACGAGTCGCCAACATTGCAGCACGTGCTTCAGCACCGACTTGATCTACACCAGGTAGTTGTGCCAGAAAGTGTATAAGTGAACTCTCTGAACCATCAACGATTCCATAAAAACTCATGCGAGAAATTCCTTAAGCGGTGCGCGAAGTTCATCTAACAATAATTGGGCAGCGGCAGAGTCCTTAGTGATTACCTCGATGTAGCACTTCATCTTCGCCTCCGTTCCGCTCGGACGCACAATGATACGGATTCCATCGGCCAACCAGATACGCAAGCCATCCGTTGGCGGCAGCCCATCCTGCGGGTTGGCTAGATCATCAATTGATCTAACTGCCCGGCCTGCAATATGGGTCGGAGGGTTTTGGCGAATCCGCTTGAGCAATTGGGTAATTTGCGACATTTCTGTGACGCGGATAGAAATCTGTTCCGTTCCATGAAATCCATGTCGTGCCCAGACTTCATCAAGTAAATCCAGCAAGATAAGGCCCTTAGATTTTAAATCGCTAGCAATTTGTGCGAGCAGTAGCGCCGCAGAAATACCATCTTTATCATTTACTGTATTTGAATCTACGGCATAGCCAATGGCTTCTTCATAGCCAAAGGCAAGATCTTCAATCTTAGATATCCATTTAAAACCAGTTAATACCTCTTTAAAACCGATCCCATAATGAGCAGCAATCTTACTTAAGGCAGATGAAGATACGATCGAATTAGCAAAGCTGCCATGAGTATGTGAGCGCGCGATCCATTCGCCAAAGATGATTCCAAGTTCATCACCGCGCAACATCCGCCAACCAGTATTAGGATCATTAACGGCTGCGGCGCAACGATCGGCATCTGGATCATTGGCAATTACTAAATCAGCGCCAAAGTCGCGCGCCTTATTTAGCGCTAGATCTATCGCACCTGGCTCTTCGGGATTAGGGAAGGCCACAGTTGGAAAATCAGGATCTGGCGCGCATTGTTCATCAACTAAAATTAGAGTTCCAAAGCCGGCATGATTAAAGACGCGTTGGGCAGTTTCAGTACCAACTCCATGCATAGCGGTGTAAACAATGGTTAGCTCACTTGGGTTGGGTGCGATCAGTGCAGTACGTCGCACATATTCGGAAATCACATCTTCACCGAGCACAGTCCAATTCTTACCGCGTGGAACTTGTGTCAACGATTTTATTGCATCTATTTCCGTAGCAATTAGGTGATCAGTAGGGCTAATGATTTGTGATGCGGCATATGCAATTCCATCTGCGTGTGGACCGATATAAACCTTGTAGCCATTATCTTGTGGGGGATTATGGCTAGCTGTAACCATTACACCAACATCACATTTGAGTTCTTGGGTGGCAAAGGCCAGAACCGGTGTGGGAAGTGGTCGAGGTAAGACAAAGACTTCAAAACCTGCACCTGCAAATATTTCTGCACTTTCTGCTGTGAAATCTTCTGATCCATAACGCGCATCACGTCCAATAACTACGCGCTTCATGCCGCGTTCTTTCATATAAGCCGAAATACCAGCGGCGGTACGACCTACAACCGCGCGATTCATGCAAGCTGGCCCCGGTCCCACCGGACCTCTTAAACCAGCCGTTCCAAATTGGAGAAATCCGGCAAAGTATTTCTTAAGAACTTCTTCTGAGCCTGCTGCCAGCAGCACGCATAATTCGGCAGCCGTCTTCGGATCTGGATCATCTGCGATCCATGCCTGAACTTCGGCAACTAACTCGGCGTTCATCAGTACAGCCTAATGAGATTAAATCAGATTGGGAATTACAGATTTAATAAGCGCGCCCATACGAGTTGCCGCTGCCTTTCCTGCAGCAATAACTTCCTCGTGATTTAACTTTTCGCCAGTTACACCTGCAGCAGCATTGGTAACGAGTGAGATCGCCAAGACTTCGGCGCCAAGTGCATGTGCGGCAATCGCCTCTGGAACAGTAGACATCCCGACTAAGTCAGCGCCCATGCCGCGCATCATGAGAATTTCTGCCGGCGTTTCATATGTAGGTCCACGCCAGTGAACATATACGCCTTCTTCGAGTGATGAATCCTCACTCTTCACAATCGCACGTAAACGTTTGCTATAGAGATCAGTTAGATCAATGAAAGTTGCTCCAACTAAAGGCGTTGCAGCCGTAAGTGAGATGTGGTCTCGAATCAAAACTGGCTGGCCCACTTTGTAATTGGTATTTATCCCACCACAAGCATTGGTTAGAAGAATTACTTTGCATCCGGCCTTTACGGCAGTTCGTACGCCGTGCACAACTGGCTCCATACCTTTACCCTCATAAAGGTGGGTGCGCCCTAAGAAGACAAGAGCGCGCACAGTTTTATTACCATCTTTAACTTCGTAACTGCGCACTTTTCCAGAATGGCCTTCGACTGCGGGAGGCAGAAATCCAGTTAACTCTTCAGCGTTACATTCATAAACTGGTTCACCTAAGGCATCGATCGCAGTTACCCAACCAGAACCCATAACCAGCGCAATATCGTGAGTTGCAAAGCCGGTGCGCTCTGCAATTTCAGAGGCTGCCTGAGTTGCTGCTTTCAGTGGGTCGGAATAGAGAAGTTCAGTTGATGTCATGCATCAATAATGTCACAGAGAATGGTGCCGCTAGATACCGTCTCGCCAATCACTGCTGTGAGATTTGCAATCGTTCCAGCCTTGTGGGCAATTAACGGTTGCTCCATCTTCATCGCCTCCAAGACAATTATCAAATCACCAATTTCAACTTGTTGACCTGCGGTAACTGCAACTTTTACAACCGTTCCCTGCATTGGACTAGTTAACCCCGTGCCGCTGGCTCCACCAATTTTTGATTGCTTGGCGCGATGGCGTTTTACAACGGGCTCAGGCGTGTGCAGCTTTACTTCAAAGCGCTTGCCATTAACTTCAGCAACGAGATGCTCTGCGGCAACGCGGGTAGTAACGGGCAGGGGAGCTGCAATATATGCAGGAATCTCATTCTTAAATTCATTTTCTATATAGCTGGTGTAGACCCGAAAATTCTCTGTGTACGCAGGGTCTTTCAATATGGCGCGGTGAAAGGGAATCGCCGTAGCTAACCCATCTACTTCAAATTCAGCTAAAGCACGGCGCGCGCGTTCAATGGCTTCTTTACGGGTTGCGCCAGTAACAATTAATTTGGCAAGGAGTGAATCAAAGTTTCCACCAATAGTGTCTCCATTTTTAAATCCGACATCAACTCGAACTCCCGGTCCAGTCGGAAGGTTCCATTGAGTTATTTGGCCAGGTGCTGGTAGAAAAGAACGCCCCGGGTCTTCACCATTGATACGAAATTCAAGTGAGTGGCCGCGAATTACTGGATCATCAAAGCCTAAGCTCTCACCCATGGCGATGCGGAATTGTTCGCGCACTAAATCTATTCCAGTAACTTCTTCGCTTACAGGGTGTTCTACTTGCAGTCTGGTATTTACTTCTAGAAAAGAAATGGTTCCGTCATGGCCAATCAAGAATTCGCAAGTACCTGCACCGACGTAGCCAGCCTCTTTCATGATGGCCTTACTTGAGCGGTAGAGCTCTTCATTTTGGGCATCTGTTAAAAATGGCGCTGGCGCTTCTTCTACTAATTTCTGGTGGCGACGTTGCAATGAGCAATCGCGCGTACTTACAACGACCGCATGGCCATCTTTATCAACTAGAACTTGTGTCTCCACGTGGCGTGGTTTATCAAGATAGCGTTCGACAAAACATTCCCCGCGCCCAAATCCAGAGATCGCTTCCCGAACAGCGGATGCAAATAACTCTGGAATCTCCTCCATAGTGTGGGCAACTTTTAAGCCACGTCCGCCGCCACCAAATGCTGCCTTGATAGCAACCGGTAGCCCATGTTCTTTAGCAAATGCCATAACTTCTTCATGTCCCGCAACTGGATCTTTAGTTCCAGCAACAAGTGGCGCACCAGCTTTAGCGGCGATGCGACGAGCAGAAACTTTATCCCCCAGCGCGCTGATCGCCGCAGGCGGAGGTCCGATCCAAATAAGCCCGGCATCAATTACCGCTTGTGCAAAATCTGCGCGCTCTGAGAGAAAACCATAACCAGGATGCACGGCATCGGCGCCCGATGCTTTTGCAGCCGAAATAATCTTGGAGATATCTAAATAGGTTTGGGTGGCTGTTGTGCCGTTGAGTGAGAAGGCAAAATCAGCGCTCTTGGTATGGATCGCATCGCGATCTTCCTCTGCATAAACTGCAACGCTTTCAATTCCATGGTCACGGCAGGCGCGAATAACGCGGACTGCAATTTCTCCACGATTGGCGATCAAAACACGTTTCATCGCATCTCCTTAACTTGTGGCCAAGAATAGCCAAGTTGTGACATCGCCGATCTAAAGAATGGCATCGAGATTCCTACCACATTGGTGTAATCGCCTTCGATGATTGGAATAAATGGTGATCCATAACCATCTAGCGTGAAACCACCTGCAACATGCAACGGTTCTTCTGATGCGATGTAGTCATCAATCTCATCGCCACTCATCTTGGAAAATGTAACTTTAGTTGTAACGCGATCGGCAATTTCTCGACCTTGCACAGTATCGATAATGCAGTGACCTGTGTGTAGCAGCCCGCTTCTTCCGCTGATTGCTAACGCACGTTCCTTAGCAATTTCCGGTGTGCCTGGTTTACCAAAGGAGACTCCATCGACATCAAAGGTGGAATCACAACCGATAATTATTGCGGGAAAATCTACTTGTTCACGAACGGTATGAGCCTTGGTAACTGCCAGCGCGATCACCATATCTGCAGGAGACATGGCATTGAAGAAATCGGTCTCCTCATCGACATGGCTGACCATTACAAGGGGCGTGATACCAGCGCCTTCTAGTAAACGGCGACGTGAAGTTGATTGTGAAGCAAGAACAATTTGCGGCATTATTTAAATTTTCTCCGCGCCCCAAAAGTGATCTGATGCGGCAGCGGCTGACGTAATTGCGGTAAGCCAAAGATGCTGCGCTTAATCACAGGAGTTAAGCTCTGCAATTTATGTTGGTCTAGCGCCACCTTAAGCGCCAGATGCTCTTCATCGGTTGGGTTTCCGGAAGTAACGGTAAATTTCACTACAGCGGAATATTTCCGTGCTTGCGAGCAGGCAACACATCGCGCTTAGTCTTTAAGGTGCGAAATGCCTTGGTGATGTAAGCGCGAGACTGATGCGGTTCGATAACGCTATCAATGGTGCCACGTTCTGCCGCTGCATATGGGTTAGATAGCATCTCGGTGTAATCAGAAACTAATTCAGCGCGCACTTTCTCAGGATCTTTCGCTTCGGCAATTTCCTTGCGATATAAAATATTTACCGCACCTTGTGCGCCCATGACTGCAATCTCAGCGCTCGGCCATGCGAAGTTGATATCACTACCCAAGTATTTAGATCCCATAACGATAAAAGCACCACCATAGGCTTTGCGCGTAATTAGTGTTACAAGCGGCACCGATGCTTCAGCATAGGCATATAGCAACTTAGCGCCGCGGCGGATGATGCCGTTCCATTCTTGTTCTGTTCCAGGTAGAAAACCTGGAACATCTACCAAGGTAAGGATTGGAATATTAAAAGCATCACAGAAGCGCAGAAAACGCGCTGCTTTTTCACTGGAATTTATATCCAGCGTTCCTGCTAATTGGGAAGGCTGGTTAGCAATAATTCCGATTGATTCACCCTCGATACGCGCAAAGCCCACAACAATATTTGGGGCATAGAGAGCATGCACCTCAAGAAATTCGCCTTCATCAACCAATGTGGTGATCAGAGTCTTCATATCGTATGGCTGGTTAGGGCTATCTGGAATTAAATTATTTAGCGCAACATCTTCGGCGCTCTCATCTAAAGTTTGAGTTGGCGGCAGATGTGGTGCGGCGTCCATATTATTTGATGGAAGATATGAAAGTAGCGCCTTAACGTAATCAATTGCATCAGCTTCGCTATCGGCTAGATAGTGCGCATTTCCAGAACGAGTGTTATGGGTAAGCGCTCCACCGAGTTCTTCCATTTCAACATCTTCGCCAGTTACAGTTTTGATTACATCTGGACCGGTAATAAACATATGTGATGTCTCATTCACCATCACGGTGAAGTCAGTTAACGCTGGTGAATATGCTGAACCACCAGCACATGGCCCCAAAATCAGCGAAATCTGCGGAATCACACCTGATGAGCGTGTGTTAAGCCGGAAGATCTTGCCGTAACCATTTAAGGAAGCAACACCTTCTTGAATACGTGCACCACCGGAATCATTTATTCCAATTAGTGGAATTCCGCTCTTAAGTGCGAATTCTGCGATCTTTACAATTTTTTCAGCGTGGACTTCACCGAGACTCCCACCCATGACTGTGAAATCTTGTGAGTAAAGTGCAATTGGTCGTCCATCTACTGTTGCAGTTCCAATAACTACGCCATCGCCGTAAGGACGGTTCTTCTCCATCCCAAATTGGGTGGATCGGTGGCGAGCGAACTCATCAATTTCAGTAAAGGAGTCAGAATCTACAAGCAAGTCGATGCGTTCGCGGGCGGTTAACTTCCCTTTGGCATGTTGTTTCTCAACTGCGCGGGCCGAACCACCATGGACAGCTTCTTCAACACGTAGACGGAGATCTTCAATTTTTCCAGCAGTTGTATGCAGATCTGGGCTCATGGCTCTACGGTACTAGGCGTGGGTACAGAAGCGCCAAGAGCGCCACTAGATAAAGCGGCGATCGCATCGCTTGCTTCGCAATACTGGCGAGTAAGCGTGGTTGATCTCACTGCCTCTACACAAAGCGATCTGGCGGAATTAGTTAAATCTAAATCGGTAGAAAGTGGCGAAGTAATAGTTGCAGAATTCCAAAGCGCAGGACGCGGCAGATTAGAACGCACCTTCGATGCTGCGCCCAATAGCGCCCTGCTATTTTCTTTTTATATTTCACCAAAGCGCTCAAGAAGTGATTGGGGATTTATTGCACACCTTGCCGCACTAACGATCTTTGAAGTTATATCTGCAGGTTTACCAATAAAAGCTAGCCTTAAATGGCCAAATGATATTTTAATTGGTGAGAAGAAAGTGGCTGGCTTATTAGCCCAAGCAACTGACGATGGAGTAATCGTTGGCATCGGAATCAATGTAGCGATGTCTGCCAAAGAGTCACCTGTTGAAACTGCAACATCGCTGGCAATCGCTGGATCAAAAGAGTTAGATAGAAATGTAATCCTCTCTAAATTTTTAAATGCATTCCAAAGTAAATTTGAAGAATGGGATACTGGCATAGATTTTGTGGATAGCTACAGCCAAGTCTGTGCGACCTTGGGACGCGAAGTACAGATCGAGGTTAGTGGGCGAGAAAATCGCATCGGAATCGCACAATCTATAAATGAATTTGGTGCGCTCGTGCTGGAAGATGGCTTTGAAGTTAACGTTGGGGATGTTGTTCATCTACGATAGCGAGGTGAAAGAGCGATTTCCAACCGTTGGCATTATCGGTGCTGGGCAATTAGCGCGCATGAGTGTGGCGCCAGCAATTGCTCTTGGAATCAATCTCTTGCTCTTTGCCCAAGATGAGCAAGATTGCGCCGCGCAAATCGCACCACATGTTGTCGGTGATTACCGCGACTTGGCGCAACTGCTGGAATTTGCCAAGCAATGTGACCTCGTTACCTTTGAGCACGAGCTAGTACCGCTCTCTGTCATTAAAGGTTTAGAGGCAGCTGGTATAAAAGTATTTCCAACTTCAAACTCCTTCCAATATTCGCAAGATAAGGCCGCTATGCGCGCCAAATTAGCTACCTACCCCTCGCCTAAGTGGAGAGTAATTGAGGATGAAGGACAAGCCTTTAGCTTTCCCTTTATGGCAAAGAAGATTTCAGGCGGCTACGACGGCCGAGGTGTTTGGAAAGTAAAAAATCTCGACGACTTAGAAGAGTTGCTCTTGGAACATCCACAGCTTCTAATTGAAGAGTTAATTGAATTCGATATCGAAATAGCAGTGATGGTTGCGCGTTCAGAACATGGCCAGGCCACGTCTTGGGCTCCCACCCAAACTGTGCAGGAAGACGGCATCTGCACCTTAACCATCACTCCAGCACCAACCATCTCAACCGAGATAGCTGAAAAAGCTCAGCATCTAGCGCTCTCGATCGCCAGCGATATTTCACTAATTGGAGTCATGGCGGTAGAAATGTTTATCAAGGGTGATGAGATATTTATAAATGAGTTAGCGATGCGCCCCCATAATTCGGGACACTGGACCATTGAAGGCTCACGTACCAGTCAATTTGAGCAACACTTACGCGCGATCTTAGATTTGCCGCTGGGTGATCCAACTATGACCGCGCCTTATGCGGTGATGGGAAATAACTTGGGTGGCGACAAGACTGACATGTATCGCCCATATCTACATTTAATGGCACGAAATCCAGAGTTAAAGTTCCATCAATATAAGAAAGAAGTTCGAAAAGGGCGCAAGATTGGCCACGTTACCGTGATCGGGGAAAACCTTCTAGAATTAACCGAAGTGGTAGAACATGCGCGCGACTATATGAGCGGAGAAATTGATGAGTGATGTAGCGATCATCATGGGATCTGATTCTGACTGGCCAGTTATGGAGCACGCCGCCAAAACTTTAGATTCATTTGGAATCACCTATACCGCTGAAGTCTTATCTGCTCATCGCATGCCCCTTGAGATGGTGGAGTTCTCGCAGAAAGCTCAAAGCGAGGGTTTTAAAGTAATTATCGCCGGCGCCGGAGGAGCAGCACATCTACCCGGAATGGTTGCATCTCTTACAACTCTGCCTGTTATCGGAGTTCCAATTTCGCTAAAGAACCTTGATGGAATGGATTCTTTACTTTCAATTGTTCAGATGCCTGCTGGAATTCCAGTTGCAACAGTTGGTGTTGATAACGCCAAGAACGCCGGAATCTTAGCGGCACGAATTCTTGCCTTATCCGATAGCGCAATCTCAACCAAGGTAGCAGAAGCACTTAAAGCAATAAACGTTGAGGCGAAAGAGAAGGGCGCAAATTTAACCGCCCGGCGTAACCAAAAAACTGGTTTTTAATTAATCGCTGCGGCCAAGGGCGTGTACGCGCCAGCCAGCGGCACGCCATTTGTCACGGTCAAGTGCATTACGGCCATCTATTAGGAATTTAGATTTTACTAATTGACCAATCACAGAAGGATCTAGCTCACGATATTCCTTCCATTCGGTTAAATGCAGAATTGCATCTGCTCCCTTAACGCAATCTGAAACTTTCTCCGCAAAATCCAAGTTTGGAAATCGCTTACGAGCTGGTTCTATTCCCTTTGGATCGTGGACTACAACTGTTGCACCGGCTGCTTGCAGTTGGGCTGCAATATCGAGCGCAGGGGAGTCGCGCACATCATCGCTATCAGGTTTAAAGGTTGCGCCAAGAACTGCAATTTTATATTGAGTTAAATCTTCAGATAGATCTGCGCGAACAACATCGATTACGCGCTGTCGGGCACGTAAGTTAATGGCATCAATTTCGCGTAGGAATTCCAACGCTTGATCTGCGCCGAGCTCTTGCGCACGTGCCATAAAGGCGCGGATATCTTTCGGCAGGCAACCCCCACCAAAACCAATACCTGCCTGCAGAAAGCGGCTTCCGATACGTGGGTCATAACCAATCGCTTTTGCTAGAACTGTGACATCGCCACCGGCTGCTTCGCAGACTTCAGCCATAGCGTTTATGAATGAAATTTTTGTAGCAAGGAATGAGTTTGCAGCAACTTTTACCAGCTCTGCAGTTGGCAAGTCGGCACGAATCCATGGAGTTCCGAGATCAATGATTGGTTTGTAAACCGCTTTTAAAATATTTTCGGCACGGTCATTTACGACTCCGACAACTAAACGATTTGGGGTCAAGGTATCTTCTACTGCAAAACCTTCTCGCAAGAATTCTGGGTTCCAAGCCAAATCTGCATGTGGCGCAGATACCGCCAGGATTTCGCGCAGGGCTTGGGCAGTTCCGACTGGAACTGTTGATTTTCCAACAACTAGCGAACCATCTTTTAGATAAGGCGCAATCGCAACTACCGATGCCTTTACATAAGTTAAATCAGCAGCTAATCCATCCTTACTTTGTGGAGTTCCAACGCAGATGAAGTGAACATCTGCATCTGCAACCGCTGAGAAATCAGTTGTAAAAGAGAGTCGGCCTGTCTTCATCTCAGCCGCTAACAAGGTATCTAAACCTGGTTCGTAAAAGGGCAGTTCACCGCGCGAGAGTAGATCGACTTTGCTCTGATCTGTATCTATCCCAATAACTTCAAAACCGAGAGATGACATACAAGCTGCATGAGTTGCGCCTAAATAGCCACAACCAATTACCGAAAGTTTCATAGGTTCAGAGTCTAAGGCACTTTCTATTTAATCTCACCGCACGGATTTTCTGCGGCGGTGCGAGTCTTAAATTTATCGACTATTACAGGCGTGGCCTTTGCGGTACTGCTGGCAGAAGGTGAAGGTGTTACTTCATCAACTAAAGCTGAATCATCACGAATACGGGTCCAAAGTTCAGTACCTAAAGTCTGATCCCAAATAACAACAGAGCCAATTCCCGGAACGTTCCCATTGGCATTTGATAGCGGAACGGTCAAAGTACGTACATTTCCAGAGGAAAGCCCACGCATCTGTTTGGCCAGGTTTAGCAGATCGCTCTCATTTAAATTCTCATCCATCTTTATCGTCGAAAGCGCAGCGTTCATAAAGTTTACAATTTTGATTGGATTTAATAACACGCCAGTACTTGTGGCCTTCTTTAATACCGAACTCATAAATTGTTGTTGACGTTGCATGCGCCCAATATCTCCGCGGCCATCGAAGTCACGAGTGCGAACATATTTAAGCGCTTCGATTCCACCTAAGGTGTGGGTACCGGCAGCGAGAATTAGATGGCTCTTAGGATCATCAATGTCGACCTTGGTACAGACATCAACTCCTCCTAGGGCATCGACAATTCCAGCAAAGCCAGCAAAACTGACTTCGATGTAATGATCAATCTTTAAATTTGTTGCACCCTCTACTGTGCGGATCAACAAAGGTGCACCACCAAATGAGAAAGCAGCATTTAATTTATTCTGTCGGGCAGGAATCTCAGATTTTCCATCACTGCTTGTGTGTGCTGGAATAGTCACCAATGTGTCACGTGGCAGAGATACTAAATAAGCTTTGTCACGCTTCTTACTTATGTGTACTAAAAGCATCGTGTCGGAACGACCGCCGGCAGCGGTTACTGTGCTACCCACACGCAGCAATTTCATCTGTGCCTTAGTCAGCCCCTCGCGGGTATCTGAACCAACTAATAGATAGTTGACGGCTTGAGAAGTTTTTTCTGGTCTGTTATCTAGCCCTGCAAAAACGCTAATGCGCGCAATCTTTGCGCTGACCTGGCCGAGTCCAAGCCAGGACACCGATGCGAGAACGACAACCCCTAGAGAGAGTGATGTAATTATCCGTATCGCGCGAGTCGATTTCACATACGAACTCTACTTGGGCGATAGCGTGGAGGGGTTATGTCGACATCATTAGGCGAGTTATCTGCCTCACCGGCGGTAAGCGTCATTCTCCCAGTCCTTAATGAAGAGCCACACTTAGAAGAATCTGTTGCTGCGATTCTTTCTCAGGATTACTTAGGAATTTTTGAGGTAATACTGGCGCTGGGTCCATCGCGCGATCGCACCGATGAAATTGCGCGTGCATTGGCGGCCAGTGATAACCGCGTTAAATTGGTTGTGAATCCAACTGGAAAAACTGCAGCAGGGCTAAATCTGGCAATTGCAACATCGATTAGCCCAATTATTGTGCGAGTTGATGGACATGCAAAAATTCCAAGTAATTATCTATCTTTAGCAGTTGAGATTCTCAGAAAAACTGGTGCAGTAAATGTTGGTGGAGTGATGGCAGCTGCTGGCGTTACAAATTTTGAAATCGCAGTCGCTCGCGCCATGCGCAGCCCGCTCGGTGTAGGCGCTTCACGTTTCCATACTGGCGGCTCTGCGGGCGAAGTAGATACCGTCTATCTCGGTGCATTTCGCCGGGAAGCGATCAATGCAATTGGTGGATTTGATGAGCGATATACCCGCGCGCAAGATTGGGAGTTAAATCATCGCCTTCGTAAAAATGGCGGAAAGATTTACTTTGATCCACGGCTACAAGTAACCTATAGACCAAGGCCTAATTTAAGAAAACTTGCCAAACAATATTTTCAATATGGACGTTGGCGCCGCGTTGTCTCTCGTAGCCATTCCGGGACAATAAATTTACGTTACCTAGCGCCACCATTTACCCTGATCGGAACAGTTACATCCCTAATTACTGGCCTCTTAATTAATCCAATGTTTTATCTGCCAGCGGCAATATATGGGTTCTTTCTACTAATCTCCTCAGTATTAATCGCAAAATCTGTGCGTGAATTCATTTCACTACTGGCGATAATTCCGACGATGCACTTCGCGTGGGGCGCCGGCTTTATCACCTCAACTAAAGCGCTGCGGTAGCCTTTACCTATATGAGCGCACCAGTTGTAATTTACGAACCCTTCCGTGCCGGGCTGCCGCCACTTGGCGCATACTTGCGTGCGCTCTGGTCACGCCGCTCATTTATTGCCGAATTTTCTCGCTCTGAACTACGCGAACAGAATTATGGTTCGGTTTTTGGCCAGCTCTGGTTGATTCTCAATCCATTGTTGCTCTCTGGTGTCTATTTTCTATTGATTTACATCATCGGCGGCCACAGTGACTCAACTCGTTATGGCCACCTAACTGCCAGCCTTTTCTTATTTTATTTAGTTAGCAATAGCCTCAGCGGCGGAGTTAAATCAATAACCGCCGGTCAACGCTTAATTCTAAATACCGCTTTCCCGCGAATTATGTTGCCAATCTCCGCCAGCGTAATTGCGCTCTTTAAATTTATTCCAACTTTGGCTGTCTTTCTGGTGATGCGATCGCTACTGGGCTTATCTGTGTCATGGCAGATGCTTTGGGCTCTTCCTATAATTTTAATAGCGCTATTTATGGGGCTTGGAATGGCAATTTTAATTTCCTGCATCAACGTCTATTTCCGAGATATCGCCAGTTTTCTACCATATCTAACGCGCAGCTTGTTGTACTTATCTCCAATTCTCTATCAAGCAGCAGATCTATCACCAAAATTAAAGAGTATTGAAATAGCCAACCCTATTTTTTACTTGCTAGATGCCTGGTCACAAGTGATGGTTTATGCAAAAGCGCCAGACTTATTTTCACTTGCCCATAGCTTTATCTGGGCTACTTTTATATTTTTAATTGGTACATATTTCTTCCTATCTAGGGAGCGTGATTTCGCTGTCCGCCTCTAATTCACTTAACTCAACTCACGCCAAGCATGGGTTGGCAGTTTCGGTTCAGAACGTTGGACTTACTTACACAACATCCATTGATAAACGCCCCACACTGAAAGCGCGCCTGAAATCACTTGGCCGCGGTAAGAAACACACCAGAGTTGTGCAAGCGCTCAATCAAGTAAATTTAGATGTTAATTACGGAACTGTTTTGGGGGTTATTGGCTCAAATGGCGCGGGTAAATCCTCTTTGATGCGCGTTATCTCCGGCATCGTTCCTCCATCACAAGGTCGCGTAGAAGTACATGGATCAGTAAGCACGTTACTTGCCCTTGGAGTTGGGTTTAATCCTTCGATGACGGGTCGCGCCAATGTTTACTTAGGCGGCCTTGCTGCCGGAATGTCGCGCGCTGAAATCGACCGTCAATTTGCCGCAATTGCTGATTTCTCTGAATTAGGAGATGCCATAGATGCGCCAATGCGTACGTACTCATCGGGAATGTATGCACGGCTGGCTTTTTCAGTAGCGGCCACAGTCCAACCCGATATTTTAATTGTCGATGAGGCGCTTAGTACTGGTGATGCGCACTTTAAAGAGAAGAGCTTAAATCGCATTAAAGAACTTCGCTCAGCTGACCGTGCCCTAATTTTAGTTAGCCATGCGATGGCGACAATTGAAGATGTTTGCAATGAAGTTGCCTGGTTACATAAAGGAAAGCTAATGGCCCGCGGCAACCCGGCTGATGTGATTAAGCAGTATCAAGAATTCACCAATGCTGGAAAGAGCGCGGCAGCAAATGAGGATGTCTAGAAAGGTAGCTGCAGCTTTATCTGCTGTACTTTTATTAGCAGGTACTCCACTTACCGCAAACGCAACTGAAGCACCTGCAACCTTCTCATTTACAGGTAGCGGATATGGCCACGGGGTTGGGATGAGCCAGATAGGTGCCCGTGCTAAAGCTCTTGCCGGCGAATCTGCAACTGCGATCTTAAATTATTATTACACCGGAACCACGATTGAAACTACAACTGATTCCCAGATTTTGCGAATAAATATCGGTCACTTGTTAACTGCGACTAAAGTCCGTAGCGATTCGACCGGTGCATCGCTACAGCTATTTGCAGCAGATCTAGCAGAGACGCAAACTGCTCCAGTATTACTGAATATCCCAAGTAAAACTACGCTCAACGTAATTTTGATAAACGGACAATTAAGCCTTTCAACTACGCGTGGTTCAAAGATTACTCAAATCTCATCTGGTTCAGTATTTACCTTGCGTTGGAGTGGTACCCGTTATTTAGAAGGTGTGCCAACAATTCTTTCGGTCACGACAAACTCGACGGTAAATCGATATCGCCACGGGCAGATCCAATTTAAAGTTATGAGAGATAAAGTGCTAGGCAAGCGTTTAGAGATTATTAATTCGGTAAGACTACAAGATGAGTATTTATGGGGGATTAGTGAAGTTCCTTCGTTGTGGCCAACCGCAGCGCTTCAGGCACAAGCGATCGCCTCGCGAACTTATGCAATTGCTAAATCTGTGAAGATTCGAAGCGCATGTGATTGTCATCTTTATGGATCAATTAGCGATCAATCATTCGCTGGCTACGCCAAAGAAGGTGAACCAAAATATGGTCAATTATGGAAGAGTGCGGTAGATAGCACCCAAGGCCAGATCATTACTTATCAAGGTTTACCAATTACTGCCTATTTCACTTCATCTACAGGTGGTGCAACTGAAACCTCAGAACACGCCTGGGGGACGGCGACTTCATATACGCAGAGCGTTTCAGATACGGCAAGTGCCGACGTAAAGTTAAATCCAATATTTGCTTCTTGGGCTAGACAAGTTCCACAATCAGTAATTGCTGCAGCTTTTCTGCTGCCTGACGTTCTTTCACTGCAAGTACTTTCAGTCAATCCGGCAGGGACGGTTGATCAAATTCAAGCCACGTCATCTTCTGGCGCAACCGCAACGCTTACGGGAGAGACTTTTAGGAGCCGAAGTAAGTTACCTTCGGCTTGGTTTTCAATCACCGCTTAGTTAGCGTGAAGTATTGAGTTAAGTCCGCCCCAGGTACCTGTACGAACTACTACTTCAAGGGAACCATCTAGAGAGTTGCGTCTAAAGAGTAGATCGTTAGCGCCAGATAGCGCTCCCGCCTTTACGATCTCGCCATCTGGCAGACGCACCTTTGCCGCAGCAGTTATATAGGTTCCCGCTTCAATTACACAGTTATTGCCTAGCGAGATTCCAAGCCCTGAATTTGCTCCAAGTAAACATTTCTCACCAACAGAGATAACTTCTTTTCCACCACCACTGAGCGTTCCCATAATGGATGCACCACCGCCAACATCGCTGCCGTCTCCAACTACCACACCCGATGAGATTCGACCTTCGACCATTGATGTGCCCAGCGTGCCAGCGTTGAAGTTAACGAAGCCTTCATGCATAACTGTTGTACCTGTTGCTAAATGTGCACCTAGGCGAACTCGGTCGGCATCTGCGATTCGCACACCTGTTGGAATTATGTAATCAACCATCCGCGGGAATTTATCAACGCTAAATACCGTGACATGTCCATATTTAGCGCGCAGTCCAGCCCGAACTTCTTCAAATCCATCTACTGCGCAAGGTCCCGCTGATGTCCAAACGACATTTGCCAATAAACCAAATATTCCATCCATGACTGCGCCGTGTGGCTTTATTAAGCGATGTGAAAGCAAGTGCAGACGCAAGTAAGCATCTGCTGCAGATTGTGGGGCGAGTGCCAAATCAATCTCGATTGAGATTATTTCGCGCTTGACTTTACGTATTTCATCTACGCCAACAAGTGATGTCAGAGTTTTATCTAGCTCTGCACTTAAAGCGCCAAGGGCTGGATTGGGAAACCAGATATCGAGCACAGTTGTGCCAGAAATGGTTGCAATTCCGTGGCCAGATGCCCGCCCGGTAGGTGCCTGCTTTGATGAAGACATGCGATAAGCCTAACCCCTATCCTTTGGCTCATGCATATCGCCGTTTACTGCTCTTCATCTCAGACCATCGATCCAAAATATATTGATTTGGCACACGATCTCGGCGCGGGTATCGCTGCGCGATCCTGGGAATTGGTCTCAGGTGGCGGGCATATATCTGCAATGGGTGCGGTTTCACGTGGCGCTCGAGAATCTGGCGGACGCACTATCGGTGTTATTCCGCAGCGCTTGGTAGATATTGAATTTGCCGATAAAGAATGCGATGAGCTCCATGTTGTTGATTCAATGCGCAGCCGCAAGGCGATGATTGAAGATTTATCAGATGCCTTCATTGCACTGCCCGGCGGTATCGGTACATTAGAAGAGCTCTTTGAAATTTGGGTGGGCCGTTTCCTTAAATTTCACGCAAAGCCGGTGATCATCCTTGATCCCTATGATTTATATGCACCTCTTGCAACTTTGATAGATCATTTAGAAGAACATGGTTTTGTTAAACCAGGACAACGCGAACTTCTGCATTGGGCTAGAAGCGTTGACGAAGCACTTGATATCGCTGCTCGTAAATAAATAATAAGAGATAACTATGAGCCACAGTATTCGAATCTCCTTAACACTTGCCTGTAACCAAGAGCGCGCCTGGCAGGCGATCGCCGATTGGGAAGGCCAAGGCAGCTGGATGCTGCAAAGTAAAGTCTGGGTGACCTCACAAATCCGAGAAGGCGTTGGTACATCGATCGCGGCATTTACTGGCCCGTTCTATAAGAGCTATCCAAAATTTGCAAAACTTGGTTTGCTAGACACGATGGTTGTCACAAACTGGCAACCCCCGATTCGTTGCGATGTTTTGCATACCGGTAAAGTTTTAAAGGGCACCGGCACCTTTGAGCTAATTGAGATTTCACAGAGTGCTACAAGATTTAATTGGTCAGAAGATATTGAGTGTTCACGCCTGCAATTCTTGGCGATCTATCCATTTCTCTGGATCGGTGTGCGTATATCGCTGGCTCGCCTCTCCACATCACTACGCCCACCCGAGTAACCTTGCACCCATGACCGCGCCCCTATCCCTCACGGATGCCTTGGCGCAGTTGCCAGAGGAAGAGCGGATCATCTTGTCGCTTCATTATCTGCGCTCGCTTCCAAGTAGCGAGATTGCTCAAATGCTCGGCGTACCCGAAAAATCAGTTGTTGCAGTAATGGCATCTGGAAAGGCGCGAGTTACCGCGCTCCTTGGACTTATCTAGACCCAACTAGGGCCACCGCCTCGGCCGATTTCATACCTAGCCCCAAATGCGAGATACTTATTCTCTGTAAAAAATCGTCTGATCCATCAAGGATCACGGGCACTAGGCAGTAAATAGGCATTAAAGGAGACTTCCCAATGGCAGCCATGAAACCTCGTACTGGTGATGGACCGATGGAAGTAACCAAGGAAGCGCGCTCGCTAGTTATGCGTATTCCACTCGAAGGCGGGGGACGCCTAGTTGTCGAATTAAATGCACAGGAAGCCAACAACCTCAGCGCAGCCCTCGAAGCCGCGGTCGCTTTAATCAAAAAGTAACTCAACTCAACTCATTTTCCTACCCGCCTGCGGCGCATTCTGGCCCAGCACTGGATAGCCTTTGGCAATCATGACCACTAAAACCGCGGCGAAAAATCCGCCGAAATTTTCCGCATCGCTACTTAGCGCGATTGAGGTGACGGTTGAGGCGCTCGCCGATTCTCAGGCGATTGCAATCGGATTCAAGGCAACTGCAGAAGGCGATGCAACCACTTACGATTTTCCAGCTCATAGCGCACTAGTTAAAAAGTTAGAGAAGTTATTTGAATTAAATCTTCATGATGAACTTGAGTTTTTCTCTGCAGCTGGAAAACCCGGCGAAATATTTGAAATTCCAGTTGCATCAGATCAGATGCAGGTAGACCGCATACTTTTAATTGGGCTAGGTGATGGAACAACTTCTTCGTTGCGCCAAGCAGGGGCTGCGCTAGGACGTAAAGGTCGCGGTAAGGCCACCGCTATCTCAACAATCTGCGTTTCCAATCACGACCAGTTAAAGGCATTTGCCATCTCCGTGCAGCTAGGGGCGTATATCTGGACGCAGAAGACTGGCGCAACACAAGAGTTACCACAATTTTTATTTGCAACTGAGCAAGCTGAAACGATAGTTGATGCCGGCGTAATCGCCAGCGCTATTTCACGTACTCGCGATTTGGTACACACACCCTCCAATATCAAGAGCCCACTTTGGGTAGCCAATGAAGCAGAGAAGATTGCCGCTGAGAACGGTTTAGAAATCCGGGTTCTGGCAGGTAAGCAGTTAGCCGAATTTGGTGGGCTGCGAGCGGTAGGTAATTCATCACCGAAACCTGGTCCGCGTTTTGTTGAACTCACTTATCACCCAAAGGGATTGAAAAAGAATTCAGGCGCCCTGCCACACGTTGTAATTGTCGGAAAGGGAATCACCTTTGATACAGGTGGGGTCTCACTAAAACGTCCTTACGACACCATGATGGCGATGAAGACCGATATGGCAGGATCTGCCGCCGCCCTTGGCGCAATAAGTGCGCTCACGCATTTTCAACCGCAGATACAAGTAACGGTTCTGATGATGCTCGCCGAAAATGCCTTGTCAGGAACTTCGCAACGCCCTAGCGACGTAATTACGCAGTATGGTGGCAAAACGGTAGAAGTTTTAGATACCGATGCCGAAGGCAGGCTGGTTTTAGCAGATGGTCTTGCGTATGCCGATAAGAATTTACGCCCAGATTACTTAATTGATATCGCAACGCTAACCGGTTCTGCAACTTTAGGTTTAGGCAGACAACATGCTGCGATGTATACCCGTGATAAGAAAATAGCTGAGAGTTTTTATGAGGCAGGCCAACGTTCTGGTGATCGGGTTTGGCATATGCCTTTGGTCGATGATTATGACGAAGCGCTAGAAAGTCCGATTGCAGATTTAAGCCACGTTACAGCAAAAAAGAAATTTAGCGCTGGCTCAATTACCGCGGCGCTATTTCTGGAACAGTTTGTGGGTGAACGGACCTGGATTCACTTTGATATTGCAGGAGTTGCTCGTAGCGAAGTAGATGCTGGCGAAAATCCTAAAGGAGGCACCGGTTTCGGTGTCCGACTTCTAATCGAATGGTTAACCACACTCTAATGATGATCGACCCACACACATATGCTGAGGCTTTTCTGCCCGAAGATGAAATCAAGAGAAATGCGCGCGCGGTCGGTGAAGAAATGGGGGCCACTGATGCAACTACCGGCACTGGCGCCTATCTAAAACATTTGGCACATATTTTATCTGCACAATCAGTTGTTGAAATCGGCACCGGTTCAGGCGTTGGTGCGCTCTGGGTTTTAGAAGGCATGTTGGCAAGTGGCACATTGACCTCAATAGATAAGGAAATGGAACATAGCAACGCAGCCAAAGTTGCCTTTCTAGATGCAGAAATTACTGCCGCGCGCTTTCGCCTTATTACCAATCCCGCTATGGATGTCGTAACAAAGTTGGCTGATCGCGCCTATGACTTAGTTATTTTTCGTCACGATCCAGAAGATCTACCTTTTGCCATTACTGAAGCCCATCGCATCTTGCGTAGCGGTGGCGTCTTTGTGATCGATAACTTCTTCGGTGGCGAGAAAGTTTCAGATCCCGCACAGCGTGACCCCAAGACCGTTGCGCTACGCGAGGCTGGGAAATCACTGAAAAGTCAGGTAGACCTTTGGGTGACTTCACTCATACCGGTCGGTGATGGTTTGTTACTTGCTACAAAACTGTAGGAAGATGCGCTTATGAGTAATTCACAACCATCTGGTGGTCCCGGCGGACCATGGTGGATAGCTGCCAATAAAGGCGGCAAAGCCAATTTAATTACTCGCTCAAATGCGATCCTCTTAGCTTTCGTAGCCGGCTTAGTAGGTTCAATTTTTGGTGCATCATCATCCGGTTCACTCTTTGGCCATTCGATAAATATTTCACGTACTTCAAATGCCATCGAACGCGCCCCTGGCTCTGTTGCAGATATTGCAAAACGAGTTATACCTTCCGTCGTATCAATTGAAGCTTCCACTAAAAAAGGTGGAGCAACTGGCACGGGCTTTGTAATTGAGAGCAATGGTTACATTCTTACTAATAACCACGTTATTGCAGAAGCGGCATCAGGTAACGGAACAATTGATGTGACCTTAAATAGCGGACAGAAGTACACCGCTAAGGTTGTTGGTCGGGATACTTCATATGATTTAGCAGTATTAAAAATTGCTACTACTGGTTTAACCGCCTTGCAATTTGGCGATAGCGATAAAGTTGCAGTCGGTGACTCTGTCATAGCCATTGGATCCCCGCTTGGACTTTCCGGAACCGTAACCTTAGGAATTATCAGCGCCAAAGATCGCGCCGTTACCGCCGGTGAAACCGGTAGCGATAACTCTTTTATAAATGCTCTCCAAACTGATGCAGCTATCAATCCTGGTAATTCTGGTGGTCCTTTGGTCGATGCAACAGGTGCGGTTATCGGAATTAACTCAGCGATTGCCACCTTGGGTTCATCCTTTGGATCACAAAGTGGATCAATCGGATTGGGATTTGCGATACCTATCAATCAAGCCCGCAAGACCGCTGATCAATTGATAAAGAACGGCAAGGCCACATATCCAGTCATTGGCATTTCAATTGATATGAAATTCGAAGGCGATGGCGCGCTCATTTCAAAAAATGAAAAGGCGATCCTTCCTGGCGGACCAGCGGCGAGAGCGGGGCTTAAATCGGGAGATATCATCACTAAATTTGATGGGCGAGCAGTTAATTCTGCTGAAGAGTTAATCGTTGCCATTCGTGCCAAGAGCGTGGGCGATAAAATTGAAGTTACTTATCTGCGTAATGGTGTTAGCGCCACTGCTACTGTCACGTTAGATGCAGGAAAATAATTTAGATGTTCTTTGACTTTGGAGCAGGTGAGTTACTAGGGCTAGCACTTCTAGCCATTATTTTAGTGGGTCCAGATCGTTTACCTAATCTGGCAGTTGATGCGGCAAAGCTAGTTAAGAAGATCAAAGCGCTATCGCAGAGCGCAACTGCAGAGCTTCGTCAGAATCTTGGCCCCGGTTTTGAAGACTTACAACCATCTGATCTACATCCAAAGAAGTTTATCCAAAAACATATCTCAAATGCCCTCGAAGAAGATGAACTGCAATCTACGAAATTTAAAGCCAAGATCGATCCAGATTTACTATGACAACGATCGAGTTAATTAATCAAGCCTTAGCTACGGTTTCTGACCCTGAGCTGCACCGTCCGCTGCCAGATCTCGGAATGGTGGAATCAGTTGCAGTAAATGGCGCTGTTGCTGAACTAAAGATTTTATTAACAATATCTGGCTGTCCCATGCAAGATCGCCTTAGATCAGATATCACTGCCGCAGTTACACAAGTACCAGAGATAAATGAAGTTCAAATCATCTTCGGTGTGATGTCAGAGGAGCAACGCAACAATGTAAAGAAGTTACTTCGTGGTGGACGCGAAAAGTTCATTCCCTTTGCTCAACCAGATTCGCTAACTCGGGTAATTGGAATCGCATCCGGAAAAGGTGGAGTTGGAAAGTCATCGCTGACTACAAACCTTGCAATATCTGCTGCCGCGCGCGGCTTACGTGTTGGAATTTTAGATGCCGATGTATATGGCCACTCCATCCCACGTTTAATGAATTTGATGGGACAACGTCCAACTGCAATTGATCAGATGTTTATTCCACTTGAGTCATACGGTGTAAAAGTTGTCTCGATGGAGATGTTTAAGCCCGAGCGCGCTGATGCCGTTGCCTATCGTGGACCGCTACTGCATCGTGTTCTTGAGCAACTCTTATCTGATGCCTATTGGGGTGATCTTGATTTATTACTGATTGATCTACCGCCAGGCACAGGCGACTTGGCAATTTCTTTAGGGCAGCTGATTCCAACCTCTGAAATATTGGTAGTAACAACGCCACAAATCGCAGCTGCTGAAGTTGCAGAACGTGCTGGCCGCATTGCCCACCAGATTCACCAGAGAGTTATTGGTGTTATTGAAAATATGTCAGCCTTTCCTTGCCCGCACTGCCAGGATGAAATTGCCCTCTTTGGCGCAGGTGGCGGCGAAGAAACAGCAGCGCGCCTCTCTACTTTGGTAGGTACAGATGTTCCGTTATTGGGCAAAGTTCCTTTTAGCACGCAGCTGCGCACAGGTGGCGATGATGGCAAGCCAATTGTTGTGGCAGATCCAGATTCACCAAGTGCCAAGACGATATCTGCGATATCTGAAAAACTAATTGTGCGAAGCAGCTCTTTACTTGGAGTCAGACTCGGGCTTAGCACGTAAATCTTTTAGCAGATCCTCAAGCTCGTTGCGCATAAAGTCTCGTGTTGCTACATCACCAAGGGCAATGCGCAAGCTCGCAAGTTCGCGAGTTAAGTACTCAGTATCTGCAATAGAACGTGAGTTCTGTGCGCGATCTTCATTTAGCGAAATGCGGTCACGGTCGGCTTGGCGATTTTGCGCAAGCAAGATCAAGGGAGCGGCGTATGAAGCTTGCAGCGACAAAATTAAAGTTAGAAAGATAAATGGGTAATCATCAAAACGTAAATTGCGTGGTGCAAGTGAATTCCATGCTACCCAAGAGAGCACAAAGACGGTCATGTAAACCAAGAATCGTGCTGTACCTAAGAAACGCGCAAAGCGTTCAGATAGGCGACCAAAAACTTCTGGATCATAGTTAGGGCGAAGCGAGCGACGGGACTCACGAGGAGTATCTAGTCCGCTAGGGCGTGTAGTTAGGGAACGTGCCATTAGCGCGCCTCCTCTTCCATCGATTTATCCATTTCAATATCTGCAAAATCCACTTGAGTACCGGCTACATCTGCAAGATCAACTTTTGGACCAGTACCTCTTGTTGAATCGCGATGTTCCAAACGCCAGTTCTCTGGAAGTAAGTGGTCGAGCACATCATCGACTGTTACGGCGCCCAGCAAGCGTTCATTTCCATCTACAACTGGCACGGATAGCAGGTTGTAACTAGCTAAGTATGACGAAACTTCATGTAGCGATGCGTTGGGATTTAACCCTTGCGTATCAGTATCAACGATCGAACCAAGCAGGGTTGCTGGTGGCTCACGCAGTAAACGTTGGTAATGGACCATACCGATATAGCGACCGGTTGGTGTTTCCAGTGGCTGGCGGCAGACAAAGACTTGGGACGCAAGTGCGGGAGAAACCTCACGCGATCGAACACTAGCTAGCGCATCTGCAACTGAATAGTCAGCGCTCATCACAATCGGTTCGGTCGTCATCATTCCACCAGCGGAGTAATCCTCATAAGTCATCAGACGCAGAACATCTTCAGCATCTTCAGGTTCCATAAGTTCGATCAACGCTTGCGCTCGTTCTTCACCAATTTCGCGCAGCAAGTCAGCTGCGTCATCTGGATCCATCTCACCCAGTACATCTGCCGCACGTTCGCCTTCTAATTCAGCAAGCAAAGCCACGCGTTCTGCTTCATCCATTTCTTGCAAAACATCTGCCAGGCGTTCATCATCTAACGCGCGGGCAACTTCTACGCGACGCTTAGGTGCTAGATCTTGAATTACTGCAGCTAAGTCGGCGGCACGTAAATTACTAATCGTTGAGAGTAAATTAGCGACACCTTGGTTGTGTTCAGGAAGCGTAAAGCCGGTTACTTCTTCCCAAGCGACAGTTGATGTGGCACCTTTACGGCGAAGCCCACTGCCTTTTCGCATAATGTGTACGCGGTTGATAAACCAATCACCGGTGCGGGTCTGCTCCATACCCATATCCTCAACGACGACCGGTTCAGCGCTATCTACCAATGAAATTGAACGGTCCAACAAATCTCCGAGTACAAGTAATTCTCCAGCACGGGATTCAAAGCGCCGCATATTTACCAAACCGGTAATTACGACTGCTCCAGATTCGATAGAAGTAACTCGTGTAATCGGAACGAAGACGCGGCGGCGTAGTGGAACTTCGACGACGAGGCCAAGGATGCGTGCGGGTTGGCTATTAGAACGCAGGGTCGCAACAGCATCGCGTACCTTGCCAACTGGATCTCCATTTGGGTCGAATACAGCTGTTCCTGCAAGGCGAGCGATAAAGACTCGATTTATTGCATTGCCACTCATTTTTGGCCTCCCTTCATTGGCTAAGGGTATCGGCTACGGTTACATCCATGTCGCAGCCTTTATCTCGAGATAATCACACTCAGATTCCGGCCCGCCCCGATTTAATTCGCTTAGGGATAGGCATAATCGGAATTGGAACATCAGGGCCGCTCATTGCAATGAGTTCGATGCCGGTCCTATCTCTCATATTCTGGCGAAATCTCGGCGGATCGCTTATGACTGCCCCATTTGCACTTCGCCATCGCGCAGATCGAACCGGCGTGAAGTGGGCGATATTGGCTGGCTTTATCTTGGCGCTACATTTCTATGGATTCTTTTTAGCAATGCGAATGACAACTGTTGCCGCAGGCACCGCACTTGTTGCACTGCAACCGATCTTTGCAGCACTATTTGTAAAACTAACTGGTGGTGAAATTCCATCGCGAGCATGGCTTGGAATGTTTGTAAGTTTTGGGGGAGTGCTCCTAATTTCTGGTATTGATCTACAAATCTCGATGCGCGCTTTTCTCGGCGATTTAGCTGCAATTATTTCAGCGGCACTTGCGGGAATGTACATGTTAATAGGTGCGCGCGCGCAACGAACGTTAGAAACTGCAACTTATACTTCAATCTGCTATTTCTTTTGTGCGATAACAGCACTACCAATGGCAATTATCGCCGGAAATGAGATCCTACATTTCAGTGCGCGCGAATGGTGGATTTTGCTGGGCTTAATCTTTGGTGCCCAATTTCTAGGCCACACCATGTTTAACTCTGTACTTAAGCGCGTATCGCCAGCAGTTGTTTCTCTAATAGTCTTCTTTGAAGTTCCAGTAAGTTCTATCTTGGCAATTTGGTGGATGAACCAGCGTCCACCGGTTGGTGTAATTCCTGGAATTGTTTTGATCCTCTTTGGTTGCGCACTGGTTGTGCTGCGCACCAGACCTACTCGGGTAATGGTGGATGAGTAAAGATGATTGACTTACATACCCACACAACGGCCAGTGACGGAACTGATTCACCGGCTGAATTAATAAATAAAGCGCTCTCTGCTGGTATCCAAACTTTAGCAATCACCGATCATGACAGCACATCTGGTTGGGCTGAAGCGATTGCAGCGCTGCGCAAGCCAATGTCGCTTGTACTTGGAGCGGAAGTTTCGACGCTAACGCTAGATGGAATTAGCGTTCATATCTTGGGACTTCTCTTTGATGGCCAAGATAGTGATCTACAAGCGATGTTGGCTGATTCGCGAGATACCCGGATTCCTAGAATGCGCAAGATGGTCGAGCTTATGGCGGCAGATGGAATTGCAATCACTATGGAGGATGTAATGGCGGCAACTCCACCAGGTGCGACTGTGGGGCGCCCCCATTTAGCTGATGCTTTAGTTAGAAAAAAAGTCGTTGCAACACGTGATGAAGCATTTCTTGATTTACTTCATAACGCATCTAAATATTATGTAACTCACGCTGCACCCACGCCCGAGGATGCAATTTCCCAGATCAGAAAGGCCGGCGGGGTTGCAGTTATCGCTCATCCTTTTGCGTCGCGGCGCGGGGAAGTCATTTCTGTTTCAACCTTTACCTCACTGGTTGCAGCAGGTTTAAATGGAATTGAAGTAAATCATCGAGATCATTCGCAGATTGAGCGTGAGCAATTAAGTGAAATTGCTGATCAATTGGCTTTAGTTAAAACTGGGTCGAGTGATTACCACGGAAACGGTAAACTCAATGCGCTAGGTGAAAATCTCACAGATCCCGCACAGTGGGAGATTCTAGAATCGCTAGCTAATGCGCGAAGGGTGGTACGAAAGTGAATGTAATTGAAGTCAGCACTCTAACTTTCTCTATCCAAGCCTTCGTTACTCTCTTAGTTATTCTCGATCCGCCTGGCGCAACTCCAATCTTTTTAGGTCTTGTAGCCGATAAATCTAAGAAAGAGCGAGTTCATTTGGCTTGGCAAGCAGCCCTTGTTTCTCTTATTGTAATTACATTCTTCTCACTTTTTGGAAGATTCATCCTTGATTACATGAATGTTTCAATTGAGGCGCTACAAGCTGCTGGTGGCTTACTGCTTCTCTATGTATCGCTGGAACTATTAACGGGGCGCGATATGGGTGGAGAAAACGCTAAAGATAAGAACATCGCCTTAGTTCCACTCGGTACACCTTTATTAGCTGGCCCAGGAGCAATCGTGGCCACGATGATCTTTGTGCAGCAGATCAAGACTCCTGCACAAAGTTTTGGCTTGATCGCAGCCGTTGTCGCTGTACACATCGTTATTGCAGTTTCTTTAATGGCCTCAACCACAATTTTAAGTATTATCAAAGATGCCGGAGTCACTCTCTTGGCACGTATTGCAGGATTGTTGCTTGCTGCGATTGCGGTACAAATGTTAGTTGATGCGATCAAAGCTTTCACGGCGCAATAGAAGGAATCGATATGGAGCTACTTTCTACATCTTTTGATGAGCGCGGTCTATTCGCACCTGACTCAATAGCTTGGCGGGTTCACTCTGATCCTGCGATGGCAGTTGGTGGAATCCGTGCGCTATTGCAGCAAGCCCTGCATCCCGATGCGATGGATGGAGTCGCTAAGAGCTCAAATTTCCGCGAAGATGCTTGGGGCCGACTACAACGAACCGGTGACTATGTAACAACAATTACTTTCGGTACTAGAGATGAAGCGCTAGCGCTTGCGGCGCGAGTTAGAAAGATTCACACCTCACTTGGCTTAGATGATCCACATCTATTGCTCTGGGTTCATATGTCGATGGTTGACTCCTTTTTAGATGTAGCAATTCGATCAGGGCTAACACTTTCTGTAGCCCAAGCAGATCAATATGTATCTGAAATGGCGCTCTTTGCCCAGCTAGTTGGAGTCGACTTAAAGAAAGTCCCAACATCTCGTGCGCAGATGGAGAGTTACTTTAAGGATATCTCACCAGAACTTATCGCATCAGAAGATGCCAAGCGTGCAGCGCTCTTTCTAACAATTCCACCTTTGCCAACAGCAGTTCGCTTTGCAACTCCAGCAGCACCTGCATGGGCTTCCCTAACTTTATTGGCAGGAAGTTCGCTACCCGCTTGGGCGCGCGCCCTTTATGGAACTCCACAACTTCCGGGCCAGAACTTTGCGACAGACTTTTCGCTAAGAGCGCTTCGTAAAACTATTGGAGTTATTCCCGACGCTATCTTGGCGCCACCGGTTTATAAAGCTGCGCTAGAGCGCTGGAAACTAGCGAGCGTTAAATGAAGATAATCGCGATAGCTAGTCCAGCCGGCGGCGTAGGAAAGACCACATTGGCACATGCAATTGCAGTTGCCGCATCCGAATTCGGAAAGAAAACTCTACTTATTGATTTAGATCCAGGCAGCGCCCTTACCTTTAGATTGGGTCTGGAAAATCCTCGCCTCACCATTACTGATTACTTAACTGGCACAAAGATAGGTGCCGAGAATTTAACGATGACAAGTGAAAGATTTGATTTTATCGCCGCAGATTCGCGGCTGACTACCAATTTAGATGAAGGCTCACTTGCGATGCTTTTACAAAATCTGCCGAAAGCTTATGACTTAGTTGTCTTAGATGTTGCTCCATCACTCACTCAACCACTAAAACTGGCTCTTGCTGTGGCAGATCATATTTTTACACCGATTGATAAATCCCTACATTCACTTCGTGCTTTATTACAGCTGCGCGCCATGACTGATATTCAAGTTACGGCAGTTGCAACCGGCGAGGTAGATAGTGCAGCAGCTCCGGTCCTAGATATTTCGTTGGTTCGCTCAACGGAAATAGATGGACTCACACAATTGAACATCTCAGTTTTGACTGCAGCCAAAGATGGGGAAGTTGCTGAAAGTTATCGCAGCGCTACTTACTCAATATTAGAGATTTTAGGGCTGGAATAAAGATAAATTAAGAAGAGAACTTTTTAGTACGAGTTCGATTACGCGCAGTGCGCTCTGCGGTGGGTTTACTTACCTTTGCAGCAGACTCAGACTTAGCAGGTTGGGCAGCAGGCTTCTGTTTTGTTAATCGCCCGGTTGAACCTACTGGAATATTTAACGTTTGATAGAGATGTTCTGAGGAAGAGTAGGTTTCCTCTGGTTCACCCAAACCTAAGACCAGCGCGGTATCAATCATCTTCCAGCGAGCTAGGTCATCCCAATCAACAAAGGTTACTGAGATTCCATCAGCGCCGGCGCGCGCTGTGCGCCCAATACGGTGAACATAGGTCTTCTCATCTTCTGGACATTGATAGTTGATTACGTGAGTAATTCCATCGATGTCGATTCCGCGTGCGGCAACATCAGTTGCGACCAGAACATCTGATTTACCAGCTTTAAAATCATTTAGCGCTTTCTCGCGCGCACCTTGTCCAAGATCGCCATGAATCGATGCGGCACGGAATCCGCGTTCGAGCAGATCATCAGATGTCTTCTGGCATGTGCGCTTGGTGCGGCAGAAGACGATAGTTGGTCCGCGCCCATCTGCTTGCAGGATACGGGCGAGCATTTCAATCTTATCTAAGGCATGTGCGCGCAATACATGTTGCTTGATGCGAGATACAACCGCACCTTCATCTTCATTATCTTGTGTGCGGATATGAATCGGTTGATTCATGAAGCGACGAGCCAGAGCGATGATATCTCCGGGCATGGTCGCAGAGAAAAGCATAGTTTGGGCACGATTAGGGGTGCTGGTAAAAATCTTTTCTACATCTGGTAGAAAACCGAGATCGAGCATCTCATCGGCTTCATCTAATACAACGCGCGATACTTCTTTTAGCTTCAATTGACCTTGGCGATATAAATCTAAGAGACGACCAGGAGTTCCAACCACAATTTCGATTCCGTTATCGAGGGCTTCAATCTGTGGTTCAAAGGCGCGACCACCATAAACTGCTAGCGTACGAATTCCGCGGTTACCAGTTAATTCATCAATATCTTTTGTAACTTGCACACATAATTCGCGCGTTGGAACTACTACTAGAACTTGCGGAAGCCCTTTTGCTACCAAATCTGCCCACTCTTTATCAAGGGGTGCAATTACTCGTTCAATTAGCGGAATACCGAAGGCGAGCGTCTTGCCGGTACCAGTCTTAGCTTGACCAATTACATCGCCATCGCCAAGTGCGATGGGAAGAACCATCTCTTGAATTGGAAAGGGAGCGATAAAACCATGTTCTGCTAAGGCCGCTTGAGTTTCTGGGCGTAGCGGTAGATCAGCAAAAGTTATTGACACCTTAGAGTGCGCCGAAACCGACGCGGCGATCGGCAGCGATACCGATATCGACGAAGCCGATCTTGCTAGCGGCAACCACAATTTCGTGGCCACGTAGATCTTGAAGCGAGAGCGTTCCATTAGCTGCGATAGCAGCAGCGACGGCAGCCTTTACATCGGCAACTGAGGAATTTGTCTCGAAAAATAGTTCGCCAGAGATATTGGCTATTGCGATGCGAACATGGGTGCTTTGTGCGGCATCTGATTTCTTTGTGCTCATGCGGCTATCCTATCGCCAAAATGTGCAGGCCGATTCTCGAAATTATCCGCCTAATACTTGCGCTTATTCACTATCGGAGAGCGGGAAGCCAGAAATACCTCGCCACATTAAGTTTTCAACTAATTCAACGGCTTGCTGGCGAGTGAGCTTGCTATCACGATCTAACCAATGACGCGCAGTTACTTGCGTATAGCCAATTAATCCCACACCGAGCAACATTGCAACTTCTTGAGGTAAACCAGTGTCATTAGAAATGATGGCGCTTACTGCAGCGGCGCAGTCATAAGTCATGCGATTTAAGCGTTCGCGCACTTGTGGTTCAACGCTCATATCGCTCTCAAATAATAAGCGGAAGGCTTCGCCTTCATTTTCGATAAATGCAAAATATGCAACGACTGTGGCATGCACGCGCTTTGAGTTATCTGGAGTTGAAGAAATCGCTTTCTGAAGTTCAAAGACCAGCGAATCGATATGCAAATCTAAGACGGCCAGATATAGATCTAGCTTCGATGGGAAATGTTGGTAGAGAACCGGCTTACTGACATTGGCGCGATCTGCGATCTCATCCATTGCGGCCGAGTGATATCCGGCTGCGGTGAAGACTTCAAGGGCAGCAGTAAGCAAAATTGCGCGGCGTTCATCACGCGGTAGGCGCGCTTTATCGCCTTTAGCATTGGTATCTACAGTAGTCATTGCGCATATCGTAGAGGTATTAGTTGTAATAAAGAAAGATCAATTGCAGATGAGAACGATTCGCAGCCTAACTAATTCAGGTAACTCATCTAACTCATCGAATTGGCGCACAATCAACGGCTACGGCAGAATGGCGCTATGACCAACCTACCGATTAAACCGCCAGCGCTCGTCTCACCGGGACCTGCGTTGACAGTAGATGAGGTGCGTCGCTATAGCCGCCATTTGATTATTCCTGATGTCGCAATGGCTGGACAGCAACGGTTGATGAACGCAAAAGTTTTATGTGTCGGAGCTGGCGGGTTAGGTTCACCGGCCTTGATGTATCTGGCCGCAGCAGGTGTTGGAACTATCGGAATTGTTGAGTTCGATACAGTTGATGAATCAAATTTACAGCGCCAGATAATTCATGGCCAGAGTGATATCGGCAAAAGTAAAGCGCAATCTGCAAAGGCAAAAATCTCTGAAATTAACCCCAATGTAAATGTAATTACCCACGAAACTCGTCTTGATAATTCCAATGTAAAAGAGATATTTTCACAATATGACATCATCGTTGATGGAACTGATAACTTTGCGACCCGCTACCTTGTAAATGATGCCTGCGTAATTCTCAAAAAACCATACGTATGGGGATCTATCTATCGCTTCGATGGACAAGCTAGCGTTTTCTGGGCCGAATATGGACCTTGTTACCGCTGTCTCTATCCTGAACCACCACCACCCGGAATGGTCCCAAGTTGTGCCGAAGGCGGAGTACTCGGAGTCCTCTGCGCAACTATCGGATCAATCCAAACAACTGAAGCGATAAAAGTGATTACCGGAATCGGCGAACCACTAATTGGTTCACTGATGATTTATGACGCGCTAGATATGACATTTAGAAAGATTAAAGTTCGTAAAGATCCTAACTGTCCATTGTGTGGCGATAACCCGACTCAAACTGATTTACTTCCAGATTACGAAGCTTTCTGCGGCGTTCTCTCTGATGCTGCCGAAGTAGCCGTCAAAGAGTCGACGATCTCAGTCACAGAGTTAGCTGCCAAGATAGATTCGAAAGCAGATTTCTATCTAGTAGATGTCCGAGAACCAAGTGAATTTGAAATTGTGCGCATCCCTGGATCTCATTTAATTCCGAAACAAGGATTTTTAGATGGATCAGTGTTGGCGACTCTGCCGCAAGATAGGCCAATTATTCTGCACTGCAAGAGCGGAGTTCGCTCTGCTGAATGTCTGGCAATATTAAAGAGCGCAGGTTTTGCTGATGCAACGCACGTTGCTGGAGGCGTCATCGCTTGGGCCAAGCAGATAGATAAGTCGTTACCGGTTTATTGATGCTTAACTCTTACGCAGGCTACCGAGTACTCCTGGTTCACGCCCACCCAGATGATGAGACCATTAATAACGGCGCCACTATGGCTCTTTATGCTTCTCTCGGCGCGCAAGTGACTTTAATTACCTGCACACGTGGTGAAGAAGGAGAAGTTCTAACACCAGAATTAATTCATCTAGCGAGTTCAGCCACAGATAAATTAGGAGAGCACCGCGAAACCGAACTTGCCAATGCAATGCATGCGCTAGGTATTAAAGATTTTCGATTTCTAGCTCAAGGCGAAAGTAAATTTCGCGATAGCGGAATGATGGGTACTGAACAAAATAATCGACCAGATGTCTTCTGGCAGGCAGATCTCGAAGTTGCATCTGACTATTTAGTAAAGGTAATCGAAGAAGTTAAACCACATATTTTGATCACCTACGATGAAATCGGGGGATATGGACACCCTGACCATATTCAAGCTCACCGCGTTGCAATGCGCGCAAGCGAGAAATCAGTTTGGAAGATTCAAAAGATTTACTGGAACACAATGCCAAAATCTGTACTAGCTGAGAGCATGGCCAGGATGAAAGAGCTTGGCTCTGATTTCTTTGGTGCAGAAAGCGTTGATGATCTGCCGTTTGCTAAAGATGATTCCTTTGTAACAACTCTGATTGATGGAAACGCTTATGTGGAAGCCAAGTTGGCGGCGATGAAAGCTCATCACACTCAGATTGCTTTAGATGGCCCCTTCTTCGCTCTTTCCAATAATTTAGGGCTGCAAGTTTGGGGACACGAGTATTACACGCTGGTTAAAGGCGAGAAGTGCGCACCCTTAGATGCCGGCGGACGTGAGTCTGATTTATTCTCTGGAGTAATTCTTTAAATGAAATTACTTGGTGCTCTCATAGTCGGAGTTGCCACGGGTGTAGCTGCGATATTTCTACATCTATTTGTGCCACCGTTTGGAATCGCACTTTCAATTATTGGAACTTTTCTGGCGATTTGGTCGCTCGGTCGCACTTATGGAAAACGCGCCTATAAGGCGATAGCTGCTCTGGGCTGGGTAGTCATTTTCTGGAAAGGCGCATCATTTGGAGTTGGCAAAGAGATTTTTATTCAGGGTAATTCACTTGGAAATACTTTCTTGCTTTTCTCATTTATCGCTTTAATAGCAGCTATCGCGCTACCGGCAAATTAAATCCAGCTCCAACTTTGTCCATCTGATCCATCGTTAATAGCAATTCCAGCCAGCGCCAATAAATCACGTAACCGATCGCTCTCAATCCAGTTCTTTGCTGCGCGAGCAGCTGCGCGAGCAGTTAGAAGTTCACTTAGCTCAGGAGATAAGGGAGCAACCTCGACGGGGCGAGTTAGATCAAGTCCTAGCAGAGCATCGGTTGAAAGAAATATCGCGCGCTTAGTGGCATCTGTGTGGGCGGCACTCTTTTCAATCGCACGCAATCTCAGCATTACTCGTGGAGTATCTAAATCTTTGGCGATGGCGGCGCTGATTTCTTCATCTGCAATACCTTCATTGCTATCTCCCCAAGCAGCCATAGAAGTACGCCAGCGGCGCAAGGTTATGTTTGCAGCTTCGAGTGCGGCCCAAGTTAGATCCATCTGAGATCGATAGCGATTTTCAAGAAGTGCAAAGCGAAGTGCCAGCGGATCCAAGCCACGATCTATTAAATCTTGCACCAGAACTACATTGCCAGCGCTCTTAGACATCTTGCGTCCTTCGAATAAGAGATGTTCGCCGTGTACCCACATGGCAACTGCTTCATGGCCAATTACCGCATTTGACTGGGCACGTTCATTTTCATGATGCGGAAAACGTAGATCGATTCCACCTACGTGCAGATCTATCCGCTCATTTAATAATTTAAGCGACATCGCGGTGCATTCGATGTGCCAACCCGGAAAGCCTTTGCCCCATGGTGAATCCCAGACCATTTCGGTGCGATTGCCGGCAGATTTCCAGAGCCCCCAATCAGCATGGAATCTCTTATCTCCCTCATCACTAGATTCAAAGCGATGGCCGGGCTTTAGCGCATCTAATTTATTGCCGCTGATTGCGCCGTAACTTGGGAAAGATCTTGCATCAAAATAGACCGAACCTTGATCAGTTGCATAAGCGTGGCCACTTGCAATAAGCGTTGCAATAGTTTGCAACATCAAATCTATGGTTTCGCTGGCTCGGGGATAGGAATCTGCGGGAAGGATATTAATTTGCTGCAAATCTTGGTGAAAGCCAGCTTCGTATTTACGAGCTATCTCGAATGGATCACGCTTTTCCAATTGCGCCTGTTGTAGCAATTTATCTTCGCCTTGGAAATCCTCCGACATATGGCCGACATCGGTAATATTTTGTATCAACCTGACTTTGCGTCCATCTATCTTTAGTGCGCGAGTAATTAGATCGGCTAAGAGAAAGGTTCGCAAATTTCCGACATGCGCATCGCGATAAACTGTAGGTCCGCAGCAATAGATATTGACAGTTTGCTCTTCATCGGGCACCGGCATGAGCGCACGAGTCAGAGTGTCATAGATCGAAATCAATTTGCTGCCACTTTCTATTATTCCGGTGTATCCAAGATGCGATAAATATACTTGTGATGTGATCTAAAGTTCATAGATTGGTAGAGGGCTAGCGCTGCGCCATTTTCAACATCTACTTGCAGACCAATTTTCGTCGCTCCATCGTTGGTGGCTGCGGCCATGAGATGGTTCATTAGCATTTTTGCAACCCCTTTACCGCGGTGGCCCGGTGCCACAAATAGCCTGGTGGCAATTGACCAAGTGCCAGATGAGGCAATTCTTCCAACCGCAATAATTTCGCCACCCGATTTTATTGCGCCATATCGAGCTGGGTATCTGCGCATTAACTTATCAAGGGCCTGATCGGATTGCACTTGCAACCACTGTTGTGATGGGTGATCCAAAATTTCAACAGTTAAGGCTGTGTCATTGGCTAGATCGAGCTCGCCAATATCTCTGATCAAGAAATCTGCGCCAACTTTGATTCGCCACCCCGTACGTGCAAGGTAATTATCTAACTCTTCATAAATCGGCATTGGTATTGTGAAGGTCGGGGTTAAGTTATTTGCCCGGTAGGTGTCGATTACATATTGCACCGCATCGCTTAAGGGAGCTACTGGTTCTCCAACAGGACTGGTACCGAGTGGAAGGGAAGAATTTGCCCGCATCGTAAAACCATCGGAGATACGCAGTCGCCATTTTCCATATTCGATAATTCGTTCAGCCGGCCAAGTTGCATCTGAAATTTTCTCTAACTCGATAATCCTTTGCGAAAATGGCGCACCTTTCCCAGCTAAATCAGGTAGCGGCTTTATCTCACGCCAGATTGCGATCTGATCAGGTGAAAAAGAGATCGTTTCAGATTTTGAGTTGATCAATTGCTGCTCGTTCTGCAGCAAGCCGACGATATCTCGGTAGCCACCACCTGGTTCGTGGAGCCGAATTGTTACGCGTTTGCCGATCGCCGCTACAAGTTGTGGAGCAGATAGCGGGGCTGCCTCGGTCATGTCCTTACTTTAATCGGGCAACGCCGCCAGCGCATGGTTAGAATACGTTCCATCGTACTAAACGCTGATAAAGCGCTATCAAATCTGGAGGTTAGCTCGTGACCTATGTAATTGCCCAACCGTGCGTTGATGTCAAGGATAAATCCTGCATCGAAGAGTGCCCAGTTGATTGCATCTATGAAGGAGCGCGTTCGCTCTATATCCAACCTGATGAATGCGTGGATTGTGGCGCTTGCGAACCAGTCTGCCCAGTGGAAGCGATTTATTACGAGGATGACATTCCTTCGCAATGGAAGGATGCCACAAAGGTAAATACTGAATTCTTCGTTGAACTCGGTTCACCTGGCGGCGCAGCTAAAGTAGGTCTAACAAATAGCGATCATCCAACAATCGCAGCACTTCCACCTAAAGAATAATTTAAGCAAAGCCTTATCCCGCCTCGGATCATGCGCCAACCATTACCGGATTTTCCGTGGGATGCGCTGGCGCCGTATGCCACCAAGGCGCGGGCACACACATCCGGAATCATTGATCTCTCACAAGGAACTCCAGTTGATGCGACCCCAGAGATTATTCAAAGCGCCCTGCGGGCAAGTTCAGATTCACCGCGTTATCCGGTAACCGCTGGCACCAAAGAACTGCAAGAAGCGATTCGCAATTGGGCAATTAACCATCTTGGTGCAACCGGTGACTTTGATGTACTACCTGTCATTGGATCTAAAGAGTTGGTGGCTTGGCTTCCGACAATCTTAGAAAGCAAGAGCGTTATTTATCCAGAAGTTGCTTATCCAACTTATTTAGTGGGCGCTCTCCTTGCCCAATCTCAACCAATCGCAGTCGGAATTGATGCAGGTGCTTGGCCACAGGCTGATTTTGCTTGGGTAAATACCCCTGGCAATCCAACTGGTCGCGTCCACTCTGAAGCCGAACTACGCGCTGGCGTTAATTGGGTGAGAAAAAATCAAGCAGTTCTAGTTTGCGATGAGTGCTATATCGACTTCGGAGACAAGGCCACACCAACATCGCTGCTGAAATATACAGATGGCGACAACACAAATATTTTAGTTGTGCATTCACTCTCCAAGCGCTCATCAATGGCCGGCTATCGCGGGGCATTCTTAATCGGAGATGCAAAGTTAATCGCCAAAATTCGGGAAGTGCGCAAACATGCTGGGATGATGGTGCCGCTGCCGATTCAAAACGCAATGGTTGCTGCGTTAAGTGATGAGACACATGTTGCAGAACAGCGTGCGCGCTATAACGCGCGTCGCGCAACTCTGGCACCAGCGCTGCAAGAGGCAGGTTTTCAAATCGATGACTCAGTTGCTGGTTTATATATCTGGTGCACGCGATCGGAAGATGCTTGGCAGTCAGTCGATTGGCTAGCTAGCCTCGGAATTTTGGCAACTCCAGGCATCTTCTATGGTCCAAAAGGCGCATCACATATTCGCGTGGCGATGACGGCAACTGATGCACAAATTGCCGATGCAGCAGCTCGGATTCGGCAAGGTATTAAGTAATGGCAATCGGCATCTTGCTCGTAGGTGGGATGGGCACCCGCTTAAAGCCGCTAACTAATCAAACCCCAAAGCCGATGTTGCCAGTTGGTGGCTTACCTGTAACAGAGCGCCAACTACTGGCTGCCAAGAAAGCGGGAATTAACACCGTTATTTTAGCGACCTCATATCTCTCTGAAATCTTTACTCCATATTTTGGTGATGGCTCGAAATGGGGAATGAAATTACTTTATGCAGTAGAAGATGCGCCACTTGGTACAGGTGGCGCAATTCGCAATGCGGCAGCGCTAGTAGATTTCGCAGATTCAAAAGAAGAATTTGTTATATTTAATGGGGATGTATTAAGTGGCCACGATATTGCAGCTCAACTCGCTTTTCACAGAAGCCATAAAGCAGATGCAACGCTCCATTTAATTACAGTTGCAGATGCGCGGGCATTTGGATGTGTACCAACCGATGCAAATGGACAAGTATTAGATTTTCTGGAGAAGATGGATAACCCAGTAACAAATGCAATTAATGCCGGTTGCTATATTTTTAATGCATCAGTTATTTCTGAGATTCCAGCTGGCAAAGTTGTCAGCATCGAACGCGAAACTTTCCCACAATTAGTTAAGGGTGGCCGGCCCGTCTTTGGTTATATCGAGCAGTCTTATTGGCTAGATATCGGTACTCCCGCTGCGCTCTTTAAAGGCTCGCGCGATATTGTCGGTGCCGGTTTTCTATCTGGCGCAGGATGCAATATTGGCGAGGGAACGCTCATAACTGGGGGTTCTTCAATGGGCCAGGGTTGCGCCATTGGCGCCAATTGCACGGTCACCAATTCGATTATTGGCGACGGTGTAGTAATTGGTGATAACTGCACGATCTCTGACTCATTTATTCTGCATGGCTCACAAGTTGCCGATTGTTCTGAAATTATTAAAAAATACATTTCACCGGCGGAAAATCTGCCAATTTCACTCCAATAAGTCGATAAATCTGCGAAATTGAGCGTGACTTCCTGATTTTGAGGGGGTAGTGGGCTTGACTTAAACGGATTACAAGCGTGTAATTCGTTATAGCGAAGCCCCATTCATTTGAGGATGTGGCCCAAAGGTCTATAGGAGATTAGTCAATGCCGATTCGTCCAGAAGCCACACCGACTGGCCACCCATCACCCCCTACTGCTGGACCCTCAATCAAATTAGCAAATGGAGAGAACGTTGAACTCTCTTGGCAGGAACGCGCACTTTGCGCACAGACAGATCCAGAAGCATTCTTCCCTGAAAAGGGTGGCTCAACTCGTGAGGCAAAGCGCGTCTGCCTTTCTTGCGATGTTCGCCAAGAGTGTTTGGAGTATGCGCTCGCTCATGATGAGCGCTTTGGCATCTGGGGTGGACTCTCCGAACGTGAGCGTCGCCGTTTGAAGCGCCGCCCAGCGTAACTCTCATGAGTTCACATCGCGTCACTGCGATTCTTGTACTTCACGACGGCGCAACTTGGTTGCCGGAAGTCGTCGCTTCCCTAACTTCGCAAACTCGACCGATTGATAAATTGATTGCAGTTGATACAGGATCGATTGATTCATCAGCAAAATTGGTTAAAGGTGCGCGCATTCCAGTCTTATCGATGGATCGCGATACTGGTTTTGGAGATGCGCTATCTCATGCAGTTTCAACTCTTCCGGCAATCGTTGATTCTGAGCACGAATGGCTTTGGATTATTCACGATGACCTATCGCTGCAACCTGATGCGCTAGAGCATTTACTCGCAGAAGTTGAAACTAGACCAAGCGTTGGTATGGCAGGTCCAAAAATTCTAGGTTGGCATAACCGAACTCATCTCTTGGAAATTGGGATCAGCATTGCAGCAAATGGAAATCGCTGGACGGGTCTGGAGGACGATGAATACGATCAAGGTCAACGCGATGGGGTTCACGATGTCCTTGCGGTTAGTACAGCCGGCGCACTTATTCGCAGAGATATCTTTGAACAGCTCGGTGGCTTTGATCCAAATTTAGATCTATTTCGTGACGATGTAGATTTTGGTTGGCGCCTCTATTCGGCTGGATATGCAGCCATTGCAGTATCAAGTGCCGTGGGATTTCATGCTGAAGCATCTGCTAACGAACGTCGTACCGTCGATGTAGCCGAAGCTTTCTTGCATCGTCCACTCTTATTAGATCGACGCAATGCTGCATATGTTCTATTAGCCAACTCTTCGTGGTGGCGCTTGCCGTTGCTAACTTTGCAACTGCTAGTTGGCGCGCTATTTCGCGCAATTGGTTTCTTATTTGCCAAGCTACCAGGCTACGCAAGTGATGAGCTCTTAGCTGTTGGCGCACTCTTAATACACCCCGGTGAACTTCTAACTGCGCGAAAGGTTAGGCGCAAACAACGCTTAGTTCCATCGGGTATCGCCTTGAAGTTCATTCCTTCACGATGGTCACAGATACGCCAATCACTCTCTAGATCTGCTGAATTTATTAGATCTCAGATTTTTCCAGATGAAGTTACTGAAGTTCGCGATATTTCAGTCCTTGATGAAAATTTGGATGAAGAAGATTTACTTACTCCGGCTACGAACCGTAATTGGTTTTCACTAATTAAACGACCGCTAGTTGCACTGCCTTTATTTCTCCTTGTGGTAACTGTAATTTGGTCTCGAAACCGTCTTGGCGCACTCTCAGGTGGAGCCCTACCGGAACAAAGCTCTGGAGTAAGTGATCTTTGGAAGATATATTCCAGCGGTTGGCGCTCCATAGGAATGGGAACTACGGCAGCTGCACCGACTTGGCTCGCCCTCTTAGCTATGGTTGCGACGCTATTTTTTGCAAATGTGAAGTTATTTATTACGATCTTTTTCTTTGCTGCTCCGTTGGCTATTGCCGGAACTGGATACCTATTATTTCGCCGGTTATCAGATAATCGCTGGCTAACTGCCGGGGGAGCCCTTCTCTATGCGATTTCACCTGTCACCATCTCTGCCATAAATTCAGGGCGTATAAGCACCGTAGTAATTCTGATTCTCTTGCCACTGCTCTTAATTGCATCCCGCGGAATTTTTGAGTTAAACCAATTCACCTGGCGCCGCACCTTTGCAATCTCACTCTTATGCACTGTGTTGATGGCCTTCTCGCCGATCCTATTTATCTTCGGTTTTATTTTTACCGGAATCGCTATTTTTCGTGATTACTCAGCAAGTGAACAAGGTAAAGATCAGGAGCTCTTCAATCAACGCCTTTATCGAAGGATTGCACTGCTATTAGTCCCCTTTCTTATCTGCGCTCCTTGGAGTTTGGAACTATTAGTTAATCCAAAGCGCTTTTTTATAGATTCTGGCTTCTTAATTCCAGGTGGTGGCCCGAACCTGGCTTTAGCTGGAAATCCTGGAGGAGCCGGATCTCTTCCGCTTTATCTCATAAGCCCGCTGCCTATCGTGCTAGCAGTTTCACTATTTTCATCTACGCGAGCTCGCTTTATAGCCGAACTCGGTTTTATCGCTTTGCTATCTGCAGTCTTACTAAGTGCAGTATCGATAACCGGTAACGGAACATCTGTACCGACCCCAATTTATGCAGGGACACTTTTAACTATTGCGACGCTAGCGGCCGTAAGTGCATCTGTAATTATGTTGGATAAATTACGTGAAAGACTCGTGACTACAAATATTAATTTCCGCCATATCTCGGCTGCAACACTGTTGATAGTGACTGCCCTCTACACCGTTGTATCAATTTCTTGGTTGGTAACAAGTGGAGCTAATTCACCGCTTCAAACGGGTAAGGAGATTGTGCTTCCACCATTCTTGGCTATCGAAAGTGATGCGAAGACTTTGGTGATCCGCCCGCGTACGGCTGGTGAAGAAACCTCGCTCAATTACTATTTAGCGCGAGGTGGCGATGCCACGATTGCACAACCAGATATGGCACCTAGTGAAAGTGTTCAAATCTCTAGCGCAGTTAGAGAACTCGCTGACGGCAGTGGGCTTACCGCTAGCTCTACATTTGCAGTCAATGGAATTAAGTACTTATTTCTTAAGAGCCCAGTCGATCAGAATTTTGTTCGTGTAGTAGACGGTCTTGGCGGATTTACAAGAGCATCTTCTACAAATGCCGGAATCGTTTGGAAAGTTTCAGTAAATACCGGACAATTTATATTTACAGATACAAATGGAAATAGGTCTGTAATTGCCCAGGGAACTCTAGGAATTTCAATTAATACTCCAGGAACTCTGACCGTTACTGAAAATTACAGTCGAGGATGGCGCGCTATTCAAAATGGCTCTCGCCTAGAACGCACACGAAGCGTTGACGGGGCACCGATATTCACCATAACCAAACCAGGTTTGGTAAATGTAATTTATGACGGAACCTCACGACGGGCTTGGATCTCATTTCAGGTCGTTGTCTTCATTACCGTTTTGGTACTGGCACTTCCTGCGGGCCGGCGCCGTCGTGAAATTGAAGATGCGGAGCTGGCATGAGATTTCAACGGCCAACTCTTATCGCTATCTCGGTTCTAGCAACAGTTATCGCGGCGAATGGCTTAAATGTAGGCTTATCTGAGAGTCAGTTTTCTACAAACTATCCTGCGGTGGTCTGCCCACCTACTCCGGAGAATTTAACAACTGCAATTTCTCTGCCATCAAATAAGACGCAGCTGCGGCTAACTGGAACTAAATCTCTCTCATTCATTCCATCACAAACCCTTAGGTATCTTCAGACTAAGGCGCCAGCAATTGTCGATTCACAAGGCTCGACTCCAATAGTCTGGCAGATTCGTAAAGGTGTGTGGGCGGGTGCAACTATCTGTTCATCTCTTCAAAATCAACAATGGTTTGTGGGCGGCGCCGCTGATGTAACAAGTAAGAGCAGAATCTTGTTGGTTAATAGCGGTTTAAGTTCTGCAATTGTAGATTTACAACTCTGGAACGAGATCGGAGCGCAACCTACAAAATCAATAACCTTAAAGGCGAATTCTTCGACAGAAATGAGTTTAGTTTCACTCTCGCCTGGATCACGTGAAGTTGTAGTTCAAGCTCTGACTAGATCTGGTCGTGTTATCAGTTACATGATCGATGAACGTGGACGAGGACTCAAAGCTTTGGGCGGAGATATCATCAACTTTGCTCCTAGTGCGCAGAAAGATATCTATATTCCAGCTATCCCACATACTGTTCGTAAAGTTGGCGCTAAATCGGTAGATCTTGCACATTCACTTCGCTTGCTCGTACCAGGGGAACTCGATGCCCATGTAACCGTCAAAGTTCTATCTACCGATGGAAGTTTTATCCCATCAGGTTTCGAAAATAAGTTGGTCAAGGCAGGCTCGGTAATTACGTTAGAGCTAAATCCCAATTTGCCGGCAAGTAAATTTGGTTTACATATCTCCTCAGATGAGCCCATTGTTGCCTCTGTCTACTCACCAACTGTGGCAGAGAACCAATCTGACTTTATTTGGAGCACATCGGTGCCTGAATTAACTGAGATTACTTTTGCAACATCAGGGCTCAGCCCCCAACTGGTATTCATTGGTGGGGCGATCAACTTAGATCTAGAACTCTTCTTCAATAGCGGCAAGCGTAAGGTAATTTCCATTACGGGAGATGAGATTGCCACTGTACAGATTCCAGATGGCGTCCGATCCATTAAATTTATCAAAGTTTCCAAAGGAAGCTACGGCGCAGGTTTAATTGCCACCAAGAGCGGTTATGGATATTTCCCATTGGCACCCGGCAGCGTTCTTACTAAATCATCAGTGCCTCTCTCAAATATTCGCGTCTTAACTCCGTAACAATCCCAGATTTTCATACCTATCCCCATTAGCCTTATAGCCATGAGTAACTTGGCTAGAACAGGGCGTAGCTGTTCACGCGTTAGTTGTAGAAGCCTTGCCGCTATGACCCTGACTTATATTTATGCCGACTCAACCGCTGTGCTTGGCCCACTAGCAACATTTTCAGAACCGCATTCATATGATCTTTGTGAGGTACATGGAAAGCGCCTAACGGTTCCAAACGGTTGGAACGTTATTAAAGAAGATAGCTCGCAAGTAGGCGCAGGTCCCAGCGAAGATGATTTAATGGCGATCGCAGATGCCGTTCGTGAAGTCGCAAGCGCCGCGTTGCCCTCAGCCGGTTCATCCACCGAAAGCTTGAATAACAATTTAAATAGCCAGGACGCGCAACTCGGCCGGCGTGGACATTTGCGCGCAGTGCCATCGTAAAATACTTTATTTAAGAATTTTCTATTTAAAGAGAGAAGTCAATTATTTCAATATTTAAAGCATATGACATCCGCGGATTGGTAGATGTAGAAATTACCGCCGATTTTACCTTTGCCACAGGTGTTGCCTTTGCTCGCTTTCTCCAACAAGAACGTGAACCAGGTACGGTCGTAATTGGCGAAGATATGCGTCCATCTTCTCCAATTTTCGCGGATGCCTTTTCAGCCGGCGTTACCTCACAAGGCTTGAATGTAATTCGTATTGGCTTAGCATCCACAGATATGCTCTATTTTGCAGCTGGTAAGTTGAATTTTCCTGGAGCGATGTTTACAGCTAGCCATAACCCTGCTGAATACAACGGAATTAAATTGTGTTTGAGCGGTGCGCGGCCAATTGGCAAAGAATCAGGTTTATTAACTATCGAAAGATATGTTGAACAAGGCTCTGCAATAGACTTCAGAAGTGTTGGCAGCGAGCGAAGCGAAGATATGTTGTCGGCATATGTGGAGCATCTACTTACTCTCGTCGATTTATCCGATATCCGACCGCTGAAAATCGTGATTGATGCGGGAAATGGAATGGCCGGGCATACCGCCCCTGCGGTTTTTGCACGGTTAAATTGTGAAGTTATTCCTATGTACTTTGAATTAGATGGAACTTTTCCCAACCACGAAGCCAACCCGATTGACTCTAAGAATCTAAAGGATTTACAGAAGGCAGTTAAGAAACATAAAGCTGATATCGGATTGGCATTTGATGGTGATGCTGACCGTTGCTTCTTAGTTGATGAAAATGGCGACCTAGTTAATCCATCGACACTCACGGCGCTCATTGCTGCAAGAGAGTTAAAGAAAAACCCTGGCACAAATATTATTTATAATTTGATTTCTTCAAGAGCCGTTGTTGAAATCGTAGAAGAAGCAGGTGGAAAAGCGATTCGTTCACGAGTTGGCCACTCATACATAAAGAAGTTAATGGCAGATACTGGCGCAGTCTTTGGTGGTGAACATTCTGGACACTTTTATTTCCGCGATTTTTGGCGGGCTGATTCAGGAATGTTGGCAGCGCTACACGCGATCGCCGCACTTGGCGAAGTAAACACCGCATTGTCTAAGTTACTTAAACCCTATAGTCGCTATATCGCAAGCGGTGAGATCAACTCGAAAGTGACAGATGCGCAAAATTCAATGGCAGAAGTCGAAGCTAAATATGGAGCAGCCGCTGGAGTCGAGGTGGATCACCTTGATGGTCTAACGGTTAACGGTGATACCTGGTGGTTTAACGTGCGCGCATCCAACACCGAGCCGCTATTGCGATTGAATGTGGAAGCAAAGACGCAAGCCCGCATGGAGAAGATTCGCGATGAGGTGCTCGCCACAATCCGTGGCTAGCGTCTAAATAGCCAGTAAGGGTCAACGGGCGCTAACCTATGCACAGAGCCGCCTAGCAAAGTAGAGCCCTACGCCTTAGGTAAGCACAGTCCAATCAACTGTTATTAATTACCATTTAAGGAGAACAACGTGAATTCACCAGTTACATCAACCCTTCCACGCCACGATATTGCAGATGCATCACTCGCAGCCCAAGGTCGCAAGAAAATCGAATGGGCAGAGCGCAATATGCCTGTCCTCGCTCAGATCCGTGAGCGCTTTGAAAAATCACAACCATTCGTAGGGGTAAGAATCGCCGCATGTATGCACGTCACAACCGAGACTGCAAACTTAATGCGCGTTCTAAAAGCCGGTGGAGCAGATATCTCACTCTGTGCTTCAAACCCTTTGTCTACTCAAGATGACACAGCAGCTGCGCTAGTTCACGAATACGGAATTTCAGTATTTGCTCGCAACTCTGTAGATCGTGATGGGTATTACTCACACATCAACGCAGCGCTAGATATCGAACCACATCAAGTATTTGATGATGGATGCGACCTCGTTAATACTCTTCACACAACTCGTAAAGAACTTCTTCCAAATATCGCAGGTGGCTGCGAAGAGACTACAACTGGCGTAATCCGTCTCAACCAAATGGCTAAAGATGGTGCGCTTACATTCCCAATGATTGCTGTCAATGACACCGATACCAAGCACATGTTCGACAACCGTTATGGAACAGGTCAATCAACACTCGACGCCGTCTTCCGTGCGACAAACTTCCTTCTTGCTGGACGCATCGTCGTTGTAGCAGGATTTGGTTACTGCGGTAAGGGCGTTGCAGAACGCGCTAAAGGTATGGGCGCAGATGTAATCGTTACTGAAATCGACCCAACGAAGGCACTTGATGCCATGATGCAGGGCTTCCGCGTAATGCCTATGCTGGATGCTGCAAAGGTTGGCGATGTATTCATTACAGTTACAGGTAACCGTGATGTATTGCGCGATGAGCACTTTACAGTAATGAAAGATGGCGCAATCATGGCTAACTCAGGCCACTTCGATATCGAAATCGATGTTGCTTGGCTAGAACAAAATGCCAAGAATAAGAATGCCAAGATGCGTCACCAGACAGATGAATATGTACTAGCTGATGGGCGCCGCTTGCTTCTTCTTGCCGAGGGACGTTTGGTAAACCTTGGAGCAGCAGAAGGCCATCCTGCATCTGTTATGGATATGTCATTCTCAGATCAAGCTTTAACTGCAGAATATCTAGTAAAGGAAGCAAAGAATCTTCCAGCTGGTGTTCACAACGTTCCAACATATATCGATAAGGAAGTTGCTAGCCTGAAATTAATTTCAATGGGTGGCCATATCGATACTTTAACTCCCGCTCAAGATATGTACCTGAACTCTTGGGAGCACGGTAGCTAATGACCTTAGTTATGGTCGTCGATGACGACCAGGATCTTGCGGAGATGCTCGGCATCGTTTTAACCGGTGCCGGCATCGACGTAGATCTAGTAAGTCGTGGTGATGAGGTGCTGGAGGTCTTTAGAAATAACCCTCCAGATCTTGTTCTGCTAGATGTAATGCTTCCTGGTTTAGATGGAATTGAAGTCTGCAAATTAATTCGCGCCGAATCTATGGTGCCGATCGTGATGCTTAGCGCTAAAGGCGATACCCATGATGTTGTTCGCGGACTTGAAGCCGGCGCCGATGATTACATGGTTAAGCCGTTTCGCCATCCGTCAGAATTGATTGCGCGAATTCGTACCCGCTTGCGCCGCACTAACGCAGATGTTTCTGGACTTTTAAATATCGGCGATCTCTCGATTGATGTGATCGCCCATGAGGTAAATCGTGGCACCAAAAAGATCGCCCTAACTCGCCTGGAATTTGATCTATTAGTTGCACTCGCTAAGGAGCCTGGCCGGGTTTTCACGCGCGATGCTTTGCTCGGTGAAGTTTGGGGCTATCGCCATTCCACGGATACTCGTCTGGTAAATGTTCACGTGCAACGTTTGCGCTCAAAAGTTGAACACGATCCAGAGCACCCTGAAATAGTTATGACGGTGCGCGGAGTTGGTTATAAAGCTGGAGTATTGGGCGGTTCCTAGAATGAACCGTATTGCGATAAAGGTCCGCACCTCACTTGCTTCGAAGGTAATTGTCTCCACAGTGCTTTTATCACTAGGCGTCGTCTGGTTGACTGGCTCGGCTCTTTATTCACAGCTTTCAGATGGTGTGAAGAAGGTAAATCTCGAGACTTCCCTTGCTGAAGCTCGTTCTTCATTCTTTAATGCTCAATATCAATTCTTACTAATCAATGGCGCACAATCTTCGATCATTAGTAAGGCCGTGCAAGATGTAATAATTTCTAGTACTGAAGTGAGTCTTAACCAAGATAGAAAATCAATCTTCGTAAGTAGATTCGGAACACCAGCTAAATCAGTCGGCAAAACGCCCGCTCCTGATTACAGCACCGCAACAGATGGATTAGATGTTTCTTCTTTCCCAACCGAACTACGTAAACGAGTCCGTTCTAGTGATCTTGTCGAATATCAGTATGCCAAGGTTGGTTATCAGAACCGGGCCGATGCCAATGTGCTTATTGCCGGACGCAGAATTGCGATTCCAGACTCCGGAAACTACGAGATGTATTTGGTTTACTCTCTGACTAATCAAAGTAAAACTCTTTCGCTAATCAAAAGCTCACTACTTTTAACTGGCCTTGCCCTTCTCTTTCTAATTGCTCTAATTACCTGGTTAGTTGTGCGCCAAGTAGTAAGACCGGTTCGTGAGGCGGCAAGGATTGCACAGCAATTTACCCAAGGTGATTTCTCGCAACGTATGAAGGTAGAAAGTTCTGACGAAATTGCAACTCTTGGTACCGCCTTTAACGATATGGCTCTCTCATTGGAGTCACAAATCTCTCGCTTAGAGAATCTGTCGCGTGTGCAGCAAAGGTTTGTATCAGATGTATCCCATGAGCTTCGTACTCCACTAACTACGTTGCGTATGGCATCAGAGGTCATCTATAGCCATAGAGAAAGTTTTGAAGCAACAATTGCAAGAAGTTCAGAACTTCTAGTCGCACAGTTAGATCGATTTGAACGCCTACTAGAGGATCTTCTGGAGGTAAGCCGTTTCGATGCTGAAGTAGCTGTCTTAGAGCCTGCCGACTTTGACCTAGTTGCTTTGATTGAAAGATGTATTCAAGATGTAAGAGCTAACTCACATGATCACGTAATTTCGATAAATATTGATCATGAGACTGAACATATAATCATTAAGGCAGATATCAGGCGCGTGGAGCGCATCATGCGAAATCTTTTATCCAATGCGCTAGATCACGCTGAAGATAAGCCAGTTAACGTCACGATAGTTTCGACGCAGACTGAAGTTGCAATTGGTATTCGCGACTACGGCACCGGCATCGAACCTTCAGCACTGTCTCGCATCTTTGATCGATTTTGGCGCGCCGATCCATCGCGTGCCCGAGTTCGCGGCGGAACGGGACTAGGGCTATCAATCGCGCTGGAAGATGCCCGGCTACATAATGGCGAACTTGATGCTTGGGGTCTACCTGGCGAAGGTGCACATTTCGTTCTTACCTTGCCAAAAATTGCTGGTGAGCAAATTTCGGGCAGACCAATCCGTCCGCAACCAGAAGATTATCCCCAGAACTTCTAACTAGCCCTTCTTAATAGTTCTCGAGTTTAGAGAATCTAGCTATGAAATCACTAGCTGAGTTAATTTTTCCATCAAGGTGTATCGGTTGCTCGCAACTTGGAATCTCCATCTGTTCGCTCTGCCGTAAGAGTTGGCATCCCCATATTTACTTTCGCGAACTCTCAATTTTGGGAGAGACTTATCCAGTAATTTCAGCGGTGCAATACTCACCAATTGCATCAAATGTTTTATTAAGTGCCAAGGAGTCGAATCTATCAGCTGCCGATAATCTGCTGATAAAGGCTATTTCTCACTCTCTAATTTTCTTTACAAAGAAATATGGTGCCGGAGACTTAGTCGGTATTCCATCGCGTAAATCTGCAATCAGAAAACGTGGACGTAATTTTATGGTCGAAATTACGGATTCAATCGCGGCAGATCATGCAGTAAATTCATTGGATATCTTGCAACACACTAGGTCTATAAGTGATCAATCCCAATTAGATGCAGAGCACAGAGCCCGTAATCTTGCAGGCGCCTTTACTGCCTCGCTAAATTCGTCTCAATTAGCCAGTTGCGGGAATACTCGGCCACTAATAATTGTTGATGATCTAATAACCACTGGGGCGACCCTGGCGGAGGCGATAAGGGCCTTACGGACTGCAGGTTTTGTCGTTATTGGCGCGGTAACAGGCTCAGTGGCCAAACCCCTACGATAAGGGGGTTGATTTTAAGAAAGGGTAGCTAAATGGCAAAGATTGTTGATCGCATCATGCGAGCTGGCGAAGGTAAAATTATTCGCGACCTCAGCAAGATTGTGGATCAAGTTAACTCCTTTGAGCCTGCTACCACCGCACTTAGCGATGAAGCCCTTCGTGGAAAAACTTCAGAATTCAAAACACGCTTAGCTAGCGGAGAGACGTTAGATGGCTTACTGCCTGAAACCTTTGCAGTTGTTCGCGAGGCGGCAAAGCGAACTCTTGGACAACGTCATTACGATGTTCAAATCATGGGTGGCGCTGCCTTGCACCATGGCAATATCGCAGAAATGCGCACTGGTGAAGGTAAGACTTTAGTTGCAACTCTTCCTTCTTATCTAAATGCTCTTGCTGGTCGCGGAGTCCACGTCGTAACTGTTAACGATTATTTAGCCGAACGCGATAGCGAGTGGATGGGTCGTATCCATCGCTTCTTAGGCCTTTCTGTCGGCGTAATTGTAAATAGCATGACTCCAGCCGAGCGTCGTGCGGCATATAACTCTGACATTACTTACGGAACTAATAATGAATTTGGTTTCGATTACCTACGCGACAATATGGCCTGGTCGCTGGAAGATTGCGTACAACGCGATCATTTCTTTTCTGTAGTAGATGAAGTTGACTCAATTTTAATCGATGAAGCTCGCACCCCTTTAATTATTAGCGGGCCAGCAGATAAGGCAACCAAGTGGTATGTCGAGTTTGCAAATATTGCCGATAAATTAGCGCGAGATACGCATTATGAAGTCGATGAGAAGAAGCGAACCGTTGGAATTCTCGAAGATGGCGTAACCAAGGTGGAAGAGATCCTTAAGATTGAGAACCTCTACGAAGCTGCAAATACGACACTTATCGGTTACCTAAATAACTCAGTACGCGCTAAGGAGCTATTTAAGCGCGATAAAGATTATGTGGTTATGAACGGTGAGCTCTTAATCGTTGACGAACATACCGGTCGTATGTTGGCCGGGCGTCGCTATAGCGAGGGTCTACACCAAGCACTAGAAGCGAAAGAGCGCATTGATATTAAAGATGAGAACCAAACTCTGGCAACGATCACTCTGCAGAACTATTTCCGCTTATACGAAACGATTTCGGGTATGACAGGTACTGCTATGACAGAGGCATCTGAATTCCACCAAATTTATAAGCTTGGTGTTGTCCCAATCCCAACAAACCGTCCGATGCAACGTATCGATCAGGCAGATCTTGTTTACAAGACTGAACTCGGAAAATTTATGGCTGTTACACAAGACATTGTGGAGCGCCATCGCAAGGGCCAACCAGTTCTCGTCGGTACTGTTTCAGTTGAAAAATCTGAAGAACTCTCTGCGCTATTGAAGAAATCAGGTATCCCACACGAAGTACTTAACGCTAAACATCACGAACGTGAAGCATCAATCATCGCTCGCGCAGGTGTAAGTGGCGCCGTCACTGTTGCGACAAATATGGCCGGTCGCGGAACTGACATCATGCTTGGTGGTAACCCAGAATTTATGGCAGATTTTGAATTACAACGTCGTGGACTCTCCCCAGTTGATAATCCAACTGAATACGAAGCGGCTTGGCCAGAAGAGATTGCAAAGCAGAAAGCAGCTGTTGCTAAAGGCCATGAAGAAGTAGTTGCTCTTGGTGGGCTATATGTACTTGGTACCGAGCGCCACGAATCACGACGTATCGATAACCAGCTACGTGGTCGTTCTGGTCGTCAAGGCGATCCCGGTGAATCGCGCTTCTATCTATCGCTACAAGATGAATTAATGCGCCGTTTTAATTCGGGGCTAGTTGAAAGATTCCTATCGGCAGCTGGCCTTCCTGATGATTCACCAATTGAGTCAAAGATGGTCAGTAACGCAATTCGTTCTGCGCAGACTCAAGTTGAGGCTCAGAACTTTGAAATCCGTAAAAATGTTTTGAAATATGACGATGTCATGAACCGCCAGCGTGAGGTAATTTACGGCGAACGCCGCTTGGTATTAGAAGGTGAAGATATTTCTCCACAGGTTCAAACTTTCGTGGCCGATACTTTGGTTGCTTATGTAAACGCCGAAACCACAAATGGCTTCGGCGAAGATTGGGATCTGGACCGTCTGTGGCAAGCTCTTAAGCTGGTCTATCCAATCTCCTTTACCCCAGAAGATATGATCAACAAAATCGGATCGCGCGCGGCCCTTGATGCGGATTATTTAACTGCGCAGATCTTAGAGGATGCGACCGTTGCGTACGAAAAGCGCCAATCTGATCTCGGCGCTGAAGTAATGCGCGAACTCGAAAGAAAAGTTCTCTTATCTGTATTAGATCGCAAGTGGCGCGAGCATCTCTACGAGATGGATTATCTGCAAGAAGGTATTGGGCTGCGCGCTATGGCCCAACGTGATCCGTTAGTTGAATACCAACGCGAAGGCTACGAACTCTTTTCTGCGATGATGGATGGAATTAAAGAAGAGCTTGCGAGCTTGGTCTTTAATGTACAAGTCACAGTCGAGGACGACGGTTCAAAAGTAAAGGCTGCTGGAATTACTGAGAAAGCAGCAGATGTGACTGCCTTGCAATACACAGCTAGCGATGAATCGGGTGTTGCAACAAAGGGTGAAGTTTCCCGCAATAGCCAATGTCCTTGTGGCTCAGGTAAGAAATATAAGCGCTGCCATGGTGGGGCTTAAAGTAAACGAAGTTCAGTACATAACCAACGCTGATCAACGCCTTCAAAGCGGATCACCATTGCCCGTAGCCGGTCTCCAAAGCGTACAGTAACCGTAGATTCACAGATGCCATCTAGCGGTTCACATTGATGGATGCTACGGATACGACCGATTTCTTTCTGGCTACCTACTTGTTTCAGTAACTTCATATAAATATGTCGGTGGCATTTAGAAATCAATTGTGCAGGTTGGCGCCGCCCCGCCCAAATTTCAACAACGCTCACTGCAAATTTCATAGTCCAAGTATGTAATTCTGGTAGCTCAACTGCCGATGTGGGCATAGGTTCAAAACCTGGTTCGTACTCTTCGCCGAAAGTACTAGGTACTAAGTAAAGCTTGGCGCGTTGTTCGGGGAGCTTCTCAACGGTGCGCTTTGCTGCTATCTCAGCAAGTGAGTAAAGGTCTAACTGCGGGTGGCTCCACATCTCTGGATCCTCATTACTTGAAATCAATTCAAAGCTGCGAATTCGGGTCTTATCTCTAAATTTAATATCCATGCGCGCACTTTCACTGCACTACTGCACTTCTTCATCTATCTAAAGGTTGAGAAGAACTCATCCCAAAGGCTGACTGTGGGTAGCGGCTCACCAGATGTCGGGGGATGACCTTTAGTACCTGACTATGAATAGCGTAAAGAAGACATCACAAACTCGCCTCGTAGTTGCAATTGCACTATTTGCCGCAGCCGTTATATCTGCAATGGCCTTAACTGCCTTAGGCAATCGCAGCGATACCTATTGGGTGGCGCGCCATTCACTTATTCCAGGCACGCAAATTTCAGAGAGTGATCTCGCTCAGGTTCAAGTGGCGCTCGGACAGATAAGTTCTGATTACCTATCAAATAATTCTTCTATAGTTGGCTCGTATGTATTACGCGCAATTACAAAAAATGAATTGCTTTCAGTAAGTGCAGTGAGTGATATTCCACGGGGTGCAAAATCAGGGCAAGTACCGATCTCTATCCGTAGTAGCGATATGCCAAGTGATATGGAAATCGGAGAGGCGATAGATATCTACTGGGTTCCCGAAGTAATGGGCCTTGAGAAGAGTGGACCTCCTGAGCTAGTGATCTCTGGGGCTTTTTTAAATTCGATTAATCGCAAGGCAAATAACTTTGGTAGTAATATTTCGCTAACAGTCTCGATTATAAATGATCAGATATTTTCACTTCTTGGAGCAACATCTTCTGGCAGATTAGTAATCGTTCGCTCCAATGGATGAAATCTCCCAACCTGTTGTAATTACTGCGATCGCAGATCCAGAATTCGAGGCTTTAGTATCTAGCGCACTCTTTGCGCGAGGCTGGAATATCATCGCCCGTCCACTTGATTTCAAATCACTCGAAGGGTATTTAAACGGCAACTTAACTTCTAATTCTTTGATTATTTACTCTGTTGATCTACCTGGTTTGACACCAGAACATCTAGATAAACTTTCCAAGAATAAAGTTTCAACCTTCGGGTTCGCAGATTCAACTGGCTCACCCCGTGGGTTTGCTGAAATTTCACCTCGTCCAAACTCAGCTGATGAATTACTGGCCTATATCCGTGGGAATATCCGGTCTCCGCTTTTACGATCACCGCTAATTCGAAGCACTCCAAATTTTAAAGCCAAGATTGTTGCGGTGGGTGGGGCAGGTCATTGCACAGGTAATACAACTCTAGCCATCAATCTCGCCCAAGAGCTCGCGCTATTAGATAGAAATACCCTATTGATAGATGCCAACTTTGCTGCGCCTGCAGTTTCTACTCTATTAGACCTGCGCAAATTGAGTGATGAAGAAAAGTGGCGAGATCTTTTTACAAACTTCTCTGTTGCCGAAATTAATCAGCGTTCCATCTCAGGATTTCCTATCTGGGCCAATGAGGCTGCATCCTTCTTTGATTTTATGGTGATTGATCTAGGTTCGCTAATAAATATCGCAAACGACCTATCCGACCGCAGATGGGCATCGCAGGTAAAGATTTGGAGTAGCACTTTTGCACATGAGCTCCTAGTCACCGCTGGCTCAGATGTATTACATGCGCAGCGGTTAACTCAACTGATTACCGAACTAGCCAATATTAAATTACCAGTGAAAGCGACGATATTTTGCCAAGGCATTGAGAATAAATCTAAGCAAAATCGTTATCAGTCTCTTCCAATCGATGCGCGCGTATGTGCAGCAGCGCGCAAAGATCGGACAACTCTGGTAGAAATCAATGAAAAGGCGCCTTTGCGCAAGGCGATCGCCAATCTAGCTAGGCAAATTACAGGTTGATTACAGCCTAAGGCCACTTTCTTATACCCTTGGCGCTATGCGCGCGTATCTGCCAGTTACGGCTGAAGAGATCTCTAACTTCATGCTCATCGGAAGCATGGAGTGCGGACCTTTATATGCGCCGACTATTAAATTCCTAACTGCCAATAACGATATGGATGATGAACAAGGCGAATACATCCTTTCGATGCTCGCTGCAGATGAGGCGCTGGAAATGCGCACAAATTCGGTAGGGCCAGCATTTATCTTGGCGCTAGAGATCGTAGATTCACAGGTAGCCGAACATGGCGAAAATTTTGTTAACTTATCCGATAACGCCCGTTGGGAAGATGTGCATTGCGCATTTCTAGTTTCACCAGACGGGGAAGAGCTAACCTGGTTTGCCACGCAAGAGATTTCGCAATCTTTACCCCAGTGGTTAACGGCCTAATGAGATGTTGCAGTTAGAAACGGTCCTGCGCGATCGCAGCCCTTTAGATAGTGAGCAACTGCGTAGAATCCGCGAACTAACTTCGGATTGGCAACTACTGGCCGATCTATCTTTTGCTGATCTAGTTCTATGGGTGCCACTTCGTAAAGATTTAAAGAGTTGGCCAACTGGTTACGTTGCCGTATCTCACATTAGGCCAACGACTGCAGCCACAGTTTTTCCGCAAGATGTAATTGGCAATGAGATTGCTTGGGGTGCGCGCCCGCGGATCGATCAAGCGCTATCTGATGCCGAAATCATCAGAGATGCTGAGCCCGAGAAATTTGGTGAGCTACTTATTAAAGAAGAGACAATTCCAGTAATTTTTAACGACCAAGTGATAGCAATTATTTCTCGCCACCGTAACGCCGAATTAATGCGCCAGCCAAGCCGTTTGGAATTGAATTATCGCGAGGTTGCACACAATGTTTATCGAATGGTTGCGCAAGGAACTTTTCCTTACACCGAACATAGCGAGCTTTTTGATCCAGCAGTACGCGTAGGTGATGGTCTGATTCGCTTAGATATAAACGGGGCAATTATCTATGCCAGCCCAAATGCCAAGTCAGCCTTTAACCGGATGGGATTGGCAGGGGAGTTAGAAGGAAAGATCCTCGGTGAAGTCGCGCGTAGCGTCTCATTAATTAAAGGTGATGCGCACGAAGAAGCTATTGAGGTCAGCCTTAGTGGAAAATCTCTGCGCAGAGTTGAAATTGAAAATGCTGGCGGCACTATTGATTTGCTAGCGCTTCCTTTGCTCGATGGGGGAGATCGAATCGGCGCAATTGTTCTTCTTCAGAATGTGACGGAGCTGCGCCGGCGTGAACGCGAGCTAGTCACGAAGGATGCAACAATCCGCGAGATTCACCATCGCGTTAAAAATAATTTGCAAACGGTATCGGCGCTCTTGCGTCTGCAGTCACGTCGCATCGAAGATCCGGCAGCTAGCGCTGCTCTTAATGAAGCGGTCCGCCGAATTGCATCAATTGCACTTGTCCATGAAACGCTTTCCAGCAGCGCCGAGGCATCGGTTGCCTTTGATGATGTTCTAGATCGGCTAGTTGCTCACGCGCTGGACTTAAGCCCGCGCATGGGAGAGCTACAGATATCGCGCACCGGCGTACTTGGCTCGTTAGACCCACGGATCGCCACGCCTTTATCGCTGGTAGTAACGGAGTTGATCCATAATGCACTTGAACATGGGCTAGCTGAATCTGGTACAAATTTAACGATAGAAGTCTCACGCCTTGATAGCGCCATTCAGTTGATCATCTTTGATGACGGTGTGGGTCTGCCGGAAGGATTCACAATCCTAGAGTCAGCCAATTTAGGGCTACAGATTGTTAGAACGCTAACTGAGAATGAGTTAAAGGGAACAATTAACTTGGTGCGAACCAAGCGCGGCACTGAAGCGCAACTTAACTTTCCAATCTAATTAATATCTAATTAGATATTAGAAGGAATTATTTTGTTCCATCAAGCGCGCACGATTACGTGCAGCACGTCGCTTAAGCGCACGTCGTTCATCTTCTGATAGTCCGCCCCATACACCGGCATCTTGACCGCTCTCTAGCGCCCAAGCCAGACATGCATCTTTAACGATGCAACGGTTACAGACCTTCTTAGCCTCTTCAATTTGGGTAAGTGCAGGTCCGGTATTTCCTACTGGGAAGAAGAGTTCGGGATCTTCATCGCGGCATGCTGATTGATGTCGCCAATCCATGGATGAACTCCTTTATAGGTAAAACGCAGTAAAAGATAAAGAAACGCAACTAGGTGCGTTATAGACGTAATTCTCCCTGTTAACACCTAGATAAACAAGGATGTAGCGAAAAAGATTTCGCAGAAACTAGGTGATATACGTCGCGTGCCCCCGACAGGATTCGAACCTGTGCACCCGCCTCCGGAGGGCGGTGCTCTATCCCCTGAGCTACGGGGGCGCAGGTATAGGAGAAGGCTACCTAAAAATTCAGCGCTGACCGAGCGCAATTAGCGAACTCCTGAAAGAATGCGCTCTATGACAATATCAACTGCTTACTTTGCAACCGGTTGCTTCTGGGGCGCCGAGCGTCGCTTCTGGAATTTAGCGGGAGTAGTAAATACCAGCGTCGGATATATGGGTGGCACTACTGAAAACCCAAGTTACGAAGAAGTCTGTACAGGTCGCACCGGACATGCTGAAATAGTGCAAGTTGATTTCGATGCCAGCGTAATTTTATATCAACGCCTCTTAGAAGAATTCTGGACGATGCACGATCCAACCACGCTAAATGCACAAGGTGGGGATATCGGTACCCAGTATCGTAGTTCGATTTATACAACTTCAGATGAGCAAATGGCGCAAGCGCTCGCTTCGCGCGATATCTATCAACGCGCCCTGACTGAATCTGGGATTGGAGAAATAGTTTCAGAGATTCTAGATAGCAACGGCGTTACTTATTATTTAGCCGAGGAGTACCACCAGAAGTATTTAGCGAAGAATCCAAATGGCTATGACTGCCATTCCAGTGCCGGCGTCGCCTTCCCTCAGTCGGTGGCTAAGTGAGCGAGAAGAAAGTTGCAATTAACGAAGCTGAGTTAAAGGCAAAGTTAGATCCGCTCTCCTATGAGGTTTTACGTAACGGTGCGACCGAGCGACCATTTACCGGTGAATACACCGATTCTGAAACGGTCGGGATCTATCGTTGTAAAGCTTGCAACGCTGAACTTTTTCGATCAGAGACCAAATTTCATTCCGGATGTGGCTGGCCATCGTTTTACGCACCAACTACAGATGACGCTGTGACTTTAATTGAAGATAGATCGCTGGCTCCGCGCGTTCGCACAGAAGTACGTTGTGCAAGTTGTGACTCTCATCTTGGCCATGTCTTTGAAGGTGAAGGCTACGAGGTACCGACAGATCAACGCTGGTGTATTAACTCTGTCTCAATCATTTTGGAAGCAAAGTAAGTTTTTACTTTTCGAGCGCTCTCCAGCAATACCAAGCCACGATACTTCTATAAGGCTTGAATTTATCGCCCTTTTTATCGAGATCTTTCGGGGTAATTTCTTCTTTTAACTTATAGATTTTCTCGTATCCGCGGCGAACCCCGAGATCACCTGTGGGCCAAATGTCTAAACGCCCCAGCTGAAACATCATAAACATATCCACGGTCCAGGGACCGATTCCCCAGAGGGAAGTTAACTGATCAAATATCTCTTGATCGCTCTCAATTTCATGTAATTTATTTATATTAATCCGCTTGCTCTGTGCCGCATCTGCTAACCCTTGAATAGTTTTAAATTTGGCGCCAGATACTCCGGCCTCACGCATCGCTGCTTCGCTAATCTGTAGAACTTTTGCCGGTGTTACCTTTCCGCCTGCGAGCCTCACAACCCGGGCGTGAATTGTGTCGGCAGCTTTCACGGCCAGCTGTTGCGAAATTACAGATTCAAGTAACGCCTCAAAGTGCGAGATGGGCTTGGGATTGCGGCCCACGGTGCAGAGTGGATGAGAAGCGATTAAGGCAGCTAAGCGGAGATCGCGTTGCGATAATTCAGCAACTGCCGCACGCATTGCGCGCTCAGTTACCACCGAACCTTTCATGGCTTTCATTGAACCTTTTCTCAAGTATGCGCTGAGATCACGCTGGGAGAGTATTGCACCTTGCAAGTTGCAGGGACAATGGCGTACTTTTGCAGTTGCTTGCAGAATTATTACAGCGCTTTGCAGGTTTTGCAGGAGGTATTTGATATGGCTGGAATTAAGGAAGTTGCAGAAGAGGCAGGAGTCTCAGCTGCAACTGTCTCACGCGCATTGCGCGGCTTCCATCATGTCAACGACGCCACCCGCGCCAAGATTTTGGCCGCTGCTGAAAAATTAGATTATCCAATCGCGCCAATTCAGAATAAGAGTGCGCTGGGCCGCACCAATAGCATCGGTGTAGTTGCACCTTACATTTCTCGTTGGTACTTCGCTCAGGTAATTAGCGGTGCCGAACAAGCGCTACGTGAAGCCGGATTTGATCTGCTGCTTTATAACTTTAGCCAGATGAAGGGGCGCGAACGCCTCTTTCAGCACCAACTCTTAAAGGGGCGCGTAGATGCGCTAATTGTGATTAGTTTGCCACCGACTGAAGAAGAGTTTGATTCCATGCTCAACCTAGGAATTCCAGTATCTCTTGTTGGAATGCACCATAAACGCTGTTCGAGCGTTGCCATCGATGATGTTGCATCATCGCGTACTGCAACCCAGCACTTAGTTAATCAAGGACATAAGAAAATTGGCTTGATGTCTGGGCGCCCCGATGATCCTTTTAACTTTAGCGTTCCGCAGGATCGCCGCAAAGGTTTTATGCAGGCTCTTGCCGAGAATGGTTTGGAATGGGTTCCATCTCGGGAAGTCCACGGTGACTTTACGATGCACACCGCATCGCGTGCGATGGATGATTTACTCGCCCGCCCAAATCGCCCCACTGCAATTTTCTGTGAATCCGATGAGATGGCCTTTGGTGCAATGCAGGCTGCGCGCCGCCATGGGCTAAAAGTGCCAGATGATATTTCAATTATTGGATTTGATGGACATGAAATGGCTGAGTATTCAGATCTCACAACCATGGAACAACCGGTGCAATTAATGGGTGAGATGGCCGCCTGGTCAATTATGGAGCGAATTCGTAAACCAAGCGCAGAACCGCATTCGCTAGTTCTTCCCACAACGCTGGTGGTTCGTAACTCAACGCGCCGCCTTTCGCCAAACGAGGCTTAACTGGCATACTCGCACTCATGAGCCAGAACCTAATTAAAATCCCTTCACTTGCTGATCTGCAGACCCGTCACAGTGAAAAATGGCGTGGCTTCACTCATGACATCTTGCCGCTGCCAGTTGCGGAAATGGATTTTCCAGTTGCCGCACCAATCCGTGAGATTCTCACTGAAATGGTTGCTGAATCAGATTTGGGTTACCTCGGCCCAATTCCAGAGTTAGGCACTTCATTTGCTGGCTTTGCTAAGCGCCGCTGGAACTGGAGCGTTAATCCACAATATGTGCGCGCTGCAACTGATGTTGGCGTTGCTGTAGTTGAGCTACTTCGTGTATTTACAAAGCCTGGAGATAAAGTTTTATATAGCTCACCGATTTACCAAAATTTCTACACCTGGATGCGTGAGACTAAAGTTGAAATGATTGATGTGCCTTTAAACTTTGATCCAGCTGCTAGTGATGGCACTGGATGGAGCCATGATTGGGCGGGGATCGAAAAGGCTTATCAGAATGGCATCGTCGTACATCTGCTTTGCAGCCCACATAATCCGCTGGGCAAGGTTTACACCCGCGAAGATTTACTTCGCATCACAGCGCTAGCTAAAGAATATAAAGTTATTGTTATTTCTGATGAGATTCATGCACCGCTGACCTTTAAAGAAGCAGAATTTATTCCCTATCTTTCACTCAACGAAGATGCTGCAAATGTTGGAATAGCTGTCACTGCCGCTAGCAAGGGCTGGAATATTGCAGGACTTAAATGCGCAATCATCATTTCACAGACTCAAGTGATGCATGAGAAGCTAAATGAGCTTGCACCCGCTCTGCACTATCGCGCATCGCTATTAGGCGCCTTTGCCACAGTAGCTGCTTTTGAAAAAGGCGATGCTTGGTTAGATGAGGCAATTGAAATATTGGATCAAAACCGCAAGTTAATAGCTAACTTGATTTCATCACGTGTTCCGGCAATTGGCTACCACCTTCCGCAAGCTTCATATCTAGCGTGGCTTGATATGAGTAAATTAAATTTAGGTGAAGATCCCGGCCTTGCGCTGATTGAGAAAGCAAAAGTTGCCTTTAACTCTGGCCACATCTACGGTCCACTTGGCAAAGATTATGTTCGTTTAAATTTCGCAACTAGCCCGGCTATTATTACTGAGGCAATCGAGCGCATCGCAAGAGTTCTCTAAGAACGAAATTAAATTAATGTCGCTAGAGAAAAAGTATGACGCGATAGTTGTCGGCGGTGGCCATAACGGCCTAGTTGCTGCTGCTTACTTAGCGCGCGCTGGTAAGAAAGTTGTATTACTGGAGGCAGAAGCTGAGCTCGGGGGAGCCACCACTAGTGTGCGCCCCTTCCCAGAATTCGACGCCCGCTTATCTCGTTACTCTTATTTAGTCTCGCTGCTGCCTGATCAAATCGTTGCTGACTTAGGAATTAACTTTAAAACGCTAGAAAGATCTATCGCCTCGTATACGCCATTTACAAAAAACTCCGGCGCTGATGCAGGCGGACTATTGATCTCGCAAAATTGGGATCAACGCACCGCACAAAGTTTCCAAGAGTTAACCGGTTCTAGCGCCGAAGGCGATGCCTGGCAGAAGTTCTATGGAGAAATTGCTGAGTTGGCTAAACGAATTGCCCCCGCCATGTTGCAGCCGCTAAAGAGCGCTGAAAACCTTAAGAGTGAGATTGGTTTGTCACAAACTTGGAGCTATTTAATGGAGCGCCCCATCGGCGAAGTAATACGTGATCGCTTTAGCGATGACATTGTTAGGGGAGTCGTTCTAACCGATGGTTTGATTGGCACATTTGTATCAGCCGATGATTTACAAGCTAACCGCTGTTTTCTCTATCACTTAATTGGTAACGGAACTGGCCAATGGCGGGTGCCGCAAGGCGGAATGGGCGCTTTAGTAATTGAGTTAAAGCGAGTTGCCACAAATGCTGGCGTCGAAATTTTACTTAACTCGCGTGTGAGCGAGATTGATAGCGATGCAACTGGGGTTTCCGTTAAGACTGTAAATGGTGAGAAATTCATCGCACACGACTTATTGTTCGCCGGTGCCCCGCAGACTCTGGCACAGATTCGCGGCGCAGATAAGCCAAAGTCATTAGAAGGCTCACAATTGAAGATGAATATGTTGGTATCACGATTGCCCAGACTTAAATCTGGCGTTGATCCATCTTTAGCTTTTGCTGGCACATTCCATATCAATGAAAGTTATTCACAATTAGAGACGGCATATCAAAGCGCAATAGCTGGCGCAATCCCAAGTGATTTACCACTTGAAATTTACTGTCACACTTTGACTGATCCAACAATTCTCTCACCCGATTTAGCAGCTGCTGGGTATCAAACACTTACCCTCTTTGGTTTACATACGCCAGCATCACTCTTTGATAAATCACCGGATGCGGCAAAAGCTGTGGCAAAAGCTGCGGCGCTAGAAAGTTTGAATCAATACCTGCTTGATCCCATCGAATCTGTTCTCGCAGTTTGTCAGGATGGATCTTTGGCGATTGAAACAAAGTCACCACTAGATTTAGAGACCGATATTGGTCTACCGCGCGGCAATATCTTCCACCGCGATCTGGACTTTCCATTTATCGATGGTTCGGGCGCTGATTTAACGTGGGGATCCGAGACAGCAGACGAACATATATTTCTAGCTGGCGCCGGCGCCCGACGCGGCGGTGGCGTGAGCGGAATCGCAGGCCATAATGCGGCGATGGCAGTGCTGGACAACGATTAGGCTTAGCCCATGAATTCCAAGTCGCCAAAAAATCTTCGCCCAGAAACAATTGCAATCACCGCAGGGCGCCCAGAAGTCGGTCCAGATAGTTTGTTAAATCAACCGATCTCACTTAACTCAACATTTGTTGCAGGTGGTGCAATTGGTTACGGTCGTTATGGAAATGAAACTTGGACTGCGCTAGAAGTTGCAATCGCAGCGCTAGAAGGTGGCAAAACTCTTACTTACTCATCTGGAATGGCGGCAGTTACTGCAGTATTTTCAACCCTGCCGGTTGGCGCAAAAGTTGTGGCATCTAATCAGGGGTACTCAGGTGTGATGACTTTGCTCGGTAATCTTTCTGCCACTAAGAAATTAAATCCACAATTTGTATCGATCGCAGATACCGCTGAAGTAATTGCTGCGCTAGATGGGGCAGATTTATTGTGGATTGAATCGCCAACAAATCCTTCTCTTGATGTGGCAGATATGCCAACGCTGATTAAAGAAGCAAAGTCTCGCGGCATAACAGTTGCCGTCGATAACACATTTGCAACAGCTCTTACCCAGCAGCCAATTTTGATGGGCGCAGATATCGTGATGAATTCGGTAACTAAGTATTTGGCGGGCCATAGCGACGTTGTTCTCGGATCACTTTCCACAAATAACCCAGAACTCTTTAAGGCTGTAGAAGATGCTCGTAAATTCAACGGTTCGATTCCAGGGCCCTTTGAAGCCTGGCTTGCCTTGCGCGGCATCCGTACCTTCCCGCTACGTTTTCAACGCGCCAGTGAGAACGCTTTAGAGATCGCTACGCGACTTAGCGCACACTCATTGGTAACGCGCGTTCGCTACCCAGGACTTCCTACCGATCCACAACATGCCAAGGCGAAGGCTTTCATGAAGGGATTTGGCGCAATCGTCTCTTTTGAATATGACGGTGATGGCGCCACCACAGATAAAGTCTGTGAAGCTTCCAAGATCGTTACCTTTGCAACTAGCTTGGGCGGAGTTGAATCTCTCTGGGAGCGCCGCCGCCGTTGGCCGATTGAGAGCGCCAGCGTTCCAGAAAGCTTGATCCGGCTTTCACTCGGGTGCGAAGATGTAGAAGATCTTTGGGCCGATATCGATTCGGCGTTGCACGCTGCCAAAAAGTGAAAAGATTTCTAATAAGCGGTATTTTTATCCTATGAAAACGATTCGCCGCTTCCTTGCAGTCTTTGCGCTGCTTGCTGTGGCATTTCAAGCTGTCGGCAGCTTCTTATCTTGGGCACAACGCCAAGATGATGCACCAGCTGATGCTTGGATCGATGAAGATGAAGATGAATTTGAGGTTGCCTAGTTGTCTGATGCAAATTACATCCCCGGCACCTGCAATATTGGCGCCGGTGAAATTAGCCGCCGCCGCATGGTCGCGTTAATCGGTTTAATTCTCTCACTTTCAGCACTCGCAACTTTTATAACTACCGGTGCAGCCCGCGGCGCACGTTTTGGAATATTTATTCCACTGATGGTCATGTCCGTAGGTTGGGTGCAATCACGTAAGAAATTCTGCTTAGCTTTCGGTTTTGCTGGCACCTTTAACTTTGGAAAAATGGGAGAAATCTCTCGGGTATCTGATTCGGCTGCGCGTTCGGCAGATCGTCGTACCGCTCTAATTATCTTTGCCCAGAGCACGCTCTACGCGGTGCTTCTCACCTTAATTGTCGTAGCGCTACCCCTTTAGTCCTTCGCTTCTATATCTAATTCTTGGCATCAGTGCCATTGTTAGATAGCAAGAAGAACCTAGAGGGAGAGAATATGAAGATTGTTATTCATGCCCGCCATGCCGAACTCGCCGCAGATTTCCGCGAGATTGCCGAAGACAAGTTGCGCACAATGGAACGCTTTAGCGTGGCAATTGATCGGGTTGAAGTTGAAATATTGCACGAGTTAAATCCACGTCAAGGAAAACGCTCGCACCGGGTAATCCTAACCTCGCATGGCGTTGGACCATTGATGCGAGCTGAAGCGGCAGAAATTAATGACCTGGCAGCATTTGATGAGGCGATCAAGAACTTTGAGTTACAAATCCGCAAGCATCACGAACGCACTAAATCGTATAATCGTGAAACTTTACGAAATCGAGCACTAGCAGTCAACGACTAGTCGCCAGAGCGGTCTAACTTACTTACGGCTCTTCTCAGCACGCGGTGGTTTTGCCGGTGGAGTTGGTGCTACCGGTGGTGGCCCTAGCGCTTCAATGGCTGCATCACGTGCGGCCGTTGCAGAAATTACTGCTCCTTGTTTAACGCTCATACTTTGACGTCGCTGCATTTGAGTCTGAGGTGTCGCGTTTAGATTACGTGCATCCGACATCGCCTTATCAATAGCATCTTTAAAACTCTGATTAATAACTCGTCTATTATTTTCAAATACTTTAAAGACTTCTCGAAACTTTTCTAACTCAATTTTATAGGCAGCCATTGCATCCGAATAGCCCTGATTTGTGGATGTAGGTGGTTGGTTATCAGCGTTTGCGGAAGAGATAGAGATTAAAGGCGCGAGAAATAGAGCCGTTGTTACTAAAGCAACGCGTCTTAATTTCATTACTCAAACCTCGCTTTTCCGTGACATTAGTATCGGATAAGACTTTGTGAATTTTCGGTGAAAACACCGCTTTCGCGTGGGTATTTGCGTAACACCTTGGCTATTTATGAGGCGACATGGAAGGCTATGCCTATGGCCGAGCTGATTCTGATAGTTGATGACGAAGCCGGAGTTCGGGAGCTTCTGGGAGATGCCCTACGCATCGCTGGATTTGAAACCGCAACCGCCCAGGATGGAATGTCAGCACTCACATCAATTCGCAATCAGAAACCAGATTTACTTATTGTAGATATCAATATGCCTCTCATGGATGGCTTTGAATTAGTTGAGAGACTTCGCTCAACAGGTGATAACACACCAGCGCTGATGTTAAGTGCTCGCGCCGATCGAATTGACGTCACCCGCGGATTAACTTTGGGTGCAGATGATTATGTGACTAAGCCATTTGGATTAGAAGAGCTTTTATTGCGCGTTAAGGCAATTTTGCGGCGATCTCAGATTTCATCTGTAGATCCAGCAGAATTGCGGTGTGGACCGATCGCTATGGATGAATCTAGCCACACAGTTTTCTTTAACCAAGAGCGAGTGGAGTTATCTCCCACTGAATTTAGATTGCTTCAAGTTTTAATCGAAAATAAGAATCGAGTACTCAGTAAGAGCCTACTCTTGGATGAAGTCTGGGGAATCACCTTTGAATCAGAGAGCACGGTAGCCGATACTTATATTTCCTACCTGCGCAAGAAGCTTCATAAAGATGGCTTTGAAGGGATTAAGACGGTTCGGGGCGTTGGCTTTGTAATCCAGGAACCAAAGTAGAGATGAAGAAATCAAGTAGTAAATTTGCAATAATCTCAATCTTTGTAACTACTTTGCTTTCGAGCGTCATAGGTGGATTTGCCACAATGGAAGCAAGAAATTCTGATTTGAAGCGTATTGATCAATCTATAAATACCGTATCGCAGCGAGTGACCACCTTTCCAACAGAAGCAATCAGCGCCGCCATATTAAGCGTTGAAGAAGAGAGTCTGGATTTAACCCTCACATTGATAACCCAAGAAGGTGTTGAAACGGTAATAAATGAATCACATTTAATTTATCCAGGTATTAATTCCATCGCAGAAGTTAGAAAAGCGTTGGCAGAACCGATCTCGGTTCAATCAAATAACTCTTACCGTTTTAGGGCGATAGAGATTGCTGGCGGCGACTATCTGATAATCGCATCATCCTTAGATGAGTTAAATAGCAATTTCCAATCTAATTTAAAGAATTTAGGCGGCTTTACTCTTGTAGCCGATGGTTTGGCCATTTTCTTCTCTATCTTCTTTCTTCGCCGCCATAATCGTGGGCTCGATGCTAAGGCCTTGGATCGCATGCAGAAATTCTTAGGCGATGCATCACATGAGTTAAGAACTCCCTTAACGGTAATTAAGGGCTATAACGAGATGCTTAGTAAGGGTCAGCTGAGCGAAGTAGCCGATCGGACGCGGGCTTTCTCGCGCGTTAGTTCGGAGATTGAACGAATGGAGCGCTTAATCCATGATCTCTTATTACTTGCCGAACTTGGAGAAAGCCGTCCAACTACCTTTGAAGAGATTGATCTAACCGATCTGGTTCAAGCGCATTCCAATGATTTTGCACTCTTCAATAAGGATCGTAAGTTAGCAATTTCGCTAGAAGATATTTGCACGGTCAATGGCTCGCGCGAGCATTTAAATCGCTTAATCCAAAACTGTTTTTCAAATATTGTCCGCCATACCCCACCAGGTGCACCAGTTGCCATCTCACTCAAAAGTAAGGGCAAGAAAGTCAATCTGATAATTGAAGATGGCGGTCCTGGACTTCCGGAGAGCGCTTATCGCAGTGAAATCTCGGCAATGAATAGATTTGATCCATCACGTTCGCGCGATAGTGGCGGATCGGGACTTGGCATGAGCATCATCGCTGCGATTGTGCAGGAACATAACGGCGATCTGGAACTGCGAAAGAGCGATTTAGGTGGGCTGGCAGTAGTTGTAGAGCTACCTAAATAATTATTTCCGCTTTGAAGTAACGTACAAACTAGAGAGCGTTGCAATCGCAAGTACTCCAACAATTACCGAAAGACTCTGCGTGATACTTATATCGGGAATTTTAAATCCACCAATTTTATGAATATCTACGGCATGGAAAGCATGGAATAGAAGCTTTACCCCGATAAAGCCTAGAATTACAGATAACCCTTTGCCAATATAGATAAGGCGTTGCATCAGCCCACCGATTAAGAAGTACAGCTGGCGCAGCCCCATCAGCGCAAATACATTCGCTGTTACAACAACATAAACATTTTCAGTTAAGCCAAAGATTGCCGGAATCGAATCCAGAGCAAAGAGGATATCTGTGGCGCCTAAGGCGATGAGAGCGATCGTAAAAGGCTTCACCCCCTTGGCGCTGAGATATGAAATCAACTTACTTTCCTTCTCTTCCTCATCCTTTTCATGAGAACTCTCTACAAAGAGATGAACTGCTGTGTATATCAAGAAGGCTCCAAAGATGAAGAAGATCCACTCAAATTGCTTGATAGCTGCGGCGCCCAAGGTGATTGCAATAATTCGGAAAACTAAAGCGATCAAAATTCCGAACAGTAGGGCAAGCTGCTTGCTCTTCTCTTCAATCTTCAACCTGCTCAAGATAATTACAAATACAAATAAGTTATCGAAAGATAGTGAGTACTCAGTTAACCAACCAGCAAAAAACTCTTGTTGAGTTTGTGAATCAGTCCAGGTGCCCAGGTGAATACCAAAAGCAATCGCCAGCGATACATATAGCAAGCTCCATAGCGTCGCCTCTTTAAGCGAGGTATTTTGATTTCGTCTAATAACTGCCCAAGTGAAGTCAAAGGCGACAACTACCGCCAAGATTGAGGCGGTAAGGATCCATGCGTTGGTTGTAATCACCTGCAGAGCCTAACGGATAAGAATCTAAGGTATTTTAATTACATGGATTCGACACTTTCAGCCGCGCTATCAGAGATAGTCTCTGGCTTAGAAAAGTCGGAGAATTTTGTACGTTTGGTTCTTTCAGGTCGCCGCCGCAATATGCAGACACCGACTGAGCGAATTGATCTAAAGCCAGTACTAATTAAAGGCGAGATTAAATACCAACTTTCGCAGAGCGATGGTCGAGCGATGACCACAAAGAACTATTCACCAGCAGAATTTGTAGCGCTAAACCTTCTCGAAGCTGGTTTTGCAAATATCTTACTGGAGCAAAAGAGTGGCTCCATCTCTCTTCGCATTACCAAGAAAGGTGAGGCCTTAATTCATAAGACAACTGACTCTTTTGAAGCAGACCTTTCGCATAATCGCGCTAAAGCCAGGCTCTTAGATCCAAGCGATCCTTTCTTAATTGAAGTCGGAATCTCAGATATATCTGGCAAAGTTAAAGCGAGTAAGAACGATAAGTATCTACAAGTTGAAGAGTTCTTACGGCTATTGGTGCCGTCGCTTAATTCGGCTATCGAAGCTGGACATATTGCTAAACCAACTGCGTCCGCACCATTATCGATAGTTGACTTGGGCTGCGGCCATGCCTACTTAACATTTGCCGCACACCAATACTTGACTAAGCAAGGAATCCCGGTCAAGGTAATTGGTATCGATGTGCGCGAGAGCGCACGTGTGCGCAATAACCAGATCGCCGAAAAGTTAGGTATCTCAAAGACTATTACCTTCCTTGCTGAAGAAATATCGCAGACAACTTTGCAATCAGCTGATGTGGCAATTGCCCTACATGCCTGTGATACCGCAACCGATGATGCAATTGCCTGGGCGGTAAATACAGGCGCCAAGTTAACTTTAATCGCACCTTGTTGCCACCACGATATTCAAGCGCAGATGGTCGATGCCCCAGAGCCTTGGCAGATGATTACTAGAAATGGAATTATGAAAGAGCGCCTCGGTGATCTCATTACCGATGCCCTGCGGATGCAGATAATGAAATTATTGGGCTATCGCGTCGAAGCGATTGAATTTATCGGGGGAGAGCACACCCCACGTAACTTGATGATTCGTGCTATAAAGACTGGCGCTATCGCAGATACAGCAGAACAATCGCGCTATGACGCAATGATCTCGCTCTGGAAAGTAAAGCCTGCGCTAGCCGCCCTGCTCAACCGTTAGACTTACGCGCATGTCCAAAGTGCTTGCATCCCTTCCTGTCGGAGAAAAAGTAGGTATCGCCTTTTCAGGTGGCCTCGACACATCTGTTGCAGTTGCCTGGATGCGCGAAAAGGGCGCAGTCCCTTGCACTTACACCGCAGACCTTGGCCAATATGACGAGAGCGATATTGATTCAGTTCCGGTGCGCGCTAAAGAATATGGCGCAGAGATTTCACGATTAGTTGATTGCAAGACGCCACTGGTTGAAGAAGGTTTAGCTGCAATTGCCTGCGGAGCATTTCACATCCGTTCTGGTGGAAAGCAATATTTCAATACAACGCCACTGGGACGCGCAGTAACCGGCACGTTACTTGTGCGCGCTATGTTGCAAGATAAAGTTGAAATTTGGGGCGATGGCTCAACTTATAAGGGCAATGACATTGAGCGTTTCTATCGCTACGGATTGTTGGCCAATCCAAATCTACGCATTTACAAACCATGGCTTGATGCAGATTTCGTGCGCGAACTTGGTGGCCGTAAAGAGATGTCGGAATGGTTGGTCTCTCGCAAATTCCCTTATCGCGATAGCGTAGAAAAGGCTTACTCAACCGATGCCAATATCTTGGGTGCCACGCATGAAGCCAAAGATCTAGAAAATCTTGATGCCTCAATTGAAATCGTTAACCCAATTATGGGCGTTAAGTTCTGGGATTCATCAGTTGCAATTGCCAGTGAAGATGTAAAGATCCAGTTTGTACAAGGCCGCCCAGTTGCAATAAATGGTAAAGATTTCAGCGATGTTGTGGCCTTAATGCAGGCAGCTAATGAAATCGGCGGCCGCCACGGACTTGGTATGGCCGATCAAATTGAGAACCGAATCATTGAAGCCAAGAGCCGTGGAATTTATGAAGCGCCAGGTATGGCACTTCTCTTTATTGCATACGAGCGCTTGCTAAGTGCAATTCATAATGAAGACACTGTTGCTAATTATCACGCAGAAGGTCGTCGCTTAGGACGTTTGTTATACGAAGGTCGCTGGCTAGATCCTCAATCACTGATGTTGCGCGAATCGCTGCAACGTTGGGTGGCATCTGCCATTACTGGTGAAGTAACTATTCGCCTGCGTCGCGGTGATGATTACTCGATCATTAACACAACTGGGCCTGCCCTTAGCTATCACCCTGAAAAACTTTCTATGGAACGCACTGAAAACGCTGCCTTTGGACCGGTCGATCGCATTGGCCAGTTAACGATGCGTAATCTCGATATTGCAGATACTCGCGCTAAGTTAGAGATGTATCGCGATCAAGGACAGCTTGGTGGCGGAGAATTTAAGTTAATCCGTGAAATCGGCGAGGGAGAAAAGAAGTGAAGAAGAAGTTTTTAGCCTTAATAGCGGTATCAGCCTTATTACTAACTGGATGTGGAGATAAAAAAGTGAGCGCAGCAGCAGATAACTTGCCAACGGTTACAACTAACCAAGGTGAGGCCCCAACAATTGGCGCCCCAACTGGAACCGCACCGACGACCCTAGTCACAAAAGACATCATCGTTGGTACCGGCGCAGAAGCTTTGCCAACTTCAACAATGACAGTTCATTACACGCTAATGACTTGGTCTAATGGCAAGTTAATTGAATCTTCATGGACTAGCGGATCTCCTGCCACATTTCCACTAGCAAATGTAATTATTGGATGGCAGCAAGGTATTCCTGGGATGAAAGTCGGCGGTCGTCGCTTGCTAGTTATTCCACCTGATCTAGGTTATGGCGCACAAGGTGGCGGACCAATTGGGCCTAATGAAACCTTAATTTTCGTCGTTGATTCGATCGGTGTTGCTTAAAACTCAACTATTTTCTCGGTCACCCGCAAGACTTGTTAAAGCGCTAGACTGAGGGTGTTGTTTTTCGGGGTCGATGTAATTTCGAACCGGCAGTTAAAGTCTGCGACCCGGTCATTGCCATTGACCGGTGGATTGGGTGAAATTCCCGAACCGACGGTTAAAGTCCGGATGAGAGAAAACCAACGCGTAGTCGATGCTGGCTTTGTTATTACCTTTTAACAAAGTTTTGGTGCGTCGGCTCGTACCGCTTTTTCCACCCCGAGATGCAACAGCCGTTCTCGATCAAGGGTGTTGAAAATGAAGCAAGTCCTAACTGCAGAAGCTGCGATGGCGCGCGCCATCGATTGTGCTCGCCTAGGCCTTGGTAAAACTTTCCCTAATCCAATTGTTGGTGCAGTCATCACAAGCGCGGTAGGCGAATTCATAAGCGAAGGCTTCCATCAAGGCACAGATCACGCCGAAGTAGTTGCAATTAACACCGCCATTGCCATTCCAGCCGGCTCAATCATTTATGTAACCCTAGAACCATGTAACCATCATGGAAAAACTCCACCATGTGTGGATGCGATCATTAAAGCCGGCCTCTCAAAAGTTATTTGCGCCGTAGAAGATCCAAATCCAGTCGCCGCAGGGGGAGCGCAACGATTGCGCGATGCCGGCATTGAAGTTGAACTCGGCATGGCGCGTGATGAAGCAGTCTTTGCCAACCGTGCTTGGTTAACAAAAATTGTTAAAGATCGTCCAAGAATTACTTGGAAGATAGCTTCAACCATGGATGGCAAAGTTGCCGCAAGCGATGGCAGCTCAAAGTGGATCACCGGAGAAGCTGCACGAGCTGATGTTGCGCTAATGCGTTCTCAGGCCGATGCCATAGTCACGACAACCGCGACCGTGAAAGCAGATGATCCGTTGCTAACCAGCAAAGGTTTGGGCGCTAACCCAGTACGTATCGTTATGGGAGATACTGAAATTTCCGCTAGCTCTCAGATTCTCGGTGATGATGCTGAGACAGTGATTATTAAATCTAGAGATCCTAAAGAGCTAATCGCCTTATCCAAAGAGCGCGGATTCAACCAACTATTAATTGAAGCAGGACCAACTTTTGGAACAGCTTTATTGCGAGAAGGTTTAGTAGATGAAATTGTTCTCTTCCAAGCGCCAACTTTCTTAGGTTCAGGCTTGCCATCGATCGGCGATTTAGGAATAACAAATATTGCAGGACGTTTAGATTTTGAGATCTCTGACGTCGAAGTCATCGGTGCAGATTTAAAGATAACGCTCGTCAAGAGCGAAAACAGCCAAGAAGGTGGTCGCTAATGTTTACTGGGTTAATTCAAGCAGTTGGCAAGGTTTCCCTAATTGAACACGGAGAAACCAGCGCAAAGCTTGCCATCTTAAGTCCAGAAATCGCATCTCAGATCGCCCAAGGCGATTCAGTTAGCGTAAATGGAGTCTGCCTGACAGTGACTGGTTTTGATAAAAGTAAGTTCTCTGTCGATGTCATGGTGCAGACTCTTAACTTAACCAGCACTGGTCTGCTTAAAGAGGGTTCACCTGTGAACCTCGAACTCGCCACCAGAACATCTGATCGACTCGGCGGCCATATCGTGCAGGGCCACGTTGATGGCGTCGCTAAGGTCGTGGCCATCTCAACTGATTCACAGTGGACTCGTATGGATATCTCAATACCAAGTGATTTGATGAAGTACGTGGTCGCTCAAGGCTCTATCTGCGTTGAAGGAGTTTCTCTTACCGTTGGTGAATTAAATGACGCGGCAAACCAAATCTCGGTTTGGCTCATTCCTGAAACGTTGGCCAATACAAATCTTTCTATTAAGCAGCCTGGAGATGCGCTCAATATCGAGGTAGATGTACTAGCTAAATATGTGGAAAGACTTATTGCACGAGGACAGGGCAACAAATGACCAATCTCGATCAAGTCTTAGCTGATTTCAAGAGCGGTAAATTCGTCGTCGTAACCGATGATGAGGACCGCGAAAATGAGGCTGATCTAATTCTCTTAGCAGAGAATGCGACCGCCGAAAATATTGGTTTCATGGTGCGTTATACATCTGGTGTTATCTGCGGAGTCATAACATCAGCTGCCGCAAAGCGATTAAAACTGCCTTTAATGGTCAAGCGCAATGAAGATAACCACACCACCGCCTTTACCGTAAGTGTTGATGTTATTGCTGGTCGTTCAACTGGCATATCAGCGCTCGAGCGCGCCAATACCTTGCGGGCGCTGGCAGATGCCAATTCGCAACCAACTGACTTTGCTCGCCCGGGACACGTATTCCCATTGATTTCCGTAGCCGGCGGATTACATCAACGACGCGGACATACCGAAGCCAGTATCGCCTTGTGCGAGTTAACTAATTCAAATCCAGCTGCGGTCTTATCAGAATTAGTAAATGATGACGGCACCATGATGCGCGGTGGGCAAATTACTGAATTTGCAAAGGCACATGGTTTACAAGTCATCTCAATTGATGAGCTTTCGCAAGTCGCACCTAAGAGCGTGATTGATGATGAATCAGGAATGGAATGGGCGGAACTTCCGCTAGAAAACGCTTCATGGAAGATCGCTAGTTATATCTCTCCAACCGGTGCCGAGCACGCGATCTTGAAGTTTGAATCTGACCCAAAGGCGCAACCACTAGTCCGTATCCATTCTGAGTGCCTTACAGGCGATGTCTTTGGTTCTCAGCGTTGCGACTGTGGCCCGCAGCTTCAGGAAGCTATTCGTTTAATCGAAGAAAATGGCAATGGATATGTAATTTACCTACGTGATCACGAAGGCCGTGGGATTGGTCTTGCCGAAAAAATCAAAGCCTACGTACTGCAAGACGCTGGTCAAGATACCGTGGAAGCCAATCTGTCGATAGGTCAGCCAGTAGATGATCGAACATATGAAGATTCGAATGAAATTCTGCAACGACTTGGGATAAAGCAGCTGGCGCTACTTACAAATAATCCTGAAAAGGTAGCCTCGCTTCAGAAATCAGGAATAACAGTGACTACAAAACCCCTACAAATTTCTTCAAATGAACATAACAAGAAGTACCTTGAAACCAAACGAGATAGATTAAATCACGCGTTAGGAGCGCTCTAATGGCCGGTCATGCACCCGAAATCGCTATCCCGCAATTCCCAAATTTAAAAGCGATTGTCATTACCGCCGCTTGGCATCCCGATATCTGTGGCTCCTTGGTGGCTGGTGCAATACGCGGCTTTAAGGCAGCCGGGATTGCTAATCCAGTAACTCGCACTGTTGCTGGTTCTTTCGAACTGCCATTGGCTGCGCAATTAGCTTTTGATGAGGGCTTTGATGTTGCAGTAATTGTTGGACTTGTTCTGCGCGGTGAAACTCCGCACTTTGATTATGTCTGCCAGGGAGTTACACAAGGCGTAATGGATGTATCGCTTTCGCGTTCTAAGCCAATTGGTTTCGGTGTGCTGATGTGCGACAACCTAGATCAAGCAACCGCTCGTGCTGGATTACCTGGTAGCAAAGAAGATAAAGGTTATGACAGCGCACTTGCAGCCCTTAGCGTGATCAATAAAGGTTAAGCAATGCCTGAATTACCGGAAGTCGAAACCGTTCGCCGTGGCCTCGTAAAATTCGTCAAGGGTTACACGATCACCGCGGCACACGACCTTCATCCCCGCGCGCTAAAACCTGAATCAATAGCACCGCTTAAATCAATCAACGGTGCCAAGATCATCGACTTAAATCGCCGGGGCAAATTCCTCTGGTTTGTTCTTGATCGTCCACAAGTATTAGTAGCTCACTTAGGCATGAGCGGTCAGTTCCTGATTAGTGAGAAAGATCGCCCAGCAGCAAAACACGTCCGTGCCAAATTTGACCTGTCGAAAAATATCCGTAAACGCGAACTAGTCTTTAACGATCAACGCACCTTTGGCTGGGTCTCGGTTGAAGAAATTACTGACGGCATCCCGACATCTGCCCAACACATCGCAACCGATCCCTTTGATTTCAACTTCGACAAAGATGAAACCATTAATCGATTCGCAAAGCGAAAGATCAAAATTAAGACCGCTCTTTTAAATCAAGAGATCATGAGCGGAGTTGGCAATATCTATGCCGATGAAACCCTTTGGCGTGCCAAGGTTCATCCAGAAATTTCCACTGCAGATCTGTCCAAGAAGAAGATCTCCACCATCATCGATTTCGCAACAGAAGTAATGCAGGAAGCCATCGCCAAAGGCGGCACCTCATTTGATGACCTATATATAAACGTCAATGGCGAAAGTGGATTCTTTGAGCAATCCTTGGCCGCATATGGCCGTACCAATGAACCCTGCCCACGTTGCGGCGCTCCAATCCGCCGGATCACTTTCGGCGCCCGTTCATCGCACTTTTGTCCGAGGTGCCAACGCAAAATAAAGTGATCGCCCCTGATGAAAGGCGCCGATTGCAGTGCCTAAGTTGTTGACTATCTCCTGCTTAAAGGGAAAGATCACTAAAAAGGTGTCAGCTGTAAAGCCAGCATGCCCTGCCGGATATAAGAAAAAGTAGTTTTGGGAGAAACATTAAAAATATAAAAGTTATCGCCGCCGCGATTCTTACTCTGGCTTTATCTGTCTCAACTTCGCCGATAGCAAACGCTGAATCCGAGCAGGGACCTCGCCTAGCAGTAGGCGCACCAGTTAGACACACTCTAGTTTCATGTGGGACAAATACCGCACAGGCGCTGACTTGTATTCAATCCGTTAGCGTGATTCCAAAAGCCAGCGATAAGGCGATAGCGGGAAAGTTAACTGGCAACAAAGTCCCCTCTGGATTTGATGGGCGTATTGGTGATTCCGAGCGCCCAATTTCGGGTGCGGCTTTAACACCAGCTGAACTAGCTAACCTAAAAAGTAAAATTACTCAGGGTTTTTATGAATTATGGTCTTTTGAGAGCGGATCAGCTGATCTTGTTGCAACAAGCCCAATAATTGTCATTAGTGATTTTCAACCTTATTTAGCGACATTCTGCTGGTCAGTGAACTCTTGTTCTTCAAATCGCGAAGAGTACACATTGGCTTTGACATCTTCTTTAGGACCGGATACTTGGAAAGATAATAAAGATATTTCATTCGTTGTAACTATAAGAGCGCCTAAGACTTTTGCCTTTGGTGAAGTCAGCGGAAGCGCCCGAAATACAACCGTTAAATATGGCAAGGATCTACCAGATTTTAATGGCGTGGCGATGCGAGAGATTATTGCAACAATGTCTCCGATCGCGACAGCGCGATCTAACCAAGCGGCGGGATCACTGCCGGAAGAAAAAGCATATGGCTACACCTACACCGCAAATATAAATATTTTCGGTATGAATAATGACATTACTCAGTTCTTAGGGCCTTGTGGAAAAATGGGTGGCATACAAGTTCTTTCAAATGCGATGCATTCGGTTGATCCTGTTTGGGATCCAGTAACTGAGACGATAAAAGTAAGACTTGAAACTCCACACTTCGCACCAGACGGTGGACTAAACATTGGCTATTTAGAGCTGCGGATTCCTCGAGAATCTGCACTCTGCATGTGGAAACTCGATCTTGATGGAAGTATTAACGCGTCCGTGAGCATCACATACGAAGACGGTTCTGCATCTAGCGTGGCAACAGTTATTGGTAAGCGGATCGAAAATGACTATCTAATAATTACTTCGGGTTTTCACTTCTCATCTCCAAGCGTTGCAATCAAAATTGTTAAAGATACCCAGACTGCAACCCCTGAACCTGCAATCTCTCCCGTTGCAGCGATTGCCAGGAAAGTGACGATTACGTGCATCAAGGGCAAGACCAGCAAGAAAGTAACTGCGGTTAAGCCAGTCTGTCCGGGAGGCTTTAAGAAGAAGTAAGCAGAGCAATTGCGCTCTGCATGATCTCTTCCTCGTAATTGACGAAAATACCTAAGTGGCTTTCTTCCTGGCGAAGCTCAAGGCGCGCATTTGGCATATTTGTAGCCAGCCATTTTCCATGTTGAATGGGAACGTTCTTGTCTAAGCCACCCTGCCAGATAACGGTTGGCACTTTTACATCGCGTGGATCAAATCCCCATGGCTTTAGATATGAGCTGTAATCATCTGCAACCCAGTCCCATCCTTGTGCCATCGTGAAGGCACAAGAATCGAGGGTGACTTTCCAACTTGGTTGATTGGATGCCAGCTTGTCTCGTTCACTTAGTTCATCGCCGACAATAGTTTCGGCGACATCGCCATCTTGCCATTTTTGAAAACGCGAAACCAGAAGATTGATATCTTCAAGCGCATCGGCATACTCATCTAAATCGGCTTGCTGCATCCCGGTGTAAAAATCTTGACCGAGTTCTGCAAAAGGTGCCAAGCTGCCGACAGTTACGACACCTGCAGATCTCGGATCAAGCCCCGTCGCAATCGCATGTTGGCCACCACCTGATAGACCGATATTCACAAACTTAGTAATACCTAACTCGGTCGCTAGTTCGGCTATATCGTTTGCAACATCAATGGTGATGCGACCTGGCATATTGGTACTTCCGGCATATCCACTGCGTCCAAATGAGAGAGCAAATATCCCGTGAGTTGCGAAGTAATCGAGCCATGTCTTCCAACCAGTTATATCTTGCGTAGTTCCGGCGTGGAGAATAACAGCGGTACTTTTGACCGGACCGTTTGTTAGGAACTCTAGATTGCGGCCATCGGATACCTGAAAGTTCTCGCGATTCATTTGATAATACTAAGTCGCTTTTAAAAGATTTAGACGTTACGACTTAGCGCAGGACAATCTTGTCCTCTTGCCACATACGCACAGCAAGAATTCGTGGGTTATATTCATCATCGCTCTTAAGCCCCAAGGTGGCAAAGGTGCGCTGGACCAGAGTCTCGGTTGCGCGAAGTGATGTTCCGCGTCGCGCTGCAATCGCAGAATTGGTATATCCATCAGCCATCAGCCGCAGAATTTCGCCTTGAGTACTGCTAATAACAATACGTGTTTGCTCCAGAACGGGACGAGTAGCTAATTCATTCGTGTTGGCAATGGATTCTCTAATTGCTTTATTAAGGGTTGAAATCGATTGCAGTTCTGACTTGACCAAGTAGATGACGTTCTTAGGTAGGGATACTCCACGAGGTAGGGCCAAAGCCGGCGAAGCATGGGAGGTTAAAATGACTTTGCCTATCCAAGGGTGTTCCTCTTCTAGGTAGTTGAGCAGATCTGCCCCACTGGGAGCGTTAATACCAAAGTTCAGATCGCTAATAACTGCATGCGGGTCAAAGTTCGCAACAGCTTCAAGGGCATCGGCTACTGAATTTACCGCCTTGACCTCAAAATTGGCATCAGTAAGTGTTTCGCGCAGAAGATTGAGGGTGAACTCTTCATCTTCTGCCACGAGAACGCGGGTACGAAACTCTGATGCCATGACGCTCCAAGTTAAGGGAATTGGACTAGAAGATGATTTTAGGGATATCCCAACAATGGACAAGGTCGCGGCCTTGCTCTTGTTCGGTTGATACTCACTATTTAGCCCAAACTGGCAAGATCAGCCTGGTTCTAACGGTCGTTGCCCCCGTGATTGCAGACGAAAATGTTCTTCTTCCTGAAACCGTCTCGCCCCTGCCACTTGCCAGCGGTTCTTGTACCCCTCATCCATCATCATCGGAGTCACAAAAGTCAGAGTTGGTCTACCGCCTGCTTCTGAAATGCTATCGATTTCCACACTTTCACTCTTTTCAGATGTAAAAAGTATTCGCAGGTTATATCTTGTTTCTGCAGATCCTAGAGTGGATATTCCAGAATTACTTACCCAGGAGAATAGCAGCGATAGAAGTAGTTTCGAGCCCGCCTGCGGTCTTTGCCGTTGCAAAACAGTACAAGTAGTTACCAGAGATTTTTTCAATATTTGCTTTTGAAATTTCCAACTTTGCATCACCAATTGCAACAACTTCACTGAGAATTGAATACAGTTTCGGATCAATAATATCTGAACCATTATTTGATGGATAAGCAATCCAGGAGACAATTGTTTGAGGAACTACTTGATCCCATTTCCAACCAGAACAAGTAAGAACTTGGCCGATTGAAGGAAGTACACCACTTTTTGCTCCAGTAATAGTAGGTGAACTTAGTGAGACTGGTTTTTTCTCTAAAATATTTGAAGTAGGAGCGGGCAGAGAAGATGGTGATGGATTCGGTTGTGGAGAATTCTGCGATGTACTTGGTTCACTTGGAATTGCAGGAACCGGTTCACTTGATGCAACAGGTCCGGGTGATGGGGTCGGACTACGTAACTTCACCCAAACTAACTTCTTTCCAGATTTTGAGCATAAAAAAATCTGCTGTGAAACTTTGATCTTTTGATTGAGCTTCGTGCATTTGCTTCCCACTTTTGGGCTAGCGGCATTTGCTCCACCGAGGGGCGAGATAGCGGTCAGCAGTAAGAGCACGATTAATAGCCCAAGGGAACGCTTCACGATTGGATTCTTCTGACTATCCCTCAAAATTGCAAAGCCCAAAAAATGAATTCTGGGTGAGTCAAGAGTTGGACTTATCCGGGCACGGCTTATAACTCGAACTATTGTGGCAAATTGTGTGACCTCGGCCGCCAAAAGACCTTCTTCCTAGACAGCTCTTTCCAGCATGTTCGGTATCTACCTCTTCGGTCTTTACGCACAGGTGACCTTGTGGGCAATGCTTCATAGACTAATTACTTATACAAGGGTTTTTCAAGCTCTATTTTGACATTTGGATGACGGAGAAAGGATGGGATCGCGTATGAGCGTTTCATCCTCGCGAAATTTTGTCAGCCAGATTCGCCAACGTTCCCCTATTCTGCTCCGTAAAGTTTTAGTCCTCACGCTCGCATTAGGATTTTGGCAATCTGTAACACCTTCTGAAAATGCGAGCGCTGTTGCTACTGCAACTGCTGCAAATGGAACAACAATCACTAATACGTATACCTACACAGGCGCCATTGAGAATTTTACTATCCCCGCAAATGTCACCTCGATAACAATGACCGTAACAGGTGCTGGAGCTGGTGGAGCTGGTGGTGATGGATCAGATCCTCCACCACTTGAAACAACCTTGGGAGTTGTTACGGGATCAGTTTCAGTAACTCCCGGTCAAGTTATTTCTATTGGAGTTGGTGCACCCGGGGCTACTGGCGCTAGCTATCAAGGTGGTGGCTCTAAGCTGGACGCGGCAAAAGCGATTGATTATTTTGCTTCAGAATTCAATGTGTTAGGTGGTACTAATCCATTTGGTGGCTATGGCGGCGGTTGGGGTGGAGCGGTTGGCCCACAGGGTAGTTCTGGTGGTGGTGGTGGCGGTGGCGCTGCATCAGTTGTAAAAATAGGAACACTTGTATCTCCAAGTGCAGTTGCAACAATAGTTGCAGGCGGTGGTGGTGGAAGCGGCGGATCTGGAAATGGCCAGCCGGGTTCAATCTATAAAAGTCAAATATGTACGTATCCATTTAGTAACTGTCTTCAAGGTGGAGTAGGTCAAAAAAGTTTCGCTCCTATTACCGGTGCATATCCTTCTAACTTTTCTCCTTTATTTCCAAATGGTGATACGACCAATGGTCAAAATGGTTGGAACGCATACGGCAGATGGTGGCTAGATACTCCAAACACTTCTGGATCTTATGACGGTGGTGGTGGTGGTGCTGGGGGTGGTGGAGCGCGCGGAGGTGCTCGAGGAACTAGCGAGTATGGTCGTAACGGAACTGTTGAATGGTTCGGGGCTACCGGTGGCTCCCCTGGTGAGAATTCAACTTCTGGCCTTGGTGGACTAACCGCTAGTTATTCCACGATTTCTGGTCAAGTCCGCACTGCTGGAAGCGTTGTCATTAGTTACGAAACTGGAAGCCCAACTGCGCCATTAACTCCTAATGGAACACCTGGCAATGCAATGGTTCGCGTGTATTGGGGAGTGCCTACATCGCCCGGACTTAGCGCAATTACCTCTTATTCGGTTCAATATTCGGTTTCACCATATTCATCATGGACAACGGCAACCGATGCAGCATCAACGACTTCTTATGAGGTAACTGGTTTAACTAATTCAACTGCATACACATTTCGTGTGAAAGCAAATAGCGCAATTGGCTCAAGTGCATGGGCGCTAACACCAGTTTTGACTCCATATATTTTCTCAACCGCTCCAACAATTACTTCGATCACACCAGGTGATGCCAATTTGTCCGTTGCATTCAATGCCGGTATATCTAGCTTTGCTATTAATAGTTATCAATATTCGGTTGACACGGGAACTACTTGGATTTTGGCTGATCAATCGGCAACGCCAGTTGTGATTAGAGGTCTAACAAACGGTAGAACCTACGGAGTACAGCTGCGTGCAATTACTGCTGCAGGAATTGGAACGGCTTCTGCGACTAGCCAAGGAACACCTAGCACTGTGCCTGGCGCCGGTGTAATTTTGAGTGCAACAACTACTGGAATTACGTCGTATACGAATGGAAACACTGGTGGTTTGCCAATAACCGGATATGACATCACTTATAATCCAGGTGTAGGAACTTGTCCGGGTGTAACGGCCGCCACAAATGCTGCGGCGCCAACTGGGGTTTATAGTGCCCAACCTGCGGGTACTGCGTGGGCATACAAGGCCAGAAATGCCAATGGTGCAGGCCCATGGTCAAACTGTGTTGTCTCTTCAAACTCACCAACCATTCCAACCAGTGTTGTTGAAACACTCACTGCTCAGAACTCTGCAATTCAGGTTGGGTGGAGTGCCAATATTAATAACGGACCAATTAGCAAAATTGAATACAGACTAGATGGCGGTGCTTATACCGATGCTGGAACTATTGCAAATCCATTCATTATTGGCGGCCTGACTAACGGAACTTTGTATGAAGTAATAATCCGGGTAACGAATTCAGCAGGAACATCAAGCCCAACTTCTGCATCTGCCACCCCAAGAACAGTTCCGAGCTCTCCAATTGATCCGCTAGCAGTTGGCGCACCGGGTGCTGCAAATGTTTTTTGGACAGCTTCGACAAATAATGGTGGCGCTGCAATATCTGGCTATACCGCTACGGCCTACACCGCACTAGTTGGCGGATCCGTGGCTGGTACAGCATGTACGACTGCATCACTAACGTGTCAGATCACTGGCTTAGGTGCAAGTACCACCTATTACTACTCTGTTGTCGCAACTAATGCTGCAGGTAACAGTGTCGCAACTTCGCCGAGAGTTCTTGTACAACCAGCAGCTTTACCTGGTGCACCTACAATTACTTCTATCACTGGTGCAAATGCAACTCTTAGTGTGGCTTTTACCGCAGGAACTTTTGATGCCAATGCGCCACTTGTTTATTACAAATACTCTATCGATAATGGAACGAACTGGGTCTCGCTACCCGCAGGCACTACTTCACCGTTCACTATTTCTTCGTTAACAAATGGAACTACATACAATGTAAAACTTCGTGCTGTTGCATCAAATGGTGACGGAGCCACTTCAGCTGCCGTTGCAGGGGCACCGAAAGGCAGACCTGATGCAGTCGACCCATCAACGATTACCTACGTGGCATCCTCAGGATCGGTTGCGATTTCATGGACTGCGCCAAATAACAATGGTGCACAAATTACGAATTATACTTTGACTGCATTCAATAATATTTCCACAGGAAGTGCTTTGACGACATGTTCTGTTAATGGCACGCCGGCAACAAGTACGTGTACGATTTTACTGGCTAACGGAACTCCTGCATATGTTTCAATTGAAACATCAAACTCAATGGGTACAAGTACTCGCTCATCACCTAGAGTTCTGGTTCGAGCTGGAATTGCAACAACAACGGCACTAACCATCTCCCCTCTAACTCAATCTACTTTAGGTAAAACTGAAACCCTTACTGCTACCGTGACATCGAGTTCAGCGACAGGAACTTTCAACTTTACATCGGGTGGAACTTCCATTACTGGCTGTTCTGCTGTAGTAATTGCCTCTGGTGTGGCACGTTGCGCTACATCGTCATTATCTGCAGGCGTCAATGTACTTTCAGCCTATTACAGTGGTGATGCCAGCTATGCATCCTCTTCTGCTGCTAACCAGAATTACACAATCAATGGAGCGGTAACAGAAACAGCAACTGTTACAACACTCAATGTTGTCAATGGGTTTGTGGGCGTAGACACAATTACGGCATCAGGTGGAACTGGAAATAAGACTCTGACTTTATCTGTTTCACCTAGTTCGGCTGGAATAACTATAAATACCGCAACTCTCAACACTGCTATTCTAAATGTTGCAAATAACGTAACTCCTGGAACTTACACAGCGACAATTACAGCAACAGATTCAGTCACAGCAACTGCCTCGATAAGTGTCACAATAAATGTAACAAGATCTGCGGATTCATCCCTTAAGACACTCTCATTTCAGGTTCCGATCTCGCCGACCTTTGCACCGGGCACTCTTTCTTACACTGCCACAGCCACAAATGACAGAGCTTATGTAAATGTCGCCGCATCGTGGGAGGGCTATGGCGAGACTGCAACTGCAACTTTTGGTGGAAGTGATGGGGGTACATACCTAATACCAACGCTTGCTGGGGTACTGTCTGCTAAATTTATTTATTTATCTGTTGGTGCAAATGTTGTAACCGTCAAGACGTATGCCCAAGATGGAACATCTACTATTTACACGATCACAATTACTAAAGCTGGTTCCTCTGTTTCTGCCCTCACAGGGCTAACTTTTTCTAACTCAGTTGCCCTCGACACTTCATTCGCCGGGGGTACCACCACTTACGCAAGCACGGTCCCAAATACAACGACTTCAACCCAAGTAACTGGAACGTGGACTGGCACTGGCGAAACCGCAACTGCAACATTTGGTGGAAATACTTACGCTCTCACGAGTGGAACAATTCTTGCGACTGCGATACCACTTACTGCCGGGGCTGCAAATGTCGTAACAATCACGGGTTATGCTCAGAATGGAACAGCAACTACTTACACGGTCACGATTACACGTACTGCCGCTGAAACAGCCTCAGCTCTGTCTGCGCTTGCATTTACTAATTCAAGCATCACTCTTGCACCAACTTTTGCCGCGGCCACTACTACGTATGCGATGACCGTTCCTTACGCAACTTCATCAACACAAGTGACGGGTACATGGACTGGATCATTTGAAACAGCAACAGCTACCTTCAACGGAAGTACCTATGCGCTCACCAGCGGAACAATTCTTTCCACTGCAATGACACTTAGTGTTGGTGCAAATAGACTGCTGATCAAGGGCTACGCTCAAGATGGTTCCCTAACCACCTACACAATCACAATTACCCGAACTGCTCTTGCAGCAGTCTCAGCTCTTACGGGGCTGAGCTTTACAAATTCTAATATTACACTCGCGCCCACTTTTGATTCGGCGACAGTTACTTATGCAATGACGGTTCCGTACACAACAACATCGACTCGAGTAACTGGAACGTGGACTGGCACTGGCGAAACCGCAACTGCAACATTTGGTGGAAATACTTACGCTCTCACGAGTGGAACAATTCTTGCGACTGCGATACCACTTACTGCCGGGGCTGCAAATGTCGTAACAATCACGGGTTATGCTCAGAATGGAACAGCAACTACTTACACGGTCACGATTACACGTACTGCCGCTGAAACAGCCTCAGCTCTGTCTGCGCTTGCATTTACTAATTCAAGCATCACTCTTGCACCAACTTTTGCCGCGGCCACTACTACGTATGCGATGACCGTTCCTTACGCAACTTCATCAACACAAGTGACGGGTACATGGACTGGATCATTTGAAACAGCAACAGCTACCTTCAACGGAAGTACCTATGCGCTCACCAGCGGAACAATTCTTTCCACTGCAATGACACTTAGTGTTGGTGCAAATACACTGCTGATCAAGGGCTACGCTCAAGATGGTTCCCTAACCACCTACACGGTCACGATTACGCGTACAGCTATTGAAACCGTATCCACTATTAGCGCTCTGACTTTAACAAATGCGAGTATCACGATTCCTTCATTTGCGTCGGCTACAACTAGTTACTCTATTACTGTTTCAGAAGCCACAACCTCAACTCAAGTAACAGGAACTTGGACTGGCTCATTCGAGACAGCGACTGCGACATTCGGTGGAAGTACTTATGCTCTAACTAGTGGATCGATCCTTACTAACGCGATGGTGCTAAGCATCGGTTCAAACACACTCGTCATAAAGGGCTATGCACAAAATGGTTCAACAACCACATATACGCTAACAATTACACGCCAGACTATTACCCTTACAACACCTACTGCTCCAACGCTGACGGCAGTATCTGAGAGCACCACTGCAATCAGTGTTAGCTACTCTGCAAGCCAGGTCTCTAACACCAGCGTTTATAGCATCGCACTCTTCTCATCGAGTAATTCACTCATCTCAACAGTGCAACAGAGCTATAGCAGCGGCGTTCTAGTCTTCTCAGGGTTAACTGCTAATACCGGCTACTACGCCAAGGTCACAGCAATTGGCTCAGGCAACTATGGAAACTCAGCAGCCTCTGCTGCCTCAACAACAGTTTCCACCAATGCCCTTCCTGTTACACCAACTATTACTACTCAACCTGGATCGGTCAGCATCACTTCCGGAAATACCACCAGCTTTAACGTTGTGACATCGCGCAGCGATGCTGGAAGCCTGAGCTATCAGTGGCAGGTTGCAGCAAGTGCGACCCCAAATGTCTTTGCTAGCGTCATAGGGGGATCGGCCTCAAGTTCTAATACCGGCTCGACCTACACAACTCCAGCTTTGACTGTTGCCAACAGCGGGGATAGATATCGCGTCTTGGTTTATAACAGCACGAATGGTGCAATTACCGCCTCTGCGGTCACATCAGATTCTGCAACAGCAACTGTTGGTGCTATCAAATTAACACAGCCATCTGCTCCAAGTGGCTCAGCCGTTGAGGGTTCTGCTACATCGGCAACGATTACATATACATCAGTATCAAATGCAAGTATTTATAGGATCGTAATTTATAGATCTTCAGATAACTATTTGGCCTACGATGCAAACAATACGTATAGCACTGGAGCGGTAGTAGTTACGGGGCTCGCAGCAGGTACTACCTACTACGCCAAAGTAACTGCAAATGCTTCCGGAAACTACAGCGCATCAGACGCATCTAACGCCTCAGCCTCCTTTACGACAAAGAGTGTGTTGGCCACGCCTACCCTTAGCGGAAGCGCAACCTCGGGAACTTTGAAATCAATTGGACTAAGTTGGGGATCTGCGACAGCTAATGCGACTAGCTACTCAATTAGAATCTATGACTCAAGTGGTGCATCTCTTCTTGAAAGCATCACAGTCTCAAGTGCTGCGACAATTAGCCAGAGCGTAACGACTAGTCAATATGCCAGTATCGCTGATGGCACAAGCTATCAGTTTGCAATAGTCGCATTTGGTGTTGGTAATTACTTGAATTCAGCTGAGTCAGAAAAAATTGGTGTTACTACAAACTCTTCAGCAGGTTCAATTTCAATTGCGACTCAACCGCAAGCCGCTTCGAAGACTGCTTTGCAGACCGCAGACTTTAGTGTTAGCGCAAGTGGTGACGGAAACCTTACCTATCAGTGGCAGACTTCGTCAGATACAGGAATTACATGGACTAACGTTTCGGCTGGAACCGGCGCTACAACCAGTTCGTACACGACTGCATCTCTAAATAGAAATTCCAATGGCCATCGATTCAGAGTGGTTATAACGAATACTAAAAATGGTTCAACCTCGACTGCCTACTCAGATGACGTACTGCTTTCGGTAGCCTTTGCAAATCAAGCACCACTAGTCATTTCTACTCTTGAGGGCCGCACAGAAGTTGCACTCACATTGAGAGCGAGTGGAGGTACGACTGCAGAAACGATAGTTTATTCAACGATTACAGAGGGCTGCACGATTAGTGGAGCAGTTCTCACTCGTACAACTGTTGGTAGCTGCGTTATCCAAGCTATTAGACCTGGAAATGCAACTGTGTACAACGACGTCCTATCTCTGACTAGCTCCATCCGCTTCTTACTCGGTGATGGAAATGTGGATGTCTTCTTCGCTGGAGATGCAACTGAATTTGTGTATCAGTCGAATGTGCGCATCACAGTAAATGTAGTTGAGTCAGGCAAAGTTCAATTTATGCAGGATGGACGCCCAATCGCGGGCTGTATGACAATAAAGGCCTCACCAAGTACGCCTGCGGTATGTAATTGGAAGCCATCTTCATTTGGCTACCCAAGAATTACAGCCATCCTCACACCGACTAACACTGCGAACCCAGCACGAAGTTCCGCGATCTTTGCGGTGAGAGTGAATCCGCGCTAATAGTAACGATTTATTTCGACAAACTATCTTCTGCTATTTGAACTTTCTCTGCTGCGACACGATTTGATTAGTGGTCGGTGCTCTCTAAAGTAAAAAGCTTTATAAGTTTTGGGTTTAGAAAACCTAAAATGGAGTTTTCGTCTTCAGTCGGAAAAGGATTGAAGGTGATGGATACAGAATTTTGATCTGGAGATAGCCCCCAATAGAGAAATGGATCGCTGAGATCCCAATCATCGATTCCTGGCGAACTTTGAGGCAATGCAGCAAGTGAAACAAGCCCTGAGAGTGCTTGCACTGATATTGCGTTTGGGTTTCCTCCAACTAATGTGAACATATTAGTGAGATTTCCGTTTAGGTCGACTGAACCATTGACACCAAGAAATGGGGCAAAGTGAAATCTGACAGAGGTATAGAGAGTTCCATTTGCATCTCGGCTTAGGGGTAAAGCGTTTCCATCGTTATCTCTAGCGGTAATAATAAAATCTTTGCCTTCACAATTTGATGAAATATTTGACATTTGGATTTCATTGAGCGTGATATATAGATCTTCTCTATTTTCAATGCTGGTGTAGTAGAGAAAATCAACAGCATTGTCGCAAGCCGGTGTCAGGGTTTGACCTAAACCGAGTTCCGTGGACCCTCCTGGGCCGCCCAAGTTTAGAAGTGCACCAACAGCTAACCCAAGAGATGCAATTGCCATTGAAACAGCAACGCCCACAAAGAATTTTGGAAACTTCTTTGTGTTTTTGGGGGATCCTTCAATTTCGATAAGGCTCATTGATCCTCCTCCGTTGGGGAAATACTTCGGACGAGCAAATTATATCTTGGTTAAGTCCAAAATAAAACAGAGATTTATAAGCCAACGGCTGAAATTAGAGTGCCAATGAAGGGCAATACCATTACGAGCGATCCGTGAACGTCAGCAAGTTTAATTCTTTCAAAACCGCCTTGAATTTGAACATCGATGGAATCGGTATTTACATTGTTAACCAGTGCTATTTGTGGACTTTTGCCTGGCGCTTTGGTAGTAATGAGTACTTTATCGCCAACGCTAATCTCTGATTTATGCCAATAAACCGCAATCGAAGACTCTGCCGTTCCCAAGGCATTCTTTAGCCCTGATTTTGGATGATCTGCTCGAAGGCCAAGAGCATATAAAATTACCAGGAGAATGGCTGCAAACACGATGCCACGTTTTGTATTATCGCTCATCCAGCCGTCTCCTTTCTAAGCGAAATCATGCGATAAGACTACCGTCCTGTATGAGGAAATCTAGGAATTGGCACTAATCTAACGCGATTTATTTCTTCTTTTTTCTAGCATTTGAGGCACTACTGCGGGCGGTTATCTCACTTTTCTTGATGGGAGTAGTCAAAGAATCAAGCCATTTCTCTATATTCATATCTGAACTGGTCAACTCCTGGCGAACATTTTTAGGGGATCTTTGTTTTTTCAGTAACTTCATCACTCGCTCACTGCCTACTGAGTAAATCTTTGATCCAATGAGAAGTGACTTTTTAGCAATCTTTTTACTTGCCACTAAAATTATTCTCTTTACATCTGATGTATCTGGCGTCGTTTGGTTATCGCTGGTCTCAATAATTAGTTTCTTACTTCCATCCTTATTCTTCTTAGGCTTGGGAACATGCTGAATGTTAAAGAGCCATCTAATAAGCATCATCGGATAATTAAGAATCCTTGAGACTAATCCACCAGAAAAGTCAGCTGGATTATTTACAGCCGCATTGGGGTTTTCAACATCAATTTCAGCACTTGACATACCAAACATCATGCGGCTTGTACGAGAATCTGGGCGGCCTACACCACGCCACGTTGCAACTTCAATAACGGTTCCTTGACCCATTTTCCCAATAACTAACTTTTGGCCATCGGGTAGATCGATTACCAAAGCAGAGTCAGATACCGGAAGTGGAACTCGCGATACCACTGGCTTATCTGGGATATTGTTTTTCTTACCTGCCATTTGGATTAGTTCTCTTTCTTTATCATCGTCATGACAATTGAAATCCGAGTATGGAATCCAAAATAGTTAGGTCCATTGTACTTAGCGAAGGATCACAGAACAAAGGTTCAACCAATCCAACTTCTCCATACTTCAAATTATACCCTGCACGTGTCAGGTAAAGGTCTCTGCCAAGAGGGTCGGGCAAGCTTATAACCGTACAAATAAATGGCTGAGGCGTACCGCCTAGGGAGGTTGTTGAGAGAGTTATATCTAACCTTGCACCTTTACATTTGGAATTCATATCTGAAACTCGAATACCATCCAAGACAAACCGTCCCAGATCGATATCGAGATGGCTAATCATTCCAACGTCAATAGCATCATCGCAGACGTTGATCTTTCCAACGCCGGCGCTAAATGAAATATCGCCTTTTGAGCCATTGCACGCAAAAGATTGTGAGCCATCGGCTGCAATGAACTTTGTACCTCCAGATGGACAATTGGAGTCACCAGATGCAAGTGAAATAATTGCAATCGCACCGCCACCGCCAGAACCGGGTGCACCCGCAGGTCCTTGCGCACCGTCACGACCTGCTGTTCCCGCAGGTCCTTTCGCTCCGTCACGACCTGCTGTTCCTGCAGGTGCTTGTAATCCCGGTGCACCACTTGGGCCAACAGGACCTGGTGCGCCAGCAATTCCATCTTTTCCTGCGGCTCCGTTTAGGCCTACAAATCCGTTCTTGCCCGCAACTCCCGCGGCTCCAGCTCTTCCTTGTGGGCCTACAAGTACTGCTAATACTTGATTGAGATTTCCGGTGTTACCTATTTCAGTACCCATTAACAAATTCTCATACTGCAATAATCGTCCATTTGCACCAAATGCTGAGAAAGTAACTCCTCTTACAAGAAGCAAAACCAAGATAAAAAATACTAATTTTTTCACTTTTGACTCACCAGAGGGCTCTGAGTGATTTCGGCAAATTGACTCATCAAATTATGAATAATTGAGATTAGATACACGCCAATAATAAAGATAATTGAGCGATCGCTGGCTTGCAATGGCAGTTTGTCTATGTACACATATAAAGCAAGGCTGAATAAAGCAAAGACAATTGGTTCGAAAACGATCGAGCGCTCCCACGTTAGAACGTACCTAAAATTATGAGTTGGGAACTGCATAAGTAGAAGTCCGAAGTAAATAACATTCAACAGCCCGAAAATTAAAGCAATTGCCCAATTTTCAGTCCAAACGAATACCCCGAAGAAAGATGAGAGAATGATCAAACTATTCCAAAAGGGAGAGATCATCTGTTCAACCTTATGATGAACATCTTTCAGGCTTTCCATACGTGCGCCTCTGAAAATTTTGGTGTCTTGGGCCTCATGTAGATAGTACTTAATCGCTGAAACCAAGCCAGCAAGTAAAGCGACAATAATCACATCACCACGAGCCATCACTGAATCATTAGAAAAACTTTGCGCTAACAAAAATGCAAGCAAGAAAAAGGCTGCAGTTATAAGGGAAGATAGAGCCGCTCTGAAAATTGATTTTAGTAGAGCCATCAGGGAACCACTTTTATGGCCCGTCTCTTTCTGGAAGACCAATTGCAGATGAGAAGAAATCAAGCCAGTACCAACAAATGTCAGACCCAAAGTGGCTATTTCAATAACTGTTCTAAAATTCATCACTTCGCCCAAGGCTATTTGAGCAATCAGAAAACCAGATATAACAAAAATTGCACAGTAGGCATCGATTACAGAAATAACTGTGAGTAAAGCCAAAGAGAGTAGCGAAAATTTAAGGGTTTCCTGAGCTGTTTCTAGACCGCCATAGACTCCAGCAATTAGCCCTACGGTTGGCAAGAGAACCCAGGCCAGTGGAGATAATTTATGCAAAAAAGTGTCGTTGAATTCCATGAGGAATTTCATCAAGGATGGCTTGAAGCTGTTCAGTGAGTTGATCCGGTATAAATAAAATTTATAAGCAAATCTAGGAATACTTTTTGCATACAGCAGACTGCCGTCTTCAACTAATTTATCTTCCCGAAAGAATCGAATAAATGAATATTTCCGTGCTTTTAAGGTTGAAAGAAGGACCAATACAAAGGTCAGAAGGGTTCCAAGAAGGCCAATTTCGTACTTTGAATCGAGAATACTGAAACTTTTAAGTTCGACAACCTGAACTAACGCTATTTCGGTACCGCCTGAATTACCATCACCAAATACAACGGCCGAATATTGGCCAATTGGCAGCGATGATTTAAGTTCAACGGAGTAAACAATGAATCCACGGTCGTTAACTTTGCTTGGCGAGAAGGTTACATCTGAAATTCTTTCAGAGAGGAGCATGATCTTCCAGTTAGCCTGTTGTGAAGCATTGCCAACAACAATATTTTGAACTTTGCCTCTCTCCCAAGTCAGAGTTGGAATATCTGTGGCGCTAGCGTGAGGAGTTGATAGAAAGAGAAAGAGCGCACCTAATAGATAAGTGAAGGGCCTCCTACTCATTTTTAAGGGCATCAAGAATGAGCCACAGCCCAAAGATCAACGGAATTAGGACTATTAGCGCTTTCGGAGTTAAAAATTTTCCGATAAGTGGAATAACAAAGATAACAACACCTGTGATATCCGGGATCTTAGGTTTCTGAGTATCTGGTTCGGGGTTGTGATCACCTTTTACGATAAATCCTGATTGCGCATTGCCGCCGATAATTCGATGGGAAAAGACGCCTACAGCCGTTCCGTCAAAGCGCCGTCCAACGTAGGCGACGATGCTGCCAATTTTAGGCTCGATGTTTGTCGTCGGCGTAGTCAAGATTACGTCTCCTGGGTTAATTACCGGTGCCATCGAGCCGGTGAGCACTACGCGAGCCTTTATCGAGCCTTGGAATGAGAGAATCGAGAAAGAAATAAGAGTGAACGCCAGAACATAACCAAACCAACGCGTGAGAACTGTTGCTTTGCGATACCAAGAGCGCGTACCAATAACAATTCGTTCTTCTGGAGCCTGAACAAAGAGCGAGGATTTTGTCTTTACTATTTTATTGCCAGTTACTAAGTAGCTATGTTCACCGACTAAATCTGAAACGGTAACCAAGACATTAGATTCTGGAACATCGGATCGCTTATCGATCCACATCTGCATTTCACCAATCTGAATTGAAGCATCGCTATCTGACTCTCCATCAAGATTAGCCATGATTCATATCTCCATTCTTTAGACTCTCATTCTAAGTTGCACCTTCCTAAAGTAAGAAAGACTCGCTCTGAATAGAGCGAGTCTTTCTTACTTTGTTTTAGATTTATTTAATCTGCTTATGCACTCGATTCAAGTGCGAACTTGTCGAATGCAGCAGCTAAAGATGGTTGAGCAATATTGTTTGCAGTAGTACCCGTGGTAAAGGTGATAGTTAGTATTCCAGCAGAGCCTGAACCAGACGCGGTTAATGTTCTTGCAGTCGTATCGTCAGTTCCGCCGTTTCCAGCACAAGAAATGGCCGTTGATGACTCGACATTAGTTGCATGAACAGTGATTTCACAACCTGCCATCAATGGAAGGTTCCCAGCAGCTGGAAGGAACTTTTCGCCCGTCACTAAATAGTTCCGAGCAAACGCTAGTGGTGAAGCAATCGAGTTTCCAGCCACTGTGTAAACGGTGCCGGTCTCTGTACTCGTGTAGCCAGTAATACGTAACTTCTTTCCTAGGCAACCTGTACTGATACCCGAAAGTACGATTGTGCTCAAACGAAAGTTTGACTCAGCTGATAGTATGTCATTGACGAAGGTTGATGTTGGTGTAACAGTGATTGCGCTATCACACGCTGCAACTAGCTGAACGCCTTGTCCGAATTCGACAGATGTTCCACCGTTAAGGGTGATTGAGGCCGCGAGGGTTGAGCCCAAGCCCATAACCCCGGCAAGAACGCCGATGCCAATAACGACCTTGAGCTTCTTCTTAGAAGGGCGCTCAGACGGCTCATTTAAGCCTCCAAGATTTAAAATTTCCATCTGGCTTCCTCCTTAGGAGAACCTTCAAAACTAGGCTCACGCGGTGTGAACCTTTGAATTAATGATAGTAAATCACTCTGAATACGCAGATACAAGCGCGGATATCCGATAAAAGGCCTTTTTGGGTTTTTCTATTCGGGTTTTACTCTCTTATTGTGGTTATGGAGGATCTTCAACCTAGTTCCATACCAAGAACAAAAATTCTTTACCTTGTTGGGTTATTAACTGTTTCTACGGTTGTGCGGCCAATACTTTGACCGTCGATATTCACTGAAGTTGCTGCTGGATCTAAATAGAAAGTTACATCTGCACTTGTTGCAGATAAATCTGAACCATCATAAATTGATGTACCGGTTAAATTTAGAGAAATTGCTGCAGCCATTGAACTAGAAACTTGCGCACCTTCTCCTGATAAATATGTAAGTGCCAGTGCTGCCGCGTCGTTATTGCTTACAGGTGCATCAACATTTGGTAGTGAAATTTGCAAAACTTTTGCATCGGCGGTTGGGCCTATAACTAGTTCTGCACCTTGTGTATTAATCAACCGGATACGTAATTTTTTTCCACGGCATGAAGTTAAATCTAGATTCGCAACAGTCACTGCGCGAACACGAAAAAATCCCGCAGAAGAATCTGTACTTGTTGGCGCTGAATGCCATTCTTCGCTGAGAGCGGCAAATACTGTTGGATCGCATGCCACGGCCTGTTGGGAACCTTGACCAAATTCAAGAGCGCCATTTCCTACAGTTACGCTCGCAGCAAATGTGGAAACGACAAATGGGACCACTGCTGCTAAAACTGCACCGACAATTATCTTATTTCGATGAGGACGGTTAGAACCACCAAAGCCCGCGTTGACTCTTCCACTTAAAGGAGATTGCAGACCCCGGGGCATCAATCGTCCTTTCCCAGAACAGCCAGAAAGACTGTGCTCAAGAACAATATTTTAGTGAATGAGGTGCAATAAACCTTGGATTAGCAGGCCGATTGGCTCCTCTTTATTTTTTGAGAATTATGCTGTTTTTGAGCAAATCCATACCGAGTCCAAGCGGTCGGAAAGAAAGTGTGCGGATATTTAGCGACTGGCTGCAGATTGAAGCGCTGAGCACAGGTCGCGAAACTGCGATAAATGAGAAGCTAGCACTTGCGCTAGCGATGGCACCGCGAATACTCACCATCCGAAGCCCATTAGAACTATTGATCAAAGCTTCAACCTCATCTGTAGTACCAGAAACCATCACATTTTGTGAATAATCACCGGTAAGCAATCGATCCCCCTCTGAAATTGAATCTAGAACATTCTTTTGTTGGAGATCAAAGATTAGGTTGGAGGAATTTAGGCAGGCCAGCAGATATTGGGGCCCTGAAATATTGATTGCCGGCAAAATCCTAGATAATGCGCGGGGATCAACTGGCAAGACCGACGGCAAATCAATTCTCATTGCCTGATTAGCAGTTGCCTCAGGTGGCCGGGGTGAAGGCGAAGCGCTCGCAGTTTGTGTATCTGATGCGCTCGGTGAGGCGCTTGAGTTTTGGCCACTCGGATTTGGTGACGGAGTGGCACTTTCACTCGGATTTGGTGACTGGCTTGCTGTCGCAGTGTCTGAAAGTGATGGGGCATCACTCGCCTGCGAAATAGGTGCTTCCGTGGTGAGCGGAGAGTTATTTTCATCAGCCAGAACCGGTGCAACGATAGTGAGCAAGACCCCGCTTACGAGCAAGGCACCTATCCGCTTGGCGAAAACAGATGGCCTGTGAACAAAAAGGTGTGAGCGATCTAGGATTCTGCCCGGGAATTGAGGTCTATTTCCCCATTTATTCGCATCCACCCACAAAGTATACCCTGCAACTATTTTTCACACACATGCCCTTGCTTTTATGGTAACTACCGAACACGTCAGGTGACGAAAGAATAGAGAAAGGCAATAACCTGCCGAAAAGGGAAGTTAATAAAAAAAGTAACTGGTATTAATCCGAAGTGTCCGAAAGGGTATAAATAGTTTTTGCGCAAGATCGCATCTAGCGACTTGATAGCAATAATTAAATCACCCTAAGCTGTGGCCTGTGCGCTTGGAAAGCGCATCAAAATATAGATAAATAGCGGGGTACCCCCCCCGGATTTGAAGTAACGCCCGTACACCTTATTCATCAATAATCGGTACTTCACATAGAATTCTCACACCCGAGACCACTAGTAGAGATGCAGGTTTTTTGATGCCGGCTGCTTTTCGCACAAGAGTACTTGTTGCAGAAGATGAAGAGTTCACCCTCAATCTTCTCCGCGAGATTCTTAGCGATGCCAATTATGAGGTCATTGCGGTCAATACGATCACCGGAGCGATCGAAGCAATTAAGGAATTCGATCCTCACGCCGTCGTTACAGATTTAAATTTCGGAATCAACGCACCAAACGGTGCCGACTTACTCAACTTGCTAGAAGCTGAGCGACCCTGGATTGGCAAAGTCATTCTTACCTCCCACGCCTCTGCAAACTTGGCGCTGCCACGCGGCACAGAGTTGCCAAAAAATGTTATTTATCTAGTCAAGTCAGAACTTGAAACCATTGCAGCGCTTAGCAACTCTGTTCAAGATTCCATTGCGCAGATAAATGATAAATCGCCTCGGCAAGCTACGGAAAGTAATCGAATTGCCATTAGTGAATCTCAGGGAGAAATCCTTAGGATGATCGCTGAGGGTTACACAAATGCTGCGATAGCCACCCAGCTTGGTACTTCATTGCGAGCCACTGAAGCCTTGGTGCAAAGAACCTTTTTAGCCTTAGGCCTGAAAAGTCACGAAGATTTTAACTCGCGCATCCTTGCAGTTCGAATGTGGCAGGAAAATAAAGTTGTTATCCGATGAAGGTGTGGCTGCAACACTTTAAATTGGTCTCTACTGGACGCACGGCAGTATCAATGCCATCCATGGTGCTCTACTTGCCCCTGAGTTTCATCTTCGCACTTGAGCGTGAATTCGTACTTGCCCCAAATAATCTCAACAACCAATTAAAGATCGTCCTAGCAGGAGAATTAACATCATTTCTGTTTTTGCATACAAGTGCGCTCACGGTTCTAAAAAATAGAAAACTTCGAGAACAGAACCTTTTTCTTTGTCTTATGGTTTGGGCGATGACTGGTGTGATTCGTGGGTTTTTCTCTGAATTCTATGCTTCATCAGTTTTAAATTATCAGTCCTATACATCCAATCGAATTCTTTCATCTGTATTATTTTCTACGCTGGGTTTAGCATTTGCTGCCTATTCATTTGGATCTATATACGCCATAGATACAAAGAAATCTGCTCTTCGATCGCTCAATGGATTTATTTTGAGTGAGAATGCAGATCTGAATGCAAAGCAGAGCGCCATGAAGGAAGAAGCGATTATTACGCTTCAACAAAGTCTGGTACCAAAAGTTATCCAACTTCAACATCTAACTTCCGGTTTAAAGAAAATCGATGCGTCAGATGCCTTGCAGCAATCCCTTCACTCGCTGGAAGAGCAAGCTCAACATCTGGCGTATCAAATGCGTGTTAATTTAGATAAATTAGAATCAATTCCTAATTTGCGCACCGGTGTGACTTCTCGCCTCTTTATCTTGTCCAAAAACTCGCTGGCAATATGGCCGACCAAATTATCTGTAAAACTTTCGATTCTTTTTCTCTCTATTGGTGGAGTCATTGTCCATATTGGTCGGAATTCAATTTCCGGCGTCCTGAGCTCTCTATTCGGATCTGTGATCATTGGGGGTGCACTTCTGATTTTACAAAGACTGTTACAGAAGGCCAAAAGTGATCTTAAGCAATTCCTTTTCATTTCAACTTTTGTGTGTCTCTTTGTGATCCAATATTTTTATGCTTCTCGGCTTGTGCCAGCAGTCTTCAATCTAGACCAACCGCTAAATCCTTGGTATTCATCGGCGAAGATAGTGTTTGCAGTTTTTCTTGCCTCATCTTTCATCTCGTTCCTGGACAGAGATTCTTCAATACTTAAATCTATGATAGATCAGAGCTCTAGTTCAAGAGAAGTACTCAATTTACAGAACGATATGAATGAAATTCTTGAGGCCACAAATACCTCAACTAATCAAGGGGCGCTTCAAGGGCAAATTTCCGGGGCGCTACTTTCCTTGAATCTCTTAACTAAAGATGAAGATTTGAATTTAACGAGGTTAAATGCAGCCGATATAATCGATAATGCTAATATACTTTTAACTAATTCAATTTTAGAGATTAAAAAACTTAGTCTCTAAAATTCTAGATTTGAGGATATTTAAGAAAGGAAACCAACTCTAATTTTTATTAGAATCAAGGAATCATTTTTGCCTTATAGGTCTTTCTTGCACGAGCGAGTAGTAACCTGGGAGGCCTTTTGGGGCACAATTCCACTTTCAGTCCTGACTGCAATAATTTTTATCAACCCAGATCAATTTAATTTTCGCAGTTCACTTTTATGGACTGCAATCGCCTTAATTTCTCATGCCAGCATGGCTCCATTTGTCCACTATTTGAATAAGCGATTTTCGGGAAGAGTGCACCTCATATCTGCATTCGTTCTCGGTACTATCAAAGGGAGTGTTTTAAATTTAATCGCTCCCGTCTTTTTAGTGACAGATCCTCTTCCAATATATTTTCGAGCTTTGAACTCTGGACTAGTTTTTCTATATCTTTTTGTGCTGGTCTCAATGGTGCAAGGGGTTTGGAGTAAGTTTGAGAAAAACTTAAGAGACTTTCTGGTTGCACTTGTATCAAATAAGTCAATCGCTCAACTTATTTCATCAAAAAACCGTGATCAAATCGATGATACGCCACGTCAGGATGCCATCGCGAAGCTTGGCACGCTGTTAGAAGATTCTCTTGCTGCAGAATCTGATGGATTGACTCTCATTCAACAGGCAGAAGCCATTGACCGAGTGATTGCTAAGAATATTCGTCCCAATAGTTCACAAAGATGGAAAGAAGCCGAATTGATTTGGCCTCGAATACATCCATGGCGGATTCTTAGAAAGTCATTTACAGAAACTAGGAGCCCATTTTTCTTACTTTTATTAATGATCACTCCACTCCTACTGACTGGCCGATCTGCATATGGATCTTTATCTAATTCGATCCTACTTCAATTAATATCACTTGTTATTATGTATCTCTTAATTAATCTCGCAGATTGGATCTCAATTAGATTAAGAAGGGACACTCGATTTAATAACCTACTTTATATAATGTTTTATGTAGTTGTTGAAGGACCAATCATTGGATGTATTAGTTTTGTTCTTAAAACGGATTCGGATCTAACGATTATCAGAATGGTTTGGCTACAAATTGGTGCGATAGCCGCTTTTATTGGATTCGCGGCGTGCGGGACGATGGTTCTATCTGCTTATGAAGAACGCGATAAAGCGTCAGAACAGTTAAGAAGTTTGCTACCGGAGGAAAAACTTCGGGAAATTCTCAATGCAGGGATCAATTCAAATGCAGAGTCAGAATATGCCCAGTATTTACATGCTGAAGTTCAAGCACAACTGACAGCCAGCAAACTTCTGCTCTTAAAGGCAGCAGATTCTGACTTCTCGTCGATGTCGACCGAGACAACTCGTAAAGTTTTGGAAAGAATAGAGCATCTGAAATTGCCCTATCAAAAGAAAAATATTCGCGTTCCAGAATTTCGACTTAATGAACTCGTGCAAACTTGGCGGGGATTGACCAGAATAAAGATGGATATACCTCCCGAACTTAGCCAGACTTGCAGGAACGGAGATGTCATCTCGCAACTTATTGAAGAATCGGTTATAAATGCCATACGCCACGGTAAGGCTAAGAATGTCCGAGTAATCGTGTGGATTGAAGAGGAAATTTGTCATATTGAAGTACAAGATGATGGAAAATTGAAATCAACGAAGAAGCGAGGATTAGGTACTACTTTTTTTGAGGTCTTTGCGCCAGATTGGAAATTAAAATCAAACGAAAACGGTACTTTGGCGACAATGACCACCCCGTTTTAAGTAATGCTAGTTTCAACGCTTATGCGGCTGACATCACTCATTAAAGCTAATGGCGCCGAGAATTCAAGTGTGTAGGTTGCGCTATTTGTACTGTAAACCAATGATTGATCAGTGCTAGAGCGTTCTATGTTCTGATTTTGCGAATTAAGCAGAGTAATACTCAACGCTCGTCCCAAAGTTTTATCGGCATCTATTACTAAATATGCACTATCTACTGATGCTGCAGTTTGTGATTCGGAGAACAAGTACATTGCTGTTGTGGATTCGCCCGCAAAGAGTTGCAGCTTGATAGTTCTTCCTGCACAGGCTCGTGTATCAAGTCCAGTAAATAGCATGCTGCGGACGCGAGATGCATTTTCATATGGCGCACCAGCAGCGTTAATTCCTGAGAAAGTAGCCGCAGAAGGATTTAAGGAAATTGAAATAAATGAGTCACAGGCCTTAAGTGTGACGATACCTTGACCAAATTCGACTCGATCATTTGGGCTGAGAGTAATTGTTTGAGCCAGCGCTGCGCCTATCAAGGCACAAATAAGCAGTGCAAGGCCGATGATGAGTTCAAACTTACGGCGTGGGTGTGGATTATCTTTACCGAGTGCCGAGTACTCGCCATCGACTTGCTCGTACACCGGAGCTCCTTAAGCTTTGCTTACTTTCATTTTACCCAAGTAAGCAAGGGCTAGTAAGTCCTTAGGAAGTAACTTCCAAGTGGGTTGTGAGGGACTCGAACCCCCGACCCAGGCATTAAGAGTGCCTTGCTCTACCAACTGAGCTAACAACCCATTCAAACAGTCGAACGTTTGAATGCAGGGCAGACCCTATCAGGACTGAGCGCCTTGTCTAACACGAGCCATAAGGTGAGGATGGTGACATGAGTCGCTGGCAAGTACGGATTTCCATACTTTTGACAGTTGGTTTATCTATGGGTCAAGCACCCCTTGAGGCTTCCACAAAGACCGCATCAGCGGTTCTGGAAACCTTGGCGGTAAAAGGTAGGGCGCCGAAGACGGGCTATGAGAGATCACAATTTGGCCCGGCCTGGTCTGATGTTGACCGCAATGGCTGTGATACTCGAAACGATATTTTAAAACGTGATTTAACTTCAATTATTTACAAATCAGGGACGCATGACTGTGTTGTGTTATCGGGAACTTTACTGGATCCATATTCGGGGGAGGAGATCTCATTTTTGCGCGGGGTTGCCACAAGTTCTGAAGTGCAGATCGATCATGTGGTGGCGCTATCGAATGCTTGGCAGACCGGGGCCTTTAAATTAACTTACGAAAAGCGTCTGGCATTCGCCAATGATCCTATGAACTTACTGGCTGTGAAGGGAAGTTTGAATTCGCAGAAAGGCGATGGCGACGCAGCGACATGGTTGCCACCGCAAAAAAATATTCGCTGCGCATATGTGGCCCAGCAAATAGTTGTTAAAGCAAAGTATGGGCTTTGGGTAACACCGCCGGAGAAAGCAGCGATGATTGGTTTGCTTAGTAAATGTCCAGGCTTTAAAGCGCCAACGAATTAAAGGGCGTCAGCTCCGCGTTCTCCCGTGCGCACACGCACAACGGTTTCAACTGGAGTAACCCAAATCTTGCCATCGCCGATTGATCCGGTGTTTGCAGTGTTGGCAATTATGTCTACCAGGTTTGCCGCATCCGCATCATCGGCCAGAAGTTCGATGCGAACCTTCGGAATGAAATCAACGGTGTATTCGGCGCCGCGATAAATTTCAGTGTGGCCCTTTTGGCGACCAAAGCCACGGGTTTCAGAAACGGTCATGCCGTGAACGCCTGCTGCTTGTAGTGCGACTTTGATGTCATCAACTTTAGCGGGCTTTACGATTGCGGTAATTAGCTTCATATTCTTCTCGCTTCTCTTGTTTGAACTCTAGTACCGGTTTGAGTTTCCGGTGATGTCATAGGCAGATTCGGCGTGGAATGTTGTGTCTAGGCCGTTTAGTTCGTCATCGCGGAATACCCGGAAGCCGATGGTTTTGCTGATAACCGTTGCGATCAACCAGGTGGCGCAGAAGGAGAAAGCTGCGACTGCGATGATGGCGATTACTTGAGATTGCAACAGGTCGGTGCCGCCTTTAAAGAGCAACCCATCTTTTCCTGCAGCATTTGCGGTGACAGTTGCAGCAAAGCCTATGAATAGCATTCCGAGCAAACCGCCAACGCCATGGACGCCGACGACATCTAATGAATCGTCATAGCCATATTTATATTTACGAGTTACCGCCCAAGCAGATGCAACACCGGCAAGTAAGCCAAGAACAAGTGCACCAAGCGGATTAACGAAACCGCAGGCAGGTGTGATGGCAACGGCGCCTGCAATTGCACCTGATGCAACACCAAGCGTTGTGGCTTTGCCATCGCGCTTTTTCTCGTATGCAATCCAGGTCATGGCAGCAGCAGCTGTTGCGATCTGAGTATTGATCATCGCAGTTGCGGCCAGCGAACCTGCAGATAAGGCAGAGCCTGAGTTAAAGCCAAACCAACCAAACCAGAGCATGCCGGCACCTAAAAGAACTAGCGGCATATTGTGAGGGCGCATGGGGTCGCGTCTAAAGCCATCGCGCTTTCCAAGTACAAGTGCCAGTGCGAGCGCTGCAGCGCCAGAATTTATTTCAACAACTGTGCCGCCTGCAAAATCAAGTGCGCCTAACTTATCCACGATCCAACCACCAGTGCCGCCTTGCGCGGCAAAGGCCCAGTGCGCAACTGGAAGGTAGACCAAGGTAATCCAGACTGCAACGAAGATAACCCAAGATCCGTATTTTGCGCGATCTGCAATAGCGCCAGATAGAAGTGCAACAGTGATAATTGCAAAAGTTAATTGGAACATCGCAAAAGCCAGCACTGGTATTTGATGTCCTTCAGGGCCAGTTACTTGATCTAAAGTATTTGAAAGTCCCAAATGATCGAAACCACCGATTAGCCCGCCATGTGATTTACCGAAGGCAAGTGAGTAACCGTAGAGCACCCAGATAATTGTGGTCACACCGATTGCGGCAAATGACATCATCATCATATTTAGCGCACTTTTGGCGCGAACCATTCCGCCATAGAAGACAGCCAAACCTGGAGTCATAAAGAGAACCAGGGCCGCACTTACTAGAACCCATGCGGTGTCGCCGGTATTTATATCAATCACAAATTACTCCGAATCTGCGTGGCTCGAGAGTGGCTACGCAATGGAGCAATGTTAAAGGGCTGCGTTAGTGGCTCTCGTTATATCGCTTATAAGACGCGAGAATTTCTTCTTCGGCCGCATCGTGTCCGACCCAATCGCCACCGTGGACTTCTTTTCCTGGCTCAAGAGTCTTATAGACCTCGAAGAAGTGCTTGATTTCATCTAATTCATAAATTGGGACATCATCTAAATCGTTTAGATTTGATTTGCGGATATCGCCTGCGGCCACGCAAAGTAGCTTGTCATCGCCGCCTTTTTCATCTGTCATACGGAACATTCCGATAACGCGGCAAGAGACTACGCATCCTGGGAAAGTTGGCTCATCCAACATAATCAAGGCATCCAGCGGATCGCCATCGTTAGATAAAGTATTTTTCACAAAGCCGTAATCGTGTGGGAAACGAGTTGCGGTAAAGAGCATGCGATCTAGGCGAACTTCACCAGTTGTGTGGTTGATCTCGTATTTATTGCGTGAGCCAGCTGGAATTTCGACTACTACGTCAAAGATCATTTTTACCGCTCTCGTTTGTAATTAATAAATTGCAAAAACTTGGGGTGAACGACGGGGCTCGAACCCGCGACATCCCGGACCACAACCGGGTGCTCTACCAGCTGAGCTACGTCCACCATGTGCTGATTAAGTACTTATCTTACCTGTTAACTGGACTTACTCGTTCCCTGCAACGGTCGGGATAAATAGAGAAGCGCGGTAATAAGCCAGTTCAGCGATCGAATCTTGGATATCTCCTAGCGCGCGGTGGTTGCCGGTCTTGGCCGGGGATGCGAAATAGAGTTTGGGATACCAGCGCCGGGCTAACTCTTTAATGGATGAGACATCAACGGTGCGATAGTGCAGGTACTCGCTAAGGCGCGGCATATCGCGGGCGATGAAATTACGATCGACGCTAACTGAATTTCCGGCCAGCGGTGATTTGCCAGCGACAGCGCCAGTTGATTCCAGGTATGCCAAGATCGCATCTTCGGCTTGGCTGGCAGTTGTCCCATTTGGAATTTCAGTGATCAACCCTGATGTGGTGTGCATCTGTGTGACGTACTCGTTCATGCCAGATAACTTTTCTTCCGAAGCCTTAATTACCAAATCAACGCCGTCGCCAATAACGTTTAGGTCAGAGTCTGTGACCAAGACGGCAATTTCGACCAGCACATCACCGGCCAGGTCCAGGCCAGTCATTTCGCAGTCGATCCAGATCAGGTGGGGCAGAGGTGTAGTCATGTGCGCCTGGCAGGAATCGAACCTGCGACAACTCGCTTAGAAGGCGAGTGCTCTATCCGACTGAGCTACAGGCGCCTGCAGAGGTCGATAGTTAATTGTACCGACACGAGCCACTAAGGTTTTGCCCATGGCTGAATTCATTTACACGATGAAAAAGACGCGCAAAGCGCATGGTGACAAGGTAATTCTCGATGATGTCACTTTGATGTTCTACCCCGGCGCCAAGATCGGCGTAGTCGGTCCCAACGGAGCCGGTAAATCCACGGTCCTGCAGATCATGGCTGGGTTGCAACAACCATCTAATGGTGAGGCATACCTATCTCCTGGTTACACCGTCGGCATCTTGATGCAGGAACCAGTTTTAAATGAAGATAAAAATGTAATTGATAACGTTAAAGAAGGCGTGGCTGAAACTGTTGCGATGCTCGATCGCTTTAATGCAATTAGCGATGAGATGTCACAGCCTGATGCTGATTACGACAAATTATTGGCCGAGATGGGAACGTTGCAAGAACAGCTAGATCATCGCAATGCTTGGGAGCTCGATTCTTTGCTTGAACAAGCGATGGATGCGCTGCGCTGTCCACCACCTGATGCTGATGTGAAAGTTCTATCGGGCGGAGAAAAACGCCGCGTTGCTCTATGTAAGTTGCTATTGGAAGCACCGGATCTATTGCTCCTTGATGAACCAACTAACCACTTAGATGCTGAATCTGTACTTTGGCTAGAACAACATTTAAATAAATATCCAGGTGCCGTCGTTGCGATCACGCACGATCGTTACTTTTTGGACAACGTTGCGCAATGGATCCTGGAACTCGATCGCGGGCGCGCTTATCCATATGAAGGAAATTACTCAACGTATTTAGAGACAAAGGCAACGCGTTTAAAAATTGAAGGACAGAAAGATGCCAAGCGCGCCAAGCGTTTGACTGAAGAACTTGAATGGGTTCGCCAGAATGCAAAGGGGCGCCAAGTTAAATCAAAGGCGCGTCTGGCCCGTTATGAAGAGATGGCAGCTGAAGCCGACAAGATGCGTAAGTTGGACTTTGATGAAATTCAGATTCCACCTGGCCCACGTCTCGGAAACATTGTTGTTGAAGTAGATCACTTAACAAAGGGCTTTGGCGATCGCGTACTTATCGATGATCTCTCCTTTACCTTGCCGCGCAATGGAATTGTCGGAGTTATCGGACCTAACGGTGCCGGTAAGACAACGCTCTTTAAAACAATTTTAGGTTTGGAAGCAGCAGATTCAGGTAATGTGAAGATCGGTGAGACGGTAAAGATTGCCTACGTTGATCAATCACGTGGTGGAATCGATCCGACTAAATCACTTTGGGAAGTCGTCTCAGATGGTTTGGACTTTATAAAGGTTGGCCAAGTTGAAATGCCATCTCGCGCATATGTCTCTGCCTTTGGTTTTAAAGGTCCAGATCAACAGAAGAAGGCCGGTGTTCTATCAGGCGGTGAACGTAACCGTTTGAATTTAGCGCTGACGCTTAAGCTCGGCGGCAACTTGCTTTTGCTCGATGAGCCAACGAACGACCTTGATGTCGAAACCCTTGGTTCACTCGAAAATGCGCTGCTTGAATTTCCAGGTTGCGCTGTTGTGATCTCGCACGATCGTTGGTTCTTGGATCGCGTTGCAACACATATCTTGGCCTACGAAGGTGAATCTAATTGGTTCTGGTTTGAAGGAAACTTCGAATCATATGAAGAAAATAAGATCTCTCGTCTGGGTGCAGATGCAGCTCGTCCACATCGTGCGACCTACCGAAAGCTAACTCGTTAATGAAGTATTTAAATCAGCAATTTGTTCGCTGGGATGACCTAGATGCGATGGGCCATGTCAACAATGCCAAGTATTTAACCTTTGCGCAGGAAGCACGTTTCTTATGGGCAACCGAAGAATTTTCGGGGGCGATGCAAGAGACTTCACTTATTGGAATGGTCGTGGCACGAGCAGAGATAGATTTCATCGCACCTATTAATGAAGGTGGAAAATTTGTAGATGTTGAGATAACCGTGGGAAAGATCGGGACCTCCTCATTTGACATGCTCTTTACTATTTCAGATGCTGGAAAAGTATTGGCAAAAGTTAAGACGGTGCAGGTTGCGGTAGATGTTGCAACTATGAAATCTCGCCCGCTGACCGATAAGGAACGCGAATTTCTTAATATTTATCTGGAGTCAAATTAATTGAACCAAATCACTAAGCCACACAAAGTCCATCCAGGCTGGATCGCAGTTGCGGTAACTTTCGTAACTTTGATGGCAACGGCCGGTTTTCGTTCTGCGCCATCAGTCTTAATTATTCCCCTGCAAGATGCTTTTGGTTGGTCAGCCTCTGATATCTCACTTGCGATAGCAATAAATCTCCTTCTCTTTGGCCTTATGTCGCCATTTGCTGCCGCGCTAATGGAGAAATTTGGAATCCGGCGTGTAGTGATGTCGGCGTTAACCACAATTTCCATTGGTGCATTTCTCACCATCTTCATTAAAGCTCCTTGGCAATTGATTGCAACTTGGGGCGTAATTGTGGGAATTGGCACAGGTTCGATGGCGTTGGTCTTTGCAGCAACCATTGCAAATCGTTGGTTCGTGGCAAAGCGTGGATTGGTAACAGGTCTATTAACCGCAGCCACTGCAACTGGACAGTTAATTTTCTTGCCTGGACTTTCTTATTTAGCCACCACCTACAGCTGGAAGAGCGTGTCTATTACCGTCTCGTCATTTGCGCTATTAGTAGTTCCATTTATCTATTTCCTTTTGCGTGAAAATCCTGCAGATGTTGGGCTCCTGCCATATGGAGCACCTGCAGATTGGCAGCCACCTGCAAAGAGTGATTTGAGCGCATACGCACTTGCAATTGACACTTTAAAACAAAGTTCAAAGAAGAAAGATTTTTGGTATTTATATGGATCTTTCTTTGTTTGTGGGCTTTCCACCAGCGGGTTAATTGGCACACACTTTATTCCAGCAGCTCATGATCACGGAATGCCAACTACCTTAGCGGCATCTCTTTTAGCGTTGGTTGGAATCTTTGATGTGATCGGTACCTTGTTTAGCGGTTGGCTTACCGATCGTTACGATCCTCGTAAATTACTCTTCTTCTATTTCGGCACACGTGGGCTTGCGCTATTTCTCTTGCCATCAATTCTCTTTTCCAGCATCCACCCAACAACTCTCGTCTTTGTAATCTTCTACGGTTTGGATTGGGTTGCAACAGTTCCACCTACGATCATGCTCTGCCGTTCTATCCTCGGCTCACAACGAGCCAGCATCGTTTATGGCTGGGTCTTTACTGGTCACCAGATCGGCGGGTCCATTGCAGTCTTCGGCGCTGCGGTATTACGGGTGAAGCTCGGTGATTATGCGGCAGCCTTCTACATCAGCGGTGCGATGTGCATTCTTACTTCTTACTTTGTATTGCAGATTGCTAAGAACATGCCTGACAGCGCAATGCGCACATGAGTACTTTTTATGAACAAGTCGGGGGAGAAACTTTCTTCAGCGATTTCGTATCGCAGTTCTATTCCCGTGTTGCAACTGATCCAATCTTGCGCCCGATGTACCCTGAGAAAGATATGCAAGGTGCTGCTCTTCGGTTCAAGATGTTCCTAGAACAATATTGGGGTGGGCCAGGTACATATTCTGAAGAGCGCGGACATCCTCGGCTGCGTATGCGCCATGCTGGATTTAAAATTGATTTAGCAGCACGTGATGCTTGGCTTGCCTGCGCGATGGGCGCACTGGAAGGAATGGAAATGCCAGATGCTAATCGCACGCAGCTGCGGGATTATCTAGAAATGGCAGCGCACGGAATGCTTAACTCTTCTGAGAACCATTCCCTATAACTAAGATTTCACCATTACGGATATACCAAAGCACATCGCTCTTATCGCGCACCGTTGTAATACGTAAGCCCACCTTTTCAACAATGCCTTCGATCTCTAATACCTTGATCTGATCGCCAACGCCATATTGATCTTCGATCAACATAAAGATTCCAGATAAAATATCGCGAACTAAGGTTTGCGCACCAAGTCCGATTGCCACGCCAATTACTCCAGCTGATGCGATAACTGGTCCTAGATTAAATCCGAATTCACCCAAGATCATGCCTAATGCAATTATCCAGATAACAGCCTTTAGGATTGACGAAAGAACTGATCCGGTTGTGCGCGCACGTTCTGCCTGGCGCTTGGCAAAGCCTGGGCCCGGCTTTAAATCTGTGGTCGCAAGTTTATTGACGGCGCGATCAATGGCGCGCCGACCAATGTTATGGCTGATCCAGGCAGCGACCAGGACGGTGAAGATGCGCAGCGGGGAACCGCTTAGCCATTCGAGAATATTGCGGGTCTGCTCGCTCATAGATCAAACTCTAATCCAATTCTTTACCAAAAATTGACCTGTAAATACCCCTAACTTGCGCCTTCTTGGTGCAAGATAAACCAATCGGCGCGAGCCACGCGCTTCGAAACTGGGGTATCTGCAATGTCTCGCTCGTTAGTTTTAAATGCCACCTACGAACCGCTAGGTGTAGTAACTGAACGCCGTGCGCTGCTGCTTGTTCTAAATACCCGCGCCACCATGGTTGAGTCATCCGGAACCGTTCTGCACTTTGCACAAGGTGAGATCGAACTCCCATCTGTTATCCGTTTAAATAAATTTGTAAAGATTCCTTATCGCCATGCAGTTCCTCTTTCACGCCGAGCCATCTTTGCCCGCGACGGTGGCCGTTGTGTTTACTGCGCAGCACCTGCAACATCTATTGATCATGTGATTCCAAGATCTCGTGGTGGTGGACATAACTGGGAGAACGTTGTCTCTGCTTGTCACAAGTGCAATCACTTAAAGGCTGATAAACCGCTGAAAGATTTGGGATGGAGACTTCGCTCACTTCCGCGCGAACCAGTTGGTGCAGCATGGCGAATTCTCGGCACAGGTCGTACCGATAATCGCTGGTTGCCATATTTGGCGCCATTTGGTGTGGCAGCAGCTACTGCTTAACTGACTTACACTTACACTCATGATGATTCATATTGCATCGACTATCCACGCCTTCACACAAGGTGCGCAAGAAGATGGCACAGATGCAGGCGTTGGCTTAAGCGCTATCCAAACCTTTACCTACTTCTTAGTGGCACCAGTTGCGCTATTTCTAGTTATCTCGGTGCTGGCATATGTAGCCACAGGAGATCGCAAAAAGAGTGCAAAGAGCGATTCGGTTATAACCTCAATCGATTAATTAGCGAGCATCGACTGCGCGCGCTTTGAGCGCACGAGTCATTGCATCGCGGCCTTCGGCAACGGTACGGCGCAACGCATGCGATGCATCCTTACCTGTTACATCCAGCCAATGTTGTGATTTCTTCACTGTTTCATCGCTAATTGCCCAAGTTGGGAAAGTTAGCGTTGCAGTTGTTTCGGCGATCTCAAAACCCTTGGCAGCCCAGACTTTCAAGATCGCATCGAAGTATTCATCTACAAATGCTTCCAAAAGTTCGTGATGGATATTCTCGTTAAAGCCGCGGCACTTGTAGGAATGAATCGTGTTACTTAAATCATCGGTAGTAATTGATTTAAAGGCGGCAACTTTCGCTTCCCGGTTCGGCAGAGCTGCATGTGCATATGCCACATATTGCTTACCGTGAGCTGTTTTATCGCGATCTTCTTCGGCTTGAATATCAGAGACTCCAAAGATGCCGCGCTTTACGCCACATAGGAATAGGTACCAACGAAGATCAGTATCCATGACTAGACCGTCTACTGAACCATTGAGCATCGCCTTGACGCGCTCGTAATGTGCAGGCGTGATGGCGTTATTTGTAAATGCACGTGTATATTGCAACTGCGCATCGCTGCCTGGCTTTGCACCATCAAGCAGAGCTTCGGATGCATTTCCTACAGTAAGGCGAATTGCATCACGATTCTTAGGTGCAACGTATGCCCAGATTGCTGTATCAATTTGTGCAAATGTCGCGGCAATCATTGAGATATCACTTTCGCCTTGTAATGCATTTAATGCAATTTCAATATAGTCACTGGCTGATAGTTCACCATCGCGCGTTGAATCCCAGAGCGAAGCCCAGATAAGACCACGAGCGAGCGAATCATCTAATTTGCCTAAGTATTTCTTCATAGTTTCAACTGAGCGGTCATCAAAACGCAACTTGGCATATGTCTGATCGTGATCATTTACCAATAGAAGGTCAGCTGACTTTTTGCCAGTTAACCCTTTAATTTCGGTGAGCTCACCTGCGATATCGATTTCAATGCTTTCACGACGAACGAGTGCGCCATCTTTGATATCAAATAACCCAATAAATAAATGGTGGGGGCGTAGCTCTTTTGAACCAACCGGCATCGGTGGCACTTCCTGCTTGATCGCAACGGATGCGTAGTTATCGCCATCTAAAGCAACCACTGGACGCAAGGTATTCACACCTGCGGTGCGCAGCCAGGTAGCAACCCAAGCAGTGAGATCCTTGCCGCTGGCAGCCTGAAGTTCAGTAATCAGATCGCTAAGTTCAGTGTTCTTGTAAGCATGCTTTGCAAAGTATTTACGAAGTCCGGTGATGAAATTATCGCTACCTACGTGGGCTACTAGCTGCTGCAGTACAGATGCGCCTTTGGCGTATGAAATGCCATCAAAGTTGGTGCGCACATCATCGAGATCTTCCATCTCAACTGCAATTGGGTGGGTAGAAGTCAATTGATCTGCGCGGTATGCCCAGTTCTTGCGGACCGAGTTAAATTCAGTCCAAGCATGCTTGTAGTTCGTAGATGCGCTAACTGAAACATAAGAGGCCCACTCAGCAAATGATTCATTGAGCCAAAGGTCTTGCCACCATTTCATCGTTACCAAATCACCAAACCACATATGGGCCATCTCATGATGGATCGTTGTGGCGCGGCTGATGTAGCTGCGCTCGGTTACTTTGCTGCGGAAAATTAAAACATCTTCGTGGAAAGTCACGCAACCAACGTTCTCCATTGCGCCCCAGTTATATTCAGCAACGGCGATTTGATCGTACTTACCAAATGGATAAGCCAGTCCGAAAGTCTTTTCAAAGAAGGCAAAGCCTTGCTTGGTAACTTCAAAGATTTGATCAGCATCGACATATTGGAAGAATGACTTACGGGCATAGATGCCCAAGGGAATGGTCTTCTCGCCGTTGTATTCATCGTGCACAGATGTGTAGGCGCCTGCGACGATAGCAGTCACATAAGTTGAAATAACTTGAGATTTAGCAAATTGGATATGTTTGCGATCGCCATCTAGATCTTTAGTAGATTCAATACCGTAATTTGAAATTACTTCCCAGTGCTTGGGAGTAATCGTGCTGATTGCAAATGTTGCCTTTTGATCAGGTTGATCAAAGCAGGCATACATGCGGCGGGCATCTCCTGTTTCGAACTGGGTATAGAGATAGACCTCGTCATCTGCTGGATCTACGAAGCGGTGTAGACCTTCGCCAGAATGAGAGTAAATGCCTTCGTGTTCGATCTCTAAAGTGTTATCTGCGGCAATGGCCGGCAAGAAGATTGATTCGCCATCGAACTTAGGATCAAAGTCTGCGCCATTTAGCTTTGCGCTGATTACGCGCTTGCCAACACAATCGATAAAGGTCGTAGCTCCGGGCTTTAGCCCAGCAAATTTAATAGTCGTCTTGACCAAAAAGGTCTCAGCGCCAGTGGTCACATCTAAGTCGATTATGTAGCTTTCAACTTTTAGGATTTGGGAACGCTCGGCTGCTTCAACTTGCTTGAGGTTAGTACCTGACACGACGACTCCTTCTAGAGATCTCAAATTTTTGCTTCCCGCAGTCTAATCGTGAAAGAGTTACGGTGTGGAACCAATGACAAACCGTAGTTATCGCTTGCGCGGTGTGCGGATTACCCCAGCACAACAGGCTGCGCGCGATACTTTATGGGCCAAATATGGGATTAGCTTTGAAGAATCACAAATAGATTTAGATGCGCTCTTTCCCAAGAAACAACCGCTCGTTATGGAGATTGGTTACGGCATGGGTGAGGCCACCTGGCAGATTGCCAAAGGCAATCCTGATGTTAATTACTTAGGCGTTGAAGTACATATGCCCGGTGTCGGCAAATTAATGGCGCGCCTTTCTGAATATGAATTAACTAATGTGCGATTGATTGAACGCGATGTCTTTGAAGTCTTTTACTACATGGTCAAAGATGAAAGTCTGGATGGGGTCAATTTATTCTTTCCAGATCCTTGGCCGAAAAAGCGCCACTTTAAACGCCGCATAGTTCAAGAACGTTTTATAAGCGAAGTAGCTGCCAAGTTAAAGCCAAGTGGATATTTACAAATCGCAACCGACTGGGTGCCATATGCCAAATGGATCACCGAGATATTTTCCCAAACCAAGTTATTTACTGGGGGAGTTATAGATCGACCTGATTGGCGGCCGTTGACTAGATTTGAAGGACAAGGTATTTCTAAAGATCACGCAGTAAATGACTTTAAGTTCTTAAAGGTTTGAGTTAGATATTTCCGGTCTCTTCGTATTTTGAGATCAAATTAACCCGGCGGATATGGCGCTCATCATTGCTAAAGGGCGTTGCAATAAAGGCATCGATAATCGCTTTACATTCTGCGATCGAATGCATCCGCCCGCCGATGGCAACCACATTTGCATTGTTATGTTCCTTGCCTAGTTTGGCAGTTTCGATACTCCAGGCAAGTGCTGCACGAACGCCCTTAACTTTATTCGCTGCCATTTGTTCGCCATTGCCGGAACCACCGAGAACAATTCCAAGGGAAGTTGGATCTTTGGCCGCAGCAATTGCTGCAGGAATACAGAAGACGGGATAGTCATCTAAAGCGTCATATTCGTATGGCCCGTGATCAGTAACGTCATGGCCGTTATTTACCAGGTGGATAATCAACTCACTTTTAAGTTCAAGCCCGGCGTGATCGCTGCCGATGTGTAAACGCATGTCTGAAGTCTCTCACGGTGTTATTTATATGAGCCTGATCGCAACAGCGAAAAACCCGCCCCGACGGAGAATTCGCGACGGGTTTCTCTACCCTTGGAGGAACTACCTGAAATTAATCAGGAGAACTTATGCAGATGGTGTTGCAGATGTTGTTGGTGCAGGAATCTTTGGAGCCTTGCCCATGCCGCCCATTGCTGGACCACCATGACCACGACCGCCGCGTTCACCCTTACCCATGCCGCCCATTTCTGGACCGCCCTTACCGCGAACTTCTTCAACTTCAGCGGTTACATGTGCAGTTAGACCTACCTTTAGAGTTGTTGCTTGTGCAGCAGTCAACTTTCCGGCAGTTACAGCTGCATCGATTTGCTTTGTCTCATCAGCAACTAGGACTGAGATGAGTTCGGCTTTCTTTGCACCTGCGATTGCACCAAGTGATTCACCTGCTGCAAGACGAGTACGGATGGTGGCACTGTCTATGCCGATTGTTTTGGCAATCAACGCTTCAGTTGCCGCACGATCAGCGTTCATTGGACCCATACCTTTGCCAGGTCCATCAAAGTCACGTGACGGTGCTGCGGCAGCAAACGCTGCCTTAACTGCATCTGCTTGTACTTGTGTAATAGTGCCCTTGGCGACAAGTGCGGTAAGAACCGATGCGATGGCATCTTCTGGTCCGTTCATATTCGCCATTGGATTAGCAATTCCATTTGAGGAAGTGCGAGTTGTCTTTACTGCAACAACCTTTGTCTTTGACGCCGCTTGACCGATTCCGACTGTTCCGACAGTAAGCGCAACAGTTGTAATCACGACCGCGATGACCTTCTTCTTTGATGACATTTGCATGTCTTCCCTTCATCCCTTGGAGCACTTGGCCGAAACCCTCGTTATCGACTAGTAGTAGAGAACTACTTGATGCTCAAAAAACTACCCCTATTTCCTGTGAGACTCTTGCGAGTTTTTGCCGGAAAGCCCCGCGTAGAAAAAGGGATATTCCTAGTGGCTCTAAGAAATATCTCAGGGAAAGCCCCCTTTGCTAGCAGCGTTCCCAGTTTCACAATTTTCTTTAACACCCATAGCCAGTGGACCTGGAGGTTCCATGAAACGCAACCGGACAATTATCGAAGTATTTGCAACTCTCCTACTTACAGCACTGATGACAGATACAGCGATCCCTGTTTCTGCTGCTGCAACTAAACCAAAATCTGCCGGCAGAACATCTAACGCAGCGCCAAACACAATCTTGAATGGAAAAGGTGTGCCACTTAGCACCCAAGGCATAGATGGCGATTTCTATATCGATACCCGATCACTCTTAATTTATGGTCCAAAGAAGACTGGTAAGTGGCCGCTGCCGCAAAGTTTGCAAGGACCGGCAGGAATTCCAGGCGTTGATGGAAAGAACGGAAGTGAAGGAAAAATAATTTCAAATGCATCAAATGTTGCAGGTCCAACTGGTGCGCAAGGTGCGCAAGGCGAGAAGGGAGATAAAGGTGAACCTGGACTTCCTGGTGGAAATGGTGCGCCAGGTCCAGCAGGTGCCAAAGGTGAAACTGGTGCAGCTGGACCGCAAGGTGCGACAGGTCCTTCAGGTGGTGGTGGTGGTGGAACAACTGGGCCAGCAGGACCAACCGGTGCAACCGGTGCAAAAGGCGACACAGGAGCAACTGGTGCAGCAGGTGCAGCAGGTGCACAAGGACCAATTGGTTTAACTGGCCCGAAAGGTGAAACTGGAACTGCAGGAAGTAATGGAGCGACTGGTGTTACTGGTGCAGTTGGTGCAACAGGTCCATCAATTGTTTACACAAACAATATTCCAAGCTGGACCTTGTCAACATCGACTCCAAAGTCCTATGCAACTTCAACTTTTTTTCTAAGTTATAAATCAGGTAAGAGCTATTCGTATTCGATCTATTTATATGGGAAATCAGATGCCACTGCCAGCGTATTTGCTGTTGAAATCATTCATTCTGATGGCTCAACTTCGAGGTCTGGTTATTCAGCAGTTGAGAACATCAATTTTTCTGGTGAACCAAAATTCGCGCGCTATACATTCACTATTTCTGGAGTTATCTCTCCTGTTGGAGGAGATGTCAGTTTGGCAATTCGAGTCATTGATGACGGCGGAATAACTGGAGGAGCGAACTCAATGACATTCAGTGGAATAGTGTTTTCAACCCTCGTAGGAGCGGTTGGAACGCTGTAAAACCATGGAGCGGGTGACCGGGATCGAACCGGCATGGCCAGCTTGGAAGGCTGGGGCTCTACCATTGAGCTACACCCGCGAGTGGTGCTGGCCAGAGAACTGGCTTCGCGTTACGGGTAAGAGTACTGCCTCGGTAACCGAGAGTAAAAAATTACTCTAGACTCACCAATTGCGCCACGGGGCGTAGCGTAGTGGCTAGCGCGCCTGCTTTGGGAGCAGGAGACCGGGAGTTCGAATCTCCCCGCCCCGACCAGAAGTTCAATGAAATATTTATGTCGCTTAATTTAATTTCTAATCAAGGAGCACTTTGTGAAGAGCACGGTCGAAACACTTTCCCCAACTCGCGTCCGTCTCGATATCGAAGTTCCTTATGCAGATCTAACTAATTACATCAGCGAGGCGTACACAGTCGTTGCCAAGAAGATAAATATCCCTGGCTTTCGTAAAGGCAAAGTACCCGCAGCGATGATCGACCAGCGCGTTGGTCGTAGTTCAGTAATCGATGAAGCTATTAATAATGCACTTCCTGAATTTTACGGAATGGCAGCTCGCGAACACTCAGTTCTTGTCGTTGGCCGTCCTGAAGTTGAGATCAAGGAATATGTAGATAACGAGAAGTTGGTCTTTGCTGTTGAGGTAGATGTTCGCCCAGAAGTAACCCTTCCTGACTTTTCTAAGATCACCATCGAAGTAGATGACGTCGCCGTGACCGATAAAGATATTGATGAGCAGATAGATGAGCTCCGCGCTCGCTTCGGAACGCTTTCAACAGTTGAGCGCGAAACTAAAGATGGCGACTTTGTAACTGTTGATCTCACCGCCAAAATTGAGGGCGCTGAAGTCGATGGTGGCAAGGCAAACGATATTTCTTACGAAGTCGGTTCAAACCGCATGATCGATGGCCTAGATGCAGCACTTGTTGGCATGAAAGCCGGAGACGTAAAGAATTTTGAAACACAGCTCGTCGGTCAGAAAGATGACGAAAAGGGCGATGTTGAAATCAAGCTCAAGGCAGTTAAAGAGCGCGAGCTTCCTCCAGTCGATGATGCCTTTGCCAAGCTGGCATCTGAGTTCGACACAATTGCAGAACTCAAAGCAGATTTCACAGAACGTCTAAAGCGCGTTAAGGCACTTGAACAAGGCGCGCAAGCACGCGACTTGCTTTTGAAGAAGATGATTAATGATCTTGATATTCCAGTTCCAGATAAGTTGGTTGCTGATGAAGTTCACCAGCACCTTGAAGGCGAAGGTCGCTTAGAAGATGAAGCACACCGTGCTGAAGTAGATGGCGAAGTTCGCGTTTCAATCAAATCTGATTTCTTGCTAGATGCCATCGTTAAGGCTGAAGAAGTTCAGGTTAATGAAATTGAATTAACTGAATATTTAATCCGTACATCACAGCGTTACGGAATGCCACCAGAACAATTTGCAAAGCAACTCCAAGATGCAGGCCAGATCTCTCAGCTAGTTGCCGAGGTATCTCGCACCAAGGCTTTGGCTGGCGCACTTGGCCGAGTCAATGTGGTCGATAAATCAGGCAACAAGATCGACCTCGAGGCCCTTCGCCCGCAGACACCACCCGTTGAGGCTCTTCCAGAGGCTTAACTTTCGGAGTAGTTTGGTGGCTCCAACGCTGATTTGAGGTTGCAGTTGCGCCTACTAATTCTTCGTATTTTTCTAATTTTGGCGTTGCAATTCTCTTTTTCAAATACCGCAGCGTTTGCATCCGATGACCCCGATTCTGTAACTGTTGTAGTCCAGCCTTCGATTGCGAGCACGTTGGTTCTGCCACCGATAATGGTCAACCCGTTAAAGGCGAAGACAATCACCGTCAAACTTGGGAAAGCAGTTGTCTTTAACGTGGCAAATCCGGCAATCTGGAAAGGTAAAGTAATAGATCCCAAGATTGCAAAGTTTGTGGCTGGGGGACCGATGTCTTCTTATGAAACCAATCCATCGCTTACCTTGCTGAAAAAGGGTAAGACCACCGTCTCGCTGACTGATGGCAAAAAGACTTATCTAGTAAAACTGACCGTCTCATAACGGATCGGCTCTGCCCTGAGCGAACAAGGGCACTTTTGCGCCGATTTTTCGATATTTGGGAAGCATTTGACCGTAAGGATTGTTAAGGTCACCACATATAAAGAAGTAATCACTCAGGAGGATCACGTGAATTATCAAGACCCACAGTCGACCGTGGTAAACGCTCGCACTGCAGCAACCGGCGGTAATTGGCTAGATGACAATGTCTATAACCGCTTGCTGCGCGAACGCATCATCTTCCTTGCCGGAGAATTCCGCGATGAGATGGCCAATGCAATCTGTGCACAGATGTTGTTGCTATCGGCTGAAGATCCTGAGAAAGATATCTTCCTTTACATCAACTCACCTGGTGGTTCAGTAACTGCAGGCATGGCCATCTACGACACGATGCATTACATCAAGAACGATGTTGCAACAGTTGCGATGGGAATGGCCGCTTCTATGGGTCAATTTATTCTTACAGCTGGTGCACCCGGAAAGCGTTATGCAACTCCTAATGCACGTATCTTGATGCACCAACCACTCGGTGGCATCGGCGGTACCGCAACTGATATTCGTATCCAGGCAGAACAGATGGCAATTACTAAGCAGACGATGTCAGAGCTAAATGCCAAGCACATTGGTCAGCCACTAGAAAAAATCATCGCTGACTCTGATCGCGATAATTGGTTTAACGCCAAGGATGCTCTTGCCTATGGCTTTATCGATCACGTTGCAACAAATGATGGCCAAATTGCGGGAGGCAAGAAGTGATGAAACATATTCAAGAAATTACCAACCGCTACGTTCTTCCAACTATTGAGGAAAAAACTGCTTACGGTTACAAGCGTCTTGATCCTTATACAAAGTTATTCGAAGAGCGCATCATCTTCTTGGGTCAGCCAATTGATGACACCGTTGCAAACGATGTTATGGCGCAGCTATTGACTCTTGAATCAATGGATCCAGATCGCGATATCTCGATCTACATCAACTCACCTGGTGGATCATTTACAGCGCTAACTGCAATTTATGACACTATGCAATTTGTTCGCCCAGACATCACAACAATTTGTCTTGGCCAAGCAGCATCTGCTGCTGCGATCATTCTTGCCGGTGGAACAAAGGGAAAGCGCTACGGACTTGAGCACTCACGAATTCTGATCCACCAACCTTCATCTGAAGGCGGGGGACAGGCATCTGATATCGAGATCCAAGCCCGTGAAATTATGCGTATGCGTGGTTTGTTAGAGACGATGCTGGCTAAGCACTCTAATAAAACGATCGAAGAGATCGAAAAAGATATTGAACGCGACAAGATTCTGACAGCTGCTGAAGCAGTTGAATACGGAATTATAGATAAGGTTATGTCTTCACGTAAGGCAAAGCCTTCCGCATAATTCTTACCTAAAGGGGCGTCGGTTTAGAAATGTTTAAAAAATATTTCAAACCCGGCGCTCTTTTATCTTTTTCGGCTTATAGAAATATGCTTATCTCGAGCACTTTAACCAGCATCGCCGTCTCAGCTTTCCCAATCGCGCTAGCTGTAACAGTTCTCGATGCAGGCGGTAGCGCTACAACACTCGGGCTAATACTTGCAGCTCGCGTACTCTCTGGTGTCCTACTGGCGCCAGTTGGTGGCGTTTGGGTTGATCGCCTGCCACGAAAGACAATTTTGATTGTTTCTGATGGCTTCCGTGCGGTTATAGGAAGCGTTGTGATTTTTATTAACCCAGAAAATCTAGCGATGTGGATTCTAGGAACCATTGTCATATTGATGGGCATAAGTGATGCCTTTGGGGGACCAGCATCCGGGGCAATTATTCCCAGCATTCTTCCCGATTCACTGCTGCCATCTGGCAATGTGGTTCTTGGTATTGCAAAGAAAAGTTCCACGATTATTGGGCCAGGTGTGGCTGGAGTTATTGTGGTCTCACTTGGTACCCATGCAACATATATTGCAACCTCAGTTCTATTTTTGATTGGGGCAGCGCTACTTCTACGCATTGATGAAGGCGCGCGTATTGCACCGGGTGGAGCAAATACTAAGTTTCTTTACGAAGTCAAAGAAGGCTTACGTGTAGTTTGGTATTACAAGTGGATCGCGGCCATGATCATTATGGCTTCGGTGCAGCTGATGATGGTCATTGGCGTTGAAACTGTTCTCTTGCCAGTTATTACCAAACGTGACTTTGGTACGTCATCTGTCTTTGCAACTGCCGCTGCGCTCTTTAGCCTGGGTGGTGCTATCTCCGCGGTGATTTGTATCAAAGCAAAGGTTAAAAACCCCGGCCTGGTTTCAGTGATCGTCTGGGGACTTTTTATCTTTGCCCCACTTGTTTTAGCTTTCCCGTCATCTAGAGAATTAATATTCTTTGCTTACTTATTGGCAGGTTTCTCAGTTGGGCCGTGGGAAGCTTTTTGGGGTACTCAAGTACAACGTGAAGTTCCGGCTGAATATCAAGGACGCGTTTTCGCAATCGATTACATGGGCTCACTTGGCTTAATGCCACTTGGGATGGCGCTAGCCGGACCACTGGTAAATATCTTTGGGGAACGAGAACTGTTGATCGGTGTTGCCGTCTTTCATTTACTTATATGCGCCGTTGTTTTATTTGTCCCTGGGGTTAAGGAGATGAAGTCGACAAAGCCGCCATATTATTCTCAGGGCGAACAGATCCAATCGTAATTAACGACCCATTTATTAAGCCTAGAAACTAAGATTTACTCATGACTCGTATTGGTGAAACTAGCGACCTGCTCAAATGTTCATTCTGTGGCAAGACCCAGAAGCAGGTTAAGAAACTCATCGCCGGTCCTGGCGTTTATATCTGTGACGAATGTATCGAACTCTGCAACGAGATTATCGTTGAAGAACTCGCCGAAGCTACGACGCTAGGACTTACAGAACTTCCTAAACCACAAGAGATCTTTGAATTTCTAGATCAATATGTAATCGGTCAAGATCGCGCTAAGAAATCTCTCGCGGTTGCCGTTTACAACCATTACAAGCGCGTGCAATCTGGCCAATCAAAGGGTGAAGATGGCGTAGAGCTTGCTAAATCAAATATTTTATTACTTGGCCCAACTGGTTGTGGCAAAACTTTAATGGCACAAACTTTAGCTCGCATGCTCAATGTGCCATTTGCTATCGCTGATGCAACCGCACTGACTGAAGCAGGTTACGTTGGTGAAGATGTGGAAAATATTCTTCTCAAGCTTTTGCAAGCAGCAGATTACGATGTTAAGAAAGCCGAAACTGGAATTATCTATATCGACGAAATCGATAAAGTTGCGCGCAAATCTGAAAACCCATCGATTACCCGCGATGTATCTGGTGAAGGCGTACAGCAAGCGCTGTTGAAGATTCTGGAAGGAACAGTTGCATCTGTTCCACCACAAGGCGGACGCAAGCACCCACATCAAGAATTTATTCAGATCGATACCACCAACGTTCTCTTTATCGTCGGTGGTGCATTTGCTGGCCTCGATAAGATCATCGAAGCCCGCAGCGGAAAAGCTGGCGTTGGCTTTAATGCGACTTTGCAAGAAGCAGCCGATAAGAACCGTAAAGATATCTTCGCTGATGTGATGCCAGAAGATCTCTTAAAGTTCGGAATGATCCCCGAATTTATTGGTCGCCTGCCAGTTTTAACTAGCGTTGAAAACCTTGATAAAACTGCGTTGATGGAGATCTTGACCGTGCCAAAGAACGCACTGGTTAAGCAGTATCAGCGCCTATTTAATTTAGATGATGTAGAACTTGAATTCACCGCTGAATCACTGGACGCCATCGCCGAATTAGCCCTGAACCGAGGCACTGGCGCCCGTGGCCTGCGTGCAATCATGGAATCAGTTCTGCTGACTGTGATGTACGAGGTACCAAGTCGCGCCGATATCGCCAAAGTAATAATTACAAAAGAGTGCATTTATCAAAGCGCGGCTCCAACCTTGGTTGAGCGCACCGGTGATCTACCAAAGCGCGCATCCCGCCGCGAAAAAGGTACAGAGGAGAAGAGCGCGTAATCTAGACTGCGCTCTATGTCATCTGCATCGCCAACTGGCGCTGAACTCGCTTCGACCTTTTCACCGGTCGATATCGAGACACGCCTATATGAAAAATGGCTGAGCGCTGACTACTTCACCGCTGATGCATCATCTAAAAAAGAAGCTTTCACAATAGTTCTGCCGCCCCCAAACGTAACTGGTGTTCTGCATATCGGCCATGCCCTTGATCAAACTCTGCAAGATTGTTTATCGCGCATGAAGCGCATGAAGGGTTACGAAGTTTTATGGCTACCCGGAATGGATCACGCAGGTATTGCAACCCAGAACGTTGTTGAAAAACAATTAGCTTCGCAAGGTTTGTCACGCCATGATTTAGGGCGCGAAGCTTTTGTTAAGAAAGTTTGGGAGTGGAAGGGCGAATCTGGTGGAGCAATTCTTGATCAGATGAAGCGCTTGGGCGCAAGCGTTGATTGGTCGCGTGAGCGTTTCACAATGGATGAAGGAATGTCCAAAGCCGTTGTTTCTCTCTTTAAGAAGATGCACGACGCCAGGTTGATTTATCGCGCCGAGCGAATCATTAACTGGTGTCCGCGTTGTTTAACTGCGCTTTCAGATATCGAAGTAGATCATCAAGATGATGCTGGTGAATTCGTGCAGATTCGCTATGGCGAAGGCGAGCAATCAATTGTTATTGCAACTACCCGTGTGGAAACGATGCTCGGTGATGGCGCAGTTGCTGTGCACCCAGATGATCCGCGTTATAAGCATTTAATTGGCACCGAAGTATTACTGCCCTTGGTAAATCGGATGATCCCGATCATCGCTGATGAACTAGTTGAGCAAGATTTCGGTACAGGCGCCGTAAAAGTAACCGCCGCACACGATGCCAATGACTTCGAAATGGCAGTTCGCCACAACGTTCCATTTGTTGTAATCATGAACGAACACGGCGTAATGGATGGCACCGGTACTGAATTCGATGGCATGGATCGCTTTGCTGCCCGTACTGCAGTTGTTGCCAAGCTAAAAGAGATGGGTCGCGTCGTTGCCGAAAAGCGTCCTTATATCCACGCAGTTGGCCACTGTTCACGTTGCGATACAACTGTTGAGCCACGTTTATCTAAGCAATGGTTTGTAAAGGTTGCACCACTTGCGAAGGCATCAGCTGATGCAGTTCGCAGCGGTGAAATAAAGATCGAACCAGAATCACTCTCACCTCGTTACTTTGAGTGGGTAGATAACATGCACGACTGGTGTATCTCTCGCCAACTTTGGTGGGGACATCGCATTCCAGTTTGGTATGGACCAGATGGTGAAATAAAGGTTGTTGGTCCTGATGAAGTTGCACCTGCCGGTTGGAACCAAGATCCAGATGTTTTAGATACCTGGTTCTCATCAGGTCAATGGGCTTTTTCTACCTTTGGTTGGCCAGAAAAGACTGCTGATTTAGCAAAGTTCTATCCAACTAGCGTTCTTGTAACTGGCTATGACATCCTATTTTTCTGGGTAGTACGCATGATGATGATGTCTACCTTTGCCATGGATGGTGTTGCGCCTTTTAAAACAATTATGTTGCACGGGTTGGTACGCGATCAATTTGGCAAGAAGATGTCGAAGAGCCGCGGCAATGTCATTGACCCAATTGAATTTATGGACAAGTACGGCGCAGATGCTTTGCGCTTTACCTTGGCACGCGGTGCTAATCCCGGAACCGATCAAGCCTTAGCTGAAGATTGGATCGGTGGGTCACGAAACTTCGCAACCAAACTTTGGAATGCAACGCGCTTTGCGATGATGAACGGTGCAACTGTTTCTGGCCAACTGCCTGAAGTATCGAAGCTAAACGCAATCGATCGCTGGATCTTGTCGCGCTTAAGCGAGACGCTGCGCGATGTTGATGCGCTACTTGAAGGCTACGAATTTGCCCGCGCCTGCGAAATTGCCTATCACTTTGCCTGGGATGACTTATGCGACTGGTATCTGGAACTTTCTAAAGAGACTTTTGCATCAGAAGATAAGGCGGCATCCCAACGCGTACTTGGCCATGTCCTTGATCAACTCATGCGCGTGCTGCACCCAGTAATGCCATTTATTACTGAAGAGCTCTGGTGCACGCTTACCGGTGGTCAATCTTTGGTAGTTGCAGATTGGCCAGTATCTAACCCAGCCCAAATTGATAAAAAATCAGAAGCACTTGTAACTTCGCTACAAGAAGTTGTTACCGAAGTCCGCCGCTTCCGCAATGACCAAGGTTTGAAACCATCACAGAAAGTGCCTGGTCGCTTTACTGGGTCAAAAGATATTGTCGAATATGCCAGTGCGCTTCGCTTTATTTTGAAGCTAGAAGATAAAAATTTCACGCCATCTGCAACGCTGGAAATTGCAGGCGTAAAGATCGAGCTAGATCTGACTGGTTCAATCGACGTTGTTGCAGAGCGCGCTCGTTTAGAGAAAGATCTAGCAGCGGCTAAAAAGGATTTACAAACGGCTGAAGTAAAACTAGGAAATGCCGGCTTTATGGCTAAGGCACCTGCAGATGTAATTGTTGAAATTAAAGATCGCCTGGCTAAGACATCTGCCGATATTGAACGTATTACCGCAGCTCTTGCTGCGCTGAAGTAATTACATGAACAACATCAGCCCCGATGATCAAGAACGTATTGATGCAATTGAAAAAGCGTTGCTTGCTCGTTGGCCAGAAAATCGTATTGCTCCGACTTTGGAGAGAATTGCAGCTCTTGTAGATATCTTAGGTTCACCACAACTGACCTATCCAACAATTCACGTCGGTGGCACTAACGGCAAGACCACAACGGCCCGTATGATCGATGCACTTCTCTTTGAAATGGGACTTCGCACCGGTCGATTTACCAGCCCACATCTAGAAAGTTATTTGGAAAGAATCTGTATCAATGGTCAAGCAATCGATGCCAAAGAGTTGATCTTCTCCTTTAACGATGTCAGCCCTTACTTTGATTTGATGGATAGCAAATTCGATAATCCAATATCTTTCTTCGAAGCAATTACTGCGCTGGCCTTTGCCGCTTTTGCTGAACACCCCATCGATGTTGGTGTGATTGAAGTGGGAATGGGCGGGCAATGGGATGCCACAAATGTGGTGGATGCTGATGTTTCAGTAATTACCCCGATCGGTTTAGATCACATGGAGTACTTAGGTAACACAATTACCGAAATCGCAGCTACTAAAGCAGGGATCATTAAAGAACAAGGTTTTGTGGTTCTGGCTCAGCAAACTCCAGAGGCAGCAGTTGAACTGCTGCGTCGTGCGGCAGAAGTCGGTGCTGATGTGGCGCGTGAAGGGCTGGAGTATTCAATTGATTCGCGGGCGATCGCAGTTGGTGGCCAGCTAATTTCCGTTACTGGTTTGCGCGGACATTACGACGATATTTTCCTACCACTGCACGGTAAGCACCAAGCATCTAATGCAGCAGCAGCCCTTATCGCTGTCGAAGCATTCTTTGGCGAGCAGGACTTAGATATCGATGCCGTTCGTGCTGGCTTTGCTAACGTGACATCACCTGGAAGATGCGAAGTAATTCATCGCGATCCCACAATCATCTTGGATGCAGCCCACAACCCTCATGGCGCCAAAGCCATCGCCGAAACCATGCAGAGTGAATTCACCTTCGATGATGTCACCGGAATCGTGGCTTTGATGGCCGACAAGGATGCGCTGGGGATTTTGCAAGAACTTGAGCCAATAATGAATCAAATCATCGTTACCTCAAATTCATCAGAGCGTTCGATGAGCGTGGATGAATTAAACAAGTTAGCTACCCAAGTATTTGGTGCCGATCGTGTCTTTGCTGAAGATTCTTTGCAAGCAGCGATTGATCGCGCAACAAAGGATGCTCTCCGCCCGTTAAGTGATGAGTCACTTGCGATCTTGATTACCGGATCGGTTGTCACAGTTGGCGAAGCTCGCACCGCGGTCCGCAAGAAATATGCCAAGTTAAACGAAGGCAGCGAAAAGTAATGCGCGTACTTGGTTCTGCGGTATTAGCGATGGAATTTTTAATTATGGGATTTGCTATGTTGCTGGCCAAAGATAGCCACGAAACTTCCACGATCATTTACGGATTTGTCGTTATGTTTTTACTTATTTATTGCATTCGCTTATTAAAGAAACGTGCCGGTTGGATCTTGGGATCTATTCTCCAAATAGCAATGGCCGCCTATAGCGTTGTGGTGCCTTCAATGGCGATCGTAAATCTGCTCTTTATGGGGTTATGGGTTGCGGCGATAATTGTGGGCCGTAAGGGTGAGGCAGCACGGGCGGCGCTATTGGCCAAACCGAGGGAAAATCCCGTGGCGCCACCACCGCCAGATGCCTAATAGACTGCACCTGTGAGCACTGAAAAGACCCTAATCCTGGTTAAGCCAGATGGCGTACGTCGCCAATTAATCGGCGAGGTTATCGCTCGTGTTGAAGCTAAGGGATATGCAATTACTGCTCTACGCATGATGCAAGCAGATCGTGCGCTACTAGAGCGTCACTACGAAGAACATAAAGGTAAGCCATTTTTTGAACCGCTCGTTGAATTTATGTTGTCGGGTCCTATCGTTGCAATGGTTGCTGAAGGTAACCGTGTCATTGAAGGATTTAGATCACTGGCTGGTGCAACCGATCCAACTGTTGCAGCACCAGGGACTATCCGTGGAGACTTAGCTCGTGATCAAGGAACCAAGGTTGTCCAAAATATCGTGCACGGATCAGATTCACCAAAGTCAGCTGCTCGAGAAATTGAAATTTTTTTCGGTAAGTAAGTTCAAGTAAATAACTGAAGGGTAAAAAATGAGTAACAGAATGTCATTTATAGGCCGAGATATGGCCGTTGACTTGGGCACCGCGAACACTTTGGTCTATGTGCGCGGTCGTGGCATTGTTCTTAATGAGCCTTCAGTAGTTGCCGTTAATCAAGACACTGGCGGAATCCTTGCCGTAGGACTTGAAGCCAAGAAGATGATTGGTCGCACTCCTGGAAATATCGTGGCAATTCGTCCACTCAAAGATGGCGTTATCGCAGACTTTGATACAACCGAGCGCATGCTCCGTTACTTCATTCAGAAAGTGCACCGTCGCCGTTACTTAGCCAAGCCACGTATCGTGGTCTGCGTTCCTTCAGGTATTACAGGTGTAGAACAGCGCGCGGTTAAAGATGCTGGATATGCAGCAGGTGCTCGTAAGGTTTACATTATTGAAGAACCAATGGCAGCAGCTATTGGTGCAGGACTGCCTATCCACGAGCCAACCGGAAATATGGTTGTCGACATTGGTGGCGGAACGACAGAGGTCGCAGTTATTTCACTCGGTGGAATCGTTACATCTCTGTCTATCCGCGTTGGCGGAGATGAGCTAGATCAATCGATTATTAACTGGGTAAAGCGCGAATTCTCTCTTCTTCTGGGTGAACGTACTGCTGAAGAAATCAAGATGGCGATCGGTTCTGCTTACCCATTGCAAGGTGAAAATGATGCTGAAATTCGCGGTCGCGATCTCGCAACTGGTCTACCAAAGACCATCGTTGTATCAGCTGCGGAAATTCGTAAAGCGCTGGAAGAACCAGTAAATGCAATCATCAATGCAGTAAAGAGCACACTTGATAAATGTCCACCAGAGCTTTCTTCAGATCTAATGGATCGCGGCATTGTTCTAACTGGCGGAGGAGCACTCCTTAAAGGTCTTGATGAAAGACTTCGTAAAGAGACCGGTATGCCAATTCATATCGCTGATCGCCCGCTTGATGCAGTGGTCGAAGGATCCGGTAAGTGCATTGAAGAGTTCGAAGCCCTTGAAAAGGTTTTGATCTCCGAGCCACGTCGATAGGTTTTAAGGATGCGAAACGGCGGCGATAACCGCGGTCGTCTGCTGCTTATCTCTTTAATTGTTACCTCGCTCTTTCTTATCACTTTAGATTTACGCGGCGTACAAGTTCTCGGCGGAATCCGTAGCGGATCACAGACCGTTCTATCTCCTGTGCAATCAGTAGCCGCTACCGTCTTTAGACCAGTTGGTAATTTCTTCTCAGATATAACTCACCTAGGTCGCACTCGCGGTGAGATTGAAAAATTACAGGCTAAAAATAAAAAGCTACGCCAAGCTTTAATCAATCGTAAAAACGCTGATGCTGAGCTGGCGCAGCTAAAATCAGTTTTGGATTTAGCGGGAACTGCAAAATTTAAGGTTGTAAACGCCAGAGTAATTTCCCTGGGCTCGACATCTTCATTTACCCAGACTATTTCGATCGATGCCGGCACCAATGACGGAGTACGTCAAAATATGACTGTTATTACCGGACTCGGATTAGTTGGTGTTGTGAAGATGTCCTATCCAAATAGCGCTTTAGTACAACTAGCAACCGATCCAGCCTTTAACGTTGGCGCACGCGTTGCTGGTAGCCAACAAATAGGAATTTTGAGTGGCCAGGGAACGGGTAAAGGCGTCCTTCAACTCCTAGATAACCGAACAACTCTTAAAGTCGGTGATGTTATTTTGGCGCGAGGTAGCCAATATAACCGCCCGTTCGTTCCGGGTGTTCCTATCGGAGAAGTTACTTCCGTAGATAATGCTGCTGGCGAAATTACACAGATCGCAGATGTTAAGTTCTTTGTTAATTTCGCATCGCTAAGCATTGTTGCTGTTGTAATTGGTGCGCCACAAGCTGATCCACGAGATGCGCTGGTACCAAAGGCGCCAGTTCCGACTCCAGTTCCAACTGTAACGATTTACGCCAAACCATCAGAATCGCCAACTCCATAAATGTTTGCCCGTAGATTTCTAATTTCATTCCCAATTTTTGTTGCTGTGTATGTTATTCAAGAGACGATAGTTAGCCAATTTCGAATTTTCGGGAGCGGCTTCTCGCTCTTTTTAATATTTACACTTCTCTGGTCTGCGCTAGGTACCCCAGAACTTGGAGCGCTAATTGGTTTTGGCGCGGGGTTGTTGATGGATCTATCCCAATCATCTTCAGGCCCGATGGGGCAGTGGATGCTAATCATGATTTTGGCTGGATTTTCTATCTCTTACCTTGGATATGGGGATGATAACTTTCGCGGCAATCCAATTTCACTTGTTGTAATTGTTGCTATCGCTGTGCCAATTACTCGGTTGGTTTATCTCATTCTTGGTCTGATGTTCGGGGGCCAACTTGGAAGCACACTTCAGATATTTACCTCGCTGATTGCCTCCGGCCTTTGGACAGTTGCAGTTGTTCCTCTCTTAATGCCATTCGTTACGCGCATACATAGCGGACTCTTCGAAGATTTGAGCCGAGGATGAACCAACGCGCTCGTTTGAGTTTGCTCGTAGTTCAAATCTTTATCTTCTCCCTTCTAGTTGGTTTATTAGGACGTCTCTTCTATCTGCAAGTTGCCGCAGGTCCTAAATATCGAGATGCTGCGCTGTCAATTCAAAGCCGCGATGTAATTACGCCTGCAACGCGAGGGCTAATCGTTGACTCCTCAGGTGTTCCGCTTGCACTCAACCGGGTTGGTATCGCCGTCACTGTTGATCGAACCAAGATAGATCGCTTGCCAGATAAAGGCGTTGCAGTTTTGCAATCGCTTGCAACTCTTTTGGGGCTGCAATATGCAGATGTTTTCCAACGTACTCGCTTATGTGGCGAACTCGCTAAAGGTTTACGTGCTGGTTGCTGGACCGGTTCGCGCTTTCAACCGATTCCAATAACGAAAGAGGCAGATCCTGAGATTGCACTTCGAATCGTGGAACGCTCAGATCAATATCCTGGAGTATCTGCAACTCCGGTTTCGATACGTAACTATCCGGGTAATGCCGGTGTAAATGGGGCGCACCTGCTTGGATTTGTTGGTCCACTAACTGAAGATGATCTCTCGGGAGCAAATGGGCGAAGCTACTTCCGTTCTGAAGTTATTGGTAAAGCTGGACTTGAGAGCCAATACGATCAATATTTGCGGGGTACTCCAGGAATTAGAACTGTGATTGTTGATCGCAAAGAAGCGGTAACTAGTACCAGCCTTAACTCCAAACCAGTTGGCGGTGAGCACTTAGTAACGAGTATTGATGCGCGAGTACAAGCCAGCACTGAAAGCGCACTCGCTGATGCAGTAATGAGAGCACGCGCCTATGGCAAACCTGCCGATGGTGGGGCTGCAGTTGTTATGGATGTAACTAATGGTCAAATCTTGGCACTTGCTTCATATCCAACCTATGATCCAAATGCATTTGAACGCGGGCTAACTGTCGCCGAAGCCGAAAATCTTTATAGTCAAAAGGCTGGAGTACCCGCGCTATCACGTGCACTGCAAGGTCTCTTTGCCCCTGCATCAACCTTTAAAGCAATTTCAGTTGTTGCCGCAGCAAGCGCAGGGTATGACTTAAATGGAAATTATGATTGTCCATCAGAAGTTAAAGTAGGAACTCGCGCATTCCAGAACTTCGAGAGTAAGGCACAGGGTCGTATCTCGCTAAAGAAGGCGATCGCAATCTCTTGCGACACAGTCTGGTATCGCATCGCATTTGATGAGTGGTTGCGCGATGGTGGCCTCAAGCCAAAGTCGAACACAAATGATTACTTCTATAACGCTGCCAAGGGATTCCAGGTCGGCGTAAAGACGGGAATTGATCTGCCTTCTGAATCAACCGGAAGACTGGCCGATCGCGAATGGCGCAGAGCTTGGTATGCGCACAACAAAGATTTCTACTGTAACTATAAAGAGCGCGCTCCAAAGAGTCAGCAGAGCGCTTTTCTTATTCAACTAGCTTATGAAAACTGTTTAGATGGCGACAAGATTCGCGCGGGTGATGCCGTTAACTTCTCCATCGGCCAGGGTGACACTGTTATTACACCAATCAAAGAAGCACAGATTTATGCAGCGATAGCCAACGGCGGAACAATCTGGAAGCCAACCATCGCTAAAGCGATCGTTAAGACTGATGGAACTGTGGTCAAGACTTTCACTAGAGAAAAACTAGGGACACTCCCTGCCAATAAGGAAACCCTTGACTTCCTCCACAGCGCGCTGCGAGAGGTCGTAATTAGTGGAACAGGTTCTGGAGTATTTAGTGGATTTCCATTAGCCATCAGTGGCAAAACTGGTTCGGGCGAGGTTTTTGGAAAGAATGCAAATGGCAGTGTAAAGGCACCGACATCCTGGTTTGCTTCATATGGTCCAACTGAGAAACCTAGATTTGCAGTTGTAATGATGGTAAGCCAAGGTGGTTTTGGTTCTACTACATCTGGCGTTGGTGTGAGAAAAATTTATGAAACGCTCTTTGGTGTTCAAGGTTCCAAGGTTGTATCTGCCAAGATACTTTTCCCAAGTGGAGTTCCACCGGTTACGTTGCCGAAGATATCTCCGGCGACAAAAGTTAAGGGTGAAAAATGAGCCTATCTTCGCAGCGGATTAATTACCGCAAGAGCTCTCGCCCATCTGCGTTTGCTGGGTTTGATCCGATATTGACGATAGCGGTGGCTCTTCTTCTTTTAATGGGAACTCTCTTGGTCTATGCAGCCACTCGCAATTGGTATGCGGCAAATGGTTTGGATCCTGAGTATTACTTAAAGCGCCATGTAATTAATATTGCGATTGGATCCCTTTTAGCCTGGGGAACCACTGTTGTGGATTACCGATTGATCCGCGCGTACACACCAATACTTTGGGGCCTAGGAGTTATCGGGCTTACTGCAGTTTTAATACCTGGTATCGGCGCTGAAGTAAATGGCGCCAAAGCGTGGATCGGTCTTCCCTTTGGATTTCAACTGCAGCCAGCTGAACTTGCCAAGATTTCTATTATCGTCGGAATGTCGATGATTTTATCTGAGCGATCTCATGACAGTGATGCCGCGCAAGATAAAGATGTGCTGCAATCCTTAGTTGTAGCTGCCATTCCAGTTTTATTGATTCTAAAACAGCCCGATATGGGAACTATTTTTATTATTGGCATTGCGGTTGTAACAATAATCGCAGTCTCTGGGGCTCCAATGCGGTGGGTTGTTGGACTCATTTTGCTGGCAGTAATTGGTAGCTTTGCTGCTGTTAAAGTGGGCGTGATAAATGATTACCAAGTAAAACGATTACAAGCATTTGTTGATCCAAATGCGGATTCGCAGGGCAGCGGTTACCAACTCCGCCAGGCGCGTATCACTGTTGGTTCAGGTGGATTTATCGGTACCGGTCTATTTAACGGCCCCCAAACAAATGGGCGCTTCGTTCCAGAACAGCAGACTGACTTTATCTTTACCGTTGCTGGTGAAGAACTTGGTTTTCTCGGTTGTGGTTTTATCTTAATTCTCTATCTAATTGTCTTAATGCGTGGATTTGGAATTGCCCGAAGATCGAGTGACCCTTATGGAAAATTGGTATGCACTGGGGTTATAGCCTGGTTTGCTTTTCAGGCTTTTGAAAATATCGGTATGACTCTTGGAATGATGCCAATGACTGGTGTGCCACTGCCCTTTGTCTCTTACGGTGGCTCAAGTATGTTTGCAACGATGATGGGCTTTGGATTGCTTCAGAACGTACATGCTCGCCATCGCGGCTAAAGCGAGGTAAATCAACGCTCATTTCGCCCTTTGGCTCGTCTGTGTGGCATACTTAGTCCAACAGTTAAGCGCGGCTCGCGAAAGAATTCGCGAATAAAGCCAGCGGCGGACTAACAAAGATTTGCTTGAAAGATTTACTGAGGTCAACCTAAAGGTTGTTTACCAGCTAAGTGACTACAAGCCAGAGCGCGTTATTTAACGCATAGAGGATTTGGTGCCATGGCTATTGAGCCAAAGTCACCGCGCAAGCGTGCGGTGAAAAAAGTAAGTAAGAAGAAATCTCTTGCTGCAGATACGTCGACTGAAATTGTTGACGCTCCAGCAGCTGAAGTAAGTGAAACCAAGGGTAAGAAGAAGGCACCGGCAATTCCGGTCCCAATTTTCCAAGAGGCCACAACCGAGAAAGCTCCCAAGGCTGCTCGTAAGGCCGTTGCGAAGGTTAAAGAGGAAGAGAGCGCTCCTGAGAGCGCAGTAACTTCCGAAGATGATGATTCGCGTGGCGGCCGCAACCGCCGTCGCCGTCGCGGTGGACGCGGGCGTCGTAAGCCAAACGCTGATGGCGTAGATACGCAGGATGCAGCAGACGATGGAGAAGAAGCTAGCGCTGATGCAACTGAAGAAGGTGCAGAAGGCGGAACACATCGTCGTCGCCGTCGCCGTCGCGCAACTGGCGAAGGCGTTACACCTGGTGAAATTGTTGATGAAGATGGCGTAGTAACTGTCGTAAAGGTGCGCGAAGTTCGCGAACGTACCGAACGACCAGCGCGCGCTGAACGCACTGAACGTGGAACTCGTAACCGCCGCGATCGTGGTGCTAGATCAGATCGCTCTGATAACCGCGGTGATTACCGTGAGCCATATCGTCGTCGTGGAACCATCATTACAGATGGCGAATTCTTAGCTCGTCGCGAGAACGTAGATCGTGAAATGTTGGTCCGCCAAATTGGTGATCGCATTCAGATCGCCGTTATCGAAGATAAGGTAATGGTCGAGCACTATGTAAACCGAAATGCCAACGTTTCATATGTCGGCAACGTTTACTTGGGCCGAGTCCAGAACGTACTTCCATCAATGGAAGCTGCCTTCGTTGATATCGGCAAGGGCCGTAACGCTGTTTTATATGCCGGTGAAGTTAATTGGGATGCTGCAGGTATTTCAGAGACTCAACCACGCAAGATTGAAATGGTTTTAAAGACTGGTCAACCAGTTCTTGTCCAAGTTACCAAAGATCCAATTGGCCAAAAGGGTGCACGTTTAACTAGCCAGATCTCACTTCCGGGTCGTTACGTTGTCTACGTTCCTGGTGGTGGAATGAGCGGAATCTCAAAGCGTCTGCCTGAATCAGAGCGCACCCGCCTAAAGGCAATTCTAAAGAATTTAATTCCTGAAGAGGCTGGTGTGATCGTTCGTACCGCAGCGGAAGGTGTTAGCGAAGAAGAGCTAACTAATGACGTAGCCCGCTTGAAGGCGCAATGGGAAGATATTTATCAGAAATCTGAAAACCCAAATTTCCACGCACCTGCCCTTCTGCTCTCTGAGCCAGATCTAGCAGTGCGTGTCATCCGTGATATCTTCAATGAAGATTTCCGCAAACTCACAATCCAAGGCAACGATGCTTGGGAAGAGATTAGTTCTTACCTAGGTGGCATTGCTCCTGAGTTAGTTGGAAAGCTACAGAAGTACTCTGGCAACGGAGATCTCTTCGCTGAATTCCGCGTTGAAGAACAATTAGCTAAAGCATTCGATCGCAAGGTTTATCTACCATCTGGTGGATCCCTAGTTATCGATCGTACTGAAGCGATGATCGTTATCGACGTTAACACCGGTAAATTTATTGGTAAGGGTGGAAACCTGGAAGAGACTGTTACCAAGAACAACTTGGAAGCAGCTGAAGAAATTGCTCGCCAGCTTCGCCTGCGCGACTTGGGCGGAATTATCGTTATCGACTTCATCGATATGATCCTGGAATCAAACCGTGATGCTGTTCTTCGTCGCCTAGTTGAATGTCTAGGTCGCGATCGCACCAAGCACCAAGTCGCAGAAGTAACTTCACTTGGTTTGGTACAGATGACTCGCAAGCGCGTTGGCCAAGGCTTGATCGAAGCTTTCTCAACGACATGTGATTCATGTGCAGGACGCGGTATTCATATTCATATGGAGCCGGTAAAGATGAAGGCGCCAATGCCTCAGGTAAATTCTCAATCGGCATCTCATGAAGATGCAGATGAAGATCAGGCAACTGAACATGAATTTCACGAGACTCAGAACACCGAATCTGTCACAACCGATTCTGAATCTGAAGAAGAGACCGAAACCGCGGCGGTAAAACCTGCTGGACGCCGTCGCCGTAGGGCTGCCTCTAGCGGGATCATCACCGCCTAGGAAAACCTCAATTTGACCCTAGGGGGGCGAGATCCGTACCCTTAGTACCTGCTCGATCGCATCCCATCTAGGGCTGTGCGAGCGTGAAATGAACTGGAGCAAGAATCGTGTACGCAATTGTTAAAGCTGGCGGCCGCCAGGAGAAAGTCACCGTTGGTGAAACCATCACTGTCGATCGTATCGACCAAGTTGCTGGTGCATCAGTAACTTTCCCTGCACTTCTCGTCGTTGATGGCGAAAGCGTCACATCTGATCCAAAGGTTCTAAGTGGCGTAAAAGTTACTGGCGAGGTTATCGATGAAGTAAAAGGTCCAAAGATCGACATCCTTCGTTACATGAACAAGACTGGCTACCGCCGTCGTCAAGGTTTCCGTGCACAGCAAACTCGAGTCAAGATCACCGCTATTAGCGGCGTGAAATAAGGGGCTGAACAATGGCAAGTAAGAAGGGTGTCTCCTCGACACGTAACGGTCGCGATTCAAATCCACAGTACCTTGGCATCAAGCGCTTCGGTGGACAAGAAGTAAATGCTGGTGAGATCTTGGTCCGTCAGCGCGGTACACATTTTCACCCAGGCAAGAACGTAGGTCGCGGTAAGGATGACACTCTCTTTGCACTTGCTGCAGGAGCAGTTGAATTCGGTCGCGCTCGCGGACGTCGTGTAGTGAATGTGGTTCCGGTCGCTTAATTTAGGTTTCTCAAAGAGAGCGAGCCGCAATCGTGGCTCGCTCTTTTTATTTCATAAACAATTTCTAGGATAGATAACTGATACGAAAGGAGCGTTAAGAGATGGCAACATTCGTCGATCGTGTAACGCTCTACGCCGCAGCTGGAAAAGGTGGCGACGGTTGCGTCTCTGTTAAACGTGAAAAATTTAAACCACTAGGTGGCCCAGATGGTGGCAACGGTGGTCGCGGTGGCGACATCATCTTGATCGTTGATTCCAGCGTTACAACCCTCCTTGATTTCCATCATTCACCACACCGCAAAGCAACCTCAGGTTCCCAAGGTTATGGCGATCGCAAAGATGGCACATACGGTGAAGATTTAATTCTGCCTGTTCCAAATGGCACCGTCATACTTGATGATAAAGGCAATCAACTCGCAGATTTAATTGGTACCGGAACAACTTTTCTTGCCGCTCAAGGTGGACACGGGGGACTAGGAAACTTAGCTCTCTCATCTTCTAAGCGCCGTGCACCAGGTTTTGCACTCCTTGGTGAACCAGGTGAAGAACGCACTCTTTACCTAGAACTTAAATCAGTTGCCGATATCGCACTAGTTGGATACCCAAGTGCCGGTAAGTCATCTCTTATTGCAGCAATTTCGGCTGCTCGTCCAAAGATTGCTGATTATCCATTTACAACTCTTGTTCCTAACCTAGGCGTTGTTCAAGCCGGTGATACCCGTTTTACTGTTGCAGATGTTCCAGGTCTAATTCCTGGCGCATCGCAAGGTAAAGGCTTAGGCCTGGAATTCTTGCGCCACGTCGAACGCTGTGTTGCTTTAGTTCACGTACTCGATTGCGGAACGCTGGAAACAGATCGTGATCCAGTAAAAGATTTAGAGATTATCGAAGCAGAGCTCGCCCAATATGGTGGGCTAGAAGATCGCGTGCGCATTATTGCGCTAAATAAGATTGATTTACCTGATGGAAAAGCTATGGCAGATATGGTTGCGCAGACTTTGCGCGATAAGGGCTATGAGGTTTATGCAGTATCGGCGGCAAGCCGCGAAGGTCTGCAAGAACTGCTCTATGCCATGGCGCGCTTAGTTCAGAAAGCACGTGCTGCAGTCGTTACTGACGAGCGCACTCGAATTATCTTGCGCCCAACTGCTGTCGATGATTCTGGATTTACTGTGCAGGCAAATGCCGATGGTTCATTTAGCGTGCGCGGACAGAAAGTTGTTCGCTGGGTTCGCCAAACAAACTTTAAAAATGCGGAAGCAATTGGTTACTTGGCAGATCGTCTGGCCCAACTTGGTGTTGAGAAAGATCTATTTAAAAAGGGCGCCGTCGCTGGCAGTGAAGTTCGAATCGGTTCTGGCGATAACGAGGTTGTCTTCGAGTGGGAGCCAACTATCGAAGCTGGCGCAGAACAATTAGCTGGCCACCTGTTCCGCCGTGGCGAAGATTCTCGCCTAGAAGGTGCCTGGGTTGTAGAAGAAAAGGTTGTCGATCAACTATCTGATGATGAAATTGCGCAACAATGGGAGTACAACGTGGAGGACCCAAAAACTCCACGCCTGTTAGATCCACAATCAACTGCTTTAGAGGCAAGCGAGGATAAGTAAATGAGCCGCAGCGCAGTAACTTCTGCCAAACGCGTTGTCATAAAAATTGGCTCCTCATCTCTTACCGGCGCCGCCGGCTCTAAGTTAGATAACGATGCTGTCTCTAAAATTGCAGATTTAGTTTCCTCCCTTCGCGCGCGCGGATCTGAAGTTCTCCTTGTTTCATCAGGTGCTATTGCTACGGGCCTTGCGCCATTGGGGCTAAGTGCTCGCCCAAAAGATCTAGCCACGCAACAAGCAGCAGCATCTGTTGGTCAAGGATTATTGATAGCCAAATACAACGAAAATTTCTCGCGCCATAACTTAGTTTCATCCCAGGTTCTCTTAACCACTGAAGATGTCGTGCGCCGCTCTCATTACCAAAATGCACAGCAGACCTTAAATAAATTACTTTCACTTGGCGTTGTTCCAATTATCAATGAGAACGATTCGGTCGGAACCCAAGAGATCCGCTTTGGCGATAACGATCGTTTGGCAGCCCTTGTCGCACTACTTATTGGAGCAGACTTACTCGTGTTGATCTCAGATGTTGACGCTCTATACGATGCGCCACCTTCACAGGCCGGTGCCAACGCTATTCACTTCGTGGATCGCATCAGCGATATTGAAAAGATTGAAGTTGGCGGAATTGGCTCATCTGGTGTCGGCAGCGGGGGAATGGTCACCAAGATCGAGGCTGCACGCATCTCAACCAGCGCAGGTATTCCAATGTTGCTAACTTCTTTAGAGAAATCAGTTGGTGCGTTGACTGGTGATGAGTCAGGAACTTTATTTGCCGCTCACGGCACGCGCTCTACTTCACGTTTACTTTGGTTGGCGCATGCCTCAACTCCGCGCGGACGTTTAATCCTTGATGCTGGTGCAGTAACTGCAATTCTCGAACGTGGTGTTTCACTTCTGCCAGCCGGTGTAACTGCAGTCGAAGGTGAATTCATCGCCGGAGATACCGTAGAACTCGTTAGCGTAGATAAGAAAGTAATTGCCCGTGGGTTAGTCGCCTTTGATTCAGATGAAATCCCACAAATGTTGGGACGTTCTACAAAAGAGCTTGCGGCTACGCTGGGCGCTGAATATGAGCGCGAGCTAGTACACCGCGATGATCTGGTGCTTCTTTAGTAGTTCTTTTCCGCAATCTGTTTTAAGACAGATGCGATCTTGGGCGCAATACCGTCGGCAGAAGTTGGCAGGTCACTAAGTTTCACAATAACTGTTTTATTAGCCTGATCTTGATAAATATATTGACCATGCAGACCCAGCATTAAATTAATTCCTGGGTAGGGATGCCACATCTGCGCGCTATATCCCCAGCCGTAATCAAGTTTTACGGCAGGAGTTGAAAGTCGCGTCTTCCAAGCTTTACTGGCGATAGTTGGGGTTCCGTTCATAAGTGCCTGGCCAACTCGGGCATAATCACGAGCTGTCGCGTTGAAGCAGCAGAACGCCTTCTCGTAACCACCTTTATGATCAACGTTCCAAGTTGCATCGGAATCTGCACCCACCGGCTGCCAGATGCGATCAGTAAATTCATCAGAGAGACTTCGTCCAGTTATCTTTTGAATTATCAACCCAAGCATCTGGGTATTCACGCTGCGATATTCTGGAAAAGTTCCTGGCTCTTCACGCATCTTTCGGTTTTGCATCAGCCACCAATTCACATCAGTTGAGGCATACATTTGTGCAATGGCAACGCCCCAACCGGATGGCCCAGATGGATAGTTATCTGATACTCCGATGCCTGAATTCATATCAAGCAGATCTTTAATAGTGACTTTGTCGAAAGATGTTCCAGATTTAAATGCGGGGAGGATCGACACGAAGGTCTCTGATTCCTTCAACTTTCCCTCATCAATTAGCTGACCTGTTAAGAGAGCGGTCATGGTCTTAGCAACTGAGTAGGACGGCAAGATCGTACTCTGACTCTTGCCATTGAGGTATGACTCGTAAGTTATTTTGCCATCACGAATAATCATGAAGGCATTGGTGCTGGTTGCTTTTAGAAATTCATCAAAGGTAATGCGCTTTCCATCGTACTTAACGTTTTGAACCGTCTCTGAGTTGCCATTTTTCCAGGGGGCAAATGATGAAGGCGCTGCCACGATGTAATGAAAGGGCATTAAATCTGGAGTCTTTGAAGCAGGAGCCAGTCCCAGTTTGATAGCGGCAATTGGCTCGGGGTATCTAATCGCTTTGGTAAGACCAAAGAGGGCGATGTATAGGACCAGAACAATTACAGCGAACCTGCGAATTAATTTGAACACGGCAACAGGGTAACTCCCGCTAGGCTTAAACCTATGGATGCCGTCGCTATTGTTTCGGAGTTAGCGCTCAAAGCGCGCACGGCTGTCCGCACTTTATCTACTGCAACTGGTGCCGAGCGCAAAGCGGCTTTATATGCCATTGCCGCTGCGATCGAATCGCGCAGCGCCGAAATTCTCAAAGCAAATGGTGAAGATATAGCCCGCGCAAAAGCTGAAGATATGCATCCACAGATGCAAGATCGCTTACTGCTTACTGAATCTCGCATCACCGGAATGTCAAACGGTGCACGCTTAGTTGCCGATCTTCCAGATCCGCTTGGCCAGGTCTTGCGCAAATCAACACTGCCGAATGGTTTAGATCTAAAGCAGATTTCGGTTCCATTTGGCGTTATCGGTATGGTTTATGAAGCTCGCCCAAATGTGACGGTAGATGCTGCTGTAATTTTACTGATGTCCGGTAACGCAGCCCTTTTGCGGGGATCATCAACTGCCGCTGCCAGTAACCAGATACTCGTAACCGTAATTCGTGATGCACTAGCCACAACCAAGATTTCACCAGAGGTAATTCAGCTAGTTCCATCTGATGATCGCGCCACCGTAAAGGCTTTACTTAATGCGCGGGGCAGAGTCGACTTGGTTATCCCACGGGGTAGCGCTGCGCTGATCCGGATGGTCGTCGACGAGTCAACGGTTCCAACAATCGAAACCGGCGCAGGTGTTTGCCATGTCTATGTCGATGAATTTGCTGATATTAAAAAGGCGCTGCCGATCGTAATTAACTCGAAAACTCATCGCCCAAGTGTTTGTAACGCTGCTGAAACGTTATTGGTGCACCGTGCTATCGCACCAATCTTCTTACCGATGGCACTTAAGGCGCTTTCTGATGCGGGCGTTATCTTGCATGCTGATGCAACTACCCAAAAGGTGGCAGAAAAGTTTGGTATTTCTGCAACGGCTGCAACAGATGAGAATTGGTGCACGGAATACGGAATTCTAGAGATGAATGTCGGTGTTGTAGATTCGGTAGATGCAGCAGCCGATCACATCGCCAAGTACGGAACCAATCACACCGAAGCAATCGTTACGGAAAATCAAGCTAACGCAGATCGCTTCATTGCTTTATCCGATTGCGCAGCAGTCATGGTAAATACCTCAACTAGATTTACTGATGGCGAACAAATGGGCTTCGGCGCTGAAATCGGTATCTCAAATCAGAAGTTACATGCCCGCGGTCCAATGGGGCTAGAAGCAATGACAACTACTACTTGGATCGTCACCGGCAACGGTCAAATTCGCAACTAACCCTCATTCTCATTAAACTCAAGACACTATGAGCAGCCTCTCCCGTGATGAAGTAGCAAAGCTAGCTTCCCTTGCTCGTATTGAGATGACTGAAGACGAGCTTGTAAATCTCGCTTCCCAATTTGGCAGCATCCTCGATGCAGTAGCTCGAGTGCAGGAACTTAATTTAGATGGCGTAAAGGCAACTTCTCATCCGCAGCCAATGGAAAATATCTTTCGAGACGATGTAGTTCAACCCAGCCTCACACCGGATCAAGCGTTATCTGGCGCTCCCGCACAAGAGGAGCAACGCTTCCGCGTGCCGCAGATTCTTGGTGAAGCAGAATGATAAAAAATACCGCAGCCCAAATGTCGGCTGCCTTGGAAAAAGGCGAGACAACTTCTGTCGAACTAACGAAACTTCATTTAGATCGCATTGCAGATGTTGATAATAAAGTTAAAGCTTTTTTACATGTCGATGGCGACAGCGCGTTAAAGCAGGCAGCCGCAGTTGATTCCGATCGCGCCAGCGGTAAGAAACTTGGCCCGCTTGCTGGAATTCCACTGGCGCTAAAAGATGTATTAGCTCAAGAGGGTGTACCAACAACTGCAGGTTCAAAGATCCTGCAAGGCTGGAAGCCGCCGTATGACTCAACTGTCGTTGCCAAGTTAAAGGCGGCCGGCGTTGTAATTTTAGGCAAAACTAATATGGATGAATTTGCGATGGGTTCATCAACTGAAAATTCTGGTTATGGACCAACCTTTAATCCTTGGGATTTAACGCGCACACCTGGTGGTTCTAGCGGTGGCTCTGCCGCAGCAGTAAGCGCCTTTGAAGCACCTCTTGCAATTGGTTCTGATACTGGTGGATCTATTCGCCAACCAGCAGCCCTTACCGGAATCGTTGGCGTTCGCCCAACTTACGGCGCAGTTTCTCGTTACGGATTGATTGCATATTCATCGAGCTTGGATCAAGCAGGTCCATTTGGTCGCACAGTTTTAGATACCGCGATGTTGCACGAAGTTATCGCCGGTCACGATCCAAGAGATGCCACAAGTATTAACGCACCCGTGCCAGCCGTTGTTGCTGCAGCAAAATCTGGTGATGTAAAAGGTTTAAAGATAGGTGTTATCAAGCAGCTACAAGGCGATGGCTATCAGACAGGCGTGCAAGCAAGATTTAATGAATCGTTAGATATCTTGTCATCTCTTGGTGCGCAAATTGTGCAAGTCGATTGCCCAAGTTTTGAATATGCACTTGCTGCCTATTATTTAATTGCTCCATCGGAATGTTCTTCTAACCTAGCTCGCTTCGATGCAATGCGTTATGGCTTGCGCACAGGCGATAGCGATGGTGCATCAGCGGAATCTGTAATGAATGCAACTCGCGAAGCAGGCTTTGGCCGCGAGGTAAAGCGGCGCATTATTTTGGGTACTTACGCACTTTCCTCCGGTTATTACGATGCTTATTACGGAAGTGCTCAAAAGATCCGCACCTTGATCATAGAAGATTACAAGAAGGCATTTACCCAGGCTGATGTCTTGGTCTCACCAACTTCGCCAATTACCGCATTTAAGATCGGCGAAAAGTCCGAAGATCCAATTGCAATGTATTTAGCTGATGTGGCAACCATCCCAGTAAACCTGGCTGGTATCTGCGGTATGAGCTTGCCGGCAGGTTTAGCCGATGAAGATAACTTGCCAGTTGGTTTCCAGATCATGGCTCCTGCCATGCAAGATCAAAGACTTTACCAAGTTGGTGCGGGCCTTGAAGCAGCACTTGTTTCTAATTGGGGCGGACATCTAATTTCGAAAGCACCTGCGTTAGGAGGTGCCAAATAATGGCTCTTTCCTACGATGATGTAATGGCTAAGTACGAACCAGTATTAGGTCTAGAAGTCCACGTTGAGTTAAATACTGAATCAAAGATGTTCTGCTCTTGCAGCACAACTTTTGGGGGAGAACCCAATACCCAGACTTGTCCGGTCTGTTTGGCCTTGCCTGGCGCTCTGCCAGTTGTAAACGCAAAAGCGATTGAATCAACGATCAAGATTGGCTTGGCGTTAAATTGCCAGATTGCACCCCATAGCCGCTTTGCTCGTAAGAACTATTTCTATCCTGATATGCCAAAGAACTTCCAGATTTCACAATATGACGAACCAATTTGTTTTGATGGTTTCGTTGATGTTGAAATCGAAACTGATGAAGGTCCAAAGCAGTTCCGTATTGAAATCGAGCGCGTGCACATGGAAGAAGACACCGGTAAGTCGCTGCACGTCGGTGGCGCCACTGGCCGTATTCACGGGGCTGAATATTCCCTTCTTGATTACAACCGCGCTGGTATTCCGCTTGTAGAAATCGTTACCAAGATTGTTCCGGGCACAGGTAAATATGCTCCAGAAGTTGCCAAAGCTTACGTTGCCGAACTACGCGATATTTTGCGCGGGCTAAAAGTCTCTGATGTAAAGATGGAGCAAGGTTCGCTTCGCTGTGATGCCAACGTTTCACTGCGCCTGATCGGCTCTGATGTTCTTGGTACACGTTCTGAAACCAAAAACGTTAACTCGCTTCGCTCAGTCGAACGCGCTATCCGTGGTGAAATGATCCGCCACGCAGAGTTATTAAATGATGGAAAGAAAGTAAAGCAAGAGACCCGTCACTTCCAGGAAGATACCGGCCTTACTCGCTCGGGCCGTTCCAAAGAACAGGCTGAGGATTATCGTTACTTCCCAGAACCAGATTTGGTACCAGTTGCGCCAGCTGCGGCATGGATTGAAGAACTTCGCGCGCAACAACCAGAGCGCCCTTCTCTTCGTCGCAAACGCCTAAAAGAACAATGGGCGGTTCCCGATAAGGAAATGGCGGCGATGATTAACGCCGATGTATTAGATATTGTCGAGGAGACAGTTTTATTAGGTGCCGAACCAACTAAAGCTCGCACTTGGTGGCTGGGTGAAATTTCACGGCTTGCAAATGAGAAAGATGTTGCAGTCGCCGATCTTTCAATTACACCTAAAGATGTTGCAGATATTGTTGCGCTAGTCGCCGCTGGCGAACTTACAGATAAGTTAGCGCGCCAAGTTGTCGAAGGTGTAATTGCGGGGGAGGGAACTCCAAGTGAGGTTGTCGCCAAGCGCGGCATAAAGGTTGTTAACGATGATGGCGCACTTATGGCCGTGATTGAAAAGGTTTGTGCAGAACAAGCAGAGACTGCAGATAAAGTCCGAGCCGGGCATGTGCCTGCAGCTGGAGCGCTAATTGGCGCAGTCATGAAAGAGACAAAGGGCCAAGCAGATGCTGCGCGTGTGCGCGAGCTTCTACTTGGCCACCTAGGTCAAGCTGCAAATTAATTAGTGAGCCAGAACGCCTTCTGTCTCAACGAGTGACTCTTTTTCGATATTAATAAAGAAGAAGAGTACGACTGCGCCAACAAATAGCAGTACAGCGCTGAATTTGAATGCAACTGTAAAGCCATGAGTCATCGCATATGGCATGACCTTATCTCCGAGCTGTGTGTTTGCTGCGGCGAAGGTAGCCGTTGCGGTTGCAGCCACAGTATTGAGAAGTGCGGTACCGAGTGAACCGCCAATCTGCTGTGAAGTATTTAGCATTGCACTAGCAACTCCTGTGTCATGTGATGAAACTGCGTGCAGAGATGTTGAAGTCAGCGGAATAAAGACCAACGCCATCCCAGAGCTCATGATCAACAGCGAAGGCAGTACATGAGATGTATATGAAGTATCAGGAGTGATACGAGATAGCGCTAATAGCCCAAAACCTGCTGCGATTAGACCAGGCACCATAAGCGCCTTTGGTCCAACTCGTGGCAAGAGTTGTGAAGCAATTCCGGCGAAGACAATGATGCCTGCCGTAAATGGTAGGAAGGCAAAGCCAGATTTAAGTGGTGAGTAACCAAGAATTACTTGTAGGTAAAGGCCAAGGAATAAGAACATAGAGAACAGTCCTGCTCCAACAACAAGTGAACCAAGGTACGAGCCACCACGGTTACGTTCAGTGATAACACGCAGCGGCATCAGAGGATTAGCTACACGCTTTTCGATTGTTACGAAGAGTGCCAGAAGTAAGACTGCGGCAACTAAGAAAGAGATGGTCTTTGAATCTGACCAACCAGATGTAGCAGCTTGATTGAATCCATAAGTTAGTGAGAATAATCCAGCGGTGGCGGTAAGTACGCCAGGAATGTCATATGTGTTATTTCCTGCTGCTTTAGATTCGTGTACAAATCGAAGAGCTAGTAACGCTGCCAAAACTGCGATCGGAACGTTTACGCCTAAGCACCATCGCCAAGATGCGTATTCGGTGAGCGTTCCACCAGCAATTAGGCCGATAGCCGCACCGCCTCCTGAAATGGCACCGATTACCCCAAATGCTTTCGCCCGTTCCTGCGGAACTGTGAAAGTTACTGAGATAATCGCAAGTGCAGTTGGGGCAAGGAGCGCTGCAAAAACACCCTGCAGCGCACGCGCACCGAATAGCAAACTTTGAGTAGATGCGATGCCACCAAGTGCGGAAGCTGCGGCAAAACCAATTAAACCAATAACGAAAATCTTCTTACGACCCATGTAATCACCGATGCGACCACCCAGCAAAAGAAGAGACCCAAAGGCCAGGGTGTACGCAGTAATAACCCATTGCTGATTAGCATCTGAAATGCCTAAATCAATTTTCGCTCTTGGGATAGCAATATTCATAATTGAGCTATCAAGAACGATCATTAATTGGGCGATTGCCACAACAAAGAGCGTTCGCCATCTAGTTGGATCCAGGCCATCGACTACAGGCTTTTTTGACACAAGGATCTCCTCTTAAAAAGTAAGTTATTGGGTTTTAAACTGGAGTGAATGAGACCATTCTAATAGACTTCATGCCATGTCGCAGATGAAGCCACGTTCCGGGTTGGTCACAGATGGTTTGGAACGCGCCCCTGCTCGCGGAATGTTGCGCGCAGTTGGAATGACAGATGAAGATTGGGTGAAGCCTCAGATTGGCATCGCATCCTCGTGGAATGAAATCACCCCATGTAATCTATCGTTAGACCGTTTGGCGAAAGCTTCCAAGCAAGGCGTTATCGATGCCGGTGGCTTCCCAATGCAATTTGGCACGATCTCCGTCTCTGACGGAATTTCCATGGGCCATGAAGGAATGCATTACTCGCTTGTTTCGCGTGAAGTTATTGCAGATTCAGTTGAAACCGTTATGCAAGCAGAGCGTTTAGATGGAATGGTCACATTTGCTGGGTGCGATAAATCACTTCCGGGCATGATGATGGCGGCGGCTCGTATAGATGTGGCATCAGTCTTTGTTTATGCAGGATCAACCTTGCCTGGCCAAGTAGATGGTAAAGATGTAACGATCATTGATGCCTTTGAAGCAGTGGGTGCATGTGCGCGTGGCTTGATCACGCAAGAGCACGTAGATCAAATTGAACGAGCTATCTGTCCCGGCGAAGGCGCTTGTGGCGGTATGTACACCGCAAACACAATGGCCAGTATCGCCGAAGCAATTGGGCTCTCACTTCCAGGATCTGCGGCGCCTCCAGCAGTTGATCGCCGCCGCGATACTTATGCCATCCAATCGGGTGCGGCAGTTGTCGAGCTAATTCGTAAAGGAATTACTACCCGCGATATTTTGACAAAGAAAGCCTTTGAAAATGCCATAACAATCTTGATGGCGCTAGGCGGTTCAACTAACGCAGTTCTTCACTTATTGGCGATCGCGCATGAGGCTGAAGTAGATCTAAGTATGGAAGATTTCCATCGCATCGGTTCAAAGGTTCCACTACTTGGTGATCTCAAGCCTTTTGGTAAATACGTTATGACCGATATCGATCGCGTTGGTGGAATTCCAGTCGTTCTACGTATCTTGCTTGATGCCGGCTATCTACACGGAGATTGCCTAACGGTTACTGGTAAGACAATGGCAGAAAATTTGGCGGAGATTAATCCACCGCTCGCAGATGGCAGCGTGCTCTTCCCAGTAAATAAGCCGATGTCCACTGATGTCGGAATCACAATTTTAGGTGGATCGCTTGCAACTGATGGTGCCGTATGTAAGACCGCCGGAATCGGCATTGAAACTTTTGAAGGACCAGCCCGCGTCTTCGAGCGCGAGCAAGCTGCGATGGAAGCGTTAGAAAATGGAACGATCCAAGCAGGTGATGTAGTAGTAATTCGTTACGAAGGTCCAAAGGGCGGTCCTGGAATGCGCGAGATGTTGATGATTACTGGTGCGATCAAAGGCGCAGGACTTGGTAAATCAACTTTGTTATTAACAGATGGTCGCTTCTCCGGCGGATCAACCGGCCTTTGCGTCGGACACGTTTCACCTGAGGCAGTCGATGGTGGACCAATTGCTTTCATTAAAGATGGCGATCGCGTGAGAATAGATATTAAGGCCCGCACACTTGATCTATTGGTTGAACCGACAGAACTTGCCGCCCGCAAAGTTGGCTGGAAACCAATTCCTCATAAATTTACCCGCGGGGTATTGGCCAAGTATTCAAAGACCGTCGGCTCTGCCTCAAAGGGCGCAGTCTGCGGCTAGTTTCACAATTTGAGACTTACATCTCAAACCTTGACTCATATGCCTTCGGCGATGGAGAATAAGGCCATGCAAAAGAAGCTCGCGCTCATCTCGTCATCTGTAATTGTGGTGGTGGCTCGATAGCGCGTGCCTTTTTAAAGCACGCGCCCTCAGATACCTGAGGGTTTTTTTATTTCAGAAATAAAGAGCAAGAACCGAGAGCAAGGAAAGGAGTAAGAAGATGGCGCACATACCAACGGCCAACGGCACAGTAATGACAGGAGCTTCTTCATTGGTCAAAGGCCTTGAAGCAGCTGGCGTCGATGTGATGTTCGGAATTCCGGGCGGTGCAATTCTTCCTGCTTACGATCCGATCTATGACTCAACTATTCGCCACATCTTGGTTCGCCACGAACAAGGTGCAGGTCATGCGGCAACTGGCTATGCGCAAGTAACTGGTCGCGCCGGAGTTTGTATCGCAACTTCTGGACCTGGCGCCACAAACCTAGTTACACCTTTGATGGATGCGTCAATGGATTCAGTTCCACTTGTTGCAATCACTGGTCAAGTTCCCTCTGCTGCAATCGGTACTGATGCATTTCAGGAAGCAGATATCCGTGGCATCACGATGCCATTTACTAAACATAATTTTCTTGTTACCAACCCTGATGAGATCCCACGTGTAATTGCGGAAGCATTTCATCTGGCAACTTCGGGACGACCTGGGCCGGTACTTGTGGATGTTGCCAAGGATGCGCTGCAAAAGCAGACTTCTTTCAACTGGCCGACATCAATAAATCTGCCAGGTTACAAACCACAGATTCATCCGAACCAGGGTGCGATCAATGATGCAGCAGCGCTAATTGCCCAATCTGCTAAACCGATCTTCTATGTTGGCGGCGGTGTAATAAAGGCTAACGCTGCACGCGAACTGCTTGAACTTGCGCAGTTACTTGGTGCACCTGTTGTTACAACTTTGATGGCGCGTGGTGCCTTTCCTGATTCACATCCGTTGCATCTTGGCATGCCTGGAATGCATGGCACGGTTGCTGCAGTAACAGGCCTACAAAAGGCTGACCTGCTTATTACTTTAGGTGCTCGCTTTGATGATCGTGTAACTGGCAAGCTTTCCACATTTGCACAGAATGCCAAGGTAATTCACGCAGATATTGATCCTGCTGAAATCGGTAAGAACCGTTACGCCGATGTTGCAGTAATCGGCGATGTTCGCGAAACTATAAAAGCTTTAATTCCTGCACTTACCGCTGCCCTTGCTAAGGGCCGTGCCGATATTTCACCATGGCTAGCCAGCATGAATAAATTAAAGGCAACTTACCCACTGGGTTATGACACACCTGCCGATGGTGCGCTATCTCCACAATATGTAATTGAACGATTAGGCAAGATTTGTGGCCCTGACACAATCTTTACCTCTGGGGTTGGTCAACATCAGATGTGGGCTTCCCAATTTATTAGTTATGAAAAGCCACGCACCTGGCTCAACTCAGGTGGGGCCGGCACGATGGGTTACGCCGTACCTGCAGCGATGGGTGCAAAAGTTGGCGCACCGGATACAACTGTTTGGGCAATCGATGGCGATGGTTGTTTCCAGATGACTAATCAAGAGTTAGTTACTTGTGCCCTAAATAATATTCCGATCAAGGTTGCAATTATCAATAACGAAAGTTTGGGCATGGTTCGCCAATGGCAGACCCTGTTCTATGACAGCCGTTATTCAAATACCAATCTTGAATCAAAGCGCGTGCCTAACTTTCCATTGCTGGCAGAAGCTATGGGTTGCATTGGCTTATCTTGCGAGAACCCAGCAGATGTTGATGCGACTATCGAAAAAGCGATGTCAATTAATGACCAACCTGTTGTTGTGGACTTCCGAGTTCATCGCGATGCGATGGTCTGGCCGATGGTTGCCGCAGGTACATCTAACGATGAGATCATGATCGCTCGCGCAACTGCGCCTGACTGGGATTCACAGGAGCTCTAATGACAATCCATAAATTAGAAGTTCTCGTTGAAAACGAACCAGGCGTTTTAGCCCGTGTTGCTGGCTTATTTGCTCGCCGCACCTACAACATCGATTCACTCGTTGTCGGACCGACCGAGAACTCAAAGATTTCTAAAATGATTATCGAAGTTAGCTTTGAAGGACACTCACTCGAGCAAGTTATCGCCCAGTTAGATAAGTTAATAAATGTGATCAGCATCGAAGAGATTCTCGATGGTGCGATTAGTAATACCAAGCACGATACCCAACCCGATTACCAGAACTAAAGGAGAAATACCGTGGCAACGATGTATCACGAAGAGGATGCAGATCTATCAATCATCCAGGGTCGCAAGGTCGCGATCATCGGTTACGGCTCACAAGGCCATGCGCACGCACTTAACTTGCGTGACTCAGGCGTTGACGTTCGCGTCGGGCTTAAAGAGGGATCAGCTTCCCGCGCCAAGGCAGAAGCAGAAGGCTTGCGCGTTGTAACAGTTGCCGAAGCAGTCAAAGAAGCAACTGTCATCATGATCTTGGTACCTGATCACTTACAGCGCCACGTATACACAGATTCAATTCTGCCTAACCTAAAAGATGGCGATGCCTTGTTCTTCGGTCATGGTTTCAATATTCGCTTCGGTTATATAAAGCCTGGAACAAATGTTGATGTTTGCATGGTTGCACCAAAGGGTCCAGGACACTTGGTCCGTCGCGAATACGCTGGCGGTCGTGGCGTTCCTGTAATCGTTGCAGTTGAACAGGATTCAACTGGCAACGCATGGCCACTTACACTTTCTTACGCCAAGGCGATCGGTGGACTTCGCGCCGGCGGCATCTTGACTACATTTACGGAAGAGACTGAAACAGATCTATTTGGTGAGCAATCAGTTCTCTGTGGTGGCGCATCTCAATTAGTTATGTATGGATTTGAAGTACTTACTGAAGCTGGTTACCAGCCAGAAGTTGCTTACTTTGAATGTCTGCACGAACTTAAACTCATTGTTGACTTGATGTTCGAAGGCGGAATCGCCAAGCAGCGTTGGTCAGTATCTGACACCGCCGAATACGGTGATTACGTTTCAGGTCCACGCGTTATCGATCCACGCGTTAAAGAGAATATGAAGGCAGTTCTTGCCGATATCCAATCTGGCGCATTCGCTAAGCGTTTTATCGATGATCAAGAAGCTGGCGCACCTGAATTTAAGGCGCTGCGCGCCAAGGGTGAAGTACATCCAATTGAGGGTGTTGGCCGCGAACTTCGCAAGATGTTTAGCTGGATCAAGAGTTCAAATAAGGATGATTACCGAGAAGGCAGCGCATCACGTGGGTAAACCTGTTGTATTGATTGCTGAAGAGTTAAGTCCAGCAACGCTTGAGGCGTTGGGTCCGGATTTTGAAGTACGCAACTGCGATGGTGCAAACCGCGCAGAGCTACTTGCCGCTCTTGGGAAAGGCGTAGATGCAGTTCTAATTCGTTCTGCAACAAAGATGGATGCCGAAGCAATCGCTGCAGCAAAAGGTTTAAAGGTAATTGCACGTGCCGGTGTTGGTTTAGATAACGTCGATATTCCAGCAGCTACAACTGCTGGCGTCATGGTCGTTAACGCACCAACCTCAAATATCGTCTCAGCGGCAGAACTTGCGATCTCGTTATTACTGGCATCTGCTCGCTTTATCTCACCTGCTCATGCCGCTCTTCGCAATGGCAAGTGGGCGCGCTCTAAATACACCGGTGCCGAACTCTTTGAAAAGACTTTAGGCATCGTTGGCTTTGGTCGTATTGGTCAGTTAGTTGCGCACCGCATGCAGGCTTTCGGTATGAACGTGATTGCCTACGATCCATACTTGCAACCAGCACGCGCTGCACAATTAGGCGTTGAATTAGTTGACCTTGATTCATTGCTCACACGTAGTGATTTCATAACCATTCACTTACCAAAGACGAAAGAGACCGCCAATCTAATTGGGGTTGAAGCGTTGAAGAAGGTAAAGCCTGCCGTTCGCATTATCAACGCTGCCCGTGGTGGAGTTCTTGATGAAGCAGCGCTTTACGATGCGATCGTTGCAGGTCGCGTAGCAGGTGCTGGCCTTGATGTTTACGTCACTGAGCCCTGCACTGATTCACCTTTATTCCAGCTCGATCAAGTAGTTGCCACACCTCACCTAGGTGCATCAACTGATGAAGCGCAAGAGCGTGCCGGAATTGCAGTTGCGGTTTCAGTCCGCAAGGCCCTTGCCGGTGAACTCGTCCCTGATGCAGTTAACGTAAAAGGTGGAGCAATCCACGAAGAGATTCGTCCCTCACTTTCACTTGTGGAAAAAATGGCACAGATTGCAACGGCTATTGCAGGTGAGCTACCAACTAATCTTGATGTGCATGTGCGCGGAGATATCTCCGAACATGATTCTTCAATCTTGGCAGTCAGCGCTCTTAAAGGTGCGTTGCTTGCGACGGGTGCCGAAGATGTCACTTATGTAAATGCACCTGGCCTTGCCGCAGCTCGCAATTTAACTTCAACATCAGATACCGATCCGGTAAGTCCGGAATATCGCAGCATGATTTCGCTGCATTGCGCACTAAGCAATGGAAAATCAATCACTGTTGATGGAACTTTGATGGGAATTCGAAAAGTAGAGAAGATCATTGCAATCGATGGTTTTGATTTAGATCTACCACCTGCCGAAAACTTATTGTTCTTGCGTTATTCAGATCGTCCCGGCGTTGTCGGCTCAGTCGGTAACGCGCTCGGTAAAGCAAATATAAATATTGCTGGCATGCAGGTTGCACGGGCAAGTGCCGGGGGAGATGCGCTAATGGCGATCACCGTTGACTCAACCGTTTCTGATGCAATTGTTTCAGCCGTAGCCGAAGAGACCGGAGCCGAACTTGTGCGCTCTGTGACCTTAGTGAATTAATAACGGGGAAATTATGAAGAAGATAAATCTTGCAGTTATCGGCGGCGATGGCATCGGTCCAGAAGTTGTCGCTCAAGGGCTTCGCGTCTTAGATAAAGTTGCGGCAAAACATGGCGTAACTTTCGATAAGACCGAATACGACTTGGGTGCAGGTTATTGGCATCGCACTGGTGAAGTTCTTCCAGATTCAGTTCTTACCGAACTCGCAAAGTCTGATGTGATCTTGCTCGGTGCAGTTGGAGATCCAACAGTTCCAAGCGGTGTACTAGAACGTGGTTTGTTGCTCAAACTTCGCTTCGCCTTCGATCATTACATTAACTTGCGACCAGCAGTCTTGCGCGCAGGAGTCACGGGTCCACTTGCAACTAAGGCGCCAATCGATTTCATCGTGGTACGCGAAGGAACTGAAGGTCTTTATGTTGGCGCCGGTGGCGTGCTAGCCGAAGGTACTGATTTTGAGATCGCAACCGAAGAATCACTAAATACCCGTCGTGGCGCAGAACGTGTTATTCGAGATGCCTTTGCTCGTGCGGCAAAGCGCGATCGCAAGAAGTTAACTCTGGTACATAAGAACAACGTTCTTACTCGCGCTGGCAGCCTTTGGACGCGCACCTTCAATGAAGTTGCCAAAGAATTTCCAACTGTGACCACTGATTATCTTCACGTTGATGCAGCATCGATGTTCTTTGTCACCAATCCAGAGCGCTTTGATGTAGTTGTTACCGATAACTTATTTGGCGATATCTTGACCGATATCGCAGCTGCTATCTGTGGTGGCATCGGACTTGCCGCTTCCGGCAATATCAATCCAACTGGTGCATTTCCTTCAATGTTTGAGCCAGTACATGGTTCTGCCCCAGATATCGCTGGCAAGAATTTAGCTGACCCGACTGCAACAGTTATGTCAGTTGCGATGTTGCTGGAGCACTTGGGATTTGTTGATGCTGCCCGTGAAATTGAAGCTGCGGTAAGCGCTGATCTACTTGTACGCGGAGATAAGAAACGTAGCACTACAGAAATCGGAGATGCGCTACTTGCGCAACTTTAAAATGAAGATAACCCTTAACCCAAGCGCGAAAGATGCGGCGACCCGCGATGCTTTGGTGGCTGAGGGTGGTTTCGGTAAGTACTACACAGACCACATGGTGGTTTGTGAATGGACAGAGAAAGATGGTTGGGCCGAACCCGAGCTAATTCCTTACGGTCCGATCTCGCTTGATCCAGCAACTGCAGTCTTTCATTATGGCCAAGAAATCTTCGAAGGCATGAAGGCCTATCGCCAACCAGATGGTGGCATTGCGCTATTTCGCCCGGAAGCAAATGCGCGACGCTTTGCAAAGTCTGCGGCTCGCCTGGCACTTCCTGAAATGCCCGAAGCGCTCTTCTTGGAAACTATTGAAACTCTTTTAAAACAAGATGCTGGTTGGGTACCAAATAAAGTTGGCGAATCTCTTTATATCCGCCCATTTATGATCGCTACCGAAGTTGGTTTAGGAGTTCGCCCATCTAATAAGGCAACTTATTTATTGATTGCAACACCCGCTGGTGCCTACTTTGATCCATCAAAGGCAGTCTCAGTTTGGATCTCTACTGAATATGTTCGTGCTGCCATCGGTGGCACGGGTGAAGCCAAATGCGGTGGGAATTATGCAGCATCATTGGTTGCACAAAAGGCTGCGGCAAAAGAAGGTTGCGATCAAGTTGTTTGGATAGATGCCAAAGAGCGCAAGTGGATTGAAGAGATGGGCGGCATGAACCTTTACTTCGTTAAAGGTAAAGGCGCCGATGCCACAGTCGTTACACCAAAGCTAACTGGAACTTTATTGCCGGGTATTACACGCGATTCGATTCTCTCTGCAGCTAAAGATCTTGGCTATAAGACCGATGAAGTAATGCTTTCGATCGATGACTGGCGCGATGGCGTGGCATCTGGTGAAATAACAGAAATTTTTGCCTGCGGTACCGCTGCAGTTGTATCTCCTGTCGGACAAGCCAAGAGCGCCATGGGCACCTGGGTTACCGGCGATGGACAACCCGGTGTCATCACAATGCAGATCCGAAACCACTTACTTGCCATTCAGCACGGAACAACTGCTGATAAGCACGGCTGGGTTAAGCGAGTTATCTAATGACAATCTCTGATGCTTTTCATATCTATGACACCACTCTGCGCGATGGCGCACAGCAAGAGGGTTTAAATCTTTCGGTCCACGATAAGTTAACTATTGCGCGCCACTTAGATGACCTTGGCGTTGGCTTTATTGAAGGTGGTTGGCCGGGAGCAAACCCAAAGGACACCGAATTCTTTGCATTGGCCAAAAAAGAGTTAAAACTTAAGAACGCAACCTTTGTGGCCTTCGGTGCAACACGTCGCCCAAATGTAAAAGCTGCCGATGATGTTTTACTGGCCGCCTTACGCGATAGCGGTGCACCGGCAGTTACCTTGGTTGCTAAAGCATTTGATCGCCATGTAGATCTTGCGCTAAAGACAACGCTGGAGGAGAACCTGGCGATGATCCGCGATTCAGTTGCGCATTTGCGCAGCGAGGGACAACGTGTATTTTTAGATGCCGAACACTTCTTTGATGGCTATCGCGCCAATCGCGATTATGCGCTGGAAGTTATCCGCGTAGCCATGGAGGCCGGCGCCGATGTTGCAGCCTTGTGCGATACCAACGGTGGCATGTTGCCTGATGAAATTGCTGACGTTGTTCACGATGTCTTAATTGCAACATCTGCACGTATCGGTATCCATTGCCACAATGACACCGGTTGCGCAGTTGCCAACTCAATGGCAGCAGTTGCTGCAGGTGCCACACATGTACAAGGGACTTTAAATGGTTACGGCGAACGCACCGGCAACGCTGACTTAGTAACCATCATCGCTAACTTAGAACTTAAGAAGAAGCAGCTTGTTCTGCCACCTAATTCACTGCGCGAGTCATTCCGTATTTCCCATGCCGTTGCCGAAGTTACCAATATTTCTCCTTCTGGACGCCAGCCATACGTTGGCGTCTCTGCATTTGCACACAAGGCCGGGCTTCACGCATCTGCCATCAAAGTAGATCCAGCTCTGTACCAACATGAAGATCCCGCATCTGTCGGAAACGATATGCGAATGCTGGTCTCTGATATGGCAGGTCGTGCATCTATCGAACTTAAATCACAAGAACTTGGCGTTGACCTCGGTGGCGATCGTGAATTAGTTGGTCGAATCGTAGATCGCGTGAAAGCGATGGAATCGCGCGGCTTTACCTTTGAAGCAGCCGATGCCTCGTTTGAGCTATTGCTTCATGAAGAGATCTCAGGCAAGCGTCCATCTTTCTTCAAAATCGATCATTGGTTAACTACTGTGGAACGCGCACAAGATCAAACAATTATTACGAAGGCCGAAGTTACAGTTACTGCCCAAGGTAAGAAAATATCTTGCACCGGCTCTGGAAACGGACCAGTTAACGCATTTGATAATGCTTTGCGCTCTGGTTTAAAGCAGCTATATCCAGAGTTAGAAGTTCTAGAACTTACCGATTACAAAGTGCGTATCCTGGAAGGTCGCCTAGGTACTGGCGCTGTTACTCGTGTATTAGTTGAAACATCCGATGGCAAGGGTGAATGGAACACTGTTGGAGTACACGAGAACGTGATCGCCGCATCTGCCATGGCACTTGAAGATGCAGTTACCTTCGGCTTACTGCGCCAAGGTCGCAAACCCGAGTAACCTTTAATTTATGAGCAGCGCTGCCTTTGCCGAAGTGCGCTCAGCCTTTGAGAGATATCTCGAAGCAGAACGCAACCTTTCAGTTCACACCATCCGCGCCTATCTAGGTGATCTCGACTCATTTTTCGATCATTTGGAAAGACTTGATGTCACCGATATTGCAACACTTGAGCTCGCGCATATTCGCTCATGGCTGGCCAATCAACAAGTTAAAGGGGGAGCGCGCACAACTCTTTCGCGGCGGGCAACATCCATTCGCTTATTTACCAAATGGGCAACGAAAAAGGGATATCTACCAAAAGATGTTGGAGCAACGCTGGCAACTCCTAAAGGTGCACGTACCTTGCCTGGCGTTTTAACGGTTGCAGATGCATCACTTGCCATGGATGCGATGGCTGCTCGAGTTGGTGAAGAAGAAGGTCCCGTTTCTAAACGCGATGCTGCAATGTTGGAGATCCTTTACGCATCCGGTGCGCGCGTTTCAGAGCTATGTGGTTTAGATCTAGAAGATATTGATTACGCACGCCAGACAATTCGGGTATTAGGAAAAGGAAATAAAGAGCGCACTATTCCGATTGGAAATCCGGCGATGCGGGCGTTGGAATCATGGTTAAAAGAAGGACGAGAGCCGCTGGCCGGGGCAAAGTCCGAACGCGCAGTTTTTCTTGGGGCGCGCGGTAAGAGAATTGATCAGCGCACCGTTCGCACCATGGTTTATCACGCACTTGCAGCGCTAGAAGGCGTTGAGAAGATGGGGCCACATGCACTGCGCCATTCAGCGGCAACTCATTTACTGGAAGGTGGCGCAGATTTACGAACTGTCCAAGAAATCTTGGGCCATGCATCCCTTGCAACAACTCAGATTTATACCCATGTATCTACTGAAAGACTTCAGAAAGCTTTCAAACAAGCCCATCCCCGCGCATAACTAGGGGAAGGGGGTGGATTTAGCACCCCTTGGCGGCAGGTAAGATTTGGCCTGCACCTTAGTTATTCGGGAACGAAAATTTTGGTGACATCTCAGCACTTATGTATGAACTGACTAATTCAGTAATTGAAATGTCAGGGAATACAAGCCACTTCGGTCCAAGTTTAGAAATCTAATTTCGATACCTGGTCGGCGTTGTAGGTGCGACGGGCCTAACAAATAGTTAAGCCACTAACCGATCAGGTTTACTGCGCTGTGCGCGTAGACCTAAGAAAGAGAGCGCTGCCATGGCAGTTGTAACAATGCGAGAACTCCTCGACAGTGGAGTCCACTTCGGACATCAGACACGTCGCTGGAACCCAAAGATGAAGCGTTTTATTTTCACAGAGCGCAACGGCATCTACATAATCGATATCCAGCAATCACTTGCCCTTATCGATCAAGCATATGAATTCGTAAAGGACACCGTCGCAAAGGGCGGACACGTTCTATTCGTTGGAACAAAGAAGCAAGCACACGAGCCGATCATGCAGCAGGCTGCACGCGTTGGAATGCCAACCGTCACCGAGCGCTGGTTAGGTGGAATGCTCACTAACTTCCCAACTGTTTACAAGCGCATTCAGCGCCTTAAGGAACTTGAAGCACTTGAAAATTCAAATGATCTTTTGCTCACCAAGAAAGAACTTTTGGTTCTTCGCCGCGAACGCGAAAAGCTATTTAAAAACCTTGACGGTATTCGCCACATGACTAAGTTGCCTTCAGCAATCTGGGTTGTCGATACTAAGAAAGAGCACCTTGCTGTTGCCGAAGCTAAGAAGCTAGGAATTCCTGTAATTGCAATCTTAGATACAAACTGTGATCCAGATGAAGTTGATTTCAAGATCCCAGGTAATGATGATGCAATCCGTTCAATCGGTCTGCTTACTCGCGTAATCACAGATGCAATTGTTGAAGGTATGAAGGCTCGCGCAGCCGCTGCTCCTGCAGCACCTGCCGCTGTTGAAGCTGCTGTGTCCGAACAACTAGCAAACGAATTGTTGTCCGCGGTTCCAGCTGAAGCTGTGACTACAGATGCTGTTCTTGAATCTACTCCGGAGGCTTAAGTAAATTGGTTAACTATTCAGCAAATGATGTAAAGCGTCTTCGTGAAGCAACTGCAGCAGGAATGCTCGATTGCAAAAAAGCACTTGATGAAGCAGATGGTGATTACGATAAGGCTGTCGATCTAATTCGCGTAAAGGGACTTAAGGGCGTTACCAAGCGTGAAGGTCGTCTGACCTCTAACGGTTTGGTAGTTGCTAAGGTCTCTGGCGATGTCGGAGTAATGCTTGAACTTAACTGCGAAACAGATTTCGTCGCCAAGGGTGAGCGTTTTATCGCCCTCGGTGATGAACTAGTTGATCATTTACTTTCATCTAAGACCGCAACAGTTGATGCCTTCCTTGCCTCAACAATGTCTAATGGAAAAACAGTGCAATCTGTTATCGATGAAGGCAATGCAACGTTGGGTGAGAAGATCGAGATCCGCAACGTTGCAGTAGTAGATGGTCCAGTTGGGCTCTACCTACATAAGACTTCACCAGATCTTCCGCCACAAGTTGGCGTTCTTGTTTCACTTGCCTCAGCGGCAGCTGAAATTGGTAAAGATGTGGCACAGCACATCGCAGCCTTTGCACCAAAGTTTGTCCATCGCGACGATGTACCAGCTGATCTAATTGAAAATGAACGTCGTATTGCAGAAGAGACTGCCCGCGAAGAAGGCAAGCCTGAAGCTTCCTTCACCAAGATCGTGGAAGGTCGCGTCACCGGTTTCGTCAAGGAAGTCTCCTTGCTCGAGCAGGCTTTCGCTAAAGATGCGAAGAAGACGGTCAAGCAGATCCTCGATGAAGCAGGAACCGCCGTCAAGGCTTTCCACCGTTTCCGCGTAGGTCAGTAAACTAGTAAGAACGACTTAGAGAAGGAGCACCCATGCCCGGTACAAGAGGAACGTATCGGCGGGTGCTCCTTAAACTTTCCGGCGAAGTTTTCGGCGGCGAAAAAGGCATCGGCGTAGATATAAATGTAATGCGCGATGTTGCAAAGCAGATCAAAGATGTTGTCAAAGGTGGAGTACAGCTAGCTGTCGTTGTCGGTGGCGGTAATTACTTCCGTGGCGCAGAACTACAGCAAGTTGGTATGGATCGTGCGCGCGCTGACTACATGGGAATGCTCGGCACGGTTATGAACTGTTTAGCACTTCAAGATTTTCTGGAAAAAGAAGGCGTTGATACACGCGTCCAAACTGCAATCACCATGGGACAAGTTGCCGAGCCATATATTCCACGCCGCGCTATTCGCCACTTGGAAAAGGGTCGCGTAGTAATTTTCGGTGCCGGCGCAGGTATGCCGTTCTTTACAACCGACACAGTTGCCGCACAACGCGCCCTGGAAATTGGTTCTGAAGCTTTATTACTTGCCAAGAGCGGGGTCGATGGCGTCTATAACGCAGATCCTAAGAAAGATTCGAAGGCCACTAAATTTGATGTGATTTCATATGACGAAGTTCTATCGAAGTCACTAGCTGTCGCAGATGCTGCAGCCTTTAGCTTATGTCGTGAAAATAGCCTGCCAATCATCGTCTTTGACTTAATGACTTCTGGAAATATCGGACGCGCAGTTCGCGGCGAAAAGATCGGAACCTTAGTTTCATAACTTGCCACTTGGCAATTTAAAGAGTTTCACAACTTAGAGGAGTTAAGAAAATGGCAGATGTAGCGAGTGCTCTAGCCGATGCGCAGAGCAAGATGGATAAGGCAGTTGAAGTCGCTAAAGATGACTTCGCAACTATCCGTACTGGTCGCGCCCATCCGGCGCTCTTTAACAAGATCATGGTTGATTACTACGGTACCTACACCCCACTTTCACAATTAGCCTCAATCCAAATTCCTGAAGCGCGTATGGCGATCGTTTCGCCCTTCGATAAGGGCGCGATGGCAGGTATTGAAAAGGCGATTCGCGAATCAGATCTGGGTGTAAATCCAGGTAATGACGGTGTGGTTATTCGCGTAGCCCTGCCACAGCTATCGGAGGAACGCCGTAAGGATTACATCAAGGTTGCCAAGGGCAAGGCCGAGGATTCAAAAGTTTCGATCCGCAATATTCGTCGCGCCGCCAAGGAATCGATGGAGAAGTTAGAGAAAGATGGCGATATCGGCAAAGATGATTTAGCGCGCGGTGAAAAGGAACTTGAAAAAGTAACTTCAGAGCACGTTACAAAAATTGATGAACTCCTTAAGCACAAGGAGGCTGAACTCCTAGAAGTCTAGGATTTCAAAACCTAAGTGTCAGATCTACATTCGCTTAATGAAGCCATAAATAAGAAGGCGGGCCGTAAGTTACTGCCCTCCATTGGCGTCTCACTTTCATTAGTCGCACTGATCTGGTTTGCACTTGCCTATCAACGGATAATTTTCGCAGCAGTTGTTACCGTGGTAGTAATTCTCGGCATACGAGAACTTAATAAGGCATTTACCGCAGTTGATATTCATATCCCACTCTGGTCGCTGACAACTGCCGCAATTGGGCTATCTGCCGCAACTTGGTTTGGTGGAATATCTGGTTTGGCTGTTGCAACTGCAATCGCATTGCCATGTTTATTAGTTTTACTTCTTCCACATGGGTATGAAAACTTTGTAAAGACCGCATCCGCCTCTGCACTAGCTCTGATTTATCTACCGTTCCTAGCAGGGTTTCTAATCCTCTTGGCTCGCCCTCAAAATGGTTTGGCGCGAGTTATGACCTGTGTGGTTCTGGTCGGATGCAATGACACCTTTGCATATTTAACGGGCGTCTTATTTGGCAAGCGCCCGCTTGCACCAAAGATTAGCCCGAAGAAAACTATTGAAGGTTTGATTGGTTCAATCGTTTTTACTGTCATTGGCGGTGCGTTAGCTTTTCATTACATAATGAATTCGCATTGGTGGTTAGGTGCTATAGCTGGACTGCTTACGGTTTTCACGGCAACTTCCGGCGACTTAATTGAATCTGCGCTAAAGCGCGATATGGCAATCAAAGATATGGGCAGTTTGCTACCTGGCCATGGGGGCGTTATGGATCGCTTAGATTCAGTTCTTTTCGCAGCCCCAGCCTTATGGTTGGCGCTAGAAATTGTCCGTCGCGCCCAAGATTCTGGGCTGCTATGAGTACTCGCCCGGATATAAACCCGGAACTTAAGTTGGTCTTTGATGAACCAGTTCAGAAGAAGAAAGCGCCGAAACATTTAGCTGATCTATCTCCTGCAGATCGCAAAGCCTGGGCGAAGGAACTTGGTTTTCAACCATTTCGTGCAGCACAAGTTGCCACCCATTACTTCTCGCACTTATCAAGTAATCCGGAAGAGTGGACTGATATTCCAGCTGCTGAACGACAGACAATGGCCGATGCGCTAACTCCAAAGTTAATTCAACTTGTCACAACTCGTACAACCGATAATGGCATGACCCGTAAAGATTTATGGAAATTGCACGATGGTGTTCTAGTCGAGTCAGTCTTGATGCGTTACACAGATCGTGTCACCGTTTGTATCTCATCACAAGCCGGATGCGGCATGAACTGTCCATTCTGTGCAACTGGCCAAGCTGGGTTAACTCGTAATTTAACTGCCGGAGAAATTACTGAACAGATTGTTGCGGCAGCTCGCGCCTGCGCTAACGGTGAACTACCTGGGGGAGAAGCGCGCCTTTCCAACATTGTATTTATGGGAATGGGTGAGCCACTGGCAAATTACAACGCCGTTATTCGCACCCTGCATAACATCACTGATCCAAATCCAGATGGCCTTGGTATTAGCGCTAGATCAGTAACAGTTTCAACCGTTGGATTGGTAAATGGCATTGAGAAGTTAATGGATGAAGGCATTAATTGCACCTTGGCAGTTTCTCTGCACACACCCGATGATGAGCTACGTGATTCACTGGTTCCAATTAATTCACGATTTAAAGTGCGTGAAGTCCTAGCTGCCGCTGATGCTTACGAGAAGAAGACGGGCCGTCGTTACTCAATTGAATATGCGCTAATTCGCGATATTAACGACCAATCCTGGCGCGCAGATTTATTGGGTCGCTTGCTTAAAAGCCGCAATGCCCACGTCAACCTGATTCCTTTAAATCCAACCCCGGGCTCAAAGTGGACCGCATCGCGCCGCGAAGATGAAGAAGCCTTTGTCCGTATCCTCGAGGGCTATGGCGTTCCTGTGACTGTGCGCGATACCCGCGGCCGTGAAATTGATGGGGCATGCGGACAGTTGGCAGCAGCCGAAAAGAGTAAATAGACTCAACCGCATGAGCATCCAAGAATCAACCGCAGCATATGAATCAGCTACCCAATTCTTTTTAAATCTAGCGCGTGGTGTTGGTAAAGATCAATTAGATATTAAAGATCCCAAAGGTTGGTCTGCGCGTCAGATCATTCACCACCTAGCAGATTCCGAAGCTCAGTCATATGCACGCCTGCGAAGACTAGTTGCCGAACCAGAAGGTTCAGTTATTCAAGGCTATGACGAAAACTTATGGGCGATTGCTCCTCAACTGGGATACGAAAGCGCTCCAGTTGAAAATTCAATCGCAATCTTTGCTGCAGTTCGTGCGGGTTCACTCGATATTATTAAAAGACTGATTGAGACAGATCTAGAAAAAGCCGGTGTACATTCTGAAGCTGGCCCTTACTCAATTGGGATGTGGCTTAGCGGATATTTAAATCATCCAAAGGATCACGGTGATCAATTGGTTCGTGCAGTGAAAGGTCAGAGTTAAAGATGAGGAAGTTGCAGAACTTTGTAAATGGCAAGTTAGTTGACTCAACTTCAGGTCAAACAACAACCCTGATTAATCCCGCAACTGGCCAAGGCTTTGCAACTGCCCCAAATTCCAACGCTGCCGATGTAGATAAGGCTATGTCTGCTGCAGCTAACGCTTTCCCAGAATGGCGCGACTCAACTCCATCTGAGCGCCAACGTGCGCTTTTAAAGATCGCCGATGCCATCGAATCACGCGCCGATGAAATCATCGCCATTGAATCTGAAAACTGCGGCAAGCCAATCGGGCTAACTGCATCGGAGGAAGTCCCACCGATGATCGATCAGATCCGCTTCTTTGCCGGAGCTGCCCGAAATTTAGAAGGTAAATCCGCTGGTGAATATATGAAGGGAATGACTTCATTTGTTCGTCGCGAGCCAATTGGGGTCTGCGGCCAAGTTACACCTTGGAATTATCCAATGATGATGGCGGTCTGGAAATGGGCGCCGGCAATTGCAGCTGGAAATGCTGTGGTCTTAAAGCCAAGTGATACAACGCCTGCTTCAACCGTGTTCATGGCAGAAATCATGGGCGAATTTCTTCCTGCCGGAGTCATAAATGTAATTTGCGGAGAACGCGAAACCGGTAAGGCCGTTGTCGAACATGCAACACCCGCCATGGTTTCAATTACCGGTTCAGTCCGCGCCGGAATGGAAGTTGCCGGTAGCGCTGCCAAACAATTAAAGCGGGTTCACTTAGAACTCGGTGGCAAGGCACCGGTTGTCGTATTTAACGACGCTGATCTAGCAGCAGCTGCTGAAGGAATAGCGATCGCCGGCTTCTTTAACTCAGGCCAAGATTGCACCGCTGCTACTCGCGTCTTGGTACAAGAAGGCGTTTATGAAGAGATGGTAAAACTCCTCGCCAATCAAGCCACCAATGAAATTGCAGTAGGCATGCCAAATGAAGATGTCTTGGTAGGCCCGGTAAATAACGCAGCACAATTTGAACGTGTTAAAGGATTCTTGGCGCGCGTTCCTTCACATGCTCGTGTTGTTGCAGGAGGGTCTGCCCTAGATCGCCCTGGATACTTCATCGCACCAACTGTGATCGCAGATCTGCGCCAGCAAGATGAGCACATTCAATCTGAGATTTTTGGACCGGTCATCACCATTCAGAAATTTAAAGATGAGGCTGAAGCGATCGCGTTATCGAATGGCGTGGAATATGGCCTGGCCTCATCAGTCTGGACCAAAGACCATGGCACCGCGATGCGTATGGCCAAGGCCTTTGACTTCGGATGTGTATGGATCAACACTCATATTCCAATCGTTGCTGAGATGCCACATGGTGGATTTAAGCGCTCGGGATATGGCAAAGACCTATCTAGCTACGGCTTTGAGGATTACACCCGAATCAAGCACGTCATGACCAACCTAAACGGGTAGAGATTTTAGGAAATTTCGCTAAATCACAGTCAAATTGTTTGGTGTGCAGGGCAAATCGGTTACATAATGAGCCCTGCACAACCGTCCCTTGTTCCGGAAAAAAAGGAGCCCATCCACATGGCTAAGAAGCGCCCACTCTCACCTGAAGCTCGTTCAATAATTAACGCACGAGTTTCACGGCGTGCAGTTCTAGCTGGAATCGGTGGCGTTGGCGCCGCTGGTGCGCTCGCCGCATGTGGATCAAGTGGTGACTCTGCAACTTCAAGTAATGCTGTTCGCTGGGGCAACTGGCCGCTCTATCTTGATTTTGATTCAGATAAAAAGACTTATCCAACGCTTGATAAGTTCACAGCATCGACTGGAATTGATGTTAAGTATTTTGAAGATTACAACGATAACGATGAGTTCTTTGGCAAAGTCCAAGCACAGTTAAAGTTAAAGCAAGATATTGGTTACGACCTAGTTTGCCCAACAGACTGGATGGCCGCACGTTGGCTTCGCCTCGGTTACGCACAAAAATATGACGCGGCAAATATTCCTAATAAGGTAAATATTCTTGATGCTCTTGCAAAACCTTCTTATGATCCGATGCGTGAGCAGACTCTGACATGGCAGGGAATCATGGGTGGTTTCGGTTGGAATACCGCAAAGAATCCAAAAGGTGTTCGCACGCTAGATGATCTTTTTTCTCCACAGAACAAGGGCAAGATTGTTGTTCTCTCTGAAATGCGCGACACCATCGGCATAATTTTGCGTTCCCAAGGCGTCGATCTTTCCACAGTTACAGAAGACCAATTTATGAACGCTGTTGATTTCATGGCTAAGAAGATCGCCGACGGTTGGATCCGCGGCGTTAAGGGCAATGAATACGCACAAGATCTAACATCAGGTGATGCGACAGCAGTTATTGGCTGGTCGGGCGATATGTTTATTCTCGCTAGCGAAAATGCTGGCAAATTTGACTTCGCAATTCCTGAATCAGGTGGAACGCTTTCTGGTGACAATATGATGATTCCATCAACAGTTACTGCTGAAGCCAAGGCCAACGCCGAGAAGTTAATTAACTGGTACTACGACCCTGCAATTGCTGCAGAAGTTGCCGCTTACGTTAACTACTTAACTCCGGTCAAGGGAGCACAAGCTGAGATGGAGAAGATCAACCCAGACTTAGCCAAGAGTGAATACATCTTCCCAAGCGATGCAACGTTGAAGAACCTCAGCGTCTTCCGTGCGCTGACACCTGCAGAAGAAACAAAGTGGTCAGAAGCCTTCCAGAAGGCTTCCGGCAACTAAGTGTCATTTGACGCCAGCACAGCGCGCGGGGATTTAATTCTCACACGGATCACCAAGTCTTACGGTGATTTCAAAGCAGTCGATGATCTCTCTTTAACGATTCCTAAAGGTTCTTTCTTTGCGCTGCTTGGGCCTTCTGGTTGTGGCAAGACAACTACCTTGCGCATGATTGCTGGCCTAGAAGAACCAACTGTGGGAAGCATTCATTTAGGTGAAACTGATATCACCACGACCAAGCCGTACCAACGTCCGATCAATACCGTTTTTCAGAACTATGCACTATTTCCGCATCTAACGATCTTTGAAAATATTGCTTTCGGTTTACGCCGTCGCGGTATTAAAGATGTTGATGCAGAAGTAAATAAGGTCCTTAACTTGGTTGAGCTTCCGCACCTTGCGGGTCGTAAGCCAACGCAGCTTTCAGGTGGACAGCAACAACGTATTGCACTTGCTCGCGCGATCGTCAATCGCCCTGCTTTGCTATTGCTCGATGAGCCACTGGGCGCGCTAGATCTAAAGTTGCGTCGCCAGATGCAGATTGAACTTAAGTGGATCCAAAAAGAAGTTGGACTTACCTTCGTTCACGTAACCCACGATCAAGAAGAAGCTATGACAATGGCGGACACGATCGCAGTTATGAATGAAGGCCAGATTGAACAAATGGGTTCACCTGCTGATCTTTATGACAATCCAAAGACTGCATTCGTGGCTAACTTCCTCGGGCAATCCAATCTGATTAAAGGCACAATCTCTGGCAATGATGGAGACTCGCTAGTTGCCGATTTATTTGGTCAGAAAATTTCGCTGCCGAAGAACCGATCACATGCAACAGATAACTCGATTTACGCCGGCATCCGCCCGGAAAAATTCCGTATCTCACTACTAAATACTCCGGTCTCAGGCAATGTATTGAGCGGTGGCCACATCGAAGATGTTTCATATATCGGCGTATCTACTCAATACCAAGTTCTCATGCCGTGGGGGCAAGAGTTAATTGTCTTCGAGCAGAACGACGATGGCGTAGCGCCATTTAAAAAGGGCGATGCGGTAAATATTTCTTGGGAACCAATCTTCACCTTCGCGCTACGTGGCGATGAAGATGTAACCGCAGGTTCAGAAGTTAATCCTGAAGTTCTAGACGAAGAGTAAGTAAAAACGTCAATGGGAAAGATTCGTACCCCTTACCTGCTATTGCTGCCAGGTTTTGGTTTTCTCTTTACCTTCTTTATCTTGCCGATCTTGAACTTGGCGCAGACTTCTACCCAAACACCAGTCGGTGGGGGAGATACCGGCCAATACGTACAAACTTTTCGCTTTCAAAACTACGTTGATGCCTTTGTCGAAAATCGTGAACAATTTGCGCGTTCTTTTATTTATGCGATTATTGCAACTCTTCTTGCGCTGGCGATTTCTTATCCGCTGGCTTATGCAATTGCCTTTAAGTCGGGGCGATATAAGAACTTCTTCTTAGTCTTGGTTGTGGCTCCCTTTTTTACCTCATTCCTACTGCGCACTGTGGCGTGGAAGCAGATTCTTGGTGAAGAAGGTTTCGTAGTTCCAACACTTCGCAGCCTTGGAATAATCAGCCAGAGCACAACGCTGACTTCGACTTCATTTGCCGTCGTAATGGGTATGACCTATAACTTCTTACCGTTTATGACTCTGCCGTTATATGCCTCAATCGACCGTATCGATCCACGCACTCTTGAAGCATCCGGCGATTTATATGCCAACGCTTTCACAACTTTTCGCAAAGTGACTCTGCCGCTATCAATGCCGGGCGTTGTTGCTGGCACTTTACTTACCTTTATTCCAGCAGCTGGTGACTATGTAAATGCAGCAATTCTTGGCAGCCCAAATACCAAGATGATTGGTAACGTGATCGAATCACGGTACTTCAAAATTGTTGATTACCCAACTGCTGCAGCGCTTTCTTTCACTTTAATGGCTGTGATTTTAATTCTCGTTACTGTCTATATTCGCAAGGCCGGAACAGAGGAGTTGGTATGAGCAAGAAAATTGCCGATCCGACGATTCCTAAAATTCCGGCAGTTGCGAAATTTCAACGTTGGTTTGGACGTAACTTAATTCGTGTTTATATGGTTATCGCTTTTACCTATCTCTTTATTCCAGTTGCCTACACATTTGCATTCTCATTTAATGACGCTGGTAAGAGCAATTTGATCTGGAAGGGCTTTACCCTAAATAACTGGCGCAACCCATGTGGAGCACCTGAAGTTTGTTCGGCTTTGGCTAACTCAATCAAGATTGGCTTCCTTGCCACTTTGTTTGCGACGATATTAGGAACGATGATCGCATTTGCGATTGGCCGCCATAAGTTTAAAGGTCGCTCGACTTCAAATCTTTTGATTTTCTTGCCGATGGCAACCCCGGAAATCGTTTTAGGTGCATCGCTTCTATCGCTCTTCCTGGTATTTAAGATTAACCCTGGTTTCTGGCCCACTGTGATTGCACACGTGATGTTCTGTATCTCATTCGTGGTGGTTACCGTGAAAGCTCGTATTGCAAGTCTTGATCCACGTTTGGAACAAGCGGCCATGGATCTATATGCAAATGAATTTGAAACTTTCCGCCGCGTAACGCTTCCACTGGTAGCCCCTGGTATCGCAGGTGCGGCGCTACTTGCTTTTAGCTTATCTTTCGACGATTTTATTATTACAAACTTCAACTCAGGAACGGTTATTACATTCCCTAAATTTGTCTATACCGCAGCTGCTCGCGGCATCCCAGCACAGGCAAATGTGATTGGTTCCGGTATGTTTTTTCTAGCGTTGGCAATTGTTATCGCGGGTCAACTCGTCAACCGCCGCAAGTCGCGCTAATATAATCATCAACTACTAGTAGTAATTGCAGAGGTGATTTCCGGTAAAACCGGAAAGCGTGATGGCGAACATCGACCCATCGATTCTTAAACATTTATCCCTAATGCAACCGCAGCTTTATTGGTTGGATGAAGACCCACTCGAACCCCTGCCGCATCCGACTCTTATTGGTGATGTCACAGCCGATCTTTGTATTGTCGGTGCGGGATACACCGGTTTGTGGACTGCCATCTTGGCCAAGGAAGCAAACCCAGATCGCGAAGTTGTTCTGCTCGAACGTCGCGAAACTGGCGCTGGTGCATCTGGTCGCAACGGCGGTTTCTGCAGCTACTCGCTAACCCATGGCTTCATGAACGGCTACAACCGTTTTAAAGATGAGATGCAGATAATTGAACGACTGGGGCGCGAGAACTTAGATGCGATTGAAGCAACGATTACTAAGTATGGAATTGATTGCAATTTCGAATGGAACGGCGAATACCGGGTTGCGGTCGAAGATTGGCAGATGGCCGGCCTTGAAGAAGAAGCCCGCATGCGTAACTCATTTGGTGACAACGTTGAACTATTGAGCCAAGCTGAAATTCAAAAACGGATTAAATCACCAATCTACAAGGGCGCTTTGTGGGATCCAGATGGCACCGCACTTGTTGATCCAGCTCGTTTAGTTTGGGGACTCGAACGAGTTTGCATCAAGCTAGGTGTGAAGATATTTGAGAATTCGCAGGTTGAACGTTTAGAGCGAACTAAAAATGGAATGATCGTTCACACTCCATATGGAAGTATCTATGCCAATAAGGTTGCACTTGCTACCAATGTTTTTAAATCTTTAATTAAACGCGCCCATAAATATGTTGTTCCCGTTTACGATTTCCAGCTAGTTACTGAGCCCTTGACTGCCGAACAATTAGGATCAATTGGCTGGAAAGATCGTGAAGGCTTATCTGATGCCGGCAACCAATTCCATTACTACCGAATGACAAAAGATAATGAAATTCTGTGGGGTGGATACGATGCGATTTATAACTTCCGCGGCAAGGTTCGCCAGGAATATGAAACAGATGCCGAAACTTATGCCCATCTGGCAGAAGCCTTTCTAGAGACTTTCCCGCAATTAAAGGGGATTAAATTTACGCATGGTTGGGGAGGGGCAATTGATACTTGTTCGCGCTTCTCGCCTTTCTGGGGAATGGCCTACCACGGACGCGTTGCTTACGTTCTGGGTTACACCGGACTAGGAGTTGGTTCAACACGTTTTGGTGCACAGGTAATGTTGGATTTATTAGATGGCGTAAAGAATGAACGAACCAATTTGCGGATGGTTCGTAAGAAGCCATTTCCATTTCCACCAGAGCCGTTCCGCTTTATCTTTATCCGCCTAACCCAATGGTCGATCAATCAGGCCGATGAAAATGGCGGTAAGCGCAATCTCTGGCTAAAACTCTTAGATTCACTCGGTCTTGGTTTCGATTCTTAACCGATAACGCCTATCCTTTAACAATGGTCAACCACGGCAATATGTATGGGCCAAGCTTTACCTTTCTTGGGATCCCACAGTGCGATCTTGATGATCCAGCTACATATGCCGATGCCGATGTAATTATTGTTGGCGCACCGATTGATTCTGGAACGTCGCATCGCTCAGGTGCCAAGTTTGGTCCGCAAGCAATTCGTGGCGGTGATTACCTGCCGCATGATGCAGAGCGCCCACATTTAGCGCTACGAATCGATGCCTTCCAGGCGTTAAAAATTTATGATGCAGGTGACTTACTTATGCCGCCGGGCGATTTAGTTAAATCCCTGAAGGTTTTGGAAACTGCCACTGAAAAGATTTCACGTGCCGGAAAGATTGCGGTAATTCTTGGGGGAGACCACTCGATCGCATCGGCCGATGTTGCAGGCATTGCCAACCATCGCGGGCAAGGCAAAATTTCCATGATTCACTTTGATGCTCATGCTGATACCGGCGAAGATCAATTTGGTGCGCTGGTAGGTCATGGCACACCAATGCGCCGCTTGATCGAAAGCGGTTCAGTCCGTGGCGATCGATTCTTGCAACTGGGTCTGCGTGGTTATTGGCCAGATAACAAGACTTTAGATTGGATGCGCGATCAAGGTATGCGCTCTTATGAAATGACCGAGATCCATCATCGCGGTTTGAAAACTGTGCTAGATGAATCATTTGCAACTTTAACCGATGGTTGTGATGGGGTATTTCTTTCAGTAGATATAGACGTCGTAGATCCAGGAATGGCACCGGGAACCGGAACACCTGAACCAGGAGGAATGACAAGTCGTGAGCTACTTGAAGCAGTTCGGCGTATTTGTTTAGAGCTGCCAGTCGTGGGAATCGATGTTGTAGAAGTTGCGCCGCCTTTTGATTCTGCAGATATCACCGCAATCTTGGCTAACCGCGTTGTATTAGAAGCGCTATCTGCAATCGCTAAGCGTCGCAGTGGTACGAATTATTCTCCAACTCAGAATCTCTTAGATCGTTAGTCACAGACATAGATGAAAGATTTAGTAATCCTTGGATCAACCGGATCTATTGGCGTACAAGCGCTAGAAATTGTGGAAGCAAATCCTTCACTATTTCGGGTAGTTGCAATTACATCAGCAGGAAACAATCCAGCGCTAGTTTTTGAACAAGCAAAGAAATTAAAAGTTCCCGTGGTCGGCGTGACTCATGGCGCTGATGTAATCAAGGCGGCCCTACCTGGCGTCACAGTTATTGATGGACCTGGTGCTTCCACTGAAATTGCTGCAATTACCTGTGATGTCGTATTAAATGCGATTACAGGATCAATCGGTTTGGGGCCGACGTTGGCGGCACTGAAAGTTGGTAATCGCGTGGCTTTAGCCAACAAGGAATCACTTGTCGCTGGCGGTGATCTGGTTATGTCGATTGCTAGACCTGATCAACTACTGCCTGTTGATTCAGAACACTCTGCCCTTTGGCAATGTCTAATGGGCGGCAAGAAATCAGAAGTCGCAAAGCTAGTATTGACAGCAAGCGGCGGACCATTTCGCGAACGTAAAGATATGAGCGATATCACCGTTGGTGAGGCCCTTAACCACCCGACTTGGGCGATGGGTCCAGTCGTGACAATTAATTCTGCGACTTTAGTTAACAAGGGTTTAGAAATAATTGAAGCGCACTACCTATTTGATCTGCCTTATTCGCAAATTGAAGCAGTGATCCATCCTCAATCTGTAGTGCATTCCATGGTGCAATACGTTGATGGTTCGACAATTGCGCAAGCATCGCCCCCAAATATGAAGGGGCCGATTTCTTTTGCAATTAATTTTCCAGATCGCGTAAAGGGCGCTACAGCAGCAATAGATTGGACCAACTCACACTCTTGGAGTTTCAATCCGATCGATAACGAGAGATTTCCGGCAATCGATTTAGCCCGACGTTGCGGAACGCTAGGGGGAGGCTTGCCTGCCATCTTCAATGCCGCCAATGAAGTATGTGTTGCAGCATTTATCGATGGCAAGATCGGATTTAACTCCATCATCGAAACTGTGGAAGAAGTAGTGCAATCTTTAGGTTCAAAATCAGCGGGAGCACCGCGAGATTTAGCCGATGTCAGTGCGATCGAGAATGATGCGCGACAGATCGCCCATGAACTTCTCGTGAAAGTAGCCCGCTAATGCAATTGCTCGGAATCCTCGCCTTTATCTTTGCCCTGCTATTTTCTGTGATGGTCCACGAATTTGGCCATTACTTAACAGCTCGCAAATTTGGCATGAGAGTTTCCGAATTTTTCCTTGGATTCGGCACTCGCATCTGGTCACGCCAACGTGGCGAAACCGAGTTTGGTATCAAGGCAATTCCGGCAGGGGGTTACTGTCGCATCGAAGGAATGACTCCAGATGATGAAATGCCCATAGGTGAAGAAGATCGAGCCTTCTACCGTGCAACATCCGGAAAGAAGTTAATAGTCTTAGGCGCAGGTTCCTTTCTACATTTCGCACTTGGCTACTTGCTTTTATTTTTACTATTGGCTGGAGTCGGCGTTAATCAAGTACTTCCTGTAATTGACAAAGTTTCACCAAATACTGCTGCAGCAGCAGCTGGATTTCAAAAAGGTGATGAGATCATCGCCATTAATGGTGACCGCGATACAAATTGGCAAGGACAATTGACCAAGATTCGTAATTCAAAGGGGCGCGAACTAACTTTCACAATTAAGCGTGGTGGCTCAGAAATGGAAATCACCGCCGCCCCGCGAATGACAAATATTGATGATGGAACATCTAGATATGTACTTGGAATTATCAATCAATTCGGAACCAAGCGCATTAACCCCGTAACAGCGGTATCTTCTTCGGCACAACTGACCTGGAACTTGACGACTACATCGGCAAAATCTTTGGTGCAACTACCAACCAAAATTCCGGCGCTTTGGGGTCAGACTTTTGGTGGCGAAAAACGTGATCAAAATGGTTTGGTCGGCGTCGTTGGCGTAGCTCGGGTATCTGGACAAGCCGCATCTAGCGGTGCCTTAACCCCATCTGAACGTCTTGGCACATTTATTTTGATCGTTGCCAGTTTAAATATCTTTGTTGGTCTCTTTAACCTGCTGCCGATACTTCCTCTAGATGGTGGACATATGGCAGTTGCTATTGCAGATGAGATCCGTGCACTCTTTGCCAGATTACGTGGCAAGGCGCGCCCGGCAGCCATTGATGTGAAAGTTCTTACACCAATCACCGCAGTTGTCTTTGTGGTGCTTGCTGCGCTCACTGTGTTGCTGCTTATTGCAGATATTTTCAATCCAATTTCGCTAAACCTCTAACGATAAATCGCCCTGCAATGATTTTTAAGGCAGAATAGCGCCATGGTTGATCTCGGCATTCCTAGCGCCCCTCCTGCTCCACTGCATCCTCGTCGTAAGACGAAGCAGCTAATGGTGGGAAAAGTTGGCGTAGGTAGCGACTCTCCAGTCAGCGTGCAATCAATGTGCACCACACTTACCGCAGATGTAAATGCCACGCTGCAACAGATCGCCGAACTTACCGCCTCTGGTTGTCAGATCGTGCGCGTTGCCGTTCCAAGCCAAGATGATGCTGATGCACTGGCGCAGATTGCTAAGAAATCTCAGATTCCAGTAATTGCAGATATTCACTTTCAGCCTAAATATATCTTTGCCGCAATCGATGCTGGTTGCGCTGCGGTGCGTGTTAACCCCGGCAACATTAAACAATTTGATGACAAGGTAAAAGAGGTAGCAAAAGCTGCTGGCGATGCTGGTATTCCTATCCGCATCGGCGTAAATGCCGGTTCACTCGATCCACGTTTACTTGCCAAGTACGGCAAAGCAACTCCTGAAGCACTTGCTGAATCCGCGCTCTGGGAAGCATCACTCTTTGAAGAACATGGTTTCTCTGATCTCAAGATCTCTGTTAAACATCATGATCCCGTAACTATGGTTAACGCTTATCGCATCTTGGCTGCCAAATGTGATTACCCATTGCATCTTGGTGTGACTGAAGCAGGACCAGCTTTCCAAGCAACGATTAAATCAGCAACAGCATTTGGAATTTTATTAGCAGAAGGTATCGGTGACACGATTCGTGTATCAATGTCAGCGCCTCCTGTTGAAGAAGTAAAAGTTGGTATCTCAATTCTGGAATCACTTAACCTGCGCCAACGTAAGCTCGAGATTGTTTCTTGCCCTTCATGCGGCCGCGCCCAAGTAGATGTTTATACTTTGGCCGAAAAAGTTCAGGCAGGCCTTGAAGGAATGACCGTTCCACTTCGCGTGGCAGTTATGGGTTGTGTAGTAAATGGTCCAGGGGAAGCGCGCGAAGCAGACCTTGGTGTGGCATCTGGAAATGGTAAAGGTCAGATATTTGTGAAGGGCCAAGTAATTAAGACTGTGCCTGAAGCGATGATCGTTGAAACCCTTATCGAAGAAGCGATGCGCCTTGCTGAGGAAATGGAAGCCGCCGGAGTTACTTCAGGCGAACCTTCCGTCACAGTCAAGTAATAACGCGATAAGGTTGCGCCCATGTTGCGCATGTCCACCTTATTTCTTCGCACGCTGCGTGATGATCCTGCCGATGCAGAAGTTCCTAGCCATCGCCTCTTAGTTCGCGCCGGCTACATTCGCCGAATCGCAGCAGGTATTTACTCTTGGCTACCTCTTGGTGTGATCACCTTGCGCAATGTAGAACGCATTATTCGCGAAGAGATGGACTCTGCAGGATTCCAGGAAGTTCACTTTCCAGCGCTCTTGCCGCGCGAGGCATATGAAGCAACTAACCGCTGGGAAGAATATGGCCCATCGCTCTTTCGTCTGCAAGATCGTAAAGGTGGCGATTACTTACTAGGTCCAACCCACGAGGAGATGTTTACCTTGATGGTCAAGGGCGAATATTCATCTTATAAAGACTTGCCGCTTACGATCTATCAGATTCAAAATAAGTTTCGTGATGAAGCTCGCCCACGCAGCGGCATAATCCGCGGGCGCGAGTTTGTGATGAAGGATTCATACTCCTTTGATTTAACTGATGAAGGTTTAGATATCTCCTATCAAAAACACCGTGATGCCTATGTCACCACCTTCGATCGCTTGCACCTGAAATACAACATCGTAAAGGCAGTCTCTGGCGCAATGGGTGGCTCAAAGTCTGAAGAATTTTTAGCGCCATGTTCTACCGGTGAAGATACTTATGTGCTCTGCCCCAAGTGTGGCTTTGCGGCAAATGTAGAAGCGATGGTTACCAAGGTTGCTTCCGTTGATGCCAGCAAAGTTCCAGCGCTGGAGGAGTTAGATACTCCTAATACTCCAACCATTGATTCACTTGTTGCAGTTTTAAATGAGAAATTTGGCGGCGGTTACACCGGAGCTTCGACTCTTAAAAATGTTATGTTGATGGCAGATAATAAGGCGATCTCTGTTCTTGTACCGGGCGATCGCGAAGTTGATCTAAAACGTTTACAAGCGGGCTTACCTGGCGTGGAAGAGCTACGCACATTTGAAGAAGCTGACTTTGCTAAATTCCCAACTCTGATTAAGGGCTACATCGGACCGCAAGATGCTGCAAAATCTGGCATCACTGTCTATGCCGATCCACGTGTTGCACCTGGTACATCTTGGGTTACTGGTGCAAATAAGAAAGATCGCCATGCGCGTAACGTGGTTAACGGTAGAGATTTCACACCATTTGCCTACGTTGAAGCCGCTGAAATTCGCGAAGGCGATTCTTGTCCAGAATGCGCAACTGCAGTTGTAATTGATCGCGCAATTGAAATTGGCCATATCTTCCAATTGGGTCGCAAATATGCGGATTCGCTTGGCTTAACGGTGCTTGATCACAATGGTAAATCACAAGTTGTCACCATGGGCTCTTATGGCATCGGTGTATCTCGCGCAGTTGCAGCTATTGCCGAACAGAGTTATGACGAGATAGGGCTTGCTTGGCCGCTAGAAGTTGCGCCAGCAAAGGTCCATATCGTTGCAACCGGTAAAGAAGATCTGCCCTTTGATACCGCACTGGATATTGGAAATAAGTTAGAGGTAGCAGGTATTTCCGTGATGTTAGATGATCGCCGCGACCCAAGCGCTGGTGTTAAATTTAAGGATGCCGAGCTAATTGGTATCCCGGTAATCATGGTCGTTGGTAAGTCTCTTGCTGATGGCAAAGTTGAACTTCGTAACCGCAAGACTGGCGAAAAGTCTGAAGTTCTACTTGCTGACGCGGTCTCTGCCGTAACCGCATTGATTGCCTCACTTTCTTAAAGTGTTCGCTGATCTAACTCTCTACACGCTTCTCTTTCTTGGTATCGCAGCTTTTGCTGCCGGTCTAATCGATGCCATAGCTGGTGGGGGAGGCTTGATTCAACTCCCGGCGCTGATGATCGGCTTAGCTAAATCTGAAACAGTTGTAATCCTGGGCACCAATAAAGTTCCATCCATATTTGGAACAACGGCCTCGGCGCTGATGTATCGCCGGAACATTAAAACTGACTCCAAATTGTTGGCAACAATGGCGCTACCGGCCTTTCTTGGATCTATGGGTGGAGCATCTCTTGCATCTCACATACCCACTGAAATTCTCAAACCACTAGTTGTCACTTTATTGATTGCCGTTCTTTTCTACACATGGAAGCGACCTCAGCTTGGTCAGATTGAGGCACTGCGCCACAGTGAAAGTCTGCGTTTAAAAATCGCAGCCGCTGCTGCCTTGATAATCGGTTTCTACGACGGGCTAATTGGTCCCGGAACTGGTTCATTCTTAGTTCTAACTCTGGTAGCCGTACTTGGCTTCGCATTTCTATCAGCATCTGCAATTGCCAAGGTAGTAAATGTCGCCACAAATCTAGGAGCGATCATTATCTTCGGTGCAAATGGAGAGATCATTTGGAAGGTTGGTTTAACGCTGGCAATTGCCAATGTTGCTGGTGGACTAATTGGAGCCCAGATCGCCTTGCGAGGTGGATCAAATTTGGTCCGAAAAGTCTTTATGGGAGTGACCCTGGCCCTAATCGTGAAGGTGGCGATCGATACCTTCACTGCCTTTAATTAATGTTAAACTTTAAACCTCAAAAACAATTTAATAATAATTTAATATAAGGAGCAGTAAATGTCTTTGACTCAGTCGATCACAGATTTAATATCTCCAGCTGTTACTGAATCTGGTTTCTTTCTAGAAGAAGTTTTAATCGCATCCCCTGGTAGCCACCGCATTGTTACTTGTGTAGTAGATGGCCCAACACCACTAAATCTTGATCAGGTCACCGTTGCCTCACGAGCCATCTCTGAATTATTAGATACTGCCGAATTTATGGGAGAGACCCCCTTTACCTTAGAAGTTACATCTCCTGGCGTTGATCGCCCACTAACCCAGCCGCGTCATTGGACTAAGAACTTAACTCGCTTGATAAAAGTTACCTTAAGCGATGGTGCCTCAATCACTGGCCGCCTGACAGAATTTGATGAAGTAAATGCCAAGCTAGTTGAGAATATAAAAGGTCGCATTAAGGAACACACCGTTGCATTTTCCGATATCAAACGCGCCGTCGTTGAAATCGAATTTAACCGTAAAGATGCAATCGATGAATAAATCACAGGTCGATGTCGAAGCGCTAATCGCTTTGGCAACGCATAAAGAGATTCCACTAGAACAGTTAATTACTGAAATCGAAGCTGGCGTCCTAGAGGCGTATTACCAAACGCTGGAACCAAAACGCCAAGCTCGCGCTGTGATCGATCGCGAAAGCGGTGAGATCTCTATCTTGGTTCCGACCTTTAATGAGATCGGTGAGCGAATCAGCGAAGATCGCGATGAGCCAGAAGGCTTTGCCCGCACCGTTACCTCGACAGTTCGCCAAGTTATTAAGTTAAAGATGCGTGCGACAAATGATGCCGAAATCGTCGGTGAATTTAGCGCATCGGTTGGTGATGTTATCTCTGGCATCGTGCAACAAGGACGTGACCCAAAGATGATTAACGTTAACTTGGGACGCGTAGAAGGACGCATTCCACCACAAGAGCAAGTACCTGGTGAGATTTACCAACATGGTGATCGTATTAAGTGTTTTGTAGTTGAAGTAAAGCAAGGCATGAAGGGACCTGAGATCATGCTCTCGCGTAGCCATCCTGCACTTGTTAAACAGCTATTTGAATTAGAAGTACCAGAAATCAAAGATCGCATCGTAGAAATTATGGAAGTTGCACGTGAAGCAGGCCATCGCACCAAGTTGGCAGTTCGTTCGCATCGTGCGGGTGTTTCTGCAAAAGGATCTTTGATTGGACCGTTGGGTGCAAGATCGCGTGCAGTAATGGATGAGTTGCACGGTGAGAAGATAGATATCGTTGATTGGTCAGAAGACCCTGCTGAATTCGTTGCTCAAGCACTTGCTCCTGCGAAGGTATCTAAAGTTGAAATTGTTGATTTAGCTATGCGTTCTGCCAAAGTAACTGTGCCTGATTATCAACTCTCACTTGCGATCGGCAAAGATGGACAGAATGCGCGCCTTGCTGCGCGCTTGACTGGTTGGCGTATCGATATCCATCCAGATACCCCAGCATCGCCATAATTACGCGCGTATTTAGGTTAATCGGGGCGAGTTCGCTATCCTTTAGCCTTAAGTGATGGTGAGAGAAGCGAAAGTAATGCGATTAAGTATCAAACCGATACGTACCTGCATTGTCTGTCGTAGATCAGAATCTCCGTCACAACTACTACGAGTCAACTGCATCGACGGGGTCGTAACTCCATCGCTGGCCAGAAAATCTCAAGGTAGGGGAGCGTGGCTACACCCCAAGTGTGGATACGCTGCAATAGAACGGAAAGCATTTAAATGGGCTTTTAAGCTCGATGAGATGCCGGATGTGACTCAATTCAAAAAGTTCTTATTGGAACTTTTAACAGAGACGGATGCGAAAGATATGAAACTCAAATGAGCTCGTTCAGATTATGAGGTCGTACAACTAAGGCTCGCATCCCTAGATAAATATCTAGAATAAAGATTGCGGGCCAAGACAGGAGAAATGTGTCAAAGGTCCGCGTACATGAGTTGGCAAAACAACTCGGTATGGAGAGCAAGGTTGTTCTTGCCAAACTCCAAGAAATGGGCGAATTCGTTCGTTCCGCATCATCAACTGTAGAAGCGCCGGTCGTGCGCAAGCTCATCGAGATGTATCCCGATGCCAAGCCAGTTGAAGAGGCAAAGCCAGTAAAGAAGGCCGCTGCTAAAAAGACTGCCGCCAAGAAGAGCGTTGAAGTTAACCCAGAGCTCGCCGCTGAATTAGCCGCTGAACTCGGTGTCGATCTCGAAGCGCTTAAAGCAGCTCGCGCCGAATCTATTGCGCCAACCCCAACGCCAATTGAAGTAGAAAAGATTTCAGATTCAACGGCGTCAGAAGAAGTAAAACCGGCAACTCCACGTCCCGGTAACAATCCATTTTCAACAGGTGGCGCATCAGTACCGCGTCCACCACGTCCTGGTAACAATCCATTTTCAACAGGTGGCGCAGTTCCACGTCCACCACAACGACCAACAGGTGCAACAGGTGCGCGTCCTGGAATGTCAGGACCGCGTCCTGGTTCAGTTCGCCCAGGTTTTGCAGCGCGTCCCAATACTCCACGTCCTGCAGGTACTGGTGGTCCAGGAAATTACCCACCACGTACTGGCGGTGCACCATCTTCTAGTCCATATCGTGCAGGTGCTCCAACAACTGGTGCTCCAACAACCGGTGGTCCACAACGTCCAGGCGGCGGTCCTAATCGCGGTCCAGGTCGCGGCGGTGCAGCAGGTGCATTCGGTAAGAATGCAAGTAAGAGCAGCAAGCGCAAACCAAAATCTAGAAAAGCGTTGCGCGATGAATTCGACAATATGCAAGCGCCGCAATTAGGTGGCGCAGTTATTCCGCACGGCGATGGCAAGACTCAAATCCGTATGCGTCGCGGTTCAACACTTGCAGATTTCGCTGAAAAGATTGGCGCAGATGCCGCAGCTTTAGTTGCAGCGTTATTCCACTTAGGTGAAATGGTTACTGCAACTCAATCAGTAGATACCGATACCTTCGAAATTCTCGGTGCGCAGCTGGGTTATGTAATCCAGATTGTTAGCCCTGAAGATGAAGATCGCGAACTGCTACAAGATTTCGATATCGATTTAGCGCAAGAGCTATCTGATCTAGATGCTGATTTACTTGTGGCGCGTCCTCCAGTTGTAACTGTTATGGGACACGTCGATCACGGTAAGACCAGCTTGCTCGATGCCATCCGCAAATCTGAAGTTCTTAAGACTGAAGCCGGCGGCATTACTCAGCACATCGGTGCTTATCAAATTCACCACGATCATGACGGTGTAAATCGCGCGATTACCTTTATCGATACACCGGGCCACGAAGCCTTTACCGCTATGCGTGCTCGTGGTGCCAAGGTCACTGATATCGCAGTTCTAGTTGTTGCAGCTGATGATGGAATCATGCCGCAGACAATTGAAGCTCTAAATCACGCTCAAGCAGCCGATGTTCCAATCGTGGTTGCAGTTAACAAGGTTGATAAAGAAGGCGCGAACCCAGATAAGGTCCGCCAACAATTAACCGAGTACAACTTGATCGCTGAAGAATACGGCGGCGAGACTCTATTCGTTAACGTCTCCGCTAAATCAGGCGTTGGTGTAAATGAACTCATCGATGCAATTCTTCTGACTGCGGATGCGGCGATTGATCTACGCGCTGTTGCCCAAGATGCTGCTCGTGGCGTTGCCATCGAAGCTCACCTTGACCGCGGTCGTGGCCCAGTTGCGACTGTTTTGGTACAACGCGGAACTTTGAAGATCGGTGATGCAATTGTCGCCGGTGGTTCATTTGGTCGTGTCCGTGCCATGCTCGATGAGCAAGGTGAGAATGTAGAAACTGCTGGACCATCACGTCCAGTCCAGGTTCTTGGATTCACATCCGTGCCAAGTGCAGGCGACACATTCCTAGTTGCAGATGAAGACCGAACTGCGCGCCAGATTGCTGAAAAGCGTCAAGCAGCAGAGCGCAATGCGCAACTTGCTAAGGCGCGCAAGAAGGTCTCACTTGAAGACTTTATGGAACAGTCCAAGGTCTCAACGCTTAACCTCATTCTTAAGGGCGATGTATCCGGATCGGTGGAAGCTCTCGAAGATGCGCTTATGCAACTCGACGTTGGAGCAGAAGTTGATCTACGCGTTATCCACCGTGGCGTCGGAGCAATCACCAAGAGCGATATCACTCTCGCATCGGCATCTACTGCAGTTGTTATCGGCTTTAACGTTAAGCCAGAACCACAGACAGCAATTTATGCAGATCAAGAAGGGGTAGAAGTTCGCTTCTACTCCGTGATCTACAACGCCATTGAAGAGATTGAACTATCTCTTAAGGGCTTGCTCAAGCCAGAGTACGAAGAAATTATTCTCGGCAACGCAGAAGTGCGCGAGATCTTCAAATCTTCAAAGGCTGGCAATATCGCAGGATCTATCGTTCGCGATGGATCTATCAAGCGAAATGGCAAAGCTCGCATCCTGCGCGGTACAGAAGTAATCCTGGATGATCTAACTATCGATTCTTTGAAGCGTTTCAAGGATGATGCCACTGAAGTCAAGGAAGGCTTCGAGTGCGGTATCGGTCTTGGAAATATGAAGGATCTGCAAATCGGAGACACAATTCAGGTCTTCGAGATGCGCGAGAAGAAGCGAGCTTAAATTATGGGCCAATCTCATCGCACCCAGAAAGTTGCCGATCGCATCAAAGTGGTAGTTGCGCAGCTGCTTGAGACGAAAATTAAAGATCCTCGTCTTGGCTTCGTTACTGTTACTGATGCGCGCGTTACTGGCGATCTGCAGAACGCCTCAATCTTCTACACCGTCTTCGGTGATGATGATCAACGCGCTTCGACTGCCGCAGCTTTGGAGAGCGCCAAGGGCGTAATCCGCAGCGCAGTCGGCCGTGATTTGCAGACACGTATTACACCTTCAATTGAATTCTTTGAAGATAGGCTACCGGAATCTGCGAAAGCTCTTGATTCTTTACTGGATAAAGTTCACGAGCTTGACGCCGAAGTTGCGCAACTTCGCAAGAACGCTTCATTTGCTGGGGGAGAAGATCCATATAAAACCCCCAAAATAATCGAAGATTAAGCAATGACACCTGCCATGACAGATGGATTTCTAGTTGTAGATAAAGCACCAAGTATGACTAGCCATGATGTTGTGGCAGTTGCACGCAAAGCTTTAGGTACGCGCAAAGTTGGACATGCCGGCACCTTAGATCCGATGGCAACAGGTGTTTTAGTTCTTGGCTTTGGTAACGGGACGCGCCTTCTGCAATATATAACCGATGGCGACAAGTCATACACGGCAACGATTGTCTTGGGCGCTGCGACTGTGACGGATGATCGCGAAGGTGAAGTTCTCACTGAGGCAGATGCTTCGCATATAACCGAAGAACAGATTAAAACTGGACTGGCAAAGATGATCGGTGAGATTGCCCAACGTCCCAGCTCAGTTTCTGCGGTAAAGGTAGATGGAGAACGCGCTTACGACCGAGTCCGAGCTGGAGAAGTGTTTGAACTAGCAGCGCGTACCATCACGATTTCGACACTTGATATTTTAGAGATTCGCCGCCTTGGCGTGCGTATCGAGATCGATATAGATGTGACCTGTTCTGCTGGAACTTTTATCCGAGCGATCGCCCGTGATTTGGGTATCGATCTGCAAGTCGGTGGCCATTTATCAGCGTTGCGCCGGACCCGTGTTGCCGGCTTTCCCATTTCGCAAGCAATTTCTTTCGAAGATTTAAAAGCGCAATCATTTAGCCCGTTGGAACTTGCAGTTGTTGCACGTGCAACTTTCGAGGTACGTGAATTAGCACTAGATGAAGTTCTCGAACTCTCCTTTGGTCGTCCGCTATCGGTAAATCCGACCGAGGCGATCTATGCAGCGCTATCACCAGATGATCGCTTGATCGCCCTCTTAAAGAATGAAGCTGGCAACGCCAAACCGATCGCCGTTTTTGCAGCGGCTAATTAATCGGTCATAATTAGCAAATGACCACCGGCAGCGTCGTTGTAATCGGAGTCTTTGATGGCGTCCATAAAGGCCACCAACTCTTACTAAATCGCGCCAAAGAGATCGCGGATGGTCGCAACATAATTGCGCTGACATTTGATCCACATCCAATGCAGGTTTTTGCACCTGATCGCGCCCCGACTTTGCTAATAACTTTGGCTGATCGCGTCGAGCTCTTAAAGATCCACAATGCAGATCAAGTAGCAGTGCTGAAATTCAACGATAAATTTGCCCAAATGTCACCTGAGGATTTTGTGAAGGATATTTTGGTAGAGCAGTTAAGTGCTTCGACCATAATTGTGGGCAAGAACTTCACCTACGGATACAAGGCAGCTGGCAACGTGGCATCCTTGATTGCTGATGGAGCCAAATTTAAATTCACTGTTGATGTGCAAGATCTGGCATCTGGCGAAGGTGAATTAATTTCCTCCTCGCGCATCCGTAATTTAGTTACATCGGGACAAGTCGAAGAAGCTCGCAAACTCCTTTCTCGTCCACATCGCCTCGATGGTGTTGTAGTGCATGGCGAAAAACGCGGACGCGAGATTGGATATCCAACTGCAAACCTTGGAAATATAGATGGCCAGACGATTCCAAGCGATGGCGTTTATGCCGGTTGGTTAACAGTTGGTATTAACTTCTGGCCAGCAGCTATTTCAATCGGCACCAATCCAACATTTGAGGGAGTTCGCGGTCGCCAAGTTGAGGCATATGCCCTTGATCAAGAAGGTTTAGATTTGTATGACAAGAACGCATCAGTTGAATTTGGTTGGCGGCTACGCGATACCTTGAAATTTGATGGGCTAGAGCCGTTATTAGTTCAGATGAAGCTAGATTGCGACCAAGCTCGGTCATTAACTGAGCAGTAAATTCTCATTTTGCCTTATCCACAGCCCCGCTGGTAATCTGACCCTTGTCCAACGATCAAAGTGAGTGACCGTGTATCAAACCGGTCGCCGTCGTGGCGGTAACTAATAGGAGTTCAGAAATGGCTTTAACACCAGAAGTAAAGAAAGAAATCATTGCTAAGTACGGCTCATCAGCTACCGACACCGGAAGCCCAGAAGCACAGGTTGCTTTGCTCTCACGTCGTATTGAAGACATCACTACACATCTAAAGACCAACCCACACGATCACCACAACCGTCGCGGTCTGTTGTTGCTCGTGGGTCAGCGTCGTCGAATTCTTCAGTACTTATCAAAGACAGATATCAATCGTTATCGTGCGATTATCGAAAAGCTCGGTATTCGCCGCTAATTAAATAACTACCCACCAGGGGAGTTTGAGGTTTCCAGTTTAATGTGGAAGCAATGGTCCTCGGTAGTGGTTTCCGCAAGACGTATTCGTTCTGCGTGAACTTCGATCGACGATTCATTACTTAACATTAACTCTGGTAACTCCTTGCGAACCTGGATGGGTTCATATAAATGAACAAAAAAAGGAGGACCCATGGAGGGTCAAGAAGTACAAACATCAGTTGCCGTTATCGATAATGGTAAATTCGGAAAGCGCGAAATCCGCTTTGAAACCGGACGCCTAGCGCGTCAAGCAGCCGGAGCTGCAGCAGTTTACTTAGATGATCAAACAATGATCTTTTCAGCAACAACTGCTTCTAAGACTCCAAAAGATCAATTCGACTTCTTCCCATTGACAGTAGATGTCGAAGAGAAGATGTATGCAGTCGGTCGCATCCCAGGATCATTCTTCCGTCGCGAAGGTCGTCCCTCAGAAGATGCAATTCTTACCTGTCGTCTAATTGATCGTCCGTTACGCCCATCATTCGTAAAGGGACTTCGTAACGAAGTTCAGATCGTCGTAACAGTTATGGCGCTAGATCCAGATCATATGTACGACGTGATCGCAATCAACGCGGCATCAATGTCAACACAGCTTGCGGGTCTTCCATTCTCAGGTCCAATCGGTGGCGTTCGCGTTGCACTAATTGACGGACAATGGATTGCCTTCCCTAATCATTCACAGGTAGCGGATGCAGTATTCGACATGGTTGTTGCCGGTCGCGTAAGCGATGGTGATGTTGCAATCATGATGGTGGAAGCAGAAGCAACATCAAAGACAATCGAGCTAATTAAGAGCGGACAGCCAACTCCTACTGAGGAAGTTGTTGCTCAAGGACTTGATGCAGCAAAGCCATTTATTAAGATTTTGTGCGATGCTCAGTCAAAGCTAGCTAAGGTCGCCGCTAAGCCAACTGCAGAATTCCCAGTCTTCTTGGATTACCAAGATGATGTATTTGCAGCGGTTGAAAAGGCAGCCAAAGATGATCTAGCTAAGGCTATGACTATCGCAGGTAAGCAAGAGCGCGAGACAAAGATCGATGAGATCTCAGCTGCTGTTAAAGAGTCAGTTTCAGCTCAATTTGAAGGACGCGAAAAGGAAGTTCCTGCCGCATTCCGTTCACTTACCAAGAAGCTAGTTCGCCAGCGCGTATTGCGCGACAAGATTCGTATCGATGGACGTGGCTTGCGCGATATTCGTGCACTATCTGCAGAAGTTGAAGTGATTCCACGCGTTCACGGTTCAGCAATATTTGAACGTGGTGAGACACAGATTCTTGGAATCACAACTCTTAATATGTTAAAGATGGAGCAACAGCTCGATACTTTAAATCCCGAGAACCATAAGCGTTATATGCACAACTACAACTTCCCACCATATTCAACTGGTGAGACCGGTCGTGTTGGCACACCAAAGCGTCGCGAAATCGGCCACGGTGCACTTGCTGAGCGCGCACTGATTCCAGTTCTTCCAACTCGCGAGGAGTTCCCTTACGCAATCCGTCAGGTCTCTGAAGCACTTGGTTCAAATGGTTCGACTTCAATGGGATCTGTTTGCGCATCAACTCTTGCCATGCTTAATGCTGGTGTGCCGCTAAAGGCGCCAGTTGCAGGTATCGCAATGGGACTTATCTCAGATAACGTTGATGGCAAGATTGAATATGTTGCCTTGACAGATATCTTGGGTGCAGAAGATGCATTCGGCGATATGGACTTTAAAGTTGCTGGAACAAAAGATTTCATCACAGCTTTGCAGCTAGATACCAAGCTCGACGGTATTCCAGCATCAGTACTTGCCGGAGCACTTCACCAAGCAAAAGAAGCGCGTCTTGCGATCCTAGATGTCATGAATGAAGCGATCGACACACCTGATGAGATGAGCCCATTTGCTCCTCGCATCATCTCTGTGAAGATTCCAGTTGATCAGATCGGTGCAGTTATCGGACCTAAGGGCAAGATAATCAACCAGATTCAAGATGAGACTGGCGCAGATATTTCAATCGAAGATGATGGCACTATCTATATTGGTGCAACTGATGGACCTTCAGCAGAAGCTGCGCGTGCTCAGATCAATGCGATTGCAAACCCACAAATGCCAGAAGTTGGAGAGCGCTACCTCGGTACAGTTGTAAAGCTCGCCGCATTCGGTGCATTTATCTCACTTATGCCAGGTAAAGATGGCTTGCTCCACGTCTCGCAGATTCGCAAGATGCATGGTGGAAAGCGCATTGAGAACTTGGAAGAAGTTATGAAGGTTGGCGACAAGATTCAGGTTGAGATCGGCGAAATTGATCCTAAGGGCAAGCTTTCGTTGGTACCTGTACTCGAAGATGGAACTACACCGAGCGCTGAATAAGTAAAGAGCGCAAAAATGTCAGTTCGTCGTACAGTATTACCTAGCGGTCTGCGTATCGTCACGGAAGAAGTTCCGTCGGTACGCAGCGCCGCGATCGGTATCTGGGTAAATGTTGGTTCACGTGATGAAACCCCGGCAGTTGCTGGGGCTTCTCACTTTCTAGAGCACTTACTCTTTAAAGGAACTACGCGACGCACTGCGTTAGAGATTTCGGCAACTATTGAAGCTGTCGGTGGCGAGATGAATGCCTTCACCAGCAAGGAGTACACCTGCTTCTATGCGCGGGTAATTGATACTGATCTACCTATGGCAATTGATGTTGTTTCAGATCTAATTACATCTTCCATAGTTTCAGCCCTCGATGTCGATGCTGAACGTAAAGTTGTCTTAGAAGAGATCGCCATGCGCGATGATGATCCCAGCGATTTGGTGCATGATCTCTATGCCGAGACTTATTACGGCAATACAACTTTAGGGCGGCCAATATTAGGCACGATCAAATCAATCAAAGAGATGTCGCGCAGTAGCGTCTTTAATTATTACAAGAAGAAATATCTGCCCCAAGATCTCGTGGTTGCAGTTGCGGGAAATATTAAACATAAGCGCGTTGTCGCTATGGTCATTGATGCGCTATCGCGCGATAACTTCTTAAATGTAAAGGGCGCACCACAGATTCGACCAAATATTCCAGTTAAAACTAAGCCGATGCAGAGCGTTGGCTTACTTACTCGTAAGACTGAACAAGCCCATATGTTCTACGGGATGGAGGGCGTTGCGCGCAGTGATGAACGCCGCTTTGCGATGGGCGTTCTAGCTTCAGCTCTCGGTGGCGGAATGTCATCACGTTTATTCCAAGAGATCCGCGAAAAACGCGGCTTGGCGTATTCGGTCTATGCCTATGCGCAACAATTTGCAGGCTCTGGTCAGATTGGTTTCTACGCCGGCTGTAATCCAACTAAAGCGATTGAAGTCGTTGAGATTATCCGTGAAGTGCTGGCAGATGTTGCTGAAAATGGAATGAGCCATGAAGAGATAGAACGCGCCAAAGGCGCAGTCCGCGGTTCACTTGTCTTAAGCCAAGAAGATTCGGCATCCCGTATGAGCCGTATCGGCAAGAATGAAATTGTTTATGGCCAGGTAATGGGATTTGACGATATTTTGAAAGCTATCGCGCGCCTAAACCCAAGCGACGTTCGAGAAATTGCCAGCGAATACCTGACCAAATCACCTACCCTTGCACTTGTCGGTCCATTTAAAAACGAGGCTAAGTTCGAGAAGGTGTTACGTTCATGATTAAAGTCGGCGTACTTGGTGCCCGCGGGCGCATGGGAGCAGAGGTAGTTAAAGCTGTTACTGCCGCTGCCGACCTAGAACTAGTCGCAGCTTTAGATCTGGGCGATTCACTAAATCAACTTGTATCTAGCTGCGCACAAGTAGTTGTTGATTTCACGACACCTGATTCAGTTATGGCCAATCTCGAATTTTTAATTTCAATAGACATTAACGCAGTTGTTGGCACCACCGGCTTTGATGATGCGCGGGTAGCCAAGCTAAAAACTTTGGTTGCAGCCAATCCAAAAGTCGGAGTTTTAATCGCTCCGAACTTTGCCATTGGCGCCGTCTTAATGATGGAGTTTGCAACCAAGGCAGCTAAATACTTTGAATCAGCTGAAATTATTGAGCTCCATCACCCAGATAAAGTTGATGCGCCATCTGGAACTGCTGCACGTACAGCCGAACTAATGACGCAAGCACGTAAAGATGCAAAGCTGCCTGCCGCCCCTGATGCTACTAATTCTGGCAATCCTGCCGCGCGCGGTGGCAAAGTTGGCGATATCCCAGTGCACTCGATTCGTCTGCGCGGTTTAGTTGCCCATCAAGAAGTTTTACTTGGTGGACCTGGTGAGACGCTAACAATTCGCCATGATTCGCTAGATCGCGCCGGTTTTATGCCAGGTGTATTACTTGGCGTTCGCAAAGTTCTTAGTAATCCTGGGCTGACTTTCGGCCTAGAGAAATTTATGTAAGGGGAAAAACAAATGGCTAAAGCAGATATCACAATGTATGGCGCTGACTGGTGTGGAGATTGTCGTCGCTCTAAGCGCTTACTTGAAGAGTTAGATGTGCAGGTAACCCATATCGATGTGGAAGCAGATAAATCTGCCGCTGCCAAAGTTATGGAGATCAACGGGGGAGCACAATCAATTCCCGTAATCGTCTTTTCAGATGGAACACATCTGACTGAGCCTTCCGATAATGATCTAAAGGCGAAGTTGCAAGCGCTTTCAATTATCTAATTACTTAATATTTACTGGATATGAAAGAGCAGCGCTGAAGTCGCTGCCGCGGAAAGTACAACAACCGGAAATGGTGCGCGCAATATGAGCGCCACTACGGCAACGGCTACCCCTACCATACGCTGGTCAGCGATTAAGCGCGACTCTTTGGTAAATGATTGAACCGCAACCAGTGCGCTCAATAGCGCGATCGGTACAAGCGAGTTAATTTTCAAGATACGTGGATGTGAAAGCCAACTCTTCGGAACGCTCTGTCCCAGATATTTCAAGATAAAGGCGATGGCACTTGTCCCGATTACCGCCAGCCATAATGGATCGAAGGTTGTTATCTCCATAAGTTGGCTCGCAATCCAAAGAGGAGCGCTAAAAGTGCAGTTGAAATAATTGGAACACCTGGCACAAAGTAAGGAGTCATTGCCAGAGCCAGTGCACACGCGGCCACCGCAAGTAGTCGATCTGTCTTATTAATTAGTCGTGGCCATAGAAGCCCTAAAAACGCGGCAGGAACGGCAGCATCCAGCCCCCAAGCTGCGGGATTTCCCATTGCTTGTGCACCGAGCGCACCTGCCAAAGTAAAGATATTCCAAAATATAAATACACCGATTCCAGTTAACCAGAAACCTTGGCGCGCAGCTTTCACCCCGAGATGCTCTTGCGAAATGGCTACACCGGTTGATTCATCGATAGTAATTTGCGCAGCAAATATTCGCCGCAGACCCTTTACTTGTAAAACCGGCGCCAGACGCAGCCCGTATAAAGTATTTCGAACACCGAGTAAAGATGCAGTTGCAATTCCACTGATCGCGCTGCCGCCAGCACCTAAAACTCCAACGACTGCAAATTGTGATGCCCCGGTAAAAGTCAGTAGTGAAAGTAAGCAACTCTGCAAAACAGAGAACCCGGCGGCAACAGATGCGGCACCGAAAGCGATTCCATAGGCACCGACTGTTAGAGATACGCTCAAAGATTGGGTGGCGGTGGCGCGGTTCACTCTAGACACGGGGCCATTCTGCCTTAGATATCCTCAAGGAGGTAGCGCCTTATATATAAGGTGACGCCCATGAGTAATGAAGTCATTTTCCGCGACGATGTCACCGTTGAACTTGTGAAATCTAGCGCCAGCGATGCCGATGTAATTTGGGCTGCGCGAGTTTCAACTGCCGGTGAACAGTCGCTAGATGAGATTGGCGAAGATCCAGCGCGTTCGGCTGGCTTAATCAATTACTTAGCGCGCGAACGCCACGGTTCACCATTCGAGCACACATCAATGACATTTTTCATTAGCGCTCCAATATTTGTCTTCCGCGAATTTATGCGCCATCGCATCGCTTCTTATAACGAAGAATCTGGTCGCTATCGCGAACTAAAGCCGGTTTTCTATATCCCAGCTAAAGAGCGCAAGCTGATCCAAGTCGGTAAAACTGGCGCATATACATTTGAAGATGGCACACAAGAACAATTTGATATTTCAGTTTCGGCAATGAAAGAAGCATATTTAGTTGCCTACGATAGTTATCAGAAGATGCTGGAGGCTGGGGTTGCTCGCGAAGTAGCACGCGTAGTCTTGCCGGTTGCAACTTATTCATCGATGTATGTCTCAATGAACGCGCGCGCGCTGATGAACTTTCTATCTCTTCGCACAGCGCGCGAAGGTTCACATTTTCCAAGCTACCCACAGCGCGAAATTGAGATGGTCGCTGAGAAAATGGAAGCAGAATTTGCAAAATTAATGCCGCTAACCTACGGAGCTTTCGAGAAATCTGGACGAATCGCACCCTAAAACGGTAGGTTTCACCCATGACAATCCCGGCGCCATTTGGACGTATGCTCACCGCAATGGTGACGCCATTTGATAAAGATGGCAAGATCGATTGGCCGGGCGTTGAAAAATTAGCAGCTCATTTAGTCGCAAGCGGTCATGATGGAATTGCAGTAAATGGCACAACAGGTGAGGCTCCAACAACTAAATCTTCTGAAAAAGAAGAGATTATTAAAGTTGTAAAAGATGTAGTCGGGCCGAAGATATTTGTAGTCTCTGGTGCTGGCGATAACGAAACCGAATATTCGATCAATCAAGCCAAGCGCACCGAAAAAGCTGGCGCTGACGGCTTGCTGGTAGTTACCCCTTATTACAATAAACCTCCCCAAGCCGGTGTTGCCGCCCACTTCAAAGCGATCGCAAGCGCAACTCATTTACCGCTGATGATGTACGACATTCCGGGGCGCTGCGGAATTGAGATTGAGCCAGACACAATCGTGGAGCTCTTTAACCACCCACAGATCGTGGCCTTAAAAGATGCCAAAGGAAATGTTGCTTCAACTTCTTGGGTAATTAAGCGCTGCGGTATTCCAGTTTATTCTGGCGATGACATTCTCAACTTGCCTTTACTCTCAGTCGGGGCAGTTGGAATGGTTTCAGTATGTGGCCATACAGTTGGTAAAGATCTTAAAGCGATGCTCGATGCGTGGTTTGCCGGAAATGCAGCACGCGCTCTGGAGATCCATCAGAAGTTACTTCCTGTCTTTACCGGAACCTTCCGCACACAAGGTGCGATTCTGACCAAGGCTGCGCTAAATATGTTGGGCCTACCTGGCGGATATACCAGACTTCCTCTCGTCGATGCCACTGAAGATCAGATCACGCAACTGCGTAAAGATCTAATCGCCGGTGGCGTCGCAGTATAAAAATATTTTATGACCCATCCACATCCTGATCTTGGAACTCCCGGCAAATTAGTAGCCGGTGGCTTACGTATCGTTGCCTTGGGCGGAATTTCTGAAATCGGTCGCAATATGACCGTCTTTGAAACCAACGGCAAATTACTGATCGTAGATTGCGGCGTTCTATTTCCGGAAGATAACCAACCAGGTATTGATTTAATCTTGCCTGACTTTAGTTATATCCGCGATCGATTAGATGATGTAGTCGGTTTAGTTCTAACTCACGGACATGAAGACCATATTGGAGCAACTCCTTACCTGCTACGCGAACGTGGCGATATTGCACTTTATGGTTCAGCCCTTACCCTGGCTCTAGTTACTGCCAAACTTAAAGAACATCGCATCTCACCACTTACTCGCGAAGTTAAAGAAGGAATGCGCGAAGATATTGGGCCATTTGAAGTCGAATTCGTTGCAGTTAACCACTCGATTCCAGATGCACTTGCAATTGCAATCCACACTAAAGCTGGAACCATCCTGCATACAGGTGATTTTAAGATGGATCAATTGCCGTTAGATGGACGTATTACCGATTTACGCACCTTTGCTCGACTGGGGGATGAGGGCGTTGATCTATTTCTGGTTGATTCCACAAATGCTGATGTTCCAGGGTTCACACCATCGGAACGTGAAATTATCCCGGCGCTAAATCGGGCAATCGCTGCGACTAAGAAGCGAGTTATTGTCGCCTCGTTCTCATCTCACGTTCACCGCGTACAACAAGTAATTGATACGGCAGCGCTACACGATCGCAAGGTCGTCTTTATCGGCCGTTCCATGGTGCGCAATATGAAGATTGCATCCGATATGGGTTATCTCAATATCCCGGCTGGAATTCTTATCGATGCTAAAGACTTAGATAGCTACGACGACCGGGTCGTTCTGATCTGTACTGGCTCACAAGGCGAACCAATGGCGGCGCTTTCTCGTATGGCTAATGGCGATCACCAGATCAGAGTCGGTGAGGGCGATACTGTAATTCTTGCATCTTCGCTTATTCCAGGAAATGAAAATTCCGTCTTTCGCGTAATCAATGAGTTAACTCGCTTTGGTGCAAAGGTCGTCCATAAAGCAAATGCCATGGTCCACGTCTCGGGCCACGCCGCCGCAGGTGAGTTGTTGTATTGCTACAACATTGTTAAACCAAAGTATGCGCTGCCCGTGCACGGGGAATGGCGCCATCTAAAGGCAAATGCAGAGTTAGCGATTCAGGCAGGAGTTCCGCGTGAGAACGCATTTATTATTGAAAATGGCATCGTCGTAGATTTAGTAGATCATGAAGCATCGGTTGTTGGGTCAGTACCCTGCGGATTTGTTTATGTAGATGGCCAAAGTATCGGCGATATTACCGAATCATCTTTGAAGGATCGTAGAATCTTGGGAGAAGAAGGTTTTATCTCCGTAGTAGTTGTAATCGAATCGCAGAGCGGCAAGATTGTTGCCGGCCCTGATATTCATGCACGTGGCTTTAATGAAGATGAAGCGCTCTTTGATGAAGTAAAAGGTCAGATTGAAAAGGCGCTACAACGCGCTGTTGCTGATGGCGTTAACGGAACTCACCAACTCTCCCAAGTAGTTCGTCGCACTATCGGTAGCTGGGTTGGTGGAAAACATCGCCGCCGCCCAATGATTGTTCCCGTAGTTATTGAGGTCTAGCCACTAAGATTTAAGGTGTGGCCAAGAAGAAACGCACAACATCGACCAAGGCAGGTAAGTCCGCCTTTTCGGTTATTGGTCGTGCGTTAGGCGCCCTTTGGAGAACTATCGCCAAAGCGCTCGGCTCGATGGTTCGTTTCCTAGCCCGAGGTGCGCGCGATTTAGATCCAGCCCACCATCGCGATGGCGTCGCCTTCCTCTTACTAATTGTCGCGTTGGCATCCTTTGCTGGAACTTGGTTTGCCGCCGATAATTTTGTGGGGCGCAATCTATATGCCGTAATTTATGGCGCCTTTGGCCGTATTGGTTTCTTCGCACCACTGGTAATTATCTTCTTCGCAATTCGCTTATTCCGAGTTCCGGATGATCGCAAAGCAACATCGCGAATGGTCGTTGGTTTTGTAACGATGCTCTTTAGCGCAGCAGGTTTAGCCCATCTCTTCAATGGCTCACTTGGCGCAATTAATCCAACTGGAACAACTGCGATGCGCCATGGTGGGGGATGGTTGGGTTACGCAGTTGCGATGCCGCTTGAGCGACTGATGACTTCTATGCTGGCTTATCCATTCTTATTTATACTCTTCTTCTTCGGTGCACTTGTTACCACGGCAACTCCACTGTCATCGGTTGCAATCCGGATTAAAAATACCTTTGTTTGGGCATGGTCCAAACGTCCACAACGCGAAGAGACTGACTTTGAGATTACCGATACACCTCCCTTTGAGACACCAGTTGTTGCCTGGAACCATCACGCTGATGAAGTCGCGGAAGAAGATTTAGATGAAGAAGAATTCGATGAAGAATTCACCGTGGAAGTCCCACGCCACGTCCAAGCCCCAGCTGCTAGCTCTGGTGCACCGGCAACTACAAAGCGGCCAGAACAACTTCTGCTAACTGCTGACTCTCATTACACCTTGCCACCGCAAGATTTACTGCGCACTGGCCCAGCCGCTAAAGCTAAATCAAAGGCCAATGACACTGTCGTGGCTGCCCTTACTGAAGTCTTTGCCCAATTTGAGATTGATGCTCAAGTAACTGGTTTTATGCGGGGACCAACTGTTACACGTTATGAAGTTGAGTTAGGTAATGCGGTAAAGGTCGAGCGAATTACCGCACTTGCTAAAAATATTTCCTACGCAGTCGCCAGTAGTGATGTGCGAATTCTTTCGCCAATCCCGGGTAAATCTGCGGTCGGTATTGAAATTCCAAATGCGGATCGCGAAATCGTTGCTTTAGGCGATGTTATGCGCTCAAGTGTTGCTGGCCAAGATCATCACCCAATGCTGGTTGCCCTCGGTAAAGATGTAGAAGGCAATTTTGTCTGCGCAAACCTGGCGAAGATGCCCCATTTACTTGTTGCAGGTGCAACTGGTGCTGGTAAATCTTCGATGATCAACGCCATGATTACCTCGATTTTGATGCGGGCAACCCCTGATGATGTGCGCCTAGTTTTAATTGATCCCAAGCGCGTTGAGTTAACTGCTTATGAAGGCATCCCACATTTAATTACACCGATCATTACCAATCCTAAGAAAGCTGCAGACGCTCTTACCTGGGTTGTACGTGAAATGGATCTACGTTATGAAGATCTATCAACATTTGGCTTTAGACATATCGATGATTTCAATAAGGCAGTTCGCGCCGGCAAAGTTATCCCACCACCAGGTAGCGATCGGGTAGTCGAGCCGTACCCATACCTGTTGGTAATAATCGATGAACTTGCAGATTTAATGATCGTTGCTGCACGTGAGGTAGAAGAATCGGTGGTGCGAATTACGCAGTTGGCTCGCTCTGCGGGTATTCACCTGGTGCTGGCAACACAGCGTCCATCAGTAGATGTAGTTACTGGTCTAATTAAAGCCAACGTGCCTTCCCGCCTCTCCTTTGCCACAAGTTCACTGGCAGATAGCCGCGTAATTTTAGATAGCCCAGGCGCTGAAAAACTTGTGGGGCAAGGCGATGGTCTCTTTATTCCAATGGGTGCATCGCGCGCAATACGAATCCAGGGTGCATATGTTTCAGAGCGAGAGATCGAAGCGGTAACAAACCATGTTAAGAAGCAGCTATCGCCGCGATACCGCGAGGATGTAACAGTTGCGCCGCAATCGAATAAATTGGTTGATAAAGATATTGGCGATGATCTAGATCTACTCTTGCAAGCAGTTGAATTAGTAGTTGGCACACAGTTTGGTTCAACATCTATGTTGCAACGAAAGTTGCGGGTTGGCTTTGCCAAGGCCGGGCGTCTGATGGATCTAATGGAATCGCGCGGAATTGTCGGACCATCAGAAGGATCTAAGGCGCGCACGGTGATGGTTAAGCCAGATGAACTCGATTCTGTTCTTGCAACTTTGCGCGATTACTAAATTTCATCGCCTGTTAACCGAATAGGGGGCTAGCGCTGAGGGTGATTGTCTGGATTTATCACCTACCGGGCTAGGCGTGGAGTGATAGACGCTCTAGAATTTAAGCATCGAACTTTCAACAGCTCTAGAACGGCGAAGTTAAATGTCTCTGGGTGAATTTCTGCGAGGTGCGCGCGAGAGCGCTGGACTTAGCGTTGACGACCTTGCAGAGCGCACCAGCATTCGTGCGGGTCTTATCAGAGAGATGGAAAAGAATAATTTTATTAATTGTGGGGGAGACACTTATGCCCGCGGACATTTGCGAAACATTGCACCGATAATTTCTGCTGATGCGCAAACTTTATTTGATTTATACAACCAAGAGCATTCAACCGAACAGCACTTAATTCACGATTTGTTGGTAGAAAATAACGTCTCTAAAATTCCAACTGAGCGAAAGACAATTTCCTGGAAAACTTTGGCGATTGCTTCAATAGTTGTGTTAGTGGCAATTGCAGGCGGACAAGTAATAATCTCTAATTCGAAGAGTACCGTTACCCCTATGGATGTTGTCTCTCCTACCGCTAGCGCTAGGCCATCTGTCAAACCTTCCGTTACCGCATCGCCATCACCTTCTGTAAATGCCAGCCGTGAAGTTGTAACCCCAGCAGTATCTAGTGAGGTCACTCTGACAATTTCAGCAGCCCGCGGAAGTTCGAAGATAGATGTAGTAACAGGCGGCAAGCATGTATATAAAGGTTCGCTCTTTCAAGGCGATACCAAGAGCTTTAGCGGTCCGAATTCAATTAGTGTCTATTTAAGTAATGCCGGCGACCTAGATTTAACGTTAAATGGCGAAAACCTTGCCCCATTGGGTGCGCGTAACGAAGAGATTCGCAAGACTTTCAGATCTAAGTAGGCGCCAACGCTGTACCATCTGACAAATGAGTCGGACTGTTGCAATTATTACTATGGGCTGCGCCCGTAATGAAGTCGACTCTGAAGAGCTAGCCGGCCGCTTAGCCGCAGATGGTTGGACCTTAGTCTCTGATGTTGAAGCAGCCGAAGTCGCAGTGGTTAATACCTGCGGTTTTATTGAATCCGCGAAGAAAGATTCAATTGATGCGCTTTTAGAAGCTAATTCTCTCAAGGGCCATGGCACAACGCGAGCCGTAGTTGCCGTTGGTTGTATGGCAGAGCGTTACGGCCAAGAGTTAGCCAAGGCGCTACCGGAAGCCGATGGCATCTTAGGTTTTGATGATTACCAAGATATTTCGGCACGTTTGCAATCAATTGTCTCCGGTGAAAAACACACACCACATGTGCCGCGCGATCGTCGTTCGCTCTTGCCAATTGCACCGGCTGATCGTCCACAAGCACGTCAGGATGCAATTGATGAATCGTATGCATCAACACTTGGTGCAGGTGGATCGCTCTTTCGCAAACGCCTAGGCAACGCTCCGTGGGCGCCACTAAAGATTGCATCTGGCTGTGACCGGCGCTGTTCTTTCTGCGCGATTCCTTATTTCCGTGGTTCATTTATCTCACGCAAACCAACTGAAATTATTGAAGAAGGAAAGTGGCTGGCCCAAAATGGCGTTAGCGAGCTCTTCTTGGTTAGCGAAAATACGACCTCGTATGGAAAAGATTTAGGCGATCTCAAATTAATGGAGAAGATCCTCCCGGAATTTGGTGCGATCGAAGGTGTGGAGCGAGTCCGCCTTTCATATCTACAGCCGGCAGAAATGCGCCCTTCGCTGATCCAAGCGATGATTGAATCTGAGAAAGTGGCTCCTTACTTTGATCTATCTTTCCAACACACTAGCCCCACCGTTTTACGGCGCATGCGTCGCTTTGGTGATTCTGAAAAATTCTTACACTTAATTACCCAGATCCGCGCACTATCGCCGGAAGCGGGCATTCGTTCTAACTTCATCGTGGGCTTTCCTGGCGAAACCCAAGCTGACTTTGATGAGTTAGCAGATTTCATAAGCGCGGCCAAGTTAGATGCGATTGGAATCTTTGGGTATTCCGATGAAGATAATACTGAGGCCCTTGATTTAAATGACAAGGTTGATGAAGATGTAATTCGCCAACGCGTGGAATCACTTTCTTCATTGGCCGATGAGATGGTATCTGCGCGCGCAGCTGCGCGAATCGGTGAAAGCGTGCGGGTACTTATTGAAGATAGCGAGCTCCAAGAAGGTCGGGCAGCGCACCAAGGCCCTGAAGTAGATGGCACGACCTCATTTATTGGTACAAATTATCAAGTTGGGCAATATGTTGATGCTGTGATTATCGATTCAATGGGCGCGGATTTGGTAGCTCGTCCGCTGTGAATCTGCCCGCCTTTATCACTCCAAATTCGCTCACCATTGCGCGCTTAGTTTTAATTCCATTTGGTGCGGTTGCGCTATTTATGAATGGCGGCACAGATTACAACTGGCAGATTATTTCCTGGTGGATCTTCTTCATCCTGGGCTTAACCGATATCGTCGATGGCAAATTAGCGCGCAGCCGCCAGCAAATAACCGAGCTTGGAAAGTTTCTAGATCCAGTAGCAGATAAGGCGATGGTCGGAACTGCCATGATCTGTCTTTCGATTTTAAATCGCATGCCTTGGTGGATCACGATCGTCATATTGGCGCGCGAAATAGGAATAACTATCTTTCGTTTAGCAATCGTTAAACGTGAAGTTATTCCGGCAAATAAGGGTGGAAAAATTAAAGCGACTTTCCAAGGCTTTGGCACTGGCTTTTATGTTCTGCCATTAAGTCCTGGTTTGTATTGGTTCCGGGATGGCTTTATGTATAGTGCAATCGCGCTGACTATCGCTACCGGCGCATACTATGTACGATCTGCCTACAATCCTTAATCTTGATTGGAATAACTTGTGGCGATAACAAATGAGATTTTGGGTCTTGTCTCAGATATCCACGACTCATTACGCGCCCGCGGCGAAACTCTTTCTACCGCAGAATCACTTACCGCTGGTGGCTTAAGTAACGCACTCACAATTGTTCCTGGTGCATCTGATGTTTTCTTAGGATCAATTACTGCATACCGCCCAGATATAAAATCATCACATCTCGGTGTTGCAGCGGACACAATTGCAGAGCACACTGTTGTCAGCAAACAAGTCGCTATTGAAATGGGAACTGGCGCAAATAAATCTTTTGGTTCGACTTGGGCGATTGCAACAACTGGAGTAGCCGGTCCCGGCCCAGCAGATGGATCAGATGCCGGGCGCGTATTCGTCGCCTTTGTCGGCCCAATAGTTCAAGTGGTGGAACTCTCGCTCTCGGGTGAACGTGAAGTTGTGCGAAACGCCACCGTAGCAAGCGCGATCGCCTCATTTGCGCGTATCCTTAGACAACGAGATAAGCAGCAGAAAGGATGACCACCATGGCGCTATTACGCACCGCAGTTGGCCAGACCCTTCGCGCTGCCCGCACCGAGCAATCACGCACTTTGCGCGATGTTGCCCGCGAAGCTCGCGTCTCACTTGGCTATCTTTCAGAAGTAGAACGTGGCCAAAAAGAAGCGTCCTCTGAACTATTAAATGCAATCTGCGAAGCACTTGGCCTCACGCTTTCTTCAGTGATCGTCAACGTCTCGACTGAACTAAAAGTTCTCGAGAGCGCGAAGTTGTCCGTTGTCGACGCAGCCTAAGTACGCCACTCAAGGCGCAACTCATCGCCGCACCGAGAGCGCAATTCTCGAGGGCACCAAATCTTTAATCGCCAAATTCGGCCTTGCCAACATTTCTATGATTGAAATCGCTGATGCATCTGAAGTATCACGCGCAACTTTATATAACCATTACCGCGATAAGAACGCAGTTATTGCAGCCCTTGCTACCGCTGAAATTGAATTAATGATTGGCCTTGCTAATAAAGCTGGAACACCTGCTGATGCACTTGAAAGACTCTCACTTTATATATCAACTGATCCAGCCCTTGCGGCCATGCGCCAACACGATCAGAAAGCGCTCACTGAAGCGCTATCGCACAGCGATCATCCGCTTTATTTAGAGATTGCGCGAAGTCTTTATGGAGCAACGAAATCTGAGGCTGGCACGGGCGTTGCGATGCGCTGGTTAATTGGCCAAGTAATGCAACCTTTAAACGCTAAACAATCTCGCGAACAAGCCGAACTGCTTGTCGATCGCACTCTCTTTTAAACCTTCAAATGCGTATTTCAGATCTGCGTGAGCGCCTGATGCTCTCATTTGGCGAACAATGGGCGCCCTCATTTGCCCAAGATATTGCTATCAGCGAACTCGGTAGCCGCACCGTAGACGAAGCCTTAAAAGCCGGACTAGAAGCAGATGAAATTTGGCGCGCAGTATGTAAGCAATGCCCAACTGAAACTGCTAAATATAAATATTAATTAAACGGCAATTACTTCTAAGATCCAGGGCTCATGGCCATCACTTGGCGTTAAGGCGCAAGGGTATTTCTCGGAGACGATCGCATAAAGATCTTCGGGCGTCTTTGGCACTGAACGAGATTGCAGTAGCCAACGGGTAATTTCACCACGCGTCTTCTTCGACATATGGGTCACAATGGTGCGGACCCCATCAACTACAGTCGAAACCCGAACTTCCACGGTCTTATCAATAGGGGAGTGCCAGACGGTTTTATAAGTAGATGAGCGACAATCCACGATCAGATCGGTCTTTATCGCATCGAGTACTTTGGCAACCGGCCCACGCATCGCCTTGTTATCAATCTTCTCCTTGTAATTTTCAATTAGCTGATCTGGGCGCACCGCCCCGTATTTGGCCGAGATAATCACAACTGCGCTCGCCGCACGTTTGCGGGCAGCAGGCGAAAGGCTCGCCCAATCCAGGGCTTGGTAGAGGACTCCGGTATAGACGTTGATGGCAGGAGCCGGCTTGGTCGTCGCGTTCTTCTTCTCAGATGGCGGCAGCAGGATCAACACCTGGGCATCCTGCCACGCGACACGCCTAAAGGCCTTGTCAGCGCTGCCTGCTACCTTTCGAACAGATGTTCGGATAAAGTTTTCCCTGCACAACCAGAGCGGTTCCATCATCCGCCCACAGGCTCTCTATAAGCCTCGTAGGCCGTCGGTGGCCCACCGTACCTTCTGGGCCGACTACCAACGAATATGCACACGCATAGACGTTCTTATCTAAAGGAGTAAAACGTGGCTGCTGAAAAAGCAAGTAAAGCCGAAGAGAAAAACACATCCGATCGCCAAAAGGCGCTCGATACCGCGCTCGCCCAGATTGAACGTCAATTTGGAAAAGGCTCAGTAATGAAGATGTCCGATCGACAGAACTCGATCGTTGAAGTTATCCCAACTGGTTCAATCGCACTGGATATCGCACTAGGTATCGGCGGCTTGCCACGTGGACGTATCGTAGAAATTTACGGACCAGAATCTTCAGGTAAGACAACTCTTACCTTGCATGCAATAGCAAATGCACAGAAAGCCGGCGGTATCTGCGCCTTCATCGATGCAGAACACGCATTCGATGCAGAGTATGCAAAGAAGCTCGGCGTTGATATTGACGCGCTCCTTGTTTCACAACCAGATACTGGCGAACAAGCACTTGAGATCATGGATATGTTGATCCGTTCTGGTGCGCTCGATCTCGTTGTCGTTGACTCTGTTGCAGCACTTGTTCCACGCGCAGAAATCGAAGGCGAAATGGGCGATTCACATATGGGCTTGCAAGCTCGCCTTATGTCACAAGCGCTCCGTAAAATTACCGGCGCACTTCACCAATCAAAGACAACTGCAATCTTTATCAACCAGCTCCGCGAAAAGATCGGTGTCTTCTTTGGTTCCCCTGAGACAACAACTGGCGGTAAGGCGCTTAAGTTCTATGCATCAGTTCGCCTCGATATCCGTCGCATTGAAACTCTTAAAGATGGCACCGAATCTGTCGGTAACCGTACCCGCGTCAAGGTCGTCAAGAACAAGATGGCTCCACCATTTAAGCAAGCAGAATTCGATATCATCTACGGCACAGGTATCTCACGTGAAGGATCCCTCATCGACCTTGGCGTTGAAATCGGCATAGTTAAGAAAGCTGGCGCTTGGTATACCTACGAAGCAGATCAGTTAGGACAGGGCAAGGAAAATTCTCGCGCCTTCCTAATCGATAACCCAGATCTAGCTAACGAGATCGAGACCAAGATCCGCGCTCACTTTGTGCCGATCGAGGTAGATGCTGAACTCGTTGCCGCAATCGATGAAGCAGCAGCAGAGGTTGATTTCTAATCAGCCTAGAATTTGCAAAGGTTGCAAGAGGCGAAGGCTCCGACCCTTACGAAGTAGCACACACCATCGCGTTAAATGCCTTGGTTACACGTGCGAAAAGTAAGGGTGAGCTTCTCGCTCACCTTAAGACCCGGGGCGTAGAAGATGATGTTGCGCAAGCAATTATCTTCCGGCTGCAAGAAGCCGGCCTCGTTAACGATGAAGAGTTCGCTAAAGCTTGGGCTCAGTCACGCCATAACCATAAGAAGATCTCCAAGCGAATCATTGCGGGGGAGCTGCGCCAAAAAGGCGTTATGCAGAGCGCAATCGATGAGGCACTTGATGAGATTGATGACGATAGCGAATACCGCAGCGCCTTTGATCTAGCCTTTAAAAAATATAACACCATGTCACGCCTAGAACCTGAAGTTCAGATCCGCAGAATTCAATCGTTACTACAACGTAAAGGTTTTAAATTCGGGATTATTTCGCAAGTCTTAAAGGAACTTGATCTATTAAATAGTTAGTTTTTAGCTAAGTGCTCTGTAAGCCGGGCAGCAGTTGCAACAACAGCTGCGGCATGTACGCGCCCTGGTTGGCGGCCTAAACGTTCAATTGGGCCAGAGATTGAAACGGCTGCAATAACTTTTCCATTTGGGCCTTTAACTGGGGCGCTAACAGATGCAACACCTGCCTCGCGTTCGCCAACTGATTGCGCCCAACCGCGGCGACGGTCTGCTGCTAAGTGAGCTGCAGTAAAGCGTGCGTTCTTAACACCGCGATGAATCTTCTCTGAATCTTCCCAAGCCAATAAAATTTGTGCAGCAGAGCCCGCTTGCATAGTTAGCGATGCGCCAACAGGCACAGAATCACGTAAACCAGATAAACGTTCCGCAACTGCCACACAGATGCGAATATCGCCTTGGCGGCGGTATAACTGCGCAGATTCACCAGTTGCATCACGCAGTGCGGCCAGCGCTGGGGCAGCAGCGGCCAATAGGCGATCTTCACCAGCGGCAGCTGCTAATTCGCCAGAGCGCACACCCAATACAAAACGACCCTGCAAGTCGCGTGTGACCAAGCGATGATGTTCTAGGGCTACGGCTAGGCGGTGTGCGGTAGGACGGGCGATTCGGGTGGCGGCTACGAGTTCAGCCAGTGAATGTGGGCCAGATTCGAGGGTGCCCAAGATGGTTACCGCTTTATCTAAGACGCCAACTCCGCTATTCTTCTTATCCACACAGCGAGATTAGCATCCCATCTAATGAGATGCAAGGCTTAAAGAAATGGATCAGGCAATTATGGGTAAGACACTGGCAGAGAAGATTTGGGATGACCATATCGTTCGCTCCGCAGCAGGTGAACCAGATCTGCTCTACATCGATCTGCAACTTGTTCACGAGGTAACTAGCGCACAGGCCTTTGATGGTCTGCGCCTAGCTGGTCGTAAAGTGCGCCGCCCTGATCTAACAATCGCAACTGAAGATCACAACACCCCAACTTTAGATATTTTAAAGCCAATCGCAGATCCAGTTTCAAAGCTGCAGATCGATACATTGCGCAATAACGCAAAAGAATTTGGAATTCGTATTCACTCATTGGGCGATGCCGATCAAGGCGTCGTTCACGTAGTTGGCCCGCAGCTCGGAATTACTCAACCAGGTATGACAATTGTTTGTGGAGATTCTCATACCTCAACCCACGGCGCATTCGGTGCGATTGCATTTGGTATCGGAACATCTGAAGTCGAACATGTCCTTGCCACCCAGACTCTGCCATCAACCCGCCCCAAGATGATGGCGATAAATGTGGAAGGTAAGTTAAAGACTGGTGTGACTGCAAAAGATATTATTTTGGCGATCATCGCTCAGATCGGAACTGGCGGAGGTCAGGGCTACATCATCGAATATCGCGGTTCAGCAATTCGCGATCTTTCGATGGAAGGTCGCATGACCGTTTGCAATATGTCTATTGAAGCTGGCGCACGTGCTGGCTTGATCGCACCTGATCAAAAGACCTTTGATTACATTAAGGGCAAGCCACATGCGCCCGAAGATTTCCCGGCTGCCCAAAGTTATTGGCAGACGCTATTTTCAGATAGCGATGCCAAATTTGACCTTGAGATAACTCTTGATGCCGACAACCTAGAGCCATTTGTTACTTGGGGAACCAACCCAGGACAAGGCTTGCCGCTTAACGGATCTGTCCCAAATCCGGCAGATATTAAAGATTCCGAAGCACGAGGCGCGGCAGAACGCGCTCTGGAATACATGGGCTTAACAGCTGGCACACCCCTTAAAAAGATAGCCATTGACACTGTTTTCTTAGGCTCTTGCACCAATGGTCGCATTGAAGATCTGCGCGCCGCAGCCTCTGTACTAGAAGGCAAGAAAATTGCTGCAACTCTTCGCATGTTAGTTGTGCCAGGTTCAGAGCGCGTTCGCCAGCAAGCGATGAAGGAAGGCTTAGATAAAGTCTTTTTAGATGCGGGAGCTGAATGGCGTAACGCTGGTTGTTCTATGTGTTTAGGAATGAACCCAGATCAGTTAGCAGTAGGCGAACGCTCTGCCTCAACTTCTAACCGAAACTTTGAAGGTCGCCAAGGTAAAGGTGGTCGCACCCACTTGGTAAGCCCACTAGTTGCAGCAGCTACCGCTATCCGCGGCACTCTTTCATCGCCAGCGGATCTGTAGAAAGGTTATAAAAATGGAGAAATTTATTTCACATACCGGCACCGGAGTACCTCTGCGCCGAAGCAACGTTGATACAGATCAAATTATCCCGGCTGTTTATCTCAAGCGCGTTACCCGTAGCGGCTTTGAAGATGGTCTATTTGCTGCCTGGCGTAACGATCCCGAGTTTGTTTTAAACCAGCCGCAATATAAGGCCGGCACCGTTCTAGTTGCGGGGCCTGAATTCGGAACCGGTTCATCGCGCGAACATGCGGTTTGGGCGCTGCAGAATTACGGTTTCAAAGTTGTTATCTCCAGCCGCTTTGCCGATATCTTCCGCGGCAATTCGCTCAAGGGTGGGTTGCTGACTGTGATCTTGCCGCAGAAGGCCGTTGAAGCGATCTGGATGGCAATTGAATCTGATCCAACGACTGAGATCAAGGTCGACCTTGACTCACGCACTGTTTCGTACGGAGCAACGACAATTGCATTTGAATTAGATGATTACACCCGTTGGCGCTTGATGGAAGGCCTCGATGACATCGGACTTACCTTGAAGCAGACTGATTCGATCGATGCCTTCGAAGCAAAACGTCCGAGTTATAAGCCTAAAACTCTGCCGATTCGCATTTAACCTAGATTTTTTCTAGTAAGAATTGGTTTTAGAGGATAAAAAGCAGCGTAAAACGCTTACTTCTTAGATGGGGTGAGAATATTCTGCTTAACTCTCAACTTGTAAATGAGAGTTTTTTACGCATAAAAAGTGCGATTTCTTGCAAATATTAAATCGCGACACGCCCGCGTTAATATCGCTCTCACCCTATAAAAAGGTTTAAGTTTTAGCCACAAGTTAAGCAAAGGCTTAATTTACGCGTAAATCTAAGGGGATTTAGATGAATAAGGCACAATTTATTACCGCGTTGGCCCCACACTTCAACGACAGCAAGAAAGAAGCAGCACACGCTGTAGAAATCGTATTCGACACAATTACACGCACCATGTCAAAGGGTGAAGATGTAATGATCAACGATTTCGGTAAGTTCAAGAAGGTCGATCGCAAGGCACGTATGGGCCGTAACCCATTTACTGGCGAGACCATCAAGATTAAAGCTTCAAAGAAGGCTCGCTTCCTGCCTGCAAAGGGTTTGAAGGATGTCATCTCAGGTGAGCGCAAGCTAGGTCCTGCTCCAAAGCCAGAACCAAAGCCAGTTGCAAAGCCAGTAGCCAAGAAGGCTGCGCCGAAGAAGGTTGCTAAGAAGAAGCCAGCAGCGAAGAAGAAGGTTGTTAAGAAGGTTGCTGCGCGCAAGCCAGCAGCGAAGAAGAAGGTTGTAAAGAAAGCTGCTAAGAAGCGTTAATTAATAACTTCTTAGAACTTTTCTAAAACTGGGGTCAGCATTTGCTGGCCCCAGTTTTTCTTTGCCCACTAGAATTGCCTTATGGCCCAGATGCGTGTGTCTTATGCGCCACCGACCGGGCGCCCGCTAGGGACAAACCTCACCTTTAAAATTTGCACCTCAATCGTTATCCCATTCATTAAATTAATCACTAAGCGCATATGGGTCGGTGGAGAAAATATTCCTAAATCCGGCGCCGTTATCGTTGCCAATAACCACCTCTCTTACTTTGATGTTTTAAATTTTGCGCACTTCTTATTTTCAAATGGACGGGCGCCGCGCTTTTTGGGGAAAGTGGAAGTCTTTAAAGTTCCGATCATCGGTCGCATCCTGCTGGCAGCGGGACAAGTTCCAGTCGAACGCGAAACTCCCAATGCCGGTAAAGCAGTCGATCATGCTAAGCGGTTACTGGAGGCAGGACATTTACTTGGTGTTTACCCCGAAGGAACACTCTCTCGCGATCTAGACTATTGGCCAATGGTTGCAAAAACTGGTTTAGCGCGGTTAGCGCTTACAACAAATACTCCAGTTATTCCGGTTGCCCAATGGGGTTCACAAATCATGATGCCGACATATTCCAAAAAGTTAAAGCTATTCCCACGAACTCAGATAACTATGGTTGCTGGCAAAGCGGTTGATCTTTCTCCTTGGTATGGCAAAGGCGATGATCCACAAGCCTTGATCGAGGCAACTGCGAAAATTATGCTTGAAATTACAACTCTTCTTGAGCAAATTCGTGGCCAGAGGCGCCCTGAAGTAATCTTTGACCCACATACTTCAAATCTGCCGCGAACTGGCAACTTTAAGAAGAAGCGTTGATGAGTAAGGATGAATAAGCGATGAGTAAAGTATCGGTATTCGGAGCAGGTGCTTGGGGTTCAACCCTTGCACAAGTTCTCTGCGATGCCGGAAATGAAGTGCTGCTCTGGGGCCGTAACGCTGATGTCGTAAATGAGATTAATACCAAGCACACCAACTCTAAATACATCGGCGCCAATATTTTGCCCTCTGAAATCCGCGCAACGACTGATCTCGAGGAAACCTTTGCTTTCAGCAAGACTTACGTCTTAGCTATCCCATCCCAACAACTGCGTTCGACTCTGCAACTCTGGAAAGAGAATTTTTCAGAAGATTGTTTAATCGTAAGTACGCTCAAAGGTATTGAGATCAGCACCCAGCTGCGCATGACGGAAGTAATGGAAGATGTCATCGGTAAGCACCGCATGGCGCTAATTACTGGGCCGAACTTGGCAGATGAGTTAATTCTGCGCCAGCCAGCAGGCGCGGTAGCCGCTGCGACAAGCCAGGCAACTTCTGAAGAAGTTCGTGCGCTCTTTCGCACTCCTTACTATCGTGTCTATACCTCAGTTGACCTACTCGGTTGTGAAATGGCTGGTGCGATTAAAAACGTTATCGCACTCGCCGTGGGTATCTCAATCGGTATGGGATTTGGCGAAAATACCCAAGCGATGTTAATTACTCGTGGCTTAAATGAAGTTGCCCGCCTATGCGCAGCCCACGGCGCAGATCCACTCAGCGCCGCAGGCCTTGCGGGTATGGGTGATCTTGTTGCAACGTGCGGTTCTCCACTTTCGCGTAACCGAACATTTGGTGAACTACTAGGTCGCACTGGTTCTATGGAAACGGCCCTTGGCCAATGGGCCAAAACCGTTGAAGGCGTGGCCTCTTCGGGTGCGATTGTCGAAATCGCACATCGCGTTGGCGTAGAAGTTCCGGTTATTGAATCTGTCGCCGACATCGTCAATGGATCTTTAAGTCCAGAAGCCGCACTGCAGCGATTAATGGAGATCACCACCAAAGCTGAGAACTTCATCCGATGACACAGCGCGTTGCAATCATCTGCGGTGGGCGCTCTAGTGAGCATGAAATATCTTGTATCTCTGCTGGGGGAGTCCTATCGGCAATTGATCGCGACAAATACGAACCAGTTTTAATTGGTATCAGCAAAAGCGGAAAGTGGTTTCTACTTACTGAAAACCATTCCCTGGCGCTGACAAATGGCGTACTCCCAACAGTTCAAGAGAATGGGATAGCGGTTGCACTTAACGCAGATGGATTTAACGCCGCAGGTAAAAATCTAAATATCGATATTGTCTTTCCATTACTGCACGGACCTTTTGGAGAAGATGGAACAATCCAAGGTTTACTTGAAATCGCTGACATTCCATATGTTGGCTCTGGTGTTTTAGCATCAGCGGTTGCGATGGATAAATCATTTGCTAAGCCAATCTTTGCTTCCCACGGGATTAAGACAGTTGCCGGTTTTGTGGCCCGCCAAAGCGAATGGAAAGCAGGGCAAGCTGCAATACAGAAAGCGGCAGATCAACTTGGGTATCCAGTATTCGTAAAGCCTGCGCGTGGTGGATCTTCCCGCGGTACGACTAAAGTCAAATCAGCTTCCGACTTTGCTGCTGCTATGAATGAAGCTTTTAAATTCGATACCAAAGCGTTGGTCGAACAAGAAATACGCGGGGCGGAAATTGAATGTGCAGTTTTAGAAATCGATGGCGTAGCAAAAGCTTCGATCGTAGGTCAGATCAAAATTGATCCCAAATATGATTTCTATGATTTTGAAGCAAAATACCTAGATGGCGCAACCACCATCGAACTACCTGCTCCGATTGATCAAAAGATAAGCGATGAAATCCGCACGAAAGCAGTGGAAGCCTTTATCTCACTTGGTTGTTCAGGACTTGCGCGCGTTGATTTCTTCTTAACGCCTAATAACGAGGTAATTATCAACGAGTTAAACACGATGCCGGGATTTACAGCCACATCAGTCTTCCCAAAGATGTGGGCAGCTGCGGGAGTTTCTTACACAGAAGTGATTACTAATCTAGTCAAGAGCGCACTAACTCGCTCGAATGGTGTGCTTGGAAATTAAAGAGTAATTAGTAAGTAACTGGGCAAGTCAAAGTACGTGTAATGCCCGCAACCGCCTGAACTTTAGACAAGATGCTGCGTCCGAATTCTTCCATGGAAGGGGCTTCAGCGCGCATGATCACATCGTATGGACCGGTTACGCCTTCAGCGAGAGTTACGCCTGCTATCGCAGAAACAGATTTGGCAACACTGGATGCTTTACCGACTTCAGTTTGAATCAAAATAAATGCTTGAACTGACATTGTGGTATTGCCTTTCTCGTGAAAGCTTCGCCTTTGAAGATAACCGTAAAGGTACTCCTACTTGCTTTGATGTTCTAGTCTTGGTGCTATGGCAGATCGCTCGGGAGCGTACTCAGAAGCGCAGGTAATTGCGCGACTGCGTGATATTTTCGCCAGCCCCGATCCGCGAATTGAAGTCGGTATCGGTGATGATGCTGCAGTTGTAGCAGGTCATAAACGGCAAGTTATGACTACCGATATGGCTGTCGAAGGTGTGCACTTTCGCAAGGATTGGTCTTCCGGATTTGAAATCGGTCGCAAAGTTACTGCGGCAAATGCTGCAGATATTTTGGCGATGGGCGCTACTCCCGATTATCTACTGGTAGCCGTGGCGCTCACTGGCACTGAAAGCATGGAATGGATTAGTGAGCTAGCACGCGGAATTAAATTTGAAGCAGATCTTGCGGGTATGCATGTAATTGGTGGAGATATTTCCAGAAGTGAAAATGTGGTCATATCAATTGCCGCAGTGGGACATTGTGACAACGCAATCACACGTGCTGGCGCCCAGGTCGGTGATGGTATCTATCTATCCTCTTTAACTGGTTGGTCAGCGGCAGGGCTAGCGATTTTGCAAAGCGCAATTGGTACCAATAGCGAAGCGGGTAAGTTAGCGGTTCAAGAGTTTAAATCTCCGACCATTGATTACCAATTTGATTCTGCTCGGGCTACAGCAATGTGCGATGTAAGCGATTCGATCGTTGAGCAAGGCAGACAAATTGCAGATGCATCTGGTGTACAACTCTCATTTAAGGAAAGTCTTTTCACTGAGTCAGCGGAATTTTCAGAACTGCAAGCAATCGCAAATGATTTAGATATATCTATCTGGCAATGGATTTTTGCCGGGGGAGAAGATCATGTATTGCTCGCTACTGGAAAAGATCTGCCAGGGTTGCGAATAGGCGAGGTTATTAAGGGCTCTGGGGTATCCGGCGTTCCGTCAGGCGTAGAAACTAGCGCGTGGAAACACTTTAAATAGAGGTTGCGATTTTTATGCACCAAAGTTCATTTATTATTTATTTTTAATTGGCCGTGGTTCTATTGCCTAGCCACTGAACAAGCGATAATTTTGCCGTATGAAAAAAGCTTCGTTTATAGCATCCATTGCGACCGCCGCACTTTCTCTCTCTGCAATATTAGTTGGCGTTACCTCAGCTAATGCGAGCATCACACTTCCTAAGGGAGCCTTCCTTCCATGTGCTGCAGGTGGTGGCACATACTGCATCGAGTCAGTAAGCGTTACACCTAGTGGTGGCAAAGCGATTTCTCTTACTTGGGTAGCAACTGGATCACAAGGTGCAGCAGCAGGAAATACAAATGGAGTTGCAGCTGGTAAAGAGTTACCTGGACGCTGGAGCGCAGAGGGGGCTTTTACAAATGAGAATTACGATGGTTTATATGTCGAAGCACAAGCGGCCAATGAATTTGTCCCATGGATTATGTTGGATGCCAAGCCGACTTATTCACCCGGCAATAGAGTCTCCCTTGCTGCCATAACCGCTAGCGCCACAACTCCAGTAAATCTAAATGCAGATGCACTAATTTCTGTGAAGATGAGAATCTCTGATTTTAAGTTAGGCGTTACCTATGGAATCGCAACGGAAGCAACCGTTGACGTTCAAGCGAGCGTCTTTGAGATTGCGGGCTACCCAGTAAAGGTTCCACAAGCAAAGAGCACAAAAGACTGTAGCGGAGATGCTGGTGTTTCATCTGCACTTGTTACTCAATTCCAATCGATACTAGTGCCATCTAACGATCCGCTTGGTTTCTCATTCGAAGGTGGCTCCGGCAAGATTTATGTGGGATCAAATGGACTCTGCAAGCTATCAACACCGGTCTGGAATTCTGAGAGGAAATCACTGAGCTATAAGGCATCTGCGCCGCGACTTGCTCCAGATGGCAAGACTGTTAATACCGGTTTCTATTATGCGACTATCTCAGCAGCTGATGCACTTGCACTTTGGGGTCTAAAGCGTGCTGAAGATGCCGCATCAGCGTTAATGGTTTCAGTTCGTACTACCGAAGGTGGCTCAACTGCTGCGACTAAGACAGTTGCCGTTAAGAATGGGCGAATCATCATTCAGGTATTTGGTTTTGAGTTCCCAGATCCGATGCTGGATATTTCGCTAAATCCAAGCTTTGATTTAATGGCATCTTCGGCTTTGGCTGATAGCAATATGTCAGCTCAGGCAACTGTAAAGAAGACACCGACGCCAAAGCCAACGGTTGCGCCAAAGACGACAACAATTTCATGCTTGAAAGGAAATGTTTTAAAGAAGGTAACTGGCGTTAAGCCAACTTGCCCAACTGGTTATAAGAAGAAGTAACTTTCCGTAAAAGGGAGTTATTCGCTGATTAGCGAGTTACTTTTCCAGCTTTAAGGCAAGAAGTGCAGACGTTTTGGCGCTTAGTGCTTCCGCCAACGAGGGTCTTGATGCGCTGAATATTTGGATTCCAGCGGCGACGTGTCTTTACCTGAGAGTGGGAAACGTTATTTCCGAAGCTGGGCCCTTTGCCACAGATATCGCATGTTGATGCCACAGCAGTACTCCTTTTAATTTCAAATTCTTGAGCCAGGTTCCAGTTTCGGACCCGGCGGGTTAACAGGGCCCAATAGTAGCGAGAAGACCTTCCTCACGCGAATTTGGTCCAATCCACGCGAGAATGGGCTTTATGGCCGCCCTCGACTCCAAATTGGTAAATGTCGTTGGCGACCGCACCGCAAAAGTCTTGGATTCGGTCTTTGGATATAAAACCCTCGTAGATTTAATTCATCATTATCCACGTAGATATTTAGTTCGCGGCGAGTTAAGCGATATCGCAGAGCTTAAAGAAGGAGATGAAGTAACCGTCCTTGCCGAAATTTTTAGTTCAACCAGTCGCAAACTGCATGCGCGAAAAGGCAGCATTCTAGAAGTAATTGTTACCGATGGCAGCGCCAAGATGTCGCTGACTTTCTTTAATCAGGCATGGCGCGAGAAAGATCTCCGCGTTGGCAGGCAAGGTCTCTTCGCCGGCAAAGTCGGTGTCTTCAATGGCAAGCGCCAATTAGCCCATCCAGATTACGAAATGATTCCCGATGGCGATGATGTGGATTCGGCAGTTGCAGATTTTGCCGGGAAATTTCTGCCGATGTATCCAGCCAGCGCGAAGTTACCATCTTGGAAGATCGCCCAATGTATTAACTTGGTAATTGGCGGGCTCGATGAAATTACCGATTTCATACCTGAGCAAATTTTAACTGAACGTGGCTATCCAACGCTGCAACAAGCAATTGCCCAGATACATAATCCAGTTGATCTAGAGAGCGCAGAAAAATCGCGCGAGCGAATTACCTTCGATGAAGCACTTTTGATGCAGTTATTACTTTTAGAACGACGTGCACAATTACGAGCGCTAAAAGCAGTCTCGCGCAGCCCCAAGAGTTCGGGAATTCTCACCGCCTTCGATGCCTCTCTGCCATGGCAATTAACTGCAGGACAAATAGAAGTGAGTAATGAAATAGAAAAAGATTTGGCAGCTCCTTATCCAATGCATCGTTTATTACAAGGTGAAGTAGGTTCTGGTAAAACTGTCGTTGCCTTGCGCGCGATGTTGGCAGTTATCGATAGCGGGGGACAGGCGGCACTGCTTGCTCCAACTGAGGTTTTAGCTGCGCAACATTTGCGTACGATTGAAAAACTTCTCGGTCCGTTGGCCCAAGGTGGAATGTTGGGTGGAGTTGAAAACGCCACACAAGTGACTCTACTTACCGGATCGCAAAGCGCTGCCGCGCGTAAAGACGCACTAGCGCTTGCCGCATCGGGTCAAGCCGGAATTGTGATTGGTACACATGCGCTGCTCAGCGAATCTGTTACCTTTAACGATCTTGGTTTGATTGTCGTGGATGAGCAACATCGCTTCGGTGTTGAACAACGTGATGCCCTAAAAGCCAAAGCGATCAATCCACCGCATCTATTGGTAATGACGGCAACACCGATTCCACGAACTGTTGCGATGACCGTCTTCGGTGATCTAGATGTATCGACTCTGCGCGAACTTCCTTTGGGGCGGCAACCAATTACAACTCATTTAGTTCCGACTTTAGAGAAGCCAACATTTTTAGATCGAGCTTGGGAGCGTATCCGCGAAGAGGTTTCGAAAGGCCATCAGGCATACGTTGTTGCCCCGCGAATTTCTGCTGGGACTTCAGAAGATGCCGATCTTGATTTTCTGTACGGTGAGAGTTCTCCTGATATCGCATCAGTTGAAGAGTTAGGGCCGAAATTACAATCTGGTCCGCTCAAAGGCCTGCGCATTGCACCGTTGCACGGCCGCCAAAGTAGCGAAGTTAAAAACTCCACAATGCAGGCATTTGCTGCTGGTGAGCTAGATGTCTTGATTTCAACAACCGTAATTGAAGTCGGCGTTGACGTTCCAAATGCCACCGTTATGGTCATCATGGATGCTGATCGTTTTGGCGTTTCACAATTACATCAATTGCGTGGTCGCGTCGGCCGCGGAACTTCACCTGGGCTTTGTTTATTGGTTACCTCAGCGCCCGCAGATAGCACAGCACGCGAGCGATTAGATGCGGTAAGTAAAACGCAAGATGGCTTTGAACTGTCGCGGATTGACTTAGAACAACGGCGCGAAGGCGATGTACTGGGCGCATCACAATCTGGATCACGATCCCATCTGCGTTTGCTGCGCGTATTACGTGATGAGAGTTTAATTGAAAGTGCGCGCGAAGTTGCGGCAGAGCTTCTGGCAGAAGGAGCTGAATTAAATGGCTATCCTTTACTAAAGCAAGAGTTGGCGAAATTGCAGGCCGACGCTGCTGCAGAATTTATAGATAAGGGCTGAACCAAATGCGTATCATTGCCGGCAATGCGAAGGGCCGAAACATCTCATCGGTAGCATCCGCTACCCGTCCCACATCTGATCGCGCCCGTGAGGCGCTCTTCTCAAGGTTAACTTCCGAATTTGGAGAGCTAACTGATCTAAATGTGCTCGATCTCTACGCGGGCACCGGCGCGATTGCGCTGGAATCACTTTCACGCGGTGCAGCGATAGTGCATGCGGTTGAAAAGGATGAACAAGCTCAGAAAGCAATTGTGGCAAATTTCGAAGGGCTGAAGACCGCGCAGTGCCCTGGAACCTTCCGCTTATTTGGACAGAGCGTTCATAGATTCCTGCAAGATCCCGCACCTTGTAAGTATCACTTTATTTATATCGATCCGCCCTACGAGGTTGAAGACATTGATGTGATTGAGACTTTAATTCAATTACACGATGGCGGCTTCTTAGATCCGCAGGCGCTTATTGCAATAGAGAGAAATTCTCGAGTAAAGGAAATATCTTGGCCTGCAGGTTATATTGCGGTGCGCGAAAAGAATTATGGGCAAGCGACCATTTTCTATGGCGCTCTGGCCGAAATTGAGCCTGAGAATGGATAAGGTTCCCAATCGTTGCTAGCGTTTACTCTATGAAGCGCGCCGTATGCCCAGGATCATTTGATCCAATCACCTTTGGGCACCTAGATATTATCGAACGCGCTAGCGAACAATTTGATGAGGTAGTCGTAGCGGTATTAGCGAACCGCACAAAGGCCAGCCTTTTCACAGTTGAAGAACGTATGGAGATGATCCGCCAGACGACTGCAAAATATAAGAACGTCAAAGTCGATTCATGGCATGGCTTGTTAGTTGATTACTGCAAAACTAATTCAATCCAAGCAATCGTCAAGGGTTTGCGCGCTGTGACAGATTTTGATTACGAGCTACAAATGGCACAAATAAATTTGCAAGGCACGGGGGTTGAAACAATGTTTATGGCAACTGCACCTGCCCACTCATTCCTCTCATCATCTATCGTGAAAGAGCTAGCTCACTTCGGTGGCGATGTTTCTTCTATGGTTCCAAGCATCGTCAATGATGCGCTCAAAGCACGAGTAGCAGGGAAGTAAAATGGACTCAATTGAAAAGCTAAATACCGCGATCACTCTTGTTGAAGAAGCACGGGGAGTTCCGCTTTCGGCATCATGTGTTGTTCACCGCAGCGAGATGCTAGAAATATTAGATGGCGCCCGCGAAAGCCTGCCACATGATCTTTTTCAGGCTGAAGAAATTCTGGCCAAGAAAGATTTATTAATTGATGAAGGCCGATCAAGTTCTGAACAGATGATCGCCACCGCTCGTGAAGAAGTTGCTCGGATGATTGAACAGACTGCGATTGTGCAGGCCGCGCGCGATGAAGCTCAGAGAATTCTCGATGATGCACGGGCACAGGCCGCCGATGAGCGCGCCGAAGTCGAAAGTTATATCGATGGTCGCCTAGCAACTTTGGAAGTAATTTTAAATAAGACAATGGATGCCGTTGCCCGTGGTCGCGATCGCTTAGATGGCGCCAACGATAAAGATGTTCTCTCGCAATTAGCCAACGACAAGTAATTTAAGTAAAGCTAAAGTGCCATGAGCCGAGCCTCTCAAGTATTTCAATTTAACACCCATGAACTGCCTCGTCGTGCGGGGGAGATGAAGGAGTACCAGCTCGATCTCGAGATCCTGGAGCCGGTCGGCGTAGCTTTGCTCGCAGTTCCAGCCGGTGACATCATCGAGATTGATATGCGTCTGGAATCAGTGACTGAAGGGGTATTGCTCAGCGCAGATTTATACACAGTCGCTAAGGGTGAATGCATTCGCTGCCTAGATCCCGTTGAAATCATCGTTGAGCGCAAAATTCAAGAGATCTATCGTTATGAGCCAACTTCCGATAAAGGTGGAAAGCGTAAGAAACACTCCGCTCGCGCCGAAGCATCCGATGAAATTGATCTCGATGCCGTCGATGAGCTATGGCTAGAAGGTAACGATATGAATTTAGAGATCCCAATTCGTGATGCGATAGTTCTCGATCTACCCGTTAACCCGCTCTGTTCGCAAGATTGTCTGGGGCTGTGCCCTGATTGCGGCGAGAAGTGGGCGAAGTTGCCAGATGGACATTTCCACGAGGCGGTCGACGCTCGCTGGGCTGGGCTGGCGGGCTTGGATTTTAAGAATTCGGATGAATAAGGGATACTTCTCCCAGTAAGCCTTGAGCGCGATCTGCTCAGGGTAAATTGAGATTAAGGACGATTACCGTGCCAGTACCAAAGCGAAAGATGTCGCGTTCTAAGACGCGCTCCCGCCGCGCTATGTGGAAGACAACTGCAGCATCACTTGCAGCTTGCCCACAATGCCAGCAACCAAAGTTGACTCACACAGCTTGCCCAACTTGCGGAACGTATAACCGCCGCCAGGTACTAGAGGTCTGATCTGTACTCTTCTTTAACTTCGCAACTCGGGATTTCACTTTCTCCTGAATTGCTTGAGTTAGCTTTTACCCACCGTTCTTTCGCATATGAAAGTGGTGCGAAAGAGACGAACGAACGCCTGGAATTTTTAGGAGATTCAGTTCTTGGGCTAATAGTTACAGAAGAACTTTATCTACGTTATCCAGATTTAGATGAATCACGTTTATCTCCGCTGCGCTCTGGCATTGTAAATATGCGCGCACTCGCCGATATTGCGCGCACTCTTAATTTAGGAAAGTACATTCGCCTGGGTAAAGGTGAAGAAGTAACTGGTGGGCGTGATAAAAACTCACTGTTAGCCGATGCTTTAGAAGCGTTAATTGGTGCAATCTATTTAGAGTTAGGTTTTGCAAGCACCACAACCGTAGTCTGCGATTTAATTAAAGAGACTATGGAAAGTGCGATGGCTAAGGGCGCTGGCCTAGATGGCAAAACCGCGCTACAAGAACTTGTTTCATCCCTTGGCAAAGGCTCCCTGGAATACCAAGTTACTGAAACTGGTCCAGATCACGATAAGAGTTTTACTGCAATTGCAATGGTTGCCGGTGAGGCAGTTGCCGAAGGTATTGGTAAGAGCAAACGTGAAGCCGAACAACATGCCGCCCGTTTGGCATATGAAATTCTGGCAACCCTCAAGTAGTACTTCACTTGCGCCTTGTATATAAAGGCGCCACCTAAACGGTAGGTTTACGCCGTGTATTTAAAGAGCATGACGCTAAAGGGCTTCAAGTCCTTTGCATCGGCGACCACGCTGCGCCTAGAACCCGGCATCACCTGCGTAGTCGGACCTAACGGCTCGGGTAAATCAAATGTTGTAGATGCGCTCACCTGGGTTATGGGTGAACAAGGCGCAAAATCTTTACGCGGCGGCAAAATGGAAGATGTCATCTTCGCGGGTACCAGCGGCAGAGCACCGCTTGGTCGCGCTGAAGTTTCGCTAACAATTGATAACACCGATGGCGCACTTCCCATTGAGTATGCAGAAGTCACTATTTCGCGCATTCTCTTTCGCAATGGCCAGAGTGAATATCAGATCAACGGCGAAGCCTCGCGGTTACTAGATATCCAAGAGCTCCTTAGCGATTCTGGTATCGGTCGCGAAATGCACGTCATCGTTGGCCAAGGCCAACTAGATGCGATTTTAATGGCGACACCAGAAGAACGTCGTGGATTTATTGAAGAGGCAGCGGGCGTTCTTAAGCACCGCAAGCGTAAAGAGAAAGCCCTTCGTAAATTAGATTCGATGCAAGCAAATCTGGCACGTGTACAGGATTTAACTGTTGAGCTGCGCCGCCAGCTTCGCCCGCTCGGTAAACAAGCCGAAGTCGCCAAGAAAGCGGCAACGATCCAAGCAGACCTACGTGATGCAAAACTACGTTTGCTAGCTGACGACTACATCTCACTCTCTAAAACCCTTGATGCAGAGGTTGCTGATGAAACGGCGCTACGCGAACGCCGATCACTTGTTGAAGCCGAAGTTGAAAAAATCAGACTGCGCGAAGAATCACTCGATGCACAAGCTGCTTTTGAAAGCCCACTATTAATCGCAGCCCAAGAAAATTTCTATTCCCTAAGCGCGCTTCGCGAAAAATTCCGCGGCACGCAATCACTTGCGCAAGAGCGTTCCCGATTCTTAGCCGAAGAAGCTGAAGAAGCGCGTAGCGCCGGACGCGATCCTCAAGCACTTGAGCAAGAAGCAGCAGCCCTTCGCATTGAAGAAGCCGAACTTCGCGCAGGTGTTGAAAGTTCCCAAAATTTGCTAGCGGCATCTACACAAGAGTTAGCAAACGCGGAAGCTTCATTAAAAGCTGAGGAGGATAAAATTGCTGCCGCAATGCGCGCAATTGCAGATCAACGCGAAGGCACCGCCCGCCAAGAAGGCCATATTAAATCTCTAGCCGCGCGCTTAGATGCGATCGCCGAAGAAATTGCTCGCTTAGTTAAAGCCCGCGATGAAGCAGCAGCACGTGCGGCAAGTGCGCAGCGTGAATATTCAACCTTTGAGATGGATATTGCCGGTGCCGACGCAGGTGAACTCGGACTAGATTCTGAATTCGAAGTCGCCAAACAGTCGCTGGATTCTGCAAAATTGAATTTAGCTAACCTAGTTGAAGCCGAACGCGCCGCTGATCGCGAACGCAACGCCACAGAATCAAAGCTAGAGGCGATGCAAATAACCTCGCAAACGCGTGATGGGGCAGCGGCGCTAATTCGTGATTCACGCGGTATCTCTCTTCTGGGAAGCGTTGCCTCACTTATAAAGGTAGATAGCGGTTGGGAAGCGGCTACCGCTGCAGCTCTAGGCACACTCGCTGATGCGATCGTTGTTCGTGATTTAAACTCTGCTGTTAGCGCGCTAACTACGCTGCGCAGTGAAAATTTAGGGCAAGCAGATGTATTGGTTTATGAACCAGGATCGCATAACGCGCCGGCAATTCCTGCTGGACTTACACCGCTTGCAAATTATGTCCGTTCTTCCGAAATTGGAGATCTACTCGCATCGCTACTTGGCGCAACAGTTGTGGTTGAAAGCGCCCGCGATGCCCAAGAAATTCTGCGTACAAATCCTGGACTAACTGTGGTTACCCGCGATGGTGATGTGGTTTCTGCAAAACGTGCTCGTGGCGGCTCAGCCTCATCTACCTCACTGATTGAAATTAGCGCGCTAGTTGAAGATCTAACTAAGAAATTGGAAACGCTTACCCATAATTGTGATCGTCTTAAATTTGAAATTGTCACCGCACAGAGCGATGTAGATTCTAAGCAAGGTGCTTTCGAGGTTGCGTTATCTAAGTTAAATGAATCTGATGCGCGAATTGCTGCCCTAACTGAACAATTGGCGGTATCTGGTCAAAATATGAAATCAGCCACCGCTGAAGTAGAACGTCTTAACTCAGCAATTGCAGAGGCAACTTCTGCAAAGGGGCGCGATGAGAATGAGCTCTCTATCGCATCAGCGCAGCTACATACCCGAGGTGCGACAGCAGAACCAGATCACAGCAACGCCGATAATTTACGTAATCAAGTCTCACTTGCGCGTACTGCAGAAGTTGAAGCAAGACTCGCAGTTAGAACAAGTGAAGAGCGAGTCGGATCTACAGCAGCGCGCGCCAAAGCGTTAGAAGATTCAGCTCGCGCCGAACGTGAAGCATCTGAACGCGCCATCTCTCGACGTGGCGCTCGTGCTCGTGGCGCACTCATCTCATCTGCTATCGCTGAAGCTGCCTATGAAGCGCTAATTCATATTGAACGTTCTATCGCAAAGGCGGCAACTGAACGCGCCCGCTTAGAAGCATCCCGCTCTGATCGCGAAGGCGAGACCCTCACAGTTCGCGCCCGCAGTCGCGAGTTAGCTAGCGAGCTTGAACAGTTAACTTCTTCAGTTCATAAAGATGAGATCGCAAGAGCTGAACAACGCATGCGTATCGAAGCCCTGGAAACAAAGTGCGTTGAAGAACTCGGCGTGGACACAACAACATTGGTAAATGAATATGGACCACAAAATGATGTACCGACCTTTATGGAGACCGAAGATGGCGAGATCATCGCTACCGAGCTAATTCCATACCGTCGCGATCAACAGGAGAAGCGTTTAGCTGCAACCGAGCGTTCGCTGACGCTACTTGGAAAGATCAATCCACTTGCCTTAGAAGAATATAACGCGCTAGAAGAGCGTTTGAAATTCTTAGCCGAGCAGTTGGAAGATCTAAAGCGCACCAAGAAAGATCTGCTAGATATCATCAAAGAAGTCGATGATCGTGTTCAAAGTATCTTTATGGAAGCCTATGAAGAAACTGCTAAACACTTTGAAGATAATTTTGCGCGGTTATTTCCTGGTGGAGATGGCCGTCTAATTCTTACCAATCCAGACGATCTGTTAAATACTGGTGTTGATGTCGAAGCGCGCCCACCAGGTAAGCGCATTAAACGTCTCTCACTTCTATCAGGTGGTGAAAAGTCGCTTACTGCAGTTGCCATGTTGGTCGCGATCTTTAAGGCGCGCCCAAGTCCGTTCTATGTTCTCGATGAAGTTGAAGCCGCCCTAGATGATGTAAACCTAGGACGTCTATTGGTAATTCTGGAAGAACTCCGCGAAAGTTCACAGCTAATTATTATTACCCACCAGAAACGCACTATGGAGATTGCAGATGCGCTTTACGGTGTAACCATGCGTGGTGATGGAGTTTCTGAAGTTATTTCACAGCGCTTGCGCGACTCTGAATCCGCCTGACCACTTTGGTGTGAAATGGGAATTTTTAGCAAATTTGTCGCCAAGCTAAAGGGTCAATCAACGGCCGACCCGCTGGATTGGAAGGAACTTGAAGCAGAACTCCTGGCTGCAGATCTAGGGCCCAGCCTTAGCGCAGAGATTTTAAAGAGCGCGCAAGGTTTAAAGGGTGCTGATGCCGTGGCATCTCTTACTCAAATACTTAACTCACATCTCTCAACTAAGTCGCGCGCGCTATCTATGGCAAATCCAGTAAACGTTGTACTAGTAGTCGGTGTAAACGGGACCGGTAAAACTACTTCCGTTGCGAAATTGGCAAATCACTTGAAATCTTCTGGAAATTCAGTTGCTATGGCAGCAGCTGACACTTTTCGCGCCGCCGCCGTAGATCAACTACAAACTTGGGGCCAGCGCATTGGTGTTGCTGTAATAGCCGGCAAAGCTGGCGCTGAGCCGGCATCAGTTGCTTTCGATGCTGCAATTTCTGCCAAAGATTCTGGCGTAAATTACTTATTAATTGATACTGCTGGGCGCTTACATAATAAGAGCGATTTAATGGCCGAACTTGGCAAGGTGCGGCGCGTAGTGGAGAAAACGTTACTAATTTCTGAAGTTCTATTGGTAATTGATGCAACAACCGGCCAGAATGGAATTGCCCAAGCAAAGATATTTACCGAGGCCGTTGATGTGACCGGGTTGATTGTTACCAAATTAGATGGCAGCGCCCGTGGTGGGGTCGCCCTAGCGATCGAGAGCGCTCTGGATATCCCGATTAAATTTATTGGAACCGGTGAAGGCGAGGCAGATTTCGCCCCCTTTGATGCCAGCGCCTACTTATCCGGGTTAACCAGCGATTAATTCAAGTAGTTGCGTAACAAGGATGTAACACAAGGCACCATTTTGTGACCGCGTCTTAACCTAGAAAACGAGCAGCCGTAACCGGCAATGGGCATCTTTACCCCATCTCAACGGCGAGGTTTCACGCAGTTGGCTCTCTCGTAAGAAGTCAGCGCATCATTGAAAGAAGAAACTCATGGAAGAGATTGTTTTAAATTCAGGCGATACCGCTTGGGTATTGGCAAGTACCGCTCTCGTTCTCCTGATGACTTTAGGTTTAGCATTTTTCTATGGAGGAATGGTTCGCGCTAAAAGCGTTTTAAATATGATGATGATGTCGATGATTACAATCGGTATCGTCAGCGTTTTGTGGGTAATTTATGGATTCGAACTCGCCTTTGGTTATAAAGCTAATTCGGCTTGGTATGGAAATCTCTCTTTCTCCGGACTTGGTGGAATGGTGAATGATCTAACTAATAACGGTGGGATATATCCAATTCCAGTTCTTGTTTTTGCTGCATTCCAATTAATGTTTGCGATCATTACCCCGGCGCTGATATCAGGTGCTATCGCCGATCGCACCAAGTTCACCGCTTGGGCAATCTTCGTGGCTATCTGGTCAACTATCGTTTACTTCCCAGTTGCACACTGGGTATTCGCATTTGGAAATAAAGTTGGCGATACCGTTACCGGAACAGGATTTCTCGCAGGTAAAGGCTTAGAAGACTTTGCCGGCGGAACTGCCGTTCACATCAACGCTGGCGCTGCCGGACTTGCACTAGCAATTGTTCTTGGTAAGCGCGTTGGATGGCGTAAAGAAGCTATGCGTCCGCACTCATTGCCATTGGTAATGCTCGGTGCTGGCTTGCTCTGGTTTGGATGGTTTGGCTTTAACGCAGGCTCTGCGCTTGCTGCAAATGGAACTGCCGGACTTGCCTTTATGAACACTCAAGTTGCGACAGCTGGCGCACTACTTGGTTGGTTGTTAGTTGAAAAAGTTCGCAATGGACATGCAACTTCGCTCGGTGCCGCATCTGGCGCAGTAGCCGGATTGGTAGCCATCACTCCCGCTTGCGCATTCGTTGCGCCTTGGGCGGCAGTTATTATCGGTCTGATCGCCGGAATCCTCTGCTCGCTTGCAGTTGGAATTAAATATGCACTTGGCTTTGATGATTCACTCGATGTCGTGGCAGTTCACCTCGTCGGTGGAATCTGGGGTTCACTATCTATCGGATTATTCGGAACTCACGTTGTTAATAGCTTAGGCCTCGATGGCATCTTCTACGGTGGTGGAACTGCGCTGCTTGTGAAGCAAGCACTCGGAGTCGGACTTGTTCTGGCTTATTCATTCATCGTAACTCTTATTCTCGGTTTTATTATCGAGAAGACAATTGGATTCCGTATAAAGAAGGATGCCGAAGTTGAAGGTGTCGATCTCAGCGAGCACGCTGAAACTGCTTATGAAATGACTAGCTCATCACGTGGAGGCTCACTGCTATGAAGTTAATTACAGCTATCTTGAAACCATTTAAGTTAGATGAAGTAAAAGATGCACTGCAAGCAGCAGGCGTAACCGGGATGACTGTTTCTGAGGCCAGTGGTTTCGGTCGCCAACGCGGTCACACCGAGGTTTATCGCGGCGCTGAATACACAGTCGATCTTGTACCAAAGGTTCGCCTTGAGGTTTTAGTCGATGATAGCGATGCTGCTGCAATCGTAGATGTAATTGTTAAGGCCGCATCTACAGGTTCTATTGGCGATGGAAAGGTTTGGACAACACCAGTTGATTCAATCGTCCGCGTCCGTACTGGTGAACGCGGAAGCGACGCAATCTAACCTCCTAGATTGCTATCAATTCGCGTTATCTCCAGTAAATCGAGTAAGTAAGATAGCTACATGGGTACACGTGAGCGGCGAGAGAGATCGAACGAGAGCGATCGTCTTATAAGTTCACTCTTTACTGGTGTAGCAGGGGTAGCACTCGCCGCGGTCGGTGGTTACGGCCGCGGTGAGCTAGCCCCCGGTTCAGATCTAGATATTCTCTTTCTGCATAATGGTCGAGTTGATGATCAAGTTCTCGGTGAGTTAATTAATAAAATTCTCTATCCGCTTTGGGATAAATCTTTTAAGGTTGATCACTCGGTTCGCACGCGCGTAGAAACACGTGATGCAGCTAGCGACGATTTGAAGGTCGCCTTAGGACTGCTAGATATCCGCTTAATTTGTGGTGATGCAGATTTAGTTGCAGCCGTTCAAAACGATGCCATTGCTGATTGGCGAGAAAAATCTCGAGAGCGGTTACCTCAACTTCGTGCATCGCTCATCGAACGCCACCTGCGATCCGGTGAGCTGGCCTATCTTCTCGAACCTGATTTGAAGGAAGCTCGTGGTGGGCTGCGCGATATCACTGCGCTACGAGCAGTTGCGCTAAGTGGAGCGGTCAGCGTCTCTTTGGAACAAGTAAGCGCGGCTGAATCGGTTTTGATGAGCGCGCGCGAAGCCCTCCACGAAGTTACCGGGCGCGATAAAGATCGCCTGCTTTTTCAGGAGCAAGATAAAGTTGCCGAAAATTTAGAGTATCTAGATGCTGATGAATTAATGAGCGCTATCGCTCAAGCAGCGCGTTCCGTAGATTACTTACTAGAATCAACATGGCATCGCTTAGATCATCGTGGAAAAGATGGGCTTGGTCGTTTTCTCAAGCGTCCACGAAGTACGCAAGTTGCACCTGGAATTACGATTGCCCACCAAGAAGTGTCGGTCATAGACACTTATGATTTGGCTGCCGATCCCGTAATTGGAATTCGCGCTGCAGCTATTGCTGCACAAGCAGGACTTCCAATAGCACCGGCAACCTTGCAACGTCTTATGAACGCCTATCGAGATGGTGCTGGCCAAATGCCAAATCCTTGGCCACGGGCAGCGCGCGAGAATTTAATTGCCTTAATTGGGGCAGGCCAACCGATGGTGCGAATCTGGGAGGCTTTAGATCAAGAGGAGATTCTCTTTAATTGGTTACCTGAATGGCGGGCAGTGCGCTCACTTCCGCAACGTAACGTTCTGCATCGCCATACCGTTGACCGGCATATGGTTGAAACCGCTGTGTTCGCTGCTGCGTTAACGCGACGGGTACATCGCCCGGATCTACTTTTATTCGCTGCTCTATTTCACGATATTGGTAAAGGTACGCAAGAGGATCACAGCGACCGTGGTGAACGGTTAATCCAACCTCTGGCTGCGCGCATTGGCTTTTCAGATCCTGATATTGCAACCCTGAAGTTATTGATCAAGCACCATCTCTTATTGAGCGCAACTGCAACCAGGCGTGATCTCGATGATCCCGCAACGATTGCATCGGTGACTTCGGTAATTCCAGATCTACAAACGCTCGAGCTCTTACATGCCCTGAGCATCGCCGATGGCCAAGCAACCGGCAGAGCGGCCTGGAGTGATTGGAAAGAGAGCCTGTTAAGTGAATTAGTCTCACGCGTGACCAGCGCTCTTACCGATAACACCATCGCAACTGCTCCAATTTTCACTGAAGAGCAATTGAACTTTGCACGCACTGGAGAACTACGGGTAATTATCGAAGATCGCGATCCTGATTTCGTCATCGAAATAATTGCTCCCGATAAGCCGGGTCTGCTCTCGGTAGTTGCCGGGGTATTGAATCTGGCCCGCTTTGATGTGCGTTCGGCTCGTACTCAGACTGTAGAAAAAAGTGCAGTTATGAAATGGCTGGTCACTCCGAACCAATATGCGCCTACGGTAGATAGCACGCTAATTCACCAGATGATTGCCGATGCACTTGCTGATGCCAGCGAGTTAAGTGCAAAAATCTCACAGCGGATAGCCGATTATGCAAATCTGCCAACCATACCTGTCCCATCTCCAGTGGTTGAAACCTTTATGGATGCGGCAACTGATGCCACGATTATTGAAGTTCGTAGCCATGATCGGCCAGCACTACTTTTTGGAATTGGAGATGTGATAACCAAATGTCAGATCGATATTAAATCTGCCATTGTTACAACACTTGGGGCCGAAGCGATCGATACTTTATATGTAACCGAAATCGGCGGCGGCGGGTTATCAGCTGCTCGCGCACAGGAAGTGGCCGATCGATTATCGGCCGTCCTGGCGTAGGATCACCTTCTATGTTTGATTCGCTATCTGCCAAGTTAACTGGAGCTTTCGTATCGCTACGTTCGCGCGGCAAGATATCAACTTCAGATATTGAAAATACTTGTGCAGATATTAGAACCGCTCTCCTTGATTCCGATGTCGCACTTTCAGTTGTCGACTCCTTTATAGATGTAATTCGCGAAAAATCACTTGCTGCACTGCCTAATATCCAATCTGGAACCAACCAGGCGCAAGCGATATTTGAGATAGTAAATACCGAGCTCATAGAGATTCTTGGGGGAGCGGCTCGCCGAATCCGCTTTGCTAAAAATCCACCAACTGTAATTATGTTGGCAGGTTTGCAAGGCGCCGGTAAGACAACTCTGGCAGGAAAATTGGCTAAATTTTATTTGGATCAAGGCAATACACCGCTCTTAGTTGCATCTGATCTACAACGCCCGAATGCGGTTACCCAATTACAAGTAGTCGGTGACAGTGTGGGCGTGCCAGTTTTTGCACCAGAACCAGGTAATGGTGTTGGAGACCCAGTAAAGGTTGCCGAACAAGCTTTGGTATTTGCAAAATCAAAACTTTATAACATGGTCATCGTCGATACCGCAGGCCGCTTAGGTGTAGATCAAGAGTTGATGAAACAGGCTATAGATATTCGCAATGCGGTAGCGCCCGATGAGATCCTCTTTGTTGTCGATGCGATGATCGGCCAAGATGCAGTTCGAACCGCGAAAGCCTTCCAAGATGGCGTAGGTTTCGATGGCGTCGTATTAACCAAGCTAGATGGCGATGCGCGTGGTGGCGCGGCTCTTTCAATCGCTAAATTAACTGGCCAGCCAATTATGTTCTCATCTAACGGTGAGAAATTAACCGATTTCGATATCTTCTATCCAGAACGTATGGCCTCTCGCATCCTTGGCATGGGAGATGTGGCAACGCTGGCCGAACAAGCTAAGAAGGCTTTAGATGGCCAATCAACTGCAAAGTTAGAAGAGAAATTTGCGCGCGGAGATGATTTCACCCTTGAAGATTTCCTGGAGCAGTTGGAAGCGATGTCGAAGATGGGATCAATGTCAAAGCTGCTAGGAATGCTGCCCGGTGCAGGTGCAATGAAGAAGCAGATAGAAAACTTTGATGAATCTGAAATTGTTCGCACTAAATCAATCGTGCAATCAATGACGCCTTTGGAGCGACGCGATCCCAAGGTTTTAAATGGTTCACGTCGCGCCCGGATCGCAATTGGCGCAGGCCGTAAAGTCCAAGATGTTAATTCGCTAGTCGATAAATTTGCGGCCGCGCAAAAGATGATGCGCCAGATGCGCAAAGGCGGTGGCATGCCACCTGCTATGGCGCAAAGCATGGGAATGCCTCCTGGAATTGGATCTGGATTGGGAGCCGGCCAAATGGCGCCACAAAGGGCGCAGCAACCAGCTAAGAAGAAGTCGAAATCGGGAAATCCTGCCAAACGGGCGGCGGAAGAACGCGAATAAGGCCTCAATTTCGCATCTGTGCGCCTTAATGGCAAGATTAGTCTCCTGTTGAGGGGCCCTCTACCCCCACAACATCCATATCCAAAGTTGTATTAAGTAAGTGCGCACCCCGCTGCACAAGCAATGAATACGACACACTTTTTAGGAGCACTACTTCTTTGTCTACAAAAATTCGCTTAATGCGCATGGGAAAGATCCGCACACCATTTTTCCGCATTGTTGTTACAGATTCACGTAAAGCTCGTAACGGACTTTCAATTGAAGAAATTGGCCGTTATGTTCCAGGACAAGAGCCATCAATCATGGAAGTTAACTCTGATCGCGCGCAGTACTGGCTCGGTGTCGGAGCACAACCAACTGCTGCTGTAGAGGCGATCTTTAAGGTCACTGGCGATTGGCAGAAGTTCAAGGGCCTTCCAGGAACTGAAGGAACACTTAGATTTGCAACACCAAAGCCAGCTAAGAGCATCGCCTACGAAGCGGCTGTAAAGCAGGCAATGGATGAGCCTAAAGAAGGCGCAACAACTATGAAGAAGAAGGCGCAAGAGAAGTTAGCTGCAAAGGCTAATCCTGCTCCTGTGATCGAAGAGGCACCTGCAGCAGAAGCGGCTGCTGATGTAGTTGTTGAAGAAACTCCAGTGGTGGAAGCCGTTGCTGAAGTTGCTGCAGAAGCTGTTGTTGAAGCTCCCGCAGAAGTGGTTGCTGAAGAAGCACCTGCAGCAGAAGCGGCTGCCGAATAACAATGATGGACGAAGTTCTCGAGCACCTCGTTAAAGGAATCGTTGATAATCCTGAAGATGTCATCGTCAAGGAGAAGACTCACCGTCGCGGCACAACTCTAGAAGTTCGTGTCAATCCTGAAGATATCGGCAAGGTGATTGGCCGCAATGGTCGCACTGCAAAGGCGCTACGCACTGTCGTAAGCGCAATTGCCGGTCGCACTGTGCGCGTTGATCTCATCGATACCGATGAGGCTCGCTAACTTTAAAGAAGTAAAAGTCACTAGCCATGCGCCTTAATGTAGGACGCATCGGTCGTGCTCACGGAATTCTAGGTGAGGCGACTATTGAAGTTCGTACCGATTTAGCAGAGGAACGTTTTGCTATCGGTGCGCAATTAGAAACAGATAGCCACGGAATATTGACCGTGGCTTCTGCGCGCGTACATAACGGCATATTGCTACTGGGATTTAATGGAATATCCGATCGCAACTCTGTTGAGAAATTGCGAGATGTTCTGCTTTATTCAGAGGTAGATATCGATGAACCTGGCTTTGAAGAAGATGATTATCACGTCCTGCAGCTAGTCGGTTGCAAGGCTTATCTGGTGGATGGCGATTTGCTTGGAGAAGTAATTGAAGTCTTAAATCTGCCAGGTCAAGATGTGCTTTCCATCAAATCCGAAAGTGGCGAAGTCTTAATTCCCTTTGTTCACCAACTGGTTCCGGTCGTTGATATAAAGGCTAAGCGCATGACAGTTATTCCACCAGAATTCTATGAAAGCGAGGCAAAGTCATGAAGATTGATGCAGTAACAATCTTCCCTGAGTACTTTGCGCCTGCTCAGCTTTCTTTGCTGGGCAAAGCTCAAGATAAAGGAATCGTTGAATTACAGATTCACGACCTGCGATCCTTTACTAGCGATAACCACAACACGGTAGATGACACGCCCTATGGTGGTGGCGCGGGGATGGTTATGTTGCCTGAGATTTGGGGTATCGCCCTTGATCCACTTTTAATTTCAGATGTTGATTTGATTATTCTGACACCAGCTGGAAATCGCTTTAACCAGACTATGGCTGAGAACTTTGCCAACGCTAGACAACTGGTATTTGCATGTGGGCGTTATGAAGGAATTGATGATCGAGTTCGCCAGTATTATTCACAACCTGAATTTATAAAGGCAGGAGTTCGCGTACATGAAGTCTCTATTGGGGATTATGTACTCGGTGGGGGAGAAGTAGCATCGCTGGTAATGATCGAAGCTATAACTCGCTTAATTCCAGGTGTGCTAGGTAATCCAGAATCACTAATGGAGGAGTCTCATAATTCTGAGGGTTATCTGGAATATCCAAACTTTACAAAGCCGCAAGAATGGCGGGGAATTTCGGTACCTGAGATCTTATTAAGTGGAAATCACGGTGAAATCGCTAAGTGGCGCAAATTACAGGCTGAAGAACGCGCCAAAAAGCCTTTTAACTAGTCAGTAACCACCAATTTCGCGTAGCGTTCACCTATGAGCGAAGAGTCCCAACAGATCCAGTCACGTTTAATTCGTGACTTGGAACCCGTTGTTGCAGTTGAACTTGAACGCCACATATCTGTACAGAAGAATTGGTATCCACACGAGTATGTCCCATGGTCAGAAGGTCGCGATTATGCAGGGCCTTTAAATGGAGATGCCTGGGAAGCCAAAGATTCACGGCTCACTCCAGTTGCCCAAGATTCGCTAATTCTCAACTTACTTACCGAAGATAATTTGCCAAGCTATCACACCGAGATTGCGATCTCTATGGGGCGTGATGGTGCTTGGGGTAATTGGATTGAGCGGTGGACTGCCGAAGAAGCACGACATGCGATCGTTATTCGTGATTATTTGATGGCAACACGTGGCGTAGATCCTTACGAACTAGAAGATTTGCGAATGGCGCACATGTCACTTGGTTATCAAACTCCTTACGAAAACGATATGTTGCACACCATTGCATACGTTTCATTTCAAGAGTTGGCAACACGTATTTCCCATCGTAATACCGGCAAAATCTCTAACGATCCAATTGCTGAAAGCATGATGCAACGTGTGGCCTTAGATGAAAACCTGCACATGCTCTTCTATCGCAACACTTTATCTGCCGCCCTTGATATGGAACCAAATGCCGCCATGCGAGCTATCGCCGATGTTGTAACTAACTTTGATATGCCAGGTGCCAGCATGCCCGGCTTTGGTCGTAAGGCTGTACAAATTGCTCTCGCTGGAATCTATGATTTACAACAGCATCTCGATGAGGTTATCTCTCCAGTTTTGCGTTCCTGGAATGTCTTTGAGCGAAATGATCTAAGTGGTGATGGTCTCGTTGCGCGTGATGAGATAGCTGCCTTTATGAGTAAGTCAGGTAAAGAGGCTGCAACCTTTAACGATAAGCGTGAAGTTTACTTCGACCGCCTCATCGCGCGCGGCCAAGAACCAATTCGCATCAAAAAGTAGTCCTGAGTAGAGTCCACCCATGTCTAAACGAGTGCTTTTTATTGAACATGATCATGCATCAGAAGCAGGTCCAATTTCGCAACGTTTTGCAGAACTCGGTTATGAGATAAATCGTTTTCTAATCGTGGACGAAGCAAATTACTTAACACCTAATGTCACCGTAACTTGGCCAGATCTGCTGCAATTTGATATCTTGGTGATTCTGGGCGCACCATGGGGTGCTTGGGAGGATGAGCGAATCGGTAATTGGTTAACTCCCGAAAGAGCAAAAGTTTTAGAAGCCCACAACGCAGGAATTCCGATTCTCGGCATATGTTTCGGTGGCCAGCTAATGGCTCGTGTTCTAGGTGGATCTGTTGCTCGTGCACCTAAAGCTGAACTCGGTTGGTATGAGGTTAATAGCGATGACACATCACTAATTGAAACCGGTCCGTGGTTTCAATATCACTGGGATCGCTGGCAGCTGCCTCCTGGAGCAACTGAAATCGCGCGAACTGAAATCGCTTCCCAAGCCTTTACCTATGGCCGCACTTTAGGTCTACAGTTTCATCCAGAAATTGACGCCTACGTTTTAGATCTTTGGCTTGCCATGGAAGGCGGTTGCGTCGAAGTTGAATCTGAAGGCGTCGTCGTCCAAGAGCTACGCACGCAAACAAAGTTGAGTGAGCCTGAAACCAATAAGCGAGGCTACGAACTTGTAGATCGCTTCCTATCTAGAATAGCCACAGCCGATCTAAAGAAATTTACTGCTTAAATCAAATTAGGGGAGAAATAATGAATACCTTTGGCGCCTTTAATAACCATCTGCCGGTAAAGGTTCGCTTCGGTGAAGGTATCTCCAACTCACTTCCAGTCGTTATTGATGAACTAGGAGCCAGCAAAGTCTTCCTAATGGTGGACGCTGGTATCGAGAAATTTAATCCAGCGGCCAAAGCTCTGATCGATCGTTTAATCTCCATTTCGCATTTGTCTGTAACCGTATTTGAAAAGCCGGCCGGTGAGCCAACCATCGAGATGGTTGATGATGCAACCGCTTCTTTTAAGAACTCCAAGTCAGAGGTCGTTGTTGCTCTCGGTGGCGGATCTGTTATCGATACCGCAAAAGCAGCTCGCTTATGTGCTGAGCTAAATTGCAGCTTCCGCGAATTCCAGGCACAAGGCCCAACTTACCCAGCTCCAAACGCGGCGCTGATTGCAATTCCGACTTCGGCAGGAACTGGTTCAGAAGTTTCAGGTGGTTCGGTAATTTCTGATCAACAATCTGGAATTAAAGCTGGCATTGCCAACGGCAATCTACGAGCCCAAGTAGCACTCGTTGATCCAGTTCTTACTTACAGCATGCCTCCAACTATGACCGCTAACACCGGAATCGATGCCCTAGCGCAAGCAATTGCTGGAATTATCGCAAAATGCTCAACGCCAATTGGTGATGCCATTGGATACGAAGCAGTTCGGATGATGTCGGGTGCACTGGTTGACGCTTACAAAAACGGCGAAGATAAAGAAGCGCGCGCTGCGATGTCAGCTGGCAGCATGATGGCGGGTTTAACAATGAATATTTCCGATTGCACCGCTGAACATTCTTTGGGCCAGGCAATTGGTGGTCTAAAGCATGTCCCACACGGATTAACTATTGGGTTAGTTTTAGTTGAAACCTTGACCCGTGAGGCAAAAGTTGTTCCAGAAAAGATGGAGCGAGTCGCAGATGCGCTAGGTGCGCCACAAGATGAGACCCGCAACGGATCACGTGCAGTCAACGCTGTTCGTAAAATCCTGGCAGATCTAAATTTCCCAGTGCTTTCCAGTATCGGTGTAACGGCTGATGATATTGAACTGCTATCTGAAAACGCGCTAGATGATTACTTCATTACTCAATCGCCACGCCCTTGGACCAAGGCAGAAGTAGTTGAAGCATTTACCTCAGCTCTTAATTTAGAGAGCCGAAGCGCTTAATTTATTCAGTTGCGAAGAAGACGTTCTTCGTTTCGGTGTAAGCATCTAGCGCATCAGGGCCAAGTGCTCTGCCTAAGCCAGATTGTTTAAACCCACCAAATGGCGTCCAGTAGCGCACCGAAGAGTGCGAATTAACTGAAAGGTTTCCACTTTCAATTGCGCGAGATACGCGCATGGCGCGACCTAAATCATTTGTCCATATCGATCCCGATAAACCGTAATCAGATGCATTGGCGAGTGAAATCGCTTCCGCCTCATCTTCAAAGGGTACGACTGAGACGACTGGTCCAAAGATTTCTTCTTGCCAGGTTCGAGCATTGACGCTCTTTGGCATCAATACCGTTGGCGGCATCCAGTACCCAGGGCCACTCGGCGCAGTACCTGTAAAGGCGACTGAATCATCTTTATCATTTAGAAAAGATTGCACAGTCTCTAACTGCTTCTTAGAAATTAGTGGTCCCATTTGTGATGTATCGAGGTTTGGATCTTCTACGCGATAAGCCTTAACGCTCTTTTCAAAACCTTCCATGAAGCGATCAAAGGCGCTCTTTTGCACCAAGATGCGCGAACGAGCGCAGCAATCTTGACCAGAGTTATCAAAGACTGCGCCAGGTGCAGCCGCTGCTGCACGTTCGATATCAGAATCGGCGAAGATTACATTCGCACTCTTGCCACCGAGTTCTAAGGTCACGCGCTTAACTTGCTCGGCGCAACCGGCCATGATCGATTTACCGACTGGGGTTGAGCCTGTGAATGAAATCTTTCGAACTGTTGGGTTAGTGACAAAGCGGGCGCCAACGACGCTGCCTTTACCGACGATTACATTTAGTACACCTTCGGGAATTCCCGCATCGAGTGCAAGCTCGGCGAGCCTTACCGCAGTCATCGGAGTTAATTCAGCGGGCTTTAAGACAACGGTATTACCGGAGGCGAGGGCGGCAGCAAAACCCCAACTTGCGATCGGCATCGGAAAGTTCCAAGGAACAATGATGCCGACTACACCGATCGGCTCCTTAAAAGTTATATCTACGCCACCGGCAACTGGAATCTGCTTACCAAATAAACGCTCTGGAGCACCTGCGTAATAGTTTAAAACATTGGCTACGTTGTCTGCCTCCCACAACGCGTTGCCCCGAGTATGGCCAGAGTTAGTTATCTCAAGTTGAGCCAGTTCTTCACGATGTGATGTAACAAGTGCTGAGAAGCGGCGCAGTAAATTTGCGCGATCTCCGGGGGAGACCTTCTTCCAACTTTCAAAAGCCTTAGCAGCCTTAGCGATCACTGCATCGGTTTGGGCGATATCTGCTTCCTGCAGCGATATAACAAGAGCCTCAGTGGCAGGGTTGATGACATCAAAAGTTGTAGACAATTTGAAACCTTTCTTAGAAGCGTTCGAAGTTGCGGAAGAGTTCCCAATCAGTTACAGCTTTTCCATAAGCGGCAATTTCTACTCGTGCCATATTTGCATAATGGGCCTGTACTTCAGCGCCGAATGTTTCCTTGATCCAGGTGCTATTTTCCCAAAGTTCGAGCGCCTCTGACATGGAAGCAGGAACACGTGGTGAATCCGATTCGTAGGCATTGCCGGTAAAGGCTGGCTCTAACTTAAGTTTCTTCTTAACCCCATCAAGGCCTGCTGCGATAATTCCAGCAACTGCTAGGTATGGATTTACATCTCCACCTGGAACACGATTTTCTAAACGTAGCCCTGCGCCGTGGCCAACTAGGCGCAGCGCGCATGTGCGGTTATCGCGTCCCCAGCGAATTGCAGTTGGAGCAAATGATCCTGGCACGTAGCGCTTATATGAGTTGATATTTGGAGCAAAGAGAAGAGATAGTTCGCGAAGGTGTGCGATTTGACCTGCAATAAATTGGCGCCCGATCTCGCTCATGCCGTGCTCTTTATCAGCATCATCGGTCATTACAAGCTCACCTTTTAGTCCACGGAAAGATAGGTGGATATGAGATGAGTTTCCTTCTTTTTCATTTGGCTTAGCCATGAAGGTAAGGGCATATCCTTGTTGTGAGGCGATCTCTTTTGCGCCATTTTTATAGATAACGTGGTTATCGCAATTAGATAGCGCATCTGAATACTTGAAAGCGATCTCGTGCTGTCCAAAGTTACATTCACCTTTTACAGATTCCACGGTCATTCCAGCAACAGACATTCCTAAACGGATATCGCGCAGCAGCGGTTCGATGCGCGAACCACCAAGGATGGAATAATCCACGTTGTATTGATTCACTGGAATTAAGTTCTTGTAACCCTTATTCCAAGCCTCTTCATAAGTATCTTTAAAGACAACAAATTCAAGTTCAGTGCCGCACATTGGTACCATTCCAGCTTTTTCAAGTTCAGCGATTTGCTTGCGCAAAACTTGGCGAGGTGATGCAACGACATCTGTGTGATCCAGCCAAGCCACATCAGCAAGAACCAATACCGCACCTGGCTGCCAAGGGATTAGGCATAAGGTATTTAAATCTGGAATTAGAGCAAAATCGCTATAGCCGCGCTCCCATGAAGACATCTCATAACCAGCAACGGTGTTCATATCGACATCGACTGCAAGCAGGTAGTTACAGCCTTCGGTGCCGTGCTTTACGACCTCATCTAAAAAGTATTGGCCGTGGATTCGCTTGCCAGTTAAACGACCTTGCATATCGGTCATCGCGACTACAACGGTATCGATTGTGCCTTCGGCAACTAGTGCTTTTAACTTCTCTAGGGTTAGCGTGCTCATCTGCGTACTATTCCAGTTACTGCGCTGTCATGCCACCATCTGCTGAAACTATTGAGCCGGTCATAAATGAGCTCTCATCTGAGGCGAGAAAGAGCACCACATTGGCGATCTCACGGCTGGTGCCAGGGCGCCCGATTGGCTGGAAGGAATCGATTGTCTTGTAGACATGGTCCAGGCCGCCCAGCATCTTGGCATGCGCATGATTAATCGGAGTATCAACCCAGCCAGGGCAAATCGCATTGCAGCGGATACCGGTCTTGGCGTAATCCAAAGCAATTCCTCTAGTAAACATAACGATCGCACCTTTAGAAGCCGAGTAAACGCTTAAGTAAGGTTCTGAGACCAAGCCATTAACGCTCGACATATTTACAATCGAACCGCGTGAATTTTTGAGCATGTAAGGCAGAGCCGCGCGCGTTAAATACATCGCGCCCTTAACGTTGACATTTAAAGTTCTATCGATTGTCTCGTTCGTGACCTCGTGGAAGACACCTGGCAGATTTACTCCTGCATTATTTACCAAGATATCGATAGCGCCATATTTCTCAACAGCATGGTCAACAAGTGAGGTGCAGGCTTGGCTATCTGCGATATCTATCGCATAACCTTCTGCGACAAATCCTGATGCTGTTATTTGCTGAGCAGCCTTCGTTGCGGATTCAAGATTGATATCGGCGCAGATAACTTTGGCGCCTTCTTCAGCTAAACGGATGGCGCTAGCTTGCCCAATTCCAGATCCGGCGCCGGTAACAATGGCGATGCGGTCTTTCACACGATCGGACATCTGGTGCTCCTTAAGATAATTAGCCCGCCTAACAATTGCTAGGCGGGCTAATTATAGGTTAATTAGGAATTAATTTACGTTACGAACAATTCCCTTGAAGTGCTTGTGAGCAGATACCCACCACCAGATCATGGCGCCACCGAGGACGACCAAGAAGGCAATTGGTGTGTAGTTAGCAGACAGAATCTTAAAGTCTGCAGACCACCATACGCCTGCTGGTGTTGTTGGTAGGCAGAAGTAAACTGTCAGGATTGCAATTTCGAGTACCGCAATCGGTGCCATCCACTTCCATTTCTTTCCAAGGTTCCAATCTCCTTGCTTAAAGGCATCACCTTTACGCCAACGTAGCCAGATTGGAATTGCGAAAGAACCAAAGAGACCGATAACTGCCATTGAGGTAACTGCAAAGAAAGCAACTGCAGACCAGATAGCAGGAAGAGCGATCACAAGAGCTGCTGCACCGAGTGCAAAAGCAGCATTGGATGGGTTGTGGTTCTTATCTAGCTTGGTCCAATTCTTGTGACCTGGAACTGCACGATCACGAGAGAAGGCAAACAACATACGAGATCCTGCAGTTACGCAGGACATGCCGCAGAAGAATTGTCCGACACAAGTGATTATCAGAATTATCTTTGCCCAGCCCATTGATAGAGCTGTTACGAAGATTGCCTGTGAAGCTCCGCCAGCCGCGGTGATTCCAGCCTCATCAGTTGCGGCATATAAGAACGCAAGAAGCATTAACCAACCTGCGACTGCAGAGTAGGCAATTGATTTCCAAAGACCTTGAGCGGCAGCTTTAGTTGCTTGACCAGTCTCCTCAGAAACGTGAGCTGAAGCATCAAAACCAGTAATTGTGTATTGGGTAAGCAAGAAACCAACTGGAAGTACATAGAACCAGTAGTTACCAAATCCACTGTTATTGATTTGGTGTGTAAATACCCAAGAAGTTGATTGGTGCTTGGCAGGAACCAATACCAGGATCAAAATTACAGCTGCTACGCCACCTACGTGCCACCAGACATTTATGCCCTGCAAGCGATGGATGATCTTTGCGCCATAGATATTCATTGCAATATGAATTAATAGAGTTGCGGCAAAGACTGCGAAGACAAGTTTCAAATTCCCTGGATCTATTGAATTATTGAAAAGATTTGCTGTGTAAACAAAGAAGTTAGCAAATCCATAATCCACACCTGCGGTTACAGCGATTAAACCCATGAGGTTAAGCCAGCCGGTTACCCAACCATGTACAGGCTTACCTAGGTTTAGCGCCCAGTAGTAAATTCCACCGGCAGTAGGCATAGCAGAGAGAAGTTCTGCCATAACCAAGCCGATGATCATGATCAAGCTGGCGATAATTGGCCAACCGACAGAAATTGCTACCGGTCCACCGTTATTCCAAGCTTGTGCGAAAGTTGTAAAACATCCTGAAAGAATTGAAATAATTGAGAAAGAGATAGCGAAGTTGTGAAAACCGCTCCACTTTCGATCAAACTCTTGTTTATATCCCAGTTCGGCTAACTTCGCCGCGTCTGCATCGTGTGTATTAACCAATTGCATTCCTCCCTATAGCCGCTTTAACAGCAGAACTCCGTGATCTGCAGTCGTTGGTGCTGGATCGGTGAGGGGCACCGAGGTAACATTTCTACTTCAAGTGTCCTCTAAGCGGAAGAGGTTTGTCCGAAAATGTGCCGACTTTTGGGGTTCGTGTCCTCTGAGCCTGAGTCTTTTGCGCAGGCGGTTGGTGAAAATTTAAATGAATTTATCCATCTATCTACCGTTCATTGCGATGGCTGGGGGATTGCGACCTTAGATGAAAAAACGGCTGCAGCCCATGTATCCCGAGCTCCGGAGTTAGCCGAATCAAGTTCAAAATTTGCAAAGACTTTAGCAAGCACAAATAGCGATGGAGCACTTCTGCATCTACGGTGGGCAACTGCTGGACTCCCGGTTAGTGAAAATAATACTCATCCATTTACGCACAATGGTTTTACCTTTATTCATAATGGTGGAATCAATCCACCAAACGCTCTTGATTCCGAAATCGCTCCTAAGTTTAATGAATTTATTTTAGGGCAAACAGATAGCGAACGATATTTTTATTTTCTCTTAACTCAGATTGAGAGCTTAGGGCTAGTCGATGGTGTCAAAAGCGCAGTGAATAAACTTCGAAATGGTTTTGACTTTTCTAGTATCAATGCCATGCTGATGACTGATCAATTCTTTATTACTATTTGCGAACATGATAAATCCTTCAAACCAGCATGGGCGGATGATGACTATTACGACCTATTTTATAAACCAGAGCAAGGCCAAGTTATAGTTGCCTCCAGCGGTTGGGATCAGGCGGGTTGGATAAATTTGCCGAACCATCACATCTTGATAGTAGATAGAGCCAGCCTTAGCGCAAAGGTGCTAGCCCTCTAATCCACCGATAGTCTTAGCGCTATGACACGCACATATTCAGTCGAAACTTATGGCTGTCAGATGAACGTGCATGACTCTGAACGTATTTCTGGGCTTTTGGATGAAGCTGGCTATCTGCCGGTTACCCCAGGCGAACAAGCCGACATTGTTGTCTTTAATACCTGTGCGGTGCGCGAGAATGCCGATAACAAGTTATATGGAAATTTAAGTTTCTTAGCGCCTATAAAAAAAGCTAATCCCAATATGCAGATCGCCGTTGGTGGCTGTTTGGCGCAGAAGGATCAATCGATAATTTTGAAGAAGGCTCCATACGTGGATGTCGTCTTTGGAACTCACAATGTGGGCTCGCTACCTGTCTTACTTGAGCGTGCTCGAATCGAGGAAGAGTCACAGATTGAAATTCTGGAAGCTTTAGAGCACTTCCCATCCACCCTTCCCGCACGACGCCTATCTGCTTTTACATCCTGGGTTTCGATCTCGGTTGGGTGCAATAACACTTGCACATTTTGCATAGTTCCAACTCTGCGCGGAATTGAGAAGGATCGACCAGCTGGCGATATTTTGAAAGAGATTCACGCGTTAGTTGCGCAAGGCATTATTGAGATAACTCTGCTTGGTCAAAATGTAAATGCGTATGGCGTTGATTTCTCAGATCGTGGAGCATTCGCAAATTTACTTCGCGAATGTGGCGAAATTGAAGGGTTAGAACGCGTACGTTTTATGTCGCCGCATCCCCGTGATTTCACTGACGATGTCATTGAAGTAATGGCTAATACAAAGAATGTGATGCCACACCTGCACATGCCGTTGCAGTCGGGATCAGATCGAATTCTGCAAGAAATGCGGCGTTCATATCGCAGCAGCCGTTACCTTGGAATATTAGATCGAGTTCGAGAAGCAATGCCACATGCCATGATCACAACCGACATAATCGTTGGCTTTCCAGGTGAAACCGAAGAAGATTTTCAAGCAACCATGGATCTAGCAACTCAGGCGCAATTCGCCGCTGCCTACACATATAAATATTCCATTCGCCCCGGAACACCAGCTGGTGTACTGCCCAATCAAGTACCCGCCGAAGTTGTGGGAGAGCGTTATACGCGTTTACATGAACACCAACAGGCGATATCACTCGGGGTAAATCAACGTGCCATAGGTAGCCAGCATCGCGCCTTGGTTTCAGAAGCTGAAGGGCGACGCGATGCCGCACAATCGCGACTTACCGGAAAGACGGAAGATTTCCGCCTAGTACATTTCGATGCTACTAGCAGCGCGCGGCCTGGAGATTTTGTAGATCTGACAATTACCGATGCATCGGCACATTACTTGATAGCGAAGGAAGATACACACATCAAGACGCGTGGGGGAGATGCCTACGCTGCGCGCCAGGAACAGGCTGGACCACAGCCAACGATGCTCGGAATCCCAACGGTGAAATGAAGACCATCGTAATCTGCGGTGCAACTGCAACTGGCAAAAGTGATTTAGCGGTGAGTTTGGCCCAAGAAATTGGCGGCGAAATAATCAATGCCGATTCGATGCAAATCTATAAAGGCATGGATATTGGTACCGCCAAACTTACGGAAAGTGAACGCGCAGGAATAGCCCACCACTTATTGGATGTCCTAGAAGTTAGCGAAGATGCAACAGTTGCCTGGTACCAAGGGCTAGCGCGCGCAGCGGTTACGGAGATTCATAATCGACTCAAGCACGCGATTATCGTTGGAGGAACCGGCCTTTACATCAAATCAATATTAGATGATCTAAATTTCCCGGACACCGATGCCGCAGTACGCCAGAAGTTAACGGAAGAAGCAAAGGAGTTTGGCATTGTGCAGCTCTATCAACGGCTGGAACTCTTAGATCCAGCAGCAGCTGCAGCGATAGATCGCCAAAATGAAAGACGCGTTATCCGCGCGCTAGAGGTCATCGAAATTACTGGCAAGCCATTTACCGCCAATTTGCCTCGGGAAGATAGTTCACTTTATCCAGATGCTTTGCAATTCGGGTTAGTTATGGATCGTGAAAAACTTGGAGACAGAGTTGAAGCGCGAGTAGACCTGATGTGGCAGATGGGCTTTGTCGCAGAAGTCGATCGTTTAATTGCAGACGGAATATTGCAGGCTACAACTGCTCGGCGTGCATTGGGTTATGCGCAGATTATCGCCATGCGAAACGGTGAAATCACCGAAGATGTCGCGATTGAAGAGACAAAACGTGCAACGCGGCAATATGTCAGGCGCCAGGAGACTTGGTTCTCCCGAGATGCGCGCATTAATTGGATCTCACCAGTGCAACCCCGGTTGGAAACGGTATTGAACAAGATAAACTCGGCCACATCATGAGCGAGGAAATTATCGAAAAAGTGGTCGGCACTTATGGCCATGGGACCGAGAACGACTTTGTCCTTGTCTTTGACCCAACCGATGAAATTTCCATCACCACCGCGCAAACAGCCGCTATCTGTAATCGTGAAATCGGAATCGGTGCTGATGGCCTCATACGCATTACCAAGCGCGATGAAAAATGGTTTATGGATTATCGCAATGCCGATGGATCCTTGGCTGAAATGTGTGGCAATGGAATTCGGGTGATGGCGCGCTATTTAGTCGATCGTGGACACCAACCAGAAGGAATTTTTGCGATTAACACTCGAGATGGCATTAAGCATTTACGAGTACCTAAAGTCGATGACATCTCGGTAAATATGGGAAAAGTCAGCGATGAGAATGAGGAGATTACCGCTTCAGTTGAAGGAAAGATCTGGAATGGCTACAACATAAATACCGGCAATCCGCATGCAGTTGTCTTCGTTGAAAAGTTGGAGGATGTCGGATCTCTAAAGGATGCACCGGTGGTTCGTCCAAAAGATACTTATCCAGAAGGTGTAAATGTAGAATTTGTTGAAATTATTGCAAATCACGAAGCCAAGATGCGCGTGCACGAGCGCGGCAGCGGTGAAACTAAATCTTGTGGAACTGGCACATGTGCAGTTGCCCTTGCCGCAACAATGCATTTAAAAGAGAACTTGCCGGCGCGCTGGGTTATCTATCCACCTGGCGGAAGGTTAGTTGTTGATATTGATCCACATTCCAACGCAACCTTAACTGGCCCAGCACTTTTGATCGCAGATCACGATTTAACGCGATTTTTGCAGGATGCATGAACGAGGAATCTCCACGCGATAATGATCTATTCGAAGAACTGCTACGGGAAAGTGCCCGAGTAGCGGCAGATTTTGATGCCGATGAGAACGACTTTGAAGTCTCATCGCAACCGGACTTAGCCGATCGCCATGCGCTGCGACGCGTAAAAGGTTTCTCTACTGAACTACAAGATATCTCTGATGCTGAGTATCGCCAACTTCAATTAGAACGAGTTGTTCTTATCGGAGTCTGGACTGAAGGTAGCGCTGAGATGGCTGAGAATTCTTTAGCTGAATTAAAGGCACTTGCCGAAACTGCTGGATCAGAAGTGTTGGATGGTTTAATTCAAAGGCGTGATAAACCAGATCCAGCGACTTACATCGGATCCGGAAAGGTGATTGAGTTAAGACGAATAGTTGTTGCAACCGGGGCCGACACGGTTATTTGTGATGGTGAACTTTCACCTTCGCAGTTGCGCCAATTAGAAGATAAATTGAAAGTTAAAGTTGTTGATCGCACTGCGCTTATTTTGGATATTTTCGCACAGCATGCCAAGAGTAAAGAAGGTAAAGCGCAAGTTGAGTTGGCGCAGATTGCCTATCTATTGCCTCGCCTTCGCGGTTGGGGTGACTCGCTCTCGCGCCAGGTCGGTGGCCGCGCTGCCGGTGGTGCAGGTATTGGTGGCCGTGGACCAGGTGAGACAAAGATCGAAACAGATCGCCGTCGAATTCGCGACAAGATGGCCAAGCTGCGGCGAGAGATAGCCGAGATGAAAGTCTCACGCGATACCAAGCGACAAGAACGCAAACGCTTTAATATCCCATCGGTTGCCATCGCAGGTTACACAAATGCCGGCAAGTCTTCGCTTTTAAATAAGTTAACCGATGCTGGGGTGTTAGTTGAAAATGCGCTCTTTGCAACGTTGGATCCAACGGTTCGTAAATCTCAGACTGCAGAAGGTCGTGTCTATACCCTTTCAGATACTGTTGGTTTCGTTCGGCACTTACCTCACCAGTTAATCGATGCCTTTAAATCTACATTAGAGGAAGTCTCAGGATCAGATCTAATTGTGCATGTGGTTGATGGATCACATCCAGATCCATTTGAGCAGATTCGTGCGGTGCGCGAAGTAATAACAGAAATCGGTGGCGGAGATATTCCTGAAATTATCGCAATTAATAAAGTTGAAGCAGCAGATCCTGAAGTTGTTATGGAGATTTTACGAAAAGAGAAGAATAGTTTTGCTTTCTCGGCACGTACTGGATTTGGGATTGAAGGGTTAGTTCGCGCAATTGAAAAATCACTGCCACATCCAAATGTGGAGATAAATGCAATCATTCCTTACGATCGTGGTGATTTAGTAAGCGCAGTTCACGAACGTGGTGAAATTATTAGCGAAGAATATGTTGAGACCGGTACGCAATTGCGAGCTTATGTAGATGGTGGACTAGCGAAAGCAATAGAGGCAGCCCTCTTATAAAGCGCCCTATGCCTCAGATCACCGTTCAAAGTCGGGAATATATGCGACACGCCGCAGGTTGTAAGGGGTAATACTGGTTAGATGCGCGAGTATGCGCCCGTATAGCAACTACCTTAAAAAAGGTGGTCTTTTGATTTTATAGAAGGTAGGTGAGAGCAGTGGCAACAGATTACGACACCCCCCGAAAGACGGATGAGGAACTCCATGAGGAGTCGCTAGAAGAACTCAAAGCTAAGCGAGTCGATGCTCAATCCGGACAGATTGATGTTGATGAAGCAGAAGCTGCTGAGAATCTAGAACTTCCAGGGGCGGATTTATCTGGTGAAGAGTTAGCAGTACGCGTTGTTCCAAAGCAGGTCGATGAATTTACTTGTTCACGTTGCTTCTTGGTACATCACATGACCCAGCTCGCTAAGGGCGAAGGCGCCAAAGCGGTATGTAAGGAATGTAGCTAGTAATAAATAAAGTAATCAAGAACTAATGAGCAGCGCGGCGATCTCTTCGCCGCGTTTGCTCGTTATAAGCCAATATGGCGTTGGATCACGAGGGTCGTTTACCTCAATTTTTACACCAGTGGAAGCCCAGAATTTAATAGCTAGAAAGGCAGCCGGATCGGCATCGCGAGTACGAAGCAACCTCATCGCCTGGCCATCTAGGACTGTCACTTTTCCAAGGTATTTAACTTCTATATGAGCTCGATCAATTCGTAGCTCTTCACCATTTATATAGATATTGCTTCGCATTGCAAAGGCAAGATATGTAATGGCAACGGTTGCAACTACAAATGCATAGACTGTTGTGGTGCCATCGAAAGCAGCCCAAATCGCAATAACAAGTGAGAGTAAGAGAAAATATATAAAGGTGAGCACCCAGATAGGCGGGCGCAAGACTTCTTTGAAGATCACTATCGCAGTCTAGATGAAGTAAAGTAAGGCTATGAGTCGCGTTGCCAGTACAACCCCGCCAGAGGGAGCAGTAATTCCGCCTCGCCATTCGAAAGCCCCTGAAATCGGAACGAAGATTCCTTCACATTTCGGCCATTGTTTTGGTTGTGGCGAGCTACATCCGACAGGTCTTCATCTAGTTGCTCATGCTGGTGCAGGTGCGGATCTAACTGCAGAGTTTGAGGTGACGGAGAATCATCAGGGCGCACCAGGATTGGCGCATGGTGGTTTACTTTCGTTGGCATTTGATGAAGCGCTGGGCAAATTAATGTGGTTGATTCGCTCACCAGCAGTCACTGCGCGCTTGGAGACAGATTTCTTGAAGCCAGTTCCGATGGGAACGACACTTCATATAACTGCGCGCATAACCGGACAAGTAAATCGTAAAGTTTATACAGCGGCTGAAGGTCGCTTAGGTGGGCCAGATGGTGACATTGCAGTTGAGGCAGCAGCACTCTTTGTAATCGTTCCGATGTCGCATTTCTTAGAGAACGCACCAAAGGAATACTTAGAACATATCGCCAAGACCCCAGAGATTTTGGCCTTTGTCGATCCGGAATTTGAGATAAATCCATAATGGGAGTTAAAGTTTTAGTAACTCGCTTAGATAAAGACTTACCGTTACCAAACTATGCCAAGGGTGGCGATGCCGGCGCAGATCTCGTTTCACGCGTTGATTTCACTTTGGCGCCGGGGGAGCGCAAGTTGGTGCCCACTGGAATTTCAATTGCCTTGCCCGATGGTTACGTAGCGCTGGTTCACCCAAGATCTGGGCTAGCAATCAAACACGGTGTCACTCTGGTTAATTCACCTGGCACGGTTGATGCTGGTTATCGCGGAGAGCTACAAATAATCTTAATTAATCACGATCAGAAAGAGAGTATCTCCTTTAAACGCGGAGATCGGATTGCCCAGTTAGTTATCCAACAGGTAGAACGTGCTGAATTTATAGAAGTTGAGAACTTGCCAGGCTCGGGCCGCGGTACAGGCGGATTTGGATCGACCGGTCGCTAATGACAAATTTACCAATTGATGGGAACGGATCTGATAAAGATAAAGTCCTCGCTGCCTTTGGTGGCAAGAAAGGTCTAATCGATTCAGGTATACCTTCGATTATCTTTCTAGTTGTTTTCAATCTGGCGGATGATCTGCGTAAAGCGCTTATTGCATCCCTTGTCGTCTCGGCGACTTTAACCATTGTTCGCCTTGCCAAGAAAGACACAATCCAGCATGCCATTTCTGGCTTAGTTGGATCTTTGATTTGCGCGTGGTTTGCCAATCGCAGCGGTAACGCAAGTGATCTTTACATTCCGAAGTTATTGACTAATTTAGGTTATGGCAGCGTTTATTTGATCGCTAACTTGGTGGGCTGGCCGGTACTTGGATTATTGCTAGGTCCAATTCTCGGTGAGAATTTAACTTGGCGTAAAGATCTGGCGCGAGCTCGTGCTTATAAGCGAGCGAGTTGGCTCTGGGTATTAATGTTCTTCACCCGGATCGCAGTTCAATATCCGATATATCGAAGCGGAAATGTGAATTTGCTTGGAACCGTCAATCTAGCCATGGGATACCCGCTATTTCTGGCTACAGCGTATGGATCTTGGATGATTTTAAAGATCGTTCCTACAACTAAAGTTACAGATAATTAATTAGCGATAAAGCAAGATTTAATTAAGCCTTCAGCAATAGCAGAGGCAACAAAAAGTAATTCATCGCCAGCGCTAAATACATCAGTTGGGGTTGGTGTGATAACGCGACCATCACGGACAATGGCCGCCAGGGATGCATCATCTGGCAAAGTGATCTCTTCTACCGTCTTTCCAATACAGCTAGAAGAATCTGGCAAGGTCAATTCAATAAGGTTTGCTTGTCCTTTTCGGAAAGAGAATAAACGAACTACATCGCCAACGCTTACTGCTTCTTCAACAAGAGCCGAGATGATGCGCGGGGTAGATACTGCAACGTCAACGCCCCATGATGAATCAAAGAGCCATTCATTCTTAGGATGATTGATGCGAGCTACGACGCGAGGAACTCCGTATTCAGTCTTAGCAAGTAGCGATGCAACTAAATTTACTTTGTCATCGCCAGTGGCAGCGACCAATACCTGACAATTATTTAATACCGCTTTATCTAGTGATGTGATTTCACAAGCATCGGCCATCAACCATTCTGCATCCGGAACAGATTCAAGCTTAAGCGCCTTTGGATCGCGATCGATCAGGAGAACTTGATGACCATTATCAAGAAGTTCGCGCGCAATAGCGCGACCCACATTTCCAGCTCCTGCTATAGCAATTCTCATGAATGATCCTCTGGGGAACGGGAGAAGATATTTTCAACTTTACTTATCTCGGTATCGCGCACGGTAACGTGCAGTAAATCGCCCTCTTGCAAAACGGTATGTGAATCAGGAATTAGGCCTTCACCTAAACGAGTAATAAATGCGACGCGCGCGCCAGTTGCATCTTCGAGGTCGGTAATTGCCATTCCGAACCAACCTTTGTGGGGATGCATCTCGCAGAGTTGAATTGCACCGCTGGCATCGCGCCATTCAGAACGCGAACCTTCGGGAACTAGGCGGCGCAGTATCTGATCAGTGGCCCAAATAACGGTGGCAACTGTAGGTATTCCAAGGCGCTGATAAATTTCGGCGCGGCCAGGATCGTAAATTCGAGCAACAACATTTGCCACACCGTAAGTTTCGCGAGCAACGCGCGCTGCCAAGATATTGGAGTTATCGCCATTGCTTACTGCAGCAAAGGCATCGGCAGTCTCAATTCCGGCTTCTATCAAGGTATCGCGATCGAAGCCAACGCCTGAAACGGTTCGACCTTTAAAATCAGGTCCTAGGCGACGAAAAGCTTCGCGAGATTGATCAATTATTGCTACTGAATGTCCAGCAGCTTCGAGTTCGGTCGCTAAAGAAGAACCAACTCGACCGCATCCCATAATCACGACGTGCACGAGGTTTAACTTACACCCTTATTCTTACCTATATGACACCAAATGGGCAGAACCAGCAAAATTCGCCAGATCGCGTTGCGTTGGCAGTTGGGGATCGCTTCGTTACCACCATTGAGAAAGTCGCTCATGGTGGCCACTTCATCGCACGCCACCTAGGTGCAGTTATATTTGTAAGACATGCAATTCCTGGCGAAGAGGTGGAAATTGAAATTACCGGTACCGGAAGTTCTTTTAATCGCGCCGACGTCGTACAAGTTATAGCAGCATCTGCCGATCGTGTGAGTGCGCCTTGCCAGTTCGCACATCGCACCGGTTGTGGAGGTTGCGACTTTCAACATATTTCATTGCCACGGCAACGTGAATTAAAATCTGAGGTAATCACCGAACAATTCAGCCGTATTGCAAAGCGTGAATTGAAGATAGAAGTCGAAGAAGTTGGAGCGCCTTTGGGATATCGCACGCGCTTTAACGCGGTCACTACTAGCAATGGGGATCTGGGATTTAAGCAGGCTAGAAGTAATAAAGTTGTGCCGGTGAGCGATTGCCGGATCCTGCAACCAGAAATCAAATACCAAGAGCTAAGTTCTCGTAAATGGAAAGGCAATTTACGAGTTGAAGTGTCGCTTTCTTCAACTGGAGAGCAAACTATCGCAACTGGCTATGCCAGTGATGACTCTGCTGTTCGAACCAGCGAAGGACCAGATGTTGCTGAGTACTCAGTGAATGGATTTAAGTTAGAAGTGGCGCAACGTTCTTTCTGGCAGAGCCATAAATTAGCCCCGACTGTACTGACCAAAGTAGTAATCGAATTCACGGGCCTGCAACCTGGTGATCAGGTGTTGGATCTCTATGGTGGTGTTGGGCTATTCACCTCACAATTTCTCGAAGCAATTGGCGATGGTGGGCGCGTAGATCTTGTAGAAGGTAGTAAGACTGCGACAGCAGATGCCATGCGCAACTTCGCTTCATTTACGAATGTGAAGGTACACACTGGTGATGTCGCAAAGTTGTTGCCCCGTTTTGCAAAGGCAGACGTAATTGTTTTAGATCCTCCGCGCGAGGGTGCTGGAAAAGAAGTGGTAGCGGCCATGGTTGCACTTAAGCCACGCTCGATCATCTATGTCGCTTGTGATCCGGCCGCGCTGGCACGTGACACCACTTACTTGAGCAGCGCTGGATTTGAGATCTCAAAAATTCGCGCCTTCGACCTCTTTCCTATGACTCACCACATCGAAACAGTTGCCTTATTTACACAAGATAAGGTATCTTGATATCAAGATAAATTGAGTAAAGGAAGAAAATGAGTAAGAATTCGTTAGGTGCCAAGAAGAATTTAAACGTTGCCGGTGAAGACTTTGAAATCTTTGATATTTCCAAGATTGAAGGCGCAGCAAACCTACCTTTCTCACTTAAGATTCTTTTAGAAAATTTGCTTCGTACCGAAGATGGCGCGAATATAACGGCCGATCACATCAAAGCGCTGGCACAATGGGATCCTGCAGTTGAACCCGATACGGAAATTCAATTCACACCTGCGCGCGTCATAATGCAAGATTTCACTGGCGTTCCTTGTATCGTCGATCTAGCAACTATGCGCGAGGCGATCGTTGACCTTGGGGGAGATCCGGCAAAGGTAAATCCACTTGCTCCAGCTGAGCTTGTCATTGATCACTCAGTTATTGCAGATTTCTTTGGAACAAGTGACTCCTTTGAAAAAAATACGGATATTGATTATGAACGCAATCGCGAGCGTTATCGCTTCTTGCGCTGGGGACAAGGTGCTTTTGATGAATTCAAAGTTGTGCCACCTGGAACTGGAATCGTCCACCAAGTAAATATTGAATTCCTAGCCCGTGTTGTAATGACACGCACCGTAAATGGAGTTCTGCGCGCTTATCCAGATACTGTCGTTGGTACTGATTCACACACCACGATGGTTAACGGTTTGGGCGTACTCGGTTGGGGAGTCGGCGGCATTGAGGCAGAAGCAGCTCTTCTGGGCCAGCCAGTATCAATGTTGATTCCGCGAGTAGTCGGATTTAAATTAAGTGGCGCGTTGCCGGTTGGTACAACAGCGACTGATATGGCGCTAACTATTACTGAGATGCTGCGCAAACATGGCGTGGTTGGTAAATTCGTAGAATTTTACGGCCCAGGTGTTGTATCGGTGCCAATGGCAAATCGCACGACGATCGGCAATATGAGCCCAGAATATGGTTCGACTTGTGCAATCTTCCCAATCGACGATGAGACTCTGCGCTACCTACGTTTGACTGGTCGCAGTGATGATCAAGTTGCACTTGTTGAGCAGTATGCCAAAGCGCAAGGTATGTGGCATGACCCAGCGGTAAGCCCACGTTTTTCTGAACATATCGAGTTAGATCTTTCGAGGGTTGTTCCATCTATCTCAGGTCCAAAGCGTCCGCAAGATCGCATCTCACTTAGCGCTTCCAAAAGCTCGTTTGAAAAGATTCTGCCAACTTACTTCACTGAAAAAACCGGTCGAGATGCCTATCCAGTAAAAGTTGGCGCAAAAGATACGACGATTAAAAATGGTGATGTTGTAATTGCTTCAATTACCTCATGCACAAATACTTCTAATCCATCTGTAATGATTGGAGCTGCGCTTCTTGCCAAAAAGGCGGTTGAACGCGGGCTGACTTCAAAGCCTTGGGTCAAAACAACTTTAGCTCCAGGCTCCAAGGTTGTCACTGACTACTACGATCGTGCGGATTTAACTAAATATATGGAAGCCCTTGGTTTTAACTTAGTTGGATATGGCTGCGTAACTTGTATTGGTAACTCAGGTCCACTGCCGATTGAGATCAGTAAATCAGTGAACGAACATGATTTAGCGGTAACTGCAGTTCTCTCTGGAAACCGTAACTTTGAGGGACGTATTAGCCCAGATGTGAAGATGAACTACCTGGCATCGCCTCCACTAGTTGTTGCTTACGCTTTAGCCGGAACTATGGACCATGATTTTGAGAAAGATTCACTAGGCAAAGATAAAGATGGCAAGGATGTGCTTTTGGCTGAAATCTGGCCAAGTGCGAAAGAGATTCAAGATGTTATCGATTCATCAATTTCTTCTGAGATGTTTAAGAAGGATTATGCAACTGTCTTTGATGGCGATCACCGCTGGAAATCTCTAGATACGCCAGCTGGTAAGACATTCGAGTGGGATTCGCAATCAACTTATGTGCGCAAGCCTCCCTATTTTGAGGGTATGCCAGCGAATCCAACTCCAGTAACTGATATATCTGGAGCTCGCGTCTTGGCGATTCTGGGAGATTCTGTGACAACAGATCACATCTCACCTGCTGGAAATATCAAGGTTGATTCACCTGCTGGTAAATATCTGGAAGCACATGGCGTTGTGCGAGCAGATTTCAACTCTTATGGATCACGCCGTGGAAACCATGAAGTCATGATCCGCGGAACTTTCGCAAATATTCGCTTAAAGAATATGTTGTTAGATGGAGTAGAAGGCGGCTTTACCCGTAATTTCCTAAATAGTGGAGACCAGAGCACAATTTACGATGCATCAATTGCCTATCAAAGCGCAGGAGTGCCGCTAGTAATTCTAGCGGGCAAGGAATATGGATCGGGATCATCTCGTGACTGGGCGGCAAAGGGCACAGCGTTGCTCGGAGTTCGCGCCGTAATCGCTGAAAGTTTTGAACGTATCCATCGCTCAAATTTAATTGGTATGGGAGTGCTTCCATTGCAATTTAAAGATGGCGACACTGCGCAATCACTTGGTCTAACGGGCTCTGAGGTATTTGCAATCACCGGAATCAGTGAGCTAAATGGCGGTGGGATTCCTAAAGAGGTACAGGTAACTGCGGGGGATACGTCATTTATGGCCAAGGTGCGTATCGATACACCTGGTGAAGGTGATTATTATCGCCATGGGGGGATCATGCAGTACGTTCTCCGCCAATTACTTCAGTAATGGCCAATTACTTCGGTAAAAATCGCGGTTTACTTCGCTCCAAACTAGAATAAAGACATGCTCGAGCGAATTAAGTCACCTGCCGATATCAAGGCGTTGGATCTTGCTCAACTAAATTTATTAAGCGAGGAGATTCGCCAGTTTCTAATTACCAAGGTCTCTAAGACCGGTGGACATCTCGGCCCTAACTTAGGCGTGGTTGAGTTAACTCTGGCCGTACATCGAAGCTTTGATTCACCGCACGATATCGTCTTATTTGATACCGGCCATCAATCATATGTTCATAAAATTATTACTGGCCGCGTAGATAGTTTTGATGGGCTGCGCCAGCGCGGTGGGATCGCCGGATATCCAAATCGCAGCGAGAGCGAACACGATGTAATCGAGAATTCACATGCGTCAACGGCACTTTCTTGGGGCGATGGAATCTCTTATGGTTTCTCGCAAACAGGCCAGTCTGATCGCCATGTAGTCGTGGTTGTTGGCGATGGTGCACTGACTGGTGGCATGTCTTGGGAGGCGCTCAACAATATTGCTGCGACCGAAAAACGTAATCTAGTGATCGTCGTAAACGATAACGAGCGCTCTTACTCACCAACTATCGGTGGTCTGGCAACTTATTTAGCCACACTGCGAGTAACTAAAGGTTATGAGCGCTTCCTTGATTGGGGCAAAGAAGTACTTCATAAGACCCCAGTCGTCGGTACGCCGATCTACGAAACTTTGCACGGAATGAAGAAGGGCATTAAAGATATCGTCGCCCCGCAAGGCATGTTTGAAGATCTCGGTTTGAAATATATGGGGCCAATCGATGGCCATGACATCGCCGCCCTGGAGAAAGCTCTGCTTAAAGCTAAAGCCTTCGGCGCGCCAGTTCTTGTTCATGCGATTACTGAAAAAGGTCGTGGCCATAAACCTGCCATGGATGATGAGGCCGAAAAATTCCACGCTGTTGGAATCGTCGATCCCGAAACTGGCGCACCACTAGCTAAGAGTGCGATGAGTTGGACCAAGGTATTTTCTGCCGAGCTAATCGAAATTGCGCGCGAGCGAGAAGATATTGTTGCGATAACCGCTGCGATGCTGGGACCTACAGGTCTTGATGCATTTGAGAAAGAATTCCCAGATCGCACCATAGATGTTGGCATCGCAGAACAGCATGCTGTTACTAGCGCAGCCGGAATGGCTTATGCCGGTCTGCACCCAGTGGTGGCGGTGTATTCCACTTTCTTAAATCGCGCCTTCGATCAGCTGCTCTTAGACGTTGCGCTACATAAGGCAGGCGTCACCTTTGTATTAGATCGCGCGGGCGTAACTGGTGATGATGGTCCATCACATAATGGAATCTGGGATTTAGCGCTGACGGGAATTGTTCCGACCATGCACGTTGCAGCGCCTCGTGATGCAGCGCGTTTGCGTGAGACTCTGCGAGAAGCAGTTGCAATTTCTGATGCACCAACCATGGTGCGATATCCAAAGGGCGCAGTACAAAGTGATATTCCAGCCTTTGAACGACGCGATGGAATCGATGTTCTATATCGCGGCGAAAGCGCTGATGTCTTATTGGTAAGTATTGGTGCGATGGCTGCGATCGCTGTGGAAGCAGCTTCCATGGCTTACCGCGAAGGCGTTGGCGTTACCGTAATCGATCCACGTTGGGTAAAACCGCTTCCCACATCCCTTGTCACAATTGCGCAGAGATATAAGAGCGTCGTCGTTCTAGAAGATGGCATCAAGCACGGGGGAATTGCTAGTTCAATATCCGAGATGTTCCGCGAAGCAGAGCTAAGCACGCCAATTCATTCAATTGGGGTTCCTCTGGAATTTATCGAACATTCCAAGCGCGCCGAAATTCTAAACGATTTAGGAATAACCGCTCAAAATATTGCGCGCAGCATTGTTGAATGGAATAGCTCTAACGCTGCAGCAGGTTCAAATTCGATTATGGAAGAGATGCAATCCCCGGTGCATGAAAACGTTGACCGCAAACTGCTTGGCTAATTCCTTCACGATCTAAGTACGGCAAGATTCCGCCTAAATGCATTGGCCATCCCGAACCCATCAACATACAGAGATCGATTTCGGCGGCAGTTGAAACAACACCTTCATCGAGCATCAATCGCGCTTCAACGGCCAGCGCTTTAAGAGCGCGATCGCGAACTTGTTCTGCAGTAGATGCGCTGGTTCCTTGTTTGAGCAACGCTAACGCCTCTGGATTGGCAACGACCTTGCCATCGCTATCTTTGATATAGAAGTTGCGAACCTTTGCGGCGACCATCGCCTGCATGGTTGGGGAGATGCGGTAGCGCTCACCGAGATTCTCATGCAAGGTTTCCGAAACATGTAGCGCAACGCCTGGACCAACTAGATCAAGGAGCTCAAAGGGAGACATTGGGAAACCAATACTGCGCATTGCGCTATCGGCAATCGCTGGTGGAGTGCCTTCATCTACCGCATCGGTTACTTCACCCATGAAGCGAGTGAGTAGACGGTTTACAACAAAGCCCGGTGCATCTTTACAGATGATCATCGTCTTCTTCAGCTCTTTACCAACGCTTACTGCTGTTGCAGTAGTTGCATCATCGGTCGTTGAGGTACGAGCAATCTCAAGTAGCGGCATTACTGCAACTGGATTGAAGAAGTGGAATCCGATAACGCGTTCTGGATTGGCAAGTCCTTCGCTCATGCGTTCCACCGAAAGTGATGAAGTATTGGTTGCAAGGACGCATTCGGGGGAGATGATAGTTTCCAGCTTCTTAAATAGATCTTGCTTTAGCGAGAGTTCTTCAAAAATCGCTTCAATAATAAAGTCACAGCCGGCAAAGCTAGCTTGATCAGCTGATCCGCTAATTAGTAATGAGAGGCGGCGAGCAGATTCTTCGCTCATGCGCTTCTTCTCCACTGATTTCGCGAGTTCATTCTTAACCCAGGCCACACCTTTATCGGCGCGTTCTTGATCGATATCTGTCATGACGATTGGACACTTCAAATTACGTAGAAGCAGCAGCGCCAATTGCGAAGCCATTAAACCTGCGCCAACAACACCGACCTTGGTTACCTTGCGGGCCAGAGCGGGCTTAGGAGCGCCTTCTACCTTCTTACGCTTCTTCTGAATTAAGTTAAAGGCATAGAGTGATGCGCGCAGCGGATCAGACATCGTCAGATCGGCAAGTGTTTGATCTTCGGCATCAAAGCCGGCACCGCGTGTGTTTGTACGCGCAGCTGCGATTAATTCCAGGGCGCGCATTGGAGAAGCGATTTCGGCACCGCCATATTTCTTAAGCGCTGCCGCTTTTCCGGTAGCCAGCGCCGAATCCCATGCTGGATCGCTGGAATAATCTTTAAGCTCGATCTTATTCTTACCTGATAAAACGTTTGCGGTAAAGGAAACAGAGCGCTCTAAGAAATCAGCTGGTTCGTAAACCGCATCGACAACACCAAGTGCAAGCGCATCTTTTGCCTTCATCATCGTGTTGTTATTTAGCGCATTGAGCATGATTACTTGTACGGCGCGTTCTGGGCCAATTAACTTAGGCAGGATCGTTGCTCCACCCCAACCTGGAACTAAACCAAGGAAGACTTCTGGCAGGCCTGTGAATGCAGTTGATACCAGAGTTCGGTAATTACAGTGCAAACCGACTTCCAGGCCGCCACCGAGAGCTAGCCCATTAATGAAAGCAAATGTAGGAATTGCGCATTCATCTAACCTGCGAAAGACATCGTGGCCAAGTTTTCCAATAGCCAGTGATTGTTCGCGCTTGGTTAAGAAAGCTAGCGCAGATAAATCAGCGCCAGCGGCGAAGATAAAAGGCTTTCCCGTAATTGCGATTGCAGCAGGTGCGCGGCCGATTGCATCCGAGATTGCTGCATCAAGGGCAGAAAGTGATTGTGGACCAAAGGTATTTGGGCGAGTGTGATCTAACCCGTTATCTAAAGTAATTAAAGCCAGTGAGCCCTTATGGCCAAAGGGCGTTAGATCTACATCGCGAACAAGTGCGTTGGTAATTACTTCCTCGGGAGCGCCTTCAGGCAATATCATTCCGGCAGCCATTATCTCTTTCCTCCTGTGAAGTGTGGGTTCTCCCAAATTACGGTGCCGCCCATTCCAAGTCCGATACACATTGTGGTTAAGCCATAGCGAACATCGATGCGCTCTTCAAAGGTACGCGCCAGATTTAGCATTAAGCGAATTCCCGATGAGGCCAGGGGATGGCCCACTGCAATTGCACCCCCGTAAGGATTTACTCGTGCATCATCATCTGCAATTCCAAAGTGATCTAAAAATGCGATGACTTGCACAGCGAATGCTTCATTAACTTCAAAGGCGCCGATATCGGAAATCTGCAAGTCCGCTTTTGCCAGCGCTTTAATTGTTGAAGGAACTGGTCCATATCCCATTACTTCTGGTTCGACTCCGGCAAAGGCAAATGAAACTAACTTGGCTTTAATAGTTAGCCCAAGTTCTTTAGCCTTATCTTCACTTGCAAGAAGAGCGGCTGTTGCGCCATCGTTTAAGCCAGATGAATTTCCCGGAGTTACGCGCCCTGCGGGACGAAATGGAGTCTTAAGCGTTGCTAAGCCTTCCATCGTTGTTGTTGGACGTGGTGGCTCATCAACTGTTGCAATACCCCAACCAATTTCGGCAATGCGCGCCGCAGTTGGAATCAAATCGCGTTGAATCTTGCCGGCAGCATATGCTGCAGCAGTCTTCATCTGTGAGTTATAGGCATAACGATCGGCGCGTTCTTTAGTCAATTGCGGAAAGCGATCGTGTAAACGCTCTGCTGTTGCACCCATTGCGAGCGCATCTTGTTCCACAATTCGTTCAGCTAAAAATCTCGGATTGGGATCAATGCCTTCACCGATTGGGTGATTGCCCATATGTTCAACACCGCCGGCAATTGCGATATCGATTGAACCAATTGCAATCGCACCAGCAAGGGATGTAGTTGCAGTCATTGCACCGGCGCACCAGCGATCTACCGAATATCCGGGAACTGTATTTGGCAACCCTGCTAGAAGTGAAGCGCTGCGGCCAATGTTCATTCCTTGATCGCCGCTTTGTGTTGCAGCTGCGATTGCAACATCTTCGATATCGCTTGGATTTACCTTGGGATTGCGCTCTAATAGACCACGCATCGCACGCACCATCAGATCATCGGCGCGAGTACCGGAGTACATGCTGCCGGCCTTTCCAAATGGGGTACGGACAGCATCGACTAGTACAACGGTGCGAGACATCTGGGCTACTTTCTTAAAAATCTAGGCTAGTTACCTTGTGGGTATAGGTTACTCGCCAGTAGCAGAAAGCGGAAGAACGGTAGAACTAAACAGTTGCGGGCACGCGCAGTGCTGGCGCCTTCTTCTTAGATTTCTTAGATAGGTATGGGACCAAGACAGCTACAAGGTAACCAGTCCAAGCAAAGAACTGAAGGTATGAGGTAGTGGTATCAAAACCGAAGGTGCCACCAAGGACTGAGCCTAAAATCGATTCCTTGGCAATCCAAGGCGTTACATCCCAGATAAAGGTATCGGCGCCAGGAAGGAAGCCAAGTTCCTGGAATTCGTGGATACCGTAAGAGAGAACACCGGCTGCGACAATTATCAAGGCAACGCCAGTGATGGTAAAGAATTTAGAAAGATTAATTTTTACCGAGCGGTTGTAAAGCAAATAACCGAGAGCAACCGCAACGGCTAATCCAAGGACCAATCCGACTGTTGCAGATGAGGCAGCACCAACTGTTTTGAAGTTGGTGTAGATAAAGAGCGCGGTTTCTAAACCTTCGCGAACAACTGCGAAAAAAGCCACTAAAGCAAGGCTTAATGGGCCGCCGACAAGAGAGTTATCTACCTTGCCATGAAGTTCATCGCGCAATGTGCGTGCGGCGCGCTTCATCCAAAAGACCATCCAGGTAACAAGGCCAACGGCGATAAATGAGGTGAGGCCCGCAAAGAGCTCTTCGCCGCGAGGTGTTAATTCAGCAGATGTGAAGGAGAGGATCGCACCTAATCCAAGGCTGGCGGCTATGGCGGTAACGACGCCAATCCAGAGTGGCTTGAGCAGCTGGCGACGGTCGGTTCTGACGATATAGGCGACCAAGATGCCAACGATTAGGGCGGCTTCTAGGCCCTCACGAAGGGCGATAACAAAGGTACTTAACATGGAATAAATCTAGAATAGGTCGGCGAATTACGCAACTTAAATGTTGCGTAATTCCTCACATCTGGTTGGGCTGGTCTTCCTGCTCTGCCGTTTCAGGCGTGGCCAAGGGGATCGTCTCCAGGAGCGCCGACTCGAGGATTGGGGCTGCGATCTCAATCTGCCAATTACGTGCGCCTAGCGCCACCAGAGCCTGAGCCACTGCGCCCTTTGGTGCGTTCCAGCAGATACGGCGAACATATTCGGGGGTAATCATATTTTCTAACGGGATAACCAGATCTTCGGCGATGGCGCTCAGGCGGGCCTTGGCATGAGTAAGGGGCACATACTTTTCAGGAAAGCGCTCGCGCCAAATCTTTAGCGGTGGCAGCGAATCAGAATCGGTGCGAACTTGCGGCCACTGATCTTCGCTAAGTGCAACCGCATCCGAGATTGCACTGATCCAAGATGCAACATTTTCCATCCAGCGCGCTCGCAAACCGATTGGCCTTAGAACGCGTTCTAGATCCTTCTTCGAATTAATCGCCTTGGTATGCGCAACCATTGCGATCTCGACAATTGCTGTGTCGGATAATAAGCGACCTTGTGAGATGTCGACTTCTTGAGCGATCTCATTTCGCACCGTCCAAAGTGCGCGAACAACCGCTAATTGATTTCTTTTCTTGATCTTATGCATTCCGGAAGTTCGCCGCCACGGATCAACCCGTGGCAGTGGTGGGGGAGCATCTAATATTGATTGAAATTCTTCGCGCGCCCATTCCCATTTATTTGCCCCATTTAAGAGCCCATAAACTTTGTCGCGCAGTTCGATCAACAACTCAACATCTAACGCTGCATAATTTAGCCACTCTTTTGGCAAAGGTCGTTGCGACCAATCAGCGGCAGAGTGTTCTTTTGCCAGCGATACTTCCATCAACGATTCCAATAGCGGACCCAATCCAACTCGCGGCAAGCCGGCGATACGTCCGCCGAGTTCGGTATCAAATAGCTGCTTTGGATTGATGCCAAGCTCACGCAAACACGGTAGATCTTGAGTACTGGCATGCAAAATTACTTCATCACTTTGTAGCAAGGTATCTAACTTTTGAAAGAGTTCGTGGTTTGGACCAAAGGGGATGGGGTCGATTAGATGCAGACCGCCACCATGGCGTTTGATCTGGATCAAATATGCTCGTGCGCTAAATTTGAAACCAGATGCGCGCTCTGCATCTACTGCAAAGGGGCCAATACCTTGAGCTAATTCCGCAAGCGCTTTCTCAAATAGCGAGTGGCTATCGATAATGATCGGAACGCCTTCGGCTGGTGCCAAAAGAGGAACTGCAGTGGGGGCTGGCGCAACTTCGGCAGGCAGAACTTCTGCTGCTTTCTCCAGATTATTTTCCATAATTTATGACCAAATTAGCTACCAAGTTAAAAAATCGCAAGAGTTCAATTACGCCTTACGACGCGCTGCAGATATAGGCGCAACCCCTTCAACCATTGGTGGCAGCCCAGCTACTTCGCCTAAGAGATTGCACCAGGCTAAGACGTGAGCGATCATCTCGTTGCTGTCTTTAATAATTGGGCTCCAGGATGCCCGAATTTCAATTTCAGATTCATCGTTGCGTGGAGATAACTTTCCAAATGATGCGCTAGAGACGCGAGTTACAGTTCCGCTCGGTGCCGTAAATTTGCAACCGCCGGCGGCAAGTGAATCAAGAAGCCAAGACCAACCGACCTCAGGCAGAAGTGGATCATCTTGCATTGCCTCGTCAACATCGGCACTTAGAAATGTTACGCAACGAAATTCACCTTCCCAAGTATCTTGCCCACCTGGTTCATGAAGCAATACAAATCGCCCTGATGCGATCTCATCTTCAGCATCGCCAAGCAAGCCATTGGAAACATCAGCAGTAAATGCAAAAGAGTATGTTGCTAACTTTTGTGGTGCAGGAACTTCTTCTAAAATTATTTCTGGTCTTGGGGTCACCGTGCGCAAGTGATCGATCATGCGATTAAATTGGGCGACATCCACTACTTAATTCTAAAGATGGCATGCCTAGATAAGTGGGAGGCGGGGCGCAGCGCTGTGTATCCTTGCTCTCTATGGCCACCTTTTTAGCGCTCTTTTCAAGTCTTCTCTGGGGAACGGCTGATTATCATGGTGGAAAGCTCAGTAAGAAATATCCGGCGATCGCTGTTCTCGGTGTAACGCAAGCCATTGGATTAATTTTTGGAATTATCTTGGCGCTTATCGGTGGAGATTTCTCCGCAGATGCTTTTGGCGCTCATGGTTATTTTCTTCCAGGGGCATGCGCCGGAGTTCTTGGATACCTAGGTTTGATTTGTTTATATGCCGGGCTTTCAACTGGCCGCATGGGAGTTGTATCGCCAATTAGCGGGCTATCTGCACTTATTCCAGTTAGTTACGCCTTCTTCGTTAAGGGTGATCGCCTATCTTTAATACTTTCAATCGGTGCAACGCTAGCCATCTTGGGCGCTTTCTTAGCTAGTTGTCCAGAGCTTGCTAAAGATCTACCGATTAAGCCACTTGTATTGGCCCTCGGTGCCGCCGGTGGTTTTGGAACTGCCTTAGTTTTTATGGCGATCGGTTCACAAGGAAGCGCTTTGATGACGATGGTGATGATGCGTGCGACTACTTTTTTTGTCTCACTAGGATTATTGGCAAAGTATCGCACCTTGGGTGGGCTGCCCTTGAAATTATCGCCGGTTCTTATATTTATCGGGTGTGCTGATTTCTTAGCAAATTTACTTTTAGGGGTAGCAACTACGAAAGGTAATTTAACTTTATCGATGGTGCTCGGTGCACTCTATCCAATCTTTACTGCAGTTCTAGCTTACAAGTTCCTGCATGAGCGATTGCACCGTGTTCAATATGTTGGAATCCTTGCCGCAGTTGCAGGCGTCGCAATTATTTCAGCCTTCTAGCTTCGATGAAAGAAGTGCCGTCAATTACTTCATGAATAACCTCTTGAAAATTTGCCAGTAATTTTTCAATATCTATTGGGTATTCACCGCCAACAACTGAGGTAACACTTAAATAGATTCCATCTATAGCTTTATTTTCGATTAGCTCATTGATTATCGCCGGCCCTGATTCCACCAGAACGCTGGGGCCGAATAGTTTTATCCCTTTAGCTAAAGCTTCCGTCGGGGAGAGGTTCCACCAATGGGCTAAGTGATTATCGGCCAATGCGCTGATCATCGAGCGAGATGAGACAACGACAGGAACAGGGGTGCGGTGATAAGGCTCGGTGCGTGCGGTCTGGCCACCGATTAGGAGAAAGTCAGCGCTGCGCCGGCGCGCTAAGAATGCGGTGCGATCTACTCCGCTTGCGATACCACGTGAATTCCCACCTTTGGTAGTCGAGCCATCGCTGCCAACTACAAGGGATGCAAAGACTGCCATCGCAGAAGGCTAGCGCCATGTATCGCCATGTATCGCCACGTGTCGCCATGTGTCGACATGTGTCGCCATGTCAGTGGAGGCGGTTATATTTTTTCTCATGATCATTTCATGCGATACATGTGCCATTCGAGATATTGGTTGCGACGATTGCATCCTTACCTTCTTCATCTCCAAAAAGTGTGAAGCTGAATTATGCGAGATACCTGATTCCACCGCCGATGCCATTGATTTGCTCTCATCGCGTGGGATCGTGCGGCCGCTGCGCTTTAATACCGCCTAAATGGTCAAATTTATTTAAATTCACAGCCTAGCCACGCTTACCTTGAGTTGAGTATGCGCGATAGCGCCCATTAGCCTTGAACTCTTATGTCATCAACAGGCTTGAATCTGCGTGTGCGATCTGCGGGCACAATACTTATAGCGTTAATTGCAATCGCTGCACCGGTCTTTCTTGTGCCGCCCGTACAAGCTGCGCAAACGTTAGAGCAAGTTCAAGCACGAGTTCGCCAATTGCAAGATGAAGCCGCTTCTGCTGCAGAAGGTGCACAGGAAGCGAAAGTTAAATTGGCCTCCCTTAATCGCACCCTGGCAGGTATTCAAGCCAAGGAGGCAGTTCAAAGCCAGAGCGTTAGCGCGCTATCAAGAACTTTGAGTGCAATAGCTGTAGAACAATTTAAGACTGGTGGACTTAGCCAGAGCCTAGAACTTCTCTTTTCTTCCGACCCTACCTTGTATCTCTCTGCGGCCGGCTCCTTGGAAGCTATTACGCGGAAGAAATCAGTTGAACTGCGCAAATTCCAAGCTGCAAAACAAAAACTCACTGCAACTTCACTAACGGTTAATGACAAGTTAGCGTTGGTAAAAGCTGCTCAAAAGAAATTAGCGGCACAAAGCGCACAAGCTACGGCAAAGCTGGCAGAGGCAGAATCACTTCTAGCAAATCTAAAGCAGGCAGATCGTGAAAGGCTCGCCCGTCTTGCGCTGGCAGAAGAAGATGCGGATCAGGCTTCCTCGCTAGCTGCTGCCAAGTTAGCCTCAGGAGTTTCAGGTCGTGCCGGAAAGGCTCTGCAATTTGCACTCAAACAAATTGGTGACAGGTATGTCTTTGGCGCAGCGGGAATGACTTACTGGGATTGTTCAGGGCTAACGATGAAAGCTTTCCAAGATGCTGGGGTATCGCTGCCACATTCATCGCGCGCCCAATACGGGTATGGCAAATCGATTAAGCGCGCCAACTTACTTCCTGGAGATTTAGTCTTCTTTGGCCGGCCAATATCGCACGTTGGAATTTATCTCGGTGGCGGAAAAATGGTCCACGCACCGCGCCCAGGTTCGCGCGTGAAGGTGGCAAGTGCCTATGACCTCGGGCACAAACCATATATCGGCGCCCGACGTCTCTAACTCCAGAATAAATTTAGAGATACTTAGATGACTGAGAAAATTCTCTGCGTAACCAATGATTTTGGCCCACGTGCGGGTGGAATTGAAACATTTGTCATTGGGCTGATTGAGCGGTTACCACTCAATACGGTAATTGTTTACACATCTGCACAAGGTGATACGAATGAATATGACCAGCGATGGCTTGAACAATTTGGGGTACGAGTAATACGTGATCGATCAAAGATTTTGCTACCAACGCCGCGTGTATTGCGCGCAATAAAGAAATTGATAGCCACCGAGAAATTGGAGATTGTATTTTTTGGAGCTGCAGCACCATTGGCGCTTATGGCGCAAGGTTTTCGCAAAGGCGGTGTTAAGAAAATTGTTGCGCTAACTCATGGCCACGAAGTCTGGTGGGCCAAGCTCTGGCCCTTTAACTGGGCAATTCGTTATATCGGAGCAAGCGTTGATCATCTGACTTATTTAGGCGAATTTACTCGCCGAGAAATATCGCGCGCACTCTCTTTAGGCGCACGCGATGCAATGGTGAAGATTGCTCCTGGAATAGATACCGAGCACTTTGCCCCACAGGCCACAGCAGATCAATTGCGCGCCTCTCTTGGATTAACTGATAGGAAAGTAATCGTCAGCGTTGGGCGGTTGGTCCACCGCAAAGGTCAAGATTCGCTAATTGCAGCGCTACCTGAAATCCTGCGGCGCCATCCACGTGCACATATTTTGATGGTTGGAGAAGGTCCCTACCGAAAACATTTAGAAGAATTGGTTAAAGATTTAAAGTTAGAAGGCGCGATTACTTTTATAGGACGTATCCAACATGCAGACTTGCCGCGATATATATGCGCTGGCGATATCTTTGCGATGCCCTCGCGATCACGCCTGGCCGGACTTGAAGTAGAAGGCCTGGGAATCGTCTATTTAGAAGCTAGCGCGTGCGAACTTCCAGTTATCGCGGGTATTTCTGGGGGAGCACCCGATGCGGTACTCGAGGGCGAGACTGGAATAACTGTTGATGGAACAAGCCCTGCTGAGATTGCCAGTGCAGTGATTTCGCTATTGGATGATCCGCTTAGAGCCATTGCAATGGGTAAACGTGGACGCGAATGGATCTACTCAAATTGGCGTTGGGAGATCTGGGCAAATAATTTTAGAGAGTTACTTAAAGTAAATTAGCAGTTCGAGCTTTTGCAACTGCCCCAAATCTATTATTAACCTCCAATTTACGATAAATCGCCGCTAAATGTGTTTTAAATGTTGCCTCAGAAATAAAGAGATCTTTCGCTAACTCCTTATTAGTACCAGGCTGGGTAAGCGCTTTCAAAACGGTTATTTCCCGCTGTGTTAATAAAGTCGCTGCTTGCGAATTCTTTAGCGCCAGAGCGATTCCTGGTGCGCTAAAGTTTTGCGGAAGATCTAACGAACCCTTTAAGGCTGCAACAACTTCGCTAATCGGAGCGCTCTTCTTTACAAATGAACTAGCACCGGCGCGCATTGCAGCTATTAATAGGCTCTCTTCCTCGCTCATCGTCAAGATCACGATCGCCATCTCCTGCGAATTTTTTCTGATCCATTGAACTACATCTAAACCTGAACCATCGGGTAGGTTTAAATCGAGGATTACCGCATCCGGTGATTTATGTGCGATTTGGGCATAAGCCTCAGCGCGCGTTGCCGCTTCACCGCAACAACTTAAGCCTGCATCATGCAGGGCACGTTTGATGCCATGGCGAACTGCCGGATGGTCATCAATTACTAAAACGCTAGCTGGCGCACTTACTTTCACAGAGTAATAGCAACCCGAGTTCCAGAACTATCTGAGTGGTAAGTGAAAGCACCACCAAGTAATTCGGTACGTTCTTTAATTCCGATTAAACCCAAACGTGAACTCTCCAAGGTCGCACCTCCTTTGCCGTTATCGCGCACCTCTAGGTAGGTGTGATTTTCAACTTGGCTCAAGATCAATTCAATCTCGCTACCCCTAGAGTGGAGCGTGCAATTACGCATCAGCTCGGTCGCCATAGCGGTAATTTCTAGCCCTACCGCAGGCGGTATATCGAACTCCGCCAGATCTAGCCGGTAGAGAAGAGGGACACAGACCTGGGAGGCAATTTTTATTAACTTCTCTTGGACTGATTCACTTTCGACACGCCTGAGCTGATACATCTCACGGCGCGTTCTAGTTATCAACTCATCTACTTGAAAACGCAGCGAGCGAATCCCTTTACGAATTGGTTCCTGCGACTGTGTAGCTGCGAGAAGCAAATCTAGTTCATACCCCAAAGCCACTAAATCTTGCGCAATTCCATCGTGGATTTCGCGGGCCAATTCAAGGCGTTGTGGAGTACTCACTTGGCGAAGAGGTCGCTGATTTCTTTAGCAAACTCTTGCGCGACAACATGGCGCTTAATCGAGAGTTTGGCGGTGAGTTGGCCTCCAGCGATAGTGAAATCAGTAGGAAGAATCGTAAATTTACGGATTGATTCGGCCTTACTTACCGCTTTATTTGCTTCATCCACTGCCGTCTGCACTACAGCGATTAGATCTGGATCCTGAGTAAGGGTGGCAATGGTTGCGCCATCTTTCTTATTTGCAACAATCCAACTCTTAAGCGCATCTTGATCAATTGTTACTAGTGCTGCAATAAATGGTTGGTTATCGCCCACGACTACGCATTGGCTTACGAGTGGATGAGCACGTAGGCGATCTTCTAAGACTGCCGGCGCCACATTCTTACCACCTGCGGTGACGATGAGCTCTTTCTTGCGGCCGACTATATAGAGGAAGCCATCTTCGTCGAGCTTTCCTAGGTCACCAGATCTAAACCAGCGATCTTCGGTAAAGACTTCTGCATTTGCAGCATCGTTCTGCCAATAGCCACGCATAACGATTGGTCCTCGGATCAAAACTTCACCGTCATCGGCAATCTTGATACTTGTTCCAGGAATTGGTTTTCCTACGGAACCGACCTTTATCGATCCAGTTATATTTAAAGTCGCACCCGCTGTTGTTTCTGTTAAACCATAGCCTTCGTAAATTGTTACACCGGCGCCGCGGTAGAAGTGCCCAAGGCGCGCACCTAGCGGGGCTCCACCTGAGATTGCACCTTCTACGTTGCCACCTAGTGCGGCGCGAATTTTTGAGTAAACCAACTTGTCAAAAAGTGCATGCTTTAAAGTCAGTAGCGGATTAAAGCCGCGCTTATCTATAGCTTGGCTATAGGCAACTGCAACTCCTGCTGCTTTGCGAAAGATCTTTCCTTTGCCGGCTGCATCGGCTCTAGCTTCGGCACCGTTATAAACCTTTTCAAAGATGCGTGGGACTGCGAGCACGAAAGTTGGCTTAAATGATGCTAGATCAGGTTGTAGGCGCCCAACTGGGTCGCTGCAATGTGCCAAGTGTAAACCGGCACGTATCGCACCGATCTGGACCATGCGCCCGAATACGTGAGCTACTGGCAGGAAGAGCAGCGTCGAGCCATTTGCTTTAAGAAATAGATCACTTGCTCCTTCAACAACATTTCCACATTCAGATAAGAAGTTTCCGTGGGTTAACGAAACGCCTTTTGGCTTTCCAGTGGTTCCGGATGTGTAGATCAAAGTTGCGAGCGTGTCGGGCAGAAGTGCGTTGCGACGTCGGTCTACTTCGTCATCTCCGACATGTGCTCCTGCTGTTGCAAGCACAGAGAGAACATCTTCGGTCATAGTCCAAATATGTTTGGTGTGGGAAGGTAGAATTGTATTGACTAGTTCGCGATGACTTGGGGTTTCAACGATCAGCCCAACTGCGCCAGAATCGCTCAATATCCAATCAACTTGTTCAGCAGAAGATGTTTCATAAATTGGAACTACACAACCACCAGCAAACCAAATTGCAAAATCTAAAATGGTCCACTCATATCTGGTGCGAGCCATGATTGCGACTCGGTCACCAATCTGAATTCCAGCGGCAATCAGCCCTTTGGCAGTTGCGCGGACTTCGGCATCTAACTCTTGAGCAGAAACTTTCTGCCAGCCATCACCGAGAGGGCGCGACATCATCACGCGATTTGGTTCAAACCAGGCGCGTTCTGCGATCAGATTTGTGAGGTTGCCTGTAGTGGCGGCAGGGACAAGGGCTGGGACCGTGATCTCGTTCATAGCGCTAACGCTAGCGCCCGCCTAAAGAAAAGGGGAGAGGCTGGAAAGATATTTTTACAGGTAACCTTTGCGCATGAGCGATTTCAGCAGTTCAACAATTACTATCGATGCCCCGATCTCCGAAGTCGGCGCCACCTTATTTGCCGTTGCGTCCTACCCTGAATGGTCTGGCGCATTTAAGAAGGTGGATGTACTAGCAACTGATGATCAAGGGCGCGCCACAAAGGCCAAGTTAACAGTTGATGCCGGCGCGGTTAAGGATGTTGTCACGCTAGATTTTGATTGGAGTCAATCACCTAGCAAAGTTACATTCTCGCTAGATGATGCCAATATCTTGACCAAGATGGATGGCGCATATCTACTAAAGAGCTTAGATGCTGATTCGACATCAGTAACTTACGAACTTTCAGTTGGTTTATCCATGCCGATTCCGGCGATGATGATCACCAAACAAGAGAAATCCACTATCGATAGCGCGCTGAAGCAACTTAAAGAACATCTAGAAGGTTAACTCTGTGGCGACTAACACCATCGGAATCGATGTCGGTGGAACCAAGGTTTTAGGTGGAGTCGTATCCGAAACTGGGGAGATATTAACTACTGCCCGGCGTGATACGCCGCGTGAAGGCGGTCGTGCACTAACCCAAGCTATTGCAGATGTAGCAAATGAGTTAGCGCATGAATTCCCAGTTGACTCAATCGGCGTATCTGCGGCGGGGTTTATCTCATCTGACAGAGAAAGAATCTTGGCAACGCCCAATATCGCTGGTTGGAATGGCGTTAATTTAGATCGAGAGCTAAATGAAATTTTAGGAAAGACCATTGTTCTTGAAAATGATGCTAACGCTGCTGCGTGGGGCGAATTTAAATTCGGTGCTGGACGTGGTCGTAGCGACTTAATGCTTTTAACTTTAGGAACAGGTGTCGGAGGCGGTTTAATTCTTAATGGCGCGCTCTTTAGAGGCGCATTCGGAATTGGCGCCGAACTAGGACATATCCGCATAGTTCCAGACGGACATTTATGTGGTTGTGGGATACGCGGTTGCCTTGAGCAATATTCATCTGGCTCAGCTCTGCTGCGCCATGCGCGTGAAGCAATCAGCGCAAGCCCAGATATTGCCCGCAATTTACTGGCTCGCGGTGATGGCACTCTGGAAGGTTTGAAAGGTGAACACATCACAGATGCTGCTCGGAATGGTGATCCGGTGGCGATGGCCGCCTTTAACACCATGGCAAATTATCTCGGCGCCGGAATCGCCTCGCTTTGCGCGGTCATCGATCCATCCTGCATTGTTTTAGGTGGGGGAGTAATTGATGCTGGCGAAATATTCCTAGGGCCAACTCGCGAAGCTGCGCTAAGGCTAATTCCTTTTACTGGAAAACATCCATATCCAGAAATCGTTGCAGCAGAGCTTGGCAATCATGCGGGCTTGGTCGGCGTCGCCGATCTTTCACGAATTTAAAGCGCTACTCCGTCGCCATCTCGGAAATCTTTTCCATTCTTCCATTTTTTAAAGGATGCAATCGCCGCGCGAATAGTTTCCTTAATGCTCTTTTGTGGAGGGTTAGGCGCTTTAAATTTATTTTCATCTACAAAGTTATCGAGTTCATCTAAATAAGAAGTTGGTGCTGATTCGTCCAGCGATAGGCCTTCAACCATGGATTCAAATTCCATATCGATTAACTCACGTTCAGTGGCATCATCTGGACCATTGACGCCCTTATCTTTATCGCTCATAACTGCTGCCCCATGGTTCATATTCGCACATTCCAACCTTTTGGCGCTAAATTAGTCTCATGAACAACCTGCCTTATGGCATCTTGCGCGCGTTCTTAACGCCATTTTTAATGATCCTCTTTCGCCCAAAGGTTAAGGGGTTACGGCAAGTACCGGGAACCGGTCCCGTAATTATCGCCTCGAACCATCTCTCATTTAGCGATTCCATCTTCATGCCACTCGTTGTCCCACGCAAAGTTACCTTCCTCGCCAAGAGTGAGTACTTCACATCTCCTGGACCAAAAGGATTGCTGAAGAAGTTAACTTTTATTGCGCTAGGCCAGGTACCAGTAGATCGTTCTGGAGGTCGCCGCAGCGAAGCAGCCCTTATTACTGGTCTAAAAGTTTTAGCAGAAGGTAAGTGTCTGGGAATTTATCCAGAAGGCACTCGCTCTCCTGATGGACGTTTATATAAGGGGCGCACTGGCATTGCGCGCTTAGCCATTGAATCTGGCGCGCCAATTATTCCTGTTGCAATGTTTAACACGGAAAAGATTCAACCAACCGGAACGGTAGTTCCAAAGGTAATGCGGGTTGAGATGATCTTTGGTGAGCCTATGTACTTTGAGGGCGATTCAACAGATTTGCTTCACCTACGTGATATCACCGACAAGATTATGTCTACGATTCAGGCACTTTCCGGGCAAGAGTATGTTGATACATATGCAACGAAGGCCAAGAAGAGCTCAGAAGAAGAGGAAGGTTAATTACCTTCAATAGCTAGACGTTTAACCAAGTAATTACAGGTATCGCAATCTGGCCCCGCAGCCGGTAGATCGCCTTCGATGACATCGATTAAATCTGAGATTAAAGAGTTAAATTGCGCTTGATCCCGAGTTACATGTAAGTAGTGTTGAGTTACGCCAAAGCCATGCGCGCCATCAGCAGTTTCAGTGACGCCGGCTAACTTCCAGACTAAGAGCCCCATGCTAGAGACGGGAAATGGCTTACCTTTATCTGGATTTTCTAGCGCGTATGCATAGGCTTCAAGTTGTGGCGCATAGAACTGCGCGTTGTCGCGCTCTGAGTCAGAAACTTTGCAATCGATAATGCCGACCGAACCATCTTCATAATGCGCCAATAAATCATAAATACCGAGGATGCGCCAGCGCGTGGCTTTGCCATCGACTTCTATAGGGGCGCTCTTTACCCATTGTCCCCATTGCTTAACAACACCTGGAGCCAGCGATGGATCTAGATCCGGCATTGATGCGCGACGAAAATGTTCTTCCTGAGCAGCCGATAGCGGCTTAACCAGCGGGAATTGACCTGGCATCGTAATTTTAAACCAGTACTTAATCCAAAGGCAGCGCTTGCAAGTTGATAGCCCAAAAGTTAGATCAGATGGCGCGATAGTGTCGCGAGCAGGTGCAGCAGGCTTTACGATCTTTAAAGTCATGTGGTGATTAAATCACGCACGGCTGATGCAATGACCAATAGACCCAAGATAACCATCACGATTCCACCTGTTGCGCGTAACTTTTCTAAACGTTTTTCATCACTGGCCAACCAGATGCGCGCCGTACCAGCCAAAAGTCCCCAAGATCCATCTGAGATAAATGCCAGGATTGAAAAGAGCGCACCTAGAAGAAGAAGCTGCGAAGTCACATGGCCACGATCGATATCAATAAATTGCGGTAGCACCGCGGCGTAGAAAACTAACCCCTTGGGATTGAGTGCCCCAACCCAGAAACCATCTCGCATAGAGCGCCAGAAGGTTGGAACTATCGAACCTTGGTTTCGCATATCTGCAGCATGAATCTTCCGGGCGCGGATTGCAGTGACTCCTAAATAAACCAAATATGCACCGCCACCCCATTGCACCGCTGAGTAAGCCAGATGAGATCGAGAAAGAATTGGTCCTAAACCAAAGGCGACAAGGGATGAAAGCGCAAATGCACCGGTGACGTTGCCGGCAACTGTAAAGACAGCAACTTTTCGTCCCCACGCGATCGCACGAGCAATAACAAATAGAACACTGGGACCGGGCGCCAAGATAATTACCATCGCTGCGATGATGTATTCGAATATGCGGCTTGGAATTACCATTTAGCAATTATAACCGTTAGAAAATGCAGAAGAGGCGGGATATCCCGCCCCTTCCACACAGAGTTTTATTGCTGATATTTAGCCGTTATTTGCTACGCGCATCTGAAATCGCATGGAGTACGCGATAGCCGATAACCGCAACTAGCGTTGCATTTACGATTCCGGTAAATGTGTAATCACCACGTGTCCATGAATAATCAGCGATACCGATTATCAGTGCAGATGCGGCAATTAAGAGGTTGGTTGAATCAGCAAAATTAACCTTAGATTCAATCCAGATTCGTGCGCCCAGAATGCCGATCATTCCAAAGAGCGCTGTGGAAACGCCACCAAGTGCGCCAACGGGTGTTGCGCTAAGTACTGCTCCAAATTTTGGAGAGAGTGAAAGCACGATTGCGCCGGCTCCTGCTACCCAATATGCAGCAGTGGAATAGACGCGAGTTGCCGCCATAACACCGATATTTTCGGCATAAGTTGTAGTTCCAGAACCGCCACCTAGTCCAGCCAGCGTAGTAGCTACGCCATCTGCCATAAGTGCATTACCCATTTGGTTATCTAGATCCTTACCAGTCATTGCAGCCACTGCTTTAACGTGGCCAACGTTTTCTGCAATCAGTACAAGAACAACCGGCAAGAAGAGGATCATCACATTCATATTAAATGTGGGAGTCGTGAAAGATGGAGTAGCAAACCAAGCCGCAGCCTGAATTCCCTTGGTATCAACATCTCCCATGATTAGCGCTACTACGTAGCCAACAACCAACCCAAGGAAGATACTGATTCGACTCATAAAGCCTTTAGACATTGCACCAATCAGAGCAATACTGCCCAAGGTAATAATTGCAATGAGTGGATCCTTAGTGAAGTTTCCTTTAGCAGCTCCGGCGAGGTTAAAGCCGATGACCATAACGATAGTTCCGGTAACAACCGGTGGAAGTAGCCAGTTAACCCAACCAATTCCTGCAGCTTTAACTGCAAAACCAACTAGCGCAAGGACAACGCCCGTAAAGACGATGCCACCAAGAGCAGCTGCCATTCCGCCATTAGTGCCAGCTGATGCAACTGCGGCGCCGATTGGACCAAGGAAGGCAAATGATGAGCCGAGATAGCTAGGGACTTTATTTCCGGTGATTATTAGAAAGAGGATGGTTCCAATACCAGAGAAGAATAGAGTCGTAGTTGGTGGAAATCCAGTGATGATCGGAACCAGGAAGGTTGCGCCAAACATAGCGGCGATATGTTGCAGGCCGACACCGATTGTGCGAGGCCAGCTAAGTCTTTCATCGGTAGATACAACTTCTCCAGCAGAAATAGTCTTGCCATTTCCGTGAAGTTTCCAAGTAAGTAACGACATTTTTTACCTTTCCAAATAAGTTGCTACGAGAGCGTTCACCGTGTGTGAGCACCTATGGAAGGGAAGATGTATCAAGGGTAGGCCCGCAAAATTCTGTACTTACACGTTATGTAGACGCGACTCACCAGAAAAAAACCTCGTTAGCCACATATTTGCGGCTAACGAGGGTCGCCCTCACGGAGAGTTGAGGGTTAAATCGTCGCATCCTCAGGGACGCGACGAATGTGCATAAACCCTAGTAATGAGAGTATTAACATCACGAGCGCTCCAGCCAATGAAACAAGGGCTGCAATTGCAGCTATTGATCCCAAAGTTCCGAATGCATAGGCGGTCAATAGAGTGCCGCGCAACATTGTGCCTTTAAATACTGTCTCTACCATTCCTGACTTTGCTGCAGCATCGGCCTTTAGAGCTGGATCAGCAGGACTTGCGGCAAGTGCGGCGCCAGCTGCACGGTTGGCATTTGATGCAGCTGCATAAGTGGGCATCTTTGATAAATGGAATCCAAGATAGTGATCGGCATACATCTGCGCTTGCTTGGCATCTGTCAGTACTTTATCGCCATTATCAGTGAAGAACTTTGTAACATCTGCTGATTCATCTGGATTTCCAGTCGCTGCTGGAAAAGTTATTTCTTGTGCCTTCAATTGAGAGCTAACTGAATCAGATGCAAAGCCTGCACCCCAATTAAGTAAGCCGGCGGCAATTAGAAGAAATACAGCCAATCCAAAACCAATGGCTGTAACTATTCTGTCGAAACTCTTTCTCTTCATTTTGAACTCTCCCTATTTAAACACCCAACTTTTAGGTGCAAGGCAATTAATACTCCTATAGGGGTAACGTGATTAGTGAAAAGTTAAGGGCTAGCCCTCTACCAAATTTGGAGAGTGCTAGCCCCGAAAAATATGTGATCTAGTTAATGTATTTCGTGATTGCAGAGCGATTGTCCATCAGCTCCAATTTCCATATGCGAGCAATTCACCTTCAATCGATCAAAAGCGGCATCGCCATAATTTGCACGGTATGCCAGGGCAAGCAAGACGCGAATATTTGTATCAGGATCTGATTTTAGATTAAACGCTTTTGCGGAACGACTAATTGTATTTTCAATAACTTTATCGGTATGGGAAGTTTCGCGTGCAATTGCAGAATTAGTCTTTCCTTCGCAGAGCAATCCCATTACCAAATGTTCAAATGGATTGAGCTCTCGTGCAGATATCGTGATATCTCTTGCCATTTTGACCTCTCCGTCTCTTCCATTGTGCTCCTTTCTTCATTGGTTACCAACCAGTAGGATGGGCAAATGTCCGACATCACTAGCCGCCACGAGGGCGATATCCAAGTCCTTACCTTTAACCGCCCAACCAAGATGAACGCGCTTACCCGCGAGATGTATTCGGGTTTAGCCAATGGCTTAAATGAAGCTGCTGGAGATTTCGGTGTACGCGCAGTTGTAATCACCAGCCAAGGCGATCACTTCACCGCTGGTAATGACATCGCAGATTTCTTAGCCAATCCACCAACCGGTGAAGATAGCGATGTAGCGCGCTTCTTGGGATCACTTCTTGAATTTCCTAAGCCACTGATTGCCGCCGTAAAAGGCAATGCTGTCGGAGTTGGCACCACGATGCTCTTGCATTGTGATGTCGTAATTGCATCACCTTCTGCAAAATTTTCAATGCCATTTGCATCCCTTGGTTTAGTACCTGAAGCTGGTTCTAGTTACCTCTTCCCGCTTTTAGTTGGATACCAAAGAGCTGCACGTATCTTCTTTACTGGAGAAAGTTTCGATGCTGAGAGCGCGAAAGAGATGGGGCTAGTTGCATCGATAGCGGCAGATCCGTTAATTGAAGCGATGGAACTTGCCAATCTGATAGCAAAAAATCCTCCGCAGGCGATGATAAATACCAAGGCGCTATTAAAGGCGAGTAAACACGATTCGGTGGCCGCAGTTATGAAGGCTGAATTTGAGCTTTTTTCACTCGCGTTGCAATCTGAAGAAGCAATGGAAGCATTTATGAACTTTATGGCAAAGAAGGGAAAGTAATGACAATAACCGGAGACCTATCAGGCAAGAAAATCTTTATAACTGGGGGATCGCGCGGTATAGGACTTGCGATAGCTCTACGTGCGGCGCGCGATGGTGCATCGATTGCAATTGCCGCCAAGACAACAGAGCCTAACCCGAAGTTGCCCGGCACTATTCACACAGCAGCCGAAGAAATTCGTGCAGCCGGCGGAACAGCACTTGCTATCCAATGTGACTTACGTGATGAAAATCAGATCACCGATGCCATTGCACAAACTGTTGCTGAGTTTGGTGGGATAGATATCTTGATTAATAACGCCAGCGCAATTAATTTGACGCCAACGGAGGCCACTCCAGCTAAGCGATTTGACCTGATGTTTGATGTAAATGTGCGCGGCACCTTCTTAACTTCACAAGCTGCTATCCCACATCTGCGCGCATCAGCTGAGGCCGGACTTAACCCCCATATCTTGACTCTGTCACCACCGCTTTCCATGAAAGCGAAATGGTTCCAGCACCATGTTGCTTACACGATGGCTAAATACGGGATGTCTATGTGTGTTCTTGGCATGTCCGAGGAATTCCGCAAGACCGGAATAGCCGTGAATGCGTTATGGCCACGTACCGCAATCGATACCGCCGCGTTGCAGATGATTCCAGGAATAGATACCGCGGCCTGTCGCACACCAGAAATTCTGGCTGATGCCGCTTATGTGATATTAAATCGCATCTCTAAAGAGACCACTGGAAACTTCTTCGTAGATGATGAAGTCTTGGCATCAGTTGGTATCACTGATTTAGAAAAATATTCCGTAGTTCCTGGGACTACTGATTTTCTTTACGATTTCTTTTTGGACTGAGAAAAGATTTAGTATTTGCCGTAACCTAGCGCTATGAATTTAGAACTTAACGGCACCAATGTCATTTCCGAATCAGAGAGATCCGGAAAAGCCTCATCATTGTTTTGGCCATGGTGCGGTGCCAATGTTTCGCTATTGGCACTTTCCTATGGTTCATTCTTTCTAGGCTTTGGGATCTCATTCTGGCAAGCAACTGCTGCTGCAATCATCGGAACAGTTCTCTCATTCTTATTGGTTGGTTTTAGTTCGTTAGCAGGTAAGCGCTCAAACGCTCCAACGATGGTTCTGTCGCGTGCCGCCTTTGGTATCAAGGGAAATCTGATTCCTGGGCTTCTGTCTTATCTAGTTTTTGTTGGTTGGGAGACAGTTCTTGTCTCACTTGCAACTCTCGCCACCGGAACAATTTTCGTACGCCTGGGACATATCAATCACGATCTTGCCATGGTTATCGGTTTTCTTATCGCAGTTGGTCTAACTATCTATGGTGGCGTACTTGGCCATAGCGTGATTATGCGGATTCAAAAATATCTAACTTTAATCACAGTCTTCGCCACTGTTCTATACATTGCACTAACTTTAGGAAAAGTTAATTGGGAAGCCGTTTCCAAGATTCCAGCAGGAAACCTACAAGGCTTTATCGGAGCACTGATATTTGGTGTTACTGGTATTGGCCTAGGTTGGGTAAATTCTGCAGCCGATTATTCGCGGTACCTGCCACGCAAAACTTCTAGTGCAGCAGTTGTTGGTTGGACCGTACTAGGCGCCTCGATAGTTCCGATCGTTCTAGTAATTTATGGCGCACTGCTTGCGGGAAGTGATCCAAAGTTAGGTGAAGCCATTGCCATGGATCCAATTGGAGCGCTAACCACTTTGCTTCCTACTTGGTATCTCGGAATCTTTGCGTTAATTGCTATTTTAGGTTTGGTTGGGGGAGCGATCCTGGATCTTTATTCATCTGGGCTAACTCTGATTGCAATAGGACTGCCTATCAAGCGTCATATCGCAGCCTCAATAGATGGGGCAATTATGTTGGCCGGCACTATCTATATCGTCTGGTTCGCTGAGAACTTCTTCTTTCCGTTCCAAGGATTCCTAATTACTTTAGGCGTTCCAATTGCTACCTGGTCTGCGATCTTTGTAACGGATGTCCTTTTGCGAAAGAGCGCTTACAATGAGATTGATCTCTATAACCTTGCAGGGCGCTACGGGATTTGGAACTTTCAATCACTTGCTTTAATGGCTATTGGTTCGATCATTGGTTGGGGCTTTGTCACCAATACTTTTGCCAGTTGGTTATCTTGGCAAGGATATTTCTTATGGATTATCGGTGGGAAAGACGGGGGATGGGCCTTCGCCAATATCGGTGTGCTACTCGCGCTAGCTGTGGGTGCGATCGGTCATTTGTCATTCGCTAAGCGAACTATCGCGCGGCAGGAATCCTTTTAAGCCAAAGATATCCAATGGCGCCAGAAATAAGCGCTGAGATAATCAGGCCCGCTTTGACATCGCCTTGGATAGCTTTACTTTCGACTGCAACTTCGGAGATAACTAGGGCAACGGTTAAACCCATTCCGGCAAGTGCCCCAACTCCGGCAATCTCGGAAATCTTAAGGCTACTTGGAAGTTGAACTAGTCTAAAGCGAACCACCAACCATGCAAATAGAGTGATTCCAATTATCTTGCCAACGACTCGCGCAATGGTCAGAGCAATCGCTGTTCTGGAAGTAATTGAATCTAGTGAAATGCCTTGGCTCAACTTAGCAATCACATAGACAGGTATTACGAAATATGTGCAGAGTGGCGAGAGTATGGAAACGGTTTGCTTAACTGGAAATTTCGGAATCATCGCAAGAATTGCACCAAGGGCGGCTGCACCTAAAGTGGATGCGCTATGGGCAAGATCTAGCTGATCTCCGTAGAAGAGCGCCAAAACTATTAGCGAGAATAAATCATCTGCAACTGCCAAAGTTAATAGAAAAATACGTACCGCAGGATTTGCACGCTTTCCGAGTAAGGCAAAGACTCCCAGCGCAAGAGCTAGATCAGTTGGCATTGAAGTTGCCCAGGCTTGGTTACCAGGGTTAAGGAGTAGAAAGATCGTGGCCGGAAATAACATTCCGCCAAGGGCGGCAATTGCGGGTAGAACGATTTGTTTCGGGTGGCTAAGCGTGTCCGTTATCTCAATGCCTATAAATAGGAAGAAGATCGCAATCAGTACATCAAGTGCCATGTCTTCATATTACAAGGAAGGGCAAAAGCCCCGCCGAATAATCGACGGGGCTTTTGAGGATAATTCGATTTAAATATCGTAATAGAGTTCGAACTCAGCAGGATGTGGACGCAAGCGCACGTAATCAACTTCGTTCTTACGCTTCCATTCGATCCAAGTATCGATGAGATCTTTAGTGAAAACTCCACCCTTAGTTAAGAAATCATGATCGGCCTCAAGGTTATTTAGTACTGCTTCTAGAGACCCTGGAACCTGAGGAATTGAGGCAGCTTCTTGGCCTTCGAGTTCGTATAGATCCTTATCAACTGGGGCAGGTGGCTCGATCTTGTTGATGATTCCATCGATACCAGCCATCAACATCGCAGCAAATGCGAGGTATGGGTTAGATGATGGATCTGGGCAACGGAACTCAATGCGCTTTGCCTTTGGTGATGAACCTGTTATTGGAATACGGATACATGCAGAACGGTTACGCGCTGAGTAAACGAGATTTACTGGCGCTTCATATCCTGGAACCAAACGACGGTATGAGTTAACCGTTGGATTAGTGAAAGCGAGAAGTGATGGTGCGTGCTTTAGAAGTCCGCCGATGTACCAACGCGCCATATCGGATAGATCGCCATATGTTCCTGCTTCAAAGAACAGTGGCTTGCCATCTTTCCAAAGTGATTGGTGAACGTGCATACCTGAACCGTTATCGCCGAAGAGTGGCTTTGGCATAAAGGTTGCAGTCTTGCCACCTTCCCAAGCTACGTTGCGGATGATGTATTTAAACTTCATCAATTCATCGCCGGCGCTAAGAATGTCGGTGAAGCGATAGTTAATTTCCATCTGGCCGGCAGTACCGACTTCGTGGTGTGAGCGCTCAACTAAGAGACCGGCGCGACCAAGTTCCATAACCATCTCATCGCGTAAGTCAGCGAATTGATCGGTTGGTGAAACTGGGAAGTAGCCGCCCTTAACGCGTGTGCGGTAACCGCGGTTTGGTGTGCCATCAGGATCTGCAACGATGCCAGTGTTCCAAGCACCTTCGTATGAATCGATGTGATGGAATGATTCGTTGATGCCGGTGCTAAAGCGGACGGCATCAAAGACATAGAACTCAGCCTCTGGTGCAAAGAAAGCTTGATCTGCGATGCCAGTTGACTTCAAGTAATCAACCGCCTTGGCAACTACGCCACGAGGATCGCGTGAGTATGGAGTGTTATCACTTGGGTTGTGAACTGAGAAGAGAATGACGAGCGTCTTCTCAAGACGGAAGGGATCGATAAATGCAGATGAAGGAATCGGAAGCAATTTCATGTCTGATTCGTGAATTGATTGGAAGCCACGGATAGATGAACCATCAAACATCAATCCATCGGTGAAGACTGCTTCATCAAAAGATTCAATCGGAACGTTGAAGTGATGCTGGATACCTGGAAGATCAGTAAAACGAACATCAATTAGTTTTACATCTTCCTTCTTAATAAATGCAAAAATTTCTGCCGAATTCTTAAACATTAAGCGAGCTCCTCGTATCTTCGAATTTTTCGAAAGTAAGGCCGGATTGTTACATCTGCCAGATTTACTCGGGCCTTCACCTTTGAGGGCAACCGATCTGGGTAAACCCTAAGACTTCCAAGGCCATTTGGCATAACTGGTGTGTTACAGCCATGTAAAACCTGCATCAGATGTGGGCCCTCTGTAGGCTCGCCCGTATGAAACATCAGATCAGTTTGGGGCGGCGCTTCCTGGGATTAAGCATCGATTGGCTGATGTGTTACGCAATTGCGCTCGGCTTCTTTGGGGGGACCGGCTCTTTCGCCGAACGCGCCCCGCATGCCCGTATTCCGCATTTGATCATCTTCTTTATCGAGGTCTTGGTTCTGACTGCCTTTGGTGGCGCCACCGCTGGGCATCGATTAGTTGGAATCAAGGTAGTTCAATTCCAAGGTGGCGCTAACCCCACACCTTTTCAAGCGCTAATCAGAACGGTATTACTCTGTTTAGTAATTACCGCAATTACTTACGATGAACATGGCCGCGGTATACACGAACGCTTAAGCGGGACAGCCCTAATAGATTTACGGAAGAGTAAAATTTAATTAACGTTTAGGAACGCGAATTCCCTTTGGCATAGGGCCCTTTGGAATCGGCAAAGACATACCGCCAATTGCTTTAAAGCGCGCACGAACTTCACGCATTTGGTGAGCCGATAGCTTCTTAGGCAACTTAGCAATGTATTTCTGTAACTTGCGTAGTGGGACTTGGCCAGCGCCATCTCCTACATAAATTTCAGTGACAGGTACACCAGGTGCAAAACGTTCAGCTTTCTTGCGTTCATCTTGCAACATTGTGCGCACCGCTTGCGTGCCTTCACCAGTTAATACGATTCCCCCGCGACCTAAACTGCGATGGACCATATCTTGATTTTTGGTTACAGCGACGGCCGGCGTTGTAACCCAACCTTTACGAATTGCCATAAGAACGCTGGCACCAGCACCAATTTGTCCCTCGATAGAAACATAAGCGGCAGATGATGCGATACGAGTGAAGAAGAACATTGCGGCTAGGACTGCTACAGGCAGTGCCACGAAGCCAAGATAAATTGGATGCCCGATAACAATTCCGGCAGAGATACCAATAGCCCAAGTAATTGCAAAGACTCCTAAGATTCCGGCACCGATCCAAGGCTTAACGCTCTTGGTTACTGAATATGCATCACGGAAGGTCTGGAAACGGACCTTTTTAATCTTCGGCTCTTTTGACTTCTTCTTATTAAACATGTGGTCAGTTTAGGGGAGCAGGTGCTGTACCACCAAGACGAAGCGGCGCCCAGCGCTGGCCGAGGTGACTATCGGGGTATTTTGCTTGTACTTCATGAAGTAATTTCAGAAGAGTCTCACGCAATAGTTTCTCTCCGGCATCTACATCTGTGCCTTTTTCAAAGAACATTGGTGCGCCAAATGTGACAAAGATCGGCACTTTCTTGCGGCGCAGGTCTTTCTTTACACCCTTGGTCCAGATGCGCTGAGAACCCCAAACGATTGTTGGAATTACAGGAACACCAGCGCCCATCGCAAGACGAATGGCTCCAGATTTCAACTCTTTAATTTCAAAACTTTTGGAGATTGTTCCTTCCGGAAAAATTCCAACGACTTCACCTGCTCGCAGGGCGCGAAGTGCTGCAACGAAAGATGCGGTACCGCTACTGCGATCTACATTTATGTGATGCATGCCGCGCATCAGAGGACCAGCCAATTTATTATCGAAAATCTCTTTCTTTGCCATAAATCTAACTAAACGACCTGCTGGCAGAGCCGCAGTTCCAATCAGCGCAAAATCTAAATATCCAATGTGGTTCATTGCAAGGATTGCGCCACCTTTTCTTGGAATATGTGCTTCACCTTCGAAATGAAATTGCAGACCGAGATATCTCCAGAACGTCTTTAGCGCGACGATAACTGGAGGATAAACAATCTCAGCCACGCATAGATCCTTGGTTAGCGCGCGCTTCTAACGCCTGCTTATATAGACGACCGGCGCGGTAGCTAGATCGCACCAGCGGCCCACTCATGACACCGAGAAAACCGACTTCAGTTGCTTCGGTGGCAAACTCAACAAATTCTTCTGGCTTAACCCAACGTTCGACTGGGTGATGCTTATTCGTTGGGCGAAGATATTGCGTGATAGTTATTAGATCGCAACCGGCAGCGTGTAAATCAACCAAAGCTTGTGATACTTCTTCACGAGTTTCACCTAAACCAAGAATCAAATTAGATTTGGTGACCAGGCCAAAATCGCGCGCCATACCGATTACTTGCAGCGATTTCTCATAAGTAAATGCCGGGCGGATTCGCTTAAAGATGCGGGGGACTGTCTCAAGATTATGAGCAAAGACTTCTGGTTGGGTTTCAAAGATTTGGTTTAAGAGTTCGCCTTTGGCGTGAAAATCTGGAGCCAACATTTCCACGCCACATCCTGGATTTAGCTCGTGAACCTTTCGAATCGTTTCGGCATATAGCCATGCGCCTTCATCAGGTAGATCATCGCGAGTTACGCCAGTGATAGTTGCATAGCGCAAGCCCATCGCTTTTACAGATTCGGCAACCTTGCGCGGTTCCTCGCGATCGATTGGTAGCGGCTTGCCAGTATCGATATTACAAAAATCGCAACGCCTTGTGCAGCGATCGCCACCGATTAAAAATGTCGCTTCTTTATCTTCCCAACATTCAAAGATATTTGGGCAAGCAGCTGCTTGGCAGACCGTGTGCAGGCCTTCGCTCTTTACCAGCGCACGCAATCTCGTATATTCCGGGCCCATGTTGGCGCGAGTTTTAATCCATTCGGGTTTACGCTCAATAGGAGTCTCGGTATTGCGCGCTTCGATTCGCAGCAATTTGCGTCCCTCAGGTGCGATAGTCATGCGCTTACCTTACCCAGTGCTTCGGTCAGATACTTCTCAACGATGGGTGAGACTTCAGAGATATCAATTGTGCGCTTGAGTTCTACCGCCATAGAAGTCACGGCCGCATCATCTATGCCACATGGAACGATGTGGCTAAAGGCGGCTAAATCTGGATCCACATTTAACGCAAAGCCATGCATCGTCACACCGCTAGCGACGCGGATTCCAATGGCTGCGATCTTGCGATCGCCCGTGGGGTCGCTTATCCAAACGCCCGATCGATCATCGATACGTACCGCGTTTATTCCGAAGTCACTGCAGACTTTGATAAGTGCGCCTTCTATCGTGCGAACAAATCCGACAAGTTCGGTGGGTTTTAATAATTTTACGATTGGATATCCCACTAATTGACCAGGGCCATGCCAAGTTATTCGACCGCCACGATCAACGTTGACGACTGGGGTTCCATCGGTGGGCATTTCAAAAGCCTGAGTACGTTTTCCGGCGGTGTAGACCGATGGATGTTCTAGCATTAATAAAGTATTGGGCCGATTTCCTGAAGCAACTTCCAAGTGAATTTTTCGTTGCAGCTCCAGTGCAGATTGATATTCCAGGAGCCCGAGGTGATTTACCTCAAATTGCGACGCGCTTTGCACGGCGCTTGCGGGGGATTGAAGTGGCACAGGTACAGCCTAAAGGTAGGCTGTAGTCCTAGCGAATTCTGCTTAAACCTAAGCCCGAAAGGCCCTTTTATCATGTCTATGCAACGAGCCGAAAAGAACCGCAAACCTTATGCAATCGCCATGTTGGTCGTTATTGCTTGGTTCATCATTACCGGCATCTTCGGTCCGCTATTTGGCAAGTTAACTTCGGTTCAAGAGAACAATAACTCTTCATTTCTACCCAAAGGCGCTGAAGCAACGCTTGCTGCAGATCAAATCAAGAAATTCTCAGATCAAGACACCTTTGCTTTTCCGACTCTCGTACTTTTTGAGGGTAGTTCGACTCCAGCAACTTTTGCCGCTATCAACGATCACGTTACAAAAGTTGGCTCACTAACTCTTGCTGGAACTTCAGCCAAGATCGCAGATTATTTAGCACCTGGTCAAGCGATTACCGTCTTTCCATCACAAGATGGCAAGGCGTTGCTTGCCAATATTCCACTTGATGGAAATTCGCTCGCCGAAGTTTTACCAAATGATAAGCCGGTACTACCTGCGCTTATCGAGGCGTTGCGTGCCGATATCGCATCGATCGCGAAAGCAAATGGCTTTGAACCTTATGTAACTGGCCCTGGTGGATTATTGGGTGATCTCTTCAGCGCTTTCGGAACTTTGGATTCAACTCTCTTGCTTACAACACTGGGCGTTGTGGCAATAATCCTGATTGTGGTCTATCGATCACCAATACTTTGGATAATCCCGCTTCTATCTTCGCTCTTTGCGCTCTCGACCGCCGGTGGAATTGTCTATCTACTTGCCAAGAACAACATCATCGATGTCGATGGCCAATCGCAAGGAATTCTCTCTGTTTTGGTAATTGGTGCCGCTACAGATTATGCGCTCTTGCTTATCGCGCGCTATCGCGAAGAACTTCACTTCACCGATAATCGATTCGTTGCAATGCGAGCTGCATACAAGGGCGTCTGGGAACCGATCTTGGCATCTGGTTCAACTGTTGCAATTTCTTTATTGGTCTTACTCTTTAGCCAGCTCACAAATACGGCAGGTTTGGGGCCAATTGGTGCGATCGGAATTGTTTGTTCCATGATCACGATTCTTACCCTTTTGCCTGCGCTGCTATTGATCTTTGGCCGCTGGATTTTTTGGCCACGTGTACCTAAAAACGATGGCGATGATCATGTGATGACGGGTGTTTGGTCAAAAATTGCAAACTCAATCGGGCGAAATCCTCGTAAAGCTTGGATTATCACCGGTGTAATTTTATTGGGATTTGCTGGCACATCGACAACTCTCAAGGCTGATGGAATTGGAACGGTCGATACCTTTACCGGCAATCCTGAATCTGTTGTGGGCCAAAAACTCCTTGTAACGCACTTCCCAGGTGGAGAAGGCGATCCAACTCAGATTGTTGTAGATGTTAATAAATTGGCAGCGGTAGCAGCTGCTGTTAAATCTGCCCCTGGTGTAACCGATGTAGTTCCGATGCTCGATGGAATGGAAGTACCTGGACAGCCAACGCCTGAGATGAAGGTTGTTAATGGGCGAGCGATCCTCAACGTCACCTTAGATAAAGCGCCAGATAGCGTCGAAGCAGGCAATGACATTCCTAAGATTCGTGAAGTAGCACATGCCGCAGATTCCACATCGTTGGTCGGTGGCACTAGCGCCGTTTATTACGATGTCCGATCAGCAAATAACCGCGATAACCGCACCATTATTCCAATTATCCTCCTGGTAATTACTTTGATACTTGGCCTACTTCTACGCAGCGTTCTCAGCGCAGTCGTATTACTCGGCACCGTGGTCTTAAGTTACTTTGCGACATTGGGAGTCTGTGCACTTGTCTTTAATCACATCTTCGGTTTTGCCGGTGGAGATAACTCATTCCCACTCTTTGCCTTTATATTCTTGGTTGCACTTGGCATCGATTACAACATCTTCTTGATGACACGTGTGCGTGAAGAAAGTGGCAAGATCGGAACACGTGCAGGGGTCATAAAGGGTGTGACAGTTACTGGCGCAGTGATTACATCTGCCGGAATCGTTCTTGCCGCAACCTTCGCAGTCTTAGGACTTCTGCCTTTAGTCCCACTTGCCGAACTTGGTTTTGCTGTTGGATTCGGCGTCCTACTAGATACGATCATCGTGCGCTCAATCTTGGTACCTGCATTAGTCCACGAGATTGGGCCAACGATCTGGTGGCCATCTAAATTGCAAAATAAGTAAAACCATAATTTAGATGTATGTAGTAATCGGTGCTGGTCTTGCAGGTCTGAGCGCAGCTCTTACCTTGCAAGATGCTGGCGCTGATGTCGCTGTTCTAGATGCATCCGATCGGGTAGGCGGCCGCGTTGCCAGCGATTTAATTGATGGCTTCATCCTCGATCGCGGATTTCAATTGGTGAATTTGAATTATCCTGAAATCAAACGTTGGGGGATTGGCGAAGAGTTAGATTTTAAGTTAGCTCCACGTTCGGTACGTGTTTCATATGACGGTGGGCATGTATCGCTAGGAGACCCCCGTAACTCACCGTTTTCCATCTTCTCCAAGTATTCAGGATCGTTAGATTCAAAGGTTGGGTTCCTTAAATACCTGCTTACCTCACCGCGTGCGAACGAGAGCGTGGAAGAGCAATTACTGCGCTGCGGTACTTCAGATTTATATAGCAAAGTTTTAAAACCCTTCTTGCAAGGAGTATTTCTGGCAGATCCTGCGCGAGTTAGCGCAGTTGTGGGGCGAGAAGTTATTGGAACATTTATCTCGGGTCGCTCAGGTGTTCCTGCAAATGGAGTGGCTGCGCTACCTCAGGTGTTGGCAAAGAGAGTTACAAATTTGCAGCTCAACACCCGCGTAGAAGAGATTCGAGGAAATCTTTTAGTAACCAACCATGGCGACATAACGGCGCAGAAAGTAATCCTGGCAACAGATTTAACTACCGCAGGCCAGCTCTTGGGTGCTACGCAAGTTACGCCTCTTTTGAGTTCCACTACTTGGTATCACACAACAGATTTGGCTTCATCGGAAAATGCACAGCTAGCTGTTGACTCGCAAAATCGTGGGCCAGTTGTAAATTCAATAGTTATCTCAAACCTTTCGGCTAACTACGCCCCAGCTGGTCAGTCTCTTATTTCTTCGACAACTATTTCGCACGCGTCAGAGTCAGAAGTTCGTCGACACTTAGCGTTGCTGTGGGGGGCAGCCACTGCAGATTGGCGCTTCTTAGCCAAGTATGAGATTCATTCAGCGCTGCCACTTTTTGCGCCAGATGCGCAAAATATCCAAAGTTCACGCATGAGTGAAAGTATTTATCGGGCTGGTGATTACTTGACTGCGCCTTCGCAAAATGGCGCGATGTTATCGGGAAGGCTTGCGGCTCAAGAGCTAATGCTCGACGAGGGCTTCTAACGCAGTTAATAGATGTGGGTAATCCCATTGGAAGCCAGCTTCAGTTAGCGCCGTTGGCATAACTTTCTTGGACCCAAGTACTTCGCTAGAAAAACCGCCAAGTGCGATCTTTAAAGCAACTGCTGGTGCTGGAAAGAGCGCAGGTCGCTTCATTGCTCGGGCAAGGGCTGCAGTGAACTCTTGATTGGTTACAGGATTTGGCGACGTTACATTGATTGGACCTGCGATGTCATTTTCTAGCGCAAAGGTAATTGCGCGAACAACATCATGAAGAGTTATCCAAGACCACCATTGTTTACCCGAACCTAATTTTCCGCCTAGCCCAAAGCGGAAGAGGGGCAACATGCGTCCAAGTGCGCCACCTGTGGGATCTAGAACTAGTCCGGTACGAAGTTTTACGGTGCGCACATCACCAGCTAAATCGGCAGCGCCTTCCCACTCGCGACAAACTGCAGCCAGAAAATCATTTCCAACAGAGTCGGATTCAACAACTGCGCGATTTCCAGAATCTCCATACCAACCAATAGCGCTGGCTGAGATAAACACTTGTGGCTTAACTTCTGCCACAGCATTCGCAATTGCAGTTGTTCCGAGCAGGCGTGAATTTAAGATCTCTGATCTGAAACGTTTGGTCCAGCGCTTATCGCTAACACCAACACCAGCTAGGTGGATCACTGCATCCACACCGCGCAGAGCTTCGATATCTACAAAACCAGTTTTGGGATCCCACTGAATTTCTTCGGGAGAGACTGGGGCGCGACGTACTAAACGTTGAACGGTATGGCCTTCAGATTTTAAGTGGCCGACTAGTGCGCTACCGATTAAACCGGAGGCGCCCGTAATAGCAATCCGTTGCGGAACTTTCATAGATATTAGAGGCCTAGATCTGATTCAAAGGCGCCGCCTTCTAGGCGTTCCTTAAGTGTGACCAAGAAGCGTGCTGCATCGGCGCCATCTACTACGCGGTGATCGTATGAGAGTCCGAGATAGACCATAGAGCGAATCGCAATTGTTTCGCCGCCATCTTCACCTTTTACGACCATCGGACGCTTAACTATTGCGCCCAAGCCAAGGATTGCAACCTGTGGTTGATTGATGATTGGTGTATCAAAGAGCGCGCCACGACTTCCAGTGTTGGTAAGAGTAAATGTTCCTCCACCGAGCTCATCGGGAGTTACTTTATTGTCGCGAGTACGAGCTGCCAGATCTGCGATTTTACGAGCGATCCCGCCCATATTTAAATCTCCAGCGCTATGAATTACTGGAACCAGAAGTCCACGTTCGGTATCCACGGCAATGCCTAAATGTTCGGTGCCGTGATAAATAATTTGATCGCCTTCAACGGATGAGTTGAGAACTGGATGTTGCTTCAGCGCTTCACAGACTGCTACGGCGAAGAATGGCAAGAATGAGAGCTTGACGCCTTCGCGCGCTTCAAAGGTGGCCTTTGAACGATCACGCAGACGAGCAATCTTTGTAACATCGACTTCAATAACAGTTGTCAATTGCGCACTTACTTGAAGTGATTCGACCATGCGAGCAGCAATAACTTTGCGAAGGCGCGACATTGTGACTGTTGTACCGCGCAGAGGTGATACGGCGACAGGTCCTGCAGAGCGCTGTGTTGTCGCAGCAGCTGGCGCAGACGTAACAGGCGCTGCAACTGGAGAACTAACTTTTGGTGCTGCTGCTTGAACATCTTCTTTACGGATTCGACCGCCCACGCCAGTGCCGGTCACGCTGGCGAGATTTACGCCGAGTTCAGAGGCAAGTTTGCGCACAATCGGAGTTACGTAAGCGTCAAGTGGTTGCGAAACTGCAACAGGTGCGGCAATTGGTGCTGCAACGGGAGCTGCAACTACAGGTACTGCTACCACAGGTGCAGCAACTGGCGCTGCGACAACTGGAGCAGGCGCAGCAGTTGCACTCGCGCCACCGATTACTGCCAAGCGCGCACCAACTGGGACAGTTGTATCTACTGGTACATCAATTGAAATAATTGTTCCGGCAACTGGTGAAGGAATTTCGGTATCAACTTTATCTGTAGAAACTTCAAGCAGAGCTTCATCTACTGCAACGCTATCGCCAACTGCCTTTAACCAACGGGTAACTGTTCCTTCACTAACGCTTTCGCCAAGTGCGGGCATAGTAATAATTGTTCCGGCGCTGCTTGCAGATGGAGTTGCAACTGGTGCTGCTGGGGGAGGAGTTACTGGTGCTACTGCAACCGGAGCTGCAACTGGTGCTGCAACTATGGGAGCAGCTGGTGCTGGCGTTGCAGAAGGTGCTGCGCCATCTGCGATGATCGCAAGTTCGGCACCGACTGGAACAGTCTGATCAATTCCGACAACAATCTTTTGTAAGGTGCCAGCAACTGGTGAAGGAATTTCGGTATCGACTTTATCGGTTGATACTTCAAGGAGCGGCTCATCCATGGCGACATGATCACCTTCGGCTTTAAGCCATCGTGTAACTGTTCCTTCGCTGACGCTCTCGCCAAGTGCGGGCATCGTTACTGAGAAAGTCATAACTTTTTCCTTTTCCTTAATTAACCGTGAGCGTGCAGTGGTTTACCAGCAAGGGCCATGTGCGCCTCACCCATTGCTTCAGAGAGCGTTGGGTGAGCATGGATATAAGGTGCAACATCATCTGCTGATGCTTCCCAGTTAAAGATTAGTTGCGCTTCCGCTAAAAGTTCACCGACGCGCGCTCCAACCATATGGATACCTAGTACCGGGCCGCCTTTTTGCGAGACTAATTTGATCGATCCTGCGGTACGTAAGATCTGCGCTTTTCCGTTACCGGCTAAGTCGTAATTAAGTTCAACGACGTCATACCCGCGCTCTTTTGCCTGCGCTGTTGTTAGCCCGACAGAGGCAACTTCTGGTTCAGAGTAGGTAACGCGAGGCACACCATCGTAATTAATTGGACGCGGATTCAATCCTGCGATTTCTTCGGCAACGAGAATTCCCTCGCCAAAACCTACGTGGGCTAGTTGCAAGGTCGGGATCAAATCGCCAACGGCCCAGATGCCTGGAACATTTGTGCGGCACTTGTCATCGACCAGGATGTAACCGCGATCCATCGTTATGCCTTGTTCTTCATATCCCAAGTTTGCCGATACGGGTCCGCGACCGACTGCGACGAGGAGAACCTCAGCGGTAAATGTCTTGCCATCTTCCAAGGTGACGGTAACTCCATCGGCGGTAACAGTATGGGATTTAAATCGCACACCAAGTTCGAAGTTAATACCGCGTTTGCGATAAGCGCGCTCTAGCTGCTTACTGGAAGATTCATCTTCTAGCGCTACTAAATGTGGAAGACCCTCAATGATCGTTACTTCGGCGCCGAAGGATTTCCAGACAGATGCAAATTCGCAGCCGATGACTCCACCGCCAAGAACAATGACGCTCTTTGGTACGTAATCCATTTTTATTGCATGTTCAGAAGTCATTACCCGCTTGCCATCAATATCTAAGCCAGGCAGAGTCTTGGCATATGAACCGGTTGCAAGAATAATATTTTTACCGGTGTACTTTGCACCATTTACTTCAACGGTATCGTTGCCAACTAATTTACCGTGGCCTTCGATATAGGTGATATTTCTAGATTTAACTAAACTTTGTAGCCCTTTGTGGAGTTTATTGATTACTCCATCTTTATATGAATTAACACCCGTCATATCGATTGAATTGAATGTAGCGTTAACGCCAAAGTGGCTAGCCTCGCGGGTGCCATCGGCAATTTCGCCGGCATGTAGTAGCGCCTTAGTTGGAATACATCCGCGGTGTAGACATGTGCCGCCCAGTTTGTCTGCTTCGATCAAGGCAACGTTCAAACCGAGTTGAGCGCCACGTAGGGCTGCTGCGTATCCGCCGCTACCGCCACCTAAAACGAGAAGATCAAAGTTGGACACCTGTACGCGCTCCTTCGCAAAGCAATCTAATGAACGTGCCTATCTTGCCAGTTTTACCTAGCGATTACGAAATTGCGGCAGATTGCGCCAGCGCAACCAAGGATCGCAGTGCAATACCTGTTCCGCCTACAGGTGTGTAGCCATATGGCTCACCTTCGTTATAGGCAGGTCCTGCAACATCAAGGTGTAACCAAGGTAACTCAGGGGCGATAAATTCTTTTAGAAATAGACCTGCTACCAACATCCCGCCCATTCGTTCTCCGATATTTGCCATATCGGCAACCGGTGAATCAAGGGATGCGCGAAGTTCTACCGGCAGGGGCATTGGCCAGAAAGCTTCGCCGACACTTTTACTAACTGTAAAGAAGTGATCACTAAAGTCCTGGTTATTTGTCATGATCGCACTAGTGCGAGTTCCGAGTGCAACAACTTGTGCACCGGTAAGAGTTGCAACATCGATAATTCCATCGAGCTTCTTATTCTCTTGCGCCTTAACCAAGGCATCTCCAAGAACAAGTCGACCTTCGGCATCTGGATTAAGAACTTCAATGGTTTTGCCGCCGTACATCGTAATAATGTCACTTGGCCTAGTTGCGTTATCGCTAATCATATTTTCGGCCAATGGGGCATAGCAATCAATGGCAATTGGCAACTTCATTAAAGCGATTGCAAGTGTTGCGGCGCAGACTGCGGCGGCTCCAGACATATCGCATTTCATAGCCTCCATACCTGCAGCAGGCTTTAAGGCAAGGCCGCCGGAATCAAAAGTTATTCCCTTGCCTACAAAGGCGTAACTCTTCCTTGCCTTGGCCTTGACTGGCGTGTATGAAATTTGCAGAAGTCTTGGTGGATTTGCCGAACCCTGACCTACCGCGGTGATTCCACCGTAACCTTTTGATTTGAGTTGTGTTTCGGTCATTACCGAAACCTTCAGACCAGCAGCAGCGCCACCGGCCTTCTTAACGAGCGTTATAAATTCTTTGCAGAAGGAATCAGGGTTTAGATGACTTGGCGGTGTATTGATTAAATCGCGAACTAAATTGGTGTACTCACCAATAATTGCTGCGCGCTTTATCGCATCTTTCGCCTCAGATTTATTGGCAAAGTTTGAATGAACTGTTGCGGACTTTAGGCTGAGCTGACGCTCTTTTACCGAATCTACGCGGAACTTGTTGAAGCTATAGGCGCCGAGTAATACACCTTGTGCAATTGCTTCGAGAGTAGAAATTTTCTTGGCTGGTAGAGAGAAGGTCGCACTTGAACTGCCGGCCAAGGTACGTGCTGCGACGCCTGCTGCGCGACGAAGTACCTCATCATCTTGAGATGTTTTGTTTTCGCCTAGTCCCGTGAAGACAAGTAGGCGAGTAGTCAGGCCCGGAATTTTTATTACTTCATCGCACTTTCCGGTGGCGCCCATATCAGCCAGGCTTTGCAGCAATTTTTTGGTATCAAGGGCGATATCGCCACTTTCTATAACCAGATTTGCCTTGCTATCTTTCAAAGACTTCTTGTAGGAAAGGCCAACGACCAGAATCTCATCTTTGATGATGCCATCGGATAGACGAAGGGCGGTCATTAAATCTCCTTAGAAACGGACGGTAATTACGTCCTGAATTTTGCCTGAGGTAAGTGTAAGTTGTTGCTATGAAAAATTCTCCCTTAGCCGAGAAACACCTCCAACTTTCGGCGAAGATGGCCGATTTCGGTGGCTGGCTAATGCCAATCGAATATCCAGGTGGCGGCGTATTAGCCGAGCATGCCGCAGTCCGCGAGAAAGTCGGGATTTTTGACGTTTCGCACTTAGGAAAGGTGAGCGTCAAGGGCGCAGGAGCGTTGGAATTTCTCAACTCGGTTTTCACAAATGATTTAAACCGTATTACTGATGGCCAGGCGCAATACACCTTGCACTGTAATTCTACTGGGGGAGTAATTGATGATCTGATTGTGTATCGCAATAGCGATAGCGATCTCTTCTTAATTCCAAACGCCTCAAATACCAGCGATGTAGTAGCAGATTTGAAGAATAAGGCACCAGATTCGATAGAGATCGTAAATCTCCACGAATCATTTGGTGTTATTGCAGTACAGGGTCCGCTCTCTAAAGATGTTATCAAGAGCTTCGGGATTGATCCAGCAATGGATTACATGGCCTTTGCACATGTCACGATCGCCGGATGCGAAGTAATTCTCTGTCGAACTGGATATACCGGTGAACATGGTTACGAAATCGTTCCTCGCTGGGAGGATGCTGCAAAAGTTTGGGATGCACTTGCCGCTGCAATAGCTCCAATAGGCGGGTTAGTTTGCGGACTTGGTGCGCGAGATACATTGCGGACAGAGATGGGTTATCCACTACATGGCCACGAGTTAACGCTGGCCATTAGTCCGGTGCAGGCAGCTGCGACTTGGGCGATTGGTTGGGATAAACCATCCTTTAGCGGAAGCCAAGCGCTAAGTGCTGAAAAAACTGCGGGAGCGCATCCACGTATTCGCGCCTTAGTAAGTCAAGACCGCGGTATTCCACGTGCGGGCATGGAAGTTAAAAACGCAACCGGTACCGTCATCGGAGTTGTAACAAGCGGAACTTTTTCACCGACCTTGAAGAAAGGTATCGCACTGGCGCTATTGGATAATTCAATAAAGCTCAGTGATCAGGTAATTGTTGATGTGCGTGGCCGTGATTGTGTAGCAGAAGTTACAAAGTTGCCTTTGGTTGATTCAAACGTTCGTTAAATAATATTTTCTATCCGCTCCATCTTTTCAAGTGCCAGACATACTCCTCGTAGAAGGGGAATCGCTAAAGCTGCCCCAGTACCCTCACCAAGGCGCAGGCCTAAGTCAAGAATTGGATCTATCTTTAATTCTCTCAATCCAATCGTTGCCCCCGGTTCGGCCGAATTGTGCGAAGCTACTAAAAAATTTCCTATAAGTGGATTAATTTGTTTTGCAACAAGTGCTGCCGCAACTGTTGTTACACCATCAAGAAGGACGGGCACTCGTAACGTTGCTGCGCGAAGTATCAAACCAACCATGGCAGCGGTCTCAAATCCTCCGATTTGGGACAAGAGTTCGAATGCATCGGCTCCGATGGGAACTTTTTTGACAGCTTCCCGAACTATCTCAACCTTCCTTTTGTGAGTCTCTGGATCAATACCTGAACCAAAACCAGTAACATCAATCGCATCTATTCCCGTTAAGAATGAGATCAGAGCAGCTGATGAGGTCGTGTTCCCGATACCAATCTCGCCTATAGCTATGAACTTACTTCCACCTGCAATTAATCTCTCGGCAGTTTCAGCGCCTACTTCAAGTGCGATTTCAACTTCCTTAAGGGACATAGCCTTTCCAAATCTGAAATCTTTCGTCCCGGCTGCAATACGAAAATCGAGAATATCTGCCGATAACGTGGTGGCGATCGTTCCGACATCTATCACTTGTAGATACGCATCTGCATTTTGAGCAAGAATAGAAATAGCGGCTTTACCGAGGACAACTTGTTCGGCCATCTTGCCTGTTATTACTTGTGGCCATGGCGTGACGCTGTCATCTGCTGCAATACCGTGGTCAGCCACGAAGATGGCAATAGCAGCAGGATCGACGGTAGGTCGAAGATCATGTTCAATTCCTGCAATTTGGCCAACAATAAATTCCAATTTGCCTAGGGATCCCGGTGGCTTTACGAGAGAATCGAAAGTTTTCGCAATTTGAAGAGATATCACCGTATTAAATTCAATCTTTGCCTCTACAGCTCTCGAGAATGCGCTGGCTTGATTTGCTAGATATTGGGTGAATCCCACGAATAGATCTGGCGTCGCATACATAAATCGGGTACCGGCCAAAAGTGCCGCCAACTTGTCAGTTTCCAAATCTCCTATATAAAGCGAGCGTGAGGGATCGACTCTGAGTCTCTTCAGAACAAATGTAATTGGGGCCGGATCTGGTTTGTGAATTCCAATATCTTTAGTGGAAATTATTTGAGTAAAAATATGATCAATACCGACCTCAACTAACTTTGTCCTCAGATTTTGGGATGTCAACTCGGTTGTGTTTGAAACGATAGCGAGTTTGACTCGATTCTCTAAGAAGGCCAACAGTTCCTCCACACCAGGCTTTAGGACTGGTCGAAGATCATCGAAAGGTGTACCAGGGTTAGCCTGATAGAGGAGAGTGTTCCCAAGATCAAAAATTACAGCATCAAAGCCGTCAAGTCCTGGCATCACATGATCCATAGCGGTCCCTGCGATTTATAGACCAACGCAGAAATGAGAAGATAAATTAAACTTTCAGAAATCTGCTCTGCTGCTCCGAAGGCATCTCCAAGTACTCCGCCGATTCGTGCTGTTACAAAACGTAAAAAAATAAAGTTACCAATAATCAAAATAATGACGATATAGATGATCCAGGCTCCAACCAGGCCATATCCCAATAATGAAACGAATAGCGTCGGGGCGATGAGGTTTGAATATGTGAAATTTTTAGATGCTTCAGCTCCCATTCCTTCGTGACCTTTTACTGGTTTAGCTTTCATCCAATAAAGTGGAATCACGCGCGCGAGGCTCTGTGTCAAGACGATACTGATCATTGCACCTCTTACTGGCATTGATACAAGACATGTGAATTGCAGTAATAACTGGAGAACGATTGCGAGTACGCCGTAAGTACCGTGTCTTGAATCCTTGAGGATAAGAAGACGCTGCTCGATATTCCAACCTCCAACAAGTCCATCAAAAATATCGGCTAAGCCATCCTGATGAAAACCACCACAAACCAATACTAAAAAAATTAATGTGAAAGCTGTAGCGGCGGGCGCAGGAAGAAAGTAACGGCTGATCCAAAGCACAGATCCACCTGCCACACCGATTAGTGCCCCCACAATGGGAAACCAAGCAGCACTACGACCTATATTGACGTTGTCGCTGTGGGTTATTTTTACCCGAGTCAGGAAAGCGATGGCGACTTTGAAATCATTATAAAATGTCATTTGATCTTGACTGCAATTCCAAATTTCATCGCAATAACTTCATCTGAGAGCGACGCCATTATTGCATTCATTCTTCCGGACATGTCTCTAAAGGCACGGCTCACAGGGTGCATGGGAACGATTCCTTCCCCAACTTCGTTGCTGACAAAAATTACATGACCATCTCGCTTCTTCGCCTGGCTGTAAATCTCATGGATATCTTCTTCATTGATTGAATCAAAACTGTTGGATAACCAGAGAGTAAGGCAATCAACTACACAGACAGAGATCTCCAGACTCTCACTTAATGCACGGTCTAAATGATCTTCTGCTTCGATGAGAATGAATTGCGAATCACGTTCCGCCTTATGGCGACGAATTCTCTCTGCCATTTCATCATCTGAAGCGGTCGCTGTCGCTATGAAGAGGATGGGCGCTCCATTGGCTCGCTCCCTTGCAATGTGTAGGGCCTGGCTACTTTTCCCACTCCTGGCCCCACCTCCAATGAAAATTATGCTCATTGCGAATCCTTGACTGCCATTACTACTGATGAACCGCCCTCAAGTTTGAATACATCAATTCGATTGTCAAACGCACTTTTTAATTCATCAGAATCGATCACGTGTTCGGTTCCACCGTGTATTAGTATTTTCCCATTTTTCATAACAGCAATCTCATTTGCATACATTGCAGCTAACGTAATGTCATGCATGGTAGAGATAATTGTGACTCCAGAAGTTTTTAGTGATTCGATGCAGTTGAGAACTCCAATTTGATTATGTAGATCTAAGGCGCTTGTGGGTTCATCAAGTAAAATCAAATCAGGCTCTTGAACCAAAGCCCGCGCGATCACCGCGCGTTGAACCTCGCCTCCTGAAAGTTGCCCCATCTGTTGATCCTGCATCCCAAAGATGCCCATAATTTCCAAGGTTTTTAGGACCCGATCCCTGATCTCTTTATTTTCAACTCCCCAGCCGTCTATTCGGGCGCGTCCGAGTAATACATATTCATAAACTCGCATGTAGGCCGGAATGTGAGGGTCTTGTGGGACGTATGCAACGTTGCGAGATTGGTTTTTATATATTTGGACTTCGTAGTCAGTCGCGCTACCCAGATACGGCTCTACGCCCAGTAAGACCTTGAGGAATGTTGTTTTGCCTGCGCCGTTTGGACCGACCAAACATGTCCACGAACCATGCTCAATCGAAATATCAATCTCGTCCAGGATGTACCTATGTGACTTCACTACCGAAAGTCCAAATATATTAATCATTGCTTTACCCAATGCGCTTACGACGTAGGACATATAAGAAAAATGGAGCACCTACGAAAGCAGTGATAACCCCGATTGGCAGTTCTGCGGGGGAGACTAATGTTCGTGCCCCCAAATCGGCAATCACTAGGAATGAAGCACCGACCAAAGCTATAGAAGGCAGAGCGCGATTGGTAGAACTGTGAGTGATCCCCCGAACGAGATGTGGCACAACTATTCCGACGAACCCGATCAATCCGCTCGCAGCAACCGCTGTCGCTGTCAATAGCGTGGCTGCGACCACTGCGATTATTCGCAACTTACGAGGATTGACTCCGAGTGAGAATGCTTCCTCATCAGATAGCATCAATGCATCAAGTTGCTTTGAGATCGTCCTGAGCACTAAAAACGATATGAATATATATAGCGCAGACCATCCTACGATTGACCACGTAGCAGCGGTCAATTCGCCTAAAATCCATGAATAGACGGGGCGAAGTATTGCCGAATGGCGTTGTTGGAGATAAGTTTGAATCGCCGTTGCGAATGAACCCACCGCGATGCCAGATAACACCAGCGAACTCGGGTCTGCAAAAAATCTTCCTGAGATGAAGAAACTAGCGAGCACTGCAATCGTGGCCCCGCCAAAAGCCAATATGGGCAGAATTCCTGTGAGATTGTGGGTTGAGCTCGTGAAGGCAATCGTCGCACCAAGTCCGGCGCCTGCGGCTGCTCCCAATAGATATGGGTCCGCCAAGGGATTTCGAAAGACTGATTGATAAACGGCTCCACTGGTTGCTAGAGCGCTGCCTACCAGTGCTGCGAGTAGAACTCTTGGAACTCTCACGTATAGAAGTACCGCTCGATCTTGTGTGGCAATAGTATTCTGAATTCCCAGCAAAGTTTTGACTATCGAAGTGAAACTCAAATGTATAGGACCGAAGCTCACTGCCAGGAGCGCTGAAAATAAAAGGAGAAGAAAAGAGGCCACAGTAATTTCCCAACGCCAAACTGTTGGGAAATTACTGTGTTCTCTTTTTAGATTCAGGAAACTCACCCTGCACTATTTCTTTAATGCCTGAGCGACCGCTTTGTACAAATCGACAATTCGTGGACCCCATCGGGAAGAAATATCCTCTGGGAGTGACACAATTTTCATGTTGAGAGCAGCCGATATTCCGGCCCAACCTGGTCTGCCCTTCACAGATTCAATTGACACTCCATCTGTTAGAAAAATGTAATCCGGATTAGCCTTAATCACGTACTCATTCTGAAGTTGAGGGTAACCGCCGTCATCTGCAGCAGAGGCGGCATCTGCAATATTGATTAGTCCAAAATCAGCGTACACCTTGCCGACAAAGGTCTTGCTGGTCGCAGAGTAGAGCGTATTGTCGAGTTCGTGAAAGACCTTGTTCTGGCCCTGTACTTTGCCAGAGAGCAACACGGCAGCAATTTGCTTCTTCATTTTATCAATAACATTTTTAGCACCAGTTGTTTTCCCGGTGAGCGTACCGAGATCTTTGATCTCTGAATATGCTTGAGAGATCGTCTCCGGTGTATGTTCGACATACACAGGGATTTTCAACTTCTTCAGTTGGGTAACAATTGCCTCTGACTTCGCAGCGGAGCTTTGGATGATCACCAAGTCTGGCCGGAATTTAACTATAGCCTCAAAATTCGGAGTGTAGCCTGAGAGATTTGTCTTTGGTGTATTTTTAGGAAAGTTGGAGTAATCATCAACAGCGATAACTTGTGGTCCCGCACCGATTGCAAACAGGTCCTCGGTGGCACTTGGGGAGAGCGAGATGATGCGTTGAGGGAACTTGGGGGTTGACGCGTGAGAAGGTGCTATGGGAGCTAATTGCGCACCAAGTACGACAACTAAAAATGTAAGAAATATAGATAAGAACTTTTTCATTGTGTGAACTCCTTAAAAGGAGAGTCTCACAGGGGTAGCTCGCTAGCGGTCGGCCAAATACTCCAAATACCTTTGGACTACACCCCGCAAACCTCGGCGGGTGTTGGTCTAATGCAAATATCGTATGTAGGTAATCCGACTTGAACAGTTCTGCGAAGAACAGTCTTACGGTTGCGGGTCAGCGTCGGATTCGCACCGAACTTCCCCTACAAGATATCTATTAAGTTGTAGGCGGAGCAAAGCACACCTATGTGGTCTTGGCAACTCACCACGCGCACTCTAGGGTTTAGGTATGGAATATCGTCGCCTCGGATCATCAGGAATGTATGTCTCGGAAATCTCCTACGGCAATTGGATCACTCACGGTTCACAAGTCGAATCAGAAGCAGCGATCAAATGTGTACGAACTGCCTACGATCTAGGGATTACCACTTTTGATACTGCAGATGTCTATGCGGCAACCAAAGCGGAAAGTGTTTTAGGAAAAGCACTCAAGGGCATTAAGCGCGAATCCTATGAACTCTTCACTAAGGTCTATTGGCCAACCGGTTCGGGCAAGAACGATCGTGGCTTATCCCGTAAACATATTATTGAATCTTGCAATGCATCGTTAAAGCGCTTAAACACTGATCACATCGATCTCTATCAGATGCACCGTTTTGATTATGAAACTCCGTTGGAAGAATCCTTGAGCGCCTTTGATGATCTGATCCGTTCCGGCAAAGTGCACTACATTGGCTTCTCGGAATGGAATGCCAAGCAGATAGCAGATGCGCTAAAGATTCAAGATAACAAGGGCTATAACCGATTTGTATCTAGCCAACCACAATATTCAGCGCTATGGCGCGTAATCGAAAGTGAAGTAGTTCCGCTAAGTGTCAAAGAAGGTATCGGGCAAATTGTTTGGTCACCGATGGCACAAGGTGTGTTAACAGGTAAGTACTTGCCAGGGAAGAAACCACCTGCGGGATCCCGTGCAACTGATAAGAAATCAGGCGCCGGAATGATTTCGCGTTGGATGCGCGATGACGTATTGACTGCAGTTCAAAAGCTCGCCCCAATTGCGAAAGAGGCAGAGCTAACGATGGGACAACTGGCAATTGCCTGGGTACTTCAAAACCCTAATGTTTCTAGCGCAATCATGGGTGCAACCAAACCTTCACAAGTTAAAGAGAATGTAAAAGCATCTGGTGTGAAGCTAACCTCTGATCAGATGAAGGCGATCGATAACGCTCTTGGTGCAATCCCTACAACGGATGCGAAAGAAACCAAAAGCCCTAACCCGCGCGCTTAATTAACTTTATCGCCAGGTTTGGCTTGTGGCTTTGGTGCGCGCATGCGACGCATCTGGGTGGAACGTAGCCAGCCATAAAGACCTAGGCCTTTAGTACTCTGATTTGGAAAGCGCTGTGCGACTTCGCTCTTGATCTTACGAGATAAGAAGAGCCCATCGACCACGGAGAAAAGTAGAACGCTGTACATGATGACAATTCCTGCAACCGCAAATGCGCCGATTGGTATGAGCGAGAGAATAAGTACGAAACCGATTACCGGTAGAAAGTATTCGCCAATCGAGCGGCGTGAATCAACTAAATTACGGACTAACTTCTTCTCGGGTCCACGATCGCGCGCAGGAAGCGCTGATTCATCACCACGTAGATAAGCCGCACGTTGTGCAATTCGTGATGCGCGAGCAGCATCCTTAGCCCGCGCTTTCTCAGCCTTTGTCGAAGCCGGCGCTAAAGAAGAAAACTTTGTAGAAGCTTGTGCATCTTTGCGCTTTGGAGTTGGGCGTCCCTTTTTCTGGGAGTTATCCTCTGGATTTGTCACATTGCAAACTATAGGGCGAGCATCTGCTCTAGAGCCAACTTTGAAAAGCGAGCGGTCTCGGGATCAACCTTTATCTGATTAACCACATGGCCCGCTACTAGCGACTCCATTGCCCACACCAGGTGGGGTAGATCAATCCGGTTCATAGTTGAGCAGTAGCAGACGGTTTTATCCAAGAAGACAATCTCTTTATCGGGATGGTTTTTGGCTAAGCGAGAAACCAAATTCAACTCTGTTCCGATCGCCCACTTGCTTCCAGCCGGCGATTGCTCAACGGCCCGAATAATTGCCTCGGTACTACCGACAACATCTGCGATCGATACGACTTCATTTTGGCATTCTGGGTGAACTAGAACTTTAACTCCAGGAACTCGCTTGCGAACTTCATTTACCGATTCAACGCTAAAGCGTCCATGAACTGAACAATGGCCGCGCCATAAAATAACTTTAGCTGCGCGCAATTGATCGGCAGTTAATCCGCCCATTGGCTTCCAAGGATTCCAGAGAACGCAATCCGCTAATGAAAGGCCAAGCGATAGCACGGCAGTATTGCGACCGAGATGTTGGTCTGGCAGGAAGAGAATTTTTTCACCTTGCGTAAAGGCCCATTCCATACTTTTCTTCGCGTTGGAAGAAGTACAAATAGTTCCGCCGTGTTCGCCGGTAAAGCTCTTGATCGCAGCAGATGAGTTCATGTAAGTAACAGGGATCGTTTTATCTGCAATTCCAAGGGATGAAAGTTGGCTCCAACATTCCTGTACTTGATTAGCCGTTGCCATATCGGCCATGGAACAACCAGCAGCTAAATCAGGCAGGATCACCTTTTGTTTAGAGGAAGTTAAGATATCGGCGCTTTCAGCCATGAAGTGGACACCACAGAAAATTATGTATTCAGCCGTTGATTGTGCAGCTGCTGCCTGTGCCAACTTAAATGAATCGCCAGTGATATCTGCAAACTCGATTACTTCATCGCGTTGGTAGTGATGGCCTAAAACAAGTGCGCGATCACCTAACGCGGCGCGGGCGATACGAGCGCGGGAGACTAATTCGGGATCGCTGGCTTCAGGGAGTTCGCCGGTACAAGAGACGCCACGTTCTGATTCCAGATCTTGGCCGCGGCCAAGCAGAAGTAAGTTGGTTAAAGACCCGCCTTGGGATGTGGACATAGCCACATTCTGGCTTATAAATGGCGTTGCTGTCGCATCGACTCAGCAGGGCGGGTAGGCTAGTTATATGACAACTGAGACAACTACAACATCGTCCGAAACTCCAATCTTGACTTCAATTGCACTTACCGATGTTGCCGCCGCCAAGGTAGCCGCACTTCTAGCACAAGAAGGTCGTGACGATCTCTACCTGCGCGTTGCCGTGCAGCCAGGTGGATGTTCTGGTCTTCGTTACCAGCTTTACTTTGATGACCGTAATCAAGAAGGTGATATCGCCCGCGAATTCGGTGCTGTCAAAGTTGTTGTAGACAAGATGAGCGATCCTTATTTGATGGGTGCAACTATAGATTTCGTTGACACTATCGAGAAGCAAGGTTTCACAATCGAAAATCCGCAAGCGCAGGGTTCTTGCGCCTGTGGCGACTCCTTTAACTAAAGTTTCACGCTCTCTTTAAAACCTGATGAAAATTGGTGTTGCCGGCTCGGTTGGCCTTGACCATTTGATGACATTTTCTGGGAAATTTACCGATTCACTTGTCGCCGGATCACTCGAAAAAGTTTCGCTATCTTTCTTAGTTGATGGACTGGAAGTCCGACGCGGGGGATGTGCGGCAAATATTGTCTATGGCATGGGCGTCTTGGGTTTAAATCCAATTCTTATTGCAGCCGTCGGAATCGATTGGCCTGATTACGATGCGTGGCTAGTTCGACATGGCGTTGATACCTCTCATGTCTTAGTCTCAAAGACCTTACACACCGCGCACTTTATGGTCACAACTGATACCGAGCTCAATCAAATTGCTTCCTTCTTCCCTGGTGCAATGTCTGAAGCGCGAAACATCGAGCTAGCCCCGATTATGGAGAAGACTGGCAAACTTGATTTAATTGTTATTTCTCCAGATGATCCCGAAGCGATGTTGCGCCATACCGAAGTTGCCCGTCAAATGGGTATTGCAATTGCCGCCGATCCTTCTCAGCAAATGGCTCGGATGAGCGGTGAAGAAATTAAGCAATTAATAACTGGCGCTACTTACTTATTTCTAAATGAATATGAATTGGCGCTTGCAATCCAAAAGACCGGGTGGAGCGATCGCGAGATTTTGGAGAGGGTTAAATATCGCATCGTGACCTTAGGTTCAGATGGCGCACGTGTTGAATCAGTCGATGGCGATACGATAAAGATTGGCTGCCCAAAGGAGAAGGGCAAAGTTGATCCAACCGGAGTCGGCGATTCATTTAGATCAGGTTTCGTGGCAGGTCTTGCTTGGGGGCTTAGCCACGAGCGTTGCGCACAGCTAGGTGCGATGATAGCAACTTATGTAATTGAGACAACCGGCACTCAGGAATATCGTTTTACAAAGGAAGAATTTTTAGCGCGCTTTAGTCAAGCTTATGGCGCTACTTCTGCTGCAGAGATTGAACCGCATCTAACAACGCGGTAATTAAGGCATCTATTTCGCTCTCGATCACACCGGCATGAATTGCGATTCGAACATTTCCATCTGTCGGAAGTCCCATCGCCGCTAATACGTGGCTAGGTTGCAAATTCATTGCTGTGCATGCCGAACCTGAATCAACTGCAAACCCTTTTGCGGATAACTCCCGCAAGACTTCTTCGCCATTTGTTCCTGGAAATACCATTGAGAGCAGATGAGGCATCGAGATATCGAGTTCTCCGGCAATTAGCGTGTCAGGCAGGGCTGCTTTAACTGCGCTACGAATCTTTAAATTTTGCTTACGGATAAAGATTGCGTCGTCTTCAAAATTCTCTAACGCGATGGCACTTGCTAGTAATAATGGAAGTGAATAAGTACCGTAAGTACGGCGGACGCTTGAAATATGAGGGAGTGGATTCTTCCAATGCGCCGAATTCTTGATGGCAACAATTGCTAGGCCTGCCGGGCCGCCCCAAGCTCGTGAATCAAAGGCTGCGCTATCCCATCTTGGGGGCAACGCGACTCGTGAACCAGAAGCGGTGGCATCGACTGCGATTAGCAGATCTTTGGGAAGTTGCTCAGGTAGCGAGTTAATCGCTCCACTTTCCCCATTGGCCAGTTGAAACGCCAGGATAGAGTTCGATTCCATAGTAATTTTTGCAAAATTTAAGCGGCCATCTTTTAGGAGTGTTATCTCCTTAGTGGCGCCTTGGTGAGAGCGTACGGTTGCGATTACTCCGCTGCGATCTCCGGCACCGAAATATAAAGTTTTCTCTGGACTGAGAAATCCGGCTAGCGATAGAAAGTAGCTAAGGCCAACTTCGCCAGTGATCTCGATCTGATCGACGCTAATTCCTAGTCGATGAGCAATCGATTCCAGTGCGTTATTTCGCAATATCGCGGACTTACTTGGGTTCTGTCCGATCTTCTTAGGATCTGCCCATCCCGAGTCAAAGGCAGCCAGCAGCGCTTCTTGAGCCAGCGGATTTAGCGCTGTCTCTGCTTGGAAATTTCCTGTGACTGGAACCACCCCGCCAACGCTACTAGCCAAGGAGCGGATGAGGGAAATGCAGCACTATCCTTAGCACCATGTCTAATAAGCCAACCCGCTCAATGTTGCGGGGCTTACTTTTAGCGCCACTTGGCTTACTTCTAACCGGATGCGCCAAAGTCTCAGGGCTTGGGTTTGAAGAAGGCGTTACGAGCGTAAATGACACTTCACTATCACTTTGGCAAGGCGCTTGGATTGCAGCCGGTGTGGTTGGTGTCTTTACTCTAATTTTAATTTTATGGCCCGCCGTCTTTCATCGCGCCAAAGTTAGTAAAGGCGAATTTCCGAAACAGACGCAATACAACATTCCAGTTGAAATCGCTTACACCATTATTCCCTTTGTAATCGTTGCAGTTCTCTTCTACTTTACAGCCGTTAAAGAAACCAAAATTACAGAAAAAACAACTTCATATGCCCATGAGATTCAAGTAAATGGATTCCAATGGTCATGGCAATTCTCCTATCCCGAAGCCGGCACCAAAGCGGTAGTAACTGGGACTCCTGCGCAGCCACCTACTCTTTACGTTCCGCTTGGCGAAAAGGTTCGTTACACAATTAATTCTAACGATGTCGTCCATGGCTTCTGGATCCCAGCGTTTATGATTCAAATGCAGAACCTTCCGGGTGTCACGAACAGTCTTGAATTCACAGCTAACAAGCTCGGAACATATCCGGGTCGTTGCAATATTCTCTGCGGTCGCAATCACTCGCAGATGCTCTTTAAGGTAAAAGTAGTTACTCCAACTGAGTACAAGGCATATCTGGAAACTCTGAAGGCGAGCCAAGCATGACAACTTATGCAGAACGTCCAACGATAAACGTAGCGCCTATGCCACCTTCGGTGAAAGGCAAAAACTTTGTAAAGTGGATTACCTCAACTGACCATAAGGTCATTGGTTATATGTATTTGATAACGACATTTGCCTGGTTCTTAATTGGTGGCCTTTTAGCGCTAATTCTGCGCGCCGAGCTGGCGCGACCTGGCATGCAATTCTTAAGTAATGAGCAGTACAACCAGATCTTCACGATGCACGGAACGATCATGCTCTTGATGTTTGCAACGCCACTCTTTGTCGGTTTTGCCAATGTAATTATGCCGCTGCAAATCGGCGCCGCAGATGTGGCTTTCCCGCGTTTAAATATGTTGTCTTTCTGGCTCTTCTTCTTCGGTAGCGTTACCGCTGTTGCTGGTTTCTTAACGCCGGGTGGTGCGGCATCATTTGGTTGGACTGCCTATGCGCCTCTAGCTAACTCAACATACTCACCAGGTATTGGTGGCGATCTTTGGGTGATTGGTCTTGCCGTTTCGGGTCTTGGAACAATCTTGGGTGGTGTTAACTTCATAACAACTATCTTCACGATGCGCGCACCAGGAATGACGATGTTTCGTATGTCGATCTTCTCCTGGAATGTGCTACTTACCTCAATTCTTGTTCTGCTCGCCTTCCCTCCATTAGCTGCAGCGCTGCTTGGACTGGAATCTGATCGCCTCTTTGGTTCACATCTCTTTGATCCAGCAAATGGTGGTGCGATGTTGTGGCAGCACTTGTTCTGGTTCTTTGGCCACCCTGAGGTTTACATCTTGGCGCTGCCATTCTTTGGTATTGCAACTGAAATCTTGCCGGTCTTTAGCCGCAAGCCAATCTTTGGTTACAAAGGTCTAATTGCTGCAACGATCGCAATCTCTGCCCTATCTGTCGCAGTCTGGGCGCACCATATGTTCGCAAGTGGACAGGTTCTCTTGCCCTTCTTCTCATTTATGACTTTCTTAATCGGTATCCCAACTGGTGTTAAGTTCTTTAACTGGATCGGCACCATGTGGCGGGGCAATGTAACTTTTGAAACACCGATGCTCTGGGTGATGGGCTTTCTAGTTACCTTCTTATTTGGTGGGTTAACTGGAATTATCTTGGCTTCACCACCACTTGATTTCGCAGTTTCGGCTTCTTACTTTGTCGTAGCTCACTTCCACTATGTTCTCTTCGGCACCGTGGTCTTCGCGATGTTCGCCGGCTTCTATTTCTGGTGGCCCAAGATGACCGGTCGCATGTTAAATGAGCGTTTAGGCAAGATTCACTTCTGGACTTTATTCTTTGGCTTCCACTTAACCTTCTTGATCCAGCATTGGCTGGGCATTAAGGGCTTCCCACGTCGCTACGCCGATTACCTAGCAACTGATGGCTTTACGACTATGAATACGATTTCAACTATCGGATCGGCGCTGCTGGCCCTTTCGATGATTCCATTCTTTGTAAATGTTTGGATTACCCGCAAGTCCCCGCTGGTCAATTGCGATGATCCTTGGGGCTACGGTTCATCTCTGGAATGGGCGACATCTTGCCCACCACCACGCCATAACTTCTTGACGATGCCGCGCATCCGTTCAGAGCGTCCGGCATTTGATTTACATCATCCGCACATTAAGACTGAGCACTAATGAAAGCTAATTGGCGTCTCTTCACTGGCCTTTCTTTCTTCTACGTAATAATGGCGATTGTTTATTATTACGTTGGGGGAGAAGCGGTCGGCATCACCGGCATGACGCTAGCTGCGTGTCTGGCTGGCATGGTCGGGTTTTATTTATGGTTTACCGCAAAGCGAATTGGCCACGAACTTCCGGAAGATCGTCCTACTGCAGAAATTGCAGATAGCGCAGGGGAGTTAGGTTTCTATAGCCCTCATTCATGGTGGCCTTTACCTGTTGCCATGAGTGCGATGGCTCTAGGGCTGTCACTTTTAATCGGCTGGTGGTTAACGCTTATCGCCCTCGGTGCTTTGGTAATTAGCATTATCGGTTTCGTTACTGAATATGAGAAGCCACTTGCGGAGAACGCTTCTCATTAACTTGCTTTAACCCTAGATTATCGCCATGGAAAAAGACCGCGCCGAAATTTTGGAAGTTAATATCCAGCGAAATACCGCAGCTCGAATTGTTATCTCGGCGCCTGCGCAAAAAATCTTCGATTTAATTGCAGATCCGCATTCTCACCAACTCTTTGATGGCTCTGGCACGATTCAGAAGAATATTTCTGGTCCAGTGCGACTTAGCCTAGGCGCAAAATTTGGAATGGCGATGAAGATCAAATTTCCTTATCGCATTACAAATACTGTTGTTATTTTTGAAGAAGGGCGAAAAATCGCTTGGTGCCATCTTATGAAATGGACCTGGAATTACGAACTGGTAGACCTGGGCGAGGGCAGAACGCAGGTAACTGAAAGCTTTGATGGCAACGACATTCCATGGTTTGCAGCGAAATGGCTCAATGCAACCGGGGCGCTAGCTCACAATCCGAAATGGATGGCAAAGAGCTTGGTGCAGCTAAAAGCGATCTGCGAGCGTTAGTGGTGCTCGATCGCCTTGAGATCTTCGGCGGTTACCTTAGGAACGGCAACTGCATGCGCTCTGCTCAAACGCGCACGTAGCTTATTTTTAAGCGCTCCTGGGCGACGCACTCCACGTGAATCACTCTCCTGCAACGCCAGCGCTGGTTGCTGCTCATGCTGCGTCAGCAACCAAGCCTTTTCGGCTGAGATTGGTTCGTGGACTTCCACGAATTCTCCATGTGGCATCATCACCAGGCGACCAGTTTCACGTCCATGAAGCACCAGATCACGGTCTGCACGTTGTAGCGAGAGACAGAGACGTTTTGTAATCACGAAGGCAAGTGGTGGAAGTACAAAGATTGCAATGCGGGAGAACCACATAATTTGGTTAATGGTCAGGTGGAATGTGGTTGCAATGATGTCGTTACCACCGTTGATGAGTGCGACCAACATAAAGGTAAGTGACATGACGCCAAGGGCTGTGCGGTTTGGCGCATTGCGTGGACGATCAAGTAAGTGATGTTCGCGTTTATCGCCAGTCATCCAGCTTTCAATAAATGGATACAAGGCCATACCGGTAAATAAGATTCCAGGAACAATTAAACCTGGAATCAAAATATTCCACGAGATTGTGTGCCCAAAAGCATGTGTTTCTATTGGTGGCGACATTCGAACTAAGCCATCTAGCCAACCCATGTACCAGTCAGGCTGTGAACCGGCGGATACTTGCCCCGGCGTGTAAGGGCCGTAGAGCCAAATTGGGTTAATGGATGCAACAGCGCCAAGGAATGCAGTAACGCCAAAGACGATGAAGAAGAATCCTCCAGCTTTAGCCATGTAGACAGGTAGCAATGGATATCCAACAACATTCTTTTCAGTACGTCCTGGACCCGGATATTGAGTGTGCTTCTGGTACCAGACCAACATTAAGTGCACGGTAATCAACGCGAGGAATGCTCCAGGTAAGAGCAGTACGTGCACCGTGTAAATGCGTGGAATAAATGCTTCGCCTGGGAAGGCGCCACCAAATGCAAAGAATGCCAGATAAGAACCGACTAACGGCAGTGCTTGAATAATCGCTTCGGCAATTCGGATACCGGTACCAGAAAGTAGATCATCAGGAAGTGAGTAACCCAGGAAGCCTTCAACGATTCCTAACGTTAATAATCCGATACCGATGATCCAGTTAAACTCACGCGGCTTGCGGAAGGCGCCAGTGAAGTAAACGCGCATTAAGTGAACGACGATCGCCGCCATAAAGATGAGGGCTGCCCAGTGATGGATCTGACGCATCAATAGCCCACCGCGAACCTCGAATGAAATATGCAAGGTCGATGCGTAGGCAGCAGACATCTTGATTCCAGAAAGCGGTTGATATCCACCGTCATAAATAACTTCACGTTGTGATGGATCGAACCAGAAAGTTAAGAATGTGCCAGATAACAACAATATGACAAATGAATACAGTGCGATTTCGCCGAGCAAGAATGACCAGTGATCGGGGAAGACCTTATTGAGGTTCTTCTTCATCCATGCGGCTGCGCCAGTTCGTTCGTCAACATAGTTGGCGACGGTGCCTGCGATTCTTTCACGTGCTGTCATGATGAGCGCTCCCAGAAGCTAGGTCCTACAGGTTCGGTAAATGGTTGTTTCGCGACTAAGTATCCCTCGGAATCTACAGTTATCGCGAGTTGAGGCAGTGGTCGTGCTGATGGGCCAAAGATCACCTTGGCAGCGCGGGTTACATCGAATGTCGATTGATGGCACGGGCAGAGCAGGTGCTTGGTCTGTTGTTCATACAAGGCAACAGCGCAGCCCATATGGGAACAGATTTTTGAAAAGGCGATGATGCCTTCATGTGTCCAAGATAAGCGTTCGGCATCCAGGTTAAAGTCTTCAGGTCGCAGACGAATCAGCAAGACAGCGTCCTTACCAATGTCGGATAAGGCGCGTTCGCTTCCAGCTGGGATCTCAGGCAAGGTCTGTGCAACTGCGCCAACTTCTAGATCTTCAGCGCGAATCGGGCGATCGCCCGGATCGGTAACTAATCGAGTGCCAGCTTTCCAAGAAGTCTTTGATAGTTCATCTCCGGGAAGTGGACCCAAATCACGGAGCAAGATCAATGGTGAGAGTCCAGCTAAGCCAAGTGATAGTCCAAGGGAACGTTTAATTAGTGAGCGACGGCCAAGTCCCGCAGCGGCAGCGCCTGCTTTCGCGGTTGCTACAAAAGCTTCGCGGTCTTCATCAGGTGAGCGAAATTCGTGGCGCTGAATAATTACTTCTTCATCTGGCATTAAAGTCTTGGCCCAGTGAATCGCACCCATTCCGATAAAGAAGAGCGATGCCGCCATTCCTAGCCCGAGGAAGAGTTGGTGGGCATTGGTATTGCCAAGCACGGGGAAAAATATAAAGAGATCTTGCGGAATAAAAATATAAGAACCAATCAGAGTGACTGTGCCTAATGCAGAGAGTAGAAAGAGAATCGCAACCTGACGTTCAGCTTTCTTAGCCGCCTTGGGATCAGTATCTGCGCGGCGATGAACGTGCGCTGGAAGACCAGGATCCTTTATCGCTTCGATTTCGTTAGACATTTTCTATCTCGCCTTCATCGCTAGCCAGACTGCGACGCCAACAAGTAGCCCGAGTCCAAGTGTCCAAACAAGTAGTCCTTCAGTAACCGGTCCGACGCGACCAAGGGAAGCGCCACCAAGCTGTGGTTCAGCTTCGGCTGCCTTAATCCATTTAATAATAGAAAGCTTTTCAGCAGGTGTAATTGTTTTATCGGAGAAGACCGGCATTGATTGTGGTCCGGTAATTAGCGCCTCATAAATATGACGTGGTTCAACGCCCATCAAAGTTGGTGCGTACTTACCTTGAGTAAGTGCACCGCCTTGAGCAGCGAAATTGTGGCACATTGCGCAGTTGGTGCGAAATAGTTCTCCACCTTGTGCGGTAGATCCGTCTCGTTCGTAATTTAATTGTGATTCGCCCGGAACTTCAGGTCCCAGAGCAAGAGATGCAACATATGCGGCCAGGGCTTCTACTTGTTTTTCATTGTAGATAGGCTTCTTTCGAACAATTTGTGCACTCATATCAGCAACTGGCATGCGGCCTGTGGCCACTTGAAAATCTACTGAGGCGGCACCCACACCTAGAAGAGCAGGAGCTATCGCACTACCTTCTAAATTGATGCCGTGGCAAGAGGAACAACCTTTAAGAAAGAGTTGCTTTCCCTCATCGATTAGCGCGCTCTTTTCAGCTGCGGTGATTGGTGTGCTTGTCGCAGCACCGGCAACCGAGAACGTTGTTCCGATTGAGAGGAGAGCTAGTACCAAGAGAAGTGGCGCAACTGCGCGGTGTCTGCGTAATCGGGAGAGACGCTTCAAGATATTTTTTCCGTTTCTTCTCTGTAAGTTTTTACTTGATCAAATAAATCGCTGAGAAAAGGGCAATCCAGACAACATCCACAAAGTGCCAGTAATACGAAACAACAATCGCAGTGGTTGCTTGGTTATGGGTAAAGCGACGTGCTTTAGATACACGAACCATCACGATCAAAAATGCGATCAGGCCGCCAGTTACGTGCAGTCCATGGAAGCCGGTTGCAACATAGAAAACTGAACCATAAGCGGTGGATGAAAGTGTTAGGCCTTCAGTGACCAAGCTGGCGTATTCGTAAATTTGACCGGCGATAAAGAAGGCGCCCATTAAAAAAGTTAGTGAGAACCATTCACGCATTCCCCATGATTTGATATTAAAAATTGAACCTGTGCGCTTTGCTTGAAAACGTTCGGCTGCGAAAACTCCGAATTGGCAAGTGACCGAAGAGAGAACAAGCACAGTTGTATTTAGCGCCGCAAAAGGGATATTTAAAATTTCAGTTGACTTCAACCAGATCGCTGGGCCTTGCACAGCACGGGTCGTGAAATACATAGCAAAGAGCGCTGCGAAGAACATTAACTCGCTAGCTAGCCAGACGATCGTTCCCACCGCCACCAAATTGGGGCGGTTGATCTTGTGTGGAGCTGTGATCGTTGTGCTGGTCATGAGGGTAAGTATCCCTGAAATCACGCTCGCCTACCTATTCAAGGCTCAACTTCTAGCCCTTAAATTCGCTGGATTTAGGTGAAACGGGTCACGCTCTTTTTACGCAGAAATCAGTCGATTCGATAGGTTGGCTTTGATTAGACTTGCCCCATGTCATCGACCCGCAAACCGATCATCATTGTCTATTCCGATGATGCATCAGTTCGCGCCTCCATCGTGGCCGCCCTCGGAAAGCGCGTCAGCGATGACTTGCCAGAACATCAAATTGAAGAGTTTGCAACTGGCCCAGCCCTTCGTGCATTTGTGGATCGCAAGAGCGTTACCGGCCAACTGCGCGCAGATTTATTTATCTTGGATGGAGAAGCGGTCCCTGAAGGTGGAATGGGAATCGCCCGCCAATTAAAAGATGAAGTTTTTAACTGCCCACCAGTCTTGTTGATTACCGGCCGACGCGAGGATGCTTGGCTTGCGGCCTGGTCACGCGCCGAGGCAAGTGTCATTCACCCGATAGATCCATTCACCTTGGCCAATACGGTTGCAGATTTAATGCGATCAAATACCGCAGCCGCAATCGGCTAACTAAAGGTTTTAATCATGAGCTCTATCGATTGGGCTGCATCCATCTCTAAGTTGAAAAACGGCTTAGATCTACCACCGCTAGAAGCCCAGAATTTGATGCGTGAAGTATTGGAAGATCGCGCAGATAAAGAAACTCTCAAAGACTTCTTACTCGCCCTCAAAGCAAAAGGTGAGACTCCTGAAGAAGTCGGCGCGTTGGTCGAGCAGATGTATTCCCACTGCGCACCAATTAAAATTACCGAGCGATCTGTAGACACTGTTGGCACCGGCGGCGATGGCGCTCACACTATAAATATTTCAACCACCGCTGCGATAATTGCCGCAGCTGCTGGCTCACGCGTGGTTAAGCACGGTAACCGTGCGGCATCTTCCAAATCAGGTGCCGGTGATTTATTAGAGGCACTTGGGGTTGCGATAAATCTGGATGGCGCAAAAGTAGCCAAAACAGTTTCAGAACTTGGCATCGGTTTCTGTTTTGCACCGGTCTTTCATCCGGCGATGCGCTTTGCCGCACCTGCTCGAAAGGAGTTAGGCACTGCCACCGTGTTTAATATCCTCGGACCACTGGCAAACCCAGCACGCCCAAAGGCTGCGGCCATTGGTGTGGCGAATGAACGAATGCATTTGGTAATGGCTCAAGTTCTGGCAGATAGAGGAGTGGAAGGTTTTGTATTTCGTGGCGACGATGGATTAGATGAGATAACTCTTGCTACCAGCACATCGGTACTTACTATCGGCAAAGGTGAAATCACTAGCGATCAGATCGATGCTAAAGATTTTGGTTTAGCCAACGCGCCGATTGCTGCGCTAGTCGGGGGAGATGCAACCGAGAATGCCCGAATTACCAAAGCGATTTTTGCGGGAGAAAAAGGTGCTCCACGTGATGCCGTTCTTTTAAATGCGGCAGCTGCGATTGCCGCCTTTGATGGAGATATGAATCTAAATATTCAAGAACGGATTTCTAAATCTTTAATCAAGGCAAGTACAGCAATCGATAGCGGTGCCGCAACCGAATTGCTCAGTCGTTGGGTTGCCTTGAGCCAAGATTTATCGGCCAATTAATCCAGTGGGCGACGGGCGCGCTTTCGCTTGAATTGCAGTAATTGATCCAGCGTCGTCACATCATGAGTACCGAGTCGTTCAAAAATTCCATGAAGAACATCAACTGTGGCACGAGCATCATCTAGCGCGCGATGGTTTGGCGATGTAGCCGAACCAAAGAATGGGGCAAGTGTAGATAGCTTGCAGTTTGGAACTTCATCTCGGTCTAGAACGTAGCGAGCAACGAGTGCAGTGTCGACAACTTTATATTCTGACCATTCATAATTATGTGCGATAGCTGCAGCTTTCATAAAGCTCATATCAAAGGGTGCGTTATGGGCTACTAAAACTGTTTCGTGGCCCGGTCCTAGGAAATCTAAGAAGGTGGGAAGGACTTGATCGATGGTGGGCGCATCGGCCAACATCGAATCTGTGATGCCAGTAAGTGAGGTAATGAAGTCGGAGAGGTGATGTCCAGGATTTACAAAGGTTTGAAATTCGCCGATTACATTGCCACCTAATACTTTGATGGCACCAATTTCTGTTACGGCAGCACCCTTCGATGGCGCAGAGCCAGATGTTTCTAGGTCGAATACGACAAAGGGCACATCAATTAAAAGACGTTCGCCACCTGACATAAATGCAAGGCTAATACATCACCCTGACAGTGGCTCCTTAGTACTCTTGGGATATGACAGTAATTGGCGCACCTGCAGGCTTGGTTTCAGATTGGTCAGCTATTGGAACTGGTGCAAATAAAGAGATCGGTGTTGTTCTAGTCCACGGATTTACCGGCTCTCCTGCCGGAATGCGTCCCTGGGCCGAGTATTTAAATCAAAAGGGCTACACCGTTCGAGTTCCATTGCTACCGGGACATGGAACAAAGCCTGAAGATTTAAATGAAATTAAATGGGAGCAATGGCCGGCAAAGGTTGAAGCCGAGATCGCCGAATTACAAAAGACTTGCACCAAGATATTTCTTTGCGGGCTATCGATGGGCGGCGGAACAACGCTACATATCGCCGCCAAAGCTTCAAATAAATTGACGGGGATTATCTTGGTCAACCCGATGATCCATGTCGCCTTTATTGGCCCAAAGATTGCCTTCTTCTTATCCCGCTTTCAAAAATTACGTAAATCAGTCGGCGATGACATTAAGCGCCCGGGTGTAACTGAATGGGGATATGACGCGCTGCCAACCAGAGGTGTCTATGAGCTTTTGAAAATGCTCAAATATACGCGCGAGCGATTGCACGATGTCACTTTGCCGATGCAGCTCTTTCATAGCGTTGATGATCACACTCTGCCGGTATCAAATACCGAAATCATCATGAATGGCGTTGGCTCGCGAATTAAGCAACGTATCGAACTTACCAATAGCTATCATGTTGCCACCATTGATTACGACGCCGAGATCATCTTCGAAAATTCACGTATCTTTATAGAAAGCCATAGTTCTTAAATGGATTTTGAAAAGATAGAAGCTGCGCTTCAAAAGGTTGCCGAGATAGATCAGAGTGGCTATCAACTCAATTCGGTATTGGCCTTAACGAAAGATCTCAAATTCAACGAAGCGTCCGGCCCGCTCTCTGGTGTTCCAATACTGATTAAAGACAATATTGAAGCCATTGGGCTACCAGCCACCGCAGGTTCACTTGCCCTGCAAGATGCTGAAGTTGTCCGTGATTCAACGATCGCAAAGAGACTGCGCGCAGCAGGTGCCACAATTATTGGGTCAACAAATCTTTCTGAATGGGCCAATATTCGTTCTGGAAAATCTACAAGTGGGTGGTCGGCAGTCGGTGGATTAACTGCCAATCCTTGGAAACATGCACACAGTGCTGGTGGTTCTTCTTCTGGATCAGGAGCAGCAGTTGGCGCTGGTCTTGTTTCGATGGCAGTTGGTAGTGAAACAGATGGTTCGATTGTCTGTCCAGCATCTTTAAATGGTTGCGTGGGCATAAAACCAACTGTTGGTGCAATTCCTCGCGATGCGATGATTCCCATCAGCGCCAGCCAAGATACGCCAGGTCCAATGGCGCAGACTGTTGCCCAAACCGCGGCACTTCTGGATGTTCTTACCAATAAAAATCTTTACACCAAGGCAGTTAATTCGGAAGAGCCGATGCGTATTGCATATGTAAAGGAATGGGCAACCGCGGATACCGGGACCAATCAATTATTTGCCGAATTACTCTCAAAGGTAAGTGCGGCAAATATCAAGGTCACTGAAATATCTCTGCCTGCGCCTACGGATGAAGATGGGACCGCTGAGTTCCAGGTATTAATGCATGAGCTCAACGAAGATTTGGCTACTTACTTGGAAGGACGTTCTGGTGTTCAAGTTCACTCGCTCTCTGATGTAGTCAAATTCAATGCAAATAACGCAAGTGTGGAGATGAAATATTTTGGGCAGGAATTTTTCGAACAAGCCTTGGAACTGGGGGGTCGCAATTCGAATTATGCAAAGCTACGTAAAGAGAATCTCGATTGGGCGATTAATCGTGTATTGACTCCGGCCTTTGCCGACTTTGATATTTTGATCGGTGAAACTTACGCACCTGCGTGGAAGAGCAATCTCGGAGGAGGCGATAATTTTTCTTCTGCTACTTGGATAACGATGGCCCCTGCAATTGCAGGTACACCGATCGGTTGCCTGCCCATGGGGCTAGTTGACGGTTTACCGGTTGGTGTTGGCATTGTTTCGCGCGCCAACGAAGAGACCAAACTGATCAGCGCCATGGCAAAGATTGAACGAGTTCTAGGTCTTGGTGTTCTAAAACCTACCTTCACCAAATAATTTTAAAAAGCTCCGGTGTAACCATTAATTGCAGGTTGTCCGCCCAGGTGCGCATATAGGACTCTTGAACCTTCTTTGAAAAATCCTTCACGAATTAAATCGATCATTCCGGCCATAGATTTACCTTCATAAACGGGATCGGTGATCATTCCTTCGAGGCTGCCCGCTAAACGAATCGCTTCAATAGTCCGAGGACCAGCAACTCCGTAAATGTCATCATGCCAACGGTCCAGCAGAACGATTTCAGAGTCACGTAATTCCCGGCCTAAATCAATCGCCGAAGCAGTGCGCGATGCGATTCGTTTAATTTGATCCCAAGTCTTTTCAACGGTGGCAGAAGCATCGATTCCGATTACAGACTCAGCGCGATTTGAATGAGCGAATCCAGCGATCATTCCACCCTGAGTCGATCCGGTCACCGAGCAGACGATGAAGTTATCGAATTTGAATCCAAGTTCCTTCTCTTGATCTTCGACTTCAAATGCCCAGCCAGCAAAGCCATGCTCTCCAAGTGGATGATCAGATGCGCCTGCTGGAATTGGATAAGGCTTACCGCCGCGCGCAATTACATCGGCAATCGCATCTTCCCAAGATTTACGGAAACCAATATCGAACCCTGCTGGATCTAAGCGAACTTCTGCGCCCATGATGCGACTTAACAAAATGTTTCCGGTCTTTTCGTAATTAGCTTCTTCCCAATCAACCCAGTGTTCTTGCACTAGAACGCAATTGAGTCCTAGGTGTGCAGCCACTGCGGCTACTTGGCGTGTGTGGTTGGACTGCACCCCACCGATCGACACGAGAGTGTCACAACCAGTTGCTAGCGCTTCGGCTGCCAAATATTCGAGTTTGCGCGTTTTATTTCCGCCATAAGCAAGACCAGAGTTAACATCTTCGCGCTTGGCCCAAATTTCAACTTTCCCGCCCAGGTGCTCAGTTAAGCGATCTAGTCGCTGCAGGGGAGAGGCGCCGAAAGTTAATTTCTCTTTGGCAAAGGATTCCAGCTTGGCTCTAGTCAATGCAGGATCCTCTCACAACTACTCGGCTAAACGAGCCTTAACCAGCTGTAGCAGGAGATTGCTATCTACTTCCCAGTCACTGGGAATCTGAACCGTCTTCTTATTCACTATATAGCCATCAAGTTTTGGGCGAAAGGCATCCAGTATTTCAGTACTCCAGGGAGCCACCAGCAAGTAACCCTTGGTGGCGGAAATACCAAAGATATATTTAGTTCCATCACGCAGCATTGGTTGATTCCAAGCCATGACAAGTTCTAGCTTTGGGTACTTGGTTTGGATCACTTTCATTATTGCCCGCACCGTTTTGGCTTGTTCGGGAGTAATAGTTTTGTAATAGTCCGCCGGTTTATCAAAACGTTGAGCTGATGTGGATCCCCGTGAATACATAACCAAGGCATTCGCATGGGCTTGTGAGAAACCATAATTCTCACGCAAGTGCGCGATCTGCTCTGGATACTTTTTTCCTTCTAGTTTGGACATAATGCCAAACCAATACTTCATCTTCTCGCCATACTTCTTTTCGATAGCGGGGAAGTGTGCCTCGCGGCTGGGATCTTTCGTTGCCATGAATCTATTTACGTCGGTCGCGGATATTCATGTAGACGGCATAACCCATATAGAGAAATACCGAAGGCGGATATAAGAAAACCGGAATTATGAGAAGAATTACGGCTACCACCTTCATATTTGAAGAAAGCTTGTCCCATTCGCCGAGAAACCCTTTGCGCGGTTGCTTTTCGTTCATTCTGAAAGTGTAATCAACTTTCTGGAAAAAAGATTGTACGTGGACGATATCTATCCGCCACTGCACTTCGTTACGTGGACGATATCTATCCGCCACTGCACTTCGTTACGTGGACGATATCTATCCGCCACTGCACTTCGTTACGTGGACGATATCTATCCGCCACTGCACTTCGTTACGTGGACGATACTGGGATCGAACCAGTGACCCCCACAATGTCAACTGCCCTTTTTACAGTTTTACGCGTGTCTTATTATGTCTGACTGTTTAGATTTACGCATAAACACTGTCAGGAATAGCAGGGAATAACAGTAGGTGTTAGGTAACTGTTAGGTAATTTTTCTTTTACTTATTTCACCGCCATGCTATCCCATGGTTACCTTTCACCACTATGGAATAGGGCTAGCACCGTTTTTTAGAGGTGAGTGTTCACCCCCCCTGTTTCTACTTGCCGTATTTCCCCGAGGAAAACGTAAACCGGTTTAATCTGGTCGGGATCGTGGCAGTTCGTGGTCTGTGCTCGTAGTTTTTGGCGCAAAAACAAGGTTTGCACAATCAGGGGGGGCAAACGCCTTGGTTAAAAAAACGGCTTGTGAGCGTGATCCCTTGCGTGAGTTACATCTTCTACACGCACTCACACAGTTTTCAAGGCTCATCGCTAGTTCTGAGAACTTAGTAACTGGTAAGACATGATCCACCGTATCCGCTTTCTGCCCACAGTACTGGCAGACATAACCGTCCCGAGCAAGAACGCTTTTTCGTAAGGCTCGCCATTGTCTGCTATCTCGCGGGTCTTTACGCATTAAGTTTCCTTAGTTTTAATTTGAAAAGGGAAACTCTTTCCTGTGAAAAAAGGAAAGGTAGAATCAGAGGTGTCCTTTCGTCTTAGAAAAACTAAGCGTTACGAGTTGGTAACGCCTCTACATAGGTGCGTAGACGATTAAACAGAACCGCGTTAACACTTGTCGCACCGGTGTAGTCGTGATCGTTTAGGTGGGCTACTAAGGGCGTAAACCTGCCACCTTTAACGTATAGATCGTCTAGTAACGCGTCTAGGTTTGCTCCGGGCTGTAAACACTTTAGAGGCTTAGGTAATAATTCTATAAGACGATTAAACCGATCCTCATTACGGTTATTACTTGTGATACTTGTACTACTTATGGTGTCAAGACCTGTAGACACATTAGGTAAGTCCTGTTTACTCATAGTGCTATCAGGGCTAACACTTTCTGTAACTTTCTTACCTTTGTAGTGCTTAGATTTGTGTAAAGATATGTTTACATAATCTCCCATGAGACCTAACGCGTAGACAGGCACATAGTTAGCGCGTTGTCCCGGGCGTCCAATTTCCACGCGAATTATGATCCCTTTAGAAATGAGTTCCTCAATGGCCTTACTGATTGCTTGCCGGCTAAAACCGGTACACCACAACCGAATTTCGTCCATGGACGGATAAGACTTGCGATAGCCTTTATTAGGTTTACCGTTGATAAATTCCCGTTCATCAAATCGGTGTAAGAGAAACGCGTGTACAGATTGTGCGAGCCCGGATAACCTCACCGGGGATCCTGCTAACGCGTAGGCGTCGGTTTCCCTATTAGACATCACGCAGCGCCTTTAGGTGCGCCCACATTTAAGACCGGGCTAAGGCGTCTAAGAAATCTACTAAGTCTTGCTCGCGTACTCGAACCGATCTACCTATATGAACCACCTTTAGGCGTCCTGTTGGGTTCTCGCGAACTTCACCGCTCATGGATTTAGGGTTCCTGATCTCGCGATACAGGGCAGACCGGCTTAGGCCTGTCCGCTTGGATACCTCGGTTAAACGCCACATAGACGCCGGTAGTGCTATTTCCATAATTAACCTTTCATAGTGCGGGATATTCCTATCAGTTCCCGATTATGTATAGAATATCTTGTACCTGCTAGGAAAACCTAGCGGATACGACTAGCAGACTATGGGCGGTTATTCGCGTGGTTACTGAACTAAAGGACTTTGTACCGGGTCTACATCTAGCGTTTTGCGAACCGGGAAGGTCTGAACCGACGGTCTTAGGAAAGTTTGTAGTACCGAAAACCTTTCAGGGTATTTTCCATTTTAAGGATTTCGATAAGGAAACCAGAGAGTGGTTGGACGGTGATGACTGGATCGCGTTCTTTAGTATTTCGATTTCCGATCTAGGTACACCGGTATTAGACAGTCTAGACATACACAAGAACGTAACCCGGTGGAAAATAAAACTTATAGAACAGTACCGGTACACACTTTTAGAACTGGCCTTACAGATAGTTGTAAAGACTTTAACGCCTAGTTACCGGGACGAGAACGTAAGACCCTTTAACGAAAAGTATGACGAGAAATTATTAAAAGACGGATCGATATCTCTAACCGCCGAAAACTGGGACGAATACATAATTAAAGAACCTAGAACTGAACCGGTAAGCGTTGTCAGGTGGTGGAACGCCAGTACTGAACCTTTAACTGCTATCGAATTGAAGGAACTTAAAACCACTATAAACACTAAGTTAAGAAAGATTATTACACCGGAATACTTGCAACACATAGCGAATATCTACACGCAAGCGGTCATGGACGGTAAGAAACCGATACAGGTAATTATGGATAGCGAACGTGTAGAACACCGCACCGCTTCAGATTATGCAAGCAAGGCCAGAAAATTAGAACTATTACCGAAAACTAAACCGGGCGTAGTCACTATAGATAAACCAACTAAAAAGAAAGGTAAAAGATGACAGGCAACAGAAAGAAAATAACGGTTAAAAACGGGATAAGTTTTAACGGTAAGACTTATTCCTACGTTCTGCGCGTTCCCGATCCTGATACAGGCGCGACTAAACCGCGTTGGGTCAGTGGTTTTACCACTGAAAAACAGGCTAAATTAGAACGTGATAAGGCGCGTATAGCCCTAGCAACTAACACTTATGTAACGGTTAGCGGAATTACCGTAGGACAGTTTGTAGATAACTGGATCGAACTACACGCGAACCAGTTAAAGCCCACTAGCCTTAGTAAGTACCGTAGTTACTTGCGACTATATCTAAAACCGGGTCTAGGTTCGATTAAGTTACAAGAACTGAAACCGTCACATGTTCAGACCTTGTACGCACAACTATTAGAGCGTCCGTTATCACCGTCTACGGTTCACTATGTTGGTTCTATTCTGAAACAGGCACTTAACTACGCGGTAGACGTGGAAGGCCTATTAGCGACTAATCCGGTTAAAAAAGTTTCCACGCCTAAAGGCCAGTCCGTTACACCTGACCTATGGAATAAGGACGAACTAAACCAGTTTCTAAAGGCGTCTAGTAATCACCGGTTAAGTTTCTTTTTCCGACTATCGGCCTTTACAGGTGCAAGACGTGGAGAACTATGCGCCTTGCGCTGGTCTGACTTTGACGGTTTATCACTGACCATAAGTAAGAGCCGGGTCAAGGCCGATAGGCAGGTTCTAGAACTTAACTCAACTAAAGGCGGTACTAACGGACGGCGTACTATAAAGGTGGACGCTGACACTATGGAATTACTCAAAGCCCACCGAAAGCGTCAGATACAGGAACGGATGGCAATAGGTGAGTGTTGGACAGATACCGGCTATGTGTTCGTCCGGGAGAACGGTCTACCTATTGACGTGCAGACACCTACGCACCTATTTAGAAAACTTTCTAAGCAAGCCGGGCTAAAACTTATCCGGTTACACGATCTACGCCACCTACACGCCACCGAACTACTAAGGCTAGGTGTTCCTCTGCACGTTGTCGCTCACCGTCTAGGACACCGAGACGCTATGGTCACGGCCACGATTTACGCACACGTTACAGATGAACAGATAGAAACCGCGTCCGAAACTTTCGCTCACGCCATGAGCGGTAACTAGGTGTTAGGTAATTGTTAGGTAATTCTAAAAACTGAATAAAGATAACGCGTTAAAACTGTAAAAGACCTGCTCGCAAGTGGACGATACTGGGATCGAACCAGTGACCCCCACAATGTCAATGTGGTGCTCTACCGCTGAGCCAATCGTCCGGGTCTAAATATTTTCGGTAGTTATTAAATTGTTGGCAAAGTATAGCCGAGCGATTTAACGCCCGAAATCATCCTCGATACGCTCAATATCATCTTCACCGAAGTAAGTTCCTGTCTGGACCTCAACGAAGATGACATCAGTTGCGCCGATATTTTCGATGCGGTGTAAGTCACCGATCTCGATATCGATGGAATCTCCAGCTCCCATTTCAAAGGTATCGCCATTGATCGTGATGCGTGCATCGCCTTCGACGATAAACCAATGTTCGGCACGCTTTTGATGGCGTTGATAAGAAAGTCTTTTACCTGGCTCTACCCAGATAGTTTTAACTTTATGAGCAGCGCTTTCAGACAAGATCTCATAACGTCCCCATGGACGTTTTGATTCATCTTCAACCATCTGCTGCTCCTCAAGTGGCTGTTGCTGTTTTAGAACTGGAGGTCGGAACGGGATTTGAACCCGTGTAGAGGGATTTGCAGTCCCTTGCCTCGCCTCTCGGCCATCCGACCAAACCTTTACTTCTTCACTTATAGAGAAACCGCCACTTGAAAATTAATTCCAAAGCGGCGGTCAATCCGAGCGGACGACGGGGTTCGAACCCGCGACCTGAACCTTGGCAAGGTTCCGCGCTACCAGCTGCGCTACGTCCGCATTTCGTGCGGGGGCAAATCTAGCGCAGCAAGGGGCCAACCGCCAAAGCGAGAGATTTCACCGTAGCGTTAGGCCTATGGATCTGCGTGACGACTGCTTCTGGATGGGCGGGCGGTTTGCACGTTCCTTGATTGAAGTCACCGATGATTTATCGCGCTTAGATGATGGCAATTTCTGGGCGGTAAGTATCTCCTTCGAAGGCCAGGTTCGGTTGGCAAGGTTTGCAGAAAACTATAAATCACCATTTCCATTTGATAGCCGAGAATGGTCTGAGATTTCTACAACATGGAGCTCTTCGCTAGATAAAGATCGTTATTGCAAATACGTTGCAGCTATTCGCGAATCAATCGCTGATGGCTGGGTATATCAAGTCAATGCTTGTCGCACTTTGGCATCGCAATTTCATGGTGATGAGATCGCATCTCTCTTCGCAAAATTACTCACCAATAATCCAGCGCCATATGCCTCGTATTTGTCTATCCCTGATCTGCAAATCGCATCAGCCTCACCTGAGCTCTTTCTTCGCCGCCAAGGTGATCAAGTAATTACCTCGCCCATTAAGGGAACGCAGAAGTTGAGTGAAGATAGTTTTGGAAATAAAGATCAAAGCGAAAATGTGATGATCGTTGATTTGATGCGTAATGATCTGGGGCAGATTTCTCGGCCAGGTAGCGTTGATGTGACAGAGTTATTACGAAGTGAAGATCATCCGGGATTGCGCCACTTAGTATCTGATGTTGTCGGAACACTTAAGGAAAATCTAATTTGGGAACAAATACTGCCAACGCTTCTACCGGCTGGATCAATTAGTGGTGCTCCGAAGAGCTCTGCTCTAAAAGTTATTAGTGAAAATGAGCCAGTACCACGCGGTCCTTATTGTGGGGTTTTAGGTTGGATTGAGGCAGATACGTGCGAACTTTCAGTTGCAATTCGCACTTTTTGGAATGCCAAGGATGGACAATTGCGTTTTGGCACTGGCGCCGGAATTACTTGGGGAAGTAATCCGCTGGCCGAATGGGAAGAGACCCAGTTGAAGGCGCGCAAGTTGATTTCGATTGCAGGAGGAAGCATCTGATGCAGATCTGGCTCAACGATGCACTTGTCTATGCTGCATCTGTTGGAGTTGCCTTAGATGGCTGGCCTGATGGTGAGGGAATATTTGAAACCATTAAGACTGAAAATGGTGAGATATTTGAACTAGGTCGGCATATGCGCCGAGCTGTCGATGCTGCAGCGCAGAAAGAGATCATTCTGCCGAGTGAAGATTTAATACGCAGTGCCATTGTAAATTTATTGCATGTGGAGATTCATGCGGTGGGTCGATTGCGATTGCTCTTTTCAAAAGATCGCTTTGTCGCAATACATCAATGCTATGAAGAAATAACTCATCCTCTGAAATTAACGCTCATATTAGAGCCAGGTGCAGTTCCTGGAATATCATTAAAGACATTTCCATATCAGCACCGCTTAGATTTATTGGATAAAGCACAAAGCCAAGGCTTTGATGAAATCATCTGTTTGAACGCGAAGAGTGAGATAAGTGAAGGTGCTGTTTCAAATTTCATCTTTCGAATCGATGGCCAATGGGTGACCACACCACTTAGCTCTGGCGTGCTCCCTGGGGTGCAGAGGGGGATAGTCATCGAACGTTGCGGTGTATCAGTAAGGTCTTTGAGTTTGTCTGATTTGCAGAAGATTGATGCCGCCTTCGTTATCTCAAGTTTGAAATTGGCGCTTCCCGTCTTGGAAATAGATGGTGTTGAAATGAAAATTGATTCAGATTGTGTGGCGCTTGAAGCAAATATTCGGGCTAAGACGTTGAAGCATTCGGTAGGCTAGTCACATGTCGCAAATATCAATCACCGTAGATGGCGCAAGTGCCAGCGTCGAAAGCGATATTCGCCCAACCCAGATATTTGCCGAACGTAAAGAAATTGTCGTCTGCAAGATAAATGGAGTTCTCAAAGATCTCTGGACTGAAATTATTGATGGTGATTTGGTTGAGGGAATATCGATCTCCTCACCTGATGGACTAGCTGTTCTGCGCCACTCAACTGCCCACGTCATGGCGCAAGCCGTGCAACAAGTATTCGCCCAAACTCGCCTTGGCATTGGACCACCAATTACCGATGGTTTTTACTATGACTTTGATCCAGACCGTCCTTTCAATCCAGAAGATTTGGAAAAGATTGAAAGCGCAATGCGCAAGATAATCAAAGATAGTCAAAGATTTCGCCGGCGCGTAACTACTGAATCAGATGCGCTAAAAGAATTGGCACACGAGCCATATAAATGTGAATTGATCGGATTGAAATCAGGTGCCGGTGATGAAGCCAGTGTTGAAGTCGGTGGCGCTGAACTTACGATTTACGACAACTTAGGTCGTGATGGCCAGCCCGTCTGGTCAGATCTTTGTCGCGGCCCTCACCTGCCTTCTACAAAACATATTCCGGCATTTAAGCTGATGCGCACAGCAGCGGCATATTGGCGCGGCTCTGAAAAGAATCCGATGTTGCAACGCATTTACGGAACTGCGTGGCCCTCACCGGAAGAGTTAGCCGCATATTTAGATCTACTTGCCGAAGCGGAAAAGCGCGATCATCGTCGCCTAGGTACCGAACTAGATCTTTTTTCATTCCCAGAAGAGATTGGCTCTGGCCTTGCCGTCTTTCATCCCAAAGGCGGAATTATTCGTCGAGCAATGGAAGATTATTCGCGCAAGCGCCATGAAGATGAGGGCTACGAATTCGTTTACTCACCACATTTAACCAAGGCTGCGCTCTTTGAAAAATCAGGCCACCTGCAGTGGTACTCCGAAGGTATGTATCCACCGATGGTCATGGATGAAGAACTTCATGCTGATGGCACCGTAAAGCGCGTCGGCCAGCAGTACTACATGAAGCCAATGAACTGCCCATTCCACAATCTAATCTTTGCTTCACGTGGTCGCTCATACCGCGAACTCCCACTTCGTCTCTTTGAATTCGGCACTGTTTACCGTTACGAGAAATCTGGCGTAATCCAGGGTCTAACACGTGCGCGTGGTTTTACCCAAGATGATGCCCATATCTACTGCACTAAGGAGCAGATGGTGGACGAGCTCGACTCACTCTTAACATTTGTACTCAACTTATTGCGCGATTACGGCTTAGAAGATTTCTACCTAGAACTTTCTACCCGTAATCCTGTGAAATCAGTTGGTGAAGATGCTGATTGGGTAGAGGCAACAGAGGCGCTACGCAAAGCAGCCCTTGCGCAAAAGTTAGAACTAGTCCTTGATGAAGGTGGCGCAGCTTTCTATGGGCCAAAGATTTCCGTACAGGCAAAAGATGCAATCGGTCGCACCTGGCAGATGTCTACGATCCAAGTTGATTTCCAATTACCGCAAAGATTTGAACTTGAATATTCAGCAACTGATGGCACACGTCAACGTCCGGTAATGATTCACCGCGCGTTATTCGGTTCAATCGAAAGATTCTTCGGAGTGTTAACAGAGCATTACTCCGGCGCCTTCCCACCATGGCTTGCGCCCGTGCAGGTTACTGCGATTCCGGTTGCTGAGGCTTTCTCCGATTATTTAGCCGGTGTCGTAAAGGAATTTAAAGCTGCGGGAATTCGTATAGATCTTGATTCATCCGATGACCGTATGCAGAAGAAGATTCGTAACGCCCAGATGCAGAAAGTTCCCTACATGTTGATTGCAGGCGAAGAAGATCAAGATGCAGGCAAGGTATCTATCCGCTATCGCAACGGCGAACAGAAGAATGGCATCGCAGTTGGGGATGCAATCGCTGAGATCCAGAGTGCAATCCGCGACCGCAAGCAGGTTTAAAAATGGTTGATCCAACGCCAGGAATGCCAGATCGTTGGGAGCGCTTATGGGCACCGCATCGGATGGAGTATCTAAAAGGTGAAAACCGACCGTTGGGCGAGAACGATGTGGCTTGCCCCTTCTGTCGCGTACCAACTCTCGATGATCAAGAAGGTTTGATAGTTGCGCGCGGTAAGAGTGCCTACGTTGTGATGAATCTATATCCGTATAACGCTGGACATTTATTAATCTGCGCCTATCGCCATGTTGCAGACCTGACTGACTTAAGTAGAGAAGAACGCGATGAAATTTCAGAGATGACTGCACACGCTATGGTTACCTTGCGTAAAGTTTCGGCGCCGGCTGGCTTTAACTTAGGCATGAATCAAGGCGCGGTTTCAGGCGCTGGTGTTGCAGAACATATCCACCAACATGTTGTTCCACGTTGGTCAGGCGATGCCAACTTTATGCCACTGATTGGTCAAACTAAAGTTTTGCCTGTTTTGCTCTCGCAGACGCGCGATGAGCTAGCCGCAGCCTGGTAAAAATATTTATTGCAACTGATTAATATAACTTTTTACGATATTAATACCTATGCCGTTAGATACGACGATAGGTATTGCTGGAAATAGTAGTCCGGCTGCGAAAGCGGATTCACCAGCACCGGCAATCTCTTCTAGATACTCTTCGCGAAATTCGGCGACCATTTCTTCATGCTCATGTTCACCCGCTGAAATAGTTGGGGGAGTTGTGGTGTAGTCAATAATTTGTAAATCGCTTAAAGAAATTAACGCAATTGGATTACCGGTATCAGAGTGCAATACTAAATATGGTGTAACCAATTGATCGAAGACGCGATTGGCTAACATAATTGCATCTTCAAAGTCAGCATCACCGCCGTCGAGTTCGTTAACGACAACCAGGCGCGGCAGTTGATAATCACTTAATGCTTGCCATTGATCGATTGTGTTTTGATCGATTCCAGCCGCAGGGTTGATTGCGAAAATCGCAAGATCGGAATCGGCAATAATCTTGTTCGTAAGTTCTGCGCCAAATAAATTGGCTATTGCCTGCGGTTGCGCAGAGACATGGCCGTAGACATGGATGCGTTTAAGAGAACTCACAGGCGTCAGAATAGGTGAATTTCCACCCTTGAGCCTACGATGGTGGCGATGTTAAGCGCTTCTTTAAAGCCAGCCGTAACCCGCGCCATCAATCCAATAGCGCGCGGCGCCCTTCGCATGGGATTAACACCTAACGCAGTTACCTTCACTGGTGCTATCGGTGTCGTCGTTAGCGCTCTTTATTTCTATCCCAAGCAAGATTTTTTCATTGGGACTCTTCTTATCTGCTTCTTTGCACTTAGCGATCTCTTTGATGGTGCAATGGCGCGAATCTCACAAGCTGGAGCAAGTCGTTGGGGTGGATTCCTGGATTCAACGATTGATCGCATAACTGATTCTGCAATATTACTGGGGTTATGTATTGCGCTAATTGAGAGTAACGATCCTCTGGTTCCTATCGCCCTTGGTGCACTGGTGGCCGGAACGTTAGTTCCCTATATCCGCGCGAAAGCGGAATCACTTGGTATTGACTGTTCTGGTGGAATCGCCGAGCGAACAGAACGTTTAATCATCGCCTTAACAGCCATTGGTTTTGAAGGTTTAGGAATTCCGTATGCGTTAGCCATCGGAGTATGGCTGCTCTTATCCCTTGCGGTCGTAACGGTTATCCAACGGATCTTGATCGTTAAGGCGGCGTTGTAAAGCAATGAACCTGGACAATCTTGTAGCTGTTGCATATTTCACGGGCTGGAAGTTGGTTCGAGCCCTCCCTGAGAAATTTGCGTACGCCTGCTTCGAAGGGATAGGAGCTATCACCTTGCGTCGCAACGCGACTCCGATTCAGAGATTGCGCAGTAATTTGCAACGGGTCTGCCCAGAAAAAGATAGCGCTGCCCTGGATCAGCTAATGGTGGATGCGGTCTCCTCTTATATGCGTTACTGGTGTGACACCTTCCGCTCACCAGATTGGTCTCGAGATCGTGTGAAAAAGACAGTGACGGTTACCCGCGAAGAGCTGCTTACCGAACCTATGCGCGATGGTCGTGGTGTCGTGATCTCGCTCCCGCACGCTGGTAATTGGGATCATGCTGGTGCGTACTTTTGTGGAATGGGCTTTCCACTTGTTACGGTTGCGGAAAGGGTCAAACCGGAAGCGCTCTTTAATAAATTTTTAGAGTATCGCCAAAATATGGGTATGGAGGTTTTGGCTTTAGATGGCAGATCTATGGCAACGCTGATGCAACGTGCTAGAGATGGTGCGCTGATCGCTTTGGTTGCAGATCGCGATTTGTCGCGTAGTGGAATAGATGTAAATTTCTTTGGTTATCCAGCACGAATGCCGGCAGGTCCCGCACTCTTAGCAGTCAGAACTGGGATTCCACTTGTAACCGCCTTTGTTTCATACACTCCAACTGGAATCCATGTGGAATTTAATAGCGTGGAGATTCCGACGCAGGGAACAGATTCAGAGCGAGTTGCTTATGTCGTACAAAGTTGTGCTGATCTTTTTGCTAGGGGCATCGCATCTTCGCCACAAGATTGGCATATGTTGCAACGAATTTGGATTGATGGCGATTTCCAGGAGCGCAGCGCATGATTACAAAGAAATTACGGATCGGCCTTGTCTGTCCATATGGCTGGGATACACCAGGTGGGGTACAAAATCACGTGCGCGATTTAGCTGAATACTTAATTGCGAAAGGTCATTACGTCTCGGTCTTAGCTCCAGTAATCGATGAAGATGCTATCCCGGATTATGTAACGAGCGCTGGAAAACCAATCTCAATTCCATATAACGGTGCAGTTGCACGCGTTCTCTTTGGTCCGATTGCCTTCTCGCGAGTGCGACATTGGATATCAAATGGAAAATTTGATCTCCTTCACTTACACGAGCCTGCTATTCCATCTATCTCGCTCCTTGCTTGTTGGGCCGCTGAAGGCCCGCTAGTTGGAACATTCCACGCCGCCGCCAAACGTCAAAAAGCAATCTTTGCAATAGGTCCGATCTTGGAGCCCGTAATTGAAAAACTTTCTGCGCGGATTGCAGTAAGCGAGGCCGCGCGAGAGACGCTCACCGAGCATCTGGAGACCGATGCCGTTGTCGTCCCAAATGGAATTTATGCAGCTCGTTATCGCGATGGTGAAGTTCGCGAAGAATGGGCTGGAAATACCTTAGGTTTCATTGGAAGATTCGAAGAGCCTCGCAAGGGATTATCTGTTTTGCTAGATGCGCTGCCGATAATTGCCCGATTTGCACCTGATGTTCGCGTAATCGTGGCAGGTCCTGGCGATAGTGAAGATGTCGAAGATCAGATCGACCCGCAACTGCGCCACCGTTTTGATTTCCTTGGTCGTATTAGCGAGAAAGATAAAGCTGATTTCTTATCTTCGATTGGTTTATATATCGCACCCAACACAGGTGGTGAGTCATTCGGAATCATTCTCGCCGAAGCCTTAGCCGGGGGAGCGGCAGTTGTCGCAAGTGATATTCCCGCATTTGTTTCCTTGCTTGGTAATGGGCAATATGGTGCGCTCTTTGAGTCAGAGAATCCACAGGAGTTGGCAAAAGTCGTGATAGATCTTTTGCGTGAGAAAGATAAGAGGTTAGCGCTGGCGCAACGTGGTAAAGATTATGCCCAGCGTTTTGATTGGGATGTAGTTGCTGAAGACATTTTCTCTATTTATGAGATGGCGCTGGTTGGCAGCGATGGAGTTTCTCTCTCATCAGAAAATCGTGCCTGGAATCGTTTTCTCGGGCGGGAAGGTAATTAAATGGAGAGATATTTCTTTCTCGTACTTTTCGTAGTCTTTGCTCTCTGGTATCTGTCTTATTCGGCAACCCGTTTAGATCGATTGCATCATCGCGTTGAAACCAGTTGGGCAAACTTAGATGGATTACTGCAACGCCGTGCGGCCGTTGCACTAGAAATTGCCAAGAGCGACATCGCGGATCCTGCTTCTTCACTTCTATTAACTGCAGCAGCTCATCAGGCGCGAGATGCTCAGATGAAGACGCGTTCGCAGGCTGAGAGTGGGCTATCTGGCGCTCTGGGGTTATTGCTCAATGACGGACATTTAGTAGAGGGTGTAATCGAGAAAGACTTGCTCCGCGAACTTTCAGAGCTAACTGACAAGATTCGGATTGCGATTGCCATGCACGTCGATGCGGTAACCCGCACACAGATGGTGCGAGCTAAGCCGGTCTTTAAGATCTTTAGATTGGCTGGACGAGCGCCGTTGCCAGTTACCTACGAATTCGAAGCTGATGTCCTTTAAGAAGTTGCTCAAACGCAGCGCTGGTTTGGCCTCGATCGCTGTAGTCGCTATTGCTCTCTTTAATTTTCTACCATCTATCAAAGTCGTAAGTTTGATTCCAATTTTGGGTAAAACAGAGCCAACCAATTCACTAAGCGGACGGATCGGCAGTGATGGCCCGATCCTTGTTGTGAAGATCGATGACACTCCACCTGCGCATCCGCAAGCCGGTTTAGAAGATGCTGATGTGGTTTATATCGAACAAGTTGAAGGTGGCCTTACTCGACTAGCGGCGGTTTTTAGTTCGAAGATTCCTAAAGTCGTTGGCCCGGTTAGAAGCGCGCGTATTTCAGATATTGAAATCCTACAACAGTACGGAAGAGTTGCCTTTGCCTACAGTGGTGCGCAATTCAAATTACTGCCAGTAATTGCGGCAGCCAATCTCGAGAATTTAGGTGCGCAACGTCAATCACCGGAGATTTATGCAAACGACCCATTGCGAATAGCACCAACAGCAATGATGCTGCAAGCGCAGAAATTGATGGCAAATGTGGCGGAGGCGATATTACCTATCGCTCTGTCTAAATCGATTGGTTGGAGCTTCGGCGATGGACCGGATACCGGAACTGCAATCTCATCCGTAAAAGTTTCATGGCCCGCTAATTCGTACGACGCAACATGGTCGATATCACAAGAGCGTTGGTTGCTTTCACAAAGGGGTGTCCCAGATTTATCGGCATCTGGCTTGCAATTAGGTCCAACCACATTTGTAATTCAACTGGTTGCAATTACGGCTTCGGAATATCACGACAAGATAGGTGGCGTGACTCCATTTAGTTCAACTGTCGGAACCGGTACTGGTTATGTATTACGCGACGGACTTGCGATCACGGCAAACTGGACTAGACCTACCGCCGATCAGGGAACTAAGTGGATTGATAAATCGGGGGGAGAGATAAAGTTCGCACCAGGTCAAATCTGGATCGCTTTGACCGATAAAGCGCCGATTTTCACGGCCAAATTTGCGGATGCGCCATCGCCTGCTTCAAAGTAGTATGGCGACTAGCAGTTTTAACCTAAAAAGCTGAGCAAAGGGAGTAATTCATGTCAGAGGCAGTTGGCACAGCGCGCGTTAAACGCGGAATGGCAGAGATGCTAAAGGGCGGCGTCATTATGGATGTCGTTAACGCTGAACAAGCCAAGATTGCACAAGATGCCGGTGCTTGCGCTGTTATGGCGCTAGAACGCGTGCCTGCTGATATTCGCGCCGAAGGCGGCGTCGCACGCATGTCTGATCCAGATATGATCGAAAAGATTAAAGCCACAGTAACGATTCCCGTTATGGCCAAGGCCCGTATCGGTCATTTTGTTGAAGCCCGTATCCTCGAATCACTTGGTGTGGATTACATCGATGAGTCAGAAGTTTTAACTCCTGCAGATTATGAAAACCATATTGATAAGTGGGATTTCAAAGTTCCTTTCGTATGCGGAGCTACAAATCTGGGTGAAGCGCTACGCCGCATAAATGAGGGCGCTGCAATGATTCGCTCTAAGGGCGAAGCCGGAACTGGTGATGTTTCGAATGCGATGATGCATATGCGCAAGATCGGTGGAGAAATTCGTCGCTTATCTTCCATGCGTGAAGACGAACTATATGTTGTCGCCAAAGAGATCCAAGCTCCTTACGCTCTCGTAAAAGAGGTGGCTGAAACTGGAAAACTTCCTGTTGTGCTCTTCACCGCTGGTGGAATTGCAACACCTGCCGATGCTGCGTTAATGATGCAGATGGGTGCCGATGGCGTATTTATCGGTTCTGGAATCTTCAAATCTGGAGATCCTGCAACCCGTGCTGCGGCTTGCGTAAAGGCGACCACCTTTTTTGAAGATGCCAAAGTCTTGGCTGATGTTTCGCGTGGACTAGGAGAAGCAATGGTTGGAATCAACGTTGCAGATCTACCAGCGCCACATCGCTTAGCCGAGCGCGGCTGGTAATAATTCACCTGCAATGAAGATCGGTGTCCTCGCGCTGCAAGGCGATTTTCGTGAGCATATCGAAGCGACAAAGTTGGCAGGTCATGCTGCCTTAACTGTGCGGCGTCTAGAAGAGTTAGCAAAAGTCGATGCGCTTATTTTGCCGGGTGGTGAGTCAACAACTATTGCTCAACTAGCGCGAACTTTCGGCCTATTGCTCCCGATTAGAGAACGTATTGCATCGGGTATGCCAGTTTACGGATCATGCGCCGGAATGATTTTGTTGGCAGATCGAATTCTGGATGGCGCAAGCGACCAAGACACTATTGGCGGTATCGACATGACAGTTCGCCGTAACGCCTTTGGTCGCCAAGTAGATTCTTTCGAGAGCGACTTAACTTTTAATCAGGAAACTTTACGTGCTGTCTTTATCCGGGCTCCGTGGGTGGAAGAAGTAGGTCATAAAATTGAAATCTTGGCAGATGTACAAGGCAGTGACGGTAAACGCCACCCAGTCGCAGTGCGCCAGGGTTCGCTATTAGCCACATCGTTCCATCCAGAATTGACAGGCGATTTACGCGTGCATCGCTACTTCTTTGATCAAGTCTGTGCCGGCGCGATAAAGTAGCGCCATTGCAAAAGCTCTAAATCCGATCCCAGTTTGATTGAGGTGTTTTAAATGTCCGGCCATTCCAAGTGGGCAACGACAAAGCATAAAAAAGCGGTCATCGATAGCCGTCGCGCTAAAAATTTTGCGAAGTTAATTAAGGCGATCGAAGTTGCTTCTCGCAATGGTGGGCCAGATGTTGAGGGCAATCCAACTTTATTTGATGCAATTGCGAAAGCTAAGAAGAATTCCATGCCCGCCGACAATATTGATCGCGCCGTAAAACGTGGCGCAGGTCTTGAATCTGGTGGAGCCGACTGGCAAACAATTATGTATGAAGGCTACGGTCCAAATGGAGTTGCCATCATGATCGAATGTCTATCTGATAACCGCAATCGCGCCGCCTCTGAAGTTCGCGTTGCTGTAACTCGCAATGGTGGATCTATGGCAGATCCTGGTTCAGTTGCCTACCTCTTCAATCGCAAAGGCGTCATTATTGTAAATAAGGTCGATGGAGTAAATGAAGAGAGAATATTGGAAGCAGTTCTTGAAGCTGGCGCTGAAGAAGTTAATGATCTAGGCGAATCTTTTGAGGTTGTCTGTGAAGCAAGTGATTTAGTGATAGCTCGTACCGCACTGCAGACCGCAGGCATCGATTACGAATCTGCTGATTCTTCCTTCCTGCCATCTATGACAATTCCGCTAGATGCCGAGGGCGCTACCAAGGTATTTGAACTCATCGATGCGATTGAAGAGTTAGATGATGTGCAGAACGTCTTCAGTAACTTCGATGTCTCCGATGAAGTTATGGCGAGCCTTTCCTAACAGCGCGCACTTGGCGTCGTAGGCTGTGAAGTTATGAGCCAGCGAGAAATCCGCGTCTTGGGTGTAGACCCAGGTTTGACGCGTTGTGGAGTTGGCGTAATTGAAGGCGCTCCTGGTTCGCAATTGCGTCTAATAAACGTTGGAGTAATCCTGACTCCCAGCACAACGGCGCTGGAACTTCGCTTGTTGCAATTGGAACGAGAGTTGACGCAATGGGTTGAAGATAATCGCCCCGATGTCGTGGCTGTCGAGAGGGTTTTTTCACAGCACAACGTCCGAACCGTTATGGGAACTGGCCAAGCCGCTGGAATTGCACTACTTGTCGCTGCCCGTGCCGGAATTCCTGTTGTCATGCACACACCTAGCGAAGTAAAAGCTGCGGTCACCGGTTCCGGTCGTGCCAATAAAGTTCAAGTTGCAGAAATGGTTAAACGTTTACTGGCGCTAAAAGAGATTCCTAAGCCAGTCGACAGTACCGATGCGTTAGCGCTAGCAATCTGTCACATCTGGCGTGGCTCCGGTGATTCAAAGTTAGCAGCAGCTTTAAGCGCTGAAAAATCTCGGTTAGCTAAGTTGGTAGCCAAATGATTTCGCTCATTAACGGCACAGTGCGTTCGCTTACCGCTGATCGCGCAATAGTTGAAGTCGGGGGAGTTGGCTTGTCGATCACCATAACTCCTGGAACGAGCGCGCTTTTAAATATTGGCGCTTCTGCTCAGTTCTACACATGTTTGGTTGTGCGTGAAGAATCGCTCACTCTCTTTGGATTTTTAGATGATGGCGCACGTGCACTCTTTGAACTTGTGCAGACCGTAAGTGGAATTGGACCAAAAGTGGCGATGTCCATAGTCGCAGCGCTCTCACCTGGCCAACTCGCCTTGGCGATTGCAAACGAAGATATTTCGGCGATTGAGAAAGTTCCGGGTATCGGCCGCAAAGGTGCGCAACGCTTAATTCTCGAATTGAAGGGAAAGTTAACTGATTTCGGTTCTGGCGATAAGAGCTCGCATCATCAACCCGCTTGGCGCGAACAACTTGCTAGCGCCTTAATTTCACTTGGGTTCTCCGCGAAAGAGTCAGATAGCGCAATTACTAATGTGGTCAATCAGATATCTGAAGAAGGCGGTGACGCTAACTCCGTAGATCTCTCTGATCTGTTAAAGAGGGCGCTGCAAAAGGGCGGTAGATAACCATGAGCGATGAGCGTTTAGTCAGCCCTGATTTTGCCAATGATGATTCGGCGGCAGAACATGCGCTGCGTCCGAAAACTTTAAAGGAGTTCATCGGCCAACATCGAGTCCGTGATCAAATCGATGTTCTTCTTACTGCCGCGCGCCAACGTAATTCGGCTGCCGATCACATACTTTTATCTGGCCCGCCTGGACTTGGTAAGACAACACTGGCTTTGATTTTGGCGAGTGAAATGCAGACACCGATTCGCATAACCAGCGGGCCTGCAATTACTCATGCCGGAGACCTTGCCGCCATTTTATCGTCGCTAGTTGAAGGTGAAATTCTTTTTCTTGATGAGATCCATCGCCTGCCGCGCCCGGCCGAAGAGTTGCTTTATCTGGCGATGGAAGATTTTCGCGTAGATGTTATTGTTGGAAAGGGACCAGGTGCAACGGCGATTCCTTTGCAATTGCCGCGCTTTACCTTAGTTGGTGCAACTACTCGTGCGGGATTGTTGCCTAGTCCGTTGAGAGACCGCTTCGGATTTACTGCGCATTTAGATTTCTATGAAGAAAATGAGCTAGAAGAAGTACTGCGCCGCAGTGCAGCGTTACTTCAACTGGAGATCGATGCCAAGGCCGTTAGCGAAGTTGCCAGCAGGTCTAGAGGAACGCCGCGTATTGCAAATCGTTTATTACGCCGCGTTAGAGATTATGCGCAAGTTCGCTCGGGCGCAAAAGGCGCAACTCATCTAACGCATAGCGATGCGATGGCAGCGCTGGAAATGTATGAAGTAGATGAGAAAGGTTTAGATCGCCTCGATCGATCCGTACTGGTCGCGCTAATTGAGAGATTTAATGGGGGACCAGTAGGTCTTTCAACGCTAGCGATAGCCGTTGGCGAAGAGACTGAAACAGTGGAATCGGTAGCAGAGCCATTTTTAGTTCGAAATGGCTTTATGGCGCGTACTCCACGCGGTCGAATCGCAACGGCGCAAGGCTGGGCGCATGTGGGACGAACACCACCTGCTGGCGCTGCGACGCTTTTCGACACGCCCGTCGATGACGCCTAGACTCTGCTCCTATGTCCTCACCAAATAAAACTGTGAAGAGCCCTGCCCGCTCTGGCCGATCCCTCGTGATCCTGGCCGTGATCCTGCTCGGCTTAATTGTTACCACCTTTATTCAAGGCGCTTCATCTGTCCGTCTTGGCCTCGATCTGCGTGGAGGCACCAGCGTTACGCTGCAACCTCGCGCATCCAATGATGCCAACAAGATAACAACTGAAGCAGTCGATCAAGCGGTAACAATTATTCGCCAGCGCGTTAACTCACTTGGTGTGGCCGAGAGCGAAGTAACTGCGCAAGGTAGCGGAACAAATCGTCAGATCGTTATCTCAGTACCGGGCGATAGCGGCCGTCGCGTCGTTGATCTAGTAGGGCAGACTGCAGAACTGCGTTTTCGCCAAGTACTTGCCGAAGGCGCGGGTGTTCCTAATTCGGCAGATACTGCGACAGCAGCAACTCCTGCAGCTGGTGTCTCTCCAGAAATAAACGCCCGATTCGCAGCGCTGGACTGTACAAACTCTGCCAATCGTCAAGGTACTGGTGCTGATGCCCCGACCGACACAATCGTGTCTTGTTCACGTGAAGGTGGCGCAAAATACATTCTCGCTCCGGCTGAAGTTCTCGGCCAACAAGTATCTGCTGCAACTGCGGGTTTCAACCCTCAGCAAGGAGTTACTTGGTTTGTTTCGCTAACTTTTAATGGCGATGGAACTAAGGCTTTTGGTGCTTTAACTAATCGCGTAACCACACTTGCTTCACCACTCAACCAAGTTGCAATCGTTCTTGATGGTTTAGTTGTATCGGCGCCACGTATCAATGAAGCGATACCATCTGGCAATGCGCAGATCACTGGTTCATTCTCGCAAGTTGAAGCGCAAGACTTAGCTAACGTTCTTAAATACGGAGCACTGCCTCTTGCTTTTGATCGCGGCGAAGTACAGCAAGTTTCACCTACCTTGGGTGCAGATCAATTAAACGCTGGCCTTCTCGCCGGATTCCTCGGTCTTGGCCTGGTAGTTATTTACTCCCTTCTCTACTACCGCGGGTTAGGGTTAGTAACGGTTGGATCTCTCGCCGTTGCTGGTGGACTTGTTTACCTACTTTTCCTAGTCTTGGGTAAGAGCATTGGTTTCACGCTAACTCTGGCTGGTATCGCAGGTGCAATCGTTGCGATCGGTGTTACCGCTGACTCATTTATCGTCTTCTTCGAACGTATTCGTGATGAAGCGCGTGAAGGCAGATCTCTACGTTCGGCCGTCGAAAGCGGTTGGCTAAAGGCGCGACACACTATTCTGGTTGCAGATGCGGTTTCGCTTATCGCCGCGGTATTGCTCTACTTCTTCGCAGTTGGTGGAGTCCGCGGGTTCGCATTCACTCTTGGACTGACAACACTTGTCGATCTCCTTGTTGTCTTCTTATTCACAAAGCCAATCGTCACTGTTCTAGCGGGCGTTCAGTTCTTTGCATCAGGTCATCCGCTTTCTGGCTTGTCGCCAAAGAGCATCGGTATGAAACCGATTACAAATCAAGTATCTACTTCAACTTTGGAGGCATAAGCGATGTCAAAGCTAATTGGTCTTGGTGGTCGTCTGTATACAGGCGAAACTTCTTTTGATTTTATTGGCAAGCGCCGTCGTTGGTATTCAATCTCTGCGATCTTTATCTTGCTATCGATCGGTGCGCTGGCGATCCAAGGCCTACATCTTGGTATTGAATTCAAGGGGGGCTCTTCCTATACCGTCAATAAATCAGGTATTAGCGTTGAGCAAGCTCGTGCATCTGTCTCAGGTGTAGGTATCCCTGGTGAAATCATTGTTCAGAAAATCGGAAACGATAAAGTCCGCATTCAAACTGGCGCACTTACCCCTGAGCAATCTAAAGCGGTAGAAGCATCGCTTACTAAGACCTTTAACGTAACGCTCGAATCGATCGACACCCAACTAGTTGGTCCATCATGGGGTAAAGAAATTACCAAGAAGGCGCTCTATGGCCTCTTCGCTTTCTTGCTTGTCATCATGCTCTTCCTGGCGATGGCCTTCGAACCAAAGATGGCGATCGCTGCCATCGTTGCAGTTGTTCACGACGTTTTCATTACCGTCGGTATCTACGCCCTTGTTGGCTTTGATGTTACGCCGGCGACGGTGATCGGATTCTTAACAATCTTGGGTTATTCGCTCTATGACACTGTTGTTGTCTTCGATAAAGTCCGCGAGAACACTAAATCAGTAGCCGCGGTTGGCAAGGTTACATACTCACAGGCAGCAAACTTGGCGGTAAACCAGACCATCGTTCGTTCAGCAAATACTTCGTTAATCGCGTTGTTGCCTGTCGGATCAATCCTCTTCGTTGGAGCTGGTCTGCTCGGCGCAGGAACGCTGAAGGATCTTTCTCTTGCCCTATTTATCGGCCTCGCCGTCGGTACGTATTCTTCAATCTTTATCGCACCACCGTTTCTTGCCTCACTTCGCGAAAAAGAGCCGGCAATGCAGGCCCTTGCCAAGCGCGTGGCATCTCGCGGGGGAGCAGTTGCTGAAACAGTTACGGCTACATCTTCCCGACCTGTCATTTCACCAAGTGTTAATCGTGGACCGCGCAATCAACCAAAACGCAAAGGGCGCAAGTAAAGCGAGTTAATTCGCCACTAGCGCGGGATTAAGAAGAGACGATAACGAGCAATGGCACCAGACATTCTCGTTGCGCCGCTGGTTTCTGCGTTAAGAGAGAACCATCCGACCAGTCGCTTCGCTGATGTAGAACGCGCATATGAGATAGCCAAAATTGCCCATACCGGTCAACTACGCAAATCCGGCGAAGATTACATAACGCACCCGGTCGCAGTCTCTTTGATTTTGGCTGAACTTGGTTTAAATGACACAACGATAATTGCATCTCTATTACACGATACTGTCGAAGATACGCCTTATTCATTAACGCAGTTGCGTGGCGATTTTGGGGATGAGATCGCTAATTTAGTCGATGGCGTCACCAAGCTCGATAAATTAACTTACGGTCCGACTGCAGAGGCGGAGACAGTACGCAAGATGGTCGTTGCGATGTCACGTGATATTCGAGTGCTGGTCATTAAATTAGCTGATCGTCTACATAATGCTCGTACCTGGAAGTATGTCTCAACCGAAAGCGCGGAACGCAAGGCCCGGGAAACGCTAGATATTTATGCACCGCTTGCCCATCGCCTCGGAATGAACGCCATCAAATGGGAGCTAGAAGATCTTTCTTTCGAAGTATTAGAACCGAAGAAATTCGAGGAAATTTCTAGATTAGTTGCCGAGCGATCACCATCCCGAGACGCGTTGACGAAAGAGGTGATTGACGCGGTCCAAAGCGATTTAACTCGGGATTCAATTACGGCAACCGTAACTGGACGTAAGAAGCATTTCTTTAGCGTCTATCAAAAGATGGTAGTTCGTGGCCGCGATTTCAATGATATTTACGACCTAGTCGGCATCCGAGTTCTGGTAAACGATGTTCGCGATTGCTATGCCGTGTTGGGTTCGATCCACGCTCGCTGGTCTCCGGTACCGGGTCGATTTAAAGATTACATCGCAATGCCGAAATTCAATCTCTATCAATCACTACACACAACTGTTATTGGTCCAAATGGTAAGGCGATTGAAATTCAGATTAGAACCTTTGATATGCATTCGCGCGCAGAATTCGGTATTGCAGCACATTGGAAATATAAGCAAGGTAGCGAATCAAATTCTTCATCTCCGGAAATGCTTTGGCTGCGCCAATTGCATGAATGGCAGAAGGAGACTGAGGATCCTTCAGAATTCTTAGAAGCTTTGCGCTTTGATCTAGGAAGCCCCGAAGTTTTTGTCTTCACGCCAAAGGGGAGCGTCATTGCGTTGCCAGGTGGATCAACGCCGGTCGACTTTGCCTACTCGGTTCATACCGATGTCGGCAGTCGCTGCGCGGGTGCTAAGGTAAATGGCCGACTAGTGCCGTTGGATTCGCGCTTGGTAAACGGTGATGTAGTTGAAATCGTTACCAATAAGAGTGAGAACGCCGGACCATCGCGCGATTGGCTAAATTTTGTTAAATCACCACGTGCGCGCTCCAAGATTAAGGCGCATTTTAGTAAAGAACGTCGCGAAGAAGCCATCGATGCCGGCCGGGAATCTATCGCACGGCAGATGCGTAAAGCTGGCTTGCCGCTGCAGAAGATTTTCGCTGGTCATTCACTCTTGGAACTTGCTCACGATCTGCGTTACCCAGATATTTCTGCGCTCTATAGCGCTGTGGGGGATGGCCATGTTTCAGCGGCATCGATCATTGAAAAATTGGTTCATGCGCTAGGTGCGGAGGATTCACACCCTGAAACAACGATGGAACATATTCCAACGGGCTCTCATGTGGTGCGTCGCTCTAGCAGTGCTATCGAAGTTGAAGGCGTAGGAGATGTTTTGGTTAAGCTGGCTCGTTGCTGTACGCCAGTACCAGGGGATTCGATTATTGGATTTATTACTAAAGGCAGCGGTATTTCTGTGCATCGGGGAGATTGCATCAATGCCGCCGATTTACAGCAAAATCAAGGTGAGCGGATCGCAAATGTGAGATGGCTAGAGGGGGCCGGTAGCGTCTTCTTGGTAAATATCCAGGTGGAGGCTCTGGATCGTCCGCGACTTTTGGCAGATGTAACTCGAACTCTGTCGGAACAACAGGTAAATATCCTTAGCGCTGCCGTTAATACCTCAAAGGATCGAACAGCAATCTCTAAATTCATCTTTGAGATGGCAGATGCAACACATTTAGATTCTGTGTTAGCCGCCGTCCGCGCCGTTGAAGGCGTCTACGACGTTTATAGAAATTAGTTAAATTCTGCCAAAGATTTTTCAGCTTCAGCGAGCCAGACTTTGCGGGCAACCGCTGAATCGAGCGCTTCCTTTGCTTTCTTAGCATTGCCTGCCGCTTCAGACTTGGCAGCGATCTTTTCGTAATTGGCAATTGAATCTGCTAATTGCTTAACAACATCAGCAGCGCGCGCCTTAGCGGCCGGATCTGTCTTGCGCCAGATCTCGGCTTCTGCGCTCTTGATGGCTTCTTCAACTTTGGCAACGCGTGCATCAAGGGCTGCACGCTTATCGCGGTGAGTGATTCCGATTTTAGTCCAAGCATTAAAGAGTTCGCGGAAGGCGGCCTTAGCCTGCTTTACATCAGTGAATGGAACCAACGCTTCGATTTGAACGATTAACTCGTCGCGCTTTATCAAATTGGCACTCATCGATACTTCGCGCTTTTCTAAATCTGCGTTCTTTGCTGTGAAGAATTGATCTTGAGCGCCCTTGAACTTGCCCCACAACTTGGCATCATCACTTGGCTTACCGCGACCGGCGGCCTTCCATTGATCCATAAGAGTTTTAAATTTACGCGCAGTTGGAACCCATTCAGTAGAAGTTGCTAATTTACTCGCTTCTTCAACGAGTGCTTTCTTAGCAGCCGTAACCTTTGAGGTTGTCTCTTCCAAAGTCGCAAAGTGAGTACGACGGCGCTTATCAAATTTATTGCGCGAAGCAGAAAAGCGTTTCCATAGATCGGCATCTGCCTTCTTATCTAAACGAGGCGCTGACTTCCACTCTTCTAGAAGAGTCTTAAGGCGATCGCCAGTTACCTTCCAGTTTTCAGAGAGAGTTAGCGATTCAGCTTCGGCAACGATCTTCTCTTTCTCAATTAAAACTTGTTCCCGGCGGACAGCCTTATCAGCGGCCTCAGCGGCTTTCTTTGCCTCATAAGCTTCACGATGGCCTTCAATGAGAGGCTCGATCTGTTCGACTGACATTGAGAGAGCGGCTAGATCACCAACACCATTTAGCTCTGCTACTTGCTGACGCAACTTCTTAACGGCATCGTAGGCATCAGATGGAACCATTGCACCGCTTGTAACGCGCGCTGCAGTAAGTGCAACTTCAGAGGCTAAAGCTTCAAACTTACGAACAAAATATTGCAGCGCTTCCTCGGCGGTTTTGCCGGGATAGGAGCCGACGGCTTTCTCTCCCTGCGGAGTAATTACATAGACAGTTCCATCTTCGCCTACCCGACCGAATTTTGAAGGATCACCGATTAGGGCGCTAGCCGCACTTAAAATAGTTGGTGCAATCGGTGCGATATTAATTGATCCTGGAGTTATGTTCTCGGTCATGGTTTTTCCCTTTCAGCGCGTCGGCTCGTTTAAGCCTTCGTTGTTGGAGCGTATAAGACGGATATTGCAGAGATAAAAGGTACCCTGTCTTACTGCGCAGTGAAAGTTCGCGCTTAAATTACGGGTTACTGGAGGGGTTATTTATGTTCGTCACCTCCTTTCCAGCCCCCATGTATGCGACAAATTGCTGGATCATCGCATCTGCCCTTGGGCAAGAGTGCATCATCATCGATCCAGGTATGCCGGATATTTCCCATGAGATAACCGCCATCGTCGCCGAGTATCACCTGAAACCAGTAGCGACCTTAATGACGCATGGACATCTGGATCACACTTTCTCGGTAAAACCTTTGGCTGATGGTTACGGGATTCCTAGTTATATACATGCCGAAGATCGCCAATATTTATTGAAGCCGCAAGGCGCACATGGCCCAGAATTCATCGCAACGTTAGATGCAATGACTTTTGAAGAACCACTTGATACGCGCAATCTGAAACACGGTGAGTTAATTGAAATTCTCGATATGAAAATCACTGCAATCCATTCTCCTGGTCATACCAAAGGCAGCACGATGTTCACCATCAATGATGAGCTCTTAATCTCCGGTGATGTCCTCTTTGCGGGCGCGATTGGCAGAACGGATCTACCATCAGGATCGCACGACGCCATGGCTAAAACCTTGAAAACACGGGTTCTCCCGCTCAGCGATGATCTTCGAGTATTACCAGGGCATGGACCTGAGACCACAATTAAATTCGAGCGAAAAAATAACCCATATCTGAAAGAATTACGGGTATGAAGTACGAAAAGATCCAAGCGCCAAAAGGGGTTAGCGAATACGCGCCTCCACTTTCGGCTGCCTTCGAATGGGTCCGTGAATCTTTAATCGCTCCTGCGAAATTAGCGGGATATCAGTTGATGGAACTGCCGGTATTTGAAGACACTGCGCTCTTCTCCCGGGGCGTAGGTGAATCCACCGATGTTGTATCTAAAGAGATGTATACCTTTGAAGACCGCGGCGGTCGTTCAATCACCCTTCGCCCTGAAGGCACAGCCGGCGTAATGCGCGCGGTAATTGAAAAGGGTTTAGATCGTGGGCAACTTCCGGTAAAGGTTTGGTACTCAGGTCAATTCTTCAGAGCAGAACGTCCGCAGGCAGGTCGCTATCGTCAATTTTATCAAGTTGGGATTGAGGCTATTGGCTTAGATGACCCAGCTATCGATGCTGAAGTAATCGCTATTGCAGATCAAGGCTTTAAGGCAATAGGGCTACGTAACTATCGCCTGGAAATCACATCGCTCGGAGATGCGCAATCTCGCGCAGCACATCGCGTAGATTTACTGAAATTTATTGGGAAGCTAGATCTCGATGAGGCAACTAGCGCACGTGCAGCGATAAATCCATTACGTTTATTTGATGATAAAAGACCCGAGATGAAAGAAGCGATGCAGGGCGCACCTTTACTACTTGATTATCTATCGCCTGATTCTTTAGCGAACTTCACTCAAGTTAAGACGTATTTAGATCAGATGGGCATTGCTTACGAAGTAAATCCTCGCATGGTGCGCGGTTTGGATTACTACACCGGCACTACCTTCGAATTTATTCATGCAGATCTTGGCGCCCAATCTGGGATTGGTGGCGGAGGACGTTATGACGGACTTATGGAAATTCTGGGTGGGCAATCACTTTCTGGAATTGGCTTTGGTTTAGGTGTTGATCGCGCACTGCTTGCAGCACAAGCCGAGGGAGTTATAAAAGAAGATCAATTCACATCTGATCTATTTATTATTCCACTTGGCGATAATCAAAAATCAGATGCTCTGGTACTTGCGGCACAACTTCGCGCAGCAGGAATTCGCACGGAAATCGCATTTGGTGATCGCGCCTTAAAAGGGGCGATGAAGGCTGCCGATAAGAGCGGATCGCGCTATGTCGTGATTATCGGTGATTCTGAGGTTACATCTGGCATCGTTGAACTCAAACGCATGAGCGATGGCACGACAACTTCGGTTAAGATAAGTCAATTACAGAAGGTCCTAATCGGGGCTCTTTAAAGTTTGATTTAAGAATTTAAGGCGGCAATCTCTAGATGTTACGAACCCATGATGCTGGTTCACTACGCGCAACCGATGCGGGCCAAGTTGTTTCATTGGCCGGTTGGGTAGCACGTCGTCGAGATCATGGTGGCGTTGCTTTTATCGATCTGCGCGATGCCACAGGCTCTGTACAGGTAGTTATTCGCGATGAGGCGCTGGCCGGTCAGTTACGCGCGGAATGGTGTCTGCAGATCACCGGTGAAGTTGTTTTACGTCCCGACGGAAATGCTAATTCTGCCCTGCCAACTGGCGCCATCGAAATTATGGGCGATCATGTCAAAGTATTGAGTGAATCTGCAGCCCTACCTTTTCCGGTAGATATCGGTAATGATTCGGAAATCTCGGAAGAAGTTCGCCTTAAGTATCGCTATTTAGATCTGCGCCGCGAAAAGCCAGCGGCTAATCTGCGATTGCGTTCTAAAGTCACATCGACAATCCGTCGCGTGATGGAGGATTTAGATTTTCTAGAGATTGAAACGCCTTACTTAACTCGCAGTACCCCAGAAGGAGCACGTGATTTTCTAGTACCAGTCCGCTTGCAACCTGGTAGTTGGTACGCGCTGCCACAGTCGCCGCAACTCTTTAAGCAGTTATTGATGGTTGCGGGTATGGAGCGTTACTACCAAATCGCACGCTGTTTTCGCGATGAAGATTTCCGCGCCGATCGCCAACCAGAATTCACCCAACTCGATATTGAGATGTCCTTTATCGATCAAGCAGATATCTTGGCAGTCGCTGAGAAATTGCTGGTCAAGATCTGGAAAGAGGCGGTTGGTTTCGAAATTAAGACCCCGATTCGTCACATGACTTACCTTGACGCTATGCAGAACTATGGATCTGATAAACCAGATCTGCGCTTTGATCTGCAACTTGTCGAACAGACAGGGTTCTTTGCTAAGACAGAATTCCGAGTCTTCCAAGCACCGTACGTTGGCAGCGTTGTAATGCCAGGGGGTGCATCATCTCCACGTCGCGAGTTAGATGCTTGGCAAGATTGGGCGAAAGCGCGCGGAGCCAAAGGTTTGGCCTACATTCTTGTAAATGAAGATGGCACTTTAGGCGGACCGGTTTCGAAAAATATTTCAGAAGTCGAAACTGCGGGAATTGTGCAAGCAGCTGGCGCTAAGCCAGGGGATGCAATCTTCTTCGCAGCTGGCGAACGCAGCGCATCACTGCAACTACTTGGCGCGGTTCGCTTAGAAATCGGCAAACGCTGCAACCTAATTAATGAGGGCGCCTGGGAATTTCTCTGGGTAGTGGATGCGCCGATGTTTGAGCCAACCGATAACGGGGGATGGACTGCAGTGCACCATCCATTTACTGGACCTAAACCAGTGTTTGCAAAGAGCTTTGCGACAGATCCTGCAAATGCGTTGGCTTATGCCTATGACATAGTTCTTAACGGAACTGAGCTCGGTGGTGGATCGATTCGAATTCACGATCGCCAAATTCAGAAGGATGTCTTTAGCGTAATTGGGCTTAGCGATGAAGAAGCTACAAGCAAATTTGGCTTCTTACTTGAAGCATTTAACTATGGACCACCACCACATGGTGGAATCGCACTTGGCTTAGATCGTGTTTGCGCATTGCTGACCGGTAGCGATTCGATTCGTGAAGTAATTGCATTCCCAAAGACTGCCAGTGGCGGAGATCCGCTAACTGGTGCGCCAACGCCAATCACGCCAGCACAGCGTAAAGAGAGCGGCATCGATGGCCTACCGAAAGCCGAAAGCAAGAGTTAAGAGCCTTCTCAGGTAGGCTCTACTTATTATCTTTTCTTAACTATAACCAGCAATACCTAGCGAGAGGCGCGAATAATGGTGACCGGCCCAGGAGGAGTAGCGACGATAATTGCTGCTTGCTCACTGCTTGTGATCGCCATCGCCATCTCTTACGCGGTGATTCGGATTGGTCGCTTTATTGATGAGGCAAAGACCTCGCTTAAGACTATGACGGATGAGACAGCTCCGCTAATTCATGAATCAACGAGAACCGTTGAATTGATCAATAGTCCACTCGAAAGTTTCGCTCGTATTACCAAGAATGTTGAAGATGTAACAACAAAAGTTGCCGATGCAACAACTGGTTTTATGGACAAGAGTGGCCCAGCCGTAAAGGTGGCAGGGGCGCTTATAAGCGCTGCGAATATGAAGAAGGCGCGCTCCAAAAAGAAGAAGAAGGCGGAGTGAGCCCAGAAAGTGGAATCCGCCGAGATCCGTTCGCGCTGGCTGCGCTTCTTTGAAAGTGATAACCGCGAAGGTTTAAAACATACCGTGGTGCCTTCGGCATCTTTGATTGCAGATGACCGGAATTTATTGCTGGTAAATGCGGGAATGGTTCCCTTCAAACCATATTTCTTGGGTGAAGTAACACCACCATTTAAGCGCGCTACATCGGTACAAAAATGTGTTCGTACTTTAGATATCGATGAAGTTGGAAAGACAACCCGCCATGCATCTTTCTTCCAAATGTGCGGTAACTTTTCATTTGGTGATTACTTTAAAGAAGGTGCAATTTCTCTAGCTTGGGATCTATTAACCAGACCGATAGCCAATGGTGGTTACGGTTTTCCCGAAGATAAATTATGGGTAACGGTTTATCTAACCGATGATGAGGCAGCCGATATTTGGCATAAGAAAATTGGTATTCCAAAAGAGCGAATTCAACGGCGCGATATGGCCGATAACTTCTGGTCGATGGGCGTACCAGGGCCATGTGGTCCATGTTCGGAAATTTACTTCGATCGTGGTCCCACATACGGAGTCGAAGGTGGACCGATAGCTGATGAAAATCGCTATCTAGAAATCTGGAACTTAGTCTTCATGCAGAACGAGCGCGGTGCCGGTGGCGATAAGAATGGTTATCCAATTCTTGGTGAGCTACCAGCCAAGAGCATTGATACTGGCTTAGGACTTGAGCGAACCGCAGCGTTATTGCAAGGTGTAGAAAATATTTATGAAATCGATACGACTATGCAGATTTTAAATCGCGCCATGGATTTAACTGGCGTTAAGTATGGTGCTAACGAGAAATCTGATATCGCACTGCGCGTTATCGCCGATCACGCACGAACGTCAGCAATGTTAATTGGCGATGGCGTCACCCCAGGCAATGAGGGCCGCGGTTACGTTCTGCGTCGCATGATGCGCCGGACCATCAGAAATATGCGCCTGCTTGGCACAAACGATCCGATTATGTCCGAACTAACAGTGGCTGCAATTGGTGCGATGGGGCCACAATATCCAGAGCTGATTAGCGATTCCAAACGTATTCTTGCCGTATCTGTGGCCGAAGAAGAATCTTTCTTGCAAACCTTAAAGAGCGGTACGCAAATCTTCGATCTAGCATCAACGCAACTTAAGAAAGAGAAGAAGAAGATTTTGCCAGGCGATGAAGTATTTAAACTTCACGATACTTACGGCTTCCCCTTTGACCTCACCTTGGAAATGGCGCGCGAAGAAGGCCTGGAAGTAGATGAAGCTGGCTTTACTCGGTTAATGAAAGAGCAGCGCGATCGCGCAAAAGCTGATGCCAAGGCGAAGAAGAGCGGCCATACCGACCTAAGTGAGTATAAGAAGATAGCTGATGCTAAAGGCGCCAGCGAATTTATTGGCTATAGCCACATCAGATCTGAATCAAAGGTCAACGGAATTCTTGTAGACGGTGTCAGCGTTAAGAGTGCCAGTGCAGGTGTTGATGTAGAGATCGTCCTCGATCGCACACCTTTCTATGCTGAAGGCGGCGGTCAATTAGCAGATGGTGGAAAGATAACTTTAGCTAATGGTGCGATTGTAGAAATTGATGATGTGCAATCACCTGTTAAAGGTTTATCCGTGCACCGTGGGCGCGTACTTTCGGGTGAGGTATCCCTCGGCGATGATGGATTAGCTGAAATTGATAATGAGAGACGTAACGCGATTTCTCGTGCACATACTGCAACCCATATGGTTCATAAGGCTTTCCGTGAACTACTAGGTGAGACCGCCACGCAGGCAGGTTCCGAGAATTCTCCGGGTCGCTTCCGCTTTGACTTCCCCTCAACCGGCGCAGTTCCAGAAAGTGTTTTAAATGATGTCGAATCACGGGTGAACACCTTATTGCTGGACGACTTAGAAGTTAGCGCAGAAGTAATGACGCAGGATGCCGCTAAAAAGATCGGTGCCATGGCTCTTTTTGGTGAGAAATATGGCGATCAAGTGCGCGTAGTCAGCGTTGGAGATTGGGCGCGCGAACTCTGTGGAGGCACTCACGTAGCAAGATCTGGACAACTTGGCGTTGTGAAACTGCTCAGTGAATCTTCTATCGGCGCAGGTGTGCGTCGCGTGGAAGCACTTGTTGGAGTAGATGCCTATCGCTTCTTAGCGCGCGAACATGTTTTGTTAAATTCTCTAACCAGCCTGATCAAAGGCTCACGCGCTGAAGAGTTACCTGAGAAAATCTCTGATCTTTTAGCAAAGATGAGAGAGATTGAGAAAGAGCTCGCTGCGGTTCGTTCAGCGGCTGCGATGTCGGATCTCTCGTCAGTTGCAGCGAAAGCTCAAAATTTAAATGGTACAGCTGTGATTGCAACGCAGATCGGCGATGGGATAGTTGCCGAAGATCTACGCAAGATCGCTTTAGATCTGCGCGCGCGCAGCGCTGATTCGGTTGTGGTTCTAGTCAGTGTCGTTGAAGGTAAACCTGTATTAGTTGCCGCAGTTAGCGATGCCGCTCGTGCTAAAGGTTTTAAGGCTGGCGCCTTGGTAAAGATTGGTTCCACTATTCTTGGTGGTGGCGGCGGCGGTAAAGATGACTTCGCGCAAGGTGGCGGAACTTCCATCGCCGAGGTTGAAGCCGCTCTAGCAGCAATTACTAAGGCGCTGTCAGGTAATTGATGGCGCGTATCGGCCGTCGAATCGCTTTCGACTATGGCGATGTGCGTATAGGTGTCGCCATTTGTGATCCAGATGGAATTCTAGCTACACCAATTGTAACGTTGCAGAGCAAGGCCCCGTCGCTAAAAGCAGAGATTGCCAAGTTGCTCGAAGAGTACGAGCCCGTCAAGGCCTATGTTGGAAATCCGAAATTGTTAAATGGATCCGATGGCAGTGCCGTGGCTAAAGTTTTAGCATTCACCGAATTTCTAACTTCTAATTTTGATCTGCCAATTACCTTAGTAGACGAGCGCCTTTCCACAGTTACCGCTGCTAAAAAACTTCGTGAGTTAGGCATTGATGCCAAAGGCGCAAAAGGAATGATCGATGCTGCTGCAGCTGTTGCGATTCTGGAGCAGGGCCTGGCTAATGAAGTTCGCTAACCCAGCTCTACTTCGAGTTTTCTCAGCGCTGGCAGTTGTTGCAATTTTTACAGCTGGTGTGCATGAAATACGTAAGGGTGGCGGGGCAGCGGCAGATTTTCCTTGTACGATTGATAGTTCGCAAGAGGTCGCGATCGCTATTGCGAGAGGTGCAACTGGAACCGAGATTGCACAAGAGCTATTTCAAAAGGGAGCTGTGAAATCTAGCATTGCTTTTTTCCGGGTTGCGGTAGCCGATAAACGTTCCCAGAGAATTGCGCCTGGAACTCACCGTATTCAATTAGGAATTTGTTCTCGGGATGCGCTCGAGCAACTTTTAGATCCAAAACGTATCTCAGGCCTAATCAATATCTTTGAAGGCGCTTGGAATGGTGAAGTTTTTGCGCAGATGGAGGCCGCCGGTTTTGCAACCCAGGATATTACGGCGGCTGTGCAATCGATTAAGTTGCCGACGGTTTATAAAACTTTAGAAGGCTTACTCTTTCCTGCACAATATTCATTTGCTAAGGGCACATCAGCGCATGAGGCCATCAACGTGATGGTTAAGCGCGGAGTCTCTGAAATATCTAAATCCGGGATATCTGCAGGAAGCGGAAAGTATCTTCCTCAACAGTTGTTAACGATTGCGTCGATCATTCAGGCCGAGGCTGATCTAAAGGATTTCAGTAAGGTCTCTCGCGTAATTCGTAATCGCCTCGAAAAAGGTATGCCGCTTCAGATGGATTCAACGGTCCATTATGTTAAGAAAGCTCGTGGGAAGATTTTCTTGAGCACTGCATCAACTCTCTTAAAATCTGAATACAACACCTATCGCAAGTATGGTCTTCCTCCAGGACCCATAGGCAATCCGGGAGCGGCGGCGATGGTTGCTTCGGTGAACCCTGAACCAGGTGACTGGATTTACTTTATAACTGTGGCTCCCAGCGACACACGCTTTACTGCAAGTAACGATCAATTCAATATATGGAAGGCTGAGTACAAGAAAAATTTGCGAGCCGGAGCCTTTAGGAGTACCAAGTGAGCACTCAATATCTACGTGGGGCGGTAATTGGATCTCCGATCGCCCATTCACTTTCTCCGCTTTTACATAAAGCCGCCTTTAAAGCCCTCGGTATAACTGGTGAATACACCGCCATTGAGGTAAGTGGCGGAGGGCTGCAAAAATTTTTGGAAGAACGCGGAAGTGAATTCGACTATCTATCTTTGACGATGCCGCTTAAAGAGGAAGTCTTAGAATTGCAGTCCAGTAATGAAGTAAATGTAAAAGTTGATGAATTGGGAAAGCGAATTCAATCTATCAATACCTTGGTGAAGATTGGTGATGGTTGGAGCGCCACAAGTACGGATGGATCTGGTTTTGTAAAATCTTTAGTAAATGCTGGCTATGACCGCTTTGAAAGAGTGTTGGTATTAGGCGCTGGTGGCACCGCGCGCGCCGTGGCAGGCGCTTTAGACGATATCGCTTCTTCGGTAGATGTGATGCGCCGCAGCGTTCGTCGTAGCCCCGCAATCGCAGCTTGTTTTCAAAAGATTGAATGTTCTTTTCTGGATTGGGATGATTCCGCTGATCTAAGCAGTTACGACCTGGTGGTTAATACAACGCCGTCGGGAGCTGCAGATTTGGTGGCAGAGAATTTATCGCACAATATCAATGGTCTCTTATTTGATGTTCTGTATAAACCCTGGCCAACACTTTTGGCCAGACGTTGGAGTGATTCAGGTGGAAAGATCATTAGCGGCCTTGAGTTATTGCTCTACCAAGGGATAGATCAACTCAGCTTGGTTACCGACTTAGCCGGCACGGAGATCGATAAAGATCTTCGTTTGGCCTTGGTTAACGCAACTACTTAATCCACAGCCTGATCTATCTAAGGGTTTTCTTCATTAACCTTTTGCGGTGTTTATCGCCCTAATAGTTTTCTCTTCTTATCTATCTTTTAAAGATCTACGTACTCACCGGATTGCCAATAAATCTTTACTGTTGGGGCTCTTTGGATTTGCAGCACTTTCTTGCATCCAGGGCTCGAGCATTCACCCCAAGAGCCTTTTGATAAGCGCGTTGGCTGCACCCTTTTTTCTCAAATTTAGGTTTGGGGCAGGCGATGTGAAATTGCTCTTCCTTCTTTCAACTTTCTTTTTACCATCCACCCTGTTGGTTCTACTTAAATTATTAACAGCTATATCTGTTATATCGTCGATATTGATTTTGATCCACGTATTAGGCGGCAGATCGGTGCGCTCCAATATCGCCTTCGCCCCAGCAATCTGTGGCGCGGTAATTTGGTGCGCAAGGTAAGCGTTTCTTCTGCCACAATATGCCAGTGCGTTGGCTAACTGCAGGTGAATCCCATGGTCCAGCGCTCTCGGCAATTATCGAGGGCATCCCAGCTAGCGTTGAGTTGACCTCGCAAGATATCGATTATCACTTAGCTCGTCGCCGGCTCGGTTTTGGACGCGGAGCACGACAGAACTTTGAAGCAGATAAAATTTCGATTCTCGGAGGAATTCGTTTAGGTCTGACACAAGGTGGTCCAATCTCGATTCAAGTTGGAAACTCAGAATGGCCTAAGTGGGAAAAAGTCATGTCAGCTGATCCGGTTCCTTTAGAGGAGATTAAAGATTTGGCTCGTAATGCTCCGCTATCTCGCCCACGTCCAGGACATGCAGATTTAGTTGGAATGCAGAAATACGATTTAGATGATGCGCGTCCAATTTTGGAACGTGCCAGTGCGCGTGAAACAGCGGCACGTGTAGCACTTGGCGCAGTTGCGCGTGCTTTCCTACAACAGAGCGTGGGCATAACGATTTTGAGCCATGTTGTTTCAATCGGTCAGGCGCGGATTCCCGAAGGTACCGCTCTGCCGAAGGCTGGAGATATGGAGCGCATTGATGCAGATCCGGTTCGCTGCGCAGATCCCGCAACAAGTTTGTTGATGATCGCCGAAATTGAAGCAGCGCATACAGACGGTGACACACTCGGTGGAGTTTGCGAAGTTCTGGCATATAACTTGCCACCTGGTCTTGGTTCACATGTTCACTGGGATCGTCGCCTCGATGCCCGTTTAGCGGGCGCGATGATGGGTATTCAAGCGATTAAGGGCGTAGAAATTGGTGATGGTTTCCGAACAGCTACTCGTCGCGGAACAGTTGCTCATGATGAGATCGAACGCGGTAAAGATGGTTTGATCACTCGTCGCACAGATCGCGCCGGTGGTACTGAAGGTGGAATGTCGAACGGAGAGGTATTGCGCGTTAGCGTCGCGATGAAGCCGATCTCAACAGTTCCAAAAGCGCTAGATACGATCGATGTAAAGACCGGCGAAGCCGCTAAAGCAATAAATCAGCGATCAGATGTTTGTGCGGTACCAGCATCAGGCGTTGTGGCAGAAGCTATGGCCGCACTAGTTCTGGCTGAAGCAGTTCTAGAAAAGTTCGGTGGCGATAGCATCACTGAGACTCGACGTAATTACGAGTCATATATCGCAAATCTTCGATTCAAGTAGGCCAGATGTCGAAATCAATCATTCTGATTGGCCCACCTGGATCCGGTAAATCTACGATTGGTAAGGCCTTAGCTCGTAAGTTGCAGAAAACATTTGTAGACACTGATGATGTAATTGAGTTGCGAACTGGTACCTCAATTTCACAAATTTTCGTTGACCAAGGTGAGCCTTGGTTTCGCGAACTTGAGCAGACTGTCTTATCCGAAGAGCTAAGTAAATTAGATGGCGTGCTGGCCCTTGGTGGAGGCGCGCCTCTTTCGCAAAGTGCACAAAAACTTCTGCAATCAATTGATGCTGCCGTTATTTATTTAAGTGTCTCGCTAGCAACGGCAGCGCCTCGGGTCGGTTTCAATCGGGATAGACCTTTACTTTTAAATAACCCACGAGCTGCTTGGCAGGAGTTAATGGATAAGCGCCGTCCCATATATGAGGCGCTTGCGCACTATATTGTGATTGTTGATGAGCGTGCTCCAAGGGATATTGTCGATGAGATTGTTACTCTGACTCAATGAGTACCGTGAAAGTCTCTGCCGAACGTAGTTATGAAGTTTTAATTGGTGCTACCTGGAAGTCTGAGTTAAAAATGGTTTTAAATGGACGAGCACGTGCCGCAATTATTATCTCTGAATCGATGAAAGCGCGATTAGGAGAGATGGAAAGTAGTGATACCGAAATTTTCACCTTCACAATTCCCGATGGTGAAGCCGGTAAATCAAGTGCAACTCTTATTCAAGTATGGAATTGGTTGGGGGCCGCTGGCTTTACTCGCAACGATCTAATCGTCGCCATCGGGGGAGGAGCAACGACTGACTTTGGTGGTTATGTAGCAGCTTCTTGGTTACGTGGCCTTGATTGGGTTGCCATTCCAACGACCGTGGCCGGTATGGTTGACGCGGCTATCGGGGGAAAGACTGCGATTAACAGCGACTATGGAAAGAATTTAATTGGCGCTTTCCATAGCCCAACTGCAGTAATTATCGATTTTGAATGGCTTGCAACTCTATCCGATCGCGATTTTGCAGCCGGCTTAGCCGAAGTAGTGAAGACAGGATTTATCGCCGATGGTGCGATCCTCAATCTGATGCGCGGCAAGGATTTAGCGACACTTCGCAAAGATCAAAAAGTCATTGAAGAACTTATTACGCGGGCGGTCGCTGTAAAAGCCGAAGTCGTATCGGCTGACTTCAAGGAGAGCTTTGCGCGTGAGGCGCTAAATTATGGTCATACCTTGGGACATGCAATTGAACTAGAGAGTAAGTTCTCGCTACGCCACGGTGAATGTGTAGCCATCGGAATGGCTTTCATGTCGCACCTACAGCTAGCGCTTGGTCTGATCTCTAGCGAATTAGCGCAGGATCATCTCGATATTCTGCAGGGACTAGATCTACCGACTTCGTATGAGCGTCAAGCTTGGCCAACCTTGCTTGCGAATATGTCGCTCGATAAAAAAGCGCGCGGCAAAGCGCTTCGGTTCGTTACCATTACTGGTATCGGAAAGACAGATCGTCTGGAGAATCCAGATGAGAACGTTCTATTAGCCGCGTATGAGAAGGTGAGCTCATGAAGGTTTTAATTATCAATGGACCAAATTTAGCGCGCCTAGACATCCGCGACTCTTCAATCTACGGCGATATGACCTATTCCCAATTGGTCTTGCATGTTGAAAGTGCAGCTAAGACCCATGGCTTTAGCGCCGATATCCGCCAGAGCGATGATGAAGCAACCATAATTGGTTGGCTGCACGAAGCAGCAGACACCAATACTCCGGTAATAATCAATCCCGCTGCCTTTACCCATTATTCATATGCGATTAGAGATGCTGCCGAGTTAGTTAAAGCACCGCTAATTGAAGTTCATCTCTCTAACCCACTGGCGCGTGAGGAATTTCGTCATACTTCAGTGATCTCTGGTGTTGCTAATGGAACTATCGGTGGATTTGGTCCAAATTCCTACGTCTTAGCGCTGATCGCCCTCAAGGCGTTAACTTCATAAATCATCAGGTAAACTCTGTCGATAGTCTTCGAAAATCGAAGACCAACCTCGCTGGATAAATACTTCAAGCGCACTCGGTTGATGAATTACGCTTAATGCGCGAACTGGAGTCATCGTGGCAACAACAAATGATCTTAAAAATGGCATGACCTTGGATATTGAAGGTCAACTATGGACCGTTGTTGAATTTCAGCACGTGAAGCCAGGTAAAGGTCCCGCTTTCGTTCGCACTAAATTGAAGCAAGTTCTAACGGGGAAAGTTGTTGATAAGACCTTTAACGCTGGCGTCAAAATTGAGATCGCTATTCTAGAAAAGCGTGAGATGAACTTCCTTTACAAGGAAGGCGAAGATTTCGTCTTTATGGATAATAATACCTTTGATCAGATGAATATCAGCGCAGCAACTGTTGGTGATGCATCTCAATATATGTTGGAAAACACTGAAGCGATCGTTGCGATACACGAGAATAACCCGCTCTATATTGAACTTCCTGCATCAGTTGTTCTTACAGTTACCTATACCGAGCCAGGTCTTCAAGGAGATCGCTCTTCTGGTGGCACAAAACCGGCAACTGTAGAAACTGGTATTCAGATTCAAGTACCGCTCTTTATCAAGCAAGATGAGAAAGTACTTGTAGATACTCGTGATGGCTCTTACCAAGGTCGCGCTAACTAGTGTCAGCTAGAAGCAAGGCTCGCAAACAGAGCCTTGATCTACTCTACGAAGGCGATATCCGCGGGCAAGCGCCGGCGGATCTACTGGCGCTACGTGATGTGGTTGAAGAAGGACCTGATGCCAGGCCTATTCGTGAATACACGAAAGAGTTGATCGCCGGGATTGGTGAGAATCGCCGCAAGATTGATGAGTTGATTTCAACCTACGCGCAAGGCTGGGATATGGATCGTTTACCGGCGGTGGATCGCAATATATTGCGTCTTGGGATCTATGAAATTCTCTGGTGCAAAGATCTAGCAGATGCAGTCGCTATCGATGAGGCGCTGAATTTAGCGAAAGAGTTATCAACCGATGACTCGGCAACATATATCCATGGAGTTTTAGGGCGTATTGCATCGATTAAAGATAGCTTGGCGATTTAATTTAAAGTTATTTTCGATTGCTTTAGCCATTGATTTAAATGGTCTCGTTTCATAGCCAGTAAAAGGGTGAGGGTATCCAGGTCGCTAGCGCGGAGAGTTAGAATTTCGCCATTCCAGTCGCCTCTGCGCTGGGCAATCGCAATCAAAAAATTATGAAGGCTCCGAAACTCATTCGCGCTCTGCCCCGTGGCTAATACCGCGCTCTGGCGGAGATCAAATCTTTCGATCTCAACCTCGTTTGTTACGCGGTTTTCGGGCGCAGCAAGAAGTTCGGCTATCGGAATGGCGAAGAGATTTGCGAGCTCCAAGCAACGGGCGAGTGAGATCGCGCGAGTCCCACGTTCGTAGGAGCCCATCACCACCGATTTTATTGAGCCGTGCGATTTACTTTCGATATCGTGCAAGGTCCAACCCCGTGCTTTACGCAATGTACGAAGTCGCAGGGCAACCGATTTTGGGGTGGGTTGGGTAAAGGGCGCAAAGTCTTCAATTTTTGATCTCATGGCGCATAGGTTAGAGATCGGTCTAACGCGCCCATTTTTCTCATCCACAGGGCAGCCTTTTTACGGTGTACCATTTGCCAACATCCTTTAACGACCCGTCCTGCGAGGCGGGGAAGGAGATTTAAATGAGCATTGTCCTGCCTGCGCCAGATTTAACACGCGCGCTAACTCGTATTTCTTACGAGATCCTAGAACGTAACGCCGGTTCCGCAAATATCACCTTGCTAGGTATTCCAACTAGAGGTGCGCATCTGGCTAGACGTATCGCCGAGATTATTACCAAGATTGAGAACGCCCCGATTCAAGTGGGCACTTTAGATATCACCTTGCATCGTGATGACTTGCGGATGCGACCACCACGAGCGCTGATGCCGACGGTAATTCCAGCACTTGGCGTTGAAGGTAGAGATGTAATTTTGATCGATGATGTTCTTTACTCAGGCAGAACTATTCGCGCCGCCCTTGATGCACTGGGGGAGATAGGTCGCCCTAAAACGGTACAACTAGCGATATTGGTCGATCGCGGCCATAGAGAGCTGCCGATCCGAGCTGATTATGTTGGAAAGAATATTCCTACTTCGCGTGAACAGAGCGTCGTGGTTCATCTAATCGAACTTGATGGCGTAGATGAAGTACTCGTTGAAGGAAGTGCCGGATGAAGCACTTACTTTCCATCAATGATCTATCCAAGGCTGATGCGATATCGATCTTGGACACGGCGCAAGAGCTAGCCCGCGTGAGCGATGGGCCAATGAAGAAGTTGCCTACTTTACGTGGACGCACCATTGTAAATCTCTTCGCCGAAGATTCAACTCGTACCCGTATCTCCTTTGAAGCCGCCGCAAAACGTTTATCTGCCGATGTAATCAATTTTTCAGCTAAAGGATCCAGTATCAGCAAAGGAGAATCCCTAAAGGACACTGCGCAAACTCTGCAAGCGATGGGCGCTGATGCTGTGATTATTCGTCACGGTGCTTCAGGTGCGGCCCAGCGGCTAGCGGATTCACAATGGATGTCGGGCTCGGTAATTAACGCCGGTGACGGAACGCACGAGCATCCTAGCCAAGCTTTATTGGATGCCTTTACTATCCGTAAACATCTTTCTAAGGGGGCAAGTGATCTGACTGGATTACGCGTTGCGATCGTTGGTGATGTGCTGCATTCACGCGTTGCCCGCTCAAATGTTCTCTTACTTTCAAAATTGGGTGCCCAGGTAATTTTGATCGCGCCACCTACATTGCTACCAGTCGGAATCGAAAGCTGGCCGTGCGAAATATCCTATGATCTAGATGATGTTATAAAGAGCGTTGATGCGATCATGATGTTGCGAATTCAGATGGAACGCATGAACGAACTATTCTTCCCAAATGCACGTGAATACTCACGATACTTTGGGCTAAATAGTGATCGCATGAAGGCGCTAAGGCCGGATGCGATCGTTATGCACCCAGGCCCGATGAATCGCGGGTTGGAAATTACCGCAGATGCGGCCGATGGGGCACGTTCTGTAATTGTCGAACAAGTCGCAAATGGTGTCAGTATCCGAATGGCGATTTTATATTTACTTCTGGCGGGCAGCCAAGAAATCGTAGCGACGCTATGACCATAAAGAATTATTTGCTCAAAGGGTTAGCGCTTCCTGATGGCAACGTCAGCGATATTGAAATTCGTGGCGGCAAGATTTCTGGACTAGGAAAAGATTTGCCTAAGAGCGAAGGCCTGACAGAGATCGACCTTAAAGGCTGCGTCGTTCTTCCTGGATTAGTAGACCTACACACCCATTTGCGCGAGCCTGGCCGGGAAGATGCGGAAACAGCTTTATCCGGAACCATGGCAGCAGCTAAAGGCGGTTATGTCGCAGTATCTGCGATGGCAAATACCTCACCGGTCGCCGATACTGCAGGAGTTGTTGAACAAGTTTATGCACTGGGACAGAGCGCTGGTTTTGCAGATGTATTTCCGATTGGCGCAGTGACCGAAGGTTTGCGGGGAGAAAGCCTTTCGGAAATGGGTGCGATGGCTGATTCGCGGGCGCGAGTAAGAATTTTTAGTGATGATGGTAATTGTGTATTTGATCCACTAGTTATGCGTCGTGCTCTGGAATATGTAAAGAAATTCGATGGTGTGATCGCCCAACATGCGCAGGATCCGCGTTTGACTATAGGAGCGCAGATGAATGAAGGTGAAATATCTTCGCGCTTAGGTTTAAAGGGTTGGCCTGCAGTTGCCGAAGAAGCGATCATTGCGCGCGATGTACTGATAGCCGATCATGTGAAATCTCGATTACATATCTGCCATTTAACAACAGCCGGGGGAGTTGAGATTATTCGGTGGGCAAAGGCGAGGGGCATTGATGTAACAGCGGAAGTGACTCCACATCACTTACTTCTAACTGATGAGCGCGCGTTGAGTTACGATCCAATTTTTAAGGTAAATCCACCACTACGTACCCAGCGCGACGTTGAAGCTTTGCGAGAAGGTTTAGCTGATGGAACGATCGATATCGTTGCAACTGATCACGCACCTCACCCAGCTGAGGCGAAGGAGTGTGAATGGCAGGAAGCGGCCTTTGGCATGCTCGGTCTAGAGAGCGCGCTGGCAATCGTTAATCAGGTTATGGTGGCTACAGGTTTGATGACGTGGGAGGCGGTGGCAGATCGAATGAGCTACGCACCGGCACGCATTGGTCGTTATGAAGGCCACGGTCAAAAGATTGCAATTGGCAGCCAAGCTAATTTAACTGTGATTAATCCTACGCAGACCTTGCGCGTGGATCGCGATCTAGTTGCCTCACGCAGCCGCAATACTCCCTTCCATGGCATGGAACTCCGAGGAGTCGTTGCAGCAACGATTTATCGTGGCCACCCAACTCTCCTTAACGGCAAACTCTCTGCAACAGGGGAGCGCTAATGGCTAAGGTCTTTCTTGTTTTAGATGATGGTCGGATCTTCGAAGGTAAATCATGGGCGGCAACCGGTCGCACCTTTGGAGAAGCGGTCTTTCAAACTGGAATGACTGGCTATCAAGAGACTTTGACCGATCCTAGTTATCACCGCCAAGTCGTGGTGATGACCGCACCACATATTGGTAATACAGGTGTGAATACTCCAGATAATGAATCCAAGAAGATTTGGGTGGCTGGCTTCGTCGTTCGTAATCCATCTACTATCACCAGTAATTGGCGCAGTGAGAGAGATTTAGAAGCGGAGTTAATTGATCAGGGAATTGTCGGTATCCAAGGTATAGATACTCGCGCGCTAACGCGCCATCTGCGTGATCGCGGAGCGATGCGGGTTGGAATTTTTTCAGATGTAGACATATCGCGCGAAGAGATGGTCATTGAAGTCCGTAAAACTGACGCTATGACAGGTGCATACTTAAGCGCAGATGTTTCTACAGCAAAACCTTATATTGTTTCTGCGGTAGGAGTTAAGAAATTTACCGTTGCCGCAATAGATCTTGGTATCAAAGGTGCAACTCCGCGCGCACTGGCTGCCCGTGGAGTTGAAGTACATGTTTTACCTTTCAATTCAACGCTAGAAGATATCAAGGCTCTTAACCCAGATGGCGTTTTTCTATCAAACGGCCCAGGCGATCCTGCCACGATGACCGACGTTGTCGATCTTGTACGTGAAATTCTTTTAGAGGAGATACCATTATTTGGAATCTGTTTCGGTCATCAGATATTAGGACGAGCACTTGGATTTGAGACTTATAAATTGCAATTTGGTCACCGTGGAATCAACCAACCGGTTCTAGATAAAAATACTGGAAAAGTTGAGATCACTGCGCATAATCATGGTTTCGCTATCAAAGCTCCAACTGAAGGTGTTTTCAATACGGTATTCGGGCCCGGAGAAGTTACTCATGTCGGCCTAAATGATGGTGTCGTCGAAGGTTTGCAACTATTAGATCGTGGCGCCTTTAGCGTTCAGTATCACCCAGAAGCGGCAGCCGGTCCACACGATGCGGCTTACCTCTTTGATCGCTTTGTGGATTTGATGGCGAAGTATCCTCGGAAAGTTGGGGCTAATTAATGCCACGCGATACTTCGATTAAAAGTGTTCTAGTAATTGGTTCAGGACCAATTGTTATTGGCCAAGCTTGCGAATTTGATTATTCTGGAACGCAAGCCTGTCGCGTACTTCGCGCGGAAGGTATCCGGGTGATTTTAGTTAACTCTAATCCTGCAACAATCATGACCGATCCAGAATTTGCTGATGCAACATATATCGAACCAATTACCCCTGAATTTATTGAGAAAATCATCGCTAAGGAACGCCCTGATGCGGTCTTGGCAACGCTTGGTGGTCAGACCGCCCTGAATGCAGCTATTGGACTTCAAAAAGCCGGAACTTTAGAGCGCTATGGAGCTAAGTTAATCGGCGCTAATGTCGATGCGATCGAACGCGGAGAAAATCGCGAGATCTTTAAAACTATCGTTGCCAAGATTGGTGGAGAGTCGGCCAAATCAGTTATCTGCCACACCATGGAAGAAATTATCGCCGGCGCTGCGATTTTGAATTATCCGGTAGTTGTTCGTCCATCTTTTACGATGGGTGGGCTTGGTTCAGGAATCGCATTTGATGAAGAGAATTTACGACAGATAGCCGGTGCCGGATTGCGTCATAGTCCGACATCTGAAGTACTTCTTGAAGAATCAATCTTGGGATGGAAAGAGTACGAACTAGAGGTTATGCGTGATTCATCTGACAACGTGGTAATCGTCTGCAGCATTGAAAATATTGATCCGATGGGCGTTCACACAGGGGATTCCATTACCGTTGCACCGGCCCTGACGCTTACTGATGTAGAATTCCAGAAATTGCGTAACCTATCGATCGACATCATCCGCGAAGTTGGCGTGGCAACGGGTGGTTGCAATATTCAATTCGCAGTAAATCCTGATAATGGGCGAATCATTGTCATTGAGATGAACCCGCGCGTATCTCGTTCCAGCGCTCTGGCTTCGAAAGCTACTGGTTTTCCAATTGCCAAGATCGCTACCAAGTTAGCGATTGGCTACACCTTGGACGAGATCAAGAACGATATTACGCAAGTAACGCCAGCTTCTTTTGAGCCAACTCTCGATTACATCGTTGTAAAAGCGCCACGTTTCGCTTTTGAAAAATTCGCTGATGCTGACCCACGTCTAACGACGACAATGAAGAGCGTTGGGGAAGCGATGGCGATAGGTCGCTCCTTCCCGGAGGCGCTGATGAAAGCGCTACGTTCGTTGGAACGCAAGGAGGCGATCTTCCAATTCCCTCTTCTTGCCTCAACAATTGATAAGGCTGCGCTCTTGGAATCGATGAAGATCCCAACTGAGTATCGATTGCAACAAGTGCAACAAGCGATGTGGGCGGGTGCCGATATTGAAGACGTTTTTGCATCCACCAAGATTGATCGTTGGTTCTTACATCAACTCGAGTTGATTAACACCCGCGCGGGTGAGCTGGCTCAGCCTGGTGAGTTAACAGTGGAAGTTATACGTTCTGCCAAAGAGATGGAATTTTCAGACGCTCAAATTGCCGCCCTGCGCGGGGTCAGTGAAGAAGATGTTCGCAAGGCGCGCCATCACTTAAATGTCAGACCAGTTTATAAAACCGTCGACACTTGCGCTGCGGAATTTGAGGCTTTTACTCCTTACTACTATTCAAGTTACGAAGCAGAGACCGAAGTTAAACCACGTACCAAGCCTGCAGTAATCATCTTGGGCAGTGGCCCTAATCGCATTGGTCAGGGAATTGAATTTGATTATTCATGTGTGCATGCATCTTTTACGCTTCGTGAAGCCGGCTTTGAAACGATCATGATCAATTGCAATCCTGAGACCGTGTCAACAGATTACGACACATCAGATCGTCTGTACTTTGAGCCGTTAACTTTGGAAGATGTACTTGAAGTCATCCATGCCGAAACTTTGGCCGGACCCGTCCTTGGTGTGATCACCCAGCTTGGTGGGCAGACTCCGCTAGGTCTAGCAGCAGGGTTGAAAGCCGCTGGCGTTACGATCTTAGGAACCTCACCTGAAGCGATAAATCTGGCTGAAGAGCGTGGCGCTTTTGGAAGAGTTCTGCAAGAACAAGTGTTAACTGCACCGGAATTTGGAATGGCTGCCTCGCAAATGGAGGCGGTAGCGATCGCAACTCGTATCGGTTATCCAGTCTTGGTTCGTCCCTCATTCGTTCTAGGTGGACGTGGCATGGAAATTGTTTACGATAATTCATCACTGTCTGGCTTTATCAGCCGAGCAACTGAGATAACCCCGGATCATCCAGTTTTAGTGGATCGTTTCTTAGATAGCGCTATCGAAATTGATGTTGATGCGCTCTACGATGGTCACGAATTGTTTCTCGGTGGCGTAATGGAGCACATTGAAGAAGCTGGAATTCATTCAGGTGACAGCGCGTGTGTTCTACCTGCAATGACAATTACAACAGCGCAGAATAAGGCGATCCGCGAGGCAACCTTGAAAATCGCACAGGGCGTTGGTGTTCTAGGACTCATTAATATTCAATTCGCCATCGCTGAAGACGTTTTATATGTTCTTGAAGCCAATCCGCGGGCATCGCGCACAGTGCCCTTCGTCAGCAAGGCAACTGGTGTTCCTTTGGCAAAGGCTGCTGCCCGAATTTCATTGGGTGCAACGATTGCAGATCTTAAGTTGGAAGGTTTACTGCCGAACACAATAGATGGAGTTGCCAAAGGTATCTCTGTAAAAGAGGCAGTTCTTCCCTGGAACCGTTTCCGTCGCACCGATGGTCGCGGCGTTGATGCAGTTCTTGGACCTGAGATGCGTTCCACCGGTGAAGTAATGGGAATTGCAGATACTTTCGGTGAAAGTTATGCCAAGTCACAAATCAGCGCCTTCGGTTCGCTACCAAAGAGCGGAACTGTCTTTATCTCACTGGCCGACAAGGATAAATCATCCGGTATCGCACCGGCTAAAGCGTTACTTGCCTTGGGATTTAATTTACTAGCAACTGGAGGCACCGCAGATTTTCTGGCCGTTAACGATATCTTGGCTCATAAAGTGCGTAAGAATTCAGAAGGATCTGGACCTATGGGGGAGCGCACTATCGTTGAGCTTCTAAATAGTGGAGATGTAGACCTAGTGATTAATACCCCGGTAGGACGTGGAACTCGTGCTGATGGTTGGGCAATTCGAACCGCGGCGGTGCAACGCTCTATTCCGTGCATCACGACAACTGCCGGATTTAGCGCAGCAGTTGAAGGAATCAAGGCGCTGCAACGCGGTGAGTTATCTGTGCTGCCAATTCAGGAATGGTTGAAGAAATAATGTCAGAGATCAATCGCGGTGCAACACACCTTAACGCAACTGTTTTAGCCAATAAGCGAGTTGGTCAATACCATCAAATAGTTTTAGGGATTGGTGATCTAGTAAAGAGCTGCCGCCCCGGAAATTTCGTTGCTATCAAAGTTGGGGGCGACTCTTCCAAAATGATCTTGCGCCGCGCCTTTGCAATCTCACGCGTTGCCGAAAGCGTTAGCTTCGGTGGAACTATGGAACTTATCGTTGCCCCTCATGGCAGTGGTTCGAAATGGCTCTGCTCGCAAAGTGAAGGCGCCGAAGTAGATATGGTTGCGCCACTCGGTACCGCTTTTGGAATTCCTACTCAAGCAGTAAATGCACTTCTTGTAGGAGGCGGCTATGGATCGGCACCACTCTTTGGGTTAGCAGAAGTCTTAAAGGCGCGTGGTTGCAAAGTTGATATGTTATTAGGTGCTTCTACGGGTGGAAAAATTTACGCACCAATGGAGGGTAAGCGTTCAGTTAATTCGCTGAAGATATATACCGAAGATGGATCAATGGGCGAGCCAGGCCGTGTTACTGAACCAATTTTGAAGTTAGTTGAAGATAAGGCAGTAGATGTTATTTACTCTTGTGGACCGATGGGAATGTTACGTGCGATATCTGAGTTAACCACTGGAACTGACGTGGTTCATCAATGTGCAGTCGAAGAAGCCATGGCCTGCGGCATTGGTATCTGTATGACTTGCGTTCTGCCGGTTAAGGATGAAGCTGGTCAGATTTCAATGTTGCGCTCGTGTATAGACGGTCCAGTTATGGATGGTTCACACGTGCAATGGCACTTGGTCGGACAGGTTCCCGAGGTTGCCCCATGAGCAGCTTTGATTTCTCAACAACTTTAGGAAATGCCTTTTTTAATACGCCAATCTTTACTGCTAGCGGTTGCGCGAGCTCAGGCAAAGAGTTGGCCCAATTTTTCGCGTTAAGTGAAATAGGCGCAGTTGTTACAAAGTCGGTGATGAATAAACCGCGTTATGGCCGCCCAACACCACGCATGGCGGAGACTCCTTCGGGAATGCTCAACTCCATTGGGCTACAAGGTCCCGGAATAGATGCCTTTCTAGCTAAAGATGTTCCATGGCTGGTCGAACAAAAATCGCGAGTTATTGTTTCAATCGCTGGTGAGACTGTTGAAGAGTATGCAACCTTGGCGCGAAAAGTTAGATCAGTCGCAGGCATTAGCGCGCTAGAAGTGAATATCTCTTGTCCAAATGTAGAGAATCGCGGCTTGGTTTTTGCCTGTGATCCGGAAGCATCTCGTCGCGTAATAGATGGTGTGCGCAAAACAATTGGCGGTGAGATTCCGATCATCGCCAAGCTCTCTCCTGACGTAACTAATTTGCCGGCGATCGCGCAAGGCGTCGTAGACGCTGGTGCAGATTCGCTGGCTTTGATTAATACCGTCTTAGGCATGGTAATTAATTTAGATTCGATGCGTCCACATTTAGGTGGAAAGACCGGCGGTTTATCTGGGCCTGCAATTCGACCAGTTGCAGTACGTGCTATTTATCAAGTGCATGCCACTATGCCACAAGTTCCAATTCTAGGAATGGGTGGAGTTTCATCAGGCAGAGACGCTCTTGAATTAATTTTAGCTGGAGCCTCCGGTGTCAGCGTTGGTACTGCTAGTTTCGGAAATCCGCATGCGGTAATTGAAATTCAGCGAGAGTTGCAAGAACTCTTAATTGCCAAAGGTTTTCCTTCCTTAAAATCTGCAGTTGGATATGCCCATCGTGAGGATAGCCAATGAAAGCCCCAATCATCTTGGCGGTAGATACTTCAGATTTTGAGACCGCGATCGCTTGGATAAAAGCGACAGAAAATTCGGTAAGCGTTTATAAGTTGGGGCTGGAGTTCTACTTAAATTTTGGCGCCGCAGGTGTCGCACAAGTGATTAAGCGAACTAGAGCTGAGATATTTTTAGATCTAAAGCTCCACGATATTCCACATACAGTCGCGGGAGCTGCCAAGGCGATCGAAGAACTAAAGCCGCGCTTTCTTACGGTACATGCCAGTGGGGGACGAGCAATGGTTGCGGCTGCGGCGCAAGCGGTTCCAGATATTTCAATAACTGCGGTAACTGTACTTACCTCCTTGTCGGAGTCTGATTTATTTGAAGTCGGTTTCGCCAGCCCGGCGCTAGAGAGCGCAGTTGCTCTTGCTAAATTAGCTGTCGAGTCAGGTGCTAAAGCGCTGGTCTGTTCTCCACTTGAAACAGCGGCTATTCGCAGCGCCGTTGGTCCAGAGCCAATCATTATTACTCCAGGAGTCAGACCTATCTCTGAACAAGGCAGTGATGATCAGGTGCGTACTATGACTCCGGCCGATGCGATTGCGGCGGGTGCAAATTATGTTGTCATTGGTCGTCCTATCACCAAGGCGTGGGCTGGTGGAGCCGAAGCTATGACGCAGAAAGCGCGCGCTATAGCCGATGAAATTCTGGAAGCACTTGCGTAGAGTTAACTAATGCCGATTCCACCAAAGTTAACTGCGCAACAGCGAGCGGCGGCACTTGCCAAATCAACTGCTTCTCGGCAAGTTCGTGCGGCGGTCAAAGCGCGCGTTAAATTGGGTGAGCTTTCATTATCAGCGGTCTTTGAGCTGGCGCAGAACGATGAAGCTATCGCAAAGATGCGAGTTGCCGAACTTCTAGAATCTTTCGCTGGAGTTGGAAAAATTCGTGCACTTGCAATGTTGGAGCGCCTGCAGATTTCACAGACGCGACGAGTCCAAGGTCTGGGTATAGCCCAGCGCCAAAATCTCTTAAAAGAATTTCCCGATCGAGTAGCGGCTGCCCAACGCGGCAAACTAATTGTTCTATCCGGGCCAGGTGGCGTCGGAAAGAGCACCGTTGCTAAAGCTTTACGCGAGACTGGAGAATTCTGGGTTAGCGTTTCAGCAACAACCAGAATCGCGCGCTATAATGAAGTAGATGGTGTCGACTATTTCTTCTATAGCGATGAAGAATTTGATAGCGCCGTAAAGTCAGCGCTCTTTCTGGAATGGGCAGAATTTGCAGGAAATCGTTACGGAACTCCACGTAAACCTGTAGAAGATGCCTTACGTGATGGAAAGAGCGTTCTTTTAGAGATTGAGATTGCCGGAGCTAAGCAAGTAAAAGAGAGTGCACCTGAGGCGATCCTTATCTTTCTCCAACCTCCATCATGGGAAGAGTTGGTCTCTCGATTAGAAGGTCGCGGTACAGATTCACCTGAACGTCGGGCGGCGCGGTTGGCTCTGGCCCAAGAAGAACTTGCTCAGGCGGGAATCTTCGACCATTCGCTAGTAAATGAGCGAGTAGAAGAGGTCGTCGCAAGCCTGATAGGATTGACAAATAAGCGGTAGTTTTTCTCTACCTTTGCGCGTATTCACAGGAGGTCCAAATGGACGGAATCACTAATCCACCAATCGACGAACTTCTCGATAAGAGCGGTTCTAAGTACAGCTTGGTTCTCTATGCTGCAAAGCGCGCTCGTCAGATCAACGCATATTATTCACAACTCGGTGAAGGCCTATTGGAGTACGTAGGCCCGCTAGTTGAGACACACGTTCACGAGAAGCCACTTTCGATCGCGCTTCGTGAGATCAACGAAGGTCTCTTAACGATCGAAAATCTCGAACCAACTGCGTAAGAAAAATACTTTAACTCTACGAAGATGGCCAAAGTTCGAGAAGTAATTCTCGGGGTTGGTGGCGGTATTGCCGCTTATAAATCCTGTGATCTGTTGCGCCGGCTACAAGAGCGGGGATATCAGGTCACCGTTGTTCCGACTCCTTCAAGTCTTAATTTCGTAGGCGCAGCAACATGGGAAGCCCTCTCGGGTCGTACCGTTACAACCCAGGTCTGGGAACGCGTTGATGAAGTCAGACATATCTCTTTAGCAAATACCGCAGATGCTTTGATCATCGCGCCAGCAACTGCAGATTTAATTGCGCGAATTGCAGCAGGCAGGGCCGATGACTTACTCACCAATTTAGTTCTTGCTATCAATGTCCCGATTTTGATTGTTCCGGCGATGCATCCCCAAATGTGGAATGATCCAGCAACGCAGGCCAATGTTGCAACACTTAAGGCGCGAGGATTTTCGGTGATGGAGCCGGCTATTGGTCGCTTAACCGGTAGCGATATTGGACAGGGAAGATTTCCTGAAACCAATGAGATCATCACTAATTTTGAAAAGGTAACCGAGACTGAGAAAAATTACTTAGGTAAGCGAGTTCTAATTACCGCAGGCGGTACACGTGAGGCGATAGATCCAGTGCGCTATATCGGTAATCGTTCAAGTGGTAGACAAGGCGCAGCTGTTGCACGTGCAGCGCGCGATCGCGGCGCACATGTAAAGATGATCTTCGCAAATTCGCAGTTATCACCCGATGAGATAAGAGATCTATCTGGTATTGAAATCGTCAGCGTTGAGACTGCAACAGAGATGCTTACCGCTCTGGAGGAAGCCTTTCCTAAGAGTGATTTACTCGTAATGAGTGCGGCCGTTGCAGATGCCAGACCTTCGCAATATTCAGAAGGCAAGATTAAAAAGGGAGAGTTGCGCGATATCGCGTTAATTGAGAACCCCGATCTCCTGAAATCAATCGCAAAGCTACGGACGAATCAAATAGTGGTCGCCTTTGCCGCAGAGACCAATAACGACTTAGCCGCTGCACAGGCAAAAATGCAGGCCAAGGGCGCTAATATTCTCTATCTCAACAATGTATCCAATGGTGCAATCTTCGGATCATTAGATACAGAGGGCTTTATCATCACGAGCAATGGCGCTCATATTCCAGTTCCGCTTACTAGTAAAGACACGCTTGCCGAGCTATTACTCGATCAAGCGCTAAACCAGTTAGGTTAACCCAATGTCGAAACGCTTATTTACCTCTGAGTCAGTAACTGAAGGCCATCCAGATAAGATCGCAGATCAAATCTCTGACGCGATTTTAGATTCGTTACTGTCACAGGATCCATCTAGTCGCGTCGCGGTTGAGACACTCATCACCACTGGACAAGTCCACGTTGCTGGTGAAGTAACTACCAACGGTTATGCAGATGTAATGGGAATTGTCCGCGATACCGTAATTGGAATTGGGTATGACTCATCAGTTAAGGGCTTTGACGGTAATAGCTGTGGCGTTTCAATATCGATCGGTCAACAGTCTCAAGATATCGCCCAGGGTGTAGATGATGCCTATGAAAATCGCGTGGCTTCATCCGTTGACCCGTTAGATTTACAGGGCGCCGGAGACCAAGGTTTGATGTTCGGATATGCCTGTGATGATACAAAAGAGTTAATGCCGCTACCGATTTGGTTGGCTCACGAGCTGGCCCAACAACTTTCGGCAGTTCGCAAATCAGGAGCGCTGCCTTATCTTCGTCCAGATGGCAAGACCCAAGTAACAATTGAATACGATGGCGATAAGGCAGTTGCCTTAGATACTGTCGTAATCTCGAGCCAACATGCTGAAGAAGTCGATGTTGTTAAGAAGTTAACTCCAGAGATAATTGAATATGTAATCGAGCCGGTACTGGCCAAGATTGACCTACCCCGCAAAGAAATGCGCACTCTTATCAACCCTACCGGTCGCTTTGTTATCGGTGGCCCTATGGGAGATGCTGGACTAACTGGACGAAAGATCATTGTCGATACATATGGCGGCATGGCCCGCCACGGTGGTGGAGCATTCTCGGGTAAAGATCCATCTAAGGTTGATCGCTCTGCAGCCTATGCAATGCGCTGGGTTGCTAAGAACGTTGTTGCCGCAGGTCTTGCACGACGTTGCGAAGTTCAGGTCGCATATGCAATTGGTAAGGCGCAGCCAGTTGGTGTCTTCGTTGAAACTTTTGGCACTGAGACTGTTCCAGTACAGAAGATTCAAGATGCCGTGACAACTGTATTTGATCTTCGCCCGGCTGCGATCATCCGCGATCTAAATCTCTTACGTCCTATCTACTCTCAAACTGCTGCCTATGGCCACTTCGGTCGCGAACTTCCCAACTTCACTTGGGAGTCAACATCGCGAGTGGATCAACTTCTCGCAGCCGTTAAATAACTTTACGGAATTTGCCGTGTCGACTGCGCGGCCGCTTCGCCTAAAGACCGAGACGGCAAAACGCACCGAGAAAGTTGCGGCAGCACAAAACCCGATCGCCAAAGTATGGGTTGATAATTCGATTGCGCATTTAGATGGGCCATTTGATTATTTAATTCCAGAGCGTTTCGATCTCGATGCCAAAGTAGGTGTTCGCATCAGCGTCGACTTTGCCGGCCGTGAGGTAGAAGCGCTAATAGTTTCCCGCACCGACGAAGGCACCGTTGCTGGTCTTAAATTCATATCTAAAGTTCTCTCGCCAAATGTGGTTGCACCAATTGGGTTGATTAATTTGATAGCGGCCGGTTGCGTACGTTGGTTGGCCCATCCATATGACTTTCTACGTAGCGCTATTCCACCGCGGGTTGCTAGCGTCGATAAGACGTTGCAGCCTGATATGGCTGAGATCGTAAAACGGGGGAGAGCTAAGGCGGCTAAGACTTTTATCCATATCCAGCCCCATGAAGACGCGATGGCTAAGCTCGCTGACTTTGCTTCTTCAAAAGTGAAATTGGGATCAGTTTTAATAATTACTCCTGAGGAGCGAGAGTTACAGTCACTCGCCGAGCATTTAGCAGATACAGCGATCATTCTCTCTGCTTCTTTGACTCGGACAGAGCGTTACGCCAACTATTTAAAATCAATTAGCTCAACACATAAAATTACTATCGGAACGAGAAGCGCTATCTTCGCCTTCCCTCCAGATCTAAAGACGATAGTTATCTTTCGTGAAGGTGCGCAATCGCATTATGAACCAAGATCTCCAGGTTGGAATACCCGTGATCTAGCAATTATTCGCGCAGAAGACAGTGGCTGCGATCTCTTCTTTGTCGGTTACTCTCCCGCGATTGAAACGGGCGCATTGGCGGAAGCTGGCGAACTCAAGGCTCTGACCAAAGGAAATCGGCTAAAGGTAAGTAATTACGAATCCGCCAATGGCGAACTCTTACCAGGACGTATCTTCACTCCGATTCGTAGCGCACTCAAGACCGGTCCTGTCCTCTTCCTCGTTCCACGTAAAGGTTATGCGAGCTCGTTAATGTGCAAAAAATGTCGCAATATCGCTAAATGTGAATGTGGCGGAAAGCTCTCTAGACGTAGCTCCACTTCTCTGCCTGAGTGTGTACTTTGCTCCAAGGTTTACTCTTCTTTAAGATGTAAATGGTGCCAACAAGATGTCATGATCTTGCTCGGTCGTGGTGGTGAACGACATCTCGAAGAAATTGGCAGAGCATTTCCTGGGCATCCGGCGCATTTCTCAAATTCCGAATCACTAATTACTCAGCTGCCAAGAAATCCAGCGCTAGTTATCGCCACGCCTGGGATGGAGCCGCATATTGATGGCGGCTATAGCGCCGTCGTTTTATTAGATGGTGATTCCTTCTTCTCATATTCCGATCTGCGCGCGCAGGAAAGAGCCCGAGAAAATTGCTTTGCTGCGGCAGCACTTGTTGCACCAAATGGAGAAGTAATAACTGTGGTTAATTCTTCGAACCCCATAACTGCGGCGCTGGCACAGTGGAATCCGAAGGTAATGTTGACGCGTGAACTAACAGAATTAAGTGAAGTTGGTTTCCCACCATTTGCCAGATCAATAGTCATGGAAGTAGAAAGTAGTGAAGCAACGCTGATAGTGGCGGGACTGAAGAAGGCAATACTGGATGGTAGAGCCCCAGCAAGCACGAAAGTTTTGGGTCCAGCACAACGCAGTGGGGCAGTTTCTCGTATTTTATTGATAGCGCAAATAAAAGATGGTGAAAAAATGCTCAAATTCTTTTCAGAATATATTCGTCATCGCGCGATAACTAAGAAAAAAGCAATTTCGCTGCGCGTGGACCCATACTCCCTTTCTTAACGACAATCTTTCTAACCTCTTAGGCTAGACTTGAGATATGTCAATCCAACCAATTCGCTACTTTGGCGATCCGGTCCTAACGACCCCAGCTATGGTTGTTGTGGACTTCGATAAAGAGTTGCGTACTTTGGTTGGAGATTTGACTGAAACGATGTTAGAGGCTCCTGGTGCTGGTTTAGCTGCGCCACAAATTGGGGTGGGCTTGCGGGTATTTGTTTGGGATGTTGATGAAGCGCTCGGCCACTTAATAAACCCAACTTTAGATTTAAGTATCGAGCTTCAAGAAGGTGAAGAAGGATGTCTCTCCTTCCCTGCGTTGAGTTACGAGACGCCTCGCGCTTTCAAGGCGGTAGCTAAAGGTTTCAATATGTATGGCGAGCCCATAACGGTAGAAGGAACTGAACTTTTAGCGCGCTGCCTGCAGCATGAGACCGATCACTTAGATGGAATCGTTTTTATTGATCGCCTATCTACGGAAGATCGCAAGTTAGCGATGAAAGAGATCCGCGAATCTGAGTGGTTTAACTCTTCACTATCATCAGGATTGAATCTAACAGTAAAGCTTTCACCACATAGCCCCTTCGGTAAAGGTATTTAGTGCGTATCGCAGTTGCGGCGACTCCTGAGGTAGCGATCCCGACGCTTGATGCGCTTCTGGCAAGCGAGCACGAATTAGTTAGCGTGATTACCCGAGCAGATGCCCCGGCTGGACGCGGGAGAGAGTTGCAAGCCAGTCCAGTTGCGCAATGGGCGAAGTCACAGAACGTGCTGACGTATAAGCCAGAATCCGCCTCGTTAATGAGTGATTTAGTCAAAAATCTGGATCTTGTCATAACTATTGGGTATGGATTTATTATCCCCGAGAGCGCTTTACAGATTCCGCGCCATGGATTTATAAATCTTCATTTTTCTTTATTGCCGCGCTGGCGTGGGGCGGCTCCCGTTCAACGCGCGATTGAGTCCGGCGATAGCGTCACTGGGGTAACAGTTTTTAAGTTAGATAAAGGAATGGATACTGGGCCAATTTATGCAACTGAGCAGATTGCACTTTCACCAGATTTAAATAGCGGGGAACTCTTATCGACTCTGGCCGAACTTGGTGTGGGTCCAGTTTTGCAAACTTTAAATCTAATTACGGCTGGGGCAGAGCCAAAGGTGCAGAGTGAAGTTGGCGCCACACGAGCTGAGAAGTTAAGTAAAGAGCAAGGCCATATCGACTGGAACCTCGATGCGATAGCCATACAACGCAAAATAAATGCCTTTAACCCCAACCCCGGCGCTTGGACGCAATTTCGTGGCCAGAATTTGAAGATTAATAAAGTTCGTATTACCGATCAACATCTTGCTCGTGGTGAGATTGAGGCAACTAATAAGAGTGTCTTCGTAGGATCATCGACGCTTGCCCTAGAAATTCTAGAAGTAACACCCGCAGGTAAATCCACTCTGGCAGCTTCTGCATGGGCTAATGGAGCCCGTATCACTTCAACTGATGTGCTCAATTAGCCATGGTTGAAGCCAGACGTAACACCTTCAAATCTCCCAAGCCTGATGCAGTTCGCTTGTTGGTCTATGACATTCTGCGCGAGGTAAACCGATCCGATGGATACTCGAATCTACTTCTGCCACAGGCCTTAACTGCAACAAATTTTGAGCAGCGCGATAAAGGATTTGCGACCGAACTACTTTATGGGACTCTGCGGATGCAAGGGCGCCATGATTACATCGCCAGCCAAGTTTCAAATCGTCCTTGGTCAGAAGTTGATGAAGGAATCGTCGATGTAGTTCGTTTAGGTGCGCATCAACTCTTCGAGATGCGAGTTCCTTCACACGCGGCGGTATCGGCGACGGTTGAACTCGCGCGTAAAGTGATTGGTGAATCTAAAGCTTCGTTTGTAAATGCTCTCTTGCGCAAGATGAGCGCCAAGAGTTTAGAAGAATGGTTAGAACCGGCACAGCAAATCAAAGATCCCGTGGAGCGTTTAGCCATTATCTATTCACATCCACAATGGATTGTTTCGGCCTACTTTGATTTGCTACGCGATTTCGACGAAGTAGAAGCCCTACTTGCGGCAAATAATGTTGCGGCAAAACCAACGATTGTCTGGTGGCCAGGAAGATCTAACGCTGTAGAATTTATAGAGCTTGGCGCCACCGCAACGCGCTACTCCGATCATGGTTTTAAATTTGAAGGAACTCCGGCATCGCTGGAATCGGTGCGTCACCGTCGTGCAGGTATCCAAGATGAAGGCTCACAATTAGTCGCTGAGATTTTTGCCAAGGTAGTTGCAGATACCGATGATTGGTTAGATCTTTGTGCAGGTCCAGGCGGTAAAGCAGCGCTGCTTTCATCACTTGCAAAGGAGAGCGGTAAGAGATTTAGCGCGAATGAGGTCTCGCCAGTCCGCGCCAAGTTAGTCGAGCAAGTAATTGGGGGAGCCCGAATTTTGGTCACTGATGGACGAGAAATATCTGCGTTGGGCGAAAAATTTGGTGCAATCTTGGCTGATGTTCCATGTACTGGCCTGGGTGCTTTGCGACGCAGGCCCGAAGTCCGTTGGCGTCGTACCGTGGCAGATTTGCGGGAGCTCACACAGCTGCAACGTGAACTTGCCGATGGAGCAATCTCAGTTCTGCGAGAAGGCGGTTTCTTTGGCTATGCAACCTGTTCACCACACCTGGCCGAAACTAGCATCGCAGTCAGCGATATTTTACGTAAACACCCAGAGTTAGAGATGGTTGATCTGCAACCGTATCTACCATCTCAATTAGAAGGAGCGCTACGCGATAAGTCATTATCGCTTTGGACTCATCGCCATGAAACCGATGCCATGTATCTTGCGGTCTTCCGGAAGAAATTAGCGAGTGAGAATTAGGATATAGATATGACATCCGAGATCCGTATTACCCCAAGTATCTTAAATGCCGATCATGCGCTTTTAAATGAAGAGATAGCCAAGGTCGCATCAGTTTCAGATCTTATCCATCTAGATATTATGGATAATCTCTTTGTTCCAAATAAATCATGGGATTTTTCAGAAGCTCAAGCACTTATCCAAGCTTGTCCAGCGCCAATTGATGCTCATTTGATGGTAAATGATGTTGATCGAATTGGACTCGACTATGCGCACGCAGGTGCTGCCAGCGTCACGATCCATGTTGAAGCGTCCTATCAACCATCTGCGACGTTGCAAGGAATCCGTAAGATAGGTGCACGATCAGGCTTGGCGCTAAAGCCGGGGACCGAGATCGAGAAATATTCTGATCTATTAAGTGACGTTGATATGTTATTAATTATGACTGTCGAGCCTGGTTTTGGCGGCCAAAAATTTATGACGCAGATGATGGATAAGGTACGTAGATCAAAGAATTTGATCGGGGACCGCCCGATATGGTTGCAGGTTGATGGCGGAATATCACTTGAAACTATCGCAATTGCACGTGAAGCCGGTGCCGATACCTTTGTAGCAGGATCTGCAGTATTTAACTCACCTGAACCAGCTGTGATGGTAGAAACTCTCCGTCAAGCAGCCAGCAATCTCTAGTAAACTCAAGCCATGAAATCATTCGATCAGTTGTGGGAAGAGCTAGCGGCAAAAGTAGCTAGCGGTGCAACTGATTCAGCAACGGTGGCTGCAGTTAACTCCGGAGTCCACACCATCGGGAAGAAGATCTTGGAAGAAGCCGGTGAAGTCTGGTTGGCGGCTGAACATCAAAGCAATGAAGAGTTAGCGGAGGAGATCAGCCAATTGATCTATCACCTGCAAACTTTGATGTTGGCCCGGGGATTAAATCCCGCAGATATTTATCGTTACCTATAGAAAAGAGATTATTCAATTGTTAAAAATCGCTGTTCCCAATAAGGGATCACTTGCCGATTCCTCAATCGCTATCTTAAAAGAGGCGGGATATCGTCAACGTGTAGATTCACGTGATCTGGTTTTAACGGATCCAGAAAATGGAGTGGAGTTCTACTACCTGCGCCCGCGCGATATCGCTCTCTATGTTGGTTCCGGCGAACTCGAAGCAGGGATAACTGGCAGAGATTTATTAATTGACTCGGGCGCTGCAGCGGTTGAGATCCTTGCTTTAGATTTTGGGGGATCGACCTTTCGCTTTGCTGGTCCTGCTGGAACTAACTGGAAGTTAGATGATGTTGCAGGTAAGCGTGTTGCAACTGCTTATCCTGGCTTAGTCCAAGATTTCCTTCAGAGGAATATGATTAAGGCAGACGTTGTCCGACTCGATGGCGCGGTTGAAAGTAGCGTGCGCCTAGGAGTTGCAGATGTAATAGCTGATGTTGTTAGTACAGGAAACACACTGCGACAGGCAGGTCTTGTGATATTTGGAGATCCAATATTGCAGAGCGAAGCGATCTTAATTTCGCGTAGCGCCCAGAATTTACCAGCAGAGTTAGAGATAATCTTGCGTCGCCTACAGGGCGTTGTAACGGCTCGCCAATATGTGCTACTTGATTACGATATTCCAAAGAAAAGCATTGATAAAGCTTGCGAAATTACCCCAGGCTTAGAGTCTCCAACGATTTCTCCTTTGCAGAAGGCAGATTGGGTAGCAGTTCGTGCCATGGTTCTTCGTAAAGATACCAATCGGTTGATGGATGAACTTTGGGCACTTGGCGCACGTGGCATTTTAGTAACTGATATCCACGCCTGTCGCTTATAAAGAGTCGGACTCTTCTACTTCTTCGCGAGTAATTCCCAGCAAATAGAGAACCGAATCTAAATACGGGGCAGAGACCGAGCTATCGGCAGCTGCGATGACTGCAGGTTTTGCATTAAAGGCGATACCTAAACCAGCAATTGAGATCATATCGAGATCGTTTGCACCATCGCCAATAGCGATAGTTTGTTCCAGCGCAATTGCATGATCGGCGGCAAATTCGCGCAGCGCCTGCGCCTTACCGGCGCGATCGATAATTGGACCAATCAATTTGCCCGTTAATTTCCCAGCGAGGATTTCTAAATTATTGGCACGCATATGTTCTATTCCAAGTTCTGCCACCAATGGTGCGATCACAGTTTCGAATCCACCAGAGACCAAAGCCACGTGATGGCCGAGCTTATGCATAGTCCGGACCAAGGTACGAGCACCAGGTGTAAGGGTTATATCCTTCTGAACATCGGTCAGAACGGATTCAGGAAGACCTGCCAGCAGGGCAACGCGCGCTTGTAAACTTTCGGCAAAATCTAACTCACCACGCATCGCAGATTCGGTTATGGCAGCGATCTCTGCACCTTTATTTGCTTTAGCGCCTAATAATTCAATTACCTCTTGCTGAATCAGGGTTGAATCAACATCCATCACTACTAGCTTCTTGGCCCAGCGCATTAATCCACCGGGGGAGATCGCCACATCAATGGCGTGCGACGAAGCGATCGCAGCAAGCTCAGTTCGTAACTTGCCCAGAAGCGCACCTGAGACGGTGAATTCGATCGCCGTAACGGGATAACTTGCGGTGCGGTGGATTCGCTCAATATTTCCATTATTTAACGCGATCGTATTTGCAACTACATTTATCGCCTTTGGAGTTAATGACTGAGCCAACACAACTACATGGAGCAACGATTTCTTAGCAGCAATCTCGGTTATTGCGCTGACTTCAAAGGCAGATGCGATATCAACGCCCAAATTTTGCGCACACGCATCTAAATCGGCTTCGATAGCTTTGGCATGTGCGGGGCTACAAGAGATTAGAACCGTCAGAATTACTCGACCACGGATAACAACTTGTTCAATATCTAAAATGTTGACTGCAAAGGGAGCGAGAGTTTGAAAGAGGGTTTCAGTAATACCTGGTGCATCGACTCCAGAGAGGAGAATTAACCCAGTAAATTGCTCACTTTTATCGGTAGTTACCATAACGAGGAGAAGATTAGCGTGAATCACAGGTGATAAGTCGGGGATTTAACCAGATTCGCCAGAGATTAGCGCTATCTTTTTCATCTATGGAAAATCAGAACGATCTAATTGTCCTGGCGATGCAGGCTGTAACTGTCACCCGCGGTCAGCGCCGGATTTTGGGTCCGCTCGATTTTCAAATTCGTAGTGGTGAGCGATGGGTAATCCTTGGACCTAATGGTGCAGGTAAATCGACGCTCTTAAATATCCTAGCAACTCGAATTTTTCCGACTTCAGGCACGGTAAAAATCCTTGAGCAAGAGATGGGAAAAGTCGATCTCTTTGAACTTCGTACGCGTATTGGAATTTGCGCCAGTTTGTTAGCCGAAGATATTCCCGATGATGAATTAGTTCGAGATGTTGTATTAACTGCTGCATACGCAGTCTTGGGGCGATGGAATGAAGTTTACGATCTTTGGGATGAATCGCGCGCGGTTGCACTTTTGACAACATTTGGCGTTCGCGAAATGGCAGAACGGCGTTACTACACATTAAGTGATGGTGAGAAGAAGAGAGTGCAGATTGCTCGCGCTCTAATGGCAGATCCAGAACTTCTGCTCTTAGATGAGCCGACTGTTGGCCTCGATCTCGGCGGTCGTGAAGATCTATTACGACGCTTTGCCGAGTTCTCAACAGATCCGCTCGCCCCTGCCAGCATTGTCGTGACCCACCACATCGAAGAGATTCCAGTTGGCACAACGCACGCTTTAATCATCAAAGATGGAGTAATCGCGATCTCCGGTCCTATCGCCGATGTTATTACGACTGAACATATGAGTGCGGTTTTCGGTATCAATATCTTGGTCACTTCCGAAAATGGAAGGTTCTTCGCACGCAGCTGATGAAATTTCGTGATCAGCTTCATCCTTCATGGCGCAAGGTATTGGCCCATGAGTTATCTCGATTAGATGAGATCGAGTCAGAGATTGCCAGCGATAACTATCTACCGACACATAACCTGGTAATGCGGGCGCTCTCATCTGATTTCGATAGCGCAAAAGTACTGATCCTTGGGCAGGATCCCTATCCAAATCCGAGCGATCCAGTTGGTTTATCATTTTCGATTCCGCCAGATAAGAAAAAACTTCCACCGACCCTAAAAAATATCTTTAAGGAGTTAAATAACGATCTTGGTGTGCCGATACCTGGTCACGGTGATTTAACGCCGTGGGCGCAACAAGGGGTAGTACTTCTCAATAGAACGCTGACTTGTCGAAGCGGTGAGAGTAATTCACATTCCAAAATTGGCTGGAGCACGTTTACTGAAGCTTGCGTAGGCGCACTTGCCGGATCTGGCTGCGTAGCAATTTTGTGGGGAGCCAGTGCCGAAGAATCAAGTAAGTATTTCTGTAAAGATAAGTTGATCGTGTCACCACATCCGAGTCCACTCTCGGCTTATCGGGGGTTCTTCGGTTCTAAACCTTTCAGCCGTACAAATAATGCGCTGCTTGCTTCAGGAATCGCACCTATAGATTGGTCACTATAAGAAACGGCGCCCTGCGATATTAATCGCAGAGCGCCGTCTTTAAGCGTCTTATATCTAACTATCCAACCCATGCATTAATTGGTGAGGATAAGAAGTAGATCATAAAGAGGCCAGAGACAAGCAGAAGTAGCGGATGTACTTCTTTGCCGCGACCTTGGATGTATCTGATGACTACGTGAGTTACGAAGCCGGCGCCGATACCAACAGAGATGTTGTAGGTAAATGGCATCAAGATGATTGTTAAGAAAGCTGGAATTGCGATTCCATAATCTTCCCAATCGATTGCTTTTATCTGGGTCATCATTAAGAATCCGACAATAACCAGTGCTGGTGTAGCGGCTTCGTAAGGGATGATCGCCACGAGTGGTGCCAAGAAAGTTGTAAGTAAGAAACAAATTCCGGTAATCACTGAGGCTAAACCAGTACGTGCGCCTTCGCCAACACCTGACGCTGATTCAATGTAGCTAGTGTTGGAGGAGATGCTTCCTGCACCGCCTGCGACTGCTGCGATTGAGTCAACCAAAAGGATGCGATCGTTATTTGGAATGTTGCCATCTTTATCTACTAGACCTGCCTCATGTCCGATTGCTGTCACTGTTCCAACGGTGTCGAAGAAATCAGAGAGCAAGAGCGTGAATACGATGAGAACAACAGAGATAACAGGAATGCGATCTAGTGATCCGAAGAGATTGAAATGGCCGAAGAGACCAAAATCAGGGGTCGCAACGATCTTCTCCGGCATAGCTGGAACATTGAGTCCCCAGCCCTTTGGATTAACCTTGCCGGTTGCACCATCGAAGTTAGGACCAATCTTTAGCGAAGTTTCGACAATCACCGCAGCAATTGTCGCAACGATAATTCCGATAAGAATCGCTCCCTTTACCTTCTTTACCATCAGACCGATAGTTAGAAAGAGACCAAGTGCGAAGATGATGATCGGCCAACCAACGAGTGTTCCACCGTCGCCTAGCGTTACGGGAACTGGACCAGAAGGTGTCTTACGGACGAATCCGGCATCTACCAAACCGATTAGTGCGATAAATAGTCCGATACCTACCGAGATAGCGATCTTTAGTTGCGCAGGTACGGCTTTGAAGACGGCAGTTCTAAATCCGGTCAGAACTAATACAGTGATGATCAAGCCTTCTAGCACCACAAGTCCCATGGCATCTGCCCAAGTCATCTTGGATGCGATACCAACTGCAACGAAAGTGTTAAGTCCTAGACCGGTTGCGAGAGCTAGCGGATAATTTCCAACTACTCCCATCAGAATAGTTAGCAAGCCAGCCATAAGAGCTGTCATTGCAGCAACGAGAGCGAGATTTGGTGCATCCCCGCCGCCGATAAATTTTCCATCTGCATCTTTGGCGAGACCGATGATTAGTGGATTAAGCGCCACGATATAAGCCATAGTGAAGAATGTGACGATACCGCCGCGAACTTCTCTAGCTACTGTGGAGCCACGTTGCGATATTTTGAAATAGCTATCGAGCATGACATACCTTCCTAATTTTGTTAACGGGGGTGGTTGCGACCCCGTGTGAAATGACGGCTCACAGACCGAGGGATAAGAGGAGTTAAGCGGATTTATCCATTACTTCGAGGTAAGGCGCGCTACTACTCCGAAGGAAATTGCAACGGATTGACCAATAAGGAGCGCAAAGAGCGCTGTTCCAAGGCCAATCTTGCCGCCTAATAGTCCACCAATGATTAATACCGTTACTTCAATGGCCATGCGAACTCGTCCAACGCGAACACCGGTGCGATTGTGAATGCCCGTCATTGCGCCATCGCGGGGGCCTGGGCCGAGACCACAAGTTATATAAAGGGCTGAACCGACACCAACTAAGGCAATACCTAAGAGCGCGGAGATTAATCCACCGATAAAGGTGTGCTGCAATGGAAAGCGATCAACACCAAATTGAATAGCGGCAGAGATGATTACGATATTTGTCAGAGTTCCAAAGCCAGGACGTTCGCGCAGTGGAATCCAAATCAGAAGAACAAAACATCCGGTAAAAAAGGTCGCCCAACCAAGGGTTAAGCCAGATTTAAGACTTAATCCTTGTGCGAATACTGTCCAAGGTGCATTACCTATATTTGATTGAACTACTAGCGCATCACCAAAGCCGAAGATAGCCAAACCAAAGAAGAGGATCGTTACCCGTGAGATGGATAGATCCCAGCGATGCTTAGCCCGCCACGGCGTAATCGGCACCGTTTTATGTGGCCGCAGATGGGCTAAAAGTGAATTTAATTTAGACGGCTTTTCCATTTAGGGAGTTTATAGCAAGAGGGACAGTTTATATCCTCTATTGTTGCCGCTATGTTCGTAGGCTTTGGCACAACTGTAAATATCGCAACGATTATCGTTGGTTCATCTCTCGGCGTATTAGTTGGTGCTCGTATGTCGCTACGCACCAGAACACTCATTACTGAAACACTTGGCCTGATCACAATTTTAGGAGCGGTAAGTGCGCTAGCGCCGATGTGGGGTGAGAGATTTATTTCTTCACTTCCAAAAGGTTGGCCGATGCTTGCCATCCTTGGATCTTTACTTATCGGTGGGTTAATTGGTTCGGCGCTCAATCTTGAATCAAAGTTAGATTCGCTGGGGGAGAGCTTACGGAAGAGGTTTCGCGCCCATGAAGAGAGCACATTTGTTGAAGGATTTGTTTCAGCATCTCTGCTCTTTGCAATCGGACCGCTAGCAATTTTGGGTTCAATTAGTGATGGTATGTCTGCTGGTATCGATCAATTACTTTTAAAATCGAGCCTCGACTTTTTTGCTGCAATGGCCTTTGCCGCAAGCCTCGGTTGGGGCGTTGCTGCATCTGCAATTCCAGTTGGTATTTACCAAGGCGCTTGGACCCTAATTGGATTAGCGCTAGGAAATGTTCTTAGTGGTTACCAGGTAGATGCGATGACAATTACAGGTGGCCTAATGCTGGTCTGCATCGGGTTAAGACTTCTGAAGATAAAAGATATCGCCGTCGGCAATTTACTACCGGCGCTCTTCATCGCTCCAGTCTTAGTTCTGGCTTTGAACTCTTTCCTTTAAGAACTAGAAAGTAGTAGCGTCGATTACGAATCGATATTTAACATCGCTTGCAACAGTTCGCTCGTAGGCCGCGTTGATGTAATCAGCCTTGATTACTTCGACATCACTGACAATATTGTGCTTGCCGCAGAAATCGAGCATCTCTTGCATCTCTGGGATGCCACCGATCATCGATCCCGATAGGGAACGTCGCGCAGGCAGTAGCGAGCCAACTTCTACCGCATAAGGCTTTCCAGGCAGGCCAATTACGACAAGGGTTCCATCCACGTTAAGCATCTCTAGGTATCTATTGATATCCAACTCTGCGCTAACAGTGTTTAGGATCAAGTCAAAGTGCTTGATGTACGTCTTATTGAAATGCTCCTCTTTCGTGGAGACAAAGTGATGAGCTCCCATTGCTTTCGCATCTGCCTCTTTGGAAGGTGAATGAGAAAAGACAGTCACATCAGCTCCCATTGCGACAGCAAATTTAACTCCCATGTGACCTAGTCCGCCTAGACCCATAACGGCAACTTTTTTACCAGGAGCAGCTTTCCAATGTTTAATTGGCGAGTACAAGGTAATCCCAGCGCACAACAAAGGTGCGACTCCATCAAGGGGAAGATTTTCGGGAATCGATACTGCGTAATCTTCATTGATCACCATGATGTTTGAGTAGCCACCCATTGCAGGAGTTTTACCATCACGCTCTAATTGATTGTAGGTGCCAGTCATACCTTCGATGCAATACTGCTGCAAACCCTTTAAGCAGGATGGGCATTTGCGGCAAGAGTCAATAAATACGCCAATCCCGATGCGATCGCCAACTTTAAATTTACTTACGGAAGAACCAACGTGTGAAACTATTCCGGCGATTTCGTGTCCTGGAACCATAGGAAAGAGGGCTGAGCCCCATTCTTCGCGCACTTGGTGGATATCAGAGTGGCAAATGCCTGAGTATTTGATATCGAGTGCCACATCGTGAGCGCCAAGATCGCGACGTTCAAACTCCCAAGGGGTCATCTGTGCATTTGCCTTCATTGCTGCGTATCCACGTACCTTCATTTTCGATCTCCCTTGGCGCTATTGTCTTTTGAACTATCTTCTTCTGGGGTAAAGGGTAAGGGCATTGGTGAGGTGTGTCCTGCGCGAGATGCTCGCGCAGTTACTCGACGCATATGGTGGCGGCGACAGAGAACTTCATAAGCTATCTCAGCACCCGGTGCCACATCTCCGACTACAACTTGTTCGCCTTCAGTGACCATGATGCCTCCTAAGGTGCGAGCGTTATGCGTAGCGCGAGATCCGCACCAACATAGGGCTTCGACTTGCAGAGTATTTACACGATCTGCCAGTTCTACTAAGCGCGCAGAACCTGGAAATAACTTAGTTCGGAAATCTGCAAGAATTCCAAAGGCAAAAACATCGATACCAAGTCCATCAACAATCTTGGCTAGCCCTTCGATTTGTTCCGGCTGATAAAACTGAGCTTCGTCGCAAATAATGTAATCAATACGATCGCCGAGCGATAAACGTTCAACAACCAAACGATGGATATCTAAATCTGTATCAACTTCGATCGCTGCACTTTGTAGCCCCAAGCGCGAAGAAATTACCCCGCTACCTGCACGGTCTTTGCTGGTGAAGATCAATCCAGTGCGTCCACGGCTTTTATGGTTATGGGCAGTCTGTAAGGCGAGGGTGGATTTACCGCTATCCATCGTTCCGCAGTAATAAATTAGCTCAGCCACAGGCGGCATCCTGCCACTTTTCCGCAGATCGCGCAGATATCGCCATTACAAGATTCCAAGATCAGTTAAGACGCCTTCAACTTCTAACGCTAGTGATCGGCTCATCTCAACGCTGATGTGTGAGGCATCGCGGTAGGCGACAACGCCATTTACGATAGCTGGGCAAGTTCTATTGCAGAGCCAAGGTGTGGGATTTACTTTGATGAAATTTCCCGCAATTGCAGGATCCGATTTTTCGCTGTCATCGCATTTATCTCCATCTTTAGATGCCAGGCAGTTAGGGATATCTCTCGTTGGATGAGGGGTATCGGAGATGTAGATCAAATTCTTCGATGCGCCAACGAGATGTCCATAGGCAGTCAATTGGCCATCTGCCCACCACCTTTCACGCGTTCCCAAACCATCTGGAACGTCGAAATGTTGGAATCCACTTAAAATAACGGCCTCAGGTTTTAATTCTTGAATTCGCTTTAAAGTGTTCGCTCTCCACTTGAAGCAATCGGCATTTTTATAGGCACCGATCTGCACCTTTTTAACTTCTGGTGCAGGGCAAGCGGACTTGGTAAGACTAATCAATTTGAAGCTTCGTTCATTGGCTAGCTTTTCCAACGCTGGAAACCATTGTGCGGCATGTGAATCTCCGTAAAGAACAATAGTTTTGGAAGAGTTTTTATCACCGTATGTACATTCACCAGATTTAACTTCGCCATTATTTACATGGCAATCATCTAGATACACCTGGGGCTTCTGCATGACTGTTGCAATCGATATTGACTTACCGTTTTTGAGAGTTATCGAGCTGTTATCGGTAGATAGAATTGCAAAAGCTGTGAGCGTGCAGAGCGCAGTGGCCAATACTGATGATCGAAAGACTGTTCTGGCTGTGAACGCCCTTGCTGCTATTGGTTTTTCCAGATAACGATGCGTTAAATCGGCCGCTAAAGCGGTGAGGAGAATAAAGAAGATACGTTCCAAGAGCGTCAACGGACGACCAAAGCGAGTACTAGGAAGAACTAATAACGGCCAGTGCCATAAATAGAACGGATATGAGATTTCACCAAGCCACTGAATTATTCGCAACCTGGAGAGATCATTGAGGATGGGCGGCCAAAATGCGATTCCTGCGATCATTAGCGCAGTGCCGATAGTTGGCGCAAGCGCGTTATAGCCTGGAAAGGCAGTTCGTTCAGAGAAGGCAAAGACCGAGAAGGCTAAAGCGAACATTCCGAACCAAACTGAGAGCGTTTTTACAAGAGTGCGTCTTATATTAAAACTATCGGGAATAAAAAGAAGTAGAGCTCCGATACCTAACTCCCATGCCCTGGTCGGTAGAGAGTAGAAAGCCCAAATTGGATTGACGAATGTGAGGAAGAGTGAGAGCGCAAAAGATAGAAGAGTAGTAACCGCAATACCCACAGCGACCAACCTCTGACGACCGATCCGCCAAAAAGTGAAAACTAGAAGCGGCCAGAAGATATAGAACTGCTCTTCAACGGCCAAGGACCAATAATGAATTACCGGAGATGGTGTGGCGTTTAGATTCTGATAATCGTTCTGCCACCACGCAAATAGATAGTTAGAAATATATAGAGATGCGGCGAGAATATCTTTGCCTAAAGCACCTCTAACAGTTGGCGGTAGAACTAGCCAGGCAGCCAGCGCGGTGAGGGCAAGCACGCCAAGGGAAGCTGGCAGAAGTCGCTTAGCACGGCGCAGATAAAAGGCGCGATAATCAAAAGAATTCTTTAGATTGATCTCTTTTATAATTAGACCAGTGATGAGGTATCCAGAAATTACATAGAAGATATCAACGCCTATAAAACCACCGGGGGAGAGCTTGGCGTGGAAGAGGACGACCAGCAGCGCCGCTAGGGCGCGCAAGGCCTGTATTTGATGGATTTTAGCTTTAGAACTCACGCATGGGCCAAAGAGATAATTTCGACATCTGGATAGAGCTCGTTAATTCGCTTGCGACCTTCCAGAAAATCTATTTCAAAAAGGACCATCACTTTATTAACAATGGCTCCACATTTACGAGCCAACTCAATTGCCGCGATCAAAGTCCCACCAGTTGCCAAAACATCGTCCACGATTAAAACACGTTCGCCACTTTGGAAGGAATCAATATGTACTTCTATCTCATCGTCACCATATTCCAGACCGTACTTAGCGCCAAAAGTTTTATGAGGTAGCTTGCCGCTTTTACGGAAAGGGACGAATCCCTTTTTTGTTCGAGTCGATAGAGCCGCTGCCAAGATAAAACCACGGGCTTCGATACCGGCTATAACATCTATCTGGTTTGACGATTTCTCCATCTCTGAGATGACAGCAGAGAAAGCGCTGGCGCTAGAGAGCACAGGGGTGATATCTAAGAAAATAATTCCGGGTTTCGGAAAATCAGGAATTTCGCGTATTAGTTTTAGCGCGCTGTTGAAGTCCATAACCCGCCAATTCCACCACAAAATGCGTGTCCGAGAGGGGACTTGAACCCCTAAGCCCTTGCGGGCACTAACACCTCAAGCTAGCGCGTCTGCCAATTCCGCCACCCGGACGAGTGCGTCGGTAACGATAGCAACGGTGAGGGGTTGTAGGCAAAGCGAGGTAATCGACCTTGGTAACGGCTGGCAAAATGCATCTAAGGCGACACTATTTGCGCGGATTAGTGGAGAATGGGCAGATGAGCAATCAGACAATGACAGATCGCACAGCGGTAGAAGATGATGCAATAAAGATTTGTCAGGAATTGATTCGTATTCCTAGCGTCAATTTTGGGGAAGGCCGCGGCGATGAGTCAGCGGTAGCTGCATACATCGTTAAATCTTTAGCTGAAGTTGGTATCGAAGCGAAGATTTACGAATCGGCACCCAATCGTTGCAATGTCATTGCACGCATAAAAGGAAGTGACGCTAATCGTCCCGGCTTAGTTGTCCACGGCCATATCGATGTCGTTCCTGCAAATGCGGATGAATGGTCAGTTGATCCCTTTGGCGGCATCATCAAGGATGGAATGATCTGGGGACGCGGCGCAGTAGATATGAAAAATGTTGACGCGATGATCCTGGCGATAGTTCGTGATTGGGCAAAGCGCGGGTATAAACCAACTCGCGACATTGTCTTAGCTTTCTTTGCAGATGAAGAGGCTGGTATGACTTATGGCTCGAGATATATGAGCGCTAAGCATCCGGAAGTTTTCGCAGGATGCACCGAAGCGATATCTGAAGTTGGTGGCTTTTCGGTAACAGTTGCTGATGGCAAGCGCTTATATCTAGTTGAAGCTGCGCAAAAGGGAATTCATTGGATGAAGTTAACGGCGCAAGGTCGCGCCGGACATGGTTCGATGATGAACGATGAGAATGCGCTGACCGTTCTGACTGAAGCAGTTGCCAAAATTGGTCGCTTTGAATGGCCCCAGCGTTACACCCAAACGGTAAAAAATCTCTTTCGCGAGGTAGCACGAGTAACTGGAAAAGTTTACGATGAGAAAGATCTGCGCCCATTATTGAAGGAGATTGGTTCAACTGCACGCATGATTGGTGCAACTCTGCAGAACACTGCTAATCCAACAATGTTAGAGGCCGGTTACAAGGCAAATGTAATCCCCGGTGCGGCAAGTGCTGTTATTGATGGTCGTTTCTTACCTGGGTATGAGGAAGAGTTGAATTCAACAATTCGTTCGATAATTGGACCCGATATACAAATTGAAACGCTCTCGCATGATATTTCGCTAGAAGTTAATTTCAATTCTTCCTTGGTCGAGGCGATGAAGGCGGCGCTATTGCGCGAAGATCCAGAAGGAATTCCAGTGCCGTACATGATGAGCGGAGGAACCGATAACAAAGCTCTTTCAGAGCTGGGGATCGTTGGTTATGGTTTCTCTCCACTTCGCCTTCCAGCAGATCTAGATTTTATGTCGCTCTTTCACGGCGTAGATGAACGCGTTCCGGTAGATGGAATTAGATTCGGCGTACGAGTGCTAGCGGATTTCCTAGAACACGCCTAATTATTTAAAGCGAAATCTCATTAAGCGCTGTGCGGACAACATCAGGTAGCACAATCTCTTCACTGGTTAAGATCCCACGCATTTGTGCGCCGGTTCGTGCTCCGACAACCGCGGATGTGACACCAGGGAAATCTCTCACCCAAGCAAGGGCGACTTCTAACGGCGCATATCCCAAACCTTGGGCAGCAACGCTTACCGCTTCAACTATTCGTCGTGGTTTCTCATTTAAGTAGGGCTCAATAAAAGGTGCAAAATGCGGGGTAGCCGCGCGTGAATCTGCCGGAATTCCATTGCGATATTTACCAGTCAGCGCCCCGCGACCAAGTGGCGACCACGCGATAAAGCCCCGCTGTAAATTTTTTGCACAATCAAGGGCGTCGACTTCAACGCTACGCGATAAGAGCGAGAACTCATTTTGTAGCGAGACAATGGGAGCCTTTGCAGAGTTGGCTTCCTGTAAGGAGATTGCGCGAGCGCTCTGCCATCCGTTGAAATTTGAGATACCTACATATCGGGAACGACCAGTTGTGTATGCCCAATCGAGAGCCGAGAGTGAATCTTCGAGCGGAACTTTCTCATCCCAAATTTGTACTTGCCATAAATCAACATGGTCGCTTCCTAGGCGCGCTAGCGATTGATCAAGGCTAGACATTAGGGAAGTTCGCGAAGTATCGGTCTTTAGCTCACCGGCTTCGTAAGTTATGCCAGCTTTGGTGGAGATGACGACATCTTCACGACGAAAGAGCGTTCCAATTAACCCGCCGATAACCCGTTCTGAATCTCCAGCGCCATAGTGGCATGCTGAATCGAGGAAATTTCCGCCAGCTTCAATGTAAGCACGGGCTTGATCGGCGGCTTCATGGGTATCGGTGTCACGTCCCCAAGTCATGGTTCCCAGTCCAAGGCGGGATATTTCTAGCCCTGAATTGCCAACCATTCGCATTTCCATGGCGTGACCCTAGCAAGACGGAGCGATAAATTACGGATAACCTTCCAACATGACACGCATACTTCTAATACGTCATGCCCATTCGGTTGCAAACGATCGCGGCATACTCGCTGGTCGATCACCTGGCGTAGTTCTAACTGCACACGGATCTAAACAGGCGATGGAATTAGCGCAACGATTGAAGAACGTTGCAATTGCAAAGATCCATATCAGTCCACTAGAACGTTGCCACCTGACGATCAACCCACTATTGAAGAAGATTCCAGTCAAGAACCGTCCCAAAATTGTGATCACTGAAGATTTATCCGAAGTTGATTATGGTAAATGGACTGGCAAGAAATTGATATCGCTCTACCGCGATAAATTGTGGAAAATTGTGCAAGATCGACCAAGCGCTATGTATTTTCCTGATGGTGAAGGGTTGGCCAATGTACAGGTGCGCGCCATGCGCGCAGTGCATGGCGCAGCAAACGAGTCAGGGCTGCAGATAATTGTTAGCCATGGCGATGTCATCAAAAGTATCGTGGCCGCTGTTCTCGGCACTCATATGGATAACTTTCAGAAGATCGTAATCGATCCCGCATCGATTACAGTTCTAGATTTTGACGGCGGTAACTTCCGCATTCTCACACTTAACAACACCTCTACACCTATCGCAGAATTGGCAAAGATAGATGGCAAGAAACGACCCGCTCGCGCGCTGCTAGGTGGCGGCGCAGGGAAGAAGCGCAAGTAATGCCATCCCAGATCTTCCTCTTCGATCCCGTCGAACGATTTGTTGTCGGAACTGTGGGAGTGCCGGGGGAGCGGATCTTCTTTATCCAAGCACGTTCGGGTTCACGCATGGTCTCGGTAGCGCTTGAAAAAACTCAGGTGGCGGCGATCGCTGACCGCGTCCTGCAAATCTTGCGCGAGATTCGTCATAGCGAACCTTTGTTAACTTTCGAGCGCGTATTACTTGACGATAACCCACTTGAAACACCGATAGATGAGGAGTTTCGGGTAGGGGTAATTGGTCTCGCTTACGTCTCTGACCGTCGACTAATTGAGATTGATCTACAGGCGATAGCTGAATCAGAGACTGAGGATGATGAACTATTAGAGATTGATACCTCATCTGATCAAAGCATTCTTCGAGTGCTTATCCCTCTCGGATATGCCGAATCCTTTGCCAAGCGCGCGAACTCGGTTATTGCAGCCGGTCGAGCACCCTGTCCATTCTGTGGTGGTCCAATAGATATCAAGGGACACTTGTGTCCGCGCGCAAATGGTTATCGCAGATGACCAAAGCGGTGCGCGATTTAAATTTGATTGAACAAGATTTAGTAGATCTCAATAATGGGGTGCTAACCGTAACTGGACGCCTAGTTGATGCATCTAATGCAACGCTCTATGCGATGTGCAGTGTTAAAGATGTAAATGGTGATCGCGAATTTGCTTGTATCTATAAGCCAATCGCGGGTGAGCGACCGCTGTGGGATTTTCCTGATGGCTCCTTAGCAAATCGCGAGTATTTATCCTTTTTAATCAGCCACTGGCTAGAACTGCATTTGGTGCCGCCGACAATACTTCGAGATGGACCATATGGAACCGGCATGGTTCAAAAATGGATTGATATTGATCCAACTGTTGATCTAATGGATTTCTATCTCACCGACAATCCAAAGCTACGAGAACTGGCGCTCTTTGATTTAATAACGAATAACACCGATCGCAAGATCGGTCACTTGATTCCGACTCAAGATGGACATCTCTATGGCTGCGATCACGGCGTGACCTTCCACGAAGATGACAAACTACGCACCGTTCTTTGGCAGTGGGCTGGTGTCGCCTATACAGAGAATGAAAAGTCGTTTCTACTACAAGCACGGGCCATATTTTTTGGAGAGAAGCTTGAAATAATTAGTAGCCTAATTACTGAGGGAGAGATTAACGCCACAGTTGCACGAATAGATCGCGCGCTGCTTGAAGGATCATTTATCTTGCCCAGCCCAGATTGGCCAGCAGTTCCATGGCCACCGTTCTAAGATGTTCCTATGAATTCGTGGGCGCAAGTCGCACTTCCGCCAATTGCTAAGAAATTCGCTTTTCCTAATCTTCAGATATTCGATACCGCAACACAGAAAATTAGAGAGCTGGAGAAGAAATCTCTCTATCGAATGTATGTCTGCGGGATTACTCCCTATGACGCAACCCATCTGGGGCATGCCAATACCTATCTCGCCTTCGATCTTCTAAATCGCTATCTACGAGCCACCGGTAGTGAAGTAAATTTTGTGCAAAACATTACCGATATCGATGATCCTCTTCTTGAGCGCGCCCTTCGCGACGGTATTGATTGGCAAGATTTGGCACAGTCCCAAATAGATTTATTTCGCTCCGATATGGTCGCCCTTCACATTCTCCCTCCTGCACATTACATCGGAGCAGTTGAAGCTATTCCACTTGTCCTGGATGCGATAAATGACTTGCAGAGGGCCGGAACTGTTTACAAAGTTGATGACGATTATTACTTCAAAGTCCGCAGCGATACAGAATTTGGATCTCGCTCCCACCTGACTAATGATGAGATGTTAGAAATTTTCAGCCAACGTGGCGGTGATCCAACGCGGGAAGGTAAGCAAGATCCGCTCGATGCTCTTATATGGTTGGCGCAACGCCCGGGCGAGCCAGGATGGGAGAGCGACCTTGGAACAGGTCGTCCGGGATGGCACATTGAATGCTGTGCCATTGCGCTGAATTATCTCGATATCGATCCCAACCAATCTTCCTCGATCGATATCCAAGGCGGAGGAAGTGATTTGATATTCCCGCATCATGAAATGTCTGCTTCTCAAGGCAAATTAATAAATGGTAAAGATTTCGCAGCAAATTATGTACATGCCGGAATGGTCGGTCTAGATGGCGAAAAGATGAGTAAGTCAAAGGGAAATCTGGTCTTTGTTTCGAAATTGTTGCAAGACGGCGTAGATCCTATGGCAATTCGTATTGCCTTGATGTCTCATCATTATCGTATCGACCATATGTGGCAGCAATCAGATCTAACTAAGGCAGAGATCTTCCTGAAGGATTTGCATATTTGCCTGGCACGTATGGAAGTTGCACCAACAGATAAAGTAGTCAGTGAATTGATCAAGGCGATGGCAAATGATATAGATGGCCCAAGCGCTTTGAGCGCGTTGCAGGATTGGATTGACGAAACAAATAATGGCGCAACTGGCGGCAGCGCTGGCGAGCTAGGTCGCGCCATCGATGCAATTCTGGGAATCGCCTTTTAATTACCGCTCTGGCGTCGCAAAAAACGCTCTAACTCTCGAGCTAAATCTTCCCCCGATACATCAGATAATTGGGTTGCATCCTTACTTTCTTCTAACGCTTTTACATATTCAGCAACGTCGCTATCTTCGCGAGCTAATTCATCTACTTCTGATTCCCATTCAACTGCTTCGGTAGGTAATTCTCCTAAAGGTAGCGAGATGGAAAGGAAATCCTCAAGTGCATTTACTAAAGCAAGCGTTGCTTTAGGTGAAGGCGAACTACCTGCATAATGCGGAATTGCTGCCCAAAGTGAGACCGCATCAATACCGCGGCGTATACAAGCATCTTGGATTACGCCAAGAATTCCAGTCGGTCCTTCATATTTACTTACCTCTACACCTAAACGGCGAGCGATATCGGGATGTGCGCCGTTGCCGGTAACGGTAATTGGCCGCGAATGCGGGGTATCGGCCAACATAGAACCCATACTAATAATCATTCCTACCTCGAGATCATCTGCTAAATCCAAAAGATCGTGGGCAAATGTTTTCCATTTCATGGATGGTTCAACCCCGCGCACAATAATAAAATCAAATTCAAAACTGGGGGTTAGTAACCCAAATATTTGCGTGCTCGGCCAAGTAAGTGAACGGATACCTGATCCATCTAAATCAACGAGGGGACGGTTGACTTGAAAATCATAGAATTCTTCAGGGTCAATATCAGCGATTAATTCAGGAACGACGCCTGTTTGATCATCGATCGCATGTGTTGCATCCGTCCATGCTTCAAGGATGTGAGATGCGGCGCCAGTTGCTGCTTCTGCAGCATCGTTCCAGCCTGAAAATGCGATCAGCATCACTGGGTTACGTAGCGCCGGAATTTTATGAATCTCCATATCGCGACTTTACGGTAACCTCAGACATGTGACGACCCCAAACCACAGCAGACCAGCCGGGACGCTTCGCCTAGCTCTAGCTTCGCGCACGGTTATCGCCGATGGTGCGATGGGAACGATGCTGCAAGAGGCCGATCCAACCTTAGAAGATTTTCAGGGGCACGAAGGTTGCAACGAGATTCTCAACGTTTCACGCCCAGATATCGTCCGATCTGTCCACGATCAATATCTCGCCGCCGGCGTCGATGCAATTGAGACAAATACCTTTGGTGCTAACTGGGCGAACTTGGCCGAATATGCTATTGAAGATCGGATCTACGAATTAGCTTACGCAGGTGCGGTAATCGCGCGCGAAGCTGCCGACGCAGTTGCAACGCCTGCGAAGCCACGTTTCGTATTAGGTTCACTCGGTCCTGGCACCAAGCTGCCTTCACTCGGACACACAACATATGACTTCCTTAAGCAGGCTTACTACACCGCATCTAAAGGTCTTTTAGATGGAATGTGTGATGCGCTATTAATCGAAACAACGCAGGATTTATTGCAAGCAAAGGCTGCAGTAAATGGCGCGCGTCAAGCGATTGCCGAAGTTGACTTCGATGTTGTTCTTATCGTTCAAGTAACCGTGGAAACCACCGGAACGATGTTGCTGGGCTCAGAAATCGGTGCAGCGCTAAATGCTTTGGAGCCACTAGAGATAGATTTGATCGGTCTTAATTGCGCAACTGGCCCTGCCGAAATGTCAGAACATCTTCGCTATCTTTCAAAGTTTGCGCATTGTTCAATCTCCGTAATGCCAAATGCTGGCTTGCCAATCTTGGGCGTGAAGGGTGCAGAATATCCATTAGGCCCAGATGAATTAGCGCAAGCGCTGGACACCTTTGTCGGTGATTATGGAATTTCTCTTATTGGTGGCTGCTGCGGAACTACACCAGCACATCTACGAGCAGTCGTTGCCAAACTTGGCGCTAAGACAATTCCTGTCCGCACAAGTTTGATTGAACCAGGCGCTTCATCGCTCTACCAATATGTTCCTTTCCGTCAAGATAAGACTTACCTAGCCATCGGCGAACGCACCAATGCCAATGGTTCTCGTGCCTTCCGCGATGCACTTGTCGCCGAAGATTGGGAAACTTGCGTCGAAATTGCGCGAGACCAGATCCGCGATGGCGCCCATATGTTGGATCTATCAGTTGATTACGTAGGTCGCGATGGCGCCAAAGATATGTATGAACTGGCAACCCGTTTTGCTACTTCTTCAACTCTGCCGATCGTTTTAGATTCCACAGAACCGGCGGTTATAAAGGCAGGACTTGAGGCCCTGGGCGGACGAAGCGTAATTAACTCCGTCAACTACGAAGATGGCGATGGCCCAACGTCTCGCTTTGCCAAGATCATGCCGTTAGTAAAAGAGCATGGTGCATCAGTAGTTGCGCTGACCATCGATGAAGACGGTCAAGCACGCGATTGTGAGTGGAAGCTGCGAGTAGCCCGCCGTTTAATTGAGGATCTAACACAAAACTGGCAGATGCAGACGGGCGATATTTTAATTGATTGCTTAACTTTTCCGATTGCAACGGGACAAGAAGAGACGCGTCGCGATGGCATTGAAACTATCAACGCCATTCGCGCCCTAAAGAGTGAATATCCTTCAGTACAAACGACTCTTGGCGTCTCCAATGTATCTTTCGGTTTAAATCCTGCGGCGCGAGTCGTACTTAACTCAGTATTTCTGCATGAATGTGTAAATGCTGGTCTAGATTCCGCGATTGTTCATCCTTCCAAGATCACGCCGCTATCTCGTATTGACGAGCGCCAACGCGAAGTTGCACTGGATCTGATTTACGACCGCCGCAAATATGAAGGCGAAACTTGCACATATGATCCGCTGACTGAATTTCTACAACTCTTTGAAGGTGTTGAACTAGCGGTCTCGCGCAATATCCGAGCTGCTGAACTTGCGGCACTGCCACTTACTGAACGCCTGCAACGGCGCATTATCGATGGTGAAAAAGTTGGTTTAACGGATGACTTGGATCTAGCGATGGCTGAAGATATAAAGCCGCTTTTGATTATCAATGATCATTTGCTTGAGGGCATGAAGGTCGTTGGCGAACTCTTTGGCAAAGGCGAGATGCAACTACCTTTCGTTCTGCAGAGCGCGGAAGTCATGAAAACGGCTGTTGCTTACCTGGAACCATTTATGGAGAAGAGCGATGACGGCGGCCGCGGCACCATGTTGCTCGCCACCGTTAGAGGTGATGTCCACGATATCGGTAAGAATTTAGTTGACATTATCTTGTCGAATAATGGCTACACAGTTGTGAACATTGGTATCAAGCAGACGATCAATCAGATTATTGATGCGGCTCAGGAATCAGGCGTCGATGCGATCGGTATGAGCGGTTTACTTGTTAAATCCACCGTCATAATGAAAGAGAATTTAGAAGAGTTAACTAACCGTGGATTAGCAGAGAAATGGCCAATTGTTCTCGGGGGAGCAGCGCTTACTCGCGCCTTTGTTGAGCAAGATCTTGCCGGGGTGTTTCCGGGTGAAGTTCGTTATGCGCGAGATGCCTTCGAGGGTTTGCGCTTAATGGATGCGATCATGGCGGTCAAGAAAGGTGTTCCGGGTGCAGCGTTACCGGAGCTACGCGAGCGAAAAGTTCCGCTACGTCCAAGCAAGAGTGAAGATCGAGTCATCGACACTAAACGAAGCGATGTTGCCACCGATATAGATATTCCAACCGCACCATTCTTTGGATCGCGCATCATTAAGGGTGTTCCACTGGCAGATTACGTAGGCATGCTCGATGAACGAGCGCTCTATGTTGGCCAATGGGGTTTAAAGGGTGCGCGCGGTGAATTCGATCTGATGGCCGAGAGTGAAGGTCGCCCACGATTGCGCGCGCTGCTCAACCAAGTGCAATCAAAGGGTTGGCTAAATGCGGCCGTTGTATATGGATACTTCCCTTGCTACAGCGAAGGCAATGATCTAGTTATATTGCATCACGAAGGTGAACTTAAGGGCCAAGAGCGAACTAGATTTACCTTCCCGCGCCAGTCGCGCGATCGTCGTCTATGTCTTAGTGATTTCTTTGCCTCCAAAGAATCTGGCAAGACCGATGTGGTTGCTTTCCATGTAGTAACGATGGGCAGCGAGATCAGTAAGGCTGCGGCGGAGCTATTTGCCGCAAATAATTATCGCGAATACCTTGAATTGCATGGGTTATCAGTGCAGTTAACTGAAGCCCTTGCTGAACATTGGCATGCCCGAGTACGAGAAGAATTTAAAGTCCGCGGTGATGATGCTGCAGATTTGCAAGGGATTTTGGACCAGGGCTATCGGGGTTCACGGTATTCATTTGGTTACCCAGCATGTCCAAATCTAGAAGATCAGATCCAATTGTGTGAGCTCCTTGAACCAGGTCGTATAGGTGTTGAGCTATCGGAAGAATTCCAGCTACACCCAGAACAGAGCACTTCGGCGATCATCGTTCATCACCCTGAAGCTAAATACTTTAACGCTAATTGATTCAATCAATTTTCAGTTTAAAGAGAGTAGATAGAGATGTTTGAGGCAGTCCTCTTTGATATGGATGGCTTATTTATCGACTCAGAACCCGATTGGCATGAAGCTGAGTCAGAGATGATGAAAGCAAATGGTTACGCCTGGGCGCCAGAGGATCAACTGCAATGTTTAGGCGGGCCTCTATCGCGCGTTACGGAATACATGGCTAAATGTTTAAAAGGTGCCAAGACACCAGAAGAGCTAGGCGTAATGATCGTCGATGAGATGGTGCGACGCGTGAGCGGACAAGTTCAGTTAATGCCCGGCTCGCTCGAGTTTTCTGAGTTAGTTGCAGATGCGAAGGTTCCACAGGCTCTTGTTTCGGCCAGTCCAAGGGTGATCGTTGATGCAGTTTTATCTGGAATGAAAGAGAAGTACTTTGTTACGAGCGTTGCATCAGGCGATATCGAACGAACCAAACCTTTTCCAGATCCATATCTACATGCCGCCAAACTCTTGGATGTGGATATAAAAAATTGCATTATCTTTGAAGATTCTCCAACCGGGCTAACGGCGGCTAGAGCCAGTGGCGCCTTTGTCGTTGGTATTCCTCATTATGTGACGGTTGCGGAAGAACCACGGCTTAAGGTCATTAAAAGTTTTCAGGATATTGGATTGCGCGATTTAGAAACTTGGTCACAGATCAACCAACGTGAGCTGGGCAGATCGCTTTAAAGAAGCACCAGTCACAAAGCTTGGTAGGTCTTGGACGAAATTCATTCTTTTCGATTGCGCGCAGGATCTCGTCGGCGATATCAAAGAGAATTCTTTCAGTCTTCACAAGATCTTGTTCGGTAGAAACGCTCTTGACCAAACGGGTATCGCCTAGGTAAATCAACTGAAGTAGCTTTGGGATAACGCCATTGTTCTTCCAATAAAGCAAGGCGTAGACGCGTAGTTGAAAGAGCGCTTTCTCTTCCCAACCTGGTTTCGGAGATTTTCCAGTTTTGTAATCAACGATACGAACTTCGCCAGTTGGTGCGACATCTAAACGATCTACATAACCATGGAGATAGAGTTTTTCAGAGAGATCCATCTCCAAATGGAGTTCGCGGTAAGTAGGCTCAAAGGTATTTGGTTTCTCTAAAGTGAAGTAATTACATAATAGCTGTTCGGCACGAGCAAACCAGGCGCCTTCATCAAGAACTAATTCTGCAATGGCGGGCTTTTCAGAGATCTGCGCCTGCCATCTACTTGGCAGAAGTTCGGTAGCCCGTTGTAAATCTCGATCGCCGGCCGGAAGTTCGAAGAGATCTTCCAGGACGGTATGAATCAATGTGCCGCGCTCTGCATCGATGCTAGGCGGCTCTGGTAGCAGGTCGATAGTGCGATATTTATAGAGTTGTGGACAGTTATTAAAGTCATTGATGCGGCTAGGGGAGAGGCGCAACTGGTCCATAGAGAAGGAAGATACAGCCTTTAACGAGATAACGCTTAAGATGCTCCTGTGTCAAAAACCAGTAAAGATCCTGCAAGCGCAGCAGCTATGCGCAGTCGCGGTTTCTTCGTTGCTGGAGATCGCGTGCAGCTAACTGATCAAAAAGGAAAGATCTATAGCATCACAATTACGCCTGGCAAAGAGTGGCATACCCACAAAGGTTGGATCATTCACGATGATTTAATAGGTCTTCCGGAAGGTTCTGTTGTCAGCACAAGTGCAGGCTTAAAGTTCACCGCCTTCATTCCGTTATTAACAGATTACGTTCTATCAATGCCGCGTGGTGCCACGATCGTCTACCCCAAAGATTCAGCGATGATCGTTGGCTTTGCAGATATTTTCCCGGGCGCGCGCGTTCTTGAGGCAGGCGTCGGTAGTGGCGCCCTAACCCTTTCGCTCTTGCGCGCCGTAGGTGCAGCAGGTCATGTGCATTCAGTGGAAAGACGAGAGGATTTCGCTGAGAATGCAAAGCTAAATATTGAGAATTATTTCGGGGGAGCACCAAGCAATTGGTCTCTTGATATTGGTTCAGTTCAAGAGAAAACATTTGCAGATGATTTCGATCGAGTTATTTTAGATATGTTGGCGCCCTGGGAATGTATTGAGATGGCAGCGAAAGTACTTCGTCCCGGTGGCGTCTTTATGGCCTATGTTGCAACGACAACTCAATTATCTGCAACTGCGGAAGCGCTAAAGGATGATGGCCATTTCACCGAACCCGAGAGTTTTGAAAGTATGGTCCGCGGATGGCACCACGAGGGTTTAGCGGTACGCCCACAACAAAGAATGATCGGTCATACTGGTTTTCTCATTTTTGCTCGACGTATGGCTCCCGGTGTTGAAGTATTAGCGCGCCGGCGCCGTCCCGCGAAGGGTTCTTACGGTGTCGCGGAAGACTGAACGGTTAGTTAATTTAACTATCGCGCTATTAGCCACCAAACGGTACATAACCAAATCAGAAATCTTTCGCACCATAGATGGATACGAAGGCAGTGATGAGAGCAAAGAGCGAATGTTCGAGCGCGATAAGGATGACTTACGGAATTTAGGAATTGAAATTGAAGTTGGAACCTTCGATCCACTTTTTGAAGATGAATCTGGATACCGAATAAAGCCAGAGAATTATCAATTTCAATTGGGCGATGTAAACGCGGCTGAGATCGCCCTTCTATCGTTAGCTGCCCAAGCTTGGCGTGGCGCCTCCCTTGCTTCTTCGGCGCTCAGTGCGCTCAATAAATTACATGCCATCGGCATCGAAAGCGATACCGAACTTATTCCGGATCTCGCCCCATCGATTGTCAGTGAAGATTCAAATCTACCGATAGTTATATTGGCTATCACAAGCCGAACCGTTCTCTCTTTTTCATATCTAAATGAAGCGATGCAACCAGAAGGTAGAGTTTTAGAACCTTATGCCGTAGCAGCTCGCCATGGGCATTGGTATTTGCTCGGTAGTGATCTCGATCGTAAGGCCCAACGTATATTTCGATTAGATCGGATCTCTGGCCCAGCCAAGCTGCAGGGCAGAGCAGGCAGTTATGAAATACCTTTGAATATCGATATCGACGCAGCTTTTTCTACGCAACAGCCATTGCAATCTGCGGTTCTTTCGCTCAGAGATGGTCGAGCGTTCAATCTTCGTACTCGTGCCCAGGAGATATCAACGCCAGGTAAAGAGGATGGGTGGCAGAGAGTTGAAATCGAATTCCGTGATCGCCATCGTTTTGTTGAAGAGATCCTTTGGTACGGCAATGATGTAATCGTCATCGAACCTGCCGAGCTTCGCCAACAGATAATTGAACTCTTGAGAGACGGGGCGCGACGATATGGCTAAATCTCAAGCGACACCTGTCGAAAGAGCTGCACGTCTGCTGGATTTGGTCCCATTTATCTCAACTCATCAGGGAATTTCGTTAGGAGAATTAGCGCAAGAGTTTGATCTCTCCGATAGCGAATTGTTGAGCGATCTCAATACGCTCTGGATGTGTGGACTTCCTGGATACACACCACTTGAGTTGATCGATCTTGAATTTGAATCAGGCTATGTCAGCATCCGTAACGCCGAGATATTGCAGAGAGTGCGCCTATTAACAAAACAAGAACTCGTAATCATCCTTCTCGGCTTGGATATCTTGCACGATTCTCTTACTTCCACTCGCCCTGATCTCGTTACGGCAATCGAGAATTTGATCGGAAAAATCAAGAAGATTGTCGGTGATGTGGCTTCGGCAGCCCCGATCGTGGATTCTGGCCAGCGGGCGGTTATTTCACAAGCTATAGAAAGTCGTCGCGATTTAGAAATTTCATATCACTCAACAATTCGTGACGTCATAACGACCCGAAGTATTACCCCCCTTGATATTTCGGTTGATTTTGGTTTTGAAGTCTTAAATGCTTACTGTCACACCGCCTCCGCCTTTAGAACATTCCGCCTAGATAATATGAAGTCGGTAACGCTTATAGATTCCTCATCAGAGATTCCAAAAAATCCGGTCGAGAGTGAATTCAATTGGCGGCTACAGATCACATCTCGCCTACGAACATCTCTGGAGCGCTTCAGGAAAGCGCCGGGAGATCTCCCCGCTGTTGAGGAGATCGCCGTTGATGTGAAATCCTTTAGTAAAGACTGGTTGCTACGCAGCGCCCTAAGCACCTTGGGTTCAGTCGAGGTGAAAACCCCGCAAGAGGCTCGCACCGCAATTGCACAGGCTTGTCGAGAGGCGCTAGAACTCTACGAGTAGCGCTCGGGTCGGGGCGCCAGCGCACCGTGCGATGCGCTACCGTTTGGCTATGCCATTTCTTCGCGAACCCAGCCATATCCTGATCCTTTTAATCGTCGTCGTCGTTCTCTTTGGCGCAAAGCGTTTGCCTGATTCAGCTCGTTCTCTCGGTCGCTCACTACGAATCTTCAAGAGCGAGATGAAGGATATGAAGGATGATGGCAAAGATCAGAAGGATGGAACTGCCGGCCCCGCCGGTCAATAATATCTATGACGACCTCCGTCGGCGGTCGTATGCCGCTTATTGAACATCTACGCGAATTTCGTAAGCGAGTTGTCCGTTCTGCCGTAGCGATTAGCCTTGGCGCAATTATCGGCTGGTTCTTCTACAACGAGATCATTACCAAATTAGCCGAACCAGTTTGCGATTTAAAAGCTGCTCAAGCAAGTGGTGCGAATAATTGTGGAGATCTCTACATTAATGGCGTTCTTGGTCCGCTTAATCTGCAAATCAAGGTTGCAATTCTTACTGGCGTTATTCTCACGGCCCCTGTCTGGCTCTATCAACTTTGGGCATTTATCGCTCCTGCACTCCATCGCCGCGAGAAGCGATACTCCGTCCTATTCTTTGTTGCTGCGACTCCTTTCTTTGCCGCCGGTACTTACCTTGGTTATTCGATCCTTCCCGTTGCAGTTCGCGTGCTCTTTGGCTTCACCCCCGAAGCTCTCAATAACTTAGTCAAATTCGATGACTATCTAGATTTCGTAATGCGCGCAATCTTGCTCTTTGGGATTGCCTTCGAGCTCCCGGTCTTTCTAGTTACCTTCAACTTGATTGGCTTCTTAAGCGGAGCGGCAATATTGAAACCGTGGAGAATATGGATCTTTGCAATCACCCTATTTGTTGCTGGATTTACTCCAAGTGCTGATCCGCTATCTATGATTTTACTGGCGCTGCCTTTAATTGGCCTCTACTTATTAGCAGGAGTTTTTGCGCTGTTAAATGATCGGCGTCGTGCGAAAAAGAACGCCTTAGTTGAATAGATAGCTTGCATGTGGGCGATAGTAATTAATCCAATATCCGGTGGCGGTCGAGGTGCAGTATTAGGTCGCGAAGTCGCTGGATATTTCTCAATAAAGAAGTTGAGCTACAGCATCATCACCGCAACGTCGTCGGCGAAGCTGCGTAGTAATCTCGTTGACTTTCTAGATAGCAACGTTAATAGCGTTGAAGGAGTTATCTCGGTCGGGGGAGATGGATTGGCTCATCTGGTCTTGCAAGTAGTTGTTCCCCGGAGAATCCCATTCACTGTGGTGGCAGGTGGTACTGGAAATGATTTTGTTCGGGCATTTGGCTGGGATTTAGATAACTTCACGTCTCAATTGGAAAGCGTCACAACCCGTCCGCCAATGCCAATTGATTTAGGTTTGGTTGATTCCGAATGGTTCGGGGCGATTTTATCAACCGGCTTTGATTCAGTAGTAAATGAGAAAGCCAACACTATAAAATGGCCTAAAGGCCCGATGAAATATAATCTGGCAATTGCCATGGAACTGCCGAAATTTAGACCGCTTGCCTATCAGATAGAAATGGATGGCCAAAGTATTGCAACTGAGGCGATGTTGATTGCCATTGGCAACGGAAATAGTTATGGGGGAGGCATGAAGGTCTGCCCCAATGCTGATATGTCAGATGGCCTATTCGATGTCATGATTCTGCGCCCAGTGAGTAAGTTGGAATTCCTACGAGTATTTCCGAAGGTTTTCTCTGGGAAACACATTAATCATCCCCAAGTTGATATCTATAGATCTGCAAAAGTTTCACTTAGCGCCGATGCCATCGCATATGCCGACGGTGAGAGGATCGGTGGCTTACCAGTTCGTGCAGAATGTATGTCAGGTGCTGGTCTATCGTGGACCCCGTGACTACTCCAGCTGCCAAATATGCGGCGGTGAAGTCTCGCAAGGGCCATCCCGTAACTGAAGAATTTATTGCCCAATTTGAATTTCCCTTTGATCAATTTCAGATCGATGCCTGCCACGCGGTGGAAGGCGGCCATGGAGTACTCGTGGCAGCTCCGACGGGCGCAGGTAAGACGGTAGTCGGTGAGTTTGCCGCCTTTCTGGCTTTAAGTAACGGCAAGAAATGTTTCTACACAACTCCGATCAAAGCGCTTTCCAATCAGAAATTTCAAGAGTTTGTGGCTCGCTTTGGTGAAGATCGAGTCGGACTTCTTACCGGCGATACCAATATAAATTCTGAAGCCGATATTTTGGTGATGACCACAGAAGTACTTCGAAATATGCTCTACGCCAACTCATCTACTTTGGTAAATCTTGGTTCGGTGGTGATGGATGAAGTGCATTATCTTGCCGACAAATTCCGTGGCGCTGTTTGGGAGGAAGTCTTGATCCATTTGATGGAATCGGTACAAGTCATCTCACTTTCGGCGACAGTTTCTAACGCTGAAGAGTTCGGTGAATGGCTGGGGGAAGTTCGAGGACAGACCGAGATAATCCTCAGTGAGCATCGCCCTATACCGCTCTATCAACATGTTCTAATAAATTCAAATCTGGTTGATCTCTTTAGCCAACCTGGCAAGATTAATCCCGAGATATTGGCGCTAGAGCGTGAAGCGCTACGTAAGGTTCGGATACCCAGAAATCGTCGGGAACAATGGGGTGCACAAGAATCACGTTTGTCGCGGGCTGAAATTATTGAGAAGCTAAATCGCGAAGATATGTTGCCAGCTATTACCTTTATCTTCTCGCGGATGGGTTGTGATGCCGCGGTAAAGCAGTGCCTAGAAGCCGGATTGAAATTAACCAATACCGAAGAACGCGCTGAAATCTTGGCGACAGCTTCACGATTTACTGCAAACTTGCCGGAGGAAGATTTAGAAGTTCTGGGATATCGCGAATGGATCACGGCTCTGGAACGCGGAATCGCAGCGCACCATGCCGGCTTGCTACCAAGTTTTAAGAACGCAGTCGAGGATTTATTCCAACGCGGCTTAGTCAAAGCGGTATTTGCAACGGAAACGCTAGCGCTGGGTATCAATATGCCAGCTCGCACAGTTGTGTTGGAGAAGTTAACTAAATGGAACGGTGAAGCGCACGTTCCAATTACTCCGGGGGAGTACACGCAGTTAACCGGTAGAGCTGGTCGGCGCGGCATCGACGTTGAAGGAAATGCGGTTGTGCAGTGGTCACCAACAGTTGATTCCGCCACCGCTGCTGGTCTGGCATCAACTCGCACTTATCCGTTACGGTCATCGTTTACACCGTCCTACAACATGGCGATCAATCTAATTGCTCGCTTTGGTCGCGAACGCGCTCATGGCAGCCTGGAATCATCCTTTGCCCAATTTCAGGCAGACCGCGCCGTCGTTGGATTGGTGCGACAGATTAAGAAGAATGAATCTGCACGTGCTGAATTGATTGAGAGTGCTAAGTGCCATCTCGGGGAATTCGAAAATTATGCGCTGATGCGCTCTGAAATAAAGGAGTTAGAGCGTCTACTCTCCAAACGTGATGGGCGAAAAACCTTTGATAATCGCCAGCGCAGTCATATGGAAGGTGAGATTGATAATCTGCGACGTAGCATGCGCAACCATGACTGCCATGGCTGTAACGATCGCGAAACCCATGCCCGTTTTGCTGAGAGAGCCGAACGTTTACTTAAAGAATCAGATGGTTTGCGGGCACGAGTTGAGAATCGAACCAATGTCATTGCCAAAACTTTTGATCGCATCTGCGATGTCCTGACCCATTTGGGTTATATCGAAGGCGAAAAACCTTTGGCGCAGGGCAAGATCCTCGCCAAGATCTATGCTGAATCCGATTTACTTCTAACCGAAACCATCAGAGCAGGCGTTCTAGATAACTTAACTGCGCCAGAGCTTCTATCTACAGTCTCTTCTATGATCTTTCAATCTAGATCACGTGATGATTACGCCCCAAAGATGCCACATCAAAACGTAGCAAATGCGCTAGCAGAGGTATCTAAACTCTGGGCAAAATTAGAGGCGATTGAAAATGATTTTGATGTTAAAACACAGAAGGAACCTGACTTTGGATTTGCATTTATTTCCTACCGCTGGGCACAGGGCAACTCTTTAACAAACGTTTTAAAAGGCAGCGATATGTCGGTCGGTGATTTCGTGCGTTCCATAAAGCAATTGATGGATTTAATGGTGCAGATCGGTGGAGCCAGTGAAGCGCTGCGCCCAATCTGCCGGGAAGCGATCAAACGTTTAGATCGTGGCGTGATTTCATATATGGTGGATGAACTATGACTTTGATGCTGCTCGATAGCGCCTCGCTTTGGTATCGCGCTTATTACGGAATGCCAGACACGATGTTGGCACCTGATGGAACATCGGTAAATGCCATCCGTGGTTATCTCGATATGACAGCGCGTTTGATAACTATGTATTCGCCAAAACGGATAGTTGCCTGCATTGAAGGTGATTGGCGCCCCTCATGGCGAGTCGATCTTTGGCCCGATTACAAAGCCAATCGCTTGGAAGAAGATGGCGAAGGCGAAGAAGAGCCAGATCTATTAACCCCACAAATTCCGATTCTGCTTGATTTGCTAGATGAGTTCGGTATACCGATGGTGGGTGTTGATGATTACGAAGCCGATGATGTTATGGCGACTTTTGCAGTCAAAGAGAAGGGACCGATCCGAATTGTCACAGGCGATCGCGATCTCTTTCAGCTCGTCGATGATAAACGTGACGTGAAGGTCGTTTACTTAGCGAAAGGTTTGTCGCAACACGATTTGGTTGATATCTCTTGGGTGGCGCGCAAATACGCCATCCCGGGTGATCGCTACGCCCTCTTTGCCATGTTTCGCGGTGATCCATCAGATGGCCTTCCCGGAGTCCGCGGAATCGGTGAAAAGGGCGCTGCTGTAATTGCCAATCACTTTGTCGATGTCAATCAAGCGCTGCAAGGTGCACATGATGCTCATCCTGCATTAACGCCGGCGCTAGCTAAGAAGATCATCGCTGGTGCAGAATATTTAAAGATAGCACCGACCTTGGTGCATTGCGCAAAGGATGTGGCGCTGCCAACTTTAGATATCTCTATGCCGCAAGCTCCGAAAGATCTATCAAAGATTTATGAAATGAAAGAGCGCTACGGTCTGGGGGCTAGCGTAGATCGGCTGATTGCGGCTTTGAAATGGTAGTTATTGCTTTAGCGGCGTTCTTAGCAAGTGCAGCCTTTGCTCCGATTGGGCTCTGGTATCTATCAGTAACCGGTTATGCGCTGCTCTTTCGAAAGATCTCTCATTCGCAGACGCAAATCTTGCACTTCTTTCTCTTTGGCTTTATCTATAACGCCATCGTTCTGCACTGGTCGGGTAAATTTGTTGGCGCACCTCCTTGGTTGCTATTAGCGCTGCTACAAGCAATCTTTTATCTACCCGTTGGTTACGTCGCCAAGAAATTGAATAATATTTGGTGGACAATATTTGCACTTTTGTTAACCGAAGAGCTAAGGGCAATTTCTCCATTTGGAGGTTTCGGTTGGACCCGCATCGCCTTTAGCCAGGTTGAATCACCTGCCTTGCCAATAGTTTCATATGGGGGAGTGTTCGCCTTATCGGCCTTAACCCTGGTGATCGCAGCTCTATCGACGAGAATCTCTCTGAGTAATCTGATCAAGTTAGCTTTAATTTTTATTTTTGTATGTGTGATTCCAGCTAACCCGCAGGGGAGTGGTTCTCTAAATTTGTTGGCAATACAGGGAAATACACCATCTGTTGGATTAGATTTCAATTCGCGTGCCAAGGCGGTATTTGATCTGCATCGCGATGCGACATATCGCTTTACTAAGCAGAAATATGATGCGATTGTGTGGCCGGAAAATGCCATCGATATAGATCCAAATGATTATCCAGATGTTGCCACCGATATTCGAGAGATGACTGGCAAGCTGCAAGCTCCACTTATAGCTGGAGTAGTTCTTAACCGAAACGGCGCTCCGGCTAATGCCTCTGTCTTGTATAACCAGGACGGCAAGGCAGTAAGTACATATATAAAAAGGGGGTTAACGCCATTTGGTGAATACATGCCGCTACGAACTATCGCCGAAATTATCTCGCCTTATGCAAAATCGGTTAATGATTTTCAGGCTGGTACTAAATTAACGGTGCACGATATTTCTGGGGTGCAAGTTGGACCAGTTATTTGTTACGAGATAATCAAAGATAAGTTAGTGGCCGAAATGGCGCAGAATTCTGCAGCTCTGATAGTCCAAACAAATAGCGCAACATTTGCAGGCACTGACGAAAGTCGACAGCAGTTGGCGATAACTCGGATTCGAGCCGTCGAGCATTCACGGGATATTTTAAGTGTTTCCACTATCGGTATCTCAGCTTTTATCGACAATAATGGGCGAGTGGTTAGTCAGACGGTTGAAAATGTACAGGCGCCTCTAGCAGGTAATCTTGCGCAGAGTCGTCACAATACCTTGGCTAACCGATTGGGAAATTGGGGACCTGTTATCGTTTTAATTTTTATTTCAATTTTTGCTCTAGGTCGATCTAGAAAGCGTAGATATTTATGAATCGCTTAGTAATTTTAATTCCGACATATAACGAAGCAATTTCAATTGTTGAGTTGTTAGATAAGTTGTCTAAATTCCGCAATGAATCAACAAAGCATTTCGATGTTGTTGTAATAGATGACAATTCGCCAGATGGAACTGCGGCTATAGTCGATAAGTTGTCGATTAATTGGGTAAAGCTTTTAAACCGTAGTGAGAAAGGTGGATTAGGTGCTGCCTATCGAGCTGGATTCGTGCAAGTTCTAAAAGATGACACTTATACCCATGTAGTAACGATGGATGCTGATGGATCCCACCGCGTAGAAGATTTGCCGGCCATGTTTGCATCGATCAAGCCAGGTAAGTCGATAACCCTCGGAACACGTTGGATACCAGGTGGCAGCGTCGTAAATTGGCCCAAATCTAGACAATTGCTCTCTAAGGCAGGTACTAAATATGCCAAATTGGCTTTAGGGATCAATCTAAATGATTTAACCGGTGGTTTCCGGATATATAGCGTTGAACTATTACGTTCACTAAGACTTAGCGAAATGAAAGCAACTGGATATTGTTTTCAAATTGAGATGGCGATGGCGGCAGATTTAGCTGGCGCAGTTGCCACAGAAGTTCCAATTACCTTTGTGGAGCGAATTAATGGAGTATCGAAGATGTCGCAGGCGATAGTCGTTGAGGCTTTGCTGCAGACGACCCGTTGGGGCTTGGCACGTAGGCTTAGACCTAACGCCGATAAGTTACATTATGTTAAGTAACCTTAAATAGCTCCATCCCCACGCAGATTGAGCTTGGCTACGAGCTGTAAGCCTCTATCGGTGCACAAGAACAGACCAGATTGCGATCTCCAAAGGCGCCATCAATACGACCAACTGTTGGCCAGTACTTGCCTCGAGACCCGATCAACTCACCCGGAATCAGCCCAGTAATCGTCGCTGGGAAGGCGCCTTCTTCACGAGGGTAATCGCGATCCCAATTGGTCGCTGCGATCGCTCCTATCGTGTGTGGAGCGTTGCGAAGAGGCGAACCGTCAACGCCCTGCTTGCCATCGATAATCTCTTGAATCTCAGAGCGAATCCCGATCATTGCATCGATAAAGCGGTTCATCTCGATCATATCTTCAGATTCAGTCGGTTCGATCATCAAAGTTCCAGCCACCGGGAATGACATCGTTGGGGCATGGAATCCAAAGTCCATTAAGCGCTTAGCAATGTCATCGACTGTAACGCCGGAAATCTTGGTTATCTCGCGCAAATCTAAAATACATTCGTGGGCGATTAAACCTTTATTGCCGGTGTAAAGAATTGGATAGGACCCCTTTAAGCGGACCGCCATGTAATTGGCGTTCAATATCGCAACTTCTGTGGCGTGAGTTAGCCCTTCTCCCCCCATGAGGCGGATATAGGCCCAAGAAATCGGCAAGATGCTTGCAGATCCAAATGGCGCAGCCGAAATTGGTCCAGGCCCGGTTGCAGGTCCTGCAGTTGCATCCATCGGATGGTTAGGCAAGAACGGTGCCAAATGCGCTTTTGCAATAACTGGACCAACGCCTGGTCCCCCACCGCCATGTGGAATACAGAAAGTTTTATGTAAATTCAAGTGCGAAACATCTGCGCCAAATTTTCCAGGTTGTGCGGTTCCTACTAGCGCATTGAGATTTGCACCATCAACATAAACCTGGCCACCTGCATCGTGGATCATCGCGCAGATTTGCGATATCGCAGATTCAAATACCCCATGCGTCGATGGATAAGTCACCATCAACGCAGCCAATGAATCGGCATGTAGAGCGATCTTTAACTTTAAATCTTCAAGGCTGACGTTGCCTTCTTCGTCACATTCAATAACGACAACTGACATTCCTGCCATAACTGCACTTGCGGCATTTGTGCCATGCGCACTTGAAGGAATTAAACAGATTTTACGACCGAGATCTCCACGCGAATCGTGGTAATTACGAATTGCAAGTAATCCTGCAAACTCGCCTTGGCTGCCAGCATTTGGCTGCAAGGAAACCGCGTCATAACCGGTTATCTCAACTAACCATTTCGAGAGTTGTTCGATAAGTAAACGCGAACCCTTTGACTGGTCAGCGGGTGCAAATGGGTGAAGGGATGAGAACTCCGGCCAAGTCACCGCTTCCATCTCGGTCGCTGAATTTAACTTCATGGTGCAAGAGCCAAGTGGAATCATGGTGCGATCAAGTGCCAGGTCACGATCTGCCAAAGAGCGCAAATAACGCATCATCGCGGTCTCTGATTTATAAGTGTTAAAGACTGGGTGCGATAGATAGGTTGAAGTACGCGCGAATTGCGGCGTGATATTAGTTGCTTTGCCATCAGATAAGCCAAGAATGGTCAGCACTTCGTTGAAAGATGCCTCAGTTGTGGTCTCATCAAATGAAATTCGAATCTGCGTGTCAGAGATACGTGCAAAGTTATACTTCTTCGAGATTGCAAGCTTGTGAATCGCTGGTGCATCTGTCACATCGATTGTGACGGTATCGAAGATATTCACATTTCGTGATTTCGCAGCTGTCTGCAAGCGGGATGCGTAGTTATGGACTCTTTCTGCAATCGCACGTAGTCCAACTGGGCCATGCCACATTGCATAGAAGGCGCTCATGTTGGCAAGCAGTACCTGTGCAGTACAAATATTGCTAGTTGCCTTATCGCGACGAATATGTTGTTCGCGCGTTTGCAGAGCTAAACGAAAAGCGGGATTGCCGTGCGCATCAATACTTTGACCGACCAGACGACCAGGTAATGATCGCTCTAATCCAGCGCGTACCGCCATGAAGCCGGCATGCGGTCCTCCGAATCCCATTGGAACTCCGAAACGCTGTGCAGATCCAACCGCGATATCTGCGCCCCACTCCCCCGGAGCCTTGAGCAATGTCAGCGCTAATAAATCGGTTGCAGCAATTACCAGCGCACCTTTTTCATGTGCGTATTCAGAAACTTTTGCATAATCACAAATCTCGCCAGTCGTATCTGGGTATTGCACCAGCAAACCGAAGAATTCTTGATCGAAACCATCGCGCGCGATATGACCAGCATCTACTTCAATCACCTTGATACCTAGTGGCTTAGCGCGAGTCTGCACAACTGCCTTGGTTTGTGGATGTAGGTGTTCCTCGATTAAAAAAACGGCGTCATCGCTTGCCTTCGAGGTGCGTCGGGCAACTGTCATTGCCTCAGCTGCAGCAGTGCCTTCATCTAACATCGAAGCATTAGAGAGCGAGAGCGCTGTCATGTCGCAAATAACTGTTTGGAAGGCGAAGATCGCTTCTAGTCGCCCTTGAGAAATCTCTGGTTGATATGGCGTGTAAGCGGTGTACCAGGCAGGATTTTCTAAAACATTTCTCTTAATTACAGCTGGTGTAATTGTTCCGTAATAACCGCCACCGATTAGAGATGTAAAGACTTGGTTTTGCGAAGCAATTTCGCGTAGTTCTGCGATAACGGCAACTTCACTCTTTGCCGAATCTAAAACTTCCGATAACTTCTTGGTGATTTGAATATTGGCTGGTACGACACCACTAATAAAAGTCTTGATATCTTTATAGCCAAGCAGCTGCAGCATCTCTGACTCATCAGAATGAGACGGGCCAATATGGCGCGTTTCAAAGCGCTCCCCACTGTAAGTCATTACCGCTCCCATACTTGAAACCTAATTAAAGGTAATTGAAAATGTGTAGGAGCAGCGTATTAGAGTTAGGCGCCTTTCGCCTTCCGACGTTGCGATAGCTCATCGTTAGATGCAACACCGCTGGGATGAACAGTCTCGCCATTGAACTCACCTTGTAAGGTCGCGAGTGAGCCCTCAACCTCATGCCAAACCTTACCTACGGCGATACCAAATACCCCTTGGCCACCTTGCAGTAGGTCGATAATCTCATCGGCGCTGGCGCACTCGTAAATAGATGCACCATCGCTCATCAATGTGATGCTCTCAAGTTCCGTTACGCCGCGACCACGCAGATGATTAACTGCGGTGCGGATATTTTGTAGTGAAATGCCTGCATCGAGCAAGCGCTTAACAATCTTTAAAACCAAGATGTCGCGGAAACCATAAAGTCGCGCAGTTCCGGAACCACTTGCTGTACGCACACTCGGTTCGAGCAGACCAGTTCTCGCCCAATAATCTAATTGGCGATATGAAATTCCCGCAGCTGCACATGCAGTGGCACCGCGATAGCCGATTTCACTCTGTTGATCTGGCGCAACTGGGGAAGTCACCTTTGCTCATTTCTCTTGGGGAACTCTTGTAGAGGGCTAAGGCTACGATCAGAACAGCCTATAAACAACGACCGACACGGGACAAACCTCAAGTAGAGAGTGAGACTTCTAAGCGCCTAACCGGCAAAATCCTCAGGGTTGATCTGATCCAAGAATTCGCGAAATCGCTCCAGTTCTCCATCTGAGCCCTGGCCATCGACCTCATCGCCATCGCCGATTAGCCGTTCTGGAATATCGATTCCAACCTGATCCAGTAAATCGGAGTCAGCCAAGATATTGCTCTTGGTTCGAAGAGCGATCGCAATCGCATCTGATGGTCGGGCGCTGATCTTTAAAACTGCCGCAGATTCAGTACGGATCTGGATCTCGGCATAGAAGATGCCATCTTTTAACGCAGTGATATGAACCGAGGTCATCGTTAGGTCAGCAACTTCAAGGATATTTGCAATCAGATCGTGAGTCAGTGGGCGCTGCGCCGCCAAACCTTGCTGCGCGAATGCGATCGCAGTTGCTTCAACAGCTCCGACCCAGATTGGCAGGAAGCGAGAACCATCGACTTCTTTCAAAAGAACGATCGGTTGGTTAGATGGCATCTCAATGCGGACTCCAACTAGCTCCATATTGACCATCATTTAAATAATCCAGGTACGCGAGGTTTAGGAATTAGCGGGGACGATTAAGACCGGCGCGAACCAGTGAGGCATGTAAGCGGACAGATAGTGATGCGATCTGCTTCTGCACTTCTTCGGCGCGAGCTTTTGAATCAGCGCTCTTTTGGCGGTTGATCGGTGTGATCACTTGTTCGATCAAGCCGATCTCGCGATCAGCGGCAGATTTGAAGGAACGTAAGTGGCGGGCCTCAATTCCAAAGCTAGCCATTTCTGCAACTGCTGTAGCAACTGCCAAAGCATCGTTATCGTAATGACGACCACGCAGGGCGATAAATCCATATGACTCAAGTTCAACCAATTGTGCATCCTTCAAACCGCTGGCTTTTAAAAGTTCCTCGCGCGATAGGCGTAGATCAGAACTTGCTCCGAAAGATTCAGGGGAATCTCCATCGATAGTCGCCAAAGTTGGTCGCGGCGCTGCCACTCCCCCATTGGCCGCCGGCTCTAGGCCACGGTCCAGCGCTTCAAGATTTTCCTTTATAACGCGCAGCGGCAGATATTGATCACGCTGCAACAGCAATACATAACGGAGGCGATCTAAATCAGCAGCCGTAAATTTGCGATATCCAGATGGCGTACGTTGTGGCTCGATCAAACCTTCAGATTCAAGGAAGCGAATCTTTGAGATAGTGATATCGGAAAAATCTCCTCGCAACTTAGTAAGGACTTCACCGATGCTCAAATACGCGCGGGCTGGAACGCTCATTTACTACTCTCCTAATTAGAACTTAATTGGCTGAAATTACTTATTTTGTGCAGAGATAAAAATTAAGTGGAACTTACCAATCTGAATCTCGTCACCGCACACAAGTGCAGTCGACTTAAGAGATTGGTTATTGATGTAGGTTCCATTGAGGCTTCCCAAATCATTTAGAGTAAAACCTGTTACCGTGCGCTCGATGACAGCGTGAGATCGTGAAACGGTTACATCGTCTAAGAAGACTTCATTCTCTGGAGAACGACCGATTGCTGATCGATCCTGTGCGATGAGAAAACGGGCCCCTTTGCTTGCGCCGCGATGAACAACGATCATCGCCTTTTCTGGGCCACCCTTTAAAACTTCATCAATTGCAGAACGTTCTGAGATTGAAAGTGATGAGAGAAAGGAAGTAAATGCGCTTTCTGGGGAAATCACTGATCTCAACCCGAGATACAGAGTGCTAGTTAGCTCGCTGTTATCTGGTGCCTTCTCCACAACGAACCTCCTGCTCTCTTATCTCTGGGACAGGTTCAACTTCTACCTGAGGCTGACATTAGAGAATGAGCGAGGAGAAATCAAGCGGAAAAGTCGATGAGATTATGCGGCAAACCGTGCGGCAATTACGCGGTGATTTGACGGTACTGCTCTGGCGATAGTAAGCCAGCGACCGCACCCGATACTTCGATATCTGCCAGCCAACCTGCACCGTAAGGGTCAGAGTTAATCGTTTCAGGAGTTTGCCCAAGTGATTCATTGATGGCGATGATTTTGCCGGTAATCGGAGAAAAAATTTCTGAGACGCTCTTAGTTGATTCAACTTCACCACAAACTTTATCTGCAGTCACGCTCTCGCCAACTTTAGGTAGCTGAACATAGACAATGTCGCCGAGCGCACCTTGAGCGTAATCGGTAATGCCCATTCGGTAAACGTTGGAAGAGGTTTCGCTAACCCACTCGTGCTCTTTGGTGTATTGCAAACCTTCAGGTATTAGCGACACAACGCCTCCTTGGCATTCTCAGTTTTGCTATTTCTATTATTAGTGAAATCTACCGCGCCACTCTAATGGCCGCTACCGCAGTTGTGAAATAGGAAAGGCCTGTATAGAGATAGAGGCCGATCCCCCACCAGGTAAAGCTCCAACCAAACACAAAGGCAATATTCCCCGGCCAACCTGTATGAAGGGCCAACAATAAAAATGGGAATGCATAGAGCAGGTTGAAAGTTGCCGCCTTGCCTAGATACGTAACTTTAAGCGGAGGTAGAGATTTAAGGGTCAGCCCAATGGTGACTGCGCCTAAGGCTAGGTCGCGAATAAGTAATACCGCTATCACCCATAACGGAATCGCATCTCGCATAAAAAGCACGATCAAAGTTGCAACGATATAGAGGCGATCAATTGCGGGATCGGCCAATTCACCAAAGCGGGATTCCTGACCCCAGGCGCGAGCTAACTTTCCGTCGAAGTAATCGGTTGCCCCGCCAATGGCTAAGGTCAAAATTGCCCAACCATCGGCCTTTTGAACCAGCGCCAGATAGACAAATAGTGGAATCCCTAAGGCCCGCAAGCCCGTTAAGGCATTTGGAATAGTCAGTAAGGACGGTCTCTTCATTAATCGCGCTCTTTGACTCGGATCGCAACTTGTACTGGTGTCCCAGGGAAACCAAACTCTTCACGCAAGCGGCGCTCGATAAAGCGTCGGTAGGAAGCTTCAATCCAACCGCTGGAGAAGACCACAAATTTCGGTGGGGCAATTCCGGCTTGGGTGGCGTAGTAAATCTTCGGTTGTTTTCCACCGCGGACTGGAGGTGGGGTAGCACCGATGAGTGCGCCAAGGAATGAGTTGAGTTTGGCAGTTGGAACGCGGCGTTCCCAGCTATCGATTGCAGTCCGTAGCGCCGGAGCTAAGCGATCGCGGTGCCAACCAGTCTTGGCGGCAACGTTAACGCGTTGGGCCCATTCGACTTGATCTAAGTGGCGATCGATTTCGCGATCTAACTGATCACGACGATCTTCATCGACTAGATCCCACTTATTCATCACAATAACCATCGCCTTGCCGGCTTCTTCTACCATTGTGATAACACGTAAATCTTGTTCTGAAATTGGCTCTGATGCATCTAATACAACGACTGCGCACTCGCATCTTTCAAGCGCTGCTTGTGTGCGCAATGTGGCGTAATAATCTGTACCACTTGCTTGATTGGCGCGCTTGCGCAGACCGGCAGTGTCGATAAAGCGCCAGATTGATCCGCCAAATTCAATTAACTCATCAACTGGATCACGGGTTGTGCCGGCGACATCGTCAACGATGGAACGGTTTTCTCCTGCTAAGGCATTTAATAAACTTGATTTACCAACATTTGGTCGACCAATCAGCGCGATTTTGCGATAACCATCTTGGGTCTGTGCACCGCCGACTTCTGGCATTTCGGAAACGATGTAATCAAGTAAGTCACCACTGCCACGACCATGTAACGCTGAAACAAACCTTGGTTCACCTAATCCTAAATTCCATAGCGCGTGCGCATCTGCTTCATCAACATCGCTATCTACCTTATTTGCCACTAAAACCATTGGTTTCTTAGCTTTACGAAGTTCCTGAACCAAGATGTCATCTTCATCTAGCGCACCAACATGAGCATCAACCACAAAAGCTAAAACATCTGCTTCTTGCATTGCGAGTTCGGCCGATGCGCTGACCTGAACGGAAATACCATCTGGTTTAGATTCCCAACCGCCCGTATCCATAATTATGAATCTGCGCCCACCCCATTCGCATTCATATTGCACGCGATCGCGCGTAACGCCAGGTGTATCTTCAACGATTGCTTCACGGCGACCGATGAAGCGATTGATTAACGTTGACTTACCAACATTTGGGCGACCTAAAATTGCAACGATCGGTAGACCCAATAAAGAGCGCTCTTTTAGCAGCTCCCAAATCCAATCCGCAGTTTCTTCCAAGGTTAAATCAGTTGAATCAATTAAGACCGCATCCATAGCTTTAGCAAGTGGAGACACAGGGCGCGTGGAATCCATCTCATCGCGCGAGGCTAACGATGCACCGACTGCTGTTGTTGGCGAATCAGTTTCGGCAGAACGTCGCTCAGCCCTGGCTGCAATATCTGCTTGTAGATAAATCTTTAGCGCAGCATCTGGAACAACCACAGTTCCGATATCACGGCCTTCAACAACAATGCCCCGTTCGGCGTTAGCAATAAATTTTCTTTGCGTTAGAAGTAACTCGGCACGAATTTCAGCAACCGCGCTAAATTTACTAACTGCATTAGTAACCACTTCGCTGCGAATTTCTTCAGTCACAGATACATCGCCTACAAAAATTTCCGGGTTATTTGGATTGGCAACAAAGCGCAACGGGAAACGCTTTAACGCCGCCAAAATATCTTCGCTTGTTTCTAAATTCTCGCGTAAGGCAAGCCAGGTAACCGCGCGATAAAGTGCGCCTGTATCTAAGTAGCTCCAGCCAGCGCGTTTTGCGATCGCTTTGGCGGTGCTGGATTTACCTGCTCCGCTTGGTCCATCAATGGCCACGACGATCATTTGAATTACTTCCCGTCATTGCGCACATTAGGTGCGTAGATCAAAATTAATTAACGCAGCCCTTACTCTATCTTGGCGCGTGAACGTTCCAACCCGATCCAATGAGGTGATCACTCAGAATCTGCGCATCACTTTGTGACAGCGCAAGGGTAATAAGGCCCGTAAATTGCCCCGGTGAGTGCTCGATAGTCAGATCTTCGATATTAACTTTCGCGCTGGCACATTCATTAAAGAGCGCCGCCAATTGACCTGGCTTATCTTCAATTACAACCGGCAGATATGTGTACTCGCGAGCTGCTCCCCCGTGCTTGCCAGGAATCTTCGCTCGTCCCGTATTTCCCTTCTCGATGAAAGGGGCTACCGATTTACCGTTCTGAAGCGCCTGAACCAGAGCGCCCAAGTCACTTTGTAGACTTATTAATAAGGGCAGCAATTGCTCGGCATTTGAACCCAAAATCTCATCCCATAAATCAGCCTTCGATGCTGCAATTCGAGATGTATCGCGAAGCCCCGATCCGGCAAGGTCCAGCGCCGAGCTCTCTCCTGATACAAGTTGCCCAGCCAAGAGCGATGCGACTACTTGCGGAAGGTGAGAAACCAGGGCAACGGCCCGATCATGCTCGGCAGCGCTCATCGCAACGGGTCTTGCGCCCAAGGCCTGGATGATCCAAAGTCCGGCCGCCAATAACTCTGGAGCAACTGGCAATCCTTGGAGATCGATCGGCATATAAACCCAGGTTCGTGATTGGAAGAGATCAGCTCGGGCAGACTCTGCCCCACCGACTTCTCGACCCGCCATTGGATGGGTCGCTAGAAAATTCGCAGGTAAGAGCGCAGAAATTGATACATCAAGTAGAGGTTTAGTTTTAACGCTACCAATATCTATAAATTTAGATCCTGGGTTCAGTGTTAACTCGCGTTTTAAGGCCTCTGGCAGGGCGCTGCTGGGCATAGCAAAGAGAATTATTTCTGGATTGACCAATTCCTGCGATTTTACGAGGTCGCGAGCCAGCTTCTGTGCGCGTGGGTCTGAATCTTGCATCTCGATCGATATCCCGCGGCCGATCAGCCCAAGACCAATAGATGTACCAATTAAGCCTGATCCGACGATTTTTAGCGACGAGAAAGGGGCGCTAACTTGTGAAAAATCTGCCATTTTCTGCTGAATTCGCCTACTGAGCGATATCTCTACGTAAGGATTTAGCTGCCCCTAGGTAGATATGGGTGATTTCGCTCTTGCTGAGCGTGGATTGAACGTGTGCCATGACTCGAATTGTCCGTTCCAGCGCGCCCGGCACATCAATCTCAACTGCACAGATCAGTGGGGTATCGGTAAAACCAACTTCGCGGGCTGAGCCAGCCGGAAAGGCGGCAGTTAGATCTGGGCTAGCTGTAAAGATGACCGAGATGAAATCATCAGTTAAAAGGCCATTTGCCTTCAAGATTTCCAGCAAGAGCTCCTTGGTCGCAGCAGCTATCGCCTCGGCGGTATTGGCGTTGGCCTGGGTGGCTCCACGAATGGCTCGGACGCTAGACATTGGCAAATCGTACCCCTTTGCCATACTTCTGGGCGTTATTTACAACTAGATTTAATTACTTAACGTTTTATCTACAAAGCTGTATTTCTGAGATATCAAATACAGGCTCTGAGAAGATCTACCGCACTACCTGAATTCACTAATATCGATAAAGCGTTAATAATCGATCGAATCGTGCGAAGGTCTTCTGATTAATATCAATAAATAGATTATGGTGAGCCATTGATTGAATATATCGATATACAGTTTTATTAATTAAACAATAGAGTATTGATTAAACTTTAAAGATCTAAAGCCTTTTGTAGGCTAACCAATTCACCGCTATTGAGATCTCGCCATCTTCCCTCAGGAGTATCCCCTAGTGAGATCGGTCCAAACTTTGTTCTGATCAAACGAAGGACGTGGACATCGACTGCCTCCATGAGGCGACGGATGATGTGATACCGGCCTTCATGGATAGTCACTTCGATCCATTGGGGCGAGAGTTGTTTAAAGGTCAGGACTCGACCCATGCCATCTTCTAGCTCGATCCCCTTCAAAAGGACCTTATCTACACCGGCTGGTAGATTCCCGTCGAATTCGATTATGTAGGTCTTCTCTAGGCCAAAGGATGGGTGCGTCGCGCGAAAAGTTAAATCGCCATCGTTTGTTAGAAGAATTAGCCCTTCCGAGTCCTTATCTAAACGACCAACATGGAAGAGGCGCTCAGTCCGCAGGTCGATAAAGTCGGCCAATGAAGGCCGGCCTTCCGGGTCAAACATCGTGGACAAAACTCCTCTTGGTTTATGAAGTACTACATAATTCTTAGTCAATGATCGAGTTATTGTCTCACCATCAACCATGACTTTGACCTTTTCGGTATCAAATTTTGCCCCAAGCTCGCGAACGATAAATCCGTCGACGCTCACACGTCCATCGATGATCAACTCGTCGGCTCCGCGACGGCTGGTGATTCCAGCCTCGGCGATAATCTTATTTAGGCGCATCTCAGACATTTTTTGGCTATCCATTCTCGACAGTCAGGTGCTCTCCCCCGCTTAAGCCGGGACAGGAGAGATTGAAGGCAGCAGTCTACGCCAGAGCACTGGCGGGGCCAAATGGAGCGTTAGGGCTGGGTTAATCAGTTAGAGATTCAAGAACCTCATCAAGACGATCAAGATCTGGCAGATAAGGAGCCAGGGCTGGAAGGTCATCTAGCGAATTTAGGCCTAAGCGCTCCAAAAAGTAGCTTGTGGTCTTGTACAGGATCGCCCCAGTCTCAGGCTCCAGGCCGAACTCTTCAACGAGGCCGCGAGTGACCAGGGTCTTCATAACAGCCTCGACATTTACACCTCTGATCGCCGATACGCGGGCGCGCGAGACGGGCTGGCGATAGGCGATCACGGCTAGGGTCTCAAGGGCTGCCTGAGTCAGACGATTCTGCTGACCATCTAGGACGAACTTTTCTACAACCGCTGCGCAATCTGGATTGCTGTAGAAGCGCCAGCCGCCATTTATCGCCTTGAGGCAGAAGCCACGGCCATCATATGAATTGGTCAGGTTCTCAAGGGCCGCCACGACCTCATCGACGGTGACCGCAAGGACTGAGGCCAAGGTGAGCTCGGTAACCGGCTCATCAACGACCATCAAGATCGCCTCGATAGAACGTTCAACTTCGGGATTAGACATTTTCACCCTCTTCTGTCGGAATAACTGGTATATCAAACTCATCTGTGGCCTCAATATCGCCGGAATCCGAGCCGGTCCAGCTGATCTGCAGTTCGCCAAGGGCCATAACCTGATCAAAGCGCAAGACGCCTTGGCGGTAGAGATCTAGTAGCGCCAGAAACCTTGCGACCACGACCAGCGTCGAATCGGCATCTGAGACCAGGTTTCGAAAACTAACAGTCCGTCCAGCGCGCAGAGCCTCGACTACCCGTTTGGACTCCTCCGCAACGCTAACTGAGCTCGCATGTAGGTGCGCAAGCGCCACCACAGGAGCCACCTTGGGGGTAAGACAACGCTCGGCGATCGCGGCGAAGCGTGCAGCTCCTACCCCGATCAGAACCTCAGGAAGAAGCGCTGAGAGCGCCGGATCCAGCGCGACCACGCGTGCGAAGGATTTATCCGCCGCCTCAATCTGCATGGCAAAGGTCGCCGCAATCTCCTTAAAGGCGCGGTATTGGAGCAGGCGGGCAAAGAGGATATCGCGCGCTTCTAGCAGGGCGAGATCTTCCTCATCTTCGATCTCACCGCTTGGAAGAAGGCGAGCCGCCTTTAGATCGAGCAAAGTGGCAGCGATGACTAAGAATTCGGTGGCCTGATCGAGGCGCCAGCCTTCACCAGAGGCTTCTAGCGCTCGGATAAAGGCGATGAACTCATCGGTCACCATGCTCAAAGAGACCTCAGTGATATCCATCTTGTGGCGCGAGATCAGCTGGAGCAGTAAATCAAATGGGCCGTCAAAGTTATTTAGGTGGACGCTAAAGCCAGCGCCGATTTCGACATCGTCGGGTGCAGCCGCGCTTACGGCGATTGCTCCATCTGACTCGATATTCACCTGCGAACCATACTTGTTTACTTGCTCATAACTGTGCACGGAGGCTAGAGTCGCGCCAACGAAAAGAGGTTTCTCGCTTGAACGCTAAATCGACATTTGATGATGATGTGGCAACTACCGCCACCTTGCTGGGGCGCGAACCAAAGAACTTTCGAATTCCTCCCGCACCGGTTGAAGGACTCGATGCAAAAGTTATCTCAATCTTTAACCAGAAAGGTGGCGTTGGTAAGACAACGACCACAATTAACTTAGGCGCCGCGATTGCCGAACTCGGTCGTCGCGTATTGCTCGTCGACTTTGACCCACAAGGCGGTCTCTCACTTGGTCTTGGCGTAAATGCCCATGCCCTACCACTTGAAAATACCGTTTACTACGCGCTGATGACACCTGATGCAAATATCGATGAGATTGTTTTGAAATCATCGGTTGCTAATTTAGATTTCCTTCCCGCCAACCGCGACCTCGGAACTGCCGAGACAACGCTCGGTGCCGAAATTGGTGGACAGCAATATCTAAAGCGTGCGCTTGCTCGTTTAAAAGATCGCTATGACGTCATCTTGATTGATTGCCAGCCAACAATGGGACAACTAACTATTAACGCTCTTGTTGCATCTAATGAAGTCATTGTGCCTTTGCAATGCGAATACTTTGCTCTGCATGGTTTTATAGAGCTAAAGGGAAATATTGAAAAGGTAAAGAACTTCTTAAATCCTGATCTAAATCTGATCGGCATCTTGGCGACTATGTACGAGAAGAAAACGGTGCATAACCGTGAGGTCTTAACTGCCATTTTGGAAAAATATCCAGAAGATGTCTTTGAAACCATCATCGCTAAAACTATTCGTTTCTCAGAAACAACCGTTGCTGGTGAACCAATTACCAGTTATGCATCATCATCAAGCGGAGCAGCTTCTTATCGAAGACTTGCCCGTGAATTAATTGCCAGAGGAGGCGCACGATGACCCGTAGAGCTAGCTTGCCAGGTGCCGATGAATTATTCCGCGCCAATACTCCAGCACTTAGTGCTGTGCGTCAGGTAGTAGAAGATGCACCAGAAGTCACTAAGTCAATAGGTGTAACAGCGACTCCAAAGACAAAGAAAGGCGTGCGTTCAACGCCACGTCGTCGCGTGACTTCAGTTGATCGCTCACCATCTGGTCGCGAACGACATGATGAGAAAATTACCGTTTACTTATCTCCTGATGAACTCTTTGATATTGATCAAGCTCGATTAACTTTGCGCGGCGATTTAGGACTTGCAGTAGATCGCGGTCGTATTGTTCGTGAATCTATTGCAGTTATAGTGGCCGATCTTGAAGCCAAGGGCGATCAAAGTATTTTAGCTCGACGTCTTCGCGGTATTTAAATTGCGCGCGGGTGCGCGCTGGCATATGCCTGGCGTACTTTATCGATCGTAATTAGCGTGTAAATCTGGGTTGTTGTTACCGAAGAATGTCCCAGCAACTCTTGAACCACACGGATATCTGCTCCCCCATCTAATAGATGCGTTGCATATGAATGTCTAAATACGTGCGGGGAAACCTTTCCAGTAAGCCCGGTGGCACCGGCTGCATCGGTAACGATCTGCCAAGCACTTACACGCGATAGCCTGCCACCACGCGAATTTAGAAAGAGCGCAGTTGCGGCCTTACCAGATTTGGATTTCTCTGCATATGCCGGACGCAACCGAACCAAGTAATTCTCGATTGCACTCTTTGCGAAAGAACCCAAAGGAACGATCCGTTCCTTTGACCCCTTGCCGCGCAGCTTTATAGTCGCTACCTCATCACCGGTCAGAGTTGATTTACCGAGATCGGCGAGATTTATTCCGACTACTTCGCTTACTCGCGCGCCAGTGCCGTATAGCAGTTCCAAGATCGCACGATCACGCAGCGCGGTTCGATCACCTACGCGCTCTGTAGAGTCAATCAACAAAGTTATTTCGGCGACAGTTAACGCCTTGGGTAGCTTTCGGGGCAAGCGATTAGCACTTAACTCTGTCGTTGAATCCGTTATCCCATATTCACGTGATAGATATTTATAAAAAGTCTTAAGCGCTGAAACACCGCGGTTTATTGAAGATAGCGCTAGACCTTCTTCCTTTAGGGAGATCTCATACTCTGTAAAATTCTCTGCAGTTAGCCTTTGATAATCCAATTTCCGGGCGAATGTATAGCTGGCAAAGCGATCTAGATCTCTGCCGTATGCCGCAATGGAATTTGGCGATAGACCACGTTCGATCTGTAAGTGATCTATAAAACTCTTTTGCGCTTTTTCAAACTGCATAACCATGGGCCAGTGCAACGGCGTTATATCTGATCTTTCCGGCGTGAACATTTAATCCTCGATCTAACGCTGGGTCTTCCTCAATAGCGCGCTCCCATCCCTTATTTGCGATCGCGATCGCATATGGCAAGGTCGCATTAGTTAAGGCGTAAGTAGATGCCACCGGAACGGCGCCCGGCATATTTGCCACGCAATAGAAAATCGAGTTATGAATCTGGAATGTTGGTTCGGCATGTGTGGTGGGCTTGGAATCTTCAAAGCAACCGCCTTGATCAATTGCAATATCTACCAATACCGAACCTGGTTTCATCTGCGCAACCTGTGCATTACTGACTAACTTAGGAGCTTTCGCGCCATGGACTAGTACTGCTCCGATGACTAGGTCTGCTTGCTTAATCTCACGATCTATCGCATGCATCGTTGATGCCAGAGTTTTAATTCGGCCGTTATAGAGCGAATCAATATAAGCAAGTCTTGGCAATGATCGGTCTAACACAGTTACATCTGCACCCATGCCCATCGCAATTACCGCTGCATTTAATCCAGCCACTCCCCCGCCGATTACTACAACTTTGCCTGGGGCAACTCCGGGAACTCCAGCCAGCAAAACTCCACGTCCCCCGTTTGGTTTTTGCAGCGCAAATGCACCAACTTGCACAGCAAGTCGTCCGGCAACTTCACTCATCGGAGCAAGTAACGGCAGCGCGCCATCTACTTCAACTGTTTCATAGGCAATCGCAGTTGTGCCACTTTTTATAAGCGCATCAGTGCATGCCTTTGATGCCGCCAAGTGGAGATAAGTAAAGAGAATTTGTCCAGCACGAAGCTTTGGATATTCACTTTCAATTGGCTCTTTCACCTTCAAAATCAAATCCGCCGTGGCCCAAATTTTTGCCACATCACTTTCAATCTTGGCTCCTGCGGAAATGAAGTCCGCATCGCTGATGGCCGAACCTAAACCTGCACCAGATTCGATAATTACTTGATGGCCAAGGCGAATAAATTCAAAAACACCTTCTGGGGTAAGTGCGACTCGTGATTCGTGAACTTTAATCTCTTTTGGTACACCAACTAACATCATTAACCTTTCGCAGCTATAGCCGCCGAAATCAAACCCACAAATAGTGGGTGTGGTCGCGTTGGACGCGAACGCAGCTCAGGATGTGCCTGCGTTCCCACGTAATAAGGATGTACCGCAATCGGCAGTTCTACAAACTCGACAAGATCGCGTTCTTGAAAGATTCCTGAGAAAGTCAGACCAGCGCTTGAAATCTGGTCACGATAGGCGTTATTTACCTCATAACGATGGCGGTGACGCTCTGAAATTTCATTTGATCCATAAGTCTTGGCCACGATCGAACCAGGTGTCAAAGTTGCTTTATAAAGACCTAAACGCATCGTGCCGCCCATATCGGCTTGCCCAGAAACTATCGCTTTCTGATCATCCATCGTTGCAATTACATGTGTGCCAGATTCTGGACAAAATTCAGCGGAATTAGCATCTTTAATTCCTGCCATATTTCGAGCCACTTCAATAACCATACATTGCAAACCTAGGCATAACCCAAGGGTCGGGATTTTATTGGTGCGCGCGTACGTTAATGCACCAAGTTTTCCCTCGATTCCGCGAACTCCAAATCCACCGGGCACGCAGATAGCATCAACATCTGAGAGAGCCTTCTTTGCTCCTTCCGCAGTTTCACAGTCATCACTTGGAACCCAGACAATAGAAACCTTTGCGTTATTAGCAAAGCCACCAGCACGTAGCGCCTCTGATACTGAGAGATATGCATCTGGTAGATCAATATATTTACCAACCAAAGCAACTTTAACTTGATGTTTTGGATGATGAACTTTCTCTAAGAGTTCATCCCATTCTCCCCATTTAACTTCATGGCCTCCAAGTGATAAACGGCGGACCACATAGGCATCTAGGCCTTCGGAGAATAAAACCTTAGGTATGTCATAGATCGATGGCGCATCAACTGCAGCAACTACAGCCTCAACATCCACATCGCACATCAGCGAGATCTTCTTCTTAATACTCTGTGGAATCTCACGATCTGAGCGCAGCACGACTGCGTCAGGTGCGATACCGATACTGCGTAGCGCAGCTACAGAGTGTTGAGTTGGTTTAGTTTTTAACTCGCCAGATGGGCCAATATAAGGAACTAGTGAGATGTGAAGATAAAAAACGTTGTCGCGGCCAACTTCTTGGCGCATCTGACGAGCCGCTTCCAAGAATGGTTGCGATTCGATATCGCCTACAGTTCCACCAATTTCGGTGATGATCACGTCGACATCAGGTGCGGACATGTCATTCATGCGCTCTTTAATCTCATTTGTAATGTGCGGAATTACCTGGACAGTCTCACCTAGGTATTCTCCGCGACGCTCGCGCGCAATAACTCGTGAATAAATCTGCCCCGTGGTCACATTGGCTGAACCCTCGAGGTTGCGATCTAAGAATCGTTCGTAGTGGCCAATATCTAGATCGGTCTCGGCGCCATCGTCGGTCACAAAGACTTCACCGTGTTGAAAAGGATTCATGGTGCCAGGATCAACATTTAGATAAGGATCGAGTTTCTGCATTGTGACGCGGATTCCGCGGGCTACCAGTAATCTGCCCAAGCTTGAGGCAGTTAAACCCTTACCAAGACTTGAGGCGACTCCGCCAGTTACGAAAATATGTTTAGTCACATGCGCTTGGCCCATGGAAGACAAACCTATCATCTAGATGAAGCTATTAAGAAACTGACTCGCGCATCGCTAGTAGTTCGGTGGCATGTTCTTGCGCACTAGCCGAGCCTTCCAAGCCAGCAAGCATGCGGGCGATCTCCTCGACCCGGCCTGATTCATCTAATTTGGCAACACCTGATTGAGAGACCGAACCATCGCCGCTCTTCTTAACTACGAAATGTGTATCAGCCCATGCTGCAACCTGCGGCAAATGCGTAACAACGATTACTTGTGTGTGTTTTGCCAAGGCAGCAAGACGGCGACCGACTTCAATTGCAGCTTTACCGCCAACGCCAGCATCTACTTCATCGAAGATATAAGTTCCGACGGGATGAGTTTGCGCTAAAACAACTTCTAGCGCCAACATGATGCGCGACATTTCTCCACCGCTGGCACCTTTACCAAGTGCAATTAGCGGGCCATCGGTATGCCCCTGTATTTGCATCAGTACTTCATCGCAGCCAAGAGAAGCGAAATCAGATTCCTTTAAAGACCCATTGTAATCTGGAGTTGCAATTGCAATAGAAAATTTAGTGTGCGGCATCGCCAGAGCGTTTATCTCTGCGGTAACCGATTTTGACAGTGACATTGATGCAGCAGTTCGCAGATCAGTGAGCTCCTTAGCGGATTTTAGGAGCTCAGTTTTAATCTGACTCAGCTCTGCTTGCAGTTGCCTAATCCGGTCTTCGCCACCATTTAAATCTGCGATCGCCTCTTTCGCACCTTTAGCGCGAATAGCCAACGCAGCCAGATCGTCATCGGCTGCCAAAGCGCTGCCATATTTCTTAAGGAAGGAATTTATCTCGGCCTTGCGCCCTTGAAATGCATCTAACTTTCCAGGATCTGCTTCTAGCGCCGTCAGATAAGAGCTGATCTCGCGCGCAGCATCATCGATTAAGAAGAATCCTTCCGCCAAAGCAGAACTGATCTCATCTAACTTGGCATCTTTTCCTTTAGCTAGATCTAAAAATCTGCGTGCTGCTCCCAGTGCGGTAAGAGCACCAGCGCTCTCATCCGATAGCGCAGCGTTTGCACCCGAACTTGCGGCGCGTAGATCTTCCACACTTGATAAACGAGCGATTTGATTGGTGACCTCACCGTATTCACCGCGTACTGGTTTTAACTTGGTCCAACCGTTTAGGAACTCTTCCAAGTCTGCGACTTCACGATCGCGCTTACTGGCGCTATCTTGCGCAGCTTTTATACGCGCTTTCAAATCGTTGTAATCGCAAAATATCTTTTGGTAGGCAGCTAGCGCAGTTGCAAACTTTGGGCCCGCGTAACGATCTAACAGTTCGCGTTGTCTGGCTGGCTTAACGATCTGATGATTTGCCGCTTGGCCATGTATCTCAACTAAATTATCCGCGAAGTTTGCCAAGGTAGCTGCAGGCACCGTAGTTCCACCCGCGACCGCTTTGCTCTTGCCATCGCTATTTACCGTGCGCGTTAAAATTAACGCGCCTTCGGAAATATCCGCACCCGAACTTTCGGCGATTTCGGTCAGTGCGTTAGTGACGGAAGGTAGCGCAAATTGTGCAGAAGCGATCAACCGCTCGGAACCGTTTCTAACTAAATCGCTATCGCTCTTACCACCTAAGACGAGTGCAAGTGCGGTAAGAATCATGGTCTTGCCGGCACCGGTTTCACCGGTTAATACATTTAAACCGCCACCGAATTCCAGAGTGGATTGATCGATGATGCCGAGATTACGGATTGAGATTTCTTCTAGATAAGTGCGTTCACTCACCGCGCCAGCCTTCGACCGGAAGTTTAAATTTTGCAACCAGACGATCGGTGAAGAGCGTTGGATTGATATGTGAGAGTTTGATAACTGAGGAATCCTTAGTTATCTGTACTCGATCCCCAGAACGTAGCGGTAGCTTTCGTAGCGCATCTGCCGACAACAGGGCATCACTTGATTCGATTTCAACGACAATTTCTGATGTTGGCGCAACCACCATTGGGCGAGCAAAGAGGGCGTGCGCGGAAATTGGTAATAACACCAAGGCATCGATCTCAGGCCACAAGACAGGACCACCAGCGCTAAAGGCATATGCAGTTGAACCAGTCGGCGTTGAACAAATTAGACCGTCACAACCCCAGCGCGAAAGGGGGCGATTATCGATTTGTACAAAGAGTTCAACCATAGTTGTACCATTACGTTCCACGGTTACTTCATTTAGCGCCCAGCCAGTTGAAATAACTGCGCTTTCACGAATTACTGAATATTGCAGAACCATACGGTTTTCGGTGACAAAGTTCTTGGCGACGATACTTGCTGCGATCTCAGTTAAAGCAGGTTTTTCGACTTCAGCAAGAAATCCAACATGGCCAAGATTGATACCAAGTATAGGAATATTTTGAGTGCGTGCGATTTCAGCGCCACGTAAAATCGTTCCATCTCCACCGAGCACGATAACTACCTCAGCACCATTTAAATTCTCTGCACTGGATTGAGTGATACCAATAATATTTACATCAGAAGGTGTAGAAAGTTGGAAGCCTTCCTTTAAGAGAATCTGCGAGATCTCTTTAGCGGCACTTACCGCTTCAGTACGAGATGAATTGATAACGAAAATTGCATGGCGTGACATTAAGCAGGTCCCATCGCTATCGCTTGATCAACAGCTGCGCCATCGATTGCAGGTGCACCACGTCGCAGCCATAAGAAGTATTCAACATTGCCGGCAGGGCCTGGTAGAGGAGATGCTGCAATTCCCATAGTGCCTAGGCCAACGTCATAAGCGGATTCGGCAACATCTAAGACAGCTGCTCTGCGCAGCGCGGGATCGCGAACGACTCCCCCAGCACCGAGCTTTTCACGCCCGACTTCAAATTGTGGCTTAACCATTAAAACAAAATCCGCATTTGGTTTAGAAACCGCTGCCAGTGCTGGCAGAACTAGAGATAGTGAGATAAATGAGAGATCGGCTACGACCAAATCAATTTCCTCTCCGACCATATCGCCAGTTAAATGCCTGATGTTGGTGCGATCTAAGATCTTTACCCGTGGATCTTGACGTAGCTCCCAGGCAAGTTGGCCATAGCCAACATCGACTGCGACAACTAACTTTGCCTCACGGCGCAATAAAACATCGGTAAAACCACCAGTTGAGGCGCCGGCATCTAAACAGTTGCGACCGGCAACTTGTACATCTTTAAAGACATCAAGGGCTCCAGCTAACTTGTGGCCACCGCGCGAAACAAAATCATCACGATCGCCCTGCAAGGTTATTGATGTTTCGGCATCGACCTGAGTGGCAGGCTTTGTTGCCGGAATTCCCGAGACTAAGACAGAGCGAGATTCAATTAGATCGGCGGCATGCTCACGAGAGCGCGCGAGTTCACGGCGCACGAGTTCTGCATCTAACCGAGTCTTCATCTCTTTGCCTTACTTATATCTTTATCTTAAAGACCATCAATTGTATTTAGCGCCTCTTGCAACTTGCCATGTAGCGCTTCGAAACGGGCTGCATGTTCAGTTAGATCCGAGTTATCGATATCGCTTAACTCGATCTTGACTTCTTCAACTAAATTTACTTCAGAGTTTATTTGAGTATTTACTTCTTGCGTGAATTCGTTCACTTTTTGGCCGCCTTCTTAACGCTCTTTTTCGCAGGCGCTTTCTTTGCAGCGCTCTTCTTGGCAGGTGCGCTCTTCTTGGCAGGTGCGCTCTTCCCGCTTAGGGCAGCAACTTGCGCAGCTAAGCGATCGAATTCATCTCGTTTAATAAAACCCATCTTTGAAACGCTGGCATCTACTTCTTCGTGGATCTTCGCCTTTAGCGCTTCTGCGCTCTCGCGCGCCCAAGAGTTAACTGCAGCAGCGACTTCTGCAGGTGATCGCTCACCTTCAGTAATTTTGCTGAGATAGGTGCGTAGCGTTGAGAAGAGATCATTCGATGCTTTAGCCATGTCGCTAGCCTATCCAAAATAATCGGAGCGGCCGGTTTGAGCGTTAGAGTCGCGAGATCTCGAGGGCCTCTACCTGCCACCGCGAGGCCAGGCCAGTGGGCGCCTGCCAGAATCTACGATGGACCGAACCTGAGATTTCAACCCATTCATCACCTTTGAGTGAGAGCGCGGTTTTACGTGATTTCGCGCTCCAGGCGGCGATATCGATGGTATCTACCCCTTCACGATCGGTGCGGGTAATTATCAAACGAAATTCAACGACCTTATCTCCGCTCGGTAACTCCTTAACCGTCGCTGGGGCTGAGACTCTGCCGCGGAGTAATAAATCATTTAGCGAGAGATCGCTCTGATCTTCAACCTTCTCTTTCGATTTGCTGGTTGTGTTCTTGCTTGTCATAACTTCTCCTCGAGGTAATTGCGCTCAAGTGAGCGCGTACAAGGAGGAGATGTTTACTACCTGGACTGACAAAGCAGAGCGAGAAATTTTAAAGCTGTGGAGAATTAAAGTTAGGCGCGATCTGCCGCATCTGTTGCAACATCATGATCAATGCTGGCGCACTTAGCGAACCATTCACGAGCTTCATCCTTACGACCAGCCGCCTCCAGGGCATCGGCATAGGCATAACGCAGACGAACTGCCCACTCTTCATTCTCAGTCTTTAACTCTTTACAGGTCAGGGTAATGACAGCAGCATCGAGTTCTCCTAAATCGCGGCGCGCACCAGAAGCAACTATGCGCATCTCAATTTCTTCTGGTTTGGCAAGGCGCTTAACCTCATCAGAACCAGCCAAATCCAAGGCTTTTAGCGGTCTTAGCATCCCGCGTTCGCAATCTGCCATTACCGGCCACATCGAAACATCTCCAGAAATACGATGCGCTGCACGCAACTCTTTTAACGCAATTTCGTAATGCCCTGCGCGATAGGCCGCATAGCCCGCGCTCTCGCGAACAACAGCCAAACGACCTGCGTGATGCGCAGCAGCGATGCCGTGCTTATGGGCAAGCTCTGGATCGGAATCCATATGAATATTTACACAAACTAAATGGCGCGCAACAACTTTGGCATTTTCAGCAGACAAACTAAGTAACTCTGCGCGAACGCTCTTCTCTAACTCTTCCCCAGTTACATCTTCTGGAATATCGGGTTCAAAGATTCGTGGACGAATACGCGATTGATCACGATCTTGCGGAGTTGCTCGAAACCCGCGTGGATCGCTGACTTCACGGCCATCGCTGACATTGCGAGTTGCCCCACGACGATCAGTAGATCCGCCTCTTGCCGGCAAATCTTCACGGCGGCGATCTTTATTTGGTCCCGTTGCAGGACGAGAAGATGATGGGCGACCAGTTGATGAAGAAGATGGACGCGAAGAAGATGAGGAGGGACGGCTGGATGGACGCGATGAGTTATCGCGTGGCTTTCGATCATCCATTTTCGTACTCCTCTATTTAAATTTAAAAAAATTTAACTCTTTAAAAACTTGTTGAGTGCAATTGTACTTTGTTGGGGAAATAAAAAAGGGGCACTCGTGAAAGTGCCCCTTTTTATAAAAGAAGTCCGGCGACGTTCTACTCTCCCACAAGGTCACCCTTGCAGTACCATCGACGCTGAGAGGCTTAACTTCCGGGTTCGGAATGGGACCGGGTGTTTCCCTCTCGCTATGGTCGCCGAAACGCTATTGAGATTTCGACAAAACCTTTGAATTAGATCGAATACTGAAGCCATCGTTTATAGATGTCAGTCTTCTCTCTATTTCGTGGTTCTCGACCGTATCTCGAGAACCACACAGTGGACGCGTAGCAACTTTGTAGTTAAATCCTCGGCCTATTAGTAGTGGTCAGCTCCAAGCCTTGCGGCTCTTCCACTTCCACCCTATCAACCCAGTAGTCTAGCTGGGGGCCTTACTTGGTAAACCAATGAGAAACCTAATCTTGAAGCGAGCTTCCCGCTTAGATGCTTTCAGCGGTTATCCCTTCCGAACGTAGCTAATCGGCGGTGCTCCTGGCGGAACAACCGACACACCAGAGGTTCGTCCGACCCGGTCCTCTCGTACTAGGGTCAGGCCTTCTCAAGTTTCTTACGCGCACAGAAGATAGGGACCGAACTGTCTCACGACGTTCTGAACCCAGCTCGCGTGCCTCTTTAATGGGCGAACAGCCCAACCCTTGGGACCTACTCCAGCCCCAGGATGAGACGAGCCGACATCGAGGTGCCAAACCTTGCCGTCGATATGGACTCTTGGGCAAGATCAGCCTGTTATCCCCGGGGTACCTTTTATCCGTTGAGCGACGGCGCTTCCACAAGCCACCGCCGGATCACTAGTTCCTGCTTTCGCACCTGCTCGACATGTCTGTCTCACAGTTAAGCTCCCTTGTGCACTTACACTCGACACCTGATTACCAACCAGGTTGAGGGAACCTTTGAGCGCCTCCGTTACTTTTTAGGAGGCGACCGCCCCAGTCAAACTACCCACCAGACACTGTCCCTGATCCGGATTACGGACCGAGGTTAGAAGTTCAAAACGATCAGAGTGGTATTTCAACGATGACTCCACAAACACTGGCGTGCCCGCTTCAAAGTCTCCCACCTATGCTACACAAACCGTTCCGAACACCAATATCAAGATATAGTAAAGGTCCCGGGGTCTTTCCGTCTTTCTGCGCGTAACGAGCATCTTTACTCGTAATGCAATTTCGCCGAGTTTACGGATGAGACAGCGCTCAAGTCGTTACGCCATTCGTGCAGGTCGGAACTTACCCGACAAGGAATTTCGCTACCTTAGGATGGTTATAGTTACCACCGCCGTTTACTGGGGCTTAAGTTCTCAGCTTCGCCTTGCGGCTAACCAGTCCCCTTAACCTTCCAGCACCGGGCAGGCGTCAGTCCGTATACATCGTATTGCTACTTCGCACGGACCTGTGTTTTTGGTAAACAGTCGCTTGAGCCTGGTCTCTGCGGCCTTCCAACGCTTCGGAGGAAAACTCCTACACGTCAAAGGGCCCCCCTTCTCCCGAAGTTACGGGGGCATTTTGCCGAGTTCCTTATCCATAATTATCTCGATCGCCTTGGTATTCTCTACCTGACCACCTGTGTCGGTTTCGGGTACGGGCTACTTAAAATCTTGCTAGATGCTTTTCTTGACAGCATAGGATCATCCACTTCGCCTTACGGCTCGGCATCAGCTCTCAGGCATGTGTTACGCGGATTTGCCTACGTAACGCCCTACGACCTTACCCCGGGACAACCATCGCCCGGGTTGGACTGCCTTCCTGTGTCACACCATTGCTTAACTACTAGTACACCGGTTCGACGCAACCATAGGTCTGACCGAAGCCAGCCTACTTATGGGTCTTAGCATTAGTACGTTCGCTATGGGCGATTTTAAGCGGGTACTGGAATATCAACCAGTTGTCCATCGACTACGCCTGACGGCCTCGCCTTAGGTCCCGACTTACCCTGGGCGGATTAGCCTGGCCCAGGAACCCTTGGTCTTTCGGCGGAGGGGTTTCTCACCCCTCTCTCGCTACTCATGTCTACATTCTCACTTGTGTGACTTCCACGGCTAGATTCCTCTGCCGCTTCACCAGTCACACAACGCTCTCCTACCCATCCAAGCTCCTGGATCTTGCGACCGGGATAGTGCTTGAATGATAGAACTTCGGTGCTGTGCTTGAGCCCCGTTACATTGTCGGCGCGAAATCACTTGACCAGTGAGCTATTACGCACTCTTTTAAGGGTGGCTGCTTCTAAGCCAACCTCCTGGTTGTCTATGCGACTTCACATCCTTTTCCACTTAGCACAGGCTTTGGGACCTTAGTTGCTATTCTGGGTTGTTTCCCTCTCGACCATGAAGCTTATCCCCCACAGTCTCACTGCTGCGCTCTCACTTACCGGCATTCGGAGTTTGGCTGATGTTGGTAATCTTGTAGGACCCCTCGACCATCCAGTAGCTCTACCTCCGGTAAGAAACACGCAACGCTGCACCTAAATGCATTTCGGAGAGAACCAGCTATCACGAAGTTTGATTGGCCTTTCACCCCTACACACAGCTCATCCCCTAATTTTTCAACATTAGTGGGTTCGGTCCTCCACGCGGTCTTACCCGCGCTTCAACCTGGCCATGCGTAGATCACCTCGCTTCGGGTCTAGATCGTGCTACTTAGTCGCCCTATTCAGACTCGCTTTCGCTACGGCTTCCCCTCGACGGGTTAACCTTGCAACACGACACTAACTCGTAGACTCATTCTTCAAAAGGCACGCTGTCACAACTTACGTCGCTCCAACGGCTTGTACGCACACGGTTTCAGATTCTATTTCACTCCCCTTACGGGGTTCTTTTCACCTTTCCCTCACGGTACTAGTCCGCTATCGGTCATCAGAGAGTATTTAGGCTTAGCGGGTGGTCCCGCCAGATTCATACCGAATTCCTCGAGTTCGGTATTACTTGGGATGACAATAAAGAGTTAATTAAGTTTCGACTACGGGGTTCTCACCCTCTATGACTGGCTTTCCCACGCCATTCATCTACTTAACTAGTTTCTGACTCTTTGGTTGAACGGCAGTCCAACCTAACTGGTCCCACGACCCCGATACTGCAACGCCTGCCGGCTTGGCACAGTATCGGTTTAGCCTCTTCCGTTTTCGCTCGCCACTACTAACGGAATCACGGTTGTTTTCTCTTCCTGTGGGTACTGAGATGTTTCACTTCCCCACGTTCCCTTTATCTGCCCTATATATTCAGGCAGAAATAACCAGACATTACTCTGGCTGGGTTTCCCCATTCGGAAATCCTCGGATCAAAGCTCGTTTGACAGCTCCCCGAGGCTTATCGCAGCCTACTACGTCCTTCATCGGCTTCTGATGCCAAGGCATCCACCATGTGCGCTTAATAATTTTTCCACAAAGATGCTCGCGTCCACTGTGTAGTTCTCAAAATACGGGCGGTACTCAATAAGAGTTGAGACTTAGAAAATAACTTTCGTTAATTTCCAGTTTCTCTTCTTATTAAGTCCAGAGGTTTGGCGCTAGCCGTCCCCTCAGGACCCAACAACGTGCCTAGTTGAAATTCGATATTCAGGGATTTTCCACTCCTATTTCGTCCAAAGACAAATTTCGGTTGTACTGGTATGAATTCTTAGATAAACCTAAGTCAATGCTCCACATATGAGCCTGATTTCTCAATATTTTTGAGTTCAGATGCTCCTTAGAAAGGAGGTGATCCAGCCGCACCTTCCGGTACGGCTACCTTGTTACGACTTCATCCCAATCACCGATCCCACCTTTGGCAGCTCCCTCCTTGCGGTTGGGCCACTGACTTTGGGTGTTACCGACTTTCGTGATGTGACGGGCGGTGTGTACAAGCCCCGGGAACGTATTCACCGTAGCGTTGCTGATCTACGATTACTAGCAACTCCGACTTCATGGGGTCGAGTTGCAGACCCCAATCCGAACTGAGACTGGCTTTATCGGATTCGCTCCACCTTGCGGTATCGCAGCCGTTTGTACCAGCCATTGTAGCATGCGTGCAGCCCAAGACATAAGGGGCATGATGATTTGACGTCATCCCCACCTTCCTCCGAGTTAACCCCGGCAGTCTCCTGTGAGTCCCCAACTAAATGCTGGCAACACAGAACGAGGGTTGCGCTCGTTGCGGGACTTAACCCAACATCTCACGACACGAGCTGACGACAACCATGCACCACCTGTATACAGACCTTGCGGCTATGACATCTCTGCCATATTCCTGTATATGTCAAGCCTTGGTAAGGTTCTTCGCGTTGCGTCGAATTAAGCCGCATGCTCCGCTGCTTGTGCGGGGCCCCGTCAATTCCTTTGAGTTTTAATCTTGCGATCGTACTCCCCAGGCGGGGCGCTTAATGCGTTAGCTGCGTCGCACAAACCGTGGAAGGTTCGCACAACTAGCGCCCACCGTTTACGGCGTGGACTACCAGGGTATCTAATCCTGTTCGCTCCCCACGCTTTCGCTCCTCAGTGTCAGTATTGGCCCAGAGACCTGCCTTCGCCATCGGTGTTCCTCCTGATATCTGCGCATTCCACCGCTACACCAGGAATTCCAGTCTCCCCTACCAAACTCTAGCTTGCCCGTATCGGCTGCAAGTCAGGGGTTGAGCCCCTGAATTTCACAACCGACGTAACAAACCACCTACGAGCTCTTTACGCCCAATAATTCCGGACAACGCTTGCACCCTATGTATTACCGCGGCTGCTGGCACATAGTTAGCCGGTGCTTCTTCTGCAGGTACCTTCACTTGCGCTTATTCCCTGCTGAAAGCGGTTTACAACCCGAAGGCCTTCATCCCGCACGCGGCGTCGCTGGGTCAGAGTTTCCTCCATTGCCCAATATTCCCCACTGCTGCCTCCCGTAGGAGTCTGGGCCGTGTCTCAGTCCCAGTGTGGCCGGTCGCCCTCTCAGGCCGGCTACCCGTCGTCGCCTTGGTGAGCCATTACCTCACCAACAAGCTGATAGGCCGCGAAGTCATCTTCAACCGAAAAACTTTCCAGCCCCGATCATGCGATCAAGGCTCATATCCGGTATTAGCCCCGGTTTCCCGGAGTTATCCCAGAGTTGAAGGCAGATTCTTCACGTGTTCCTCACCCGTTCGCCGCTAATCCTTCACCGAAGTGATCTCATCGCTCGACTTGCATGTGTTAAGCACGCCGCCAGCGTTCGTCCTGAGCCAGGATCAAACTCTCCATAGAAAGTTTTCTTCATGGCTTACGAGACAAACAAACTGTCGTTTATTTTGTCTTTACCAAAGGAAATCAACGAGTATTGCAAAGCACTGAATAAACAGTGTTTTACACATACTTCATTGAAGTATTTATTTAGAGAATGGCCCAGTCAAAATTAAATGACTAGTACTACCATTCTCTGGCATTGACTTATGGCACGCTGTTGAGTTCTCAAGGTACGGATGCGCACTGCGTTTCGGCTTATGACCGATTTTCAGGGCAGACCGCCAAACCTAGTCCATTCACGCAGGCACGGTCAAACCGGCCTTTGGAAGAGCTAGATCTGGTAAATGCTGTACGGCCTAATCGTCCGTTCACACAGCAAGGACCCTAACTATAGGCGGCATGGGTGAGAGGGTCAAATCGCCTAGGCCAGATCACAAGTGGGATTGGTCATAGGCTAAAAATACGAAAAAATGTGATATCTATGCGTAAAAAACGCTAAAGCGCTAGCAGAGGTGGTTATTAGATCAATTCCACTGCAGCGAGATCGCGCTTGCCTTTACGTAAAACTGCATATTTACCGCATAAAAAGTCGGTTTTTTGAGGTGCGAAATCTTCCCCAGAGATCTTCACATTGTTTAAGTACGCCCCGCCCTCTTTAACGATCCGGCGGGCTGCAGACTTTGAGTCAACTACACCGGTGGCAGCCAATAGATCCACCCAAGTTGGAATCGGATCTCCACTTTTAACCGTTGTTCGTGGTAATTCGGCAAGTGCAGATGCCAGAGTTACCTCATCTAGCTCTGCGAGTTCTCCTTGTCCAAACAATGCGCGAGCTGCGGCTTCTACGCGATTACAGATATCTTCAGAATGAACGAGTGAGGTTAATTCGCGCGCAAGTGCGCGATGCGATTCGCGTGCTCCAGGATTTTCGGTATGAGATTTTTCAAGTGTTTCAATTTCTTCACGAGATTTAAATGAGAAAACCTTTAAGAAGTTAACTACATCTTTATCATCCGTATTTAACCAGTATTGGAAGAATGCGTAAGGCGATGTCATCTCCGAATCTAGCCAAATCGCTCCCCCGGCAGTCTTACCAAACTTGGTGCCATCGGCTTTAGCAAGTAATGGAATCGTCAGTGCATGGCCGCTGCCACTTTCTACGCGACGAATAAGATCAAGACCGCCAACAATATTGCCCCATTGATCAGACCCACCCAGTTGCAAAGTACAGTTGTAGCGGCGATAGAGTTCGAGGAAATCAAATGATTGCAAAACTTGATAAGAGAATTCTGTGTAAGAAATTCCACCAGCTTCTAGACGCGAGGATACCGAATCTTTTGCGAGCATTTGATTGACGCTAAAGTGCTTTCCAATATCGCGCATAAATTCAATTGCTGAAAGTGGCGCAGTCCAATCCAAATTGTTGGCAACTATCGCAGCGTTATCTTTCGCATTGAAATCTAGGTATTTAGAGACTTGTTGGCGAATACGTTCTACCCAACCAGCAACCACATCAGTGGTATTAAGTGAACGTTCTTCGCTCTTACCGCTGGGATCTCCGATTAGGCCAGTTGCTCCCCCAACGAGGGCGATAGGAATATGGCCGGCTAGCTGAAAACGGCGTAACGCAAGGAGAACGACCAGGTTTCCCACGTGCAAGCTAGGTGCGGTTGGATCAAAGCCAATGTATAAAGTTGTTGGCTTCTTTAACGATTCAATAAGCGCTGCTTCATCGGTTGACTGCGAAAAGAGTCCGCGCCATTTCAGATCATCGATTAATACCTTCGATTGTGGCGTCATAGCTGGGCTCATTGCCCCATCATCTCGGAAAAGGCGCTGGCTTGGGTGGATATTTTCTTCTGCGTGGCTTTCGTCGCAACCGTTGCTTCAGCGAGTTGTTTGGCCAGGGCCGCACCACCTGTTGCACCAATAGTTGTGCGCGATGCGATCGCACCTTCTACCGTTAATGACTTACGGATCTTGGGAGTTAACTTGGGATGTACCGCACTGAAATCAGAATTGCTCATTTCGTGCAGTTCAATATTCTTTGATTCACATATCGCAACGCATTTACCAGCAGCTTCATGAGCTACGGCAAATGGCACACCTGCGCGAACAAGAAAATCCGCAACTTCGGTGGCTAACGAAAATCCTTGTGGGGCGGCAGCTAACATCTTGGCGCGATCAAAGGTAGTTGTTGCGACCATGCCGGTAACGGCCGGTAGAACTAAACGCAAAGTATCAATGGAATCAAAGAGAGGTTCTTTATCTTCTTGTAGATCGCGGTTATATGCAAAGGGCAGACTCTTAAGCATCGCCAGAACTCCAGTGAGATTTCCAATTAAGCGTCCGGCTTTACCGCGGGCTAGTTCTGCCATATCTGGATTCTTCTTCTGCGGCATTATTGATGAACCAGTTGAATAAGCATCGGCAACTTTTGCCCAACCAAATTCTGTTGTCGCCCAAATGCACCATTCTTCGCCGATTCGAGATAGATGAACTCCGACAAGTGAAATAATAAAGAGCGCTTCAGCGACGAAGTCTCTATCTGAAACCCCATCAATACTATTTGCACTCGATGATATAAATCCTAAATCCTTTGCCGTGACTTCTGGTTGTAGACCAAGGCCCGAACCAGCTAACGCACCCGAACCAAGTGGGCTTACCGAGGTTCTAGCCAACCAATCTTGAATACGATCAATATCGCGCGCAAAGGCGTGGATATGTTTAGCTAATTCATGGCCGAATAAAATCGGTTGTGCATGCTGCATATGAGTAAATCCAGGGGCCGGTGCATCGCCATATTCTGTCGCTTTAGCAATTAAGGCTTGCTGCAGCAATCCAATCTGTTGGGCAATGTCGAGCATATGATCGATGGCATAAAGTTTTAGATCTGTTGCTACTTGATCATTTCTTGAGCGACCAGCACGCAGCGCTCCCCCGGTTTCACCGATCTTCTCCATTAATCCACGTTCTAAGGCGCTATGGACATCTTCATCTTCTGTGGAAGGTAAAAATTTTGCGGACGCAACATCGGAAATTAGCTCCTTCAAAGCCCACTCAATCTTTGTTGCTGCATCAGGATTTAAGAGACCTGATGATTTAAGTACCCGCAGATGGGCCAGAGATGAACGCAGGTCGTACGGTGCTAAGCGCCAATCGAATTGAACGCTACGCGACAAGGCAAAGACTGCATCGGCCGGTGCATCCGAAAAACGTCCACCCCAGAGCGCCATTAACGAGCCTTTCTATTTGCGGTAGCTTTTCTATTTGAAGTACCGAAGGAGAGTAATTCTTTCGCTAAATCGGCTCCCCCGTTGGACTTCTTTGCAACTACCAAGACCGTGTCGTCCCCAGCAATAGTTCCGATAATGCTCTTGATCCCTGAGTTATCAAGTGAACTCGCTAAGAATTGCGCACCACCTGGCGGTGTGCGAACTACCGCCAAATTTCCGGAAGATTCAACTGAGAGAATTAGATCAGAAGGTAGCGGCATCGATCTAGAGATCGCTCCATCTGATGTTGCGCCGATTTGATAGATAAGTTCGCCTTGCTCGTTGCGAGAACGAACTGCGCCAAGTTCTTCCAAATCGCGGCTAGCCGTAGCCTGAGTGACATCGAAGCCAGCCTTTTTCAGTAATTTCACGAGATCAGATTGCGAGTGCACAACCCCTGCTTTGATTAGTGAAATTGCTTTGGAGCGACGCGCTGATACCGATGCCGAGTTAAGAACTTTAGCCACGTTTAACCTCCGACATAGATTGCGTGAAGATCGTTATGAATTTATCAATTTGAACTTTGGAAACGATTAACGCAGGTGCGATGCGAATCGTGTCCGCATTAGGCGCATTAACTAATACCCCACGATTGGCCAGCAACCCAGCAAGTTCCTTTGCATAATCGCCATCGAGACCGATACCGATTAACAGCCCGCGACCACGAACTTCGGTGATTCCGCGAACTGCTTCTAATTTGATTTTTAAACGTTTCTCAAAACTCTTCGCCGAGACCATTAAACGGTTCTTGGTAATCAATTCAATTACCGCAAGTCCTGCTGCTGCAGCTACCGGATTGCCACCAAAGGTTGTGCCGTGCTCTCCCGGTTCAAATTGCGGACACTGACTTCCGAGAGTGATCATTGCGCCAAGTGGTAGCCCACCGCCTAAACCTTTTGCCAAGGTAATCACATCGGGGCGAATCTTTGCATCTTCATATCCAAACCAAGTTCCAGTGCGACCCATTCCGGTCTGTACACAATCTAAGACAAGCAATACTCCATATTGGTTACACAAATCGCGAAGTTGCCTTAAATAACCAAAGGGCGGAACGATAACCCCAGCTTCACCCATAATAGGTTCGACAATTACCATCGCAGTCTTCTTACTTACTGCTTTGCGCATCGCGGTGATGTCCCCGAAAGTCACATGTTTTATATTTTTTATCAACGGTTTAAAGGGAGTGCGTTTACTTGGTTGTCCTGTAAGTGAAAGTGCACCCATGGTGCGCCCATGAAATGCGCCCGATGTTGCGACGATCTTAGTGCGACCAGTTTTTCGAGATAATTTCAGGGCAGCTTCATTGGCTTCCGCCCCTGAATTACAGAAAAAGACTCTAGCTGTCTTATCGCCCGTTAAATCCTGCAACTTACTTGCCAGCGCCAAACCCGAAGGATGGCTATATAAATTACTGACATGCCCAAGCGTTGCAATCTGCTTAGAGACAGCGCGAACTATCACGGGATGTGCGTGTCCTAAAACATTTGTAGCGATTCCGCCAAGGAAATCTAGGTACTTCTTGCCTGATGTATCGGTGACGATTGCGCCTTTTCCGGAGGCCAGAGTTATCTTCGGTTCACCATAATTATTTTGCATGACGTCAAGCCAATTAAGTGAATTTTTTCCTTTAGATATACTCATTTTGTCACCAACGTTCCTCCGTGATTATCCAAAGCTGCTGCGAATGCAGCCGGATTTGTCCCATCGATAATTCTTACAGCGCTAGCTCCACCGTTAATCGCATCTAAACAAGCTTGCACTTTTGGTGCCATACCTTCGGCGAAGGTTCCTTTAATCGATCCTAAGTCAGCAGCAGAAATTTCAGAGATAAGTGAAGAAGTATCTGGCCAAGAGCGATAGATACCAGCAACATCGGTCATGATTATTAAACATTGTGCATCTAGCGCGCCCGCGATCGCTGCTGCTGCTAAATCGGCATTTACATTTAAGCCACCTTTAAAACTTTCATCGATCGCTATCGGTGAGATAACTGGAACCTGGCCGCCTTTTAGAGCGTTCTTAATGGCCTGTGGGTTTACCGCAGTTATCACTCCTACTAAGCCTAAATCAGCTGGTGTTCCATCCACTAACTTAAGTAGTGGCTCTGCAATTAAAGATTCACTCGTGCGTCCAGATAGAGAAACTGCGTTAACGCCAGCTTTCTGCAGCGATCTAGCAACCGCTGGCCCAACTTCTTCAGCCAGAACTCGTTCCACAATTTCAAAGATCTCTGGAGTCGTAACGCGAAATCCGCCGATAAATTCTGAAGCTATCTCTTCAACCCTTAGCGCGGCATCAATTTGTGGGCCGCCACCGTGAACAATAACGAGCGATACTCCCTGGCTTTGCGCAGCCGCTATCGCCTTGGCAAATACCCCATTCTCATCCTGCATGGCATGGCCACCAAATTTAACAACGATCATGTTGCGTACGCCGAATTCTCGTGAACATAATCGTGCGATAAATCATTTGTATATACCGTGGCGCTAGCGCTACCAACCTTGAGATTAATATCGATAGTAACTAAGCGATCGGCAAAGGAAACTAGGTTGCGATCAGCGAATGGGGCGCTGGATTTAGCTACCTGCACTCCGTTTAAAGTCACATCAATATCTAGTGGATTCAGTTGTGCTCTTGCAGTACCAACTGCGGCCAGAACGCGACCCCAATTGGGATCTCCTCCGAAGATGGCGCATTTTAATAGATTATTGCGGGCGCAGGCGCGGGCTACTTCTACCGCATCAGATTCTGAATCTGCACCAATTACTTTAATTGCTACCGTCTTGGTCGATCCTTCTGCATCTGCAATCAATTGTTGCGAGAGCGAACCACAAACGCTCATTAGCGCCGCCTCGAGTTCGGACTCAGATGGCGCAAAGCCGCTGGCACCAGAGCCCATTAATAGAACAGTGTCATTAGTTGATGTGCAGCCATCAGAATCGATTCGATTATAAGTACGATCACAAACCCGTTGAAAAATCTCTTGCGCGCCATCCGGCAATTTCGCATCGGTCATTACTACAGATAACATCGTGGCCAGCGCTGGCGCCAGCATGCCGGCTCCCTTAGCAACCCCAGAGACCTCGAACTTCTCTGACTTAAAGTTAGCGATTTTGGCAACGCTATCTGTTGTCATAATCGCTTTGGCAACTTCCTCCAGAGCGTCTTGGTTTAGTTCTTTCGAGATCAAGTCGATCCCCGAAAGAATCTTCTCGATCGGCAATAGTTCGCCAATTAAACCCGTTGAACAAACAACTACTTCACCAGATGAAATCCCAAGTACTTCGCCCACGTGTTCAGCGGTCTTATGGGTATCTGCAAATCCTTGCGGTCCAGTACAGGCATTTGCTCCGCCCGAATTTAATATTGCTGCACGGACGATCTTCTCTTTTGTTACCTGCTTGCTCCATATGACGGGCGCGGCAACGACCTGATTTGATGTGTATACCGCCGCTGCATCAAAGAGCGGTCCGTTATTGACTACTAAAGTTAAATCTAAAGCCCCAGAACTCTTTAGGCCAGCGGCGCAAGATGCGGCGGTAAAGCCCTTGGGTAACTTCATGCGCCAATCCCTTGACTGGTCAGCCCTAAGTTCTCTTTTAAGCCACAGATAATGTTGGCATTTTGAATTGCTTGCCCAGCAGCTCCCTTTACTAAATTATCAATAGCCACGCTTACAACGAGGCGATTGGTGTGTTCGTCGACCGCTACCTGCATCGCAACGTAATTACTTCCCAGAACTGACGCTGTCTTAGGCATCTGACCTTCGGGAAGTAGTTGAACAAACTCTTCACTTGCATAAGCGTTGTCGTATGCGCTGCGTACTTGCTTCAAATCTACGCCGGGTTTCAACTTTATCGTTATCGTTGCCAAAATTCCACGCGGCATTGGAGCCAATATCGGTGTGAATGACACCTTCGTCTCTTCACTCGTGGAGCGGATAATCGCTTCTTCAATTTCAGGGGTGTGCTGATGTACTCCCCCGAATTTATAAGAAGTCAGACTTCCCATAACTTCACTTGCAATCAGATTGATCTTTGCGCTGCGGCCTGCTCCAGTTGTTCCGGATGCAGCAACCACGACGACATCGCTGACATCGGCTATCTGTGCAGCAGGTGCCACACCAAGGGCAATTGCAGTTGCGTAACAACCCGGATTTGCCACTTTGCTAGATTTTGCAATTAAGTCACGTGCGCCAGGCAATTCAGGTGCGCCATATGTCCATGTACCTGCGTGATCGCCGCCATAATACTTTTTCCACTTTGTGGAGTCTTCTAGACGGTAATCGGCACCTAAATCAACGATCTTTGCCTTCGGGCTCAGCGAGGCAATAACTTTTGCGCTCTCGCCATGAGGTAGCGCTAGGAAGATAAGTTCGCAGCAATCAAAGTCACTTGCGGTAAAAGCGCTAAATTTCTTACCCGTATAGCTAGCTAATTGCGGGTGTACCGATGTTATCGTCTCGCCTGCGCTGGAATGGGCGGTGACAGTGCATACTTCAAATTCAGGGTGGCCCGCCAATAAACGCAGCAGCTCTGCCCCGGCATAGCCGCTAGCTCCAATGACACCGATCTTCATGGAGTGACTGTAGCATAATTATGCGCCATGATGCATATTTATACAGAATCAGTTAGTACGGAGGATCGCTCCCGTGGCCTTCGCAGCCGCCACAACAGCCGATTCGCGCATCTCAGATACTTCAGCCCCCGTAAGAGTTCGATCGGGTGCGCGGAAAGTAAGGGTAAAGGCAAGTGAAATCTTGCCGTCACCGATCTTGTCGTAACGATCAAAGAGTGCGATTGATTCAAGTAGCTCACCGGCGCCATGACGAAGTGCGCTTTCTACATCTTGGGCAGATACCGAACTATCCACGATCAGCGCAACATCTTGCACCGCCGCGGGCATTGTGCCGACGCGCAATGGGCGGACAATATCCGAATCTGGCAGAGCGCTTAACCCAACAGCAAAGGCAACGCTACGTTCTGGCAGGCCATACTTTGTAATGATATTTGGGTGAATCTCTCCAGCATGTGCGACCGCTTTACCCTCCACAACTAACTCGGCACAACGTCCCGGATGCCAAGGTGCAAAATCCGAGCGCTTAATCGTCCACTGCAGATTACATAACTGCAAAATATCTTGGGCGTAAGCGATGGCATCTTGCCAGTTATAGCTACGCGCCTTACCTTGCCAATCTTCGTTCTCTACTTTGCCTACTAATAGACCTGCTACGTGAAATGCCTGTGGTGGGACGCTGGCATAAATGGCGGCAATAGTTTTCGCATCAGGGCGAGAACCAATTTCTGGCGATACTGCAGGAGTTAACTTCTGAGAGCTTCTGAAAATGGAACCCATTTCAAAGATTGCAAAATCTTTCGCGCCGCGGCTGATATTTCGTGCGGCCACCTCAATTAACCCTGGCACCAAGTGCACGCGCATGAGTGGTGATTCTTCAGACATTGGATTTGCGATGCGATAAGTTGCCGCGCGATCTCCAACAAATCCCATCTGGTCAATCGTTTCTTGATTTGTAAATGGAAAGGTTTGAACTTCAGCTAAACCACGGGCGGCCAACATCGCAGCGATTGCGCGGCGGCGCTTCTGGGTTGGCGTCAGGCTGGCGTGCTTTGGACGCGGTGGCAGGATAGAAGGAATCTTTTCGTAGCCAATCATGCGCGCGACTTCCTCGGCGAGATCAGTCTGGCTTAACAAATCAGAGCGCCAAGCGGGTGGATCAACAGTGAAAGTTTTCTCATCCACATCGCAGCCAATAACGCGCAGAACGCGGGCGATCTCATCTTTAGATACCTCAAGCCCCAGCAACTTGGGGATAAATACGGGATCTAATTTGATAACCGGTGAATATTTCGGCTCTCCCGCAACCACAGTTGCCACGTGAAGGGCAGAGCTATGGGTAGTAAGTAACTGTACGAATCGCGCCGATGCAAATTCAGCAAGGCTGGGATCAACGCTGCGTTCTAAGCGACGGGATGCTTCTGACGATAATTTATGGCGCCGCGAATTCTTGGCAACACAAACTGGATCAAAACGAACTGCCTCAAGAGCAATATCGGTGGTTACCTCTGAAATTTCAGATGACTGTCCGCCCATGGTGCCGGCCAGCGCCAGTGGCTGCTTATCATCACAAACCATTAAATCTTCTGGATCTAGTTGTCGAACCTGGCCATCTAAAGTTGTAAATGGTTGCGCCTTGCCTGCGCGTTTAATCGTCAAACCTCCAGAGATCTTCGCCTTATCAAATGCATGAAGTGGTTGACCAAGTTCGAGCATCACATAGTTGGTCACATCTACAACTAATGAAATCGAACGCATCCCCATCTTTTCAATACGCCGGCACATCCACATCGGCGTTTTGGCAGATGGATCAAAATTAGAGAGTGTTCGCAAATAAAATACGGAGGCAGTTTTGGGATCTTCGATCCTTGCCTCAACGCCTTTTCCCGTATCGGAAAAGCTAACCTTGCGCAGTGCATCTATTGGATCTGTAAATTTCAGACCCAACGAACCGGCTACTTCACGAGCGATGCCACGAATACTTAGCGCGTAACCACGATCAGGGTTAACTGCGATATCGAAGATAGTGTCGTTAATATCTAGGCCGGTAATTGCATCAGCGCCTATTTCAACATCGCCTTCGGCAAAGACCATGATCCCTGAATGATCATCGCCAAGTCCGAGTTCACGAGAGGAACAGATCATGCCGTTGGAGGGCTTGCCGTAAGTTTCACGGGCCGCGATATGGAAATCGCCAGGTAAGACAGCGCCAGGTAGAGCTGCAACGATGAGATCGCCAACTGCAAAATTTGTAGCACCACAAATGACATAACGAACTTCTTTTTCACCACAATCTAGGCCAACGTAGCGAATCGGCTTCTTAAATTCAGTGATCTCTTCAATCGATAAAACCTTGGCGAATTTAAGCGGTCCGGTTAACCCGGCTCCAGCTTCGATTATCTCTTCAACTTCGAAGCCAACCCGGATCAAACCATCTGAGATTTGTTCTGCAGTTATATTCGCTGGAATCTCAACGAATTCACGGAGCCACGATAAAGGTGCGCGCATTTATAGACCTACCCCGAATTGACGAGTAAAGCGCAGATCGCCTTCAACGATGTCATGCATATCAGTTACGTTATGGCGAACCATCAGCGTACGTTCTAGACCCATACCAAATGCAAAGCCACTATAAATTTCAGTGTCGATGCCGCATGTTTGTAGAACTATGGGATTGACCATGCCGCAGCCGCCCCACTCAATCCAGCGACCGTTAAAGAAGATATCGACTTCCGCACTTGGCTCCGTAAATGGAAAGAATGATGGGCGAAGCCGCGTTGTGACATCTGGGCCAAACATCGCTTGCGCAAAGTTATCGAGCGTTCCTTTGAGGTGGGCCATGGTGATGCCCTTATCAACTACCAAACCTTCAACTTGGTGAAATACTGGGCTGTGAGTTGCATCTAACTCATCGGCGCGGAAGGTTCGTCCCGGACAGATCATGTAGATCGGTGGCTCGTTTTCTAGCATGGAGCGGATTTGAACCGGTGAAGTTTGGGTACGCAGAACCATTCCCGATTCAACTGGCTCAATATAGAAAGTATCTTGCATGGTGCGTGCTGGATGATCTGCTGGAATATTTAAAGCATCAAAGTTGAGCCAACCAGATTCAAGTTCGGGGCCTTCTTCCACGTTATAGCCTTGTTCGATAAAGAAATCGCTGATCTCATTTTTGATGATTGAGATCGGATGTAGACCGCCGCGATGGGATCGATTAACGGGAAGAGTTATATCTACGATCTCTTCCAATAAAACTTTGGCATCACGTTGCGCCTCTAGCTTTGCAGTGGCACTTTGCAAAGCGGCGGTAATAGCAGCTTTAGCTTCACCAATAATTTTGCCGGCGTTGGCTTTCTCATCGGCAGGAAGTGAACCGAGTGAGCGATTGGCGAGTGAAATTTCAGCCTTATCCCCCAGGTGTGCCAGGCGTGCTGCCTTTAGATCATCTAGATCTTTGGCTGATGTGAAGGCGCTTTCGGCAGCGGTGATCCAACGCTTTATATCTGCTGGATTCATGCGGGAATTCTAACCTGCTCACCTTGCTCAGTGAGGGATATTTGCTTACTTATGCGAGAGGTGAAAGATCACAATCGCCGCAGCGGCTGCAAGATTTAGGCTCTCGGCATTGCCGGTCATAGGAATGCTTACCTGCATTACATCGGAATCGATCAAGGCATCTAAACCGCGCGCCTCATTGCCAAAAATCGCAACGCAATCAGGTAAATCGTTAAGTTCTAACAGTGACTTCGTTCCTTGCGCACTGAGTGCAATCTTCTTAACCGTAGGAAACTGATCAGATAACTGATTAAGGGTTATGCCAGTGAAAAGTGGTACATGCCAGAGTGATCCGGCGGTAGCCCGGACCACCTTCGGAGAATACATATCGACGCTACCAGGTGAAACGATGACTGCATCTACACCCATCGCATCTGAAGTCCGCAGAATAGTTCCAGCATTTCCTGGATCTTGGATTTCGTGGAGATAGATAAAGCGTGACTTTCCACTTGCCTTTAACTTTGCAAAATCATTATCCGCAACTGCACATATTGCAATAATTCCTTGTGGGGTCATCGTCGATGACATTGCCGCCATTACTGGCTCGCTAACCAATACGACTTCCGCAATTGAGAGATCAAGACCTGCTTGATCTATGCGGTTCTTGCCACTTTCAGTTAGATAAACGGTCTTAACGCTCGGGCCTTGCGTTGCGGTAAATGCTTCACGGGCACATTGCAGGCCTTCGGCGATAAATTCGCCGTGCGCTGCTCTCTCTTTATTTCCCCGGGAAGAGATAAGAGCCTTCACCCGCGCGATATGCGGTGAGTGAAGGCTCTCGATCATCTAATTTCTCGGCAGATGCTTTTTAAGCGCTGACGAGGTTCTTGCGTGATAGATCAACTAGCACCTTAAATGTTGCAGGATCATTCGTTGCGATATCAGAGAGAACGCGACGATCAACCTCAACACCGGCAGCCTTTAGACCTTGGATGAAGCGGTTGTAGGTCATGCCGTTTTCGCGAGCAGCAGCGTTAATACGCTGAATCCACAGTTGACGGAAATCGCCTTTCTTATCTTTACGATCGTTAAAGGCGTAGACCATTGAGTGAGTAACTTGTTCCTTCGCCTTTGTGAAAAGACGTGAACGTTGCCCACGGTAACCACTGGCGCGTTCTAGGGTTGTGCGACGCTTCTTAGCAGCGTGAACTCCGCGTTTTACTCTCATTTAATTCACACTCCTTACTTAAGACCAAGCATGCGCTTGGCTGTCATAGTTACGGTTGGCTTTGCTGATTGCTCAGTGCTCAGACGACGAGTAACGCGAGATGACTTACGCTCCAAAAGGTGGCGCTTGCCGGCACGCTCGTGCATGATCTTTCCTGATCCGGTAACGCGAAAAGTCTTCTTCGCGCCACTATGGGTCTTCATCTTTGGCATCTATCTTCTCCTGTACTTCGTCGTGTTATTAAAACTATTTATCTTCAGCAGTTGCAGCTTGCGCTGCTACCGCTGCTTCTTTAGCAGCTCGCGCCGCCTTCTGTTCTGCAACAGCTTCGGTCTTCTTCTTCGTAGGACCGAGCACCATCGTCATATTTCGTCCCTCTTGCTTTGGGGCGAACTCAACAAAAGCGACTTCTGCAACATCTTCTGCAAGGCGTTGCAATAGTTTGTAACCAAGCTCGGGGCGAGTTTGTTCGCGTCCGCGGAACTTCATCGTGATCTTTACCTTGTCGCCACCTTTTAAGAATTTCACGATCGCGTTACGTTTTGTTTCGTAATCGTGGTTCTCAATCTTTGGCGTCAAACGCACTTCCTTAACCACAATGTGGGTCTGGTTCTGACGGGCTTCACGGGCTTTCTGGGCTACTTCATATTTATATTTGCCGAAGTCCATAATTTTGCATACAGGTGGAGTGGCATCAGGTGCGATCTCTACGAGATCTAATCCGACTTCATCTGCCATCTGTAACGCCGTGTCGATATCTACAACTCCAACTTGGTCTCCAGTATGTCCGATGAGACGAATTTGAGATGTGCGGATACGGTCATTAATGCGCGGTTCAGTTGTGATTTGTTCTCCTTAGTTGGTCTGCTACTTGTCTATTGACTTAGGTAGCCAGGCTTATCGCAAAAATCGCGCACCGCTAAGGAAAGTGAATTACGCCCGCAGGCGATTTACTTTCGACGAACCAGCCAGCTCTACTGATGTAGGCCGAGAAGGTGGGAGCGGTGAGCTCCTCTTGCAGTAGCCGTGGCCACTGGTCTGAGGATTACTTTACCTTCACGCACCCATGGCGTGCAAACCGCCGTCTACGTGGATGATCTCAGCGGTAGTTTTCGGGAACCAGTCCGAAAGTAGGGCTACAACAGCCTGGGCGGCAGGGACTGGATCAGTTACATCCCATTCCAGCGGTGATCGCTCATTCCAAACTTTTTCAAATTCATCAAAACCTGGAATCGATTTGGCAGCCATTGTGCGAATAGGTCCTGCAGCAACGAGATTTACGCGAATATTTTCAGCCCCTAAATCGCGGGCTAAATAACGTGAAGTTGATTCCAGCGCTGCTTTAGCGACGCCCATCCAGTCATACTTTGGCCAAGCAACAGTTGCATCGAAATCCAAGCCAACGACAGATCCACCACCATTGAAAAGTGGGCGCGTAGCCATGGTTAGCGATTTAAGTGAGTACGCAGAGACATGAACAGCAGTTGCCACATCTTCCCAAGCGGTATTCAAAAAATTTCCGCCAAGAGCTGCTTCAGGTGCAAACCCAATTGAGTGAACAACCCCATCTAGATGTGGGACATGTTCTTTTACACGATCGGCTAGTGCATCAAGGTGCTCTTGGTTTGTGACGTCTAATTCAATTACTGGTGCAGTATGTGGCAAACGTCCCGAGATACGGGTGGTCAAACTCAATACCCGGCCGTATGACGAGAGCAAAACCGTGGCACCTTCTTCTTGGGCGATCTTTGCAATATGGAATGCGATAGAGCTATCAGTAAGCACGCCAGTTACTAGAATATTTTTTCCTTGTAAGATCCCCATAATTAATGTCCCATTCCTAATCCGCCATCGACTGGTATCAGCGCACCAGTTATGTAACCTGCCTCTTGAGATGCCACAAATGTAACAACGTTTGCAATTTCTTCTGCACTACAGAATCTACCGAGCGGAACCGATTTGGCGATTTCATCACGACGTTTCTCATCTAAATCGGCTGTCATATCTGTTTCGACAAATCCGGGAGCAATCACATTTGCAGTAATTCCACGAGAGCCTAGTTCGCGGGCGAAAGAACGCGCCATTCCGAGCAAGCCAGCCTTGCTTGCAGAATAGTTAACTTGGCCAGCAGCTCCTACTCCCCCAACCACTGAACCTATAAATATCAAACGACCACGCTTTAATTTAAGTAAACCTTTAGTGGCCCGACGTGCAACACGAAATGCACCGGTCAGATTCGCGTTGACGACATCTTCAAAATCGGCATCACTCATACGCAGTACCAAACCATCTTTGGTAATACCAGCGTTAGCAATGATAATTTCAGGAGTTCCGTACTTCTCTTCAATTTCTGCAAAAGCTGTTTCCACGCTATCGGTGGAAGTGACATCCATTTTTACGGAGAGGAAACCAGTGGGAGCATCTCCGGAACGATGAGAGATGATTACGCGATGACCTGCAGCAAGCAGTGAGTGCGCAATAGCCAATCCAATTCCGCGATTTCCACCAGTGACCAGGGCAAGTGAAGTATTTTCATCTGTCATAAGAGAAAACCTACCCTGCTACTTCTGCGTAACCAGCATTTCCGCCTCGCGCCCTGCCTAATTGCCCCATAGTCTTCTCTCATGGCCAAGGCGTTCGGTATCGGTAAGAAGAAGAGCAAAGCCACCAATGTTTATGACATTACCGCCGCTCCGGCATCGCTAACTCGCGATCAGGCAGGTCGCCAACGCCGATACTTTATCTCGATGATGATTCGTACCGGTTGTTTCTTGCTCACAGTAATTTTGCCAAGTCCTTACCGCTGGTTTGCTTTACTTGGAGCGGTGACCCTGCCATATATTGCAGTTGTAATCGCCAACGCCGGGCGTGAAAGTTTCGCACCAGGTGAGGGATTAGTCGCCGATAAAGCAAAGTCTTTAGAGTAATCAGCGTTAGCTAGACTCACTCGCATGTCAGTCAAGCCTGCAAAAGTTCGTGAACCGCTGGCGCTACTGAAATCATTGATCGCCCTTCTTCTGATCGCAATATGTATCTGGGCTGCGCAATGGCAGTTTCAAAGGGGTATTGATCGACATCAACGAAATTCGCTGATCGAATCCCAATTAACTCTGCCTGAAATTAACATCTCTAAAATCGCATCTGCGAACACGAGTGACATCACTGCATTTGAATGGCGCACCGTAAGCGCAGCTGGGCAATTCAATCCCGCGCAGCAAATATTGTTGAAAAATCGTTACTTCGAAGGCGTCTATGGTTATGAAGTACTAACTAGATTTAAGTTAAGCGATGGCCGCTATATCTGGGTGGATCGCGGTTGGGTTAAGGCCGGCGCCGACGCCAAGACTGCTCCTGTAACGACAACTGTTCCAAGTGGTGAAGTATCTCTAGTTGCCCGCGTCCGATTGGATAGGTCGCTACCGGTTGGCGCCTTCTTCGCACTTCCATATTCTGGAGTAGGAATGATCTCCAAATTAAATGCCCAGACTGGTTTTAAGAGTGAAGGTTTCTATTTAGATTTGATCAGCGGTTCAGATAGTTCGCTGACTCCGGCTGTTGCGGCGCAAGTGCCTGAACTCAGCGATGGGCCCCATTTAGCATATTCACTGCAGTGGATTTTCTTTGCCGGGCTAATTGTTTATGGCCGAATTTTAATTAGACGTGGTCAGATCTTGACGCGCAAAGAGCTCTGAGTAAAGACCGCCAGCGCGCACTAACTCATCATGTTTACCGCGTTCGCGGATCAAGCCATTTTCTAGAACGATTATCTGGTCTGCACTCATCACTGTACTTAATCGGTGCGCGATAACAATGCTGGTCCGTCCCTGTAAGGCGCTAGCCAGAGCGTTCTGCACCAACTCTTCATTCTCTGAATCTAAGTGAGCCGTTGCCTCATCTAAAATTACGATGCTTGGTGATTTCAAGAGCAAACGAGCGATCGCCAGGCGTTGTTTCTCACCTCCTGACAAGCGGTGGCCACGTTCTCCAACCATTGTCTCAAGTCCATTTGGTAGGGATGTAATCAGATCCCAGATTTGCGCCGCCTGACAAGCTGCCTTCATCTCTTCAATAGTTGCATCTGCTTTGGCATATCTTAGATTCGAAGTAATTGTGTCGTGGAACAAATGTGAATCTTGCATAACAACGCCGATTGAATCACGAAGAGAAGTCAGCGTTATATCGCGCAGATCATGTCCATCAATCTTTATAGCACCAGATGTGACATCGTAGAGTCGTGGCACGAGTGCGCTAATGGTTGTCTTGCCTGCACCAGATGGTCCAACTAGCGCCGTGACTGTGCCCGGAAGTGCTGAAAAAGTAATTCCTTTTAGGATCTCTTCGCTATCTCGAACCTCAGGCGGTGATGCCGCCTCAAGCGATGCTAGCGAGATTTGCTGCGCATTTGGATACGTAAAATGAACATCTTGGAATTCAATCGCTGGTGTTCTGCTCTTTAAAATTTGAGCATTGGCTTTTTCTTGAACCATAGGTTCAAGATCTAGGACTTCAAAGACGCGTTCAAAAGAAACTAGTGCGCCCATTACATCCACGCGAACTGTGGCTAGGGCAACTAGTGGTCCATATAGGCGTGCCAACAAAGTGGTAATTGCGATCAAGCTACCAACAGTGATTGCGCCATCAATGGCCAAATGTCCGCCGATGCCATAGGCGATAGCAGTTGCGAGGGCTGCGATGCTGATCAAGGCGATAAAGAAGAAGGTGTTGAGCATCGCCATTGATATTCCGATATCGGCAACTTTGCGCGCTTTCTTTTTAAATACTTTTGATTCTTGATCTAGATCGCCATATAGCTTCACAAGGAGAGCTCCTGAAACATTGAAGCGCTCGGTCATTGTTGATGACATTTCGCCATTTAGCTCGAAGGAGTCGCGCGTGTATCCCTGCAGGCGAGAGCCGATCCATTTAGTAGGAGCTAAAAATATTGGCAGTAGCAACAGTGAGGCGATCGTGATCTGCCAGCTCAAGGCCAGCATCGTACCTACAACTAAAATCAGGGTTAGAACATTGCTTATAATTCCGGAAAAGGTAGATGTGAACGCTCGCTGTGCGCCGATTACATCAGAATTGATACGAGTAATAAGTGCGCCAGTTTGAGTGCGGGTAAAGAATGCAATCGATTGTTTCTGAACATGTCCAAAGACCTGCGAACGCAAGTCGTAGATTAAACCTTCACCGATCTTCGAAGAAATCCAACGCACAACGATATTTACGACCGCTGTGAGAATAGAGAGGATTGCAACAGCGATCGCCATAGTGGTCACAACCGCACGATCCTTGGGTATGACACCTTTATCAATCAATTCACGTAACAGCAGCGGTGTTGCCACCGTCAAGATGGCGTCAACAATCAGACAGAAGAGAAAGAGCGCAAAGGTAGATCTATAGGGAATCGCATACGTGAAGATCCGCTTTAGCGTTCCGGGACGTAACTTGGCATTCTTTACAGATTGATCAGAACTTAGGGTTCTAAGTGCCATCCAGCCGGCGCCCATGGACACTAATTACCCCGATCTAAAGCCCTTGAAAAGTTTGAAAATACCTTTTAGACGGTGAAGCCCAGTGCGCGTAATTGCTCACGGCCATCTTCACTGATCTTATCTGGGCCCCAAGGTGGCATCCAGACCCAATTAATCTTTACATCAGAAGTAAGTGGGGCTAAAGCTTGACGCGTTTGATCTTCAATAACATCTTGCAGCGGACAGGCCGCTGATGTCAGCGTCATGTTGAGAACGGCGATGTTGTTATCGTCAACCATCACATCGTAAATAAGACCAAGGTCTACGACATTTATACCGAGTTCAGGATCGACGACATCCTTCATCGCTTCTGTTACATCATCTACGGCAGCAACCATTATTGACCTCTCTCGATGCTTTCTATTCTAGTTCAGATTTAGCTTGTGCTTGCACGCTGGCATCTTTAAATGCCATCCAACCTAAAAGCGCGCACTTTATGCGGGCCGGATACTTGGAAACTCCAGCAAGTGCAATGGCATCCTCTAATACTTCTTCATCTCCCACAACGGTGCCTTTGCTCTGCATTAAGGCTACAAATTGATCAAAGATTGAATAAGCCTGCGTAATAGATTTTCCGATCAGAAGGTCAGTCAAAATAGAGACGCTAGCTTGTGAGATGGAACAGCCAACCCCATCCCACGAAATATTTTCTACGGTTCCATTCACAATCGTTAAATTCAAGTCGATCTCATCGCCACAAGATGGGTTGACGTGATGAACCTGGGCATCATAGGCAGATAAAAGTTGCTTATTCTGTGGATTCTTGTAGTGGTCCAGAATAACTTCTTGGTAAAGGTTATCTAACTGCATTATTCGAAGTATCTCTGGGCATCGGTTATACCGGTAACTAGTTCATCAATATCTTCGGTTGCGTTGTAGAGATAGAAGGATGCTCGCGTGGTTGAGGCAACGCCCATCTTGCGAGTAAGTGGCCAAGCGCAGTGATGGCCGGTACGAACTGCAATTCCTGAATTATCTAAGAACTGGCCCAGATCATGGGGATGAATCTCTCCTAAAGTAAATGAGACCGCTCCCCCGCGCATCTTCATATCATTGGGACCAATAATTAGAAGTCCCTTTATCGATTGAAGTTTTGTGATTGCATACTCAGTTAAATCTTTTTCATGGCTGTAGATATCTGCCATACCGATACCAGAAAGATAATTCAGCGCTACTCCAAGACCTACAATCTGCGCCATATTAGGTACACCCGGTTCAAACTTACGTGGCGCCGGTGCCCAAGTTGCGTCAGTCATCGTGACGCTTTCAATCATTGAACCACCGAATAGGAATGGTGGAAGTTCAGCAAGATGATTACTTCTACCCCAAAGAACTCCAACTCCAGTCGGTCCGACAGTTTTGTGGCCAGAGAATGCTAGAAAATCCACTCCTAATTCAACAACGTTGACCGGCATATGTGGAACTGATTGACAGGCATCCAGGATAAAAATGGCACCAACTTCGTGGGTGCGTTTCACAAGCTCATTTAATGGGTTGATTGTTCCAAGCACATTTGATTGATGGGTAAGTGCAACAATTTTGGTACGGCTAGTGATCACCTTAGAAATATCAGAAAGATCTAAGCGTCCATCAGGGTCTACCTCAAACCATTTCAGAACAGCACCAGAGCGTTTAGCAAGCTCTTGCCAAGGAATGAGGTTGGCGTGATGCTCCATCTCAGAGACCACGATCTCATCGCCGGCTTTTAGATGAAATAAATTACCCGCTGGTGCTTGACCTATCGAATACGCCAATAGGTTTAGAGCTTCTGTTGAGCTCTTGGTGAAGACAATCTCATCGCTTGCTCCACCAAGGAAATTGGCGACAATTTCGCGCGCTGATTCAATCGCTTCCGTGGCTTCCTCAGCTAGTTGATGTGCACCGCGATGGGCGGCGGCGTTATGTTGGCTGTAAAAATCAGATTCAGCTTTTATAACTGCGAAAGGTTTCTGACTAGTTGCGCCACTATCGAGATAGACCAGCCGTTTGCCATCGCGAATAGTCCGATCGAAGATCGGAAAATCCTTTCGAATAACTCGCGGGTCAAAGGTCATAGCAAATTACGCGGTGACGTACTCCGCATAGCCATTAGCTTCCAATTTATCGGCTAGCTCTGGTCCGCCTTCTTCAACGATTTTTCCATTAGCAAAGACGTGTACGAAATCTGGCTTGATGTAGCGCAGGATGCGGGTGTAGTGAGTAATCAATACGACGCCGATATTGTTACTGTCCTTAGCGCGATTTACGCCTTCTGAGACAATACGTAGCGCATCAACATCAAGGCCTGAATCTGTTTCATCTAAGATAGCAATTTTTGGCTTAAGCAGTTCTAGTTGCATGATTTCGTGGCGCTTCTTCTCTCCGCCTGAGAAGCCTTCATTGACATTGCGTTGGGCAAATGAAGGATCCATGCTGAGGGCTTCCATTGCACCTTTAACTTCGCCGACCCAAGTACGTAACTTTGGAGCTTCGCCACGAAGAGCGGTTACAGCCGTACGAAGAAAGTTAGAGACAGATACGCCAGGTACTTCAACAGGATATTGCATCGCTAGGAAGAGTCCCGCCTTAGCGCGCTCATCAACGGTCATCTCAAGAACATCGGCGCCATCTAGAGTTACTGTTCCACCGGTGATGTTGTACTTAGGGTGGCCAGCAATCGAGTAAGCAAGAGTTGATTTACCTGAACCATTTGGTCCCATGATTGCGTGGGTTTCGCCAGATTTGATGGTTAGGTCAACGCCTTTAAGAATTTCTACTGGGCCATTTTCGGTATCTACAGATACTTTCAAGCCGCGAATTTCTAATGTACTCATCAAATTACCTAACTACGCTTCTACCGTGACGGAGTCTCCGTCAACGATTACCGAATAAACTTTTATTGGTGCAACTGCGGGAGGTGTAAGCGCCTCCCCTGTGCGTAGATCAAATTCAGCGCCATGGAGCCAACATTCGATCTTAAAATCAGTGACATCACCTTCAGAAAGTGAAGCCTCAGAATGCGAACAAGTGTCATCGACTGCGAAGACTTCATCGCCTACGCGAGTTACGCAGATCGATCTCCCAGCCTTCTCCAGCTTTACTGGCTTTCCAGCGATAAGCGTTGCAAAAGATAGATCGCTCAATTAAGCACCTGCTTTGGCAAGTTCGTCATCGATGCGATCCATTAGACGAGTTTGGATTACTTCATCGCCAATTTCAGAGATGATCTCGTTAAAGAATCCACGTACGACTAGGCGACGAGCATCAGCCAAATTAATGCCGCGTGACATTAAATAGAAGAGTTGTTCGTCATCAAAGCGTCCGGTTGTGCTGGCATGCCCTGCCCCAACAATCTCGCCAGTTTCAATCTCCAAGTTCGGAACAGAATCTGCGCGCGCTCCGTCAGATAAGAGCAAATTACGGTTTAGCTCGTAAGTATCAGTGCCTTCTGCGGCAGCGCGAATAAATACATCACCGATCCAAACGGTATGAGCTTGATCCCCTGCTAAAGCGCCCTTGTAATTGACTCGAGATTTGGCATTTGGGACTTTGTGGTCAACAAACATGCGGTGTTCAAAGAATTGACCAGATGTCGCGAAGTAAACACCGAAGAGTTCACATGAGGCGCCAGGTGCTACAAATTCAACTGTTGGTAGCAAGCGAACGAGTGAACCACCAACCGTGACTACGATTGATTTAAAGGTGGCATCACGATCTACGTTTGCATGTTGGCGACCTGCGTGAATGCTCTTTGAACCCCACTCTTGCAGAGACACCAAGGTAAGACTGGCGCCCGGTGCTACAGAGATTTCTAGATCTTCAGCCAAATGTGTATCACCGGTATTTTCGATGATTACAGTTGCACGGGCATGGCTTTCAACGCGAATTAAAACGCGTGAGAATTCTGCGGTATCAAGTGCCCCAGTCGAGCGCTTGAGCAGAATTGGATCTGCGACTTCGGTGTTTGCAGCGATGGTTAGAACCGCAACATCGGTCGCAAAATCTCTGATTCGCGCGACGATTACATCATCGGTCTCTGAGATAGGAGCGGCAGCAGATGCTGAAACTCTTTCAAAGGAGACACCGTTTGCTGCAGCAGAATTTAGCGTTAAGGAATGACGATCTGATGTGATTGCACTTCCGTCATGCATTCCACCTAGACGCTTGAGCGGTGTGAAACGCCAAGCCTCTTCGCGCCCGGTTGGCGTTAAATAGTTGGTTGTGAGAGTCGTCATTAACCAACAGCGCCTTCCATTTGCAATTCGATCAAACGGTTTAGCTCAAGTGCATATTCCATAGGAAGCTCACGCGCAATTGGTTCAATAAAGCCACGAACGATCATTGCCATAGCTTCATCTTCAGTTAGTCCACGTGACATCAGATAGAAGAGTTGGTCATCGCTGATCTTTGAAACGGTTGCCTCGTGACCCATTGAGACATCATCTTCGCGGATATCAACATATGGATATGTATCAGAGCGAGAGATAGTGTCAACCAAAAGCGCATCGCATTTAACTGTGCTCTTTGAGTGATGTGCACCTTCTTGAACTTGAACAAGTCCACGGTATGAAGTGCGTCCCCCACCACGAGCAACTGACTTAGAGATAACTGATGACGATGTGTAAGGAGCAGCGTGCACCATCTTGGCACCTGAATCTTGATGTTGACCAGCGCCAGCAAATGCAAGTGACAAAGTCTCGCCCTTTGCGTGAGGACCCATCAACAAAATTCCTGGGTACTTCATGGTTACCTTTGACCCAATATTGCCATCAACCCATTCCATGGTTGCACCTTCGGCACATGTTGCGCGCTTGGTAACTAAGTTGTAAACGTTGTTAGACCAGTTTTGGATTGTGGTGTAACGAACGCGCGCACCCTTTTTAACAATGATTTCAACAACAGCTGAGTGAAGTGAATCAGATTTGTAAATTGGCGCAGTACAACCTTCGACATAATGAATGTACGAATCCTCATCAGCAATGATTAATGTGCGTTCGAACTGGCCCATATTTTCAGTATTGATGCGGAAATATGCCTGAAGTGGAATATCAACATGCACGCCCTTGGGAACGTAGATAAACGAACCACCTGACCAGGCAGCGGTATTAAGCGCTGCAAATTTATTATCGCCAACTGGGATAACTGTGCCGAAGTACTCCTTGAAGAGTTCCGGGTGAAGCTTTAGCGCGCTATCAGTATCAAGGAAGATGACGCCTTGTTTTTCAAGGTCTTCGCGAATCGAGTGATAAACAACTTCTGATTCGTACTGTGCGGCAACGCCAGAGACCAGACGCTGCTTTTCAGCTTCTGGGATACCTAAACGATCGTAGGTATTTTTAATCTCATCTGGCAGATCATCCCAAGTTGCTGCCTGCTTCTCGGTTGAACGGACAAAGTACTTAATGGTGTCGAAGAAGATTCCAGTTAGGTCAGATCCCCATGATGGCATTGGCTTCTTCTCAAAGAGAGACAAACCTTTTAGACGCATATCCAGCATCCACTGTGGTTCGCTCTTCTTGGAAGAGATATCGCGAACAACCTCGTCGTTGATGCCGCGACGTGAGTTAGCGCCGGCATCATTGCCATCGGACCAGCCGTATTCGTAATTTCCAAGTCCGTCTAGTTCTGGGTGTGCAGTTGTCATGACCGCGCCTTTCCGGCTGTTAGTGGTTCCTTATTGTTTAACTTTGAAGCGATGTTGGGGATATATGTGGTGCAAACACCATCACCGTGTGCGATGGTTGCTAAACGTTGAACGTGTGTGCCGAGCAATTTAGAGAAGGCCTCTGTCTCTGCTTCACAGAGTTGAGGAAATTCAGAGGCGACGTGCGCTATTGGGCAATGGTGTTGGCAGAGTTCAACGCCTGCGCCACGTGGTCCAACGCTAGCTGCATAACCCTGTTCGGTTAGGAAACCGGCGAGCGCATCTAACTTGTTAGAACTCTTTGCAGTCATGGCAGAGGCTTTACGTTCAATATCGTCGGCTCGAGATTGAGCAAAGGCAGTTACGAGATGTTCACCAGATTGTGCTGACATAAATTTAAGCGCTGCTACGGCTAAGTCATCATACGAATGTTCAAATTTTTGACGACCAGCATCGGTCATTACAAAAACCTTAGATGGGCGACCGCGACCGCGAGTAGATGAAATACGTGGCTCACGAGCTTCTAAAATTCCATCGGCTACGAGCAAATCTAAATGGCGGCGAATACCTGCCGGAGTAAGGCCCAACCGCTGGCCAAGAGCGGCCGCCGTAGATGGCCCGTTTTCCAGAATTGAGCGGCCAACCGCATCACGGGTACGCGGGTCATCAACTGATTTGATGGCGGCCTGGCTAGCTAATTTCACAACAGTATTGTGTCGTAATTCGCTCCGTCTTTCCACTCAGGGCGTGCGTCATTGGTCATAGTCTTAGGACATGAAATTGCGTCGCTTTCTATATGGAGCCTTGATGGTACTTCAGGCGGGGTTAGTCCTAACTGGAGGCGCGGTCCGCCTAACCGGTTCAGGGCTAGGTTGCCCAACTTGGCCAGAGTGCACCCCTGGCTCATATACACCAGTCCCCCATCAAGCAGAAGGACAACTACACGCCTGGATCGAGTTTGGAAATCGCTTACTGACATTTGCGCTATTTCTATCCGCAATCGCAGTTATCGCGCATGTTCTATTTACTCGTCGCAAAGATCTGCGCGTCCTCGCTGCGGGGCAACTCCTTGGAATCTTAGGTCAGGGGGTTCTCGGCGGTATTACCGTATTGACCAATTTACATCCACTACCTGTTGCCGGGCACTTCCTTCTCTCTGTTATTTTAATTGCAGGGGCTGCATCTCTTTATGATCGCCGTGAATCTCCCATAATTCGTGTTCAACCTAAAGATAAATTAATCGCCAACTTATCCTTACTTCATATTTCTTTGACGTTTTTAGTCATTGCACTAGGAACTCTGGTCACTGGTAGCGGACCACATGCAGGAGATCTTAAAGCGCGACGTTTTGGATTTGATATCCGCACCATCGCCTGGCTCCATGCTGATGCAGTAATCGCGTTGCTTGGACTAACCCTGGCGCTTTATATTGCAACCCGTTCCAATGGCTTACATCGCAGGCGAATTACCGTCTTTGCCGGCATAGCCCTTGCGCAGGGAGCAATTGGATATATTCAATACTTCTCTGGCATACCTGAAATAATCGTGGCATCGCATCTCTTGGGTGCGACCTTAGTTTGGATTGCAGCGTGGCGTATTCGCATCGCAATAACCACGGTACCGATTGACAAACAAGTTGTTGCAGATCAACTAGTGCAGGAGAAAAAGTGAGCTCATTGCAAAACTGGTCAGACCTAGATGATCGCGCCGTGGCATATGCCCGCGCTCTTGCGATGGATGCAGTACAGAACGCCGGTCACGGCCATCCAGGAACAGCGATGTCACTTGCACCAGTTGCCTACAACTTATTTCAACGACACCTGGTTCACGATCCCGCAGATCCCAATTGGCTCGGTCGCGATCGCTTCGTTCTATCTTGTGGTCACTCATCACTGACGCTCTACATTCAACTCTTCTTTAGTGGGTACGGTTTGGAAATTGATGATCTAAAGGCATTTCGTACTTGGAATTCGCTTACGCCGGGCCATCCTGAATATGGTCACACCGCAGGCGTGGAAATGACAACTGGTCCATTGGGAGCCGGCGTTGCAACTGCAGTAGGTATGGCAATGGCTTCTCGTTTCGAACGCGGATTATTAGATCCCGATGCTCCCGAAAAAACTTCGCTCTTTGATCACAATATTTGGGTTATTTGTTCAGATGGAGATTTGCAAGAAGGTGTCAGCAGCGAAGCATCATCACTAGCTGGAACACAGCAACTCGGAAATATAAAGATGATCTATGACGACAATCGCATCTCCATTGAAGGAGATACCCATGTCGCATTTACCGAAGATGTTTCAGCGCGCTATCGCGCCTATGGCTGGAACGTTATCGATGTTCCAAGTGCCAACGATGGAAATATTGATCTACTCAAATTAGATGCGGCAATGACCTTGGCAAAGGCTGAAAATACCAAGCCGACTTTAATTCGCATGAAATCTGTAATTGCATGGCCAGCACCCAAGTCTCGCAATACCGCTGAATCACATGGTTCGGCCCTTGGCGCAGATGAAATTACAGCGACTAAAACGCTGCTTGGTTTAGATCCGAAAGAACATTTTGCAATGCCAACTGAGATTTTGGCACATGTGCGCGATGTAAAAGTTCGTGGAGCAGCAAGCCATACCGTTTGGAATATCGAGTTCGATAAGTGGCAGAAAGAACAACCAGATCGCGCTACCTTGCTAAAGCGTTTGATTTCTAAAGAATTACCCACTGGTTGGGATAGCCAACTTCCACAATACCCAGCCGGAAAAGATGTAGCAACGCGCAAAGCATCAGGTGATGTCATCACAGCGATCGCCAAAGTGCTTCCAGAATTCTGGGGTGGCTCTGCAGATTTAGCCGGAAGCAATAACACTTCAATCACAACTGCTGGTTCTTTCCTCCCAGCAACCAGTGAGATGACGAATGCCAATCCTTACGGTCGCATGATCCACTTTGGAATCCGCGAACATGCGATGGGGTCAATCCTCAATGGCATCGCACTACATGGTCTATCGCGATCATTCGGTGGAACCTTCGCCGTCTTTAGCGATTACATGCGTCCGGCGGTGCGCTTAGCCGCGATTATGGATCTACCCAGCATATTTATTTGGAGCCACGATTCGATTGGACTTGGTGAAGATGGACCGACTCATCAACCAGTTGAACATTTAGCTTCTCTTCGTGCGATACCTAACTTCGATGTTGTGCGTCCAGCCGATGCTAACGAAGTCCGTGAAGCATGGAAGGTAATTCTGCAACGCCGTAAACCAGCTGGCTTATTGCTATCGCGTCAGAATCTGCCGGTTGTTGATCGTTCTACTCATGGCGATCTTTCACTTGTTGCAAAGGGAGCTTATATTTTAAAGGAAGCCTCGGCCGCTGCAGATATCGTCTTGATTGCTACCGGCTCAGAAGTTGGAGTGGCTCTGGCTACTCAGGATCTCTTGGAAGCAAAAGGTTTATCAACCCGAGTAGTAAGTGCGCCATGTTTGGAATGGTTTAACGAAAGCGATAGCAAATATCGCGCCGAAGTTATCCCAACTACAGCGAAGTTGCGCGTGAGTATCGAAGCTGGCATCGCCCAAGGCTGGCGTGACTACATTGGCGATTCTGGAATAGCGATTTCACTTGAACACTTTGGCGCATCAGCATCTGCCACCAAACTATTTGCCGAGTTCGGTTTTAGTCCCGAGGCGATCTTTACCAAAATTGAAAATGCCTTAACCACATGATTTCCCTAAGTGGTGATGCGCTCAGCAAAATAGATCGTACAGATTCGCTCTACCAATCATTGTTAGCAGCCCATCCCCGCTTAGCTGCTAAAGATCCCGATACTTGGGGGCCGGGTGCTGCAACGGAGGCTGCAATCAGACTTAACTGGGTAGATCTGGATGAGAGTTCGCGTGATCTCTTGCCGGTCCTCGATGCGCTTGTGGCGAAATTTCGAGATCGCACAGATCTAGTTCTGTGCGGAATGGGCGGATCATCTCTTGCCCCGGAAGTTATTGCCAGGACTTACGGTAGAAAGATATTTATTCTCGATTCAACAGATCCGAATTACCTTACCCACGCGCTAAGTGGCTCCCCCGCAAATCTCTTAATAATCGTTAGTTCTAAATCAGGATCAACGATTGAAACATCATCACAGCGAGCTTTCCTTACTGATTATTTAGAAAGCGCTGGTTTAAATCCAACTGCACATATGTTATTTGTGACTGATCCTGGATCTCCTTTAGATCTAGATGCGCGAGCCAAGGGATACACAGTTATTAACGCTGATCCCAAAGTTGGTGGCCGCTTTAGCGCGCTAACGGCATTTGGTTTAACTCCAGCAACGTTAATGGGCGTTGATGCCTCCATTTTGTTAGATCAAGCAGGTGACTTACGTTCACAGCTAGCGCAAGACCCAGTAACGGCACTTGATGTGGCTTACTTACTTCTTACACAGAACGAACAATTCTTAGGATTTACCGATCATGGATCTAACTTTCCAGGGTTATCTGATTGGATCGAGCAGTTAATCGCTGAATCAACTGGTAAGAATGAGAAGGGTCGACTGCCGATCGCAACTGAGAGTTTTCTCGAAGCTAAAGGTGGTGGGGCTTTCTCAATTGGTTTCGCACCAGGTGCAGATCTAACTGTCACGGGCGAACTTGGCGAACACTTCTTATTCTGGGAATGGGTAACTGCCTTGATGAGCGCAGCCCTTGCAATTGATCCCTTTAACCAACCCAATGTAACTGAGGCTAAAGATGCAACCTCAAAAGTATTACAGGAGTGGGGTAATACATTGCCTGCCTTACAAGCATCTGCAACTGATGACTACGTTGAGATATTTGGTGATGGCAATACTATGACTGCTGCGTTAAAGAATTTAATTGCGACAACTGATGCCGATGGATACATCGCAATCATGGCTTATTTAGATCGCCACGATAACGCTGCGATTAGCCAATTGCGCAGTATCTTGTCAAAGAAATCAGGGCGCCCTGTTAGCTTTGGTTGGGGTCCGAGATTTCTACATTCAACTGGCCAGTTCCATAAAGGTGGGCAACAAAATGGATCGTTCTTACAGATAACTGGTACAACAGTTAAAGATTTTGCAATTCCCGGCCGTGAATTTGGTTTTACAACTTTGCTGATGGCCCAAGCAGTTGGTGACTCACGTGCACTGGCGGCAAGAAAATACCCGCTACTACGTCTTCACTTACTAGAACGTAATGCGGGTATATCCCAACTGCTTGCGGCAGCTAAAGTGCTTTAATTACTCATCATCTCCACGAAGCTTGCGAAGTGCATCTTCTAGAATCTTTGCACCCTCGGTATCTGTGCGGCGTTCCTTTACATAAGCTAAATGTGTCTTGTAAGGAATATTTACAACAGCCTTTGGTAGATTGTTGCGATCGCGACCGGCAGGTAGTCCGCACTTTGGGCAATCCCATTCAGCAGGAATGATTACTGTTTCTTCGACAGCAAATGAGGGACGGACTTCATGTCCCTTGCCACACCAATAAGAAACTGTTGCGCGTTCAATCTGATCTCCGCGTTCTGCCTCGCCCATTGGGCCGGCACCGACACGACTTCCGCGAATTGCACTTGCCATTTATTAACCCTTCAAAACAAGACTTAGCGCGACAACGCCGCCGAACCAAATGCCACCTACAACGATAGTGATGCGATCTAGATTTCTCTCAACGACAGATGAGCCGCCGTAGTTTGAGGAGATTCCGCCACCGAATAGATCAGATAAGCCTGAGCCTTTTCCCTTGTGGAGCAGAACGAGCAGGATCATCAAGATACTGGTGATGATCAACAAGATTGAGAGAGCTAGCGCCACGATGTATGACTCCTAAAGTTATGAATAGAGCGTAAGGATACTAGATGCAGCCTGCGCCTTAGGCGCTTTCTGCCGCGTGGAACTTGGCGATCTTAGCCAATTCCTCAGGATCAAGGCTGGCTCCCCCGATGAGTGCGCCATCGACATCGGTCTGCTTCATGATCTCGTTGATATTAGATGACTTTACTGAGCCACCGTAAAGGATGCGCATATTGGATGCGATCTCGGCAGATCCAATTGAACCGATCTCTTCGCGGATAGCAGCACAAACTTCTTGTGCATCTTCCGGAGTTGCCGTCTTGCCAGTGCCGATCGCCCAGACAGGCTCATAGGCGATAACAATTTTCTTGAGTTCTGGCTTAGTAAAGCCTTCGAGCCCAGCGCGAACTTGGCGAATGACATGTGAAACATGCGCACCTGATTCGCGAATTGATAACTCTTCACCGACACAGAAAATTGGAGTTAGCTCATTGGCTAAGGCCGCTTTAATTTTGCGATTTATAAGAGCATCATCTTCATGATGGATGGCGCGACGTTCTGAATGGCCGATTACAACAAAGGTACAGCCGAGCTTGGCCAACATACTGCCTGAGATATCTCCGGTAAATGCGCCGCTACTTTCCGGTGAAATATCTTGTGCACCGTATGACAATCGTAGGCGATCGCCATCGATCAACGTTTGGATGGAGCGAATATCGGTAAATGGCGGGATGATCGCAACGTCTACTGCATCGTAATCTTTATCATCGAGGGAATAGACCAACTTCTGGGCAACTGCAATCGCTTCGAGATGATTTAGATTCATCTTCCAGTTACCTGCCATCAGCGGCTTACGCATGATCTACTCCTTAAATAGTTACTGCAACAATACTAATGTGAAAAGTACTTGCTAAAGGCCTAAGGCGGTAAGCCCAGGTAGCTCTTTACCTTCTAAATACTCAAGGGATGCGCCACCACCTGTTGAGATATAACCGAAGTCGCTATCGGCAAAACCCAGTGCGCGAACCGCTGCTGCAGAATCACCGCCACCGACGACAGAAATTCCAGAGACTTCAGTTAGCGCCTGTGCGACAACTTTGGTGCCATTTGCAAAAGCTGGGAATTCGAAGACTCCCATTGGCCCATTCCAGAAGACAGTCTTGCAACCACGAATTGCAGTAGCAAATGCTTGTGCAGAATCAGGACCGATATCTAGCCCCATCTGATCTGCTGGTATTGCATCTGCGCTAACTAAGGTTGCAGGTGAATCTGCGGCAAACTTTGGAGCCACGACAATATCTGTGGGCAGAACTAAGTTAACGCCTAAATCAGCTGCTTGCTTAATAAGTCCTTTTACCGTTTCAATCAAATCAGTTTCAACTAATGAAAAACCAATCTCTCTGCCTTGTGCGGCCAAAAAGGTAAAGACCATGCCGCCACCAATCGCCATTACATCTACCTTGCTAAGCAAGTTTGAGATTACACCGATCTTGTCAGAGACCTTGGCGCCCCCAAGAACAACTCCATATGGACGTTCTGGGTTTTGAGTTAACTTCTTCAATACTTCTACTTCAGCCGCAACCAAAGTGCCGGCTACGTGTGGCAGAAGCTTTGGTAGATCAAAGACGGAGGCATGTTTACGATGGACTGCGCCGAAGCCATCTCCAACATAAAGGTCAGCTAACTTCGCCAGTTCTTTAGCAAAAACGCTTCGCTCTGCCGCTTCCTTAGAAGTCTCTGCCGCTGAAAAACGAATGTTTTCTAGCACGAGTATTTCACCAGGCGCTAAGGCTTGCGCCTTGGCAGTTACATCTGCACCTGTTACAGCACCTGCAAATTTAACTTCGCTACCAAGTAACTCTGCTAAACGCACCGCAATTGGGGCCAGCGATAACTCTGGCTTTGCTTCACCTTTTGGTCGCCCTAAGTGTGCGGCTATAACCAGGCTTGCTCCATTAGCAATTAAGGTTCTGATAGTCGGCAGCGAGGCGCGGATGCGTCCATCATCTGTGATCTTGCCATCCTTTAACGGAACGTTTAGATCACAGCGAAGAAAAACTCGCTGGCCGGCTACATCAAAACTTTGTAGCGTATTTGTTGGAGAATTTTCCATCTAAATTAGAGGGATTTTCCGACAAGACCTGCGAGATCAACAAGGCGGTTTGAGTAACCCCATTCGTTGTCATACCAACCAACGATCTTTACCTGATTGCCGATTACCTTAGTAAGACCGGAATCGAAGATACAAGATGATGGATCGGTGACGATATCTGAAGAGACGATTGGATCTTCGGTGTATGAGAGGTAACCCTTGAGTGAGCCATTGGCAGCAGCCTTCATAGCTGCGTTAATCTCTGCAGCAGTTGCTTCCTTAGCAAGTTCAACAGTTAAGTCTGTTGCAGAACCAGTTGGGACCGGAACGCGCATCGCATATCCATCTAGTTTGCCCTTTAACTCTGGCATAACTAGCGAGATCGCCTTTGCAGCACCTGTAGAAGTTGGGATCATATTTGTCGCTGCAGCACGTGAGCGGCGCAGATCCTTATGTGGGAAATCAAGAATTACCTGGTCATTTGTATAGGCGTGGATGGTGGTCATCAAGCCCTTAACAATTCCCCAGTTATCTTGCAGAACCTTGGCCATTGGAGCTAGGCAATTAGTTGTACATGAAGCATTAGAAATAACGTGGTGGTTTGCTGGGTCGTACTTCTCGTGGTTTACGCCCATAACGATTGTGATGTCTTCATCTGTTGCAGGTGCTGAAATGATTACCTTCTTGGCACCAGCTGCGATGTGCTTCTTTGCATCGGCAGCCTTTGTGAAGTGGCCAGTTGATTCAATGACGATATCGGCCTTAACTGATGCCCATGGCAAGTTTGCGGGATCGCGATCGGCAAATACCTTCATGGTTTTTCCACCAACTGTGATGGTCTCTTCTGTGTAAGTAACTTCCAGGCCTAAACGGCCCAAGATTGAGTCATACTTTAAAAGGTGCGCCAAAGTGGCGTTATCTGTTAAGTCGTTGATAGCAACGATATTTATATTGGGGTTAGTAAGGGCGGCGCGAAAAAAGTTGCGGCCAATTCGTCCAAATCCATTAATTCCAACGTTAATCATGTAAAGCCTCGCTTAAAAGGTGTAAGGACCCGCTGCCAAAGTAAGTAGCACCAGATGGGTATACGGCAATAAAACTGCCACATCGTTGGGGTCGTCACTAACCTTACCAGCCAGCCGTAGTTACCCTCACGTAGGGCTTACGCTCAACGAGATTAACTAATTGAGAAGATCTGGTGAAAGACCGGCTTCAGTATCTGGAATTCCCAGCTCTCCTGCGCGTTTATCGGCCATTGCCAAGAGGCGACGAATACGTCCAGCAATTGCATCCTTGGTCATCGGAGGCGATGCGAGGGAACCCAGTTCTTCCAAACTCGCTTGGCCATGGCTGATACGTAACTCGCCCGCCTCTTTTAAATGATCAGGAATGGTTGGTCCCAATATCTCCATCGCGCGTTGCACACGTGCTGCTGCAGCAACTGCCGCGCGCGCCGAACGTCGTAGATTTGCGTCATCGAAGTTGGCTAAACGATTTGCAGTTGCGCGAACTTCGCGACGCATCCGCCGTTCTTCCCAAGCGAGCACACTTTCGTGCGCACCTAAGCGAGTAAGTAGAACTCCTATGGCATCGCCATCACGAATCACAACGCGATCAACGCCGCGCACCTCGCGAGCTTTGGCGGTAATTCCTAAACGACGCGCTGCGCCAACTAGAGCCAAGGCGGCTTCCGGTCCTGGGCAAGTTATCTCGAGTGAAGATGAGCGACCTGGTTCGGTTAGCGAGCCGTGTGCGACAAATGCGCCACGCCAGGCAGCTTCGGCATCACAAATATTTGCCGCAACAACTTGTGGTGGCAGGCCACGGATTGGGCGACCATTGCTGTCGATTAAACCTGTCTGACGCGCTAGCGCATCTCCAGCTTCAATAACCCGGACTACATAGCGGCTTCCTTTACGAAGTCCGCTTGATGAGAGAACTGCTAAATCACTGTCGTGGCCGTAGATATCTGCGATATCTTTCTTTAAACGGCGCGCGCTCTGTGAAGTATCGAGTTCGACTTCAATCACAACTTTGCCGGCGGCGATATGTAGCCCACCTGCAAAACGTAAGAGTGAAGATACTTCGGCTTTACGGCAGCATGGCTTAGTTACTGAGAGGCGACTGAGTTCGTCCTTTACCGCTGCGGTCATTGCCATGGGCTTATCCAAGCAGGGTTTGGCCGGCAATGTGTGCGAAAAGCGAGGTCAATTTTTTAGGGCTGTGATGAATTAAATCAGTGCTATCGCGTAAATCGGCGATTACTAACTCTCCACCCGTACTTGAAAGATGATCTGCGATCTCATCTCCTTTTGAGACTAGCGTCTCATCTGCAATGACGTAATCGAAGTTCAGACCAGGGGCGTACTCCTGCAAAATCGCAATGTGTTCAAGCGGGGTATATCCGGCGAATTCACCTGATGTAAAGATTCGGCCGCTGTCGCTTGCTGAATCGAGATTGAGAATTAAGAGTTTCTTTGCCTTAGATTTGATTAGGGCTTGGCGTTGTTCCGGAACTAATACATGCGGCAGGACGCTAGAGAACCAGGATCCTGGACCCATAACGATCCAGTCACAATTAGCAATTGCAGAAAGTGATTCTGGGCGGGCCTGCGGATTTTCGGGATGCAAACGCAGAGATTCTAATCGCCCCTTTGCAGTAGCAACTTCAACTTGCCCTTTAACGATAAATCGGCCAGTGGAATTCACAAAGGTGGCTTCGATATCCAGCGGTTGCTTCGCCATTGGTAGAACGCGACCGATAACTTTTAAAAGAGAACCAACGCGATCTAGACCGGCAACTGGATCTTCACCTTTATTCCAGAGCGCAGCTAAAAGTAAGTTCCCAACCGCATGGCCATCTAACGAACCGCTACTTGCGAAGCGATATTGCATGATCTGCGCCCAACTGCGGCCCCATTCGTCATCGCCACATAATGCGGCAAGGGCCATACGTAAATCACCAGGAGGAAAGATCGGAAACTCTTCGCGTAAACGTCCGCTAGATCCACCATTATCTGCAACGGTAACAATGGCAGTTATCTCTGAAGTGATACCTCGTAGCGCAGTTAACGTTGCAGCTAATCCGTGACCTCCACCTAGAGCAACTACACGCGGACTATTGCCACTCATTCACGACCAACATCACGATGGGTGGCATGTGCTGAGATTTCAATATCGGAATTACCGGCCGTCAATTGCTTCGCAATTTCTTCAGTGATAGCTACGCTGCGATGTTTGCCGCCTGTGCAACCGATCGCGATAGTCACATATTTTTTACCTTCACGTAGATAACCCGGCATCATCTGACGTATTACACCAACATAGCTCTTTACGAACTCGGTAACGCCTTCGCTGGTGAGAACTTTCTTGGAAACTTCCTGAGTCAGACCCGTAAGTGGACGCAGCTCCGGGATCCAATGTGGGTTTGGAATAAAACGACAATCTAAAACTAGATCGGCATCAACGGGGATGCCATATTTATAGCCAAAGGAAAGCACGTTAATGCGAATGGCATCGAGCATGCCCGCGGAGAATATTTCACCTACTCGTTTCTCTAATTGGTGAACATTTAGATTTGAGGTATCAATTACCACATCTGCCCCAGAACGGAGTTCCTCTAATTTGGCACGTTCACGTTCAATTCCATCGACGATACGATCTTTCGCTTGCAGCGGATGGGGACGGCGCGTTGATTCAAAACGTTGAACTAACGATTGATCTGTCGCATCTAGAAACAGTAAACGGTAAGCAATACCGCTTGTCTTAAGAGTTTGCAGGGCGCTATTTAGCGCATCAAAGAACTTTCCGCCACGCACGTCAACTACGACCGCAAGTGATGAAATTTCAGATGCGTTTGTTTGGATAGCTAGTTCTGGCAGTAGCGCAGGTGGCAAGTTATCGACTACATACCAGCCCAAATCTTCTAACGCATGCGCCACGGTAGAGCGCCCGGCACCTGACATGCCGGTAACGATCAACAACTCTTTATTGGCCATGTCTATATTCTGCCTGCCCTGTCAAGGATCGCTAAATTCACAGGATCTCCCCCGTCTGCATATCAACGCCGGCGATATCTGCGCCATCTGCCTGGCGTTGTAAATGTAGGAAGATAATTTCTGCGATCTTCTCACCGATACCCGGCGTTTGCGCCAGTTCTAGCAGCGTGGCCTTGCGCAGCGCAGCAACAGAACCAAAACGCTCCAGTAAAGCAGCGCGACGAGATCGCCCCATCTGCGGAATATCATCGAGAACAGATTCCAGCATCACCTTAGAGCGGCGTGATCTATGGAAGGTGATCGCAAAGCGATGTGCTTCATCGCGAATGCGTTGTAATAAGTACATGCCTTCGCTAGTTCGCGGCAGGATAAGTGGATCAGAACTTCGCGGGCGCCAAACTTCTTCCAGGCGTTTAGCTAAACCACACAGGGCAACATCGGTAATTCCAAGTTCATCTAAAGCACGCTGTGCCGCCGCAACTTGCGGCGCTCCCCCATCAACAACTATCAATTGTGGTGGATAGGAGAATTTACTTAACCGCCCGCCAATTTCAGCAACATCAGATTCATCGGCGGCACGATCATTTAACAAACGCTTCATGCGCCTAGTAATTACTTGATGCATGGCTCGTGTGTCGTCGGAGGCGGTAGTTGTATCGATAATAAAGCGGCGATACTCGCTCTTCTTTGCCAGGCCATCTTCAAAAACCACCATTGAAGCAACTACTGATGTACCTGAAATATTGGAGATATCAAAGCACTCAATTCGCAGTGGAGTCCTAGAAAGTTCCAACTGTTCTTCAATTTCAAGTAACGCCTTGCCACTGACGGCGGCATCAGTTGCGCGCTTACTTAAAAATTGAATAAGTGCGTAATGCGCGTTGCGATCCACCGTCTGTAAAAGTTCAACTTTCTCACCACGTTGTGGAACTTTGATCGCTACCTTGGCTCCGCGCAAATTACTTAACCATGCTTCAAGGGCTAGTTGATCACTCGGTTCGCGGTTCAAAAAGATTTCATTTGGGATTTCTGCCGGCGCCGCTCCGTTATAGATAGAGAAGAAGAGCGATGCGACTTGGTCATCACCTTCTAGCGCGCGTTCTTGATCCACGATCCAAGATCTTGATCCCTTAATGGAGCCACGACGAACCATAAAGATTGATCCAGCAGCATGCAGGCCTTCTTCGTGAATTGAGATGAAGTCGCCATCTAGATCATCAGAGAGGTTTCCTTGAGTCGATCGTTGCGCTTTTTCAAATGATTCGATCTGATCTCGAATCCGTGCTGCACGTTCGAACTCTTCGCGGCTAGATGCTAGATCCATCTCTTGCCGTAACTTTGGCAAGATATCTTCCATACCTGATTCCATAAAGGCATCTAGCTTGACCGCAATCTCACGATGTTCGGCCGGCGTCACCCAACCAACACATGGCGCAGCACATTTGCCGATATCTCCTAATAAACATTGGCGCTTGGTGCGCTGGGCCCGCTTGAAATTGCCTTCGCTACAAGAGCGGACCGGAAAGACTTTAAGTAAGACTTCATAGGTATTACGTAGCGCCCAGGCATTTGTGTACGGACCAAAATATTTCAGCCCAGCACGTTTTTCTTTGCGAGTAATAAAGATCCGAGGAAATTCATCCTGCATAGAAATAGCAAGGTAGGGATAGGACTTGTCATCTTTAAATTGGACGTTATAGGTCGGCTGATACTGCTTGATCCACGAGAATTCCAGAGCCAACGCTTCTAACTCAGTACCAACTATCGTCCAATCAACCCGTACGGCTTCATGGACCATGCGATGGGTTTTGCGGGCAAGATTTGAACCAAAGTAAGTCGTTAAGCGATTCTTCAAATTCTTAGCTTTGCCAACATAGATAACTTTATCTTTACCGTTATAGAAGCGATAAACCCCAGGGAGTTCAGGGATCTCCTTTGGACGGTAACTTGCGGGATCCGACATTTACTTAACGGCAGCTTTTTTCTTTACCGGGGCACGATTGCTCGCCAAAATCTCTGCCAAGTAATGACCGGTGTAGCTTTCTTTCACCTTTGCCACATCCTCTGGCGTTCCTTCAGCAACAACTAGCCCGCCACGGAATCCACCTTCTGGCCCCATATCGATGACCCAGTCAGAAGATTTAATTACATCAAGGTTATGTTCGATGACTACAACGGTATTTCCAGTATCCACTAGGCGGCTCAGAACGGTTAATAACTTATTGACATCTTCAAAGTGCAAGCCAGTGGTTGGCTCATCTAATACATAAATAGTGCGGCCGGTAGATCTGCGTTGCAGCTCAGTTGCCAGCTTTACGCGCTGTGCTTCGCCACCTGACAAAGTTGGCGCAGATTGACCCAGGCGCACATATCCCAAGCCCACATCATTTAGAGTCTTCAGGTAACGAGCGATGGCCGGAACTGATTCAAAGAAACTGCTAGCTTCTTCGATCGGCATGTTTAATACTTCGGCGATCGTCTTATGTTTGTAATGAACTTCCAAAGTTTCGCGGTTATAACGAGCGCCATGGCAAACTTCGCAGGGAACATATACGTCAGGCAAGAAGTTCATCTCAATCGTGATGGTTCCATCACCTGAACAGTTCTCGCAGCGGCCGCCTTTTACGTTAAAGGAGAAGCGCCCTTGTTGATACCCGCGGATTTTAGCCTCACTAGTTTCAGCAAAGAGGGCTCGGATCTTGTCGAATACACCTGTGTATGTCGCAGGATTAGAACGAGGAGTACGACCAATCGGTGATTGATCAACGTGAACAACTTTATCTAAGAGCTCGATACCGCTAACAGATCGATGGCGACCGGGTACCAGGCGCGCACCATTGAGTTTGTTAGCAAGAACAGTGTAGAGAATGTCATTTACAAGAGTCGATTTACCCGAACCGCTAACACCGGTTACGGCAACAAATACGCCCAGGGGAACTTCAACTTCAATATCTTTAAGGTTATTCTCTTTAGCGCCCTTAACAACTAGCTTGCGCTTTGGATCTACTGGGCGACGCTTCTTAGGAATCTCAATTGATTTACGTCCTGATAGATAAGCACCGGTGATTGATTCTTTAGAAGCGATTAGATCTTCATAACTTCCCGAGACCACGACCTTGCCACCATGTTCGCCAGCGCCCGGTCCGATATCAACGATCCAGTCAGCTGTACGGATAGTCTCTTCATCGTGTTCTACGACAATTAAGGTGTTACCGAGGTTGCGCAGGCGAGTCAGAGTTTCGATTAAACGTTTGTTATCGCGCTGATGTAGACCAATCGAAGGTTCATCCAGTACATATAGAACTCCAACTAAACCGGAGCCGATCTGAGTCGCAAGTCGAATGCGCTGGGCTTCACCACCAGATAGCGAACCGGCAGGACGTGCCAGTGATAAATAATCAAGCCCAACATCCAACAGGAAGCCCAGTCGAGCATTGACCTCTTTCATAACGCGCTCAGCGATTTGTGCCTCACGTTTATTGAGTTTGATCTGCTTTAAGAAGATAGCGCAATCTGCAATGGAGAGTTCGCATATTTGGGAAATATTCTTATCGCCGATTGTCACGGCAAGGACTTCTGGCTTTAAGCGAGCACCGCTACATTTTTCACAAGAGATCTCGCGCATATATGCCTCGTACTTATCGCGGCTGTAATCGCTATCGGTCTCCTCGTGGCGGCGGTGGATAAAGGGAATAACGCCTTCAAAGCCAGTTGTGTAATTTCGGGCACCGTAACGCCCCTTGTACTTCATCTTAATTTCATATTCGTATCCATTAAGGATTGCTTCGCGCGCCTTAACTGAGATCTTCTTCCATGGGATATCGAGCGAGAACGGCAGATCTTTGGCAAGTGCTTCTAGTAAGCGCAAGAAGTAATCTGAAGATTGTCCTCCCGACCATGGCGCTATTGCACCTTCGTTTATTGAGATTGAATCATCAGGAATGATCAGGTCTAAATCGACCTCTTTCTTCGTGCCTATACCTGAGCACTCAACGCATGCCCCAAATGGTGAGTTAAAGGAGAAGGAGCGGGGCTCTAACTCTTCAAAGGAGAGTTCGCAATCGTGGCAAGCCAGATGCTCGCTATAGGTGCGCTCTTTATCTGCGCCCTTGGCATCGACAAAATCCAACACAACAATTCCAGATGAGAGACGCAGCGCAGTTTCGATTGAATCTGTAAGACGAGTCTTGCTTTCGGCCTTTGCAGTCAGGCGATCAACGACTACCTCGATGGTGTGCTTCTCTTGCTTTTTTAGCTTTGGCGCATCAGAGAGCGCAACTACTTCACCATCGATGCGTGCACGTGAATAGCCTTGAGTAATTAAGTCGGTAAAGAGTTCAACAAATTCACCTTTACGTGCTCGAATAACCGGAGCTAAGACCTGAAACTTGGTTGTTGGTGGAAGCTCCATAATCTGATCCACAATTTGCTGTGGTGATTGGCGAGTAACTGCCTTGCCGCATTTCGGGCAGTGAGGTCGTCCAGCGCGCGCAAATAAGAGACGTAGGTAGTCATAAACTTCAGTAATTGTTCCAACGGTAGATCGCGGATTTCGGTTGGTGGATTTCTGATCAATTGAAACGGCAGGTGATAAGCCTTCGATAAAATCCACATCTGGCTTATCCATCTGCCCAAGAAATTGGCGCGCATATGCCGACAGTGATTCCACATAACGGCGCTGGCCTTCTGCAAATATGGTGTCGAAGGCTAAGGAAGATTTTCCAGAGCCGGAAAGGCCAGTGAATACGACTAATGCATCGCGCGGTAGTTCGATCGAAACATTCTTTAGGTTATGTTCGCGCGCTCCCCGCACAACCAACTTATCGATACTCAAACTCCGGCCTCTTCCATCATTCGTAACTCTTTCTTCAATAACTTGATCTCATCGCGCAAGCGCCCAGCGACCTCAAATTGAAGCTCAGCTGCGGCGTTGCGCATCTGATCGGTGAGCGAGCCTATCAACGCGATGAGGTCTTGGCGCGGCAGAGAAGTTGATGATTTGTCATATAGGCCAGCAGATGAAGCAATCTTCTTCGCTCCGCCCTTCTCACGGGCTAAGAGCTCTTCGGTATCTTCGCTCTCGCGATTGATCTGATCTGTAATATCGGCAATCTTCTTACGCAACGGCTGTGGGTCAACGCCACGTTCTAAGTTATAGGCAACCTGCTTGGCGCGACGACGGTTGGTTTCATCGATGGCCTGTGCCATTGATTTAGTTATGTTGTCGGCATACATATGCACTTCACCAGAAACATTTCGGGCTGCACGCCCAATAGTTTGAATTAGAGAAGTAGCCGATCTTAAGAAGCCTTCTTTATCGGCATCTAATATCGCAACCAGAGAAACTTCAGGTAGATCTAGACCTTCTCGCAAAAGGTTGATACCGATCAAAACATCGTAATCCCCCATGCGAAGTTCGCGCAGTAGCTCAACGCGGCGCAAGGTATCGACCTCTGAATGCAGGTAACGCACGCGAACGCCTCGTTCCTGTAGGTAATCAGTTAAATCTTCTGACATCTTCTTAGTTAGCGTTGTTACCAGTACCCGCTCATTCTTCGCGGCCCGAATATTTATCTCATTAAGTAGATCATCGATCTGTCCCTTGATCGGCTTGATAACGATTCCGGGATCGACTAAACCAGTGGGACGAATTACTTGCTCAACTACATCGCCTTCCACTTTAGCCATCTCATACTTACCGGGCGTAGCCGATAGATAAACCTTCTGGCCAACGCGTTCCAAGAATTCGGGCCATTTAAGTGGGCGGTTATCCATGGCACTTGGCAAGCGGAAACCATGTTCGACCAAGGTGCGCTTACGGGATGCATCGCCTTCAAACATGGCACCAATTTGAGGAACGGTTACATGGCTTTCATCGATTACAAGTAAGAAATCTTCTGGGAAGTAATCAAGTAAACAGTTGGGAGCAGAGCCAGGTCCGCGACCATCTAAATGTCGTGAGTAATTCTCGATACCAGAGCAGAAACCGAGTTGCTCCATCATCTCTAGATCAAATGTTGTGCGCATCTTTAGGCGTTGGGCTTCCAGTAGCTTGCCTTGCTTCTCAAAGAGGTTGAGTTGGATCTGCAACTCATCTTGGATATCGCCCATTGCACGCTTCATCGTTTCCGGACCTGCGGCATAGTGAGTTGCCGGGAAGATATAGATCTCGGTCTCATCGCGCAGGATCTCACCGGTAAGTGGATGAAGCGTCATAATCTTTTCGATCTCATCGCCAAACATCTCGATCCGGATCGCAAGTTCCTCATACATAGGAATGATTTCAATGGTGTCACCGCGCACACGAAAAGTCCCACGTTCAAAGGCCATATCGTTTCGCTGATACTGCACATCAACAAATTTGCGCAGTAACTTATTGCGCTCGATCTCATCGCCTACCTTTAGGCGAATCATGCGATCGATATATTCCTGAGGCGTACCAAGTCCATAAATACAAGAAACAGTTGCCACCACGATTACATCGCGCCGGGTCAGAAGTGAGTTAGTTGCAGAGTGGCGCAACCTTTCAACTTCATCGTTGACGCTGGAATCCTTCTCAATAAAGGTATCGGTTTGCGGAACATAGGCCTCTGGTTGGTAATAGTCGTAATAGGAAACAAAGTATTCGACCGCATTATTTGGCAAAAGCTCACGGAATTCATTGGCTAACTGCGCAGCCAGCGTTTTATTTGGCGCCAGCACCAAAGTGGGACGCTGCAAGCGCTCGATCAACCAGGCAGTTGTCGCAGATTTTCCGGTGCCTGTTGCGCCAAGTAGAACGACATCTTCAACGCCGGCATCTATTCTGCGAGCTATCTCTTCAATGGCTTGCGGTTGATCACCGGCTGGCACGTAATCGCTAATGACCTGAAAGGGCTCTACCCTTCGCTGTAGGTCAGATATCGGGCGCATCTTCGTAGCCTACTTTGCCAGGCGGGGTAATTCCTCCCAGAGGTTTTCTACAGCGCGAAGGAGCGCATCTTCATCGCCATCATTGATTAGGACAAAATCTGCGATCGCCTCGCGGTCTTCACGGCTGGCTTGTTGCGCGATTCGTTTCTCAATTTCAGAGATAAACATTCCTCGCTTGCGCAGCCGCTCTTTGCGAGCCTCGAGATCGGCCTCGATCGTAATGATTAAATCAAAATTTTCAGCCGCTCCCGTTTCAACTAAGAGCGGGATCTCATAAATTAGAACTTCATCGGGCTTTAAATCTGCAACGACTTCGGCAAAGAGTTCGCGAACTCTGGGATGGATAATCTCCTCTAAATCACTTTTAGCTTTTGGATCAGCGAAGATAATCTCACCGAGTGCTTTACGGTCGATATCGCCATTACGCATGATTGCCTCGCCAAAGCGCAGTGCAACTTCATCAAATCCTTCGCTTCCTCGTTCGATAGCTACGCGCGCGAGTTGGTCGGCATCCACAACGCGTGCTCCAAGTTCTGAGAAATATTGCGCAGCCAGAGATTTACCAGATCCGATGCCACCGGTTAGAGCCACGATCAACATATAACTAACTCTACCCCGCAGGCGATATCTGGAGAATAAGAAAAGGCCCACCCGTAGGTGAGCCCTTTCTTATTTGAGATTAATTATTCAGCAGCTACTTCAGCAACTACCTCTTCAGCAGCAGGGGCTGCAGCATCGGCGGCTTTGGCTTCTGACTTCTGCTTCTTATGTGCAAGGAAGCGAGTCTGTGCTTCTTGGTACTGACGTTCCCATTCTTCGCGTTGTGAATCAAAGCCAGGCTTCCATTCCTGAGTATCAGGATCGAAACCTTCTGGGTAGATGAAGTTCCCAGCAGCATCGTAGCGAGCAGCCATTCCGTATTGAGTTGGATCAAATGCTTCGATCTCAACTTCATGTCCTTCATTGGCTTGCTTTAGAGAAAGTGAGATACGACGACGCTCTAGATCGATATCGATGATCTTTACAAATAGTTCGTCATCTACAGCTACAACCTGCTCTGGAATCTCAACGTGGCGTTCTGCCAACTCTGAGATGTGAACAAGTCCTTCAATGCCTTCGTGTACACGAATAAATGCACCGAATGGAACCAATTTTGTTACGACGCCCGGAACAACCTGATTGATTGTGTGGGTGCGCGCAAATGCCTGCCATGGATCTTCTTGAGTTGCCTTGAGAGAAAGTGAAACGCGCTCACGCTCAAAATCAACTTCGAGAACTTCAACAGTTACTTCATCGCCAACTTCAACGACTTCACCTGGATGATCGATGTGCTTCCATGAAAGCTCAGAAACGTGAACAAGACCATCTACGCCACCAAGGTCAACGAATGCACCAAAGTTTACGATTGATGAAATTACGCCAGTGCGTACTTGACCCTTTTGAAGTTGGTTTAAGAATGTGGTGCGTGACTCTGATTGAGTCTGCTCTAAGAATGCACGACGTGAAAGAACTACGTTATTGCGATTCTTATCGAGTTCGATAATGCGAGCTTCAACCTCCTTACCGATGTAAGGAGTTAGATCGCGGACGCGACGCATTTCAACGAGTGATGCTGGCAAGAAGCCACGGAGTCCGATATCGACGATTAGGCCGCCCTTAACAACTTCAATAACTGTTCCAACGACAACTTCGTCGCGCTCTTTCTTGCCTTCAATATCTCCCCAGGCGCGCTCGTACTGTGCGCGCTTCTTAGAAAGGATTGTGCGGCCTTCTTTATCTTCCTTCTGTAGGACGAGTGCTTCAATGCGATCGCCTACCTTAACAATGTCATTTGGATCTGCATCATGGCGGATTGAAAGTTCGCGGGAAGGAATTACGCCTTCGGTCTTATACCCAATATCAAGAAGTACTTCTTCGCGATCTACTTGTACAACGGTTCCTTCGACGAGGTCTCCGTCATTGAAATTTCTGATTGTGCCTTCGATTGCTGCAAGAAAATCTGCGGCCGATCCGATGTCGTTAACTGCTACGACTGGTGATGATGTGCTCAAGTTGCTCCGTAGGGATAGAAAGTAATAGGACTCCAGAACCATTCTGGCGAACGGGCGTAAGCGTACGGTTTCGGCGTGTAATAGGGCAAATCCGTCTCTTACTCAGGCGTAAACTAACTGCAAATGAAGCGATACAGAGAACTTTTTGCGATCCCAAATGTTTGGGTCTTAGTTCTCGCTGCTTTCCCAGCGCGTGTTGCCTATGGAATGGTTGCACTGGCTATCTTCTTTAAGGCGCAACAAACAACCGGCTCAGTTGCAATCGCTGGTTTAGCCATTGGCATTAACTCGCTGACAGGTGCTGCAACCGCAGGTTTGCGCGGCTCGCTAATGGATCGTTTTGGACAGAAATGGCCACTGCGTATATTTGTTCCAGGTTATGCCGGAATGATGTTGATTCTTAACACGATGGATAATAAGAATGGCATCCTCGTAGCTGCTTTCATTATGGGGATAAGCGCTCCCCCAATCAATTTATCGGTCAGACCGCTATGGAAGGTCATCGTTCCCAAAGAATCCTTGCGTACTGCCTATGCAGTCGATACATCAGTCATGAGTACATCTGGTGTTATCGGCCCCGTTATTGCAACATCTCTTGCACTCTCATCCCATCCCGGTAGCGCACTTGTTGTCGCGTCGATTTTCATGGCCGTTGGTGGTGGCTCACTGGCGCTGACACGTGTATCGCGCGATTGGATTCCTGAGAAAAAAGAGGAAAATCAGAAATCTATTTGGCGAAATAAAGCGATGCAGCTACTTATGGTGGAAGGCTGCTTTATCGGTTTTGGTTGGGGCGTATTTGATGTTGCAGTACCTGCTTTTGCAACGCTAGAAGGAGTGCCCTATCGCACCGCTTGGATATTTACCGCCATGGGCGTTGCCAACATAGTTGGAGGACTTTTCGCTGGCTTAGTTTCAAGAAAAGTTTCTGCACTAAAAGCGATGCGCCTTACCTACTTTGTTTGGATATTTATTTCGATTCCAATTGTCTTTACCTATCCTGGTTGGTCCATGGCCATAGCGGGAGCCTTCCTTGGATTAATCGGCGGAACCATTCAAGTCTTCTATTGGGAGGTAATGGAAGCAGTCCGCCCGAAAGGCTCCGCTGTTGGAATGATGGGTTGGATCTGGACTGTTGAAGGCACGCTAATGTCGATTGGGTCTGCAGCCGGCGGTTGGATCGCTGAAACTTATTCACCACGATTTGCGATGTCGATTACTACTTTCACAATTATTGCCGGCTTTGGAATTTTAACGCTGGGGCGCAAACGCTTGGCCGCGGCAAATCGAATTCCAACTGAGGAAGAAGATTTAGCAGCGATGGCAGATAACTCACCAACTACTACTTAACTTGCGCTATCGATCTTTAATGCGCGGCGTCGTTCCAGCTCTTACCGATTCCCACGCTGACATCTAGCGGAGCCTTTAGCGGATAGGCCGCAGCCATTTCGCGGCGAACTAAGGCTGTTAACTTCTCTTCTTCGCCAGCTACGACTTCCAAAATTAACTCGTCATGTACCTGCAATAACAAACGCGATCCCAATTTTTCAGCAACTAGAGCGCGCTGCACATTTAGCATTGCCTGCTTAATAATGTCAGCAGCTGAACCTTGGATTGGTGCATTAAGCGCCATTCGTTCTGCGATCTCACGACGTTGCCGGTTGTCGTGGAGCAGATCTGGTAGATAGCGTCTGCGTCCCATCACAGTTTCGGTGTAACCAACCTTGCGCGCCTCAACTACAACGCTATTTAAGTAATCGCGAATTCCGCCGAAGCGTAGAAAGTACTTATCCATTAACTCTTGTGCAGCCGGTGGTGATAGATCTAATTGCACTGCCAAACCATATGCACTTAGCCCGTATGCCAGCCCATATGACATCGCTTTTATTTGCCGGCGCATCTCTGGATCAACATCGACTGCGGCAACCCCAAAGACAAGCGCTGCAACAGTTGCATGTAGATCTTCCCCAGATTCGAAGGCGGCAAGCAAGCCAGCATCATGGGATAGGTGAGCCATGATGCGCATCTCAATCTGACTGTAGTCAGCGGTTAATAAAGATTCATAACCGCTGCCTGCGATAAATGCATTGCGAATACTGCGCCCTTCTTCAGTGCGCACTGGAATATTTTGTAGGTTTGGCCCAACTGAAGATAAACGACCAGTTGCGGCAACCGTCTGGGCAAAGTGGGTGCGGATCCGACCATCAACACCGATCTCAGCAATTAAACCTTCAACTGTTGTGCCGAGTTTCTTGGTCTCTCGAATACGTAGCAGCGATTCCAGCAGCGGGTGTTTGGTTTTCTCGAAGAGCCAATTAAGCGCTTCGGCATCGGTAGTAAAGCCGGTCTTAATCTTCTTTGTCCTGGGAAGATTTAGCTCATCAAAGAGAACAACTTGGAGTTGCTTAGGTGATGCCACATTAAATTCACGACCTGCTGCATGGTGGGCAGCTTTGGTCTCGCGTGCAACTTCTCCTTCAAAGAAGGTGGCGAGCTTTTCTAGCTCTTTTCGATCAACGGCAATCCCCCGATTTTCCATGATCGCCAAGAGCTGTGCGATGGGAAGTTCAAGATCTGTGAAGAGTTTTAGAACGCCCCGATCGCGCATTTCAGTTTCCAGTGATCTGCGCAAGGTGAAGAGGGCGGCTGCGCTAGTTAAGAGTGACCGTTCTGGAGATGATGAATCAATTACAGCGCCATCTCCCCAACGTTCCAGCAAATCGCTTAAATCCTGTGCCCGAACACCTGGATTTACTAGATAAGCCGCAAGTGCAGTGTCGAATACAACGCCATCAAAGAGATTTTCGCGGGCTAATGTTTTGGCATCGTGTGCAATTTTAGGAATTTTTGTATCTTGCGCCCACTTACCCATCTTTGCCGAATCAATCACATGGACATCTGTGGCAGAGAAAGCAACTGCATAGCGTTGCAATTTCTCATCCTGTATTTCAAAGGCAACTGCTATTTCACCTGAGTGCTTGGCAATTAACTCATCAACCTCCAGCGGCGTTAGTGCTCCCCCATCTAAGGTTGGTGCAAAGAGAGTTAACTCGGCAGCGTCTTCCTTCTTCTTAACAACGGTTGCGGCGTTGAGAATTGGCTTCAGACGATCTTTTAAAGTGCGAAATTCCAACTGTTCAAATAACTTGGTTAGATCTGCCTCATCAACGCCTGGCCAGATAAGCGCATCGACCTGATAAGTAATCGGCGCATCATGGATTAATTGCGTTAACTCACGATTGCGAATTACATCATTTAAATTATCGCGCAGCGACTGGCCGACTTTGCCACTGACTTTATCCACGTTGGCAATTAACTCCTGCAAAGATCCATATTCCACGATCCACTTTGCCGCTGTCTTCTCACCAACGCCAGGAATAGATGGCAAGTTATCGCTGGGGTCTCCGCGCAAGGCGGCAAAATCTGGATACTGATCTGGCGTCATTCCATATTTCTCAACGACTGCAGCAGGAGTCATCCGCGCCATTTCAGATACACCGCGTTTGGGATAGAGAACTGTTGTCTTTTCAGTTACCAGTTGGAAACTATCGCGATCCCCGGTACAAATCAGGACTTCTACACCTTCACGTTCTGCTTGCTTGGTAACGGTGGCGATGAGGTCATCTGCTTCATAACCTTCCAGTGCAAACTGGGTAATTCCAAAACCAGTTACTAGCTCATTGAGAAATGACATCTGCGAGCGAAATTCATCTGGAGTCTTGGCGCGATTGGCTTTATATTCGGGAAAAATATCGGTACGAAAAGTCTTTCTCGAAACATCGAAGGCCACTGCAACGTGAGTTGGCTTCTCATCCTTTAAAAGTGAGATCAACATTGTGGCAAAGCCATAGATAGCGTTGGTGTGCTGGCCTTGCGCGGTTGTGAAATTTTCAGCAGGTAAGGCAAAGAAGGCGCGATATGCCATCGAATGGCCATCAATTAGGAGTAAACGCTTCTGAGCCATGGCACCATCCTAGAGAAGTAGCCGTTAAATAAGTTACTATTTCGAACTATGACGCAGGCAGAAAATACCCCAAACTTTTTAGAGATTATTCGGGAACGTGGCAGCGGCGCACTTGATAAGAAGATGGGTATCGAAATCCTGGAAGCATCCCCAGAGCGTTTAGTTGGTCGCATGCCGGTTGAAGGAAACACTCAGCCAATCGGGCTTTTACACGGTGGTGCAAATGTTGTTCTTGCGGAATCGCTTGGATCAATCGGGACACAACTGCACGCAGGTGAGAATCGCCGCATCGTTGGCGTAGATATCAATGCGACGCATCACAAGTCAGCTACCTCAGGTTTTGTTACTGGTGTTGCGACCGCTGTTTCGCTGGGAAAGACTTTATGCGTCTACGAGATCGTAATTACTAACGAGCAAGGTCAACGAACTTGTTCAGCGCGTATTACCTGCATGATCTTGTCTGAGCGCTAATTAAAAATTAGTGAGCGCCAGTACCGAGGTAAGCCTCGCGTACCGCAGGATCGTTAAGTAGATCAGAAGCCTTGGCTTCCTTAACAACATTTCCAGTCTCAAGAATATAAGCACGGTGGGCGCGCTGTAGCGCTTGCTGAGCATTTTGTTCAACCAGAAGAATGGTGACGCCAGTCTTATTGATCTCGGTGATGATGCGGAAGATATTTGCGATCATCTGTGGTGCAAGACCCATGGATGGCTCATCAAGTAGCAAGACCTTTGGACGCGCCATAAGAGCGCGACCGATAGCGAGCATCTGCTGTTCTCCGCCAGATAATGTGCCGCCAGCTTGTGAGACGCGCTCTTTCAAACGTGGGAAGAGGGTATAGACCTTATCTAGATCTTCGGCCATCTCCTTTTTGCGATCGTGGCGATGGAACTTTCCCATTTCTAAGTTCTCTAGAACTGTCATGCCTGGGAAAATTCCGCGGCCTTCAGGTGCTTGTGACAAACCAAGGTCAACGCGCTTGTGGGCTGGTACGCCAGTTATATCTTCACCATTAAAGATGATCTGTCCGCTAGTTGCCGGGCGAAGACCGGAAATAGTCTTAAGCATCGTTGTCTTACCGGCACCGTTAGCACCGATTAAGGTAACAATTTCACCCTCATTGACAACAATTGAGATGCCTTTGATCGCTTCAATCTTGCCGTAGTGAACGTGGAGATCTTTAATTTCAAGACGCATCTGCAGGCACTCCTAGATAAGCCTCGATAACACGAGGGTCGCTTTGAACAACAGCTGGTGAATCATCAGCGATCTTGGTTCCGAAATCGAGTACTGCTACCCGATCTGAGATTCCCATGATCAGCGACATATCGTGCTCAATCAGAAGAACGGTGTAACCGGCATCGCGCACCTTCTTGATAGTTGCCGCAAGCTCAACTTTTTCTTGTGGGTTAAAACCTGCAGCTGGTTCATCAAGGAGTAAGAGTTTTGGTGATGTTCCCATTGCGCGCGCAATTTCTAAGCGACGCTGCACACCGTATGGCAGATTCTTTGCAAGACGATCGGCATATTCATCGATTCCGATAAATTGCAGAATTTCGAGAGCCTTTGCACGGTTCTCTTTCTCTTCTCGGCGCGCACGTGGCGTACCAAAGAGTGCGCCGACTAGACCACTCTTCTTATGTACATCTGTTGCGGTAATAACATTTTCTAGGGTTGTCATATCGCCAAATAAGCGAATGTTCTGGAAGGTACGTGCAACGCCAAGACCAGTGATCTGGAAACGCTTGCGACCTGCCAAGTTGTTACCATCAAAAGTGACTGAACCGGAGGTTGCTTGATAAACACCAGTGATCACGTTAAAGACCGTTGTCTTACCAGCGCCGTTGGGACCGATGAGTGCAAGGATTTCACCTTCGTGAATTTCTAGGTTCACTTCATTTAGAGCGGTCACGCCACCGAATTTCATGGTGAGGTTTTCAAGTTTTAAGAGGACTTTTGACATTAGGCGTTTGCACCTTTCTTAACCAGAGCTTTTTCACGTTTCTTACGTGGCAAGAGACCATCTGGTCGGAAGTTCATAGCAATTACAAGGACGAGCCCGAATACCAATAGGCGCGCATCAGAGATAAAACGGATTCGATCTGGCAGATAACCCAGAATCGCACCACCGAGGATTACGCCCCAGATATTTCCAATTCCACCAAAGACCACACAGGCCAAGATCAGAATCGAGACATTAAGAGTAAACATTTCTGGTGAGATAAAGAGGTTCTTCGATGCGTATAGGACACCGGCTGCTCCGCCGATGGCAGCACCGAGTGTGAATGACCAGATCTTATATTTAAGAGTTGGAACGCCCATGAGTTCTGCCGCATCTTCATCTTGGCGAATTGCCTCCCAGGCGCGACCTGGGCGGCGCACAGTTAAGCGGCGAATCATCCAGATGGTTAGCAAGATCATTACTAGGACTACCCAGAAGAAGAGCTTCTGATCATCGAGTGCAAACTCTTTACCAAGAATCGGTGGTGGCATCTGAATACCGGAAATTCCATTTGGACCATTTGTCCAAGGAACGTTCAGTGCAACGATGCGAATGATTTCGCCAAATCCTAAGGTAACGATCGCTAGATAATCTCCACGCAAGCGCAGCGTTGGAATACCAAGTAGAACGCCAGCTAACATCGCAGCGCCGATACCAATTGGCATGATCTCCCAGGTATTTAACCCAGTGTGCATGCTAAGCAAGCCATTTGTGTAAGCACCGATTGCAAAGAAAGCTACATAACCTAAGTCGAGCATGCCGGATTTGCCGACAACGATATTTAGACCAAGTGACATAAGTACGAAGATGGCTACTGGATAAACCAATACGGCGTCATAGGCGGCGATTGGAGTTGCTAGAAATGATGCGCCAGCAAATGGCAGTAACGCCGCTAGGGTAATAGTCACTAGAACAATGGCGATACGTTGGTAGCGATTTGAACGCTCCCAAATACCAGCACCGAAATCGCGGAGGTTAAAGTTCTTCATAATATTCACCTTAAGCCCTTGTCTGGGTGACGGCTTCTCCGAATAAGCCAGATGGCTTAAAGAGAAGGACTAGAACGAGAATGATAAAAATTGTTACTGATTTCCACTGAGTTCCGAGGATCGCAGCGGCATATACCTCAGCCAAACCAAGGGCTACTCCCCCGAAGAAGGCGCCACGGATATTACCGATGCCACCGATTACCGCTGCGGTAAAGGCGGCAAGACCCATAGTGAAGCCAATGTTAAATTTGGTGTACTCGTAAACAGTGATGTAGAAGAATCCAGCCGCCCCTGTTGCGAGGCCTCCGACTAAGAAGGTTGTAGTAATAACGCGATTTAAGTTGATACCCATCAACTTGGCGGCATCTTCATTCATTGATACGGCGCGGATAGCCTTACCCATACGAGATAGCTTCACGAAACGTTCCAGGATAATAAAGATGACACCAGCTGCGACGATAGTGATCAAGGTATCGAGGCGAATCTGCGCTCCCCATATCTCTGTAAGAATTACCTTCTCCAGAATTCTGGGAGAGCCAACTGGACGCGATGCGGTCATCAGACGCATCACCTCTGAAAGCACAATAGACATACCAATTGCAGAAATTAGAGTTGCTAAACGATTTGTTCCTCTGGCGCGCAAGCGGCGATAAGCCACGAACTCAACTAAGACTGCAGTTAGTCCGGCAAAGGCCATCGAAAAGAAAAGTTGTACAAAGAGAACAAGGGCAAGTTTGGCACCGTGCGCCGGTTCTGTTGTCTGGTTATATCCAAAGAGGTCACGGCTAGCGACAATAGAGCCGAATGTTCCCCACATAAAGATTTCAGAGTTAGCAAAATTGATCATACGAAGTACGCCATAGACCATGGTGTAACCAAGTGCGATCAAGACATAGATAAATCCGAGTGCGATACCCGAGACTGTCAGTTGCCAGAACTGATCAATAAAGACTGTAAACATCGTGCCCCTTTATAAAATCTGCGATCGATAGTAGACCCGGTGCCTTACGGGATTTGAATAGATCAAGTCGGTGAAATCTACTTTAATTTTAGGTGAATTCAAAGCCAACGGGCAAGTTGATTCTTGCGAATCAACTTGCCCGTTGGGGTCAAGCAATTACTTGAGAGTTAGGCTACTGGGCCCTTGTTAACAAGCTTTCCGCCTGTTACTAGGAAGCCAGCAAAGCCACCTTCTGAGATATCGCCATGTTGGTTGAACTTGATGTTCGCCCCAGCAATACCCTTGAAGTTGTAGCTCTTTACCCACTTGTTCATTGCTGCACGAGATGTCTTTCCATTCAAGATTCCTGAAAGGAAGATATTTGCAGCGTCGATTGATTCAACAGCGTAAACGCCTGATGAAACACCGATCTTGGCCTTGAAGTCAGCTTCGATCTTTGCATCAACATCAGCAAGACCTGCTACACCAGTTAGCTTTGCGCCTTCGCCAGACTTACCGGCGAGGACTGCGAACTGCTGGTTGAAGACTCCGTCGCCACCAGCGAATAACGCTGTTGAACCTGAGTCACGTAGCTGCTTAACGAAGATTGCTCCAGCGCTGTAGTAGCCAGTGTAGATAACAACGTTTGCACCAGATGACTTGATCTTGGCAACAGTTGGGCTGTAATCAGTTGTTGTGTTGATAACTGAATCTCCGCCAACAAGAGTTGCACCCTTGACTGACTTGAGAGCAGCTTCTACATATCCACGTAGTGGAACAGCGTATGAAGACTGGTCATCGAATACGAAGACCTTTGCAGCTGCGATGCCTGCTGTTGCGAACTTCGCAAGCGCTGGACCCTGCTTGTCATCAGTTGCTACGACGCGGTGGAAAATTGGGCGACCGTAATCTGACTTAGCTGTTGCACTCTTTGGATCTGTTAGAGATACGCGAGTTGCAGATGGTGAGATAACTGTGAGGTTACCTGCCTTGTAGTAAGGAAGTGATGCAATTGTTGCACCTGAGTACGCTGGGCCAACAAGACCAATGATCTTTGTGTTGGTTCCAACTCCTGGAGCTACCTTTGAAGCTACAGCTGGATCTCCTTCGTCATCTACTGATACGAGGTTGATCTTGTAACCTGGGTTAGCTGCCTCAAATACTTTGATTGCATACTTAACGCCGTTTTGCTCATCGATACCTGTTGAGGCTTCTCCACCCGAAAGTGGGCCCTGGTATGCCAGAGTAAATGTCTTTGTTGCAGCTGATGCAGATGTTGATGCAAATGCGCCAAATGAAAGCGCGATTGCGGCAACGATTGCAGCAGAAGCTTTGATCTTCTTGTTCATGTATTGCCTTCCTGTTTTTTCTTGCATGTGTCCCGGGACAGGGAGGCCTTAAGTGTAAAGGTGGGGATATCCATCCATCAACCTGAGGTTGAGCGTGCGAATATAAAGGTTTGATTACGTTTTACTGTTAAATGGGGCTAATTAGTCGGGTGAATTGCCAGGGACCGCATCTGGTGAAATGACCGCTTGGGCTACTTCTTTCATGGTCAAGCGACGATCCATGGCAGCTCTTTGAATCCAGGAGAACGCCTGTGGTTCGGCGAGATTTAGCGCCTGCATCAAAATACCTTTGGCGCGATCAATTAACTTTCGAGTTTCAAGCCGTTCATGCAAATCTGCGACTTCTTCGGCAAGTGTGCGCATCTGTAGATGCCTACTAATCGCGATTTCAATTGCCGGAACTAGATCACTGATAGAAAAAGGTTTCACTACATATGCCATAACGCCGGCATCACGAGCACGTTCAACTAGTTCGCGCTGTGAAAAAGCGGTCAACATTAAAACTGGTGCGATTGAAATTATTTTCTCGGCGGCAGAGATACCATCTAATACCGGCATCTTCACATCTAAAATTGCTAAATCAGGTTTATGTAGCTGGGCCAACTCAATTGCTTGAGCGCCATCGGCTGCTTCAGCGACAACCTCGTAACCCGCTTCAACCAGCATCTCAACTAAATCCATACGGATTAGCGCTTCATCTTCGGCGACTAGAATTTTTATGCGAATTGCAGCACCATCGCTATTTGTATTCATGTGCCTCGAGTCGGATTCGAACCGACACTATGCAGTGTTTGAGACTGCCCTCTCTACCGTTGGAGTACCGAGGCTTAGAAGGCAAATCTTAACGGTAAGCGGGAGCTGCGCCACCCACGGCATCGCCCACACGGTGCACGCGCATCGCATTGGTTGAGCCTGGAATTCCAGGAGGAGATCCTGCAACAATTACAACTAACTCGCCTTCTTTGCATCGCTTTGATTGCAATAACAAGGTATCGGCTTGCATCACCATCTCATCGGTGTGCTTAACCATCGGAGTTAACTCTGGTTCCACTCCCCAATCAAGGGCCATTCTGTTGTAGGTGCCAACTTCTGGAGTAAATGCCAAGATCGGAATCGGCGAACGCAGGCGCGCAGTGCGTCGCGCAGAGTCACCAGATTGTGTAAATGTCACCAAGTACTTAGCGCCAACAATTGCGCCTACTTCAGTAGCAGCCTTTGTAATCGCTCCACCTTTTGTCTTAGGCGCTGACTTCATGGGGCGGATCATGTCCATGCCACCTTGCTCAGTATGAGAAATAATGCGTGCCATAGTTTGAACTGCTTCAATGGCAAATTCACCTACGGATGTTTCGCCAGATAACATCAAAGCATCTGCGCCATCTAGAACTGCATTTGCACAATCTGTTGCTTCAGCTCGAGTTGGACGAGAATTAGTGATCATTGAATCCAGCATCTGGGTTGCCACGATGACCGGCTTGGCTGCTTCACGAGCCAGCTCGATGCAATGCTTTTGAACAAGTGGAACTTCTTCAATCGGAAGCTCTACTCCGAGGTCACCGCGCGCGACCATGATGCCATCGAAGGCGTTAACGATGCCTTGCAAATTCTCAACTGCTTGTGGTTTCTCAATCTTGGCGATTACTGGAACGCGAATTCCGACTTCATCCATGATGCGGTGGACATCAACAATGTCATCTGCGCTACGCACAAATGAAAGGGCGATGAAATCTGCGCCGGCCTTTAGCCCCCAACGAAGATCGTCCATATCTTTCTCAGATAGCGCGGGAACGGAGACAGCAACCCCGGGCAGATTAATACCTTTGTTATTACTTACCGCACCTGGTTCGATCACCTTGGTGACGACATCGTTTCCTTTTACTTCCACAACCTCAACAGTCACTTTTCCATCATCGATCAAAATGCGATCGCCAGGTTTGCAATCGCCGGGTAGACCTTTATAAGTTGTACCAACGCGCTCCTTGGTACCTTCAACTTCATCAGTGGTAATAGTGAAAATATCTCCGCGCGCTAAATCGTGCGGGCCGGCCTTAAAACGTGCCAAACGAATCTTCGGTCCCTGTAGATCTACCAAAATCGCCACTGGAACATTGGCTTCTTTAGCCGCTTCCCGTACGCGATCAAGACGTGCCTGATGTTCTGGATACCCACCGTGCGAAAGGTTAAGGCGCGCCATATTCATACCAGCAGCGATTAACTCGCGAACTTTCTCAGGAGATTCGACAGCTGGACCCATTGTGCAAACAATCTTGGCGCGACGCATAGGCATACCTTATCTAATTGAATTCGCTACTGGTTAGTTGGTAGGAAAATTAGAAGTGAATTTAAGTGGGATTAGACACTCAAACCATTCCTAAACCATCAATGAGCGAGCAGTCGGCTCGATTGGAGCCGGTAATTGGGTTTCACCTTCCAGATATTTATCGACACCTGCCGCAGCGCTACGCCCTTCGGCAATCGCCCAAACAATTAGCGATTGTCCGCGACCTGCATCACCGGCAACGAAGATTCCTTCCACGCTGGTCTGATAATTTTCATCGCGCTTGATATTCCCACGATCATCAAATTCAACTTCTAGCTGAGTCAAGATCGCAGATTTTTCAGGACCAGTAAATCCCAACGCTAAAAATACAAAGTCAGCGGGAATCTCTTTCTCTGTCTCTGCCACTGGTTCAAATTTACCGTTTACAAATTCTGTCTCCACCAATTTGAGCGCCTTGAGATTGCCATTGCCATCACCAATAAATTCCTCAGTACTCACGGCAAAGACTCGGTTATCGAGTTCTTCATGGGCAGATGAGACGCGATAGATCATTGGGTAAGTCGGCCATGGTTGTCCGCTCGGACGTTCTTCAGTTGGACGCGGCATGATTTCTAATTGCGTAACACTTGCTGCACCTTGGCGAATAGAAGTACCAAGACAATCTGCACCAGTGTCTCCCCCACCCAAAATCACAACGTGCTTACCAGCAACATTTATATCTGGATTGGTAACTTCACCAAGTGCTTGTTTATTTCCCCAAGGTAGAAATTCCATCGCTTGGTAGATACCTTTATTCTCGCGTCCCTTAATTGGCAGATCGCGCCATTGCGTAGCGCCAACTGAAAGAACGATCGCATCGTATTTCTTGCGAAGATCGGCGCCAGTTAGTTCGACACCGACATCTACACCTGGACGAAAACGAGTTCCTTCTTTCTCCATCTGATTTAGACGACGGTCAAGGATGCTTTTCTCCATTTTAAATTCTGGGATTCCGTAACGCAGTAGCCCACCGATTTTATCGGCACGCTCGTATACGGCGACGGTGTGACCGGCGCGGGTTAACTGTTGGGCTGCAGCAAGGCCTGCCGGACCTGAACCAATTACCGCAACTGTTTTACCGGTTAAGCGATCAGGTGGAGTTGGCTTTACATTTCCAGCACCGAAAGCTTCTTCAATGGTTCGCAGTTCTACTTGTTTGATAGTTACCGCATCAGCGTTAATACCTATTACACATGCGGTCTCACACGGTGCTGGACATAAACGCCCCGTAAATTCTGGGAAGTTATTAGTCGCGTGCAATCGCGCCATCGCTTCCTCTTTATCGCCGCGCCACATCAAATCATTCCATTCTGGAATTAGATTTCCGAGCGGACAACCTTCGTGACAGAAGGGAATACCACAATCCATGCAACGGCCCGCTTGCTTCTGCAGGTGCTCCATGCTCTGAGGTTCATAGACTTCATGCCAGTCTTTAATGCGGATATCGATTGGACGACGCTTGGGTAGCTCGCGCGGTGTATTTAGAAAACCTTTGGGATCAGCCATTTGCTGCCACCTCCATTACATATTGGTCTATCGGAAGTCCATCTTTAGTAGCTCGCTCGATTGCAGCAAGTACGCGCGCATAATCACGTGGCATTACTAGCGAGATGCGATTTACTGAAGCGTTCCAATCCTTTAGTAGATCTGCTGCAACAGTTGATCCAGTTTCGGTATAGAAGCTAGAAATTATCGACTTCAGAGTTTCTCTCTGATCTTCCGGGACTGCCAAGATATCGACCATCTCGGTATTTACCTGCGCTGGATTGAGATCTAGAACAAAGGCGCGACCGCCTGACATCCCGGCAGCGAAGTTACGACCGGTACGACCTAATATGACAACGCTTCCGCCAGTCATATATTCGCAGCCATGATCGCCGATGCCTTCCACAACCGCAGTTGCACCTGAGTTGCGAACGCAGAAACGTTCACCAACTAGCCCGCGAATAAATATCTCACCTGAAGTTGCGCCATAACCAATTACGTTTCCGGCGATGACATTCTCGTGTGATGGGAAGGTAGCGCGTTCATCTGGACGAACTATGACGCGACCGCCTGAAATTCCCTTACCGACGTAGTCATTGCTATCGCCATAGAGACGGATTGCGATACCGCGAGGTAAGAATGCGCCAAGTGATTGACCAGCAGAACCATGCAGCGTTACATCTATTGTTCCGACTGGAAGACCTTCTGCGCCAAAGCGACGGGTGACTTCTGCACCCAACATCGTGCCAACGGTGCGGTTAACGTTACGTACCGGCAGATCAATTCGCACAGCCTCTTTTTTCTCAAGAGCAGCTACCGCAAGTGAGATCAATTGATTATCAAGAGCTGCCGCAAGGCCATGATCTTGCACAGTTGTGCGATGCAAAGGGGATGCAACATCTGGGCGAACCAATAGCGGTGCTAAATCAAGACCGCTGGCTTTCCAGTGATTTACAGCATCGCGAGTATCAAGGAATTCAACGTGACCGATCGCCTCTTGAAGAGTACGGAAACCGAGTTTGGCCAAGATTTCTCTAACTTCTTCGGCAATATATTCAAAGAAAGTTTCTACAAACTCTGGCTTGCCGGTAAAGCGTTTGCGAAGTTCTGGATTCTGGGTTGCAACGCCGACCGGACAAGTATCCAAGTGACAGACCCGCATCATGACGCAACCGGAGACAACGAGCGGCGCTGTGGCAAAGCCATACTCTTCCGCGCCAAGCAACGCTGCAATTACAACATCGCGACCAGTCTTTAACTGACCATCTGCTTGCACAACGATGCGATCGCGTAGCCCGTTAAGTAGCAGCGTCTGTTGCGTTTCGGCAAGGCCAAGTTCCCAAGGAGCGCCTGCATGCTTAAGTGAAGTAAGCGGTGATGCACCAGTTCCGCCATCGTGGCCAGAGATTAAAACAACGTCGGCATGTGCTTTAGATACACCGGCCGCAACAGTGCCAACGCCAACTTCAGCAACTAGCTTTACGTGAATACGTGCATTCTTATTAGCGTTCTTTAAATCATGAATTAGCTGTGCTAAATCTTCAATCGAATAAATATCGTGATGCGGTGGCGGTGAGATAAGTCCAACACCGGGAGTTGAGTAACGCACCTTGGCGATCCACGGATAGACCTTATTTCCAGGTAGCTGTCCGCCTTCGCCAGGCTTTGCGCCCTGGGCAATCTTGATCTGAATATCATCTGCGTTTACAAGGTAATCACTTGTTACGCCAAAGCGTCCGCTAGCAACTTGTTTAATTGCACTGCGCTTGGAATCACCATTAGCCATCGGGATCGCGCGAGACGGGTCTTCGCCACCTTCACCCGTATTGGATTTTCCACCGAGTCGGTTCATAGCGATCGCTAAAGTTTCGTGCGCTTCCTGTGAAATAGAGCCGTAAGACATTGCGCCAGTTGAGAAACGCTTTACGATCTCTGAGATTGGTTCAACTTCATCAATGGAAATTGCAGGACGTTTTCCTTCTTGAAAGGCGAAGAGTCCGCGCAAAGTCATAAGTTCTTTGCTCTGAGTGTCTACCTTGCTGGTGTATCGCTTAAAGATGTCATAGCGCTTTGAACGGGTTGAGTGCTGCAAGGTAAATACAGTCTCAGGATTAAATAGATGTGGCTCGCCATCGCGGCGCCATTGGTATTCACCACCAATTGGTAAACGTTTGGTGCCGGGGATCTCGCCCCCGACTGGATATGCAATGTGATGGCGGGCAATAGTTTCTTCAGCAATTACATCAAGGCTAATTCCGCCAAGGCGGGAGGTAGTGCCAACGAAGAATTCATCAACAACTTCTTGAGACAGACCAATAGCTTCAAAGACTTGAGCACCGGTATATGAAGCAATTGTTGAGATGCCCATCTTCGACATAACTTTTAATACACCTTTACCGAGGCTCTTAATAACATTGCGAACTGCTTTTTCAGGGGTAATGCCAGTAATAACACCTTGCAGAACTAGATCTTCGGCAGATTCCATCGCAAGGTATGGGTTAACTGCGGCTGCGCCATAACCAATTAAAAGCGCAACATGGTGAACTTCACGGACATCTCCAGCTTCAACCACAAGCCCAACCTTGGTACGCGTTTTTTCGCGAATTAAATGGTGATGTACTGCAGCGGTTAGTAGAAGAGATGGAATCGGCGTATCTTCGGCGTCACCGTTGCGATCAGAGAGAACGATGATGTGCGCACCGGCTGCAATCGCATCAGATACTTCGCTTTTAACCTCTTTTAGGCGTTTATGAAGTGTGTTGCCGTCACCAGTTACGGGGAATAGCCCGCGAACTACATAACTTTCTAACTCTGGATAATCGCCATCGGCGTTAACGTGAATGATCTTTGCTAATTCATCGTTATCAATTACTGGAAAGGCCAATGAAATCTGACGACAAGACTCTGGACCTGGATCTAGGAGATTGTGCTCTGGTCCAATTGATCCACCTAGGCTGGTTACAAGTTCTTCACGTATTGCATCAAGTGGTGGATTTGTTACCTGAGCAAAAAGTTGTGAGAAGTAATCAAAGAGCAGGCGTGGTTTTTCTGAGAGCGCCGCAATTGGCGTATCGGTTCCCATCGAGCCAAGTGCTTCCATACCGTTCTTAGCCATCGGAGTAAGCAAGATACGAATCTCTTCTTCGGTATAACCAAAGGCGCGTTGGCGGCGGACAACCGATGAGTGAGGATAAACAATATGTTCGCGCGAAGGAAGATCACTTAGCTTCATCATTCCATCGTGTAACCACTGACCGTAAGGAGCGGCATCTGCGAGAGTATCTTTGATCTCATCATCTTCGATGATACGACCGGCTTCGATATCAACTAAGAACATCTTGCCTGGTTGCAGGCGTCCTTTTCGCACAATCTTTTCCGCTGGGAAATCTAAAACGCCAACTTCAGATGCCAGAACTACTAGCCCATCATCAGTTACCCAGAAGCGTGATGGACGAAGTCCGTTGCGATCGAGTACGGCACCGACTCGATGTCCATCGGTAAATGTCACACATGCAGGACCATCCCATGGCTCCATAAGAGAGGCATGAAAGGCATAGAAATCACGGCGCTTCTGCGACATCGTTGCATGGTTCTCCCATGCTTCCGGGATCATCATCAAAACCGCATGAGGAAGTGAACGTCCACCTAAGTAGAGAAGTTCTAGAACTTCATCAAAAGATGCAGAATCGCTACCTGACATTTCAACTATAGGAAAGAGGCGGCTGAGATTGCCAGGAATTAATTCACTGGCAAGTAGAGATTCGCGGGCGCGCATCCAGTTGCGGTTGCCTTTAACGGTATTGATTTCGCCGTTGTGTGCGATAAAGCGATAAGGGTGAGCCAGTGGCCAAGATGGAAATGTATTGGTGGAAAAACGTGAGTGAACTAGCGCCATAGGAGAAACCACGCATTGATCACTTAAATCTGGGAAGAACTCTTCGAGTTGTCCAGTTGTAAGCATTCCCTTGTAGACAATGGTCTGAGATGAAAGTGATGGGAAGTAAAGGTCCAGTGAATGTTCTGCGCGTTTGCGTAAGCAGAAAGCTAAGCGATCTAGCGCAATCCCTGATTCATCGCCTTTGCCTGAAATAAATACTTGTTCAAACTTTGGCATAACTGAAACTGCTGTCTTGCCAAGAGATGCCGGATTGATAGGTAGTTCGCGCCAACCTAAAACGGTCAAACCTTCTTCAGTTGCGATCTTTTCGATCTCAGCGCGGACTTCGGCGCCCTGTGCGATAAATGCAATACCAGTTGCATAGAAACCATCTTTAGGAAGTTCGAAATCAACTACGGCACGATAGAAAGCATCTGGAATGCGAATTAATATTCCAGCACCATCACCGCTATCGGGTTCGGCGCCAGATGCGCCACGATGCTCCATATTACGAAGAGCGGTAAGAGCTTTTTCAACGATTTCATGTGTTGCAACTTTATTTAGAGTGGCAACCATCGCAACGCCGCATGCATCATGCTCGTTTGCTGGATCATAAAGACCAAGACGCGCTGGATAGTTAGATGTAAGGGCCACTTATTTCTCACTCCTATTGTCCACACTTGAAAATACGTGAGGGACAACTTTGGCCCGTAGAAACCATCGACCCAATGAGGCGATAGAGGAAAAGGGTAGCAAGAACTGAGGCAATCAGGCACACCGAGAATATGGAAAAGGGCTTAGATCCCGCTCACATGCAGAAGTTGCCCAATGCCTGCAGTTATCGCCATGCCGAAGCAACCCCCGAGGATTACCCGCAGAGTTGGAGCAAGCACCTTTGAGCCGGCGGTCTTGGCACTAACGATTCCGGTAACGATCAATCCGGCAATAGTAAATCCAACGATGCTCATCGCAACTTTGCCGGTGGTCGGAGCAAAAGCGCCGAAGAAGGGAATTAAGCCACCAGTTGTGAAAGCGGCGGCAGATGCAATTGCTGCTTGCACCGGACGTGCCTTGGTGTGCGGAAATTGTCCAAGTTCATCGCGCAGATGCGCCTCAAGTGGATCGCGCGCATGCATCGCATTGGCAACTTCCATAGATAATTCTGGCGTAAGCCCACGTTTAATATAGATCTGTTGTAACTCAAGTAATTCAGACTCTGGATCGATGGCTAAATGCTCAATTTCAAGTAAGCGATCTGACTCTTCGATATCGTTCTGCGAACGCACTGATACATATTCGCCAACGGCCATCGACATCGCACCGGCAACAATTCCGGCAGCGCCTGCTGTAATTAAAAATGTTTGGGCATCTGCGCCGCCAGTTTTAGCAGCTGTAACACCAATCATTAGTGATGCCGTTGAAACCAAACCATCATTTGCCCCAAGGACAGCTGCGCGCAACCAACCCGCACGATGAGTGCGATGTTGCATATTACGTTGGTAGACATCTTCTAAGGCCATGGTCCGAGCCTACCTGATCCCAATTAAATTCCGGCGGCGATGCGCTCGCTATGACCCTGTTGATTTCGCAGAAAGAGAGCCAATCCCATGGCGAAGATACAAATACTCATCCATTGATTAATCCGTAGGCCAAATAGATCATGTGCCGGATCTATCCGCAGCCCCTCAATAAAGAATCTGGCAAATGAATAACCAGAGATATAAATGTAGAAGATTGAGCCGGCTGCCCAACGGCTACCAAATTTCAGCAACACGATCGCTAGAAGTGAGGTCCAGATCGCCTCATAGAGAAATGTGGGATGGAAAGTTTCGATTAGTCCATATCCCTTGGGGCGAAACTTGTATGGAATTTCCAGCGCCCACCAAGTATTTAACGGTCTGCCAAATAGTTCGGCGTTAAACCAATTTCCAAAACGTCCGATAGCTTGTGCCAGCAATATTCCTGGAGCTAAGGCATCTAAGAGAATTCTAAAAGAAGGCAGTTCCATACTCTTTGCAAGTCGGCGCCAAGACAGATAAGCACCTGCCACACCCAGTGCGATTGCGCCCCAGATGCCTAGCCCCCCTTTCCAGATTTTAAAGATAGCTAGCACGTTGCCATCGCTGCCAAAGTAAGCATCTGGTGAAGTAGCGACATGATAAATACGTCCACCAATAATTCCAGCAGGAACTGCGATCACCGCAACTTCCGAGACAACACCCTTTAAAACTAGCCCAGAGTTTTCACCGTAAAGGCTTAGGCGTTTATCACCGAGCCAAATTGCCAGCGCAATACCGGCGATTATGCAAAGAGCATAGAAGTGAACGGTAAGAGGACCGATAGCGATCTGCGACAGAGTCGGAGTCGGTATCGACGCGTGCATAGTTACCCGTTTTTAACAGCAAGCATAAATTCTGCCAAGCTGTTGTATGCCTTATTGCGATCGATCTCTTTACCGTTTATGAAGACGGTAGGAGTTGAATTTATATTTCGCTTAGCGCCTTCATTTGCCACATTTACAACCCAGTCTTTATATTCGTTCTTGGCTATACATTGATCGTATTTCTTATCCGAGATACCTAGGCCAAGGCTCAAAGTTGTGAAGTAAGAAGGCGTCCAGGCGCCGGAGTTCTCTGGAGGCTGGTTGGCAAAGAGCAACTTATGAAACGCTAAGAACTTTCCTTGATCTGCCGAACAACCAGCAGCATTTGCCGCTAATTGTGATTCGCCACCAAGGAAGGAAAGTGCGTGGAATGCAACCTTTGCCTGCTTGGTATTAATTAAATCTTCAATGTATTCACCGCTAATTGATTCAAAGCGCTGGCAAGCAGGGCATTGGAAATCTTCATAAATTTCAATGAAAGGAACATCTTTCACATCTTTGTTAAAGACCATGCCGTAACCATCTTCGACTGAAACACTTGATGGGATAGCAGCGCTGGTATTGGTCTTTTTGGAAAGTACAGTTGGAACGAGCATGATCAATACGACTCCTACGACCACAGCGATAACTAGATTGCGGGTGAAATTATCTTTGCCACCTGCTGGATTCTTTGCTTGCGCCATCGTTATGCCACATCTTTCTGTGAAGTACTTTTTGACGGTTTCTTATCTACTGAAAACTTAGATAGAGGGTAGCGAATTAAATAGGCGGCGAGAAACGCCAGCCCCGTATCTCTGAGAATTTCCTGTAAATATTTGGTCTGGCCAGGTTCAACGGCGCCGCCGCCGCCGAAGCAGCCGCAATCGATACTTAACCCGCGCGCCCAAGCCTGTGAGATCGCGATGATAAAAATGACCATCGTAAAGCCACCGAGTACCGCCATGACTTTAGTCAAAGCTCCCAGTATCAACAGAACACCAATGGCTATCTCCAGAAAAGGAAGTACCAAGCCGAGCAAATTGGCAATTGAGTTTGGAAGCATCTCATAGGAGCGAACTGCCATTTTAGACTTATCTGGCGCGATCGCTTTTAGATAGCCCGCTGCTAATAAAACTCCTCCAAGGGTAAGACGAGCGATAAGTCCGATCCAAGGTTGCAAAGTTACAAATTTTTCCTTCATCGTCCTTCACGTACTCCCTGGGCAAGCTCGCGCGCCAATTCAGTTACGGCTTGTAAACCTGCTTCTTCGCTAGGTGCATCTTGTAGCGCTTTAATAAACGCTGAACCAACGATTACCCCATCTGCATACGCCGCAACGCCTTTAGCATGTTCGCGCGTTGAGACTCCAAGACCCACGGCAATTGGTAGATCGGTAACTTTACGAACACGAGCTACAAGATCTGCAGCGCCTGCTGATACAGAAGTTCTCGCACCAGTGACGCCCATCAAGCTAGCGACATAAACAAAGCCACCACATTTTGAGGTTACTTGGGCAAGTCGCGCATCTTTGGTACTGGGTGCCACGACATAGATTGGATTGATCGCCGAATTTTCTGTTGCGCCAATCCATCCACTTGATTCTTCAATAGTTAAATCTGGAGTAATGACGCCAGATCCACCATTTTCAGCAATAGCTGCGGCAAAGCCAGAAACTCCAAAACGTTCAATTGGATTCCAGTAAGTCATTACAACTGCCGGCACAGATGCGCTGGCCACTTTGAGCGCAGCTAATACTTCCTGTGCGCCTGTTCCGTTTTGAAGAGATGTAACTGCAGCGGCTTGAATAGTTGGACCATCCATAACCGGATCGCTATACGGATAGCCGATTTCAATGGCATCTACTCCCCCAGCGATAAAGGCTTCGATTACGCGGTGGCAACCCGCTTGCGAAGGAAATCCAGCTGGGATGTATGCAATTAAAGCGGCACGATTTTCAGCACGGACTTTTACAAAGAGTTGATCTAAAGCGGTCATTAATCGAGAGGAATTCCAAAGTAGCTAGCGGCAGTCTGCACATCTTTATCACCGCGTCCTGAAAGATTAATCACGATGATCGCATCTTTGCCAAGTTCGTTACCTACTTGCATCGCACCAGCTAGCGCGTGAGCAGTTTCTATCGCTGGAATGATTCCTTCAGTTTTAGATAACAAAGCAAAGGCATGCATCGCTTGCGCATCTGTGATGGCGCGGTATTCGGCGCGACCTATGTCATGTAGGTAGGCATGCTCAGGTCCAACGCCAGGATAATCAAGACCAGCAGAAATCGAATGTGATTCAACTGTCTGGCCATTTTCATCTTGCAAAACATAAGAGCGAGTTCCGTGCAATACACCGGGAGTTCCACCAGTGATTGTTGCGGCATGGCGACCAGTTTCTACTCCATCGCCACCTGCTTCAAGTCCGATTAGGCGAACGCTTGGATCAGATATAAAGCGGTGGAAAATTCCGATGGCATTTGACCCTCCGCCAACACATGCCAGAACTGCATCTGGCAGGCGACCAGTTAATTCAAGAACTTGTTCGCGAGTTTCTTCGCCAATTATCTTATGGAAATCGCGCACCATCGTTGGGAATGGGTGCGGGCCGGCAACAGTTCCTAACATGTAATGAGTAGTCTCAACATTTGTAACCCAGTCGCGCATCGCTTCATTGATAGCATCTTTCAGCGTGCGCGATCCTGAGGTTACTGGAATAACTTCGGCACCAAGTAACTTCATGCGCGCCACATTTAAAGATTGACGCTTTGTATCTTCCTCGCCCATATAAACAACGCAGTCCAGACCCATTAGCGCTGCAGCCGTTGCCGATGCAACACCGTGTTGACCAGCGCCAGTTTCAGCGATGATGCGCTTCTTGCCCATGCGCTTGGTGAGAAGTGCTTGACCAAGGACGTTATTGATCTTATGACTGCCTGTGTGGTTTAAATCTTCGCGCTTTAAAATAATTCTTGCCCCACCTGCATGTTCGGCAAAGCGCTTTGCTTCGGTAATGATGCTGGGGCGGCCGGTATAAGTGCGATGTAGTTCAGAGAGTTCGGCTAAGAAAGCTGGATCAGATTGCGCGATGCGATGGGCTTCTTCTAACTCTTCTAGTGCACCAATTAGCGCCTCAGGTACAAAGCGCCCACCATAGGGACCAAAGTGGCCCAAGATTGCAGAGAGATCTTCGCGCGAGGAAGTAGACACTCTAACAGTCTACCCTTGACCTAATAAGGTGCGCATCGCCAAATTTGGGTCACCCGCTGTGACAAGGGCTTCACCAACCAAGATCGCATCGGCGCCATGGCGCTGGGCAAACTCCACATCGCTACGGTGTGAGATTCCAGACTCGGCGACTCGAATCACATCTTGCGGAATCCGAGGGATTAGATCTGCAAATGCAGCTGGATCTACATCTAAGGTCTTTAAGTTGCGAGAGTTAACTCCAACAATTCGGGGTGATACTTCCATAGCGCGTTCTAATTCATCACCCGTATGAACTTCAATTAACGCCGCCATACCAAGTTCTATTGCCAGATCATAGAAATCACGTAGTTGGCTCTTAGCAAGTGCTGCCACAATCAAGAGCACCATGTCAGCACCATGTGCGCGGGCCTCAAAGAATTGATACTCATCGACCATAAAATCTTTACGCAAGACCGGAATTGTCACCTTGGCCCGCACTGCAGTTAAGTCAGCGAGAGTTCCTTTAAATCTGCGTTCTTCGGTCAAAACGCTAATCACGCTGGCACCAGCCAACTGATACTGCTCGGCAAGTGCTGCTGGATCGCTAATGGTTGAAAGTTCACCTTTGCTTGGAGATGAACGTTTTACTTCTGCAATTACTGACATCTCGCCCTTTTTGAAGGCAGCATGTGCATCTAAGGCAGGTGCAGCTTGTGCCATCTCTTCATGTAACTCGTTTAAAGATTTACGGCGCTTAGCCAAATCTTCGCGAACTCCAGTAATAATCGAATCAAGTACACTCATTTTTCGCTACCTTCTTGCGATGGATCAATTCCCTCATCAAGGGCGCTCCAAGGTGTGTGAGCCTTTGGTTTGCGCTCATAGCGCGAAGAGATATTAAAGCGACGAGAAATCAAATAAACAAGTACGACGATAACAATTAGCGAAAATAGCACTGGCGCAAAATCTGACATCGACTACACCGTACCTTGGCTTGCTAACTTATTTGCGGCACTAATTGCTCCTAATACAGCTGCTGCTTTATTTAGACACTCTTGATTTTCAGATTCAGGATCTGAATCTGCGACAACTCCAGCGCCAGCTTGCACATAAGCCATCCCTTTATGAATTAAAGCGGTGCGAATTGCAATACAAGTATCGATATTGCCAGTGAAATCTAAGTAACCGATCGCACCACCATATAGACCACGCCGAGTTGGCTCTAACTCTTCAATTATCTCCATCGCTCTTGGTTTTGGGGCACCTGAAAGAGTGCCGGCCGGAAAGACGGCAAATAGAGCATCAACTGGTGATGAGTCTGCGGCTAGTTCGCCAATAACTGTTGAAACAATATGCATAACGTGTGAATAGCGTTCGATGTGCATGAAATCAATTACTTCAACTGTCCCTGGTGCACAGATGCGACCAAGATCATTTCGACCGAGATCTACCAACATTAAATGCTCGGCCCGCTCTTTCGGGTCAGCAAGTAACTCCTCGCCTAAGCGATGATCTTCTTCAGCAGAACTCGAACGTTTGCGCGTACCTGCAATTGGATGAACCATAACTTCTTTGCCAGTGACCTTAACAAGTGCTTCTGGGCTAGAACCTACAACTTCAACTCCATCGGTAAAACGGAATAAATACATATAGGGACTTGGGTTATGTAGGCGCAGCATGCGATAGACATCCAACGCATCTGCACTGCATTCCATCGCAAATCTCTGTGAGAGAACTATCTGAAAGGCTTCACCTGCAACGATCTCTTCTTTGGCTTGAAGTATCTTTGCTTTGAAGTCATCGCCTGAGATATTTCGCGAAAATGCAGGTAGATCTTTATCGGCTAGCTCTGCAACAAATCCCGGAAGAGAACCTTGTAAATCACTCTGCATTCGATCTAAGCGAACCTGCGCATCGTCATAGGCTTGATCAACGCGATCGCCGGTGCCATCCCAGTTAATAGCATTGGCAATTAGCGTGATGGTTCCTTCGGCGTGATCCATCACTGCCAGATCGCTAATTAACATAAATGCTAATTCTGGTAGATCAATATCTTTCTTGCTAAGCGTTGGTAGCTTCTCCAAACGTCGCACGCTGTCATAACCCATATATCCAACTAAGCCGCCAGTGAGCGGTGGAAGGCCGGCAATCTTTGGTGAACGCAGGTGAGCTGCGGACAGTCGCAGCGCTGCAAGTGGATCGATACCAACCGGTGCGCCAGCTGGGGTTGTGCCGACCCAGATCGCTTTACCGTCGCTCTCACTTAAAGTTGCTTGGCTATTGGCTCCGATAAATGAGTAACGCGACCAGACTCCCCCATGTTCGGCAGATTCCAATAAAAATGTAGATGGCGCATTTTTGGCTAACTTTCGATAAATACCAATTGGAGTTTCTCCATCGGCGAGAAGTTTTCGGTAGACCGGAATGACATTAAAGTTCTTGGCGTATTCCTGGAATTCAGAACGTTGCATTAGCGATCACCGGCAGGAGAATCAAAAGCAATCGGGTTATGGAAACAACTCTTATCTCCAGTGTGACAAGCAGCGCCGCTTTGCTCAACTTTTAGCAGAAGCGCATCGCCATCGCAATCTAGCGAGATCGCTTTCACTTTCTGGGTATGGCCAGATGTTGCGCCTTTCTCCCAGAGTTCGCTGCGACTGCGGCTCCAATAAGTTGCTTTACCAGTCTTTAAAGTTATCGCAAGTGATTGGCGATTCATGTAGGCCAACATCAAAACTTCACCGGTATTTACATCTTGAGCGATGGCCGGAATTAGATCCAAATCTGATTTCAAGCGCGCAGCAATATCCTCAGGTAATTGCGAGGGCAGTTGCGCATTCATAGTCTTATTCTGCCTTAGGCAATGCGGTTGTTGCGAATAGAATAACCTTGAGCGCTTAAGTACTTCTTAACATCGCTAATTCGGTGTATTCCGAAGTGAAATACGCTCGCTGCCAGTAGCGCATCTGCGCCAGCATCTAGAGCAGCAGCAAAATCTTCCAAGGTTCCGGCTCCACCGCTGGCAATTAGTGGCACCTTTGAGATCGCACGTACTGCAGTGATCATGCCAATGTCATATCCGGCGCGCGTGCCATCGGCATCCATCGAATTAAGAAGAATCTCACCGGCGCCAAGTGCGCAAGCTTTCTCTACCCAGGCAAGTGCATCAAGTCCTGCGCTCTGGCGACCACCATGGGTTGTTACTTCGAATCCAGATTCGGTACGTGCGCGTCGTGCATCAACTGAGATAACTAAGACTTGTGATCCAAAGCGATCGGCAATTTTTGCGATTAGTTCAGGGCGGGCGATTGCGGATGTATTTATAGAAACTTTATCGGCGCCGGCGCGTAGTAAGCGATCAACATCGTCAACGCTGCGAATTCCGCCGCCCACAGTTAAGGGGATAAATACCTGCTCTGCAGTTTTACGTACTACATCTAAAGTTGTTTCGCGATCGGAGCTACTGGCAGATATATCTAGAAAAGTTAATTCATCTGCGCCTTCCAAGTTATATAAATTAGCCATCTCAACTGGATCACCGGCATCTACTAAGTCGGTGAAGTTAACGCCCTTTACGACCCGTCCATCAGTGACATCTAGGCAAGGAATTATACGAACCGATAGCGCCATTTACTTTGCGCCTTTAGTAAGGGCTAGCGCCTCTTGTAAGGTAAATGCGCCGGCATATAAAGCTTTTCCGACTATCGCGCCTTCAACCCCGATTGCGTGTAGAGCCGAGAGCGCAGAGATATCTGCAAGTGAAGAAATTCCGCCGCTTGCAACAACTGGCTTCTTTGTAGCGCTGCAGACTTCACGGAGTAGTTCTAAGTTCGGCCCTTGCAAGGTGCCATCCTTAGTTACATCTGTTACGACATAGCGGGCGCAGCCATCACTTTCTAAACGCGCTAGCGTTTCAAATAAATCGCCACCTTCTTTAGTCCAGCCTCGTGCGGCAAGGACATGGCCGCGCACATCCAACCCAACTGCGATGCGATCACCGTGTTCGGCGATAACGCGCGCTGTCCATTCTGGATTCTCTAACGCAGCTGTACCGAGATTAATCCGGCGACAGCCAGTTGCAAGTGCACGCTTTAAAGATTCGTCATCGCGAATTCCACCCGATAACTCAACTTTTATATCGAGGCGACCAACTACTTCAGCCAATAGCGCGCTGTTATCACCGCGCCCAAAAGCTGCATCAAGGTCGACTAAGTGCAGCCATTCTGCGCCGGCGGCTTGGAATTCAAGTGCAACTTCAAGTGGTTGGCCATAGACGCTCTCGCGCGCTAACTCTCCTTGAACCAACCTTACGGCGCGACCATCTTTAACATCTACGGCAGGCAATAGCTCTAGATAATTTACTTCGCTCATAGCATCCCCACCCAGTTCTTAATTAACGCAAGACCGGCATCGCCAGATTTTTCAGGGTGGAATTGTGTAGCGCAGATCGCACCATCTTCAACCGCACTTAAAAATTTCTCACCATAACTTGTCCAAGCTTGGGCAAGGCCCACCTTCGCCTTGGCGGCATAAGAATGGACGAAGTAGAAAGCTTCATCTTCGATTCCGTTAAATAGTTGTGATGGGCCAGTTACTTCAACGGTATTCCATCCCATATGTGGCAGGATTGGTGCAGCAATTTTGGAAATGCTCTCCTGCCAAATACCAACACCCTCATGAAGTTGATCGGCTGCATATTCATCACCATCGCGAAAAAGAATCTGCATACCAACACATATTCCTAGCGTGGGTCGTTTAGCTACCACACGAGCGCGCACAATCTCATCTCCCCCGATTGCAACAAGACCACGCATACATGCGGCAAATGCACCAACGCCGGGCACAACAAGACCTGACGCATTTAGCGCAACATCGCGATCAGAGGTAACTACTACTTCGGAACCGCTGCGTTCAAAGGCGCGTTGTGCTGAACGTAAATTACCTGACCCATAGTCAAGAATTGCTATCACTATTAGAGCGAACCTTTTGTGGAAGGAACTCCTGCGATTCCGCCATCGAGTGAGACTGCATCGCGAAGTGCGCGAGCTACCGCTTTAAATTGCGCTTCAAATACGTGGTGCGCATTGCGACCTTCCAGGACGCGTATGTGCAAGGCAATGTGCGCTTCGGCAACAATAGATTCCCAGATATGTTTTCCCAGGGTTGTATCAAATGTGCCGATTAACTCAACAATTTCTGGTTGGCGGTGCACCAGATAGGGACGGCCCGATAGATCAACGGCAGCCTGAACTAAGACTTCATCAAGTGGCACCATCGCATCACCGAAGCGGCGAATGCCAACTTTGTCACCTAGCGCCTCGCGCAGTGCTTGGCCAAAGGCTAGCGATGTATCCTCAACAGTATGGTGTGAATCAACATCAATATCTCCAGTTGTCTTAACCGTTAAATTAAAACCGGAATGCTTGCCAAGTTGCGAGAGCATGTGATCAAAAAATGGAACACCAGTATCGACTGAGATGGCACCTTCACCGTCTAGATTTAATTCGACGATTACATGTGACTCTTTAGTCTTTCGTTCAACGCGGGCTCTTCTCATTGGCTTTCTCCATTCAAGATCTCTTGCAGGGCATCGATAAATTTCTGGTTCTCGGCCTCATTGCCAATGGTCATTCGTAAGTGGGCTAATAATCCCACATCTCTAATGAGAACTCCGCGGTCTAGAAGTTGGCGCCAGAGTTGGGTGGCCTCATGGCTAAATCCAGTAAATAAGATGAAGTTGGCTTGGCTAGGAACAACTTGTAGCCCCATCTTCTCCAATTCTGAAATAACTGATTTACGAGAGTTGATAAGAGTTGAGACATTGCCTAAGAGCTCGCCTTGAAATTCAAGTGCTACCTCAGCTGCTGCCTGGGTTAGCGAACTCAAGTGATATGGCAGGCGAACTAAGAACATGGCGCTTACCAACTCTTGGTTTGCGACTAAGTAACCCAGGCGCGCACCGGCGAAGGCGAAGGCTTTACTCATCGTGCGAATTACAACCAAGTTTGGATACCTATTAATTAAAGTTACGGCAGATGGCAGTTCTGAGAATTCAGCGTAAGCCTCATCTACGATTAGTAACCCATTTACTTGTGCTGACGCTTGCGCTAATTGCGCAATTTCATCCAAAGTAACTGTTGTGCCAGTTGGATTATTAGGGGTCGTAATAAAAGTTAGCGCCGGCTTGACAGCCGCAATTTCGTTCAGCGCTTTAACGAGATCTAGCGAGAAATCCGCCCGGCGTCCCCCGTCTTGCCAATTAACTCCAATGACCTTAGCTATTAGCGGGTGCATGGAATAAGACGGTGTAAATCCAAGGGCTGGACGATCACCGAATGCCATAAAGAGGGATTGAATTATCTCGTTGCTGCCATTGGCTGCCCAGATCTGATTGGCACTGAAGGATGTCTTAGATAAACCATTTATGAAATCAGCTAGACCTTTACGCAAAATTTGAGCATCGCGATCTGGGTACCGATTTAAATTAAGTGCTACTTGGTAGGTGCGATCAGCGATCGCCTTTGCAAGTTCAGCAGAGGGCGCATATGGGTTCTCATTGGTGTTTAAAGTTGCCGCAGCTGGAACTTGTGGCGCACCATATGGAGATAACTCTATTAAATCTTGGCGCAGCGGTAGCCAGTTTGGCCAATCTTTCGAACTCATAGATTCTCCAGCCGCGCCGACATAGCTTCACCGTGTGCTGGCAAATCTTCCGAATTTGCCAGAGTGATAACAGTTGGGACGATGTCGATAAATGCCTGCTTGGAATATTCGATGTAGTGAAGTCCGCGTAAAAATGTCTGAACCGAAAGGCCACTGCTGTGGCAGGCGCATCCCCCGGTAGGTAAAACGTGATTGGATCCTGCCGAGTAATCTCCGAGTGAGACTGGTGAGAAGCGACCGATAAAGACTGCACCTGCATTACGGATCTTGAGCGCATCAGCTGCAGCATTTATCGTTTGAATTTCTAGATGCTCTGCAGCATAGGCATTTACTACATCTAAACCTTGGGCAACTGAATCTACTAAGACAATTGCTGATTGAATTCCTGAAAGCGCCTCTTTAATTCGAGCGCTGTGCTTAGTTGCGGCAACGCGCTTTTCTAACTCTTTTTCAACTGCCGCAGCAAGTTCAGGCGAAGTAGTTACTAGTACTGCTGCTGCTATTACATCGTGTTCGGCTTGGCTAATTAGATCTGCTGCTACATCGGCGGCAATCGCGCTGTCGTCGGCCAAGATCGCGATCTCAGTTGGTCCAGCTTCTGCGTCAATACCAATCACACCGCGCAGTGCGCGCTTAGCTGCAGCAACATAAATATTTCCAGGTCCTGTGACCAAATCACATTTCTCGGATAGTCCATCCATGCCATAGGCAAAGAGCGCAATCGCTTGCGCGCCGCCAATGGCATAGACCTCAGTGATTCCAAGTAATGAACAAGCGGCCAAAATTGTCGGGTGTGGCAATCCACCAAACTCTTTCTGCGGAGGAGATGCCACAGCGATGCTTGGGACTTGTGCGATTTGAGCCGGGATTACATTCATCAGAACGCTACTTGGATAAACAGCGCGGCCACCTGGAACATATAGCCCAACGCGATCTACTGGGATCCAACGTTCGGAAACGATGCCACCATCAACGACCTTAGTGGACTTATCTGTTCGCTTCTGATCTTCGTGAACTTTCCGAATCCGGACTATTGAAAGTTCTAGCGCTGTACGAACTGCTGGATCTAAGCCAGCTAGCGCGCTATCTAGATCACTTTGCGTAACCCGAATTGATTTTGGTGAAATACCATCGAACTCTTGGGCAAGTTTTATTAGCTCTGCTTCATCACCGTTTTTTACACGCTCCAATATTGGTTCTACGGCGATCATGGCAGTTGCGATATCTAAAGTTGCCCGCGGGATTGCGCGCTGGTAGTCGGCCTTACTTAAGGCTTGGCCACGAAGATCGAGCGTGCGAATCATGGCTTAAGTCTAATGGCTGGGATATTGCGCCCGCTCCTTAATTTGTAAGGCTGAAATTAGATGCGGACTAAGCAATCTGGACCGAGAATTGATTTCAAATCAGCGCTCAAACTTGGTGATGCTGTGACCAAGGCATCAATCTTCATAGTTGTTAGGACGCCTTGATCATCGATCTGCATATGAACTTCGCGCTTTCCAGGATGTGATCGCAGAATTTCTTTCATCCGATCAACGATCGGTGGCGTGCATTGTGCAATCGGAAGTGAGATTAGAAGTGGTCCAACTGGTCCGGTAGATATATCTAGCGATTTCATCTCCATCGCGGTAAAGCGCGCTACATCATCACGGCGTTCAAATCGTCCGCGTACCGTCACAACGCGATCTTCGATAAGAGTTAAGGCATATTGGTTGTAAGTATTGGCAAAGAATAAGACTTCAACTGCGCCTTCTAGATCTTCCAAAGTTACGATCGCCCAAGAAGAGCCCTGGCGCGATACTTTTCTCTGAACACCAGTAATTAACCCACCTAAGGTAACAAAGCCATCAGGTGCGCTCTCATCTGCCAGTAGCGCGCTAATCGACATATCTGTGTTCGAACGCAAGATATGTTCAACGCCGAGCAGCGGATGATCAGATACATAGAGTCCGAGCATTTCTCGCTCAAATGTCAGAAGCGTTGCCTTATCCCATTCAAAGTTAGGAATTTCAATATCGAGACCTGCAACTTGTGTCATCGAATCGCCACCGAATAAATCGAATTGACCGATTGCTTCTGCCCGCTTGGTTTCAATAACCGAATCGATCGCTTCTAGATGAACAGTCATAAGTCCTTTACGAGGATGTTCTAGCGAATCAAATGTGCCACCCTTAATCAGCGATTCAATAGTCTTCTTATTGCAGACTTGAGCATCTACCTTGGCTAGGAAATCTCCAAATGAGGTGAAGCTTCCTTTTGCGGTGCGCACAGCTTTAATGGATCCAACAACACCTTCGCCAACATTGCGGATCGCAGCCAGTCCAAAGCGAATATCTTGGCCACGCGGTGTGTATTCGGCATTTGATTCATTTACATCAGGTGGCAGAACCTTGATTCCCATACGGCGACATTCCGAAAGATAGAGAGCCGATTTATCTTTATCATCGCGAACGCTAGTCAAAAGTGCTGCCATATATTCAGTTGGATAGTTCGCCTTTAGATATGCCGTCCAGAAAGATACGACACCGTAGCCTGCGCTATGTGCGCGGTTGAAGGCGTAATCCGAGAATGGAATCAGAACATCCCATAATCGTTTGATGGCAGCGGTTGAGAAACCATTTTCTTTCATACCGGCCTCAAAAGGCACATATTCCTTATCAAGGATCTCTTTATTCTTCTTTCCCATCGCCTTACGTAGTAAATCCGCGCGGCCTAGTGAGAAACCCGCAACCTTCTGCGCAATCGCCATAACTTGTTCTTGATAAACAATTAACCCATAGGTATCGCCCAGAATTTCTTGCAGCACATTGGAGAGTTCAGCGTGAATTGGTTCAACTGGCTTGCGACCATTTTTGCGATCGGCATAGTTATTGTGCGCGTTCTCGCCCATTGGACCTGGACGATAGAGCGCGATAACAGCTGAGATATCCGCGAATGAATCAGGAGCCATGCTGCGCAAAAGTGCGCGCATTGGTCCACCGTCGAGTTGAAAGACGCCCAAGGTATCCCCGCGCGATAAGAGTTCAAATGTTTTCTGATCATGTAGCGGCAGATCCTCAAGTACAACATCTACGCCTTGATTCTCTTTTATATTAAGTAGTGCATCATCTAATACCGAAAGGTTGCGTAGCCCCAAGAAATCCATCTTTAGTAAGCCCGTTGATTCACAAGCGCCCATATCGAATTGAGTGATGATCGCGCCATCTGCTTCGCGGCGATGGATTGGAATCACATCCAATAAAGGCTCACGCGAAAGAATTACGCCAGCTGCGTGAACACCCCATTGACGCTTTAAACCTTCTAGGCCTTTAGCCAAGTCAACGACTTTCATTGAATCGGGATCGGTGTTGTAGAGCTCGCGGAATTCACCGGCTTCGCCATAGCGCGGATCCTTCGAATCAAAGACGCCAGATAAGGAAATATCTTTACCCATAACCGAAGGTGGCAGCGCCTTAGTTAACTTTTCACCAATTACATATGGGTAGCCAAGTACGCGTGTGGCATCTTTAATCGACTGTTTCGATTTAATAGTGCCGTAGGTAATGATCTGTGCCACGCGATCTTCGCCATATTTTTCAGTGGCGTACTTAATCATTTCGCTGCGACGACGCTCATCAAAGTCCAGGTCGATATCGGGCATTGAGATACGTTCTGGATTTAGAAAGCGCTCAAATAAAAGACCGTGTTCGATTGGATCTAACCCAGTGATTCCGAGTGAATAAGCAACAAGTGATCCAGCAGCAGAACCGCGACCAGGACCAACTCGGATTCCGACTTTCTTGGCATGCGATACCAAGTCAGCAACAACTAAAAAGTAACCCGGAAATCCCATCTTGAGCATTACACCTAGCTCGTAATTTAAACGTTCCTTATGTTCAGCAGTTACGCGATCGCCGAAGCGATTGGCTAAACCAATTTCTGCTTCTTTCCGTAACCAGCTATCTTCGCTCTCGCCCGCGGGCACTGCGAAGGCGGGCATTAAGTTCTCACCTTCGCGCAGCGTGACGTTGCAACGTTCTGCAATAAGTAAGGTGTTATCGCAAGCTTCTGGGAGATCTTTAAAGAGCTCGCGCATCTGAGCTGGCGTCTTTAGATAGAACTCATCGTTATCGAATTTAAAGCGTTTAGGATCTGCCAGAGTTGAACCCGATTGCACACACAAGAGCGCTTCGTGAGCGGCCGCATCAGCATGCCGCGTGTAGTGCAGATCATTTGTGGCAAGTAAGGGCAGCTTGAGTTCGCGTCCTAGTTTAAGAAGATCATCTTTGACGCGAGTTTCCACATCAATGCCGTGATCCATCAGCTCTAGGAAGAAGTTACTTGCGCCAAAAATATCTCGATAGTCACTTGCTGCTCGCAGCCCTTCTTTGTAATTTCCCATACGCAAACGAGTTTGAATTTCACCACCTGGGCAACCAGTTGTTGCAATCAAGCCATCGGCATATTGCGAAAGTAGCTCGCGATCCATACGGGGCTTGTAGTAATAACCTTCAAGAGATGCAAGAGATGAGAGCCTAAACAAATTCTTTAAGCCATGGTTATTTTCGGCAAGGATCGTCATATGTGTATATGCGCCACCGCCTGAGACATCATCATCTCCGCCGCTGGCCCATTGCACACGTTTCTTATCGTGGCGTGATTCAGGTGAAACGTAGGCTTCAATTCCAATAATTGGTTTAACGCCGGCTTTAGTTGCTTGTTTATAGAAATCAAAAGCGCCAAAGACGTTACCGTGATCAGTCATCGCAATCGCCGGCATTTCTTGGCGGGCGACTTCTTCTACTAAATCGCCAACTCGAGCTGCTCCATCGAGCATTGAGTATTCGGTGTGAACGTGCAGGTGGACGAAGGAGTCTCTTTTGCTCGTTGCGGGAGTTGGGTTAGCAGTTGTCACAGTTTGGCAATATTAGTCTCTGGTTATCGATTAAGGCAGGACCGCATCGGAAAGCAACGCCAAGCAAGCCTCAAGGTCAGGTGCATAGGGAGCGTTAAAGACCAGGGGTTGCTTAGTAACGGGATGGGCAAAACGTAGTTCGAGTGCATGTAGCCATGGACGTGACATCTTTAACGATTTACCAAGGACTGGATCTGCGCCATAAGTTGTATCGCCAACTAGCGGATGATTTAGCGCAGAGAAATGGACACGAATCTGATGTGTGCGTCCAGTCTCTAACTCAACTTTGACGAGCGAGACTGATCTGTAAAATTCAATTACTTCGTAATGTGTGATGCTCTCTTTACCCTCAGCGATTACGGCAAAGCGATGATCCTCTTTTGGATGGCGATCAATTGGCGCATCAATAGTTCCGCTAACTGGATCCATATGTCCTTGCACCAGCGCGTGATAAGTCTTTTCAACATCATGGTTGCGAAATGCATCTTTTAAAACGGTATAGGCACGATCTGTCTTGGCAACGATCATTAACCCGCTGGTGCCAACATCAAGGCGGTGCACAATGCCAGCACGTTCGGCCGGGCCTGATGTTGAAATTGTGTAACCCGCGGCCGTAAGTGCACCAACAACAGTTGGCCCCATCCAACCTGGACTTGGGTGAGCTGCGCAGCCAACTGGCTTATCAGCTACGACAATATCTTCATCGTCATAGACAACGCGCAAACCATCTAGTGGAGTTAGTGGAATTGGATCTTGATTTAAAGGCTCTGGCATTAAGACATCAATGACTTGACCGTTCGTTACGCGCTCTGATTTGGCCATGGCGCGACCACCGGTGCGGATATCGCCATCTTCGAGTAAGCGAACGATGGTGGTGCGCGATAGACCTAGAACGCGAGTGAGCGCGCTATCGATACGTTCGCCGGCTACGCCTTCGGGAACGCTTAAAGTGCGCGCTTCGCGTGACATTTAAGCTCCCATCGGTGAGATATTACGAATAGAAAGTACGACTGCAATTGCTGCTGCAACCACAATAGCGCTATCTGCCAAGTTAAATACCGGCCAGTGCGGGAGTTGAATCCAATCGATCACATGTCCGGTGAAGAAGCCAGGGCTGCGAAATATTCGGTCAGTGAGATTACCGAGAATTCCACCTAAGGCTAGTCCTAGAACAATCGACCAACCTTTAGAGGTAATTTTTGGAGCGAAGTATCCGATCGCACCAATAACTAAGAGGGCAAAGAAGGTGAAAATTACAGTCGCACCTTGTGCCAAGCTAAAGGCTGCTCCAGAATTTTTCAGAAGCGTTAATTGGAGAAAACTACCGACTAATTTAACCGGTGTACGTGGATCAAGTGCGCTTAGCGCCCAGCTCTTCGTTGCTAAATCAATTAACCAGATCGCCCAAGCGATCGCATAAAGTCTCTTCCAGTGGGTGTTAAGAAGGCGCACCTTAGCGCCGCTCTTCCTTCTGCTTACAGATCATGCAGAGAGTCGCGCGAGGGAATACCTGCAGCCGCGCTTTACCAATTGCGTTGCCACATTCTTCACAATTTCCGTAGCTCTTACTGTCGATGCGCTCTAACGCGCGCTCAGTCTGTAAAACCATATCGCGCGCATTTATGACAAGTGACATTTCATGTTCGCGCTCGAAAGTCTTAGTGCCTGAATCTGCTTGGTCATCGCCAGCGCCTTCACCTGATTCAGAAATTAACTCATTCATCTCAGCTTCAACTACAGATAACTCTTGGCGCAGGCGGGCTAAATCTTTAGAGATCTCAGTGCGAACTACTTTGAGTTCGGCTGCAGTCCATGGCGCTTCCGAATCACTGGCAGTCACTGGAGTTGGCGCAGCTTTGATTGGCTTAAGGGGCGCAGTCTTCTTGCCGCTCTTAATTGGGCGCGCAGGTGGGGGCATTACTAGGCGACGTTCTTCAACTACTGGAGTTGAAACCGGAGCCATAACTGTTGCAACGATAACTGTCTGAGATTTCTCATCGACTGTAAGAGTGGTCTTGCCAACTTTAGAAGGAAAGGGACGTCCCGGTGCTTTCTTTGCGGGGGCTTTCTTAGCAACTTTCTTAGCAACCTTTTTCGGTGGCGCTTTCTTAGCGGTTTTCTTGGCAGCTTTCTTAGCCGGAGCCTTCTTGACAACTTTCTTTGCAGCAGCCTTAGCTACCTTCTTTGCAGGGCTCTTCTTGGCAACGGCTTTCTTTTTTGCTGGCACGCCGCGCACCCTATGCTCTTTTACCGCTTAGACCAACTTTGCCACTCAACTCAACTGCAAATTCTTAGATAACTTGCCTGCGCGATCTCAAAGACCTGCGGGCGTTAGACTCTCCCCCTTATGACAATGCGCCCGGTTCCAGCTCAGATCGACCTCCCCGCAATGGAACGTTCGATCTTAGATTTCTGGCGCGATAACGCAATCTTTGAAGCAAGCACCGCAGCTCGCGAGAGCGCCGAGCCTTGGACTTTTTTTGAGGGGCCACCAACTGCAAATGGCATGCCCGGCACCCACCATATTGAAGCCCGCGTTTTCAAGGATGTCTTTCCTCGTTACCAAACGATGAAAGGTAAGTATGTAACTCGTAAAGCTGGATGGGATTGCCACGGCCTACCAGTTGAGATCGCGGTCGAAAAAGAGTTAGGTTTTGCAGGCAAGGGCGATATCGAAAAATATGGCATCGCCGCCTTTAACGATAAGTGTCGCGATTCAGTAACACGCCACGTAGATGCCTTTACGGCGATGACCAACCGGATGGGATTCTGGGTTGATTTCGATCAGGCTTACTGGACGATGGCGCCAGAGTATGTAGAAAGCGTCTGGTGGAGTTTAAAAGAGATCTGGAAGAAGGGCCTCTTAGTTCAAGATCATCGCGTTGCTCCCTATTGTCCACGTTGTGGAACTGGTTTATCAGACCATGAATTGGCGCAAGGTTACGAGACAGTTACCGATCCATCGGTATATGTACGTTTCCCGGTTACATCTGGTGAGCTAGCAGATCTTGGCGCTGCGCTATTGGTTTGGACGACGACTCCATGGACTTTAGTTTCTAATACTGCAATTGCAGTAAATCCTGAAGTTGATTATGTAGTCGCTGAAGTAACCGTGGAAGATGCGCGCGAAGTATTAGTTGTTGCAGAGCCTTTGATCTCATCTTTGACCGGTGAAGTGAAGATTTTAAAGGTGATAAAGGGCAAAGATCTTGAGCGAACTACCTATAAGCGACCCCTTGATCTCGTTGAAATTCCTGATTCGCACTTCGTAGTTCTAGCCAGCTATGTAACAACTGAAGATGGCACTGGCCTGGTTCACCAATCACCTGCTTTTGGCGCCGACGATTTAGCGGTCTGTCGTTCATATGGATTGCCAGTTGTTAATCCAATCGCACCAAATGGAACTTTCTTAAGCGAAGTTCCACTAGTTGGTGGGCTCTTCTTCAAGGATGCCGATAAGGTTTTAGTAAAAGAGTTAAAGTCACGAGGCGTGCTCTACAAGCATCAGCCATATGAGCACTCTTATCCGCACTGCTGGCGTTGCCACACAGCACTGATCTATTACGCACAACCATCTTGGTATATCCGCACAACTTCCATTAAAGATGAGTTAATCCGTGAAAATAACCAGACTGATTGGCACCCCGAAACTATTAAGACGGGGCGTTATGGAGATTGGTTAAATAACAATATTGACTGGGCTCTTTCGCGCAATCGCTATTGGGGTACTCCCCTACCGATCTGGCGCTGTGAAGATAAGCATGAAGTCTGCGTTGATTCACTTGCCGAACTTGGTGCGCTTGCCGGCAAAGAGTTATCTAACTTAGATCCCCATCGCCCATTCGTTGATGATGTTCGCTTCCCATGTCCAACCTGTAAGAAGGAGATGGAACGCGTTCCAGAAGTTATCGATTGTTGGTATGACTCTGGCGCAATGCCATTTGCACAGTGGGGCTATCCATATAAGCCTGGCTCAGTTGAGAAATTTAAAGCCGCCTATCCAGCTGACTTTATCTGCGAAGCAATCGATCAAACGCGCGGTTGGTTCTACACCTTGATGACTATCGGCACATTGGTATTCGATCAATCTGCTTATAAAAGCGTGCTCTGTCTCGGCCATATCTTGGATAAAGATGGACGTAAGATGAGCAAGCATGTCGGAAACGTTCTTGAACCAATTGCCTTGATGGATCAACATGGCGCAGATGCTGTGCGCTGGTACATGTTGGCCGCCGGTTCTCCATGGTCTGCCAGGCGCGTCGGGCACGATGCGATCAGCGATGTCGTCCGTAAGACTCTGCTTACTTACTGGAACACCATCTCTTTCCACACTTTATATGCGCAATCTTCTAACTTTGATATCTCACAAATTCCAGCGGTAAAAAATCGCTCCATGATGGATCACTGGATTTTGAGCGAGTTAAATACTTTAATTCAAGAGGTAGACGCTGCCTACGCTGATTTTGATTCGCAGGCCGCCGGCAAGGCGTTAGCCCGTTTCATCGATGACCTCTCGAATTGGTATGTGCGTCGTTCACGACGTCGCTTCTGGGATGGTGATGTCGCAGCTTTGGGCACTCTGCACGAGTGTCTAGTCACACTTACGCAACTGCTTTCACCGATGGTGCCCTTTATTACCGAACATGTCTGGCAAGAAGTTGTAAGAGCTGCAGATTCAACTGCCGCAGATTCAGTTCATCTGACAGATTTTCCAGTTGCAGATAAAGCTCTTATAAACCTTGAGTTAAATACTCAAGTTGCTATGACGCGTCGCGTAGTTGAACTTGGTCGCGCTGCTCGTGCAGAATCTGCGATCAAGATCCGCCAACCGCTGCAGCGCGCTCTTATCTCAGCTGCCGGCTGGGCAAAGTTGCCTACGGATATGAAGGACCAGATTGCTGACGAGTTAAATGTGCTTGATCTTGCCGATATCGCAGATGCTGACGGAGATTTGGTAAATATCTCAGTTAAGGCAAACTTCAAAACACTTGGCGCTAAATTCGGTAAAGAGGTCCAAGATATTTCTAAGGAGATTGCGGCAACTGATGCCACAGCCCTTGTTAAGACACTGCGTACTTCTGGCAGTGCAAAAGTTGCAACCTGGGAGATCGATCTTGATGATCTAGTAATTACCGAGGTTCCTAAGAGCGGTTGGATGGTGGCTAGCCACGAGGGCGAATCAGTGGCTTTAGATCTTGCCCTTAGCCAATCGCTAATCGATGCCGGAAATGTCCGTGAGATAATTCGCTATATCCAGGAACGCCGCAAAGGCGATGGCTTTGAAATTTCTGATCGCATCAAGGTTTGCTGGAACGCAGATAGCGCAATAGTTGCGGCGATTACTGCAGCTGCAACGCACATAAGTGATGAGGTACTTGCTCTGGAATTTACCTTCGATGCCAGCCTGCCTGCTGGAGATAATGAATTGCAGATTAACGCAACACTTGTTAAAGCAGAATAACTACAACGCCCTTTGCCAGACTAATGGCGATAAGAAGCACGATAAAAGATAGATCCAGCGAAACTCCACCAAGGCGAAGTGGCGGAACAAACCTTCCAACAAATTTCATCGGCGGATCTGTAATCGAATAAATCATCTCGAAGAAAGCAATCAAAAATGAATTTGGGCGCCAGTTGCGCGCAAAGATGCGTACATAATCGATAATCAGGCGGATGAAGAGCGCATACTTAAATAGATCAAGGATCGTAAGCACAATGTTAGAGATCATCGAGAACCAAGTAACTCGTTAAAAGTTATGACTGGTTGAAGAAGCTAGCTTGAGCAGCTGCAGTCTTATCTTCGCTGCTTACATTTACATTTGCAGGTGAGAGCAGAAATACCTTGTGGCTAACGCGCTCGATGCGACCGTGTAATCCAAATACCAAACCACTGGCGAAGTCGACTAGACGCTTGCGCTCTGACTCTTCCATATCGTCAAGGTTAATAATTACTGGATTTCCTTCACGGTAATGCTCACCCATCTTGCGCGCTTCGCTATACGAACGCGGCTGCAAAGTGATGATGTGGTAATTAACGTCGGGTTGCGTAGATGGTGCAACCGAAACAGTTGAACCAACAACCGTCACACCGGCGCGATCGCGCGATGAACGAGAGAGTTCACGTGCAGGGCGTTCGGTTGCGCGGACTGGAGTTGCTTCGCCTTGAGCTTCTTCATCGGTATCAACCAACCCGAGATAGCCCATCATTTTATTAAGTGCTGACATAGTTAAATTTTAGAGGTGATAGGGGCGTGAACCGAGGATTTGGCTACCTACCCGTAGATGTGTCGCGCCATGGGATATCGCTACTTCAAAATCAGAACTCATCCCGGCAGATAAGTAAGTAGCCGATGGAAAACTGGCGATAAAGCTCTGATGTATCTCTGCGATCACTGAGAAAGCTCGCTCATGCTCGTACTCCACTGGAGGAACACACATCAGACCAACTAATTTGATGTGGGGCAGATTAACTACAGCATCGGCCAGCGCCTTGAGATCTGTCGCGATTACTCCCCCACGACCTACTGCGCCATCTAAAGATAACTGTAGAAATATCGCAATCTCTTTCTCTGATTCAGTTGCAACTCGTGAGAGTTTTTCTACATGTTCTGCTGAATCTAACGAGTGCACAAGACTTGCCCAAGTCGCGATATCGCGCAATTTACGGCTCTGTACCTGGCCTTGAAAGTGCCAAGTGGCGCTAACTTGGCCGGACTTTGCCACCCCTTCTTCGCTGCGATTTTCTCCAAAGTTTTGCACCCCAAGATTTCTCAGTATCTCAACGTCAGTGACGGGATAAGTCTTAGTGACTGCGATCAAAGTGATCTCGCTTCTGGAACGGCCGGCACTTGCCGCCGCTGTTGTTATTCGAGCTTCAACGGCTTTTAGGGCATCGCCAATCTCTATCTCACGATTGTTCATAAAGTTACCAATCCAGCTTGCCGCCCAGTTACTCCATCACGCCGATAGGAGAAAAGCTCTTCGCTCTCGACAGTACAAAGCTTCGAATCTGTAATTGATTTCACTCCTGCGCTTTGGAGCGAACCAATCAACGCCTTAGGTAAATCCAAAGCTGGCGTGCCCGAAACAGATTGCGCTGCTGCCAACGGAAACTGCGCAACAACCTCATCGTGTAACTCCTGGGATACCTCATAGCAAGTGCCACAGATCGCTGGGCCAATCGTCGCCGAAATATCTCGCGCCCCCATCTCTCGCATTAACTCCAGAGTTTTTATGGCAATCTCATTTACCAATCCGCGTCGACCCACATGTACTGCAGCTACGGCTTCCGGTGAAGTAAGTAAAAGTGGAATGCAATCGGCGACCATTACCGCCAAGGTAATACCTGGGATTCCGGTTACTAGCGCATCTGCAGTTGGTTGTTCATCGGTAACGCTTTCAATAATCACGATCCGACTACCGTGTACTTGGTTCATAAACTGAGTTGGTCCATTTAACTTTTCTATAAATTGCCTGTTCGCCAAAACAGCCGATGCTTCATCGCCAACATGGTCGCCTAAATTTAGTGATGAATAAACGCCCTGGCTGATGCCGCCTAACCGATTTGTAAATGTAGCCCGCATTGCATACTCACTCGCAGAAGGAGTGGGCCACTGCTACTTCATAAAATCAGGGACGTCGATCTCATCTTCTGCAATGAGCTCTTCGAAGGTAACGCGCTTACGAGGAGCAGAACCATCTAGATCCAGCGCAACCGAAATTGGATCATTCGATGGAATTGGATCTGCGATTCCTGTCAGCGTTGATTTATCAATTACCGGGATTGAGACCTTCTTTGGTTCTCCCCCATCAAAGCCAGCTGCAATAACAGTTACGCGAACCTCATCGCCGAGCGCGTCATCGATCGTCGTACCGAAGATGATGCGGGCGTTGGGGTGAGCTGCTGACTGAACCAGTTCGCAAGCTTCATTAATTTCAAAGAGGCCGAGATCAGAACCACCGGCAACAGATAATAGAACTCCCATTGCGCCATCTATAGACGCCTCAAGTAGCGGACTTGAGATGGCAAGTTCTGCAGCACGTGTTGCGCGGTTTTCACCACGCGCAGAACCAATTCCCATAAGGGCAGAACCTGCATCAGTCATAACAGTTTTAACATCTGCAAAATCCAGATTGATTAGCCCTGGTTGTGTAATGATTTCGGTAATACCCTGAACGCCGGATAGCAGAACTTGATCGGCGCTCTTAAATGCATCAACGGCAGTTATGTTGCGGTCTGAAATTGCAAGTAGTCGATCATTTGGGATAACAATTAAAGTATCAACTTCAGCACGTAGTAATTCGATTCCTTCATCTGCTTGTGCTGAACGAATCTTTCCTTCAAAAGAGAATGGACGTGTTACAACACCGATTGTTAAGGCACCAAGATCACGTGCAATCTTTGCAACGATTGGTGCGCCACCGGTTCCGGTTCCGCCACCTTCACCTGCAGTAACGAAGACCATATCTGCGCCGCGTAAAATTTCTTCAATATCTTCTGTGTGATCGATCGCTGCTTGGCGACCTTTCTCAGGAGCGGCACCTGCACCAAGACCTTTAGTAGATGCACGGCCGATATCTAATTTCACATCGGCATCACTCATCAACAAATGTTGTGCATCGGTATTTATTGCAATGAACTCAACGCCTTTTAATCCAACATCAATCATGCGATTGATTGCGTTAACTCCACCGCCACCAATTCCAACTACTTTGATGACAGCTAAATAATTCTGTGGTGCAGCCACAAGTTCCTCCTTTAGAACTGTAAACCTCAACTTGAGAATTACATTTCTACTCTCTTCGATGAAGGTGAACGTAAGGCGTTATGAGCCTGAAAGCAAAGACCGACGCAAAGTATTTATCAGCTATTAACCAGATATTTTATTTCACTATTGGAGCATGTGGTGCAGTCACATCAATCATCCGAATCGATTTATTTTCTGGTTGTTCCAAGAGCGCATTTATAACTTTGATTTTCAAAGAAGTATCTTCGCCATCGCCCCAAATAATTCGCAGATTATGACCACTAAATACGCCGTGGATAAGTAAATTAGTCGGGCGTGAAGCACTTAGGCGATCGATACCAACGCTAAATTCCTTTGGCATCTCAGTAAAGACTTTTATCGCAGCCAATCCGCTCTCAACCGATGTTGCTATAACGCTAGGGAGACCAACTGGCTGCGCACCGGGGGCGGTAAAGATCTCACCTGAAGCATCAAGGGCCACTTGAGGTTTACCTGGTTCGTTGTAAATGGCAACGGCAATCCTTGGGTGGAGATTAACTTCAACTTTTCCGCTAATCCAGTTGCGGGAGATATCAGCAGATTCAATCCAGTCGGCAGATTTGAGTCGCAGCGAGAGCGCTCTGGAATCGACTCGCGCCAACTTTTGACCAACTGATAAATCTAATTTTTTAGTGATCTCTTGTTGTGACGAAGGTGTTGGAGCTCCCTTTATTTGAACCTGGCTAACTGTGAACAATGAAGACCAACCAAGTAAATATGAACCAACTGCAAAGAGGAGGAGCGTTGATGTGGCTACCAGAGCTAGTTTTCTTGGTTTCTTTTTAGGTGAAAATCGCATTTAATTAAATCGCCGCGCTAGGCCATCGCTAATAATTGGAGCTAACGAATTAACATCTCCAGCCCCTAAGGTGACTATGACATCACCTGGTTTGGCTTGGGCAATCACCCATTCAGTTGCCTCTAAGAAATTAGGGATGAAATGACCGTTGGGCATCTGTTCAGCGATAGTTTCTGAAGTTATCCCCGGTATCGGCTTCTCACTCGCCGCATAGACTTCAAGAAGAACTACTTCATCGGCGATACTTAACGCCTTAGCAAATTCATTCATAAAGGCTTTGGTGCGTGAGTAACGATGCGGTTGGAAAACCACAATTATTCGCCCCTCCCCCGCATATCGTTTTGCCGCAGTAAGAGTGACATCAATTTCGGTGGGGTGATGTCCATAGTCATCAATGACGCGAATACCGTGAACTGTTGCCTTCAATTCAAAGCGACGTCCCGTACCGTGAAAACTGGCTAAACCAGTTAGCGCATCAGCAGCCGGTGCGCCAAGAGTTAGCCCCATCGCAAGGGCGGCGCCGGCATTTAATACATTGTGCATACCTGGTACTTGCAAGGAAAGGTTGCCGATTGTGCGCCCCTTCCAGAGAACTCGCGCGGTCGATCCCATCGGCAATAAATTGATGGAATCAATAAATAGGTCAGCGCCCTCGCTGGCGCCATAAGAGATGAGATTTAAATCAGTTATGGAGCTAGCCAGATGGGCGGCGCCGGCATCATCTGCGCAATAAATTAAATAGCCATCCCTATCGATAGTTTGCGCGAAAGCGGCAAAGGCATCGGTGACATCGGCAGCTGTCGCAAAATAATCGACATGGTCATGCTCAACATTGGTCACAATCGCCGCAAATGGCCGATATTCGATAAATGAACCATCGGATTCATCAGCTTCGGCAACGAAGATCTCTCCTGTGCCGCGATGGGCATTTGAACCTGATGAAGTTAAGGTGCCACCGATTGCAAATGATGGATCCCAGCCACAAGCTTGTAGCGCCACGGTAAGCATCGATGAAGTCGTTGTCTTGCCATGTGTTCCGGCAACGGCAATGCTCTTTGAATCTGACATCAAAGTGGCTAGAGCCTGTGCGCGAGTGAGAATCGGTAATTTCAATTCACGCGCGCGAACTAACTCCACATTATTTGCGCCAATTGCCGTTGAGAAAATTACAAAATCTGCACCATGTATTTGATCTGCCAGGTGGGCGGGGCGTACTTGCGCACCAAGTGCACCAAGTGCGCTCAAAACCGTTGAGTCTTTCGCATCAGAGCCAGAGACAGTTATTCCGTGAGAAAGTGCGATACGAGCTAAGCCGCTCATTCCCGCTCCACCGATTCCGATGAAATGCAGGCGTTTGCCAGACCACTGGCTCAATTGGCTAGCCATTAACTCTGCCTCGCCTTCAGCCCGTAATCCATAAAATTAACTATCTCCTGTGTTGCATATAGATCGCTATCAGAACCAGCAATTGGCGCATCGCTTGCCCGCGCTAGGAGCCTAGTTATATTGCTAGCTAGCCACGCAGATGAAAATTGCTCCTGCTCAACTAGTTCACCGCGCCCTTGCGCAATTATCTGACCTGCGTTAAATCGTTGTTCGCCATTTCCGATCGGTAGTGGAATGAATACTGCATATCTGCCAAGAGCATTTACTTCTGAACATGAGATCGCACCGCTGCGACTTATGATCAAATCTGCAGCTAGATATGCCGTTGCCATATCTTCAATATAAGCAACCGATTTATAACGTTCCTGTTGAGCTGGTAACTTATTTAACTTTCCTACTGCATGCATAAGTTGGTTGCCTTGCGAAAGCAGCGTTGGTAGGGCGCTATCTATGACTGCATTTAACGCAACTGAACCTTGTGAACCGAAGAAGGCCAAGATAAGTGGCGCAGTTGGTGAGAATCCCAGGGCCGATTTTGCCTGCGAACGCGCACTTGACCAGTCAGAGCCAGAGTTTGTAAAAGCTGCTGCAACATCTGGGCGAAGCGGAATACCGGTTATTAAAGCTTTAGCCAGTGATTTGTTCTGGGTAGCCTGCGCAATTGCTACATAAGGCGTTAGTTTCGCACCTAATCGATTGGCAAAGCCGGCCTTAGCATTTGCTTCATGTACAACAAATGGAATCTGTAGCGACTTAGCAGCAAGATAGGCAGGAGCTGCCACATAACCGCCAAAACCGATCAATAGATCTGCGCCTTTGAGAATCTGACGGGCGCTCTTAAATGATTTAGCCAAGGTAAATGGCGCGCTCAAAAGGCTAATACCGATCTTGCGCGGCAGAACCACTTTGGGAATATGGTGCAATTTAAATGAAGCAGCCGGCACCAATTGATTTTCTAGACCCTTATCAGTGCCGATGAACTCTATTGAATCTCCTGGGTGCGCCTCTCGCCAAAGGTGAGCTACTGCCAGCGCCGGTTCAACGTGACCTGCAGTTCCGCCCCCGGCAAAGATAATTTTCATGATGTGCGTAATCTACGCCGTTCAATCGCCTTTTGTAGTTCGCCTTTGACTTCTGGATCGCGCAAGGCGCTGCCAAATACATATCCCAATCCAATATAGAGCGAGATTAACGCTGAACCGCCATATGAAACAAAGGGCAGAGTGACACCTACTACTGGAAGAACGCTGGTTGCAGATCCAACATTTAAGACTGTTTGCACTGCAATCCAACAACCAATTCCGGCGCCAACATAGCGAGACATCGGATCTTTACAGCGCAGCGCAATCCTAAAAATTGAGTAAATTAAAGCTGCTAAGAGAGATAAAACTAAGAGAGTGCCAAGCAAGCCAAGTTCTTCGCCAATCACCGCGAAGATAAAATCTGTATGAGCTTCGGCGAGATTGCCCCACTTCTGGCGGCTGCCTCCCAATCCAACTCCGAAAATTCCACCGCTGGCGAGCCCAAGCAAACTATGTGCTGGTTGCCATCCCGCATTTTTATAGTCAGCAGCAGCGAAAGGATCGAGCACAACTAGAAAGCGATGTGCGCGATAGCTTGCGGTAACAATGGAAACGGCTAAACCAATGGCGCCGAGTGCAACCAAAGTTCCTAGAACGCGCAACTCAATTCCAGAGACGAAGAGCAGGCCAGCGAGAATTGCAGCAATCACACATGTTGTTCCTAAATCATGTCCCAGCATCACAAAGGCCATCACCACCACAAAGCCAGGACCGATTAGTAGAAAGACATTTATCCGAGTTTTACCATTGCGCTCTTGGTTGGCCAACATATAACTAGCCCAGAGAATTAGGAGGAATTTAGCGAGCTCGCTCGGTTGTATATCTACAAAGGGAAGGGCAATCCAGTTGGTATTACCGTTTACCGTTTTACCGACGCCAGGAATCTGCAAAACAAGCAAGATTACTGCAGAAATTAATAACCCAAAACGCGCAAGCAAACGCCATTGCGTCAGCGATCGCTGCGACAAGTAAAAAGCCAGCGGAATCGAAATTACAAAGAAAGCCAGCTGCCGCAAGACAATTGCAACGGCGTTGCCCTTGGTATCCAAGGAATGGATAGATGAGGCAGAAAAGACCATTACCAATCCAATTACCGATAATGAAAGCGCACTGATCGCCAGGATATAGAAGTTATTTACCGGCTTTGCCAGGAATTTCTGTTTCGTTGTAGTCATGCATGCTCCTTTAGAACGGCTCTGGCAAAACGATCGCCGCGATCTGCGTACGAGAGAAATTGATCCATCGATGCGCAAGCCGGTGCCAGTAGCACCGTGTCACCAGCAATGGCACGGCTCTTAGCCGCTTTAATGACAGCCTCCATTAACGAGTTGTCATCGCCTCCCCTGCTATATGTCGCAGGTGCATCTACTAAAACGATTTCAACGTGTGGGGCTTGGGCGCGAAGTTGGGCAGCGATTAACTCGCGATCGGCGCCAATTAAAATTGCAACCTTGATACGTGATTTACAGCGTGCGATTAGCTCTGACATTTCTGCACCCTTTGCTAGGCCGCCAGCGATCCAAATGGCAGAGAGGGTCGCTAATAGCGATGCGGCTGCCGCATGCGGGTTGGTCGCCTTGGAATCATCGATCCAATTGATCTCACCTTGGGAGAAAATATTCTCAATACGGTGACGTCCTGGTTTAAATTCTTTTAGCGCACATTGAATCGCTTCGTGCGTAACGCCAATAGCACGTGCCAACCCAGCAGCAGCAAGTGCATTCGCGACATTATGCGGGACAGTTGGAGTAACATCAATCACTTCTGCAATCATCGCCGCTTCTTGCGGATCACTGACAAAGGCGCGATCGACTAAGAGCTCCTCGACAACGCCTATTTCCCCCGGCCCTGGCGTATCTAATGAGAAAAATATCTTTCTCCCCTGCCAATGTGTGGCGCGGGAAACTACTTGCGCATCATTGCCATTAAATATCCCGGTGCTGGCGCGATCTAAGATCGACATCTTCGCCTGGGCATATTCTTCAAAACCGCCATGCCAATCAACATGATCTTGTGCAATATTTAAAATTGCCGTGGCTACAAAGGTTGCTTCGCGCAGCCAATGAAGCTGAAACGATGAGAGCTCGAGAACTAGTACCTCATATTTTTCGAGGCTTTCTACGCTCTCGATAACCGTAAGGCCAACATTGCCACATGCAGTTGCTGAAATTCCACCTGCTCGTAACATCGCCGCAACCATCTCTACAGTAGTTGTCTTGCCATTTGTGCCAGTTAAGGCAATCCAACGCTGGTTCGGTACTAGCTCGCCACGAATTTGCCAAGCTAAATCGACTTCATTTAACAATTCGATGCCATTGCTTTTTGCCTGGACGATTAAAGGGTGATCAGCTTTCCAGCCGGGAGAGATAACAAGTGAATCAAAATTCGTTGCCTCAAATGAAGCAGATGGCGCAACTTTAAAATCAGAAATTTGGGTGATCTGATCATCGGCAAGTGAAATTTCGGCACCACGCTTGGCAAGTGAATTGGCAACGGCTAAGCCAGTAACCCCTGCGCCCAGGACCAATATCTTTCGACCGGAAAAATTAATTGCCATAACGCGCCTTGCTTAGTTATTTACCCATTGGGCGTAGAAGAGGCCAAGCCCAGCTGCAACGCAGAGGCCAGAGATAATCCAGAAACGCATCACTATCGTGACTTCGCCCCAACCTAAAAGTTCAAAGTGGTGTTGCAGCGGTGCCATCTTAAAGATTCTTTTGCCACCTGTAATTTTAAAGTAGAGCACCTGCATAATTACTGAGGCGCTAATTATTACAAAGAGTCCACCAAGTGGAATTAATAAGAGTTCGATGCGAAGTGAGGTTGCAATACCTGCAAGTGCTCCACCTAGTGCAAGCGAGCCGGTATCCCCCATAAATATCTTGGCGGGAGAGGCATTCCACCAGAGAAAACCTGCACATGCGCCAGCCAGGGCAGCCGATAGAACCGCTAAATCCAGCGGATCTCGCACGATGTAGCAGTTGCTGCTGGTAGTGATCGCACATCGCTGTCCGAACTCCCAAACACCAATCAAGATATATGCAATAAATGTCATCACTGCGGCGCCGGTGGCCAAGCCATCGAGACCGTCGGTGAGGTTTACACCATTGCTTGTAGCGGTAACCATCAGAACCACCCAGATGATCACAAAGAAGCCACCGAGAACTATTGAGGTATCTCGCACTGTAGAAAGATTTTGCGAAATTGGGGTTAGCCCATCTGCATCTGGAAAATGGATTCCGAGATAGCCAAAGATTGCAGCGAAAAGAACTTGACCAAAGATCTTCTGTTTTGCATTTAAGCCGAGAGATTTTTGGCGAGAGACTTTCAACCAATCATCTAAGAATCCAACGAAGCCCAAAGCTGCCATCAAAGCCAGAACCAAAAGCGCAGATGAACTCATTGTGCTCTGCATTATTAGGTGGGTAAGTGAATATCCAGCAAGTGCGGCCAAGATAATAATAAGTCCGCCCATAGTCGGTGTACCGCGCTTTGTGTGATGTGATGTTGGGCCGTCATCGCGAATGATTTGGCCATAACCGCGTCTTGCTAAAAGTCGAATTAATAAGGGGGTACCGAAGAGAGATATAAATAACGCGATAGCGCCAGCAACTAGAATTCCTCTCATTCTTTACCACCTCCATCTGTGTTCTGTTCTAAACTTTGGCTAATGAGAGCAGTAATTCTGGTTTCAATTCCGTGCGCTAGTTCTTCAAACTTTTCAGCTCTTGATGCTTTAACTAGCACTACATCTCCCTGAACCATCTCTTCTACCAATTCCAAAGCAGCTTCCTTCTTCTCAAAGAGATGTACCACTGTGGCGCTCTTTGCACCTAGACTTGAGGCGTACTCCGGGGATGCAATACAGACCAAGTGATCAATACCTAACTCTGAGGCAAGGGTGCCAATATCTGCGTGGCTTGCCACCGATGACGCGCCGAGTTCATGCATCTTTCCAAGGAGCGCCCACGACTGACCACCACGTTCTTGCGCAAATAGCGCCAAGGTGCGCAGTGCAGCTTCGGCAGATTCTGGACTTGAGTTGTAGGCATCGTTTATTAAAACAACATTGCCAATTTCATGAATTTCCATTCTCCACTTGCTCTGCAGTTCTGCGGTGGATAAAGCCACTGCAATTTGATCAATTGAGGCTCCGACCGCAGTAGCCGCAGCTGCTGCTGCCAAGGCATTTGCTACTTGATGTATGCCAACGATTCGCAGACCAACTGCTGCTCTGCCTGCAGGCGTGACCAAATCAAAGTGTGGCCGACCTTCTCGAATTTCAATATCAGTGGCGCGAACTTCTGCACCTGAGCTCTCTCCAAATAAAATTACCTTTCCTTGATGGAGTGACTTCATCTCAGGTGTGTAAGTGTCATATTGGCCAAGAATGGCGATCGCATCTGGAGCAAGGGATGAGATCATCTCTGATTTTGCCTTCGCTACCGCTTGCGCCGATCCAAATTCACCAATGTGCGCTGTGCCTACTCGTAAGACCATCCCGATATTTGGTTTGGCCATTTCACAGAGTGAAGCGATATCGCCTAGATGTCGTGCGCCCATCTCCAAGATGCAGAACTTAGTATCTTCATTGCATTGCAAGAGCGTGATCGGCGTTCCTAATTCATTATTAAAGTTACCCCTTGGAGCCACAGTGGTGCCTACTGAATCCAAAATCTTCTGTAACAAATCCTTGGTCGTAGTCTTGCCCTGCGAACCAGTTAATGCGATTACCTGGAGATCTTTAAGTTGCTCACGCACATAGGCTGCCAATTTATTTAGCGCCAAAATTACATCTTTCACAACGATGCATCGTTCAGGCGATGGAGTTGTAACTAGGGCTAAAACTGCTCCCTTAGCAAAGGCGCCAGCAATATATTTATGCCCATCGGTATTTTCACCTTTTAGCGCCAGGAAAATTGAGCCGGCATTTGCCTGTGCCGAGTCAAAAATTGGCGCAGCGGTAACAGTTACATCACTGCCTTTAAGTTCCCCGCCAACAATCTGGGCGATAGCTGATGCCTTTAGCGCAATCATCGCTTGGCCTCGATGGCACGGGCGAGAATTAAACGATCGTCAAAATCTAGTTTTATACCGTTAATCTCTTGACCCAGCTCGTGGCCTTTACCAAGTACTGCAACGGTATCTTTGCCAGTTGCAAGAGAGATTGCATATGCAATTGCCGCGGCACGATCGCTAATTATCTGAGATGGCTCTTTGATAGTTAGCCCTTTGGTCATAGCCTGCAAAATCATTTCCGGATCTTCTGATCGTGGATTATCGCTGGTGAATATCGCGATATCAGCGTTATCGGATACCGCCTTTCCCATCATGGGACGTTTGGTGGCATCGCGATCTCCACCACAACCTAAGACTGCAATAACTCTGCCCGATGTAAATTCGCGGATTGATTTGAGAACGCTACTAACCGCATCTGGAGTATGGGCATAATCGACTATCGCGGTGAAGTTTTGTCCAACTGAAATCTCTTCTAAGCGGCCAGCTGCTCCTGATACATGCGGAATTATGGCTGCTATATCGATCGGGTCTACACCAGATTCCACCGCAATAGCGATCGCCATTAAGAGATTATCAAAGTTATATCCGCCACGTATTGTGGTACTGGTTTCGATGAGTATTCCACCAGAGCCGCGGATCTTTAAATGTGTTCGCTTTGATTCTGCAGCAATTTCAATAAAGTGCCAGTTAGCTTTCTGATTAGATCGAGAAATCGTGATAACTGGGAGTTCGGTTACTTCAGCCAACTTAGATCCATATTTATCATCAATATTGATGCAAGCTAAATCCGCCATCGCAAAGTCAAAGAGTGAAGCCTTGGCAGCGAAATAACTCTCCATATCTCCGTGAAAATCTAAATGATCTTGTGTCAGATTTGTAAAACCGGCAATGGCAAAGTGGGCGCCTTCCAAGCGATGCAGCGCCAGCGCATGACTGGAAGCTTCAATTACTACGTGGCGCATATGGCGCTCTCGCATTACAGCTGAAAGTGCTTGGAGATCAGTTGCCTCCGGAGTTGTGTGCTTACTAGCAATTACTTCTATACCGATGCGAGTTTCAATTGTTCCTATTAACCCGCAATCACGATGGGCTGCTTCAAAAATTTGGTGCAGCAACGTAGTTACTGTGGTTTTGCCATTGGTGCCCGTAATTGCGATACAACTTAGATCGCGCATAGGTTCGCTATAAATACGCGCCGCTACTCGACCAGCAACTAAGCGTGGATTGCTTACAACTAAAGTAGGTAGTTCTTTAATTAGCTTTGCGCCGGAACTATCAGTTAGAACCGCAATTGCACCTCGCTGGCGTGCGCTTTCCGCGAACTCTGCTCCGTGTCGCCGAGCGCCAGGAAGGGCAATAAATAAGTCACCTGGCAGAACATCGCCATCGTTATGGGTTACACCAGTTATTAAAATCTTCGCCAAGTCATCTGTCGATATTGAACTCTCTGCGCTACAAGTTTGCGCAAGATCAGCAAGTGATAGCGAAGGCGAGTTAAATGGGCGCATTATGGTTTCTTCACGCTAGTACGTGCGGCTTGAGTAACACCTGCTTGGCGTTCTCGCTTAATTAAATCGGCCTGAGTTAAAGCAACTGGCATAACCGTGGTTCCAGTTGGTGCTACATGTTCAGATTGAAGAACAAAGGTCATTACCTTTTTGAATACTGGGCCACCAAGTAAGCCGCCATAGTGAATGCCCTTTGGATCTTGAATCGTCACACTAATTACATATCGCGGAGCATCTGCTGGAGCAAAGCCGATAAATGATGCGGTGTATCCGCTATAGCAAGAACAAGCGCTGTTATAGCGATTTGCTGTTCCGGTCTTTCCGGCGACGCGGTAACCAGGTATGGCAGCATTTGGAGCAGTACCTCCAGCCGATACAACTGATTCCAACATAATACGTATCTGTTGTGCAGTTTGCGCGCTCACAACTCTTTCGCTCTTACGAACAGCCGATGCCGTGAATTTTCCGGAAGCATCAGTTGTTCCAGCGATAACTGTTGGTGATACACGGACTCCATTATTAGCGATCGTGGCGTAGATACTGGTGGCCTGCATCGCTGTTACGGAATAGCCTTGTCCAAAAGCTACCGTCGGCGCAGTTGTTCCTGACCAATTACTAACTGGACGAAAAAGCCCGGCTGATTCACCAGGTAGCCCAGATCCAGTTGACTGACCAATTCCAAATTTAACAAGGTAATCGTGCAAAGTCTCTTTCGATAAAAGTTCGCCAACTTGAATCGTTCCGGTATTCGATGAGACCGCTAAAATTCCAGATGTCGTAAGGTGTTTTACCGCATGGCGATCATGGTCATGAAAAGTATTACCGCCACGTTTTATCGAATCTGGCACAGTGAAGACGGTCTCTGGAGTCACCTTCTTCTCTTCCAGCGCCGCCGCCATTGTCATGATTTTTCCGGTAGATCCAGGCTCATATACATCTTGAACAGATGGGTTTCGCATCAGTGCCTGGGAAACAGTCTTGGTGTTATTTGGATCGAAAGTTGGCGCAGTTGCATGAGCCAAGATTTGTCCAGTCTTGGGATCCATAACTATCACCGTGCCGCTGGTCGCGCCCGCCTTGGCTACTACTTCTTGAATCGCCTTTGCCGCAACCCATTGCACATCGCGATCAATCGTTAAGCGAATCGTCGTTCCTTTTTTCGCAGCAATTATTTCATTTTGCGAGCCAGGGATTTCTGCACCTAACCCACGGGCATATGAATATCGGCCATCAGTACCTGAAATAATGGAGTTAAGGCTTGATTCAATACCTGTGGCACCGATTCCATCCTGACGCACAAAGCCGACGAGAGATGAAACTAGAGAGCCAGATGGATATTCACGGATGTAGTTTCGCTCAGCGAAGAAACCAACGATACGTTGATCAAAATTTTCTTTATTTAGCGAGGCGTTAAAGGTAGCCATCGCATCGCTTAAGTTGCGCCAAACCGCTGGCTTTGCGCTCTTTGCCACCATTGAATAACGCTTTGTTCCAGAAATTGCGCTCTGTACTTGTGCCACCGTCATTTCCAGATACGGAGCTGCAAAGTTTGCAGTCTGCGCCGCATTAGTTATCTGCGTTTGATCCACGACGATATTGATAGCTGAAACGCTTCGGGCAAAATCAACGCCATTGATATCTGTGATCTCACCACGTGCCGCCGGAATCGCGCGCGTAGATTCCATCTCATTGGCAGCTTTATTGCGATATTCGCCAGCTTGAATGCCTTGAATCTGAATTAATCGAAATGTGAAGAGTAAGAAGAAGGTCAAGATGAAGATCAAAAGTATGCGCATGCGTGAGGCAGAAAGGTTTAAATTACCCACGTTTAATTTCTCCATTTGCTAGCGCCTGCGCTTGTGCATCTAGATTTAGAAAGACTGGCGAATCTGATGGGCGCATTCCTAGCGCCTGTGCTTGCGCTGCTAGCGCTTCGGGAGATGAGACTGCCTCGATCTGACGGTTGATCGCTTCACGTTGATCGGCCACGATCTTTGCTTGAGCTTTTAAGCCAGAGAGTGTGAAGGCATCCTGTGCCAGAAGAATGTTGACCGCCAGCAGAATAAGCAGCCCAATTGCGGCAACTGCAGATAAGAAAGTTGCAAAGAAGCGATGAGTTGCTTGTGCTCCTTCAGAAACGTTGGGAACTAACTTTAAAAATACTTCTGCTGATTTTTCAGTTAACTTCTGGCGGGGTACCCGTGCCCACTTCGTAGCACCTGAATTTAATAGCGCCATTTATGCCGCCACCTTTTCAATTGCACGTAGCCGCACCGATGCCGAACGCGGGTTATTGGCTAACTCTTCATCATTTGGTGTTTCACCAGATTTTGAAACCATGGCAAATTTGGCGGCGAATTCCGGAAGATCTACTGGCAACTTACGTGGGCTCTTAGATGTTGATCGGTCCACAAAGATCTCTTTAACGATGCGATCTTCTAGTGATTGGAAAGAGAGAACTACAACGCGTCCACCGACTGCGATTAGATCAAGTGCAATTGGCAGTGCTCGGGTAACCGCGCCAAGTTCGTCATTGGCTTCAATCCGCAGCGCTTGGAAGGTGCGCTTGGCGGGATTGCCACCGGTGCGACGAGTTGCAGCAGGAATACTCTCCTTGACCAACGCGGCAAGTTCTTGGGTTGAATTAAGCGGTGCTTTTGCACGAGCTTTAACGATATTTTCAACGATGCGAGTCGCAAACTTTTCTTCACCAAAAGTGCGCAGAATCTTGACCAGGGTACCTGGTGCATAAGTATTAACAATCTCTGATGCAGTAATCCCCCGGCTGCGATCCATGCGCATATCAAGTGGGGCATCTTGTGAATATGAGAATCCACGTTCTGCTTCATCTAGTTGAATTGACGAAACACCAAGATCAAATAAGACGCCATTTACTTCTTTCAAACCAAGAGATGAAACAACTTCGCCGATTTCATCGAAGACTGCGTGCGCACTCTTAAAGCGATCACCGAAGCGAGCCAGGCGCGCACCAGCACGTTCTAGCGCAATCTGATCGCGATCGATTCCGATAACAGTTAATGTGGGAAATTTTTCAAGTAGAGCTTCAGTGTGTCCACCTAAACCAAGTGTGCAATCCACAATTACTGGTTTTTCATTTAGCAAAACTGTTGGGGAAAGTAATTCAACACAACGATCTAGCATTACAGATATATGTTGCGTACTTGCATCGTTCATCTACTCCCCCGTTTCTATTCCGTTGTTATTATTTTTCATCTCTCATCTCTGGTCACCGCCGGCCGACGGATCTAACGAAAGTGACACCGGGGAAGGGGTGTCACTGCCGGCTTTAGGTCGGCGGTGGCCACAAATGAGAGCGCTATGAAGTTGTTATTAAGTTTTTTAAAAACCGCTAAAAGAGGCCGGGGAAGATCTCCTCAGATACATCAGAGAAACCTTTTTCACGATCTGCTAGATATGTATTCCAAGCTGCGTTATCCCAAATTTCAACGCGGGTATTTGCACCGATAACAACGCAATCTTTTTCAAGCCCGGCATATGTACGAAGGCCTGCAGGAATAGTTACGCGACCTTGGCGATCCGGAATTTCATCGTGTGCGCCGGCGAACATCACGCGCATGTAATCGCGCGCATTCTTTGATGTAACAGGTGCTTGGCGCAGAGTTTCGGTAATCGTTGCAAATTCAGAAGATGGGAAGACATATAAACAACGCTCTTGTCCTTTGGTAATTACCAATCCAGCAGAGAGCTCTTCGCGAAATTTCGCGGGAAGGATGAGGCGGCCTTTTTCATCAAGGCGTGGCTCGTGGGTGCCAAGAAACATTTTTGCGGCCCCCTTCCCCAGGTGCCAGCGCGGAAAACCCGCTTAATCCCCCACTTTACTCCACTTTCCTCCTTTTTCAACCACCTTTCGCCACTAATCTCCCGTCTGCACCCCAGCCCTCCCCACCAGTTTTCGGGCAAGAAAAAACCCCCGCCAGCGGCGAGGGCAAGGTGGTTTAACCGGCTTTAGCCGTTATTGCGCTGATCCCAACGATCTTCCATTCCCTTATTAAAGCCTTGGGTAAATGAGCGGCGAGCGCGCTTTGGCGAACCAATCTGGCCGAGCTTGGAGGTGCGCTTTGATAAGCCATTTACTAGCAGGATTACGCCAACTAGCGCCACAACGAAACCGCCGACACCAACCAAGGTCAGCTGGGCGATAAGTCCTGCAAAGAGAATAGAGAAGCCACCCAGAATTGCGGCGATGGCGATACCGATTGAGGCGCTAAAGCGAGTGGTCGTGCCATTTAGAGTCGAGACCAGACGTGGATCATCGGCAGAGAGCGCCTCTTCCATCTCAGCTAATAGGCGTTGTTCGCGATCAGATAGAGCCATATCCCCACAATAGAACAACTTTGCCTTCTGGGCTAGTTGATAGTCAATCCCCCGTTAGTCACCGTGGTGTTCTGGCTCATCCCCTGGCTTGATTAGCCGCCCAGGGCGAACGCTGCCGCGGCCAAAGCGCACCGATGCCTGATCAATCGCACTTTCAGCATCGCGCCAACCCTTCTCGCGCGCGCCTAGGACGAGTTGTTCAGAGGAATCTTCCTGCAAATTCTCAAGTGAGACACCGACTAAACGCAGCCGTGCGCGTTCTATCTTTAACGCTAGATAAAGTGATTTCACAACTTCATAAACTTCGTGGGTGCTATCAATTGGCAACGGCAAAGTCTTAGAGCGATTAATAGTTGAGAAATCAGCAAAGCGCACCTTAATTGAAATCGTCTTGGCAAATAAACCTTTTTCGCGTAAGCGCGCTGTTGCCCTTTCCGTCATCCGCAGGAACTCTTGCAAGATTTCAGTTGGATCATCTAAATCATTGGGAAAGGTTTCAGCCGATGAAATACTTTTATCTGGTTCCTCCGGTGTTACATCACGGTAATCACGCCCCCAAGCAAGCTCGTATAAAGATGAACCTGCGGCATCCCCAAGTGCACGAATTAGCGTTGCACGTGGAGTATTAGCGATATCGGCAACGGTATGTAAACCCAGTCTTTCAAGCTGTTCTGCCGTTTTTGGTCCGACTCCCCAGATCGCGCCAACCGGAAGTGGATGTAGGAAAGTAAGTATGCGATCGGCAGTTATCTCCAGCACGCCATTTGGTTTGCAATGTTGTGAGGCTAACTTGGCAATAAATTTGGATGGTGCGATGCCAACTGAACAGGTAATGCCTTCCTCTTTCTCAACTTGAGCACGAATAGCAGTTGCGATTTCGCGACCTGTGCCAAGTAATTTACGAGCACCTGTGACATCAAGAAATGCTTCATCTAGCGAAATTGGTTCAACTAGCGGTGTATATGCAGCAAAGATCTGCATGACGCGTTCGGAGATTTCAGAGTAACGATGGTGATCGGGTGCGATAAAGATTGCTTGTGGCGCCATGCGTTGGGCGCGGCCAACTGGCATCGCAGCTCTGATGCCAAACTTTCGCGCCGCATAATTTGCCGACAAGACAACTCCGCGCGCACCTGCACCAACAACAACTGCTTTGCCACGCAGTTCAGGGTGATCGAGTTCAGCAACCGATGCGTAGAAAGCATCCATATCTACATGCAAAATCGTGGCTTGCGTCATCTCTGGATCGCTTGCTGTATTAATTGGCGCGACCATTTTTCATATGCGGTGCGTAGGTCCCAGGCACCGTTGGCGTTAATAGAGATACCGCGATCACCGGTTCTGCGAGTTTTGCCACGGACTAACAATATGGATGAACTGTAGAGAGTGGAAGCAAAACCCTCTTGGGCATCAGAGAAAAATGTGGAATCAGTACAGCCATAACCATCATCGAGAGTTAAGAAGATAACGCGCCGCCCCGAACGCACTGGCGGGGTCTGCATCGCAACTTTAATTCCTGCCACCAACACTTCACTTTGGGATCGCAGCGAAAGTAGATCCGATGATTTAACTGCGCCGATCGCATTTAGAAATGGGGCGTAGAACTCGAGCATATGGTGAGTGATATCCATACCTAAACGTTCTACTTCATTGCGTACCTTTTCAGCAGGCCCCATTGCAGGCAGGCCACTAGAGGCAACATCAGGAGGTGCAAAACCAAAGACCATCTGTGATCCAGCAACTGTGGCAACCGGTGAGCGAGTTAGATCAGATAGATGCAGTAATAAATCGCGATGGTTGATGGTTCCATTATTTAAAGAATGCACCTGATCAAAGGCCCCGGTCATAATTAAAGTTTCGATAACTGGATGCGATGCACCTGATCTGCGATAGAAATCAGCCAGGTCGATGTAGGGACGGCCGGCGATTATCGAAGTTACTTCTTTATCACTAATTCCTGAGACTGAGGTAAGTGCAATCCGCACACTGTCTTGCCCCGTCTCGTTTTTCTCTACTGTGTATTGGCTGCCTGAAAAATTAATATCAAGCGGTGCTAAACCAACACCAAGTTGGCGGGCTTCATCGATCATCAAGCGTTTGGGATACATACCTGGATCATGAGTAAGAATCCCTGCGATAAACGCGGCTGGGTAATGCGTCTTTAAATAAGCAGATTGATATGTAGGAAGAGCGAAAGCTGCTGCATGTGCTTTACAGAAACCAAAGGATGCAAAGGCGCGCAGAACATCCCAGATTTCAGTAATTGTGGTCAGCTCATAACCGCGGGTGGTTGCGGCAGGAAAGAACCAATCACAGACTTCTTGTTGGCCTTCCTTGCTGCCTAAGGTGCGCCGTTTCTCATCGGCGGCAGCAAGTGAGATACCGGTCATCGTTGCGATAATCGAGATAACTTGCTCGTGAAAGACCACCACGCCTTCGGTCTGCGCCAAGATCGCATAAAGATCAGGATGGATTATCTGCGCGCTGGTCCAACCGTGGCGCGCGTTAAGAAATGGTCTGATCATGTCGCTCTTTACCGGCCCGGGGCGAAAGAGTGAGATATCGATAATCAAATCGCTAAAAGTTTCCGGTGCTAACTTGCCGACTAGTTCGCGTTGTCCGGGGCTTTCGATTTGAAAGATACCTAAGGTGCGCGCTGATTGAATTAACTCATAGGTTGCAGTGTCATCAAGCGGGACTGCATCGATATCTAGATCAACATCAGTAACCCGCTTTATCTCGTGCACCGCATGGGCGATTGTCGATTGCATCCGCACACCCAAGATATCTAATTTAAGTAAACCAATTTCTTCTACGCCATCTTTATCAAATTCGACCATCGGATAACCGCTGGAGTTAAATTGAACTGGCGCACGATCTAATAGACCAGCATCAGATAGAACAACGGCGCAAGGATGCATCGCTAAATGACGGGGCAGACCATCCAGACGTTGTGCCAAGGAAATTGCCATCATGGTAAGCGGCGCCGATAAGTTAAGTGAGCGAAGTTCAGGAAGTGATTTAAGAGTCGCTTCTATATTGCGGGCGCGCACGTGTGGCAGGGATTTCGCGATTAGATCTATCTCCATTGCGGGCAGACCAAGGGCTGCACCGACATCGCGAATCGCATTGCGCGCGCGATAGGTATCGACCATCGAAACGGTTGCGCAGCGCGATAGCGCTTGTGGGGATCGCCAATCAGTATCGCCATATCTTTTAAAGACCAGGTCATATATTTCTAAACGGCGGGCCGATTCGACATCTATATCAATATCAGGAAGTGCTCGGCGCAGCGGTGAACAGAAGCGCTCCATCAATAAACCATGTTGCATCGGATCAACACCAGAGATTCCAAGTAAGTGACAGATCAGCGAACCGGCACCGCTGCCGCGAGCTGCCACGCGAATATTTTTCTCGCGCGCCATATCGGTGATATCGGCAACGGTTAAGAAATATGGTTCATACCCAAGAGTTGCAACGGTAGCGAGCTCATCATCTAAACGAGCGCGCACTTTATTGATTGTGGCGGAATCGTTGTAGCGCCAATTGATTCCGGATTCACAGCGCGTGCGCAGCAAAGTGCGCATTGCATTTGCCGAATCGGCGCCGACTACATGGGCCTCGGGTAAGTGAATGCCACCTAAACCAAGATCGCGTTGTGGCGAAAGCAGTGCGCGTTCGGCCCATTTGCGGGTTGTATTTAAGAGATCACGTGGGGTGCGCTCACCAGCAGCGCGTGCAATTTCACCAGCGAGTGAAACCATCTGATCATTAGATTTTAAATAACCTTCGGCATTTCGGCGTTCCAGGTGGCGTTGGTGCAACGGAACTAATTGGCGGGCGCAATCTAAAATATCGGCAACTGGCCCATCTGCGGCATCGCGCATCCGTACCGCATTGGTAATTACCGCATCGATATCGTGATCGCGAGCGAAGATAAGAGACCTGGCAGCATGCCCAGTTGAGAAAGGTCCATTGCCCGCAACTAGGTGCGATACGCAATCTATAGCGTGATCGCCGAAGAGCGAGCGGGTCTTATTAAATATCTCAAGTGCGATATCACTGCGGTGCAATGTCAGGGCTTGGCTAACTGGCGATTCAGGGCCGTGCAGTAAATGTAGCTGCGTTGAATATTGGCTAAAGCGTTGGAGGAAATCTAAGTTGAGAACTGGTGTGCGTTCAGCGGCGTTCATATTAAGCCCGCTTAATAAACGCACCAGTGCGCGCCATCCCCAATCACCGTGGGCCAAGATAGTCACACGTGGTAAATCTTTAACTGGTGCGCTTTTAATATTGGGATCTGCTAATAAATCGATAGCGAGATTAACGCCGATAATTGGAGCGATGCCGAATTCCAGACATGCGCTAGCAAAACGGATCGCACCTGATAAGCCATCGCGATCGGTAAGTGCGAGCGCCGGTGATTCAAATTGCGCAGCTCGTTCAACAAGATCGCGTGGTTGAGTGGTGCCATATTTAAGTGAGAAGGCACTTGATGTTCGTAAATGAATGAAGCTCATCTTTAACTCATACTTGTTTTACGATCCAGGAACCTGTGATCTCATCGCGTTCGAGTTGAAAGGTATTTAGCGCACCGATAGGGGCTGCCTCAACGGTCCATAAAGCGCGCGCGCCATCATCAGGTCGATAGATGCCATCGCTAACCCGGTTCCACCAACCACCTGCTTCACACCAGCGCGAGAGAACAGCGTGGATGCGAAAACGTTTGCCGCGAAAGGTAAATTCGATAGGGGTAGCCGACCCATCTGCGATCACATCGTGAGCTGGGTTGATCTCTGGGACTGACATTTTCTACCGCCTCGGGCTTTCCTGTGGATATTCGAACAAGTGTTCGAAAAGTAGCCCAAGGCCCTGACATTGGCAAGACGCACGCCTCGCCACGCCTGAGATAGTTGAAAGTTCAACTATCTCCCCTACACTTAGCCGAGTCAGAACAATTACTTATAAGGAGATCCATGAACGCAGTACTCGTAATAGGCCGCATCCTCTTCGCCTTTATCTTCATCACATCAGGAATCGCTCACTTTGCAAAGCTTGAGATGATGACCGGCTATGCCAAGTACAAGAAGCTTCCTGCTGCAAAGCTTGGCGTAATCGCCAGCGGCCTCTTCTTCCTTCTTGGTGGCGTATACGTAGCACTTGGCTTCTGGGTAGACCTAGGTGCGTTGCTATTGGCTATCACCCTTATCGTGGCAGCAGTTATCTTCCATAACTTCTGGGCTGAGGCTGATGCAACTGCGAAGCAGAACGAAATGATCGCATTTAATAAGAATCTCTCAATCGCAGGTGGTGCGCTAATTATCTTCGCACTTATCTACAGCGGCACAGTTTCAGCAGATGCTTTCGGACCACACCTCGGAAATATCTCATTCTTCATTAAGTAAATTCAATAAGTCACGAAACCTTCACCGAAACGGCTCCCAGCAATGGGGGCCGTTTCGCTTTTCGGTGAGAGTATTAAGAAATGGATATCGCAGTTGCGCTAATCGCCGGCGGATTTATAGGCGCCGTACTTGGCTTTGTCGGTGCAGGTGGTGCGATGTTATCCGTGCCAATCCTGATGTATATATTTGGCTTTGATCCAAAACCTGCGACAACTGCAGCTCTAGCGGTTGTATTCCTCGCCGCATTATCAGGCTTAATTCCCAAGGCCCGTAATAAGCAAATTCTTTATCGGGACGCCTTTGTTATTTGGGCAATAGGATCAATCACAAATTTAGGTTTCTCATCAATCGTTGATCAAATTCCAGATTCAATTATCACAACTGGCTTTGCTGGAATTTTATTATTGGCTGGAGCCTCCATGTTACGTCCGCCAAAATTGGATGAACACAGGCGGGCACCACTGCCATTCTTAATCGTAATGTCCTTAATAATCGGCTCAATGACCGGTTTATTTGGCATCGGTGGCGGCTTCCTAGCGATTCCAGTACTAGTCCTCTACTTTGGTACTCCACAAATTGTGGCGGCCGGTACCTCGCTGCTGATAATCGCGGGTAACTCGCTGACAGCATTTATTGGACATCGCTCGCAATGGCCCGATGTGCAATGGCATATCCCGATCATCATGGGCGCTGGCGCAATAATCGTCGCGCAGATCGCTTCACAGCTATCGCACAAAACTTCACCTGTTGTGCTTCGAAAATCCTTTGCCTACCTGCTTTTTGCAATTTCTCTCTTTACCTTGGCAAAGACTTATTTTTGAGCTGTCGCGCTCTTAATCCCGCGCGATAAATAACCAGAGAGAATCAACATCGCAACTGGATAAATCATGCCAATCGAAAGATTGGTAAATTGCGAAATAATTCCAGTAACTGTTGGCCCGAAGAAGAAGCCTGCTATTCCAATGACACCGACGCGCGAAATTGCAACGGCGGGAGCAATTCCTGGGACTTTAGTTGCCGCCAAGATAAATGCGGGAAACATTGGTCCTATTCCCATTCCTGCGGCAACAAATCCAATATTTACAATCACCAGCGCGGGTAATGGATGAGAATGCGAAAGTGGAATTGCGATTGCCATAGCAATCCCCCAGATAGATCCACCAAAATATCCACCTAACTTCACTAACCGCGCTGGTCCAAAGTGATCTAGCGCACGATCGCCTAAGAAGCGGCTAACGATCATGGCAAGTGCGAAGGAAGCAAAGGCAGATGCGTAAACGCCCTTTTCATATCCCATCTCATCGCGCAACAAGATTGCACCCCAATCACTTGCCGCACCTTCTCCGACCAAGCTTGCCAATAGCCCAACGCCCAATAGCCAAAGCGGCATAACGCTCTTACCGAATAGCGGAATCTTAGCTTCGTGTTCTTCATCGCCCTTGTGACCGTCTATTGAAGACGGCAATAAGTAATAGGCAGAAATCAAATACGCAACAAGTGAAACAGCTGCGATTGCGATCAAGTTAGCGCGTGGTGAAACATGCCGTGTGATTGCTCCACCAATAACGGTTGTTAAAAACGCACCAGAGCTCCACATCGCATGAAACGAAGACATATGGCGGCGACCCAAAATCTTTTCAACAACTGTGCCTTGGAAGTTGTAACACATATCGATGAGCGCATAACCAAGCCCCATTGTATAAAGCGTCAGAAATAAAGTAACTGCATTTGTTGAAAGTGCCATGCCGGCAAGCCCGGCAGGCATGATGAATACACCGACAAAGATCGTCTTTTGGGATCCGAATGTGTGAATCATTCGACCGGCTAACTGCGCGCCGGTAATCGAACCAAATGTGCTGCCAATTAAAACAAAACCGAATGCACCATTTGATAGCCCAATAGCATCCTTAATTTCTGGGATTCGTGGAACCCAGCCCATAGAAACCATTCCAAGTAATAGGAAGCAGACCCATAACGAGTTGCGGGCTAATTTTGCGCGATGAACTTGATCAAGGGCTCCGCTAGACATTTGCCAAGGGTATCCTGCATCCATGGATGGAATATTAGAAAAGGCTGCAGTAAAGAGATTTATTGCCGCTGCAAATGGCCTAGGCATCAAAGGCCAAGTGACAATTTTATCGGAAACCGCCCGCACCGCCGTTGATGCTGCAAATGGCCTAGGTATTGAAGTCGGCCAGATCGCATCATCGCTTATATTTAAATTACCTTCTGGCAATCCGCTGTTGATTATTACCAGCGGTCGCCATCGCGTTGATACTGAATTAGTTGCCAAGAATTTGGGAATTACCGAACTCGGTCGTGCCGATGCTAATTATGTAAAGGAGATTTCCGGGTATTCAGTCGGTGGCGTTGCCCCATTGGGTTGGATTAATAAGCCAGAAATGACTTTAATTGATCAAGCACTAGGCGATTATAAAATTGTGTGGGCTGCATCTGGCCATCCGCATGCCGTGTATCCAACTTCATTTTCCGAGCTAATCACTTGCACGGGCGCAACTCCGATGGTGGTTGGAGACTAGCCATGCTGACTTTAGGAATGATCACAATCGTCGTAGATGACTACGACGCAGCAATTTCACACTATGTAAATGGCCTTGGCTTTAACTTGATTGAAGATACCGTTTTAACTCCCGAGAAACGTTGGGTTGTAGTTGCACCCAGCAAGGATGGTGCAAAGATTTTGCTTGCTAAGGCTGCAAATGAAGCCCAGATTGCTGCAATTGGTAACTCAACCGGCGGACGCGTGGGATTCTTCATGTACACCACTAATTTCAATCAAACCTACGAACTCTATAAATCCCGTGGAATTGAATTTACGGAAACTCCTCGCCAAGAAAGCTTCGGTCAAGTTGTAGTTTTTAAGGATAAGTACGGCAATAAATGGGATTTAATTGAATCTTGATTTAGCCAAGTAATTCAGCTAGTAACTTTTCTACTCGCAACTTAATCTCATCACGAATTACGCGAACAGATTCAATCCCCTGCCCTGCTGGATCATCTAATACCCAATCTTCATAACGTTTTCCTGGATAGAACGGGCAAGCATCCCCACAACCCATTGTAATTACCGCATCAGATGCTTGTACTGCTTCGGGTGTCAAAATCTTTGGAGTGTTATTTGCAATATCAATACCTAGTTCGGCCATCGCTTCAACTGCAATGGGGTTGATTGAATCTTTGGGTGCAGATCCTGCAGAGAGTACTTCTACGCGTCCCTGACCTAGCTCGCGCATAAAACCTGCCGCCATTTGAGAGCGGCCGGCATTATGAACACATACAAAGAGAACTGAAGGTTTACTCATTTACTTCTCGTTTCTATTCTTCTATTAATCGCGGTTTATTGAATTTATAAAGTTGGTAAGCACAACGCCCGCTATGGCACCTATTACTTGCGCGACCACAAATGGCAGTACCGATGCGGGAGCAATTCCAGCGAAAGTGTCAGAGAGTGTTCTGGCGACTGTTACCACTGGGTTAGCAAAACTAGTTGATGAGGTAAAAAAATAAGCGGCAGAGATATAGGCGCCCACAAGAACTGGAATTTTGGCTTCGCTCTTTTGAGCGATAGCGGTGAAGATAATAAAGACCAGGCCGGCGGTGGCCAGAATCTCGCTCACGAAGAGATCTGAACCAGTGCGATCTTTCTGTGAGATCTCGATGATTGATAAGTTGAAGATGAAGTTTGCAAGTCCAACGCCAATTACTGCGCCACCCAACTGAGCCAAAAGATAGGCCGCTGCAAGAGAAGGTGTGATGTTCTTCTTAAACATCTGTATTGCAGTTACGACTGGGTTAAAGTGCGCTCCGCTAATTGGGCCAAGTAAGGTAATTAATATGTAGAGAATTAGACCCGTCGCCGCCGAGTTAATTGTTAACTGCACACCCACATCTTTTGAAAGATTGGTCGCCATTACTCCCGAGCCAATAACAACCAGCAATAAAGTTGCTGTTCCGATGAGCTCCGCGGTGATACTTCGAATCTTCATAGCCCTATCTTGGCCTACCTTTGGCCGTGAATATCTCCACGCCACAGAGTAATATTTCGATTTAAGATGAACATCACGCTGACGCTGCATCCTTCAAAAATAGAGGGCGCTCCCCACATCCTGCTGATCCATGGCATGGGTTCGGCTGCGACGGCATGGAAGCCTTTAACTCCTCACTTACTTGAACGCTTTAACGTAATAACTGTTGATCTTCCAGGTCATGGTGACTCTGCCTACACAACGGATCAACCTATGGATCCGAATACTTTGGCGCAGCAGGTTGCTAACGAAGTAGAAGAAAAATTTGGAATAAATGAGTTTGATGTAGTTGGTAATTCTTGGGGCGGCTGGATAGCACTGGAAATGGCCGCACATTCACCAAATAAAATTAAGAGCGTTACCGCCCTTGCTCCGGCAGGATTTTGGTTAGCTTCCTATATCCAACGCGCGCCCGGGACGGCGAGTATCCGCGCACTAGCCAAAAGCTCGTACGCACTTTCCACTACTTTTTTAAGATACAAATGGGCGCGTAAAATTGGATTTGAGGATGTAAGTCCCCAATGGCGAAAATTTTCATACCAACTCTGCCTTGATGCGACCTTAGCTATGGCTAAATCTGCTGGGTACTTTCCGGCATGGGATGGCATGTTAAGTAAACGATTTGATTCAAAGATCAACTCGAGCATTCCTGTGAAAATTATCTTTGGCGATTCCGATCGCACGCTACCTGCCAGCACCTGCCAAGAAAAGGAAATGGCACCAAAACATTCAGAATGGATCACCCTTGCCGAATGCGGCCATGCGCCAATGTGGGATAACGTCGAGACCGTGAAAGAACATATCTTCAAGATCGCTGGCCAACGATAATGACAAATTCAGAGGTAACCGTTATCTATTTTTGGAAGATTAAGCCAAGCAAAGTTGGTTTTGCGCTAATGCGTATGGCGCTAGATCGGCGGTCGCTCCGCAGAATTAAAGGTGTGCACTTTGCCAAGATGCTTGGTACTGGAAAGGGTGAAACTTTTACGCCGCGTGATGCCGATTCTGGCCGTTGGGGGGCGTTGATAGTTATCGATCAATCTAATTTGGAACAACTCGATAGCTCAAAGCTGATAAATAGATGGCGTGAAAATTCACTTTCAGAAGTTAGGTATTTACTTGATCCAATTTCCTCCCACGGTCTTTGGGCGAAGGTAAACCCCTTTTCATATTCTTCTGTGCAGACCGATGGCGAAGTTATCGCCATTACTCGCGCCCGAATTAAGTGGTACCAAAATTTCCGGTTTTGGCGCGCAGTCCCACCAGTAACGCAGAGCCTTCACTCATCGCCAGGGTTGATCAACACCATCGGAATTGGTGAAGCTCCAATTGGATTGCAAGGAACTTTCTCGCATTGGCGAACTGGCGCAGATCTAAGAAATTTCGCATACAAGGGCGCCGCCCATCAAGTAGTGATCGCCGCAACCGAGCGCCACCAGTGGTATGCCGAAGAACTCTTTGCCCGCTTTGCAGTGCGCGATATTCGCGGCTAATTTCAACTTAAATTACTCAGTAACCAGCAAGTAGGGCAGACTTAGCCCATGTCGATACGCCATTACTCACCACGTCGTAATCGCCGTCGCGGAATTTCATCGCGTGCTCAATTGTTACTCAATCTAACCTTGGGCATTGCCATCTTGCTGCAGGTTAGTTATCCCCTGTTAAGTGGTGAGTCTCTGCGCGTTGTTACCATCGCAACTGTTTATTGGGGCGCAGGCGCCATGGCGCTGCATGCCCTCCTTGCATTTGGTGCGCGCTATGCCTTTACCTATCTTGGCATCACTCTTACTTTTGGATATTTTATCGAGTTAATTGGCTTGAAATCTGGTTGGCCCTTTGGAATTTACTCTTACGATCCATCTCTTGGTCCACAAATTTTTGATGTTCCACTAGTTGTTCCATTTGCGTGGGCGATGATCGCTCACCCAATCCTGTGCGCAGCACGACGCGTTGCTGGCAACTGGGTATTTCTCTACGGCGGATTTGGCTTGATGGCTTATGACTTATTCCTAGATCCCCAAATGGTTTCAGCTGGTCGTTGGAAATGGGAGGTAACTGGTTCACATGTTCCATTTACCCCGGAAGTTCCTTTATCAAATGCTGTTGGTTGGTTGTTATCTGGAATGGCGCTGATTGCACTGCTGCATCTGACCTTGCCTCGTGAGCGACGTAAAGTCAGCGCCGGTTTTGCAGCCATTGATATCTTCTTAATCTGGACTTGGTTTGCAGGTGTTATCTCCAATCTCTTCTTCTTTGATCGCCCCGGAATCGCTTTTCTCTTCGGCTTAACCTTTGGCGCAGTTTTAGCTCCCTTTATATTTTCACGCTGGCTTGGCCGCCCTTAATAGATAGATGTACACAGCGCTCTTTCTCTTCTCAGTTCTCTTGCTTTGGATTACCGCCGCCAACTTCTTCACCATCCGTCGCCCATCTGCTGTCACTCAAATTTCAACACCAGTCTCAGTATTAATCCCTGTGCGAAATGAAGCGGAAAATATCGCTGAATTAATCGATTGCCTTACCAAACAAACCCATCTGGATTCATTAGAGATCATCTTTATCGATGATTCCTCCGAAGATGGCACTGGCAAGGCTTTGCGGGAAGCTAAAGCCAATGGCGCAGCAATAAAAATAATTAGCGCACCAGCTCTGCCAAATAATTGGCTCGGTAAACCTTGGGCGCTGCAGCAGGGTTATCTGGCTGCACGTGGAGAAATAATCGTCACCCTAGATGCTGATGTCCGATTAGCGCCAACTGCAATCGCCCAAACTGTTTCTATGTTAGGCAACCGCGAATTTATCTCTGCCTACCCAAGACAAGTTGCACTTTCCTTTTCCGAAAGGCTAGTACAACCGCTGCTGCAGTGGTCTTGGATGACAACCGTTCCGCTACGAATGGCTGAGAGATCTAGCCGCACATCACTTGCCGTGGCTAATGGACAATTCTTTATGGTTAAAAAAGGTGCGCTAGATAAAATTAGCGGTTTTATAGTGATCGCTAATGAAGTTCTAGATGATATGAAGTTAGCGCGCGCCTTAATAACATCTGGCGCGCATGGTGGCGTAGCTGATGGATCAAAGCTTGCCCATACTCGTATGTATAAAAACTTTAGAGAGATTAAGGCCGGTTACGGAAAATCTCTCTGGAGCGCATTTGCAACTCCCCTCGGCGCCGGCGTTGCAATTGCATTTATCTCCTTAACTGGTATCGCACCAATTATTTTGTGGTTTACCGGCAATCCCATAGGCCTCTTTACCTTTGAAATTATTGTTATCACACGAATCTTTAGCGCTAAGCGCTCAGGTGGTCGCACCCTTGATTCGTTATTGCATCCCATTTCATCTGCGATCTTGATCTATTTAATTATCTATAGTTGGCGCATGCGCGGCCAAGTACAGTGGAAGGGTCGCACGCTGTGAGCGCTAATAAAGAGCGTGTTGCGGTAATTGGCGCCGGTATGGGTGGAATGTGCACGGCAGCGCGCTTAGCTAAGACTGGATATGAAGTAACCGTCTTTGAATCATCTGATCGCCATGGTGGAAAATGCCGTACCGAATGGATCGGTAATTACGCTTTCGATACTGGCCCATCACTTCTAACGCTGCCAGCCGTTTATCGTGATTTCTTCCAACGAACCGGCGATGTCATGGGGCGGGTAGTTGAATTACAGCCAGTTAGCCCTTCATTTGATTACCGCTTCGCCGATGGCAGCGCAGTTCGCTTTGCCAATTTATCTCGCAAAGAGACGCTTGCGGCAATAGAAAAATCATTCGGAAGCGAGCCGGCCCAAGAATGGGATCAAATAATGCGTCAGGCAGAGGCGATGTGGGATGTCTCGCGCGAACCATTTATTGAATCAGAGTTGAGATCTGTTCTCTCGCTTCTAAAGCGCCCGACTTTGTTGCGTGAACTTAAGATAATCGCTCCATGGAAAACGCTGCGCGATTTAAAGTTAAAAGATGCACGTCTGCGAAACATTCTAGATCGTTATGCAACTTACAGCGGTTCAGACCCAAGAGTTGCACCTGCGGTACTGGCTTCAATTGCCTTCGTTGAAGAAGCATTCGGTGCCTGGCATATAAAAGGCGGCATCGGAAAATTAGGCGATGCGGTGTATCAACGCTGTCTCGATCGCGGCGTTAAATTCGAATTTAATACCCAAGTCACTCAGATCAACCACGACGGTAAATCCACAACTGGAATTACTCTGGCCGATGGCCGTGTCTTGGATTATTCGATCGTTGTAGCGAATGCCGATTCGTCAACGGTCTACAACAAGTTGATCACTGGCAAGGTGAAGAAGCTACGCAGAGAGCGTGCTAATTTAGCGAAAGCTGATCCTTCACTTGCTGGCTTCTCGTTGCTTCTGGGATTGCGCCCAACCGAAACTCCAACCGGGCTTTCCCATCACAACATCTTCTTTCCTGAAAATTATGACGCTGAATTTGTAGATATCTTTGATCGCCAGCAACCAGTGCAAGATCCAACTATTTACTTATGCGCACCGCAAGATGGATCTATGGTGCGCCATCCCGGGCACGAGGCCTGGTTTGTATTGGTAAATGCGCCACGCCATGATGAAACTGGTAACGAAGGCTTCAATTGGAACGATGCTGACTTTAACCATCGCTATGCGATGCAGATCATTAGCTCACTGGAAGCGCGCGGTATCTCAATTCGCGATCGCTTGGAAGTCATGGAGTTTCGCACGCCTGCAGATTTAGAACGCACCGTGGCCGCACCAGGTGGCGCAATATATGGAACATCTAGCAATGGAGCGCGCTCGGCATTTATGCGCGCTAAGAATCGTTCCCCGCTTAAAGGTCTTTACTGTGTTGGAGGTTCCGCACATCCTGGTGGCGGGCTGCCATTGGTTGGGCTAAGCGCTGAGATTGTTGCGCAAGCGATTGTGGGCAAAACGAACCACTAAGTAGAAACTCAAAATCTGCAGAACGAAGAGCACCAGCAGCGCTAAGAAAACCAAATCTAAACCAAGTGCATAAGAAATAAGTGCGACAAATATAAAACTGGCTCGCACTGGTCGCTCTGCCGGTGTAACCACACCCAGATCTGAAATACCAAGGCCGCCTAATCGCGCGCGGGCATATTCCTGGGTAGAGGCGATTACATAAGTTGCCAGCACTAACCACGCCGGTGCCCCGATTTTATATGCGACATAGAACCAGAGCGCCTCACTGATGCGATCTGCGCTGGCATCTAAAACTGCACCAAATGATGAGGTGCGTCCTTGAAATATTGCAACGCTGCCATCTATTCCATCGGCATAGAGCGAGAGAACTAACAAGGGAATAGCCCAGAGCGAGAGAGGATTTACCGCCATAGCAACCGCGAAGAGCACGCCGAGTAAGGTCAAAATATTGGGGGTTACATGTAACTTAGAAAGAAATTTTGCAGATCCAAATGAGATCGCCAGCCAAGCTTTAACGATCCCCTTAATTTCTGCTCCCCCGTGAAGTGAACTCCAGGTGGAATTAAATTCTGACTTGTTCATGCCCGTTTCTTATCTTTGATCTGAGCAAAGATCTCGCGTGTGGCAGTCGAGGTATTCATTGTGTAGAAGTGCAGACCTGGAACACCGGCTACAAGTAGATCTTCACAAAGCTGAGTGGCTAACTCAACTCCTAATTTACGAACATCTTCGGGGTTATCTCTTACCTTCTCAAATGCGTTAGAAATCACAGCCGAAATCGGAGTACCGGTTAACTCGGCCATGCGATTGAATTGGTTTACATTTGTTACTGGCAAAATGCCTGCGATGATCGGCAGCTGTGATCCACGCGCTGCTAACTTATCAACAAGCGACTTCCATTTATCTACTTCGAAGAAGAATTGCGTTGTTGCAAAAGTTGCTCCAGCTGCTTCTTTACGAATCAGAGTTTCAATATCTGAAGCAAAATCTCCATTTGATGCCGGATGGCCATCTGGGAAGGCAGCAACGCCAATGTTGAAGCCACCAAAATCTGCAGCAAGTGAAACTAACTCCTCTGCATGATTTAAGCCACCAGGAGTTTGTGTCCATGGTGCGCGTGGACCTCCAGTTGGATCACCACGTAGCGCCAAAATATTGTGAATGCCAGCATCTTTGTAGCGAGTTAAAATCTCAAGTAATTCATCGCGAGTGGAACCAACGCAAGTTAAATGTGCAACAACTGGCAACTTGGTATGAGCGGTAATTTCTGAGGTAATGCGAATAGTGCGATCGCGCGTAGAACCGCCGGCTCCATAGGTAACTGAGATGAAATCAGGCTTAATAGGCTCAAGTGCTGCGATTGCGCTCCAGAGGCGGTCTTCACCCTCCTGATCCTTGGGTGGAAAGAATTCAAAGGAGTATGTGACTGCTTGCCCAACCCTGGTCATGCGCTTCTCCATGTGGTCAGGGTACCGTTGCGCCGTGGTTAACGATGCGCGTGGCACGCTCCTTGAGATTCGTGAACAGGTTCAGAGCGAACTCACCTCATATCTAGCGTTACAACGAGAATATCTCGGCTCCATCGGCTCTGAATTAATCCCGGTCTTTGATGCCCTTGAATCATTTGTCTTGGATGGCGGCAAACGGTTGCGCCCACTCTTTGCATATGCCGGCTTTAGCGCAACTGGTTTGCATCCGACGGCGGCCGATATCCGCGCCTTTGCAAGTCTGGAATTACTGCAAGCATGCGCCTTGATTCATGATGATCTAATGGATCGCTCAGATACCCGTCGCGGTAAACCAGCGATTCATCGCCACTTTGAGAATTTGCATCAAGAGCAAGCGATGAGTGGGCTGGCCGATCAATTCGGTGAGGCGGCTGCTGTTCTGCTGGGCGATCTCGCCTTAGTTTGGTCAGATCATTTACTTCATACCTCAGGTGTACCAGATGCCGCACTTTTATCGGCACTCTCTGTCCACGATGAGATGCGCATCGAATTGATGGCCGGGCAATATTTAGATGTGCGAGAAGCTGGTGAGAAATCTCCAAGCGTTGATCGTTCACTTCGTATCGCGCGTTACAAATCAGGTAAATACACAATTGAACGGCCCCTGCATTTAGGCGCATCTTTAGCAATTACCGAGAAAAAAGAACGTCATGAATTGGTAAATGTATTAAGCGCATATGGACTTCCATTGGGTGAAGCATTTCAATTACGTGATGATTTGCTTGGCATCTTTGGCGATCCAGCTATTACGGGAAAGCCGGCTGGCGATGATATTCGCGAAGGAAAGCGCACCGTTCTGATGGCGATGGCGCTAGAGCGTGCCTCAGCCCACGCGGCCAAAGAGATAACCAACGCCCTGGGGCGAGATGACCTGAAGCCCAGCGATATTGAAAAGGTCCGCTCGCTCATAACCGCAACCGGCGCAGTCAAAGATGTCGAAGATCTCATCGATGGGCTACTTTCCAACGCGCTAACTGCAGCAAATTCTGCTGGAATTAACCCTTCCGCCCGCGAGTTACTCATTGAACTTGCGACAACTGCGACACGTAGGAGCCATTAAATGACAGCCCGAGTAAAAGGTCCCACCGATCATGTTGTCGTTGTCGGCGCAGGTTTAGCTGGGTTAAGTGCCGCACTTCGCTTGGCAGGTGCGGGCCGCAAAGTTACCGTTGTTGAACGTGAAGGCGTTCCGGGTGGTCGCAATGGGCTATTACAAAAAGATGGATACTCATTTGATACCGGTCCTTCCGTATTAACTATGCCTTCGCTGATTCAGGATGCTTTTAATTGCGTTGGCGAAGATATGAAAGATTGGTTAGAGCTTTCACCATTGAAACCTTTGTATCGCGCTTTTTATCATGACGGCTCGCAAATCGATGTCCATGCCAATACCGCAGAGATGGAAGACGAGATCCGTCGTACGGTCAGCGCTGAGGAAGCTCTGGGTTATCGCAGGTACGTCGAATTTGTAACGAAGTTATATAAGTATGAGATGAATGACTTTATTGATCGCAATATTGATTCGCCATTTAATTTACTCACCCCGAACTTGGCGCGCTTGATCGCACTAGGTGGTTTCAGAAAACTCTCCCCAAAGGTAAATCAATTCTTAAAAGATCCACGTCTACAAAAGGTTTACTCGTTCCAGGCTATGTATGCCGGCGTAAGCCCGCAACAAGCGCTAGCTATATATGCAGTTATTGCTTATATGGATTCAGTAAATGGCGTCTTCTTCCCTAAGGGTGGAATGCATGCTGTTCCCCGTGCGCTAGCTGCTGCCGCTGAAAAACATGGCGTCACCTTCAAATACAACACCACCGTAACTGGTTTAGATGTTGAAAATGGTCGCGCTAAAGCGGTCATTACAAATACCGGTGAACGTATTGCTTGTGATGTAGTCGTGATGAACCCAGACTTGCCAGTTGTTTGGCGCGATTTGCTCGGCAAGACTCCCCTTTCGGTAAAGCGTCTTAAATATTCACCATCTTGTGCCACATTATTAGTGGGCTCATCTAAGAAGTATGACCATGTGGCTCATCACAATATCCACTTCGGTAAATCTTGGGATGGTGTTTTTGATGAGTTAATTAAGAAGAAGCAGCTCATGTCGGATCCTTCAGTTTTAGTCACAATTCCAACTAAGGATGATCCAGCGTTGGCCCCGGCAGGAAAAGAGAGTTATTACATTCTCTATCCGACCCCGAATTTGACTGCAGATATTGATTGGAAGACCCAAGCACGTCCCTATCGCGATCACATGATTAAGACTTTGGAAGATCGCGGTTTCACCGGCTTTGGCGATTCCATTGAAACCGAAGTTATGACTACGCCACTAGATTGGCAAGAACGCGGAATGGAGCAGGGTGCACCATTTGCAAGTGCGCATACCTTCTTCCAGACCGGGCCTTTCCGTCCGCGCAATATCGCCGCTGGCTTTGAGAATGTCGTCTTTGCTGGCTCTGGAACACAACCAGGCGTTGGCGTACCGATGGTATTGATTTCGGGAAGATTAGCTGCAGAACGAATCGTAGGTCCGGTTAAGTAAGTGAGTGAATTAAACGCTGCCGGAATTCATGATCCGCAACTGCGCGCATCCTATGAAGAGTGCAAACGTTTAAATTCGCTACACGGTAAGACTTATTACTTGGCAACGCTGCTGCTACCGGCTGCTAAACGCCCCTTTGTCCATGCCTTGTATGGCTTTGCACGTTACGCCGACGAGATAGTCGATGACCTTGCTTCTACATTGACACCTGCCCAAAAGGCAGAAGTACTAAGCAAGTGGAGTTCTGAAGTATTGGCTGGGCTTAAATCTGGCACAACTAGCGATGCCGTTGGTAAGGCGCTTATTGATACGGTGCAACGCTTTGCAATTCCCCACCAACATTTTGTGGATTTTCTTCATTCTATGGAGATGGATTTAACAGTAACTCAGTACAAAACTTTTGAAGATTTATACGAATATGTATACGGATCGGCTGCGGTAATTGGCTTGGAGATGGTGCCGATATTGGGCGGCGATACCGTTAATTCACTGGAAGCTGCCAAGGATCTTGGGGTGGCATTTCAATTAGCTAACTTCATCCGCGATGTTGGCGAAGATTTAGATCGCGGTCGCATTTATTTGCCCCTTGATGAACTCGCCGAACATGGCGTAACTCCAGAGATGCTCTATGCGCGCAAATTAACGCCAGGGATAATTAGCGCTCTTAAGTTTCAAATCGCAAGAGTTAGACAATTACAAAAGGCAGCCGAACCTGGCATTGCGCTCTTGGATAAGACTAGCCAGCCATGTATTCGCGCCGCTAGCGAGCTTTATTGCGGAATCGTTGATGAAGTTGAAAAGATTGGTTATGACATCTTTAACAAACGAGCAAAAACTTCAACTTCCCGCCGCACACGAGTTGCTGCCCGCGCCTATATCGATGCAGTAATCGCTCGTATCGGCTAAAGTAATAAATGCGGGAGCCGCTAATACGGCTGAGAGGATCTGAGATTCAGATCGACCGCTTGACCCATCCGGTAATGCGGATGTGGAAAGGATTTAATAATGCCTTCTATCTATAACTTTCTCTCCGGAAATCTAGCTACCATCTTTGGTTATGAACTTTCCTATTTAGAATTTTTTGCAGTTATCACCTCATTTATCGGCGTTGCTTTGGGAATAACTGGCAAGCGAATTACCTGGCCTTGGTGGGCGCTTAGCTCAATACTTTATGGCGTTTTATTTGTGCAATGGGAACTCTTCGCCAGCGCAGCGCTGCAAGTCGTATTTATCATCGCTGCAATAATCGGCTGGTTTGGTTGGGAACCAAGCGGTGCTCGACCAGGTGCTACTACAAATAAATATCGAATAATTATTTTAATTTCGATAGTTTTAGCAACTCTTGCCTTAGCCCCAATTCTTAAATCAATGGGGGCGGCTTCGACTTATATTGATGCGGTTCTCTTCTTTGGCAGCCTTGCCGCACAGATCTTGATGGTCTATGAAAAGTATGAGAATTGGCCGCTTTGGTTAGTTGTAGATCTTGGATACACCGCGCTCTATGCTTCGCAAAAACTGCTCTTCACTTCTCTGCTCTATGCTGCATTTACAGTCTTAGCCGCTATGGGATGGAGTAAATGGTATGCAGCTCATCGCAGCGCTATTAGATCTCTGTAGCGAAAAAGAACGCCCCATCATTGCAATTGATGGTCCGGCCGGTGCCGGTAAGACAACTTTGGCTCACGAAATTTTCCTAGCGCTCTCCCCCAAGATGTCTGTAAGCGTTATTCACATGGATGATTTATATGATGGTTGGGATAACGCACTCGGTGAAGATTTAACTTCAGTTTTGCAATATTTGGTAGCTCAACATCAGAATAATTCTGCAGCCGAGATTAGACGCTATAACTGGACAACTTCATCCTTTGGTGAAAGTGAAACTATAGAGCCAGCAGATTTATTGATTTTAGAAGGTGTCGGAAGCGCAGATAAGTCGCTGCAAGATGAATTGGCGGCACTTATTTGGATTGATATCGACCCCGAGATTGGCGTTGCGCGAGTAATCAGTCGAGATGGACCGCAAGTTGCAGATGAAATGAAAAAGTGGCTTGGCGCACAGCAAGAATATTTCTCTCAACACTCAACGCGCGAAAAGGCAGATTTCATACTAACTACCTAAAATTGTCGATATGTCTGACCTTACTGGCGAGCTAATTGATGGGCGCTATCAGCTCATCCGCCAAATGGCAGCCGGCGGTATGGCAACGATCTATGAAGCACTTGATACCCGACTAGATCGCAAAGTTGCGGTAAAAGTAATGCATCCGCATTTGGCGCAGGATGAACAATTTGTAGAAAGATTTATCCGCGAAGCAAAGGCATCTGCTGCCTTATCTCATCCCAATATTGTCTCCGTGCAAGACCAAGGTTGGAACCAGCACGGCAGCCCTGCGGTCTTTTTAGTGATGGAGTTAGTTGAAGGCCACACCTTGCGAGAATATTTAAATGAACAAGGTGCGCTATCGGTTGATGCTGGTATCAAGTTCTTACTCCCGGTCTTAAGTGCCTTAGCTGCTGCTCATAAAATGGGAATCGTCCATCGCGATATCAAGCCAGATAATATTTTGATCTCTAAAGAAGGTCGGATCAAGATTGCTGACTTTGGCTTAGCCAAAGGTCCGTTACTTGGTACAACTATGACTGCCGAATCCAGCATCGTCTTGGGAAGCGTTTCATACCTATCCCCCGAACAAGTACAACGCGGCATCGCCGATGCGCGTAGCGATGTTTACTCTGCCGGAATTACCGCCTTTGAGATATTTACCGGCGACAAGCCATTTGCAGGTGCTGAGCCAATTCAAATTGCCTACATGCATGTCAATGACCGAGTTCCGCTGATGAGCACCAAGCGAGATGGAATTCCGCCAGAGTTAGACCAATTAATTTATCGCGCTACTAATTCAGATCCCGATGCCCGCCCCCGCGATGGTAGTGAGTTCCACCAAGCGTTAAATTTAATCTCACAAGCCCTTGAGCCAAATCAAAAACAATTAAGTTTGGAATTAGATATTCCAATTGCTCCGATGCGCCCAGCATCAAAGAAACCAACCCGCCGCGAACGGGCGCGAATCGAAAAGGAAAATACTGTGGCTATAAAGAAGGTTGAAAATACTGGCGAGAGTAAAAAGGGTGAAGGCAAAGAGACACCTGCTCAATTGCGCCGAAAGAAGAAGGCCAGCAAACGTGTACGTCGCAACCGCTATATTGCGGCGGGTTTAGCGATCGCCCTAGGAATCTTTGGTTGGTATGTATTGGTCGGCCCTGGTTCAAAGGTAGTTGTCCCCTCAATCGTTGGTGCAACCGAGAAAGAAGCCACCAGCGCACTTACTCCACTTGGTTTAACTCTAGTTATTTCCGAGAAACGATTTGATGAAGAGATTTCTAACGGACAAATCATCGAATCAGATCCAGCAGGTGGTGGAAAAGTTGATGCTGGTGGGGCCGTTAAAGCAATTATCTCTAAGGGTCCAGAGCGTTATGAGATTCCAAAGTTAATGGGTTTGACTCCAGAGGCGGCAGTTAATCTGCTCGCTAAATATCCGCTTAAAGTTGGCGAGATAAAAGAGGTATATAACGATGTTATACCGAAAGGTTTTGTTATTGGATCATCACCTACCAGAGGTGAGCAAGTAAAGCGCGATACCGTAATTGATATTGCAATAAGCAAGGGAATAGAAACCCTTGATGTTGCATCCTATGTTGGAAAAACCGCAGACCAAGCGCTCAACGAGTTAACTGATGCGGGATTTAACGTTGATACCGTTGATCAGTTTAGTGAGAGCGTCCTAGCTGGTGCAGTTATTTCGCAGCAGCCAACTGGTGGTACGCCACTAGCAAAAGGTGCAAAAATTACTTTAACGATTTCCAAAGGATCTGAATTTGTCTTTATTCCAAATATCTTCTCCTTAACTGAAGCTAAGGCCGTAGCCGCCCTTAACGATCTGGAGCTAAAAGTTATTGTTAAGAAGATCGGCGCGAAGAAGGTCAAGGCAGTAACAAATATCGCACCTAAAGTCGGCACCAAGGTTAAACGCGGCAGTACGGTAACTATCACTGTAGGGTAGGTCAATGCCTAAAACCTCACCGCGCATCGGCGCACATACGCCGACCAGTGGTGGAATGGCTAAACGCGCCATCGCATATGCCGAGACAATTGGCGCCGAAGCGATTCAGGTCTTTACCTCAAATCCGCGCGGTTGGGCGATGCCCGAGACAAATCATGAAGCAGATGCGCTATTTCGCGAAAAAGCCACAGCACTAGATATCGAAACTTATGTTCACGCTCCTTTCTTAATCAACTTAGGCTCTCCAACTGAAAGCACATATCTAAATTCATTGGCATCGACTGAATACTCGCTAAAACGCGGCAAAGAAATTGGCGCACTCGGCGTTGTCGTACACACCGGCTCTGCTGTTAACGAAGACTTTATTGATAAGGCTTGGAAGCAGATCCATAAAGGGATGATGCCAATTCTCAATGCGCTGACCGATGATTCGCCGATGTTGTTACTTGAACCAACTGCTGGACAAGGCCAATCTCTCGTTAAACGCCTGGAAGATTTAGAGAATTACCTAAAAGCGCTGGAATACCATCCCAAAGTTTGTATCTGTTTAGATACCTGCCATGTATTCGCAGCAGGCCATGACATCGCTAAAAAAGGTGGCATGAAAGAGACGCTAGATTTACTGGTTGAAGTCGCCGGAATAGAGCGAATTCAACTAATCCACGCCAATGATTCGATGGATGTTTGTGGTGCGCTAAAAGATCGCCATCAAAATATTGGTGATGGCTTTATTGGCGTGGATCCTTTTAAGGAGCTACTCAAGCATCCAGCCGTGAAGAACGCACCACTGATTTTAGAGACGCCAGGCATGGAGCCAGAACACGGTAAAGAGGTTGCTCTCCTTAAAGGTTTACGCGGATGAATGCGCGCCATCAACTGCAACTAAAACTTGCCCCATGGGCGCTCTTAACCGTCTCGATGGCCTGGGGCGCATCATTTGTTTTAATGAAACCTGCAATTGAACGCCAATCAGTAAATAGTTTTCTAGCTACTCGCTTTGTTATGGCTGTCATCGCCATGGTGGCACTGCGCCCGAGTGTGCTCAAGAAGATGAATAAAGAATTGGTTCTCAAGGGTTCCCTCGCCGGACTCTTCTTAGGCTCTGGCTATATCTTTCAAACGCTAGGGCTAGCCCGCACTGGCGCTGCAATTACAGGTTTTGTAACTGGTCTTTATGTTGTCTTAACACCTTTGATTGCTGCGATTTTTCTTAAGGAGCGAATTCGCGCCTTCACCTGGTTCTGTGTTGTTCTGGCAACAGTTGGCTTAGCGCTCCTTTCACTGCGGGGTTGGTCGGTTGGAATCGGCGAAGCGTTGGTCTTCGTTAGCGCAATTTTATTTGCCGCTCATATCGTCACTTTAAGTAAGTGGAGCTTCGGTCTAGATGCCTACGCGCTAACGATCGTTCAATTAGCAATCTGCGCGATATTGACCGGAGCTATTGCACTTGGCCAGGGTTATGAGAAGCCAACTGACGCCGGCGTCTGGGGCGTTGTCATCTTTACTTCGATTATCTGTACTGCTGTTGCATTTATTATTCAGACTTGGTCGCAGGCACATATGAACTCCACCAAGGTCGCCGTTATATTGACCATGGAAGTTGTCTTTGCCGCTCTCTTTGCCGTCGTCTTTGGCGGAGAATCTCTGACTTTGCAGGTTTCCCTCGGTGGCGTCATGGTCGTATTAGCGATGTATTTGATAGTAATGAAAGAAGCGTGAGAGGCTAACGCTATGACTTCACCGATTGATTTACGTTCCGATACCGTTACGCGCCCATCACAAGCGATGCGTGAGGCGATGGCGCAATCTCCCGTTGGTGATGATGTCTATGGCGATGATCCAACCGTTAACGCCCTTGAAGAACGCGTCGCTGCAATGTTTGGCAAAGAAGCCGGCGTCTTTACCCCAACTGGTTCACTTGCTAATCAACTTGCTATTCGCATGTTGGTCGCACCCGGTGAAGAACTTCTATCTGAAACTAATTCACATATCGTGCGCGCAGAGCTCGGTGCTGCTGCAGTCTTTAGCGGAATTACTACCCGTACTTGGCCTGCTAAAAATGGTCTGCTTGTAGCAAAAGATGCCCTAGAAATAGCCCGCCCAAATTCTGGCCCATACCTGGTCTCAACAACTGCGATTGCAGTTGAAAATACCCATAACTTCGGTGGCGGAACTGTGCAGCCGCTAGATGAGATTAAAGCCTTGCGTAAGGGTGCCGATGAATTAGGTCTAGCCCTTCATTTAGATGGCGCTCGAATCTGGAATGCTCATGTCGCAAGTGGCATAGCGCTAAATGAATATGGAAAATACTTCGACACCATCAGCGTCTGTCTATCTAAAGGCTTAGGCGCTCCAATCGGTTCGATCATGCTTGGTAAGAAGGATCTGGTATCTAAGGCGCGGGTATGGCGTAAACGTTATGGCGCTGGCATGCGCCAAGTTGGGCTACTGGCCGGAGCTGCCCATTACGCACTTGATCACAATATCCCCCGCTTATCTGAAGATCACCGCCGCGCAAAACAGCTTGCAGTTGCAATTGCGGTGATTGATAAATCATTCGTCGACCCAGCAACAGTTGAAACAAATATTGTGGGCCTTGATTTAGCTAACGCGCCATATACCGCAACTGAGTTAGCCGCTCGCTGTCGTGAAGCTGGACTTTGGATTAGCGCACTTGGACCAAAATATGCGCGCCTGGTAACTCATTTAGATTTCGATGACGAACAATGCGCTAGTGCAATTGAAATTCTAAAACGCGCCCTCGTGGTGTAATAACCACTCTTTCTTATTTAGACCGTAAGCGTAATTACCGAGCGCCCCACCAGTTTTAACTATGCGATGGCATGGCACAACTAAGGCAATTGCATTCTTGGCACAGGCGGATCCGGCAGCGCGCACAGCAGCCGCTGATCCCGCACGATCTGCGAGATCGGCATAGGAGAGAGTTTTGCCCGCTTTAACTTTGCGCATCGCCTTCCATGCATCTTGCGAAAATTGCGCACCAGGTTGGCGCACTGAAATTCCATTAATTGCCTCGATATCACCTGCGAAGTAATCACTTAGTAAATCTGAAATTACCTCAATTTTAGATACTTCTTTAAAACCTCTTACATAATCTACTTCGTCGAGGCCTTCTTTCAAAGCCTTAGCGCTGGAGAGATTTAAGCCCAGCAGAATTTGATCAGCAGCAATGAAATTAATGACCCCGATAGGAGATTTAAATTGCGAAATCTGCAGTGGCACATTCGCTAAATTAGCGATCGCGCAGCATTTCGGCAACTAAAAATGCAAGTTCCAGGGATTGCGAGTGGTTAAGACGTGGGTCGCAGGCGCTCTCGTAGCGAGTGGCTAAATCAGCTTCAGAGATCTGTTCTCCTCCGCCTAAACATTCAGTAACATCGTCACCAGTTAATTCGATATGGATTCCACCTGGATGTGTACCAAGGCCCTTGTGAACTTCGAAGAAGCCCTTTACCTCGTCCATAACATCATCAAAGTGGCGGGTCTTATAACCAGTAGCTGCCTCAAAGGTATTGCCGTGCATTGGATCGCAGACCCACAGAACTTGGGCACCTGATTTTGTAACTCCATCGACTAGTGGTGGTAGGGCTTCGCGAATCTTGCCGGCACCCATACGTGTTATAAAAGTTAAGCGACCTGGTTCGCGGTTTGGATCTAAGCGATCGATTAAGCGCAGTGCATCATCGACTGTGGACTTTGGTCCCAGCTTTACGCCAATCGGATTGCGAACCTTAGATGCAAAATCAATATGTGCACCATCTAGTTGACGGGTGCGCTCACCTATCCATAAAAAGTGAGCCGAAACATCGTATGGCAGTTGCGTGCGGGAATCGATACGAGTCAAAGCTTTCTCATACTCCATAATCAAAGCTTCGTGGCTGGAGTAGAAATCAACTGATTTAAATGAATCTGGATCTACACCAGCAGATTTCATAAAGTCGAGTGCGCGACCAATTTCGCGCGCCATTTGTTCGTAGCGATCGCCAACTGATGAATCGCGGATAAATCCCTTGTTCCATTCGTGTACCTGACGAAGATCAGCGAATCCACCTTGGGTAAAGGCACGAACTAGGTTAAGGGTTGCAGCTGATGTGTTGTAGACGCGGACCATCCGGTTTGGATCTGGGGTGCGCGATGCCTCATTAAATTCAAGATCATTTACCGCATCTCCGCGGTAGGCCGGAAGAGTTACATCACCGCGAGTTTCAAAGTCATTGGAGCGTGGCTTAGCAAATTGTCCTGCCATGCGGCCGACTTTGACCACTGGCAAGCTGGAGTAATACTGCAATACAGCTGCCATCTGCAAGATTGTCTTGATGCGATTGCGAATTGAATCTGCCGTTGCTGCAGCAAATGTTTCAGCGCAGTCGCCACCTTGTAACCAAAATGCGCGACCTGCCGCAGCTTCTGCAACTTTAGCCTTTAGATCATCACATTCACCAGCAAAAACTAGAGGTGGAAAAGATTTAAGTTCTGCGACTGCCTTCTTTACCGGTTCACCATCTACGCCACCGGGCCATAGCGGTTGTTGCGCCGCCACGAGTCCAGGCGTGAATAGGTTCTCTAATGAAGTAGTCATGAGGATAAGAGTAGTTTGCTTAGATAGTCTCGCGCGCGAGAATTATCCGAAGAAGATCTCTGACTCCTTGTATCGCTCAATTGGCACAGTCTTTAGCTTTTCGGTAGCGGTGGATAGCGGAACGCGAACGATATCTGTGCCATGTAGGGCAACCATCTTGCCCCAGTCGCCTTCAGATGCAGCGGTGATCGCTTGCAATCCAAAACGAGTAGCAAGAACACGGTCAAAGGCAGATGGAGTTCCACCGCGTTGAATATGTCCTAGTACAGATGTGCGCGCTTCCTTGCCTGTCTTAGCTTCAATCTGCTGAGCAAGCCATTCGCCAATTCCAGAGAGCTTTACATGGCCGAAGGCATCGAGTTCTGCATCCTTAGTGATCATGTCGCCATCTTGGGGAATTGCACCTTCGGCGATAACGATGATCGGTGCGTAGCTGCTTTTAAATCGTGATTCGACCCATTCGCAGACTTTATCGACTGAGAATTTAACTTCTGGGATCAAGATGCAAGCTGCTCCACCTGCGATACCTGAGTGAAGTGCGATCCAGCCTGCATGGCGGCCCATCACTTCAACAATCAGAGCGCGGTGATGAGATTCAGCGGTTGTATGTAAGCGATCAATTGCTTCAACTGCAATATTTACAGATGTATCAAAACCAAATGTGTAGTCGGTGTTATTTAGGTCGTTATCAATTGTCTTTGGAACGCCAATCACTTTGACGCCAAGGGCATCTAGCTTGGTTGCAACACCGAGCGTATCTTCGCCACCGATTGCGATAAGTGCATCGATGCCTTGATCAGCTAAATTCTGCTTAATGCGTTCTACGCCATTTTCAATCTTAAAAGGATTTGTACGAGATGAACCCAAGATAGTTCCACCACGAGGCAAGATGCCGCGGGTTGTCTCGAGGTTGAGCTCCATTGTGTAATTCTCAAGCGGGCCTTTCCAGCCATCGCGGAAGCCAACAAATTCGTGGCCATATTCCTTAACACCTTTACGAACGACTGCACGGATAACCGCATTTAGACCAGGGCAATCTCCGCCACCTGTAAGGACGCCAATACGCATGAAAAGCTCCACTTCAAAAGTTATAAATTCTTAGACCTTGGTAGGACTTAAAAAGTTCGTAAAAGTAGTCAACGTTGACAGGCACAGTCTAGCCTTGCCCCATGGCTAATCGAAAACTGATCGCGGGGGTGGATTCCTCTACTCAATCTTGCAAGGTGGTAATTCGCGATGCGCTTACCGGTGAGTTATTGCGAGAAGGCCGCGCTAGCCACCCAGATGGCACTGAAGTAAACCCAGCTCATTGGGTAACCGCGCTAGATACAGCAATCATCGATGCCGGCGGTCTATCTGATGTCGAAGCGATCTCAATTGGCGGACAACAACATGGCATGGTCACACTCGATGCAAACGGTGAAGTAGTTCGCGATGCGTTGCTATGGAATGACACGCGATCGGCTCAAGCGGCAGATGATTTAAATTCTGAAATTGGTGGACCAACCGAGATGGCAAAACAAGTTGGCTCAGTCTTAGTTGCATCTTTTACCGCAACCAAGTTGCGTTGGCTAGCAGATTCAGAGAAAGAGAATGCTGCCAAAGTTGCCGGTGTTGCTCTGCCCCACGATTGGTTATCTTGGCAGTTGCAGCATGAGAAAGGGGCGGCAAAAGATTTCAGCAAGTTATTTTCAGATCGCAGCGAAGCATCTGGCACCGGATATTTCGATCCAACTACTTCATCTTATCGCCGCGATATTCTGGCGCTGGCGCTGCGAACAGATCGTGAAATTCATCTTCCCAAAATTATTGCCCCGTCTGAATTTGGTGGAGTAACTCCAGGTGGAGTAAAGATCGCACCTGGGGCCGGTGATAACGCAGGTGCCGCACTTGGCATCCAAGCTCAACCTGGAGATGTCGTTGTATCACTCGGAACCAGCGGAACTGCATTTGCTGTATCTGTGACACCAACTCATGATTCATCTGGAGCGGTCGCCGGCTTTGCCGATGCCACCGGACGTTTCTTACCGCTAGTTTGTACACTTAACGCGGCGCGAATATTAGATTCGGCAACTCGCATACTTGGAAAGACGCACGATGAGGTCGGTGCGCTGGCACTCTCTGCTAAAGCTGGCGCTAACGGTTTATCACTCTTGCCTTACTTTGAAGGCGAACGCACCCCTAATCGCCCATATGCAACGGGCGTCTTTAGCGGAATGAATTTAAATAATTCCAACCCCGCCGATATCGCACGAGCCATGGTGGAAGGCATGCTCTGTGGATTGGTAGATGCAGTGGATGCGCTAGAAGAATTAGGAGTAAATGTAAAACGCATTATCTTGATTGGTGGCGCTGCCAAGAATCCAGCCGTTTCACAGATCGCATCCGCGCTATTTGGTCGTGAAGTCTTAGTTCCACCAGCTGGTGAATATGTTGCAAATGGTGCAGCTCGCCAAGCTGCTTGGGCTCTGCTCGGTGGAGAATCCGCACCAATCTGGGATTTAGGAAAGATCGAAAGCGTTTCCGCCGTTGCAACACCAGATGTAGTTACTCGATATCGCACCTTGCGCGATCGCACCGAAAACTGGAATTAAAGGAGAATAGAAAAATGACACTTGCGCCAGAAATCATTCAACAACTTGCAGATCAAAAGGCAGCAGGCTTGCCGCAAGTTTGGGAAGCGCCAATTCCAATCATTCGCGACCTAACTCAAGGGCGAGTCGCCTTCGCTGGTACGCCAGAGCCAATCCATACGGTAATAAATAGATTTATTCCTGGACCAACTGCTGATCTGCCAATTCGCATTTATCGTCCCAATGAAGACCGCAACGCACCAGCGCTGGTCTTCTATCACGGCGGTGGTTGGGTATTAAATTTTCTTGATATTTACGATGCCGTCTTGCATCGCCTAGCGAATCAGAGCGGATCAGTAATTATTAGCGTTAACTATCAAAAGGCACCGGAACATCCCTTCCCAGCGCCATTTGATGATTGTTACGCAACTTTGCTCTGGGTTAAATCACATGCCCAAGAATTAGGAATCAATCCCGATCGCGTAGGCGTGGGTGGCGATAGCGCTGGTGGAAATTTAGCTGCTGCCGTTGCCATTAAAGCAAGAGATGAAGCGGTTTCACTGCGCTATCAATTACTTGTATATCCATGCGTCGATCGCGACTTCACAACCAAGTCATATATTGAGTGTGCGACAGATTTTGGTTTAACGACTCAGGCGATGCAATGGTTCTGGGATCAGTATCTGCAAGGAAGTCACCACGATAACAATCCATATGCGGCTCCTATGCGCGCAGATTCTTTGGCTGGAGTTGCCCCTTCTATCGTTATAACTGCGCAATATGATCCGCTGGTTAGTGATTCAGAAAATTACCGTGACAGATTAGAAAAAGATGGCGCAGAAGTCATCTACCGCGAATTTCCCGGAATGATCCATGGTTTCTTTGCCAACGTAGCTGCTACCCCTTCTTCGCATCTAGCCCTTGATTTTGCAGCGGGTGAGATCGCTAGTAAAACAAAAGGGGCCTAATTAACCAAGCGGTTATGGTTACTATTGGTACCTTGCCCTGATTTATAAATAGATTTTTGAGCACTGGAGAACTTTTCACAAATGTCGCGCCGCAACCTGGCTCTCTTTATCCTGGCCGGCTTTCTCTGGGGTATTCCATATCTCTTCATCCGAGTCGCAGTAGATCCTGAATCCGGCTTCTCCCCTGCGATTGTTGTGTTTATGCGCGTCTTTATCGGCGCGCTGATCTTGCTTCCGATTGCGATCTACGACAAATCATTCTTTATCGCAATCAAGGGGTGGAAGTTTATCGCTGTCTATGCCTTCTTTGAAATGGTAATTCCTTGGATATTAATCGGTACTGCAGAGCAATCAATCTCATCAGGCCTTGCAGGGCTACTTGTTGCATCTGTACCAATCTTCTCAACAATTTTCGCTTCGCTTCATGGTGATAAATCTGTATGGCACCCACGCCGTTTATTTGGAATGGGAATCGGCTTTCTTGGTGTTTTCTTACTAGTCGGAATCGAAAGTTTTACGGGTTCTTCAGATCTAATTGCAATCTGTATGGTCCTGGCTGCTGCTGCGGCTTATGCCTATGCCGTAATTTATGTAACTCGTAAGATGCCCGGAGTCTCAGGTATCGCTATTAACGGAATAGCTATGGCTATGACCGCAATCTTTTACTCGCCAGCACTTTTATTGTTGTGGCCAGATCGTGCCATCGGACATACTGCAATCTATTCAGTGATAGCGCTAGGAGTCTTCTCAACTGGAATCGCCTTTGCAGCTTTCTTCACAGTATTAGCAGAGATTGGTCCCACAAGAGCATCTTTGGTTACTTACATGAATACTGCATTTGCGGTCGTCTTAGGAGTTCTAGTCCTGAGCGAACCAATAACAATTGGGATTGTCGTTGGGCTTCCACTCGTGTTGGCTGGCTCTTATCTAGCAAGCCGTAGACCAAAAGTTTAAATTAGTTTTCGCCAAAACCTAAACGCTGCAAGAGTTTAGGGTCGCGCTGCCATTCTTTAGAAACTTTTACATGCAGGCCAAGAAATATTCGTGCGCCTAGTTCTCGTTCAATATCCGCACGTGCCCGCATTCCAATATCTTTCAGGCGTTCGCCTTTATGGCCCAAGATAATGCCAGTTTGTGAATCACGTTCTACGTGAATAGTTGCATGGATATCAAAGAATGGACGTGATCCAGTCTTCTCACGCTCTGCCATTTCATCGATGGTCACCATAATTGAATGTGGGAGTTCCTCGCGCGCATCGCGCATCGCAGCCTCGCGGATTAACTCGCAGATCAATTGTTCAACACCTTGATCGCTAGTCATATCTTCCGGATAGAAGGCAGGGCCAATTGGAAGTGACTTGCCAATTAACTGCGCCAATAAATCAATCTGGGCATGAATTGCTGCAGATACCGGAACGATCTCATCCCATTTAAAACCTTTAGCAAGTGCGTTGATGCCAGCAAGGCGTAGCGCCAACTTCTCTTTGGAGATTAAATCTGTCTTTGTTACAAGCGCAAATTTCTTAGCGCGTGGGTGCTTAGCAATCTCTTGGGCTAGAAATTCATCACCAGAACCTGATGTTTCATCAGCCGGTAAACACATCATCACAACATCTACTGAATCTAAACTCTGTCCAACAACTGCATTTAAGCGATGGCCCAATAGCGTCTTAGGTTTATGGATACCCGGAGTATCAACTAATACTGCTTGAAAGTTTGGTTGATTTACGATGCCGCGGATGGCATGGCGTGTGGTGTTGGGGTGCGGCGATGTAATGGCAATCTTGCTGCCCACGAGCGCATTGATAAGAGTAGATTTTCCAGTATTTGGGCGCCCGACAATAGCGACGAAGCCGGAATGGAATTCACTCATGCGCTTAGTCTCTCACTTAGCGCACTCTTTACCTAAAGCGCGCTAATTAACTCGATTGCATCTGTGACTGAAGTGACGATTTCGGCAGCACGTTCGCCAATTAAACGGTGGCAGCCCTCAGATGTTGGAGCACTTATCGGTCCAGGAATCGCCATTACCGGACGCATTAGCTCTGCCGCATCACGTGCTGTACGCAGCGATCCAGAACGAAACGCTGCTTCTACAACCAATGTCGCTTGCGAAAGCGCAGCAATAATGCGATTTCGTATAAGAAATCGAGACGGGATCGCGTGCGCACCAGGTAGAACTTCAGAAACTAGCGCACCATTTTCAGAGATCTCTGCAAAGAGACGCGCATTACCAGCTGGATATGCCACATCAATGCCAGCGGCAAGAACAGCAACCGTCCGGCCTTCTGCAATCAGCGCTCCTTTATGTGCCGCCGAATCAATTCCATATGCCCCACCACTAACGATGCTCCACTCGCGGTCAACAAATCCTGCAGCAAAATCCCCCGCAATACGAACGCCATATGGAGTTGGATTACGTGTACCCACAATTGCTAATGATTTCTCGCTAAGCGCCGATAGATCACCCTTTACTACTAATCCGATTGGCGGCGCACTTAAATCATTTAAATTATCAGGCCATTCTGGCGAATCTGGCGTCAAGAAGATAGAACCAGTCTTGGTCAGCGAATCTTTGATCTGATCTATTTTGGTTGCTTTTAAATTTGTAATTAGCTTCTCAAATTTGATGCGGTCATAGCCTTCTTTTAAGAGTTTTTCGTAAACAACAAAAGCACCAAGTTCAGATATTTGGCCGGACCAGAAGGTATGTCCACCTTCGATATTTGCAAAGAGTGCAAGCCGAGCATCCATTTCAGTCACAGTTCTGCTCCTTCACGCAATTGATAAGCGCGCTTTACATCGGCTAGCTGCGGGATAGCGTTGCCATTTAGATCTGCCAAAGTCCACGAAAGGCGAATGAGCTTGTGCAGACCCCGTGCGGTAAGCCGTTCTTTATCTAGCTCGTCATGGAGAAAGTTCATCGCTGATCGCTCCGGCTTATAAGTTGTCCGTAATGCACGAGATGGAATCTCAGAATTTAACGACCAAGGATCGCCCTTGAAGCGATCTTTCGCTTTTTTACGGGCGGCTAATACACGTGCTGCAATCACGGCGCTGGACTCGCCTAGTTCTGTCTGCGACATTTCAACGCGTGTGACAGGTTCGACTTGTACTCGCATATCGATCCGATCCATCAACGGGCCAGATAGCTTTCCTAAATACCGTCGCACTTGTACCGAAGAACAGGCACATGCTCTACCGCGACCAGTAAATTTTCCACACGGGCAAGGATTGGCTGCCAGGACTAATAGAAATTGCGCCGGGAAAGTTAAGCTGCCAACGCTGCGCGCAATAGTTATCGTTCCGGATTCAAGCGGTTGGCGCAGCGCATCTAAAACTCCATTTGCGCATTCCGGGGCCTCATCAATAAATAAAACGCCGTGATGGGCTAAAGAACAAGCACCAGGTTTAATTGCGGTGGATCCGCCACCGACTAGAGCAACACGTGATGCGCTGTGATGTGGCGAAACAATCGGTGCAATACGCGATAACGGTGCACGATTACCTAAAGTTCCAGCGATGGAATGCACGGCTGTTACCTCCAGCGCTTCATCAATATTTAGCGCAGGCAAGATCGAAGGCAATCGTGATGCGATCATGGTCTTGCCCGCGCCTGGTGGACCGATTAAAAGCAAGTGGTGTCCCCCGCTTGCCGCCACCTCTGCTGCAAAGCGCGCTGCGTGCTGTCCTGCGACATCCGCAAAATCGAGTTGGTTTAAGTCTACTTCAGACGCCAACTCAAGTTGTGGTGCGATTGCGATTTCACCAGTGCGCAGAAATCTCAAGACATCAGCTAGTGAAGTAAATCCAATAACTTGCATCTGTGTCATAAGCGATGCTTCGGCGAAATTTTCTTGGGGTACAAATGCGCGCTTAATTCCGGATTTATAAGCAGCAATTAGAGCAGGCAAGACTCCGCGAACTGGGCGAATTTTTCCGTCTAGTGCTAACTCACCAAGAATTAGAACGTCAGCCAGAGGTTCTTGCGCAATTGAACCTTGTGCAATCAATATTGCTAGCGCGATAGATAAATCAAAGCTTGACCCACTCTTTGGTAACCATGCCGGTGAAAGTGAGACGGTAACTTTTCGATTGGGCCAGCTTTCATTGGTATTTATTAGCGCTGCACGCACTCGATCCCGAGCTTCACTGAGCGCAGCATCCGGTAAACCAAGGAGTGAATACATGGGAATTCCATCTGCGATATCAACCTCAATTGTTACGACTGATCCGTCTAAACCCAAAAGTGCAACGCTTTGGGTGATTCCAAGAGTCATAACAAACCGCCGCGATATTCCAGCGAATGCGACCCATCAGAATTTATAAGAACCGCTGCCACATCAATCGCGTAATCACATCCCAGATATCCATGAGTTGCCAACCACGCCAGAGCCAAGCGCTGCATGCGATGGGCTTTCTCTTTATTGATCGCTTCAAAGGGATGTCCGAATGCCAGAGATGAACGAGTCTTTACCTCAATGAAGTGCAAGAGACCATCTTTACTTAAAGAGATTAAATCAATTTCACCCTCACGGATACGCCAGTTGCGATCGAGGATTTCATCACCGCGTTCGGAAAGGAAATTTGCGGTTACTTGTTCGCCGAAAGCACCAGTTATTAAATTACTTCGTTTGCTACCAATTTTGCCGACTTTACCCATGGCGCGAAGGTTAGATAATGCGACCGACTAAGTATCGGTACTTTTCCAAAGTTGTGGGTAATTATTAAAGAAGAGCTGCAATATTTGCAAAGGATCTGCGGTGTTCTATACACGGACCATGCGCTTGCAGGGATTCGGTATGGACTTTAGTGATATAGCCCTTATGTTTGGCAAAGCCGTAATCAGGAAATTGGGTATCTAGCTCGCGCATAATTCGATCACGCGTTACCTTGGCGATAATCGATGCCGCACTGATACAAGTAACTACCTGATCGCCCTTCCAGACCGCAACATTCGGGATCGCAAGTCCTTCAATGGCATAGCCATCAGTTAGGACATAACTTGGTGTTATTGCTAAACCTTGTACTGCCCGACGCATGCCATCGAGGTTTGCTGCATGCACTCCTCTTTCATCTACTTCAGCCGCAGGAACTATCACAACGCTAACTGCCAGGGCGGCACTTGTTACAACGTCAAATAACTTTTCACGCTCTAGCTCTGAGACATCTTTGGAATCTCTTACCTTTGCTAACTCTGGTGCAAAAGGATCTGCTAAAACAACGGATGCAATTACTAATGGGCCAGCACAAGCGCCGCGACCTGCTTCATCAACACCTGCAAGTGGAGTAATCCCGGCTTCGATAAGTAGCGATTCGATTACTTTCATACCTAACCTACTGGAATTACTTAAGGGATGAGAATGAATGAACTATGCCGAGATTCTTAATCGGCCAAATGATTCCCACAACTTTTCCAGTTACCTTAGAAGTTGGAACCATTCCGTGGTTTATATCTTCCTGGTGAAAGCGTGAATCAGCGCTAGCTGCGCGGTGATCGCCCATGACCCAGATCTTGCCGGCAGGGACAGTCACATTAAAATTGGTATCACTTGGGGAATTTCCGGCAAATATATAAGGCTCATTAATCTCTTTGCCATTGATCATTAACTTCTTATTCTTGGAGCAACATTCGACTTTATCTCCAGCAACTCCAATTACGCGCTTAACTAAATATTGTTTCGTTGGGTTCGGAAGGACACCAACAGCAACAAAGGCCTCTTTAACCTTGGCGATATATTTATTTTGATCACCCTCAAATGGTTCAGGTAGCCAATTATCAGGATCACGAAATACGACAACATCACCGCGTTTGATGGAATTGCCAATAAAAGGAACTTTATTTACTGCCACGCGGTCATTAATTTGAAGCGTGTTCTCCATAGATCCAGATGGGATATAGAAGAACTGGACTAGAAATGTCTTTATGACAAGGGAGACTGCGAGCGCAACTATTACAAGTATTGGGAACTCACGAAAGAGCGAGCCCTTACGTGGCATTAGAGAGAAATTACTTATTCAGCAGTTTTGTCTTGGGTTTCAGACACAACTTCTGTAGTCGCATCTTCAGCTGGAACCTCTGCCACCGCTTCAACCGCAGTTGGTTCGGACACAGCAGCTGGTGCTTCTGCTTCAACCACTGCTGGTGCCTCGACAACGGCTTCAACTGCAGCTGGTGCCTCGACAACAACTTCAGCTGGCGCTTCTACTACTGCTTCTGCAACCGGAGTTGAGAGAATTCCATCGCCGTAACCTTCGATGCCATCGCGCTTTTCACGAATCTTGGCAGCCTTACCGCGTAGATCGCGGAGGTAGTAAAGCTTGGCGCGACGTACATCGCCCTTCTTTACAAGTTCGATCTTTTCAATAACTGGTGTGTGCACAGGGAAGGTACGTTCTACTCCAACGCCGTAAGAGACCTTACGGATTGTGAAAGTTTCGCGAACACCATCGCCTTGGCGACGGATAACGATTCCTTGGAAGACCTGGATACGGCTCTTGCTACCTTCAATAACGCGGACGTGGATCTTTAACTCATCTCCAGCGCGAAATTGTGGGATGTCCTTGCGAAGTGACTTCGCATCAACGGCATCAAGAATATTCATCGTTTGGTCCTCATCTAGTTAAAGCTTTTAAAAGCTTTTTGAATCTGATTGCAGCGCGGCCAAACTTGCCGTGCAGACTGCGTATCTTGCCACACAACAGGCTCTGAGCGTAAATCGGCTAAAGGCCCCGTTCAGCCCAGCGCTCCCCTCACCTACTTTTTCACCCATCACAGGTATTCTCGCCCACATGAGTGAGCTCCGCCTGACCGGTAAGACCCCAGATGGGGTGCATATCGCGCTCACCGATAACGAAGGCGGCGAATACACCTTACGTATCAGCGACATTTTGCGCGCAACTGTTAACCAGCCGCGACTTACATCAGTACCCGTTACAGATGAAAACGCATCGATGAGCGTTAAAGATATTCAGCGTCGCTTGCGCGCTGGCGAGACTATGGATTCCATCGCACGCGAAGGAAATATCTCAGTAGATAAAGTCGAACGCTTTGCCGGTCCGATTTTACAAGAGCGTATTTTTATTATTGATCAAGTTCATTCGTTATCTCCACGACGCGATGGAAAAGATACCGGACGCGATTCGCTAACCTTTTTAGAAATTGTTTCATCTAAGTTAGCACCACGTGGTGTGGATCTAGATTCACTTGATTGGAACACCTGGCGCTTAGAAGATGCGACTTGGACAATCGAACTGCATTATCCAAATCGCGATGGCCTTGGCTCTGCACAATTTAGCTACGACACACATCGCCGCACAATTACTCCACTTGATGACAATGCCGCATGGATGATGGGTGAAGAAGCACCGGTTCGTCGCATTGAACCTGGCTTGATCTACGCCGAGTCAAATCATCCTTCGCGCGCTGCAGAACGTATTGAACCAAAAGAGCCAATCCGTATCGATAGCGCACCAATTCGTAGCATTGCATCATCTCTAGATGATCTGCCTGATAATGATCCAACTGATGAAGATTTTGAAGCTCAAGTATCTCGAGAGACGCCCCGCTTAGTTTCGATTCGCGAAACACCGGCACCGGGCGATAAGCAAGATGGCATAACCGCTCGCGCCAAGGTTCCATCATGGGATGAAATCATGTTTGGCCAGAAGCCAACGGACGAACCAAGTTCCGACTAATTAATCTAGGAAATTACCGCACGTAATAGCGGTACATAGCTTTCTATATCACTTGCTCCACCGTGATGACCGACCATCGCACCTTCTTGTTTTTCGCGATCGGCTTCGATCAAAATCAAATCTCCGTGTGCTACCGCAATGACATCACCCATACGATCTGCCGCATCAGCAGAGACTGAATTTCCAAATAAATGAGCGGCGATTGCTGCTTCTCGCGTATAGATACTTGCTTTCTCCCCCAGAAACTCTTCCCAGATAGATGCCACATCTGAAATCGCCGCAGTTGATGCGCCATCGCTTAAGTACAGGTGACGGGCTCGTGGTTCACCTGCAATCGTGGCGATATTGTCAGCCAAATTATTTCCTTGGCCAATCACAATCTTCTCGCCCACATTGATCATGCCATGATCTGCAGTAAGCCATAAACGAGTTTGGCGAGGCAGCTTTTGTAGAAGCGCGGCCACCAGTTGATCAATACCGGTAAGCGCTGCCAACCACTTGTCAGAACCCACTCCATCGCTGTGGCCGGCAACATCTAAATCATTTACATATAGATAGACAAAGGCGGGGGTATCTTTTAGAGCCGCAATAGTTTCGGTAATTAAATCAGCGTGAGCATTGGCGCCACGATATTTTGCACCGCGAAAGACTGCGCGGGTAAAGCCAGTATCTTCATATCGCTTAGCTGCCACATGTGTCACATTTATATTTGCTGCCACAGCACGTTCAAATAAAGTTGTAACCGGCTGCCAAATAAATGGATCAACGCGTTCATCCCATTTAAGTGAGTTTAAAATCCGCCCACCGCTTCTGGGAACTTGAACTGTGTAACCAAGCATTCCGTGTTCACCAGGATTTACACCAGTTGTTAACGTCGCCAAACTAGTTGCAGTAGTTGAAGGAAATGATGTCTTAACTGCACCGTGGCGGATTAAGGCTGACAGCGTTGGAATGTAACTGGCGTATTTAGCGACCGCATCTGCGCCTAAACCATCTACTAAGAAAAGTAGTTCGCGCCCAACTGGGCTCGGTCCGCATTGAATCTGATCGCTGGTATCTGCTAACCCTAGGCTGGCAAAGATCGAAGGAGTAATTTGCGACAGATGCACAGAGGTATCTTCTCACGGGTAAGGTTGGGGTTATGAGCCACCGTATGCCATTTATGCCATCGCCTGAAGTTGCAGCAGCGCTGGCTGAAGGACGCCCCATCGTCGCTCTTGAATCAACGATTATTAGCCATGGGCTACCAAGACCGCAGAATTTAGAAGTTGCACGTGAAGTCGAAGATATCGTCCGCGATCACGGCGCAGTGCCAGCAACAATCGCTGTATTAGATGGCGTTGTACATATCGGCTTAACCGATGACCAATTAAAAGAGATAGCCAATCGCGATGACATCGCTAAAGCATCTAGTCGCGATTTAGCGATTATTGCAGCAACTGGAAAATCAGCTGCGACAACGGTCGCAGCAACTGCTCACTTGGCAACGCTCGCCGGTATCCGCGTCTTTGCAACGGGTGGATTAGGCGGCGTACATCGCGATGCCAATGAAACATTCGATGAATCGGCTGACCTAACCGCACTATCGCAATTAGATATTACCGTTGTCTGTGCCGGGGTCAAATCAATATTAGATGTTGCCGCAACATTAGAACGCCTGGAAACTTTAGCAATCGGCGTAGTTGGCTATAAAACCATCGCCTTCCCTGGTTTCTACCTAACTGATTCTGGCTTTACCATCGAACATCAAGTAAATAGCCCAGCGGAAATCGCCAAGATAATCCGTGCCCGTGAATCTCTGCGTACAAATAAGAGCGCACTCGTGGTTGCCAACCCAGTTAAACACGAGATGGATCGCAAGCGCCATGATGCGATTTTAAAGAGTGGACTAGCCGGTGCGCGCAAGGCCGGAATCATTGGCAAAGCGGTAACGCCATTCTTGCTCGAGCATTTCCATAGTGCCAGCGAAGGTCAATCGCTATCGGTTAATATCGAAATTATTAAATCAAATTCAGCGCTAGCTGCTGATATTGCAGTAGCAAAGCAACACTAAATGTCAGTAAATGTTCTCTGCATCGGTGATGTCATGCTCGATGTAATTGCCCGTATCGATGTTGCTCCCCAAAAAATTAACTACGGCAGTGATACCGCAAGTCGCATCAGCACCAATGGTGGAGGTGCTGCCGGCAATGTCGCCGCGTGGCTTACGCGCACAAGTGCACGCAGCACCATTGTTAGCCATGTAGGCGATGACCCAGCCGGTAGTGCGCTGACTGCAGAATTTGATGCGCTAGGTGTGGCCCATCAAAATTTGGTTATCCAAGGTCAACCATCTGGTGTCGTCGTTGTGTTGGTTGATGCATCAGGTGAGCGCACCATGTTTCCGGATAAGGGCGCTAATTCAAGATTAGAAATATCTGATCTGCCGGATCTTGCCGGATATCAGGCGGTCTATATCTCTGGTTATGCCTTGTTAAATCCCTTGGCACGTTCGGGAGTTTTAGCGATGATCGAAAAGATCCGCGAAGATGGCATACCGATTTACTTTGATCCCGCATCAGTCGGAGCGATGAAGGAAGTCACAGATAAAGAGCTTCACCAATGGTTTGCGCTAATGAACGTGCTCTTACTAAATGAAGAAGAATCGATTTATCTAACTGGTTCAGTAGATATCGAGCGCGCCCTTGATTATTTATTGGAATATTCTGAAGTAGTTGTAATCAAACGCGGCTCACTAGGTGCTATAGCTAAAGCCCGTGGCTATGACTCAATCAGCGTTGCGGCTATTGCGACCTCAGTCATTGATACAACTGGAGCCGGAGATAGTTTTGCTGCCGGATTTATTTCAGCATTTGCCGCAAAACACGATTTAACGGCAGCTTTATCGGCTGGAACTGAATTAGCGGCCGGATGTGTTGCAATCGTCGGCGGCAGACCGCGTGTAGGTACCGCAATTTAGCTAGTTCACTTGGCAGAATGCCCGCATGGCAACGAAGAAGGCAGCAACGACGACCAAGGCGAAGAAGGCCGTTGGTCCAAAGCCCGGAGAATATCCCGGCAAGATCGTTGATATCGATGTCTCATCTGAAATGTCAGAATCATTTTTGGAATATGCGTATTCAGTTATTTATTCACGTGCGCTACCTGATGCGCGCGATGGTTTAAAACCAGTACACCGCCGTATCTTGCACCAGATGGCTGATATGGGTCTTCGCCCAGAACGTGGCCATGTAAAGAGCGCTCGTGTTGTCGGTGAAGTAATGGGTAAGTTGCACCCACACGGTGACTCTGCAATTTACGATGCCTTAGTTCGTATGGCGCAATCTTTTTCTATGCAGGTACCGCTAATTGATGGCCACGGAAACTTCGGTTCGCTCGATTCAGGACCTGCAGCAATGCGTTACACCGAAGCTCGTTTGGCACAAGCTGCCATGGCGATGGTTGCTGAAGCTGATGAAGATACCGTTGACTTTGGTCCAAATTACGATGGTCAATTACTAGAACCACTTGTACTGCCTGCGGCATATCCCAACTTGCTTGTGAATGGTGGTTCAGGAATTGCAGTTGGTATGGCCACCAACATGGCACCACATAATTTAGGTGAAGTAATTGCTGCTACTAAATTCTTAATTGATAACCCCAAGGCAACGCTAAATCAGTTGATGAAACATATCCCTGGCCCTGACTTTCCAACTGGTGGCGAATTAGTTGGTGCTGAAGGTGTGCGCGAGGCATATGCCACCGGCAAAGGTTCCTTTAAGGTTCGCGCAACCGTTGAAATTAGCAAAGTTACATCTCGCAAGATGGGTATCACCATCAAAGAGCTTCCCTTTAACATCGGCCCTGAAAAAGTTGTGGAACGTATTGCAGATTTGGCCAAGGCAAAGAAGATCCAAGGTATTTCAGACATCATCGATCTAACTGATGGTCAGACTGGCACTAACGTGGTTATCGAGCTTAAGAATGGCTTTGAACCTGAAGCAGTTCTAGAACAACTCTTTAAGTTAACTCCGATGGAAGATGCCTTTGCTATCAACGCAGTTGCGCTAGTTAAGGGCCGTCCCCAAACTTTGGGCCTTAAAGAATTACTACAGGTCTTTATCGATCACCGTATTGAGGTTGTGCGTCGTCGCTCTGAATACCGTAAAGCTAAAGCTGAAGGCCGCTTATCAATGGTCGATGGCCTACTTAAAGCGATCATAGATATCGATAAGGTAATCAAGATTATTCGCGGTAGCGATGATGCAGCTGCTGCCAAAGAGAAGTTGATCAAAGATTTTAAATTAAACGATGAACAAGCCACCTATATCTTGGATATGCCGCTTCGCCGTTTAACCAAGATGAGCAAACTAGAACTTGAGACAGAGCAGAAAGAACTTAAAGCAACTATTACCGCTTTGACCACACTTCTTAAATCTGAGGAAAGTATCAAGGCGCAAGTTGCCACAGAGCTGACCGCAGTCGGTAAATCATTTGCAACCCCGCGTCGCACACGAATTGGTGCTGCTTAATTTCGTTTAACTTCGGCACTGTGGGAGACTTCGTCTAATGATCTCCACAAGTGCTCTAGAACTTCGCGCAGGCGCGCGCCTACTTGTCTCAGGGGTCTCAGTTCGCATCAACCACGGAGATCGCATCGGTTTCGTTGGGCGAAATGGCGCAGGAAAATCAACGCTTGCCAAAGTATTAGCCGGTGAAACACTTCCTGCCGGAGGTGCAGTTCAACGCACCGGCAAGATTGGTTACCTGCCGCAAGATCCCCGTACTGGTGAAGATCAAGGCACTGTTATCGAAAGAATTTTATCGGCGCGTGATTTAGATCAGATCGCAGCACGTATGACCCAAGTTGAAGAAGAGATGGCCACAACTGAAGGCGCCGCTCTTGAAAAGGCGATGGAGCGCTACACCCGCGTTGATGCTGAATTCCAAGCAGCTGGTGGTTATGCCGCAACCGCCGAAGCTGAAGCGATTGCAACTTCTCTTGGCGTATCGGAGGCAGTCTTTGGCAATCAGTTAGACACGCTTTCTGGTGGTCAACGTCGCCGTATAGAACTAGCTCGTATTCTCTTTTCGGGCGCCGAAACATTGCTCCTTGATGAGCCGACGAATCACTTAGATGCCGATTCCATTATCTGGCTCCGCAATTACTTAAGCACTTACTCAGGTGGGCTAGTAATCATCTCGCACGATGTAAACCTGATCGAACAGGTAGTAAATAAGGTCTTCTATATTGATGGCAACCGTAACGTGATCGATGTCTATAACTTGGGCTGGAAGCAATACTTATTACAGCGCGAACAAGATGAACATCGCCGTAAGAAAGAACGCGCCAACGCCGAGAAGAAGGCCGAAATCTTGCAGAAGCAAGGCGAGAAAATGCGCGCCAAGGCATCTAAGGCAACTGCTGCGCAAGGCATGTTACGTCGTGCTGAAAAACTTCGATCATCGCTCGATGATGTGCGCGTTAAAGATAAGGTCGCAAAGCTGCGTTTTCCAACGCCTGCTCCGTGTGGCAAGACTCCCCTATCAGGTGAAGAACTATCTAAAAACTATGGCTCACTTGAAATCTTTACCGACGTTTCCTGCGTTATCGATAAGGGTTCCCGCGTTGTGATCTTGGGTCTAAACGGTGCCGGTAAAACAACACTTCTTAAGATTCTGGCCAATCAACTTGAATCCGATACCGGCAAAGTTGAACATGGCCACGGCTTAAAACTTGGTTACTACGCCCAAGAACATGAAATGCTCGATTTCGATCGCACGATTCTAGAAAATATGATGTCTTCTAAAGATGATCTGCGCGAACCTGAAGCCCGTAACGTACTGGGCTCATTCTTATTCGTTGGCGATGATGTTCATAAGCCAGTTAAAGTCTTATCTGGTGGAGAAAGAACTCGTTTAGCTTTGGCAACCTTAGTTGTCTCAGCTGCAAACGTACTATTGCTTGATGAGCCAACAAATAACTTAGATCCCGCATCTCGCGCAGAGATCCTGGGCGCACTTGGGGAATACCAAGGCGCAGTAATCATGGTCTCTCACGATGAAGGCGCGGTACAGGCGCTTAAGCCAGAGCGTGTGATCTTGTTGCCTGATGGCGATGAAGATATTTGGAAAGATGAATACTTCGATCTAGTTGCTATAGATTAGACCTTCTTTTTATAACCTGCTGGGCACTTGGGTGAAACGCCAGTTACCTTCTTAACCACCTTGCCCTTTACGCAAGTAATTGTCTTTGTCACTACTTTCTTCGCGGGCACTGGCGCAACTACCTCCTGCTTCTCTTGCATCAGCTTCACACGAATAGTTGGTGTAGAAAAGGTGAAGTTCTTAGCAGTTAAAAATAACCATTCACGTGTGGCATCTTCGCGCACAGTCTCAGTACCAATGATTTGTTCGCTGCCATCGGCGTTAATAACTGCGACAGATGCCTGAAATGGCGCACTCGTAAAGCCGTAAACACATCGCGCAACTGATGACCTAATTGCCAAGTCATAGCTTCCGCGCGTTAACGTCTTGCCATCTTCCATTAGGTGCAGACCTGCTACCTTGTAATTAAGCGCGCCATCTCTAAATTCAGGCGCAGAAGGGGCGTAGATCATCGCATTAGTTGTAACAATTCCAAGCAACTGTGTCTTATCATCAAAACAAGCATTGCCACTTGTTGCCTGGTATCCGTTAGCACTGGCACCAGCGGAGACAATCCACTGCGCGCGATAACCTGCCTTAGTCTTCAAGATCGGCTCGAAGGCGGCGAAATCTTCAAAGTTTCCTACCGGGTCATACCCACCAACTTCTGAACCTTCGCTCTGCAACATCTGGTTGTACCCAAAGACTCCTGAACTCAAACGCACCCGAGCATCTATCCTTGGGCTACTCGCTAATTCACTCTTTTTAATATACCCAAATGCCCCTGGAGCGCTCACGGGAGCGGCCTCAATTTTGATTCGGTTATTTTTTGAATCAATGGGATTAATTTTAACGTCCACATCTTTCATTCGACCATAAAGCCAGCCAGTCATTTCAGCGCCCATACGCATTGTCAAAGCTATGCGCGCGCTATCTCCAAAATCTTCATACTTTGCGCAAAATCCTGATTCGGTCCACGCACAATCGGCCAAATCATCGTAATCGTTACCAGTTGGTCGCACACCGAAAGAATTGCCACCATCGGCATTTACTCCTGCGTAACTTTCTAACGGATAGTACTTTCCTGACTTTTGCGTGATAGGAAAAACGCTTAAATTCATTGAAGTCAAAATGAGTGGTGCATTGGCTTTTGCGGCCGATCCAACTGCTTCGCGATTCTGCCCGTATACAACTCGCGCAATCACACCGTATGTAAAGTTTCCAGATTTATTTGCAAACTTTGCCGACTTCCACAAACTTGGTCCCCCGCCTCGCGGTAAACCAAGTGCTACATCGGCTGGCGTTATAAGTGATTTAACTTCGTGATCCAAAACCGCAGGCTCCATATTTGCAGCCGAAGTTCCGAGGCTTAAACCTTCGATACACATCAATTGATCCGCAGATGCACAAGGTGGCAAAATCAATTGCGCCCTGATAAAAGAGCCCTTCGAACAATTAGCATCGCCTATTGATGAACAAAGAAATGTGTTTGGCGGAGTGCCCGACTTGGGCGGCAAGTTTGAAGAAATAATTGAAACATTCTCACCGACGCCCGGTTGACGCTCTGAAAAATCAACTCCTAAGTAACCCTTGCTACCGGCGCCTCCTGGCAGCAGATCAGCCACACTTGAACCATGTGTAGGCGCCAAAGTTGTAAAAGCGAACGAAAGCACTGTTATTAAAACGATTAATAACCTGGCGAGAAATTTATTTGGCATTTTCCTAAGCCCCCTCCAAGAATTCCCTCACTCTACACCTCGCGCAGCGCCAACCTAGTCTGGTGAATGCAAAGATCCAGAACGGTTTCTCACCAGAGTGAATCAATGGTTAAGCGTCGATCCGATCGCGATCGATTTCGGCAGTTGAGATAAATTCTTTACGTGGGGCAACATCATTGCCCATCAATAGCTCAAACATCGCCTCGGCAGCTGTTGCATCAGAGATAGTTATGCGGCGCAGCGTGCGTGCTGCTGGGTCCATTGTGGTCTCGCGCAGTTGATCCGCGTCCATTTCACCCAAACCTTTGTAGCGCTGAATTGGTTCTTTCCACTTCTTGCCAGACTCCTTTAAATCAGCGGTTAACTTCTTCATCTCATCATCTGAGTATGTGTAGATGTATTCGCCCTTTTTGCCGCCGCCGCCCATAAGTTCAATACGGTGCAGTGGAGGAATTGCAGCAAAGACGCGACCATCATCGATCATTGGCTTCATGTAGCGATATAAAAGTGTGAGCAATAGGCAGCGGATGTGTGCGCCATCAACGTCGGCATCTGACATCAAGATAATGCGGCCGTAACGAGCATCGGCTAGTGCAAATGATTTGCCAGAGCCGGCGCCGATTACCTGAATGATTGATGCGCATTCGGAGTTATCGAGCATCTGCGAAAGTGATGCTTTTTGTACGTTAAGGATCTTGCCGCGAATCGGCAGAATTGCTTGGAATTCCGAGTTACGTGCCGCCTTTGTTGTACCCAGCGCTGAATCTCCTTCCACGATCAAAAGTTCAGTGCGTGTTACATCTTCAGAGCGGCAATCAGATAACTTGGTTGGCAAAGCAGATGATTCCAGGGCGTTCTTGCGACGCTGTAAGTCTTTATGTGTACGAGCAGAAATTCGTGTGCGCGATGCGGCTGCGACCTTTTCCATAATAAGGCGGCCATTGGCCTTATCGATTCGGCGCGTGGTGTTAAAGAACTCTTTTAATTTATCGGTTACAACGGCTGCGACGATTCGAGTTGCAGCTGCGGTGCCGAGAACTTCCTTGGTCTGGCCTTCAAACTGTGGTTCAGACATACGTACGGTCACAACTGCGGTGAGACCTTCCATAATGTCATCTTTAATAACATCGATCTCATTCTTCTTTAGAGTTCCACTGGCACGCAGCGCTTCGTTAAACGCCTTGGTGATCGCGCGTTCAAAACCTTGGACGTGGGTTCCACCTTTGGGGGTTGCGATGATATTCACGAAAGATGGGATCGTGGCATCAAAGCCATTGCCCCATTTCATCGCGATATCTACCTCCATATCGCGTTCTACTTCAGTTGAAACCATATGGCCTTTGTCATCCAGGACTGGAACAGTCTCTTGGTAATGACCAGTGCCGTAAATTCGGATGACTTCACCAACTGGTTCATCAGGTTGTAAGAATTCGCAGAACTCGGAGATTCCGCCTTTATGATAAAACGTTTGGGTTGTTACTGATTTAGTGCAGTTATCGTTAACAATTAGCGTTAGACCCGGAACCAAGAATGAGGTCTGGCGGGCGCGAGCGTAAACTTCTTCGATATCTAGGCTGGCTTCCTTCAAGAAAATCTGACGATCAGACCACCACTTAATGCGCGTGCCAGTGACTTTTGCTGAAACTTTTCCAATTGTTCGCAAACCTGATTGCGGTGTGAATTCTGCTTTTGGTCCATCGCCATCGAAAATACCGGCGACGCCACGTTTAAATGACATCCAGTAAATTTTGCCGTTGCGATCGACTTCAGCATCAAGACGTTCAGCAAGTGCATTTACAACTGATGCGCCAACACCGTGCAGACCACCGGATGCAGCATATGAACCGCCACCAAATTTTCCACCGGCGTGTAACTTTGTAAGTACAACTTCCACGCCAGTTAAACCAGTCTTAGGTTCTTTATCTACTGGGATACCACGACCATCATCGTGAACTTCAACTGAGCCATCTGCTTCTAAATTAATTTCTATTTTCTTACAGTGACCAGCTAAAGATTCATCTACTGAGTTATCAATGATTTCCCATAAGCAATGCATCAACCCGCGTGAATCAGTTGAACCGATATACATTCCGGGGCGCTTGCGAACGGCATCTAAGCCTTCAAGTACTGCTAAATCTTTGGCGGTATAAGAATCTGGGGCGTCGCCGATGGCGGTGAGATCTAGCTGATCTCCAGCGCCATCTGAACTTTTCTTTACCGCCACGGAGGCAAAGGCTACCGACGCCTTTGCAAAGTGCTTGCGTGAACGCGCCGAAATAGTCTCAAATATTGGTAATTACCCTAGATCTGGTGGTTATTGGTGTTTTGCAACACAAAATTTACAATATTTGTTGCGATAAATCCTGCGGGGAATATTCAGACATGGTTTGATGTTCCATAGAAGTACAGAACTTCCCACCTAAAACGAATGGAGAGCGCGATGACCGAGCAAGTAATCCTCGAATCCACACCTCTTAATGCCCTAGATCGTTGCGATCGTTGCGGCGCTCAGGCATATGTGCGAGCAGTGCTTGCAACAGGTGGCGAGCTAATGTTCTGTGCCCATCACGGCAAGGAATACGCTGAAAAGCTTAAGGCTGTGGCAGTTGCGATTCAAGATGAGTCAGAACGTCTGGTTGAATCTAAGAACTAATCAATATTAAAGAGAAAAACCCTTGGGCCGAATTTGGCCCAAGGGTTTTTCTCTTTATAGCTACTTTTTAATCTAGATAATCGCGCAGTGATTGCGAACGCGATGGATGGCGCAACTTCGACATCGTCTTTGATTCAATCTGACGAATACGTTCGCGAGTTACCCCATGAACCTTGCCGATCTCATCAAGAGTCTTTGGTTGTCCATCAGTTAGGCCATAACGCGCCTTAATAACATCTGCTTCACGGTTGGTAAGGCCACCTAAGACCTGCATCAACTGTTCTTGCAAGATTGTAAATGTCACAGATTCTTCTGGCTTAACAGCTTCAGAGTCTTCAATGAGATCTCCGAATTCAGAATCGCCTTCTTCACCAAGTGGTGTGTGAAGTGAGATCGGTTCGCGGCCGTACTTTTGAACTTCAACTACCTTTTCAGGCGTCATATCGAGTTCTTTAGCGAGTTCTTCTGGTGTTGGTTCGCGGCCAAGATCTTGCAACATCTGGCGCTGCACGCGTGCCAACTTGTTGATGACTTCAACCATGTGAACTGGAATACGGATGGTGCGTGCCTGATCTGCCATCGCACGGGTAATTGCCTGGCGGATCCACCAAGTGGCGTAAGTAGAGAACTTATAGCCCTTTGTGTAATCGAACTTTTCAACGGCACGGATAAGTCCGAGGTTTCCTTCTTGAATCAAGTCAAGGAATAACATGCCGCGGCCGGTGTAACGCTTGGCCAGAGATACCACCAAACGTAAGTTCGCCTCCAACAAATGGTTCTTAGCGCGCTTGCCATCTTCAACGATCCAATCAAGTTCGCGCTTTAACTTCTTCTCCATCTTCTTGTCGGCTTTGATTGCCTCTTCAGCAAATAAACCAGCTTCGATGCGAGTTGCAAGTTCTACTTCAAGTTCAGCATTTAGCAGCGCTACGCGGCCAATCTGCTTTAGATAATCCTTAACTGGGTCAGCGGTTGCACCAGCGGTCATGACTGTCTGTGCTGGGGCATCATCTTCTTCAGATGCTTTTATCGTAAAGGCATTTTCTTCATTTCCTGATGCTTCCTCCGCCAGGTTTACAACGCGCGGCTGGTTAGATTTATCATCGGCTTCAGTGTCAATAATCTCGGTTGCTTCTGCGATTAGAGTTTCAACATCTTCTAGATCAACTTCTTCAACAACAATCTCATTGCCTTCATCATCTAGAACAACTGCTGCCTTACCAGCCTTTGCAGCAAGAGCTGCAGCGGGCTTTGCTTCTTCTTTAGGTGCAATGAGTGCAAGCTGGGCCTTAGACAAGATACGGTTTGGTGCGCCAAGTCCGCCCTTGCGCGCCTTCTCAATATCGACTGTAAGTGTTTCATCTAAGTGGCGCGCTTCCAGAGCGAGCGCCATAAATTCCTTCTTTACCGCTTTGCGGTAATTATCAATTCCGCTGGCCGCAAGAGTTTCAACAATCTCTTTCTGGCGCGCAACATCGTTCTTAAGATTTACGAGTTGTTGGATCTCTTTCGCAGAGAGATCTTTCTTAATGGCAACTTTTACAGGTGCTGCTTTCTTAACAGGGGCTGCTTTCTTCGCGGCAACTTTCTTCGCAGGTGTCTTCTTAGCTGGTGCTTTCTTAGCTGGCGTTGCTTTCTTCGCTACTGCTTTCTTAGCAACTGCCTTTTTAGCAGGAGCAGACTTCTTAGCAGCAGGCTTTGCGGCCTTTACCTTGTTTTTGAGCGCACTAAATACAGCCACAATTATCCTTTGGTTTTTTCGAACTACCTTCGAAACTTTTGTTTCGAACTGCTCGAAGCGATATCTATATTATACTCAAGGCTTGGCGGATTGCTTCGCCAACTGCCTCAGATTCAACTAAAAAGCCATCGTGTCCAAAGTCGGATGAGATCGTAATTAAGGGCGCTGCCTGCGGAACCAGCTCGCAAACCTCAACCTGAAGTCGAGGTGGGAAGAGGCGATCGGTATCAATTGAGACCACAACGACCGGGATCTTGATCGATTCAAGGGCTTTTACAACTCCGCCCCGCTCGCGCCCCACATCATGCGAGGCCATCGCCGAAGTTAGCGAGATATAGGTATTGGCATCAAAGCGTTTAGCTAACTTCCCTGCCTGATGGTCCAGGTATGACTCAACGGCATAGCGCCCAGTGTCATCGCCCTGCATCTGGCGGCCAAAGCGCACATCCATCTCAGATTCAGTGCGATAAGTCAGGTGGGCGATGCGGCGGGCAATTCCCATACCTTCAATCGGGCCTACTGGCTGCTCGTAATAATCGCCATCGTTAAAGTTCGGGTCCGTTTTAATCGCACGAATTTGCACAGAGAAGCCACCAATCTGATCACCGGTTGCAACGGCAGATGATCCGATTGTGCAGATGGCGCTTACGCGATCGGGATGTTCAATCGCCCATTCCAACGAGCGCATTCCACCAAGGGATGGCCCAACTGCTAAACGATATTTCTTAATACCAATCGAATCAGAGAATAAAATTTCCGCCTCAGCCATATCGCGCACCGTCACAGTAGGAAAACGCGAACCGTAACGTTTGCCATCGGGTGCGATGCTAGAAGGACCGGTACTTCCTTGGCATCCCCCGATTACATTGGGACAGACGATGAAATATTTATCGGTATCAAAGGGCAGACCAGGTCCGACCATATTTGGCCACCAGGCAGTGACATCAGACCAACCGGTCATCGCGTGATTAATCAAGATCGCATTATCTTTGGCTTCATTTAGCTGACCCCAACTTTGATAAGCGATTGTGATATCTGGCAAGGTCTCGCCATTTTCAAGTAAGAGGAAACCGATCTTTACAAATTGACGCTCTCCCGGATCATGGCCTTCTAGCCACGCCCCAGTTACTTGAGTGCTTATCTCTTTAGACATAAACCAAATCCTTCGCGCACTTGCCTACATCACTTGATGTGAGCCTGGTCGTCACCCGGAGCACCCCACCGCGGTGGAGGGTTGCCGTCTAATCAGCCGGGGCTATCGATTAGAACTCGTGACCTGGTGGTAAGTCTAACCCAAAAATTCCAGCACAGACTTTGGGGTGTAGCTCCCTTCGCATCGCCGCAAATGATTCTGGTGGCCAGCCTGCGGTAAAGACGCGGCGCAAAAGCAGCGCTAGCGAATAACCATTGGTATCTGCCAGCGCCCGATCTAAGGCGCGGTGGGCCAAGGCGCCATCGCCGCTTTCATAGGCTAAGGCTGCAAAGAGCGATGCGATTGGTGCGACAAAACCTGGCGGTGCCATGCGCATTAAGTGGCGCCACATTAAAAAGAAGTTATCAATATCTTCTTCAGTATGGGTGCCCAGTGCAAAATCACGAACCTGGATATCGGATAAGCGCCCAATTACGCGCGCGATAAGTTCTAGATCATCACCGCCGCGCCCCAAAGCAAATTCACCAGCTAGGTCGACCACTGCAGTTGCACCATCGCGTTGTAACTTAGTTAAATCATCTGACTTTTCGGGTACCGCAAATTTGTTAACGCGCGCGATCCACTTTTCATCATCAGCAATTATGAGTGCGGAAATTGATTCGGTTAGCGCTTCTAGATTTGCAAAGGGCATAGCGCACCCGGCGACCACATGTTCCATAGCAATCCGCGATGAATCAATGGCCGGCAAATCACGCCCATTTGGTGGACAACATTGCACATCCGAACACATCGTTGATCGATAACGTCCATCTTGAATTAGCAGCGATTCACCCACCTTTAAATCAATCCGATCCAGGGCTGAGGCTAAATCACTTAACACCGCTTCCCCATCGCTGCGCCCGCTTGGCACATAGGTAACTAGAAGTGCGCCAGTTGAACCTTCACGATGTAAGTGCGATGCCAGCAAGTCATATGCGGCGGTAGGTAGATCAATTGGGTAATCAACCCGCATCGCCATTCCGATGCAATTATCTTTTATTGAGACAACAACAAGTGAATCAACTGGGTGGTAGCCAATCAGAAATGGAATAGCGGCGATTAGATCATGAGGGGATGTAAGAGTGGTCATTTATCTCAATTCGTAAAACGGGTAGGAGCTGCCACCACGGTGATGGTCAGTACAGATGTCTTCTTAATCTCGCCAGTAATCGCGCGTTCCACGCCATTGTGTGTAAATGTGCCGCCCCAAGTTGTTAAAAGAACCACGGGATATATACCGGGACGTGAATACGTATGTGTAACTTTTCCGTTGGGATATGGGCCACCAGGATCTGTGGTTGATGTAAATCCCCCGTCACCGAAGGCCCAAGCAAATGAGGGGCGCATCGTGACATCGATGACTTCACCGATTAGATCTACCTTGCTGTGAAATATCCCCGGCATATCGTTCCAAAAATAGACCGGCACATTTATCAGAGGTTGAAAGTTTGGTTGGTAGGAAATGCCACCGGTTGGAAGTGTTTTACTGATGCGATCGCTAAGGGAAGTTGCAGCTACCGCAACAGGTGCACGTTTTTTTGGAGCCACCTTCTTCTTCGGTGCTTCGACTTTAGGTTTTACTACCGTCTTTGGCTTGGATATTACCTTCGGCTTGGCAACAACTTTCGGTTTTGCGACCGGTTTTGGTTTTGCTTTGGATTGCGGTGTAGCGCTGGCCCTTGGTCCGCTGCCTTTACGTGCTTCAAAGATCAATTGACCATCTTGGGTATAGACATCAACGCAGGTGATTTCACAATCAGCTGCATTTGTAGCGCCGATGGATGAAAAGGTAACTACTGAGATAAGGAAGAGAATTTTTACTTTCATTTGGCGCAAATTAGATCTTCACACCGTCATAAATTGCTCTAAATTCGATAACTGTGGATAGGTGTGAGAAAGTAGCGGCATGGTTGCACGCGATGGTGATGGTTGGGTCGAGTGCACCTGCGGCAATAAGCACTGGGGGCTAAATGGCGCAGCTGGCCTGTTAATTTATCGCGATGGCGCAATCCTTCTGCAACATCGCGCACCGTGGGTCCACAACGGTGACACATGGGGTATTCCAGGTGGGGCGCGCGATTCTCATGAAACCATTATTGAAGGTGCAGTTCGCGAAGCCATTGAGGAGACCGGTATTGATCCACAATGTTTAAATCCACGAGACACCCATACCGATAATCACGGTATCTGGAGCTATGAAACTGTTATCGCCGAAGCTAATTCAGCCCTTGAGGCCCACGAAGTAAATGATGAATCACATGAAGTTAAATGGGTTTTATTTGATGATGTAACTCGTCTGCAACTTCATCCTAGCTTTGCGAAATCTTGGCCCGCTTTACGCACCAAGATCGAAAATCTGATCGCACCAATCTAAAACTCTCTCATCACTATGTGTGACGATGAAAATTATCTTTCCTTGGCTTCGTAACTTCTTCAGAAGCTCAATGATCCGCACCCGGCTAGCAGAATCCTGCGCCGATAGCGGCTCATCTAATAGATAGATCTGCGTATTTCGGATCAAAGCTCTCGCGATCTCGACTCTTTGGGATTCTCCCCCAGAAAGCGTTGTCACAGCCCGTTTGGATAACTCGACCATATCTAAACTTCTAAAAATCTCATCGATCCGTGTAATCGCAGCTTCGTCTTGGCCCATGGCAACGATCTCGCGCACGGTATAGGAAAGCCAATAATTATGGCTCTGCAACACAACGCTGCGCTGTGCAGCTAATTCAGAGAGCGAGAGGTCAAGAATTCTCTGCCCACCAATTGTTATCTCACCACCTGTTAAGGCAAGATCGCCCGCTATTGCTGCAAGTAGTGAACTCTTACCTGAGCCATTGGGTCCGATAACTGCTGTGATGGTGCCAGGTTTTAATTCAGCGTTAAATTTTTCCACAACTAAACGACCTGCACGAGAGATAGAAATATCTTTTATTGAAATCATCGCCAAACATCACCACCTTTTTTCAGCGCTGCAATCAAGATTGGAGCGCCAATCAAGGAGGTTAAAAGTCCGATAGGTAATTCATTTGGTGGCAGAACGCTACGCGCTGCTGTATCTGCGCCTAAAAGTATTAGCGCACCAATTGCTGCCGAGTAAGACACTAGCGTTCTATTGCGCGGGCCACTGATGAACCGTGCGATATGCGGGGCAGCCAACGCCAGGAATGCAATAGTTCCAACGCAAGAGACGGTTACTGCTACTAAAACCGCAAGGAGCACAAAAGCTTTTAGGCGAATGCGCTGGGCATCATGGCCCATATGTCGCACCGATGCATCACTGAGTGAGAGCAAATCAAGTGAGTGCGCTATCTTCCAAGCCAAAATAGATGAAATGAGAAAAACTGGAAGCAGCACCCACAAGATTTGTGGAGTTACCAGCGCTAAGGATCCGACAGACCAGAAAGATACTGAGCGTGCATCAGGGCGCGAGATCATCGCAATCGTTAAACCAACTACTGCGCTAAGTACCGCTGAAACACCGATACCTATCGTTATCAAAGTTAACGCAGAACGAGCCAGTGAAAATGATAAATACGTTGCGAGCAGGGCGCCAATTGCAGCGCAGATTACCGCTCCAAAGGTGCCAATCGAAACTACGTTAAAGAGAACGCCGATAAGAACGCCAACGGAAGCACCAGCAGATGTTCCAAGAATTGCGGGATCTGCGATCGGATTATTAGTAGATCCTTGTGCCATTACACCTGCAATACCAAGGCAAGCACCGACAAGAATTGCCGCAAATACGCGCGGTGCCCTGATCGACCAAATGATTTGATGGGCTGTCCCAGCTGTCTCACTAAATGGGTTGAGAATCTGATGCCAAACACCGGACACGTCCGTTGCACCAACCGATAGAGCCAATAGCGCACCTATTGGAATCAGCGCAAGAATCGGTACTAGGCGTTTCACTTTTTCATTACCGTATCGATCGCAATGTGCAACTGCGCCAGAAGATCAGCTGTACGAGGGCCGAAAGAGAGCAGCAAGGAATCATCTACCGACACTATTCTTTTATTCTCTCCCGCATCAGTCTGCGCGATTCCCGGCAGAGCGATAAGCCCTGTAACTCCCCCAGTTGATTCCAGCCCCTTCGTCATTACCAGCAGAACTTCTGGGTTAAGTGAAATAAGTGCCTCGCTAGTCATCGCATTGAACGGGTTCTTTAACTTTTGCGCACCAACATCAACTGCTCCGATGGCGCTAAGAAGTGAATCAGCACCTGATCCTTTTCCACCAATGAGATAGATGGCGCTACCTCCACGCAGGTATAAAAATGCCACTCGTGTTCCAGATTTAAGATTTGCGGCAGGCAAGGATGCGGCAGCGATTGTTTTACTTAACTTTGCACCATCAACAGGTACACCTAGTGCGGCGGCGATGGCAGTTACCTTGGGTTCAATGTCAGCTAACGTCCATGCCTCTGGAGTTTGTACCACTTTTATACCCGCAGAACGAAGTGCCGCAATGGCCACTTGTGGTCCAGTTGATTTATCAATGATGACTAGGTCTGGATTTAGTGAAATTATCTTTTCAGGAATTACTTGATGGCCCGAGGTTACGACAGAGACGCTGCTTAAATCAGCGTCAGTACTGGCGATATCACGCCCTACTAAAAGTTTTTTAAGACCAAGTGCTGAAATAATTTCAGCAGAACCATTAGCTAGAGCAATAACTCGATTTACTTTTGGGGCTTGGTTATTTGTAATTGTTACAGCGCTAGCAGTTGGAATATTAAGTGCACTTACCACTGGATTACCGCAGCCTGAGAGAATTATGAGAGCAAATCCGGCTAGGGCTAACGCCGCGGCTTTGACTCTCGTATTCATGTCGTAATCCTCTCAAATAACTTTCCGACAAGGTGGTTGTAACTGTCGGATAAAGATCAACACAGCGCCGTCTACGATTTGGCATATGAGATTTCGTTACCCATTAGCCGTGCTAATAGCCACATCGCTAACCGTCTCGAGCGCTCATGCCGTTACCGCTGTCAATGGGGCCTTTGGTGAGAAACTCTCAATTCCAACAAACGTTCTCAGCAAAGCAACAGTGGTCACAGTTAAAGGATCAAGTTTTGATGAGACCGTGGGGATTTATCTCGCTTACTGCGTGCTGCCAAAGAGCGGCGCAGCTCCTACTCCGTGTGGTGGCGGTGCCAATAAAAAAGGCATTGGCGATGCCTCATATTGGATCTCTTCAAATCCACCGCCTTATGGAGAAGGTCTGGTCATCGCATATAGACCAGGTGGTCGCTTCTCAGAAAAACTTTTGGTCTCAAAGAAGATTGGCAAATTTGATTGCACCAAAGTCAAATGCGCAATCACAGTTCGCTCAGATCATTTACATGAAGGTGACCGTACCCACGATCTCTTCATCCCAATTACCTTTAAAAATAGCCCGCTTAAACCAAACAACTAGGAGAAGTAATGTCTGTATCCCGTAAGCGATTTGCCGCAATAGCTCTTGCTATCGCAACCACTATCCCTGTACTTGCTGCTGCTCCATCACATGCAGAGACTTTTGTATTTGCCAGCAGCCCGCTAACAAACCTTGATCCAGCCGGTGCCACAATAAACGGTGGCTTCACAAAGTTTCCCTCCCAGGCAGGAATGTATATCCAGGAATGTGTAGCGCCCGTAGGTGCTGCCCGTCCTGTAACTTGCAGCGACACAATTCAGTTATGGGTATCTACTACAGGCGGACCAGGAACCACCAGTCCAACCGGTCCAATATCGCTAAAAGTCGCTAGCAGCATCACCGGCAAGGGAGTAACCGTCGATTGCACTACAACGCAATGTGGCCTCTTCTTTAGATTCGATCACACCGCACCAACCGATTTTTCTGAAGATAAATTCTTACCGATTACCTTTAAATCAGGTACAGCAGCACCAGCACTTGCTGCCGATACCGTTGAAGTAACCCTTAACGGAAAACTGTTGGTCCGCAACGTTCCATCTAATTTGGAATATCGCGCGCCAGCCAAGATTGTCGCTACAACAAAATCTGGGCTGCCAGTTACCTTCACCTCCCTGACACCTGATTGTGTCTACATGAACGGTCTTTTCACCGCGCTAAAAGGCGCTGGTCAATGCGCTCTTGGTTATTCGACTGCAGGCAATGCAACAACTGCTGCAGCATCTGGAAACTTCCCCTTTAACTTGACCTTGGGAACTCAGACAATCACTGGAGTAATTAAGAGCCTAAAAAATGGTGTCACCAAAGCACTTCCTACTGAGACCAACTTTGGCTCAATGATCACTTACCAGGCTATGAATAAGAACTGCGCAGTTAAAGGCAATCTGCTGCAAGCCAAAAAGGCTGGTACCTGTGAAGTAAAAGCCACTGCAGTAGCAAAAGAGGGAACCTGGGCGGGACTTTCAGAGACGCTGATAATTCCGATTAAATAAGGGCGCGGATTCCTGCGATGCAGAATGCGGTGGTCATAACGATCTCGCGTTCTGCATCGTTTCCATTTTCAATTCGCTTTGTTGCCACATCAGTTGCTGACTGTAAAAGTGCCAACGCCTGAGAAGTATCGTTCAAGCCGATCGCCAAGAGATTCTTCTGAAGTGGAGCCAGCAGCGCTCGGTGAGCAGATGCGATTGCCGCGCCCCGCTCGCGCGGTAGATCGATCGAATTAAGTGCTTTAGCCAGCAAGTGGCGACCATCTGCAATATAGGTGAGTGAACTCTTGATCCAAATTGAGAGCGCAGCGACTGGATCGCTCTCACCAGAAATGGCGCGCGCTAATTCATCTGCAAAGCTATCTAGCTCGTCAATTATTAAATCTGCTGCCATATCGGCGCTACTAGCAAAATATTCATAAACCGAGGTGCGTGATAGACCAGCGCGTTGGGCAACTGCTGCCACGGTTATAGCCGCACCACCAGATTCCAGCGCGATTGCAGCAGCGGCTTCAATTAATTGATTGCGCCGCCAATCGCGATGTGCAGCAAGTGAGTCGGTTTGGATGCGCGGCATAACCCTATTCTTTCACGCCACTTGATAATCGGCGCAGCGAATCTCGAACTATCGCACCATCGGAGGTGCGCCAGAGCGGTGGCATTGAGTTCAACAACACACTTCCGTACCTCTTGGTGGCAATGCGCGAATCCAATATGGCAACTACGCCACGGTCATCAACGCTACGAATCAAACGACCCGTTCCTTGCGCTAACAAAAGCGCAGCCCGCGGCAGCGAGACCTGCATAAAGCCACTGCCACCTGCGGCATCAGCAAGGGAAGCGCGCGCTGACATAACTGGTTCATCTGGACGCGGGAATGGAATGCGATCGATTGCAACCAAAATACAAGAGTTACCGGGAACATCTACGCCCTGCCAGAGCGACATAGTGCCGAGCAAAATCGATGTTTCATCTTTGGCAAAACGTTCCACCAGCGGACCAACTGCATCACCGCGTTTTTGCGTGATGATGGTGATCGGTAGCTCTTTTAATACTTCGCGCAGGTGCGCATCGGCTGCTTCGACCCCACGCCAAGAACTAAATAGTGCAAGCGTGCGACCACCTGCGGCATCAATTAACTCACCGAGTTCATTTAAGACTTCAGGACTTGGTCCATCACGACCTGGTTCCGGCAAATGCTTTGGCATATATAAAACGCCTTGATTGGCGAAATCAAAGGGCGAGCCCACATCTAACATCTGCACATTTGCCGGATCGATATCTCCGTCTTCACTTTCCGCATCTGCTTCATCGCCAACCACAAAACCAATGCTGCGCGCCATCGCATCAAAGCCATTGCCAACGGTCAACGTTGCAGATGTAGCAATTACAGGGGTTTTAGTTAATAAATTAGCGCGCAATACTTCAGATACAGATAACGGGGCAAGATGCAGAGTTGAGAAAGTTGGTTCATACCAGAGCACATGGGTATTTCCCATCTTCAATAACTTGCCACAAGTTGTATTGATCTCAGAGACCGCACCCTTTACGCGGGCACGTTCTGCAACTGCATCCGAATCGATAATTTCATCATCAGCGTTAATGATCTGCACGATTGCCGCAGCTGCCTCTTTTACCTTACGAATCGGTGCTTCAAGTGACGATGGAATTTCATTTAAACGACCCTGGGCGTTGAAATCTCCGCGAATCTGATCTCCGTAATCGGCCATCGCATCGTGGAAATTATCGCCAGCTTTAGTTAGCGCATCGGCTAATTTGCCCGACAAATGTTTGCGCGCCATAGCCGCTGCGCGAATTACGCGGGCAGAGGTAAGTTCTTCAGTTACCGCTTGCGTTGTGCGATCCATAAATTCGTGGGCCTCATCCAAGATCACCGCATCGCGTTCGGGCAAGATGGGATGAGAATCCACAATTTCAATCGCCAGCAAGGTGTGGTTGGTAATTACAACATCGGCCGATTGCGCTTTTAACTTTGCTTTAGCTGCAAAACATTGTGGTCCGTAGTTACAGACATCTGCGCCAACGCATTCGCGCCCCGAAAGTGAATTAGCTGCCCAGACGCGACGATCTACATCAGGTGCATCATCGCGATCACCTGAGACGCCAGGCGTCTTTGCCCAAGCCTGTAAGCGTTTGGCATCTTTTCCAAGGTGGCTTACCTCAAGCAATACTTCGCCATCGGGATCGGGATCTTCAGTATTCATCTTCTGCAAACAGATGTAATTGCCGACGCCTTTATAGATGCCGTAAGTTATTTCGCGACCTAAGACTTTTTCTAACGCCGGAACAACTGCCGGCAGATCACGTTCTACCAATTGGCGTTGCAGCGCCAAAGTAGCAGTGGCCACTAAAACTTTGCGCCCGTGAACCAGGGCTGGAACTAAGTAAGCCAACGATTTTCCAGTACCGGTGCCGGCTTGCACCATTAAATGATGGCGATCAGTAAGTGCATTTGCGACAGCTTCAGCCATTTCTATCTGGCCGTCGCGCGGTGAACCACCAATTGCGGCGACTGCAGCATCTAAGGCTTTACGCACCTGTGCCGAAAGATCGCTCATAGGGGCACAGTAGCGAAATTCCCTTGGACAACTGCGATAGTCAGCACAACTTAGATCGTATAGGATTTACCAATTATGAAAGGTAGGCAGGCTTTGGGTAAGAAGAATGTAAAGCGCCAAATTCCAAAGATCAGTGAGCTAGCACCGCTGCTTAAATTCGCGCTGCCAACGCTACCTTCGCGCAAGAAGCGCCTTGCGAAAGCGATAACTATTTGGGATCTACGCACCATCGCCAAGCGTCGCACCCCCACCGGTCCCTTTGATTACACCGATGGTTCTGCCGAATCTGAGTTAACGCTAGATCGCGCCCGTCGCGCCTTTTTAGATCTGGAGTTTCGTCCCAATATTTTGCAAGATGTCTCTGAAGCATCTCTTGCATGCGGTGTATTAGGTGAAGAGTTTGCAATGCCGGTTGGTATTGCACCAACTGGTTTTACTCGCATGATGCATACCGAAGGTGAAGTCGCTGGAGCGCGAGCTGCAGCAAAATTCGGTATTCCATTCACCCTTTCAACTTTGGGCACTTCAAGTATCGAAGATGTGGTCGCTGCCGCACCAAATGGCACTAACTGGTTCCAGCTATATATGTGGAAAGACCGCGATGCCAGTATGGAACTCGTGCGTCGCGCCCAAGCCGCCGGCGTTAAGAATTTACTTCTAACTGTTGATGTCCCTGTTGCAGGTGCGCGTCTGCGCGATGTTCGAAATGGGCTTACAGTGCCACCACGCCTAACCGTCAATACGTTGATTGATGCTTTGCCAAGACCTGAATGGTGGATTAATTTTTTAACAACACCAGCGATTACTTTTGCAACCATGAAAAATTGGAAAGGAACCGTTGCCGAACTGCTGGACTTTATGTTTGATCCAACGATGACTTTTGAAGATCTGAAATGGATTCGCGAGCAATGGGATGGTGATTTAACAATTAAAGGTATTCAAACGGTAGAAGATGCGAAAAAGGCCGCTAAATATGGGGCTGATGCCATCATTTTATCTAACCACGGCGGTCGCCAATTAGATCGCGCTCCAGTTCCGCTGCATCTCTTAGTCGATGTAAAGAAAGAGTTGAAGAAAGATATCGAAGTACATATTGATACCGGCATCATGCACGGCGCAGATATCTTGGCTGCTATCGCACTCGGCGCTGACTTCACCTACATTGGCCGCGCTTACTTATATGGCCTAATGGCTGGTGGTCAAGAAGGCGTAGAGCGTGCGCTCACTATTTTGCGCACAGAGATGATTCGCAACATGAAGTTACTTGGTGTTAATTCGCTCGAAGAGCTTGAGCCAAAGCATGTTCGCTTACTTCCCACACATGCCGGGTTGGGATCGCTACCTGGAGGAAATAGATGAAGATCGCACGTATCGGAGCTCCAGGTAGTGAAAAGCCATTCGTAGTTGAAGGCGACCAAGCCATTGATGTCTCAACACTGGTCAGTGACTGGAACCGCACCGAACTAGAAAACGGTGGATACGAAAAGGTTGTAAAGGCCGATCTCTCAAAACTCCCCCGTATACCTCTTGCCGGCGTTCGTTATGGCTCCCCAGTTGCTCGTCCGACCAAAGTTATCTGTGTCGGTCTTAACTACATCGCCCATATTGCAGAAACTGGTGCAGAGACACCTAAAGAACCCGTGATCTTTATGAAGGCTCCAGATTCTGTTATCGGACCAAACGATGACATCGTGATTCCGCCTAATAGCACCGCAACTGATTACGAAGTAGAACTTGCAATTGTTATTGGAAAACGTGCGTTATATCTAGATTCACCAAAAGATTCAGCAGCTCACATCTTGGGTTATACAATCTCGCAAGATGTATCAGAGCGCCACTGGCAGATCGAACGCTCTGGCCAATGGGTTAAGGGAAAGTCATTTCCAACCTTTAATCCCATCGGTCCAGTAATCGTTTCAGGCGATGCCATTAATCCGCATAATCTGCGCCTGTGGTGTGAAGTAGATGGCGTAATGAATCAGGATTCCAATACCAATGACTTGTTCTTCGGTATCGACCATATCGTTTGGTACATCAGCCAATTTATGGAGTTATTTCCAGGCGATGTTATTAATACCGGAACGCCATTTGGTGTCGGATTAGGCTTTAAGCCACCGGTTTATCTACATGGTGGACAGAAGATTCGCACAGGTATCGACGGTATTGGTGAAATCCACAATACTTGCGTAGATTTTAAACAGTAATTTACTGGGGCAGGTCAAAGATCGCTAGCGTGCTTGTAAAGCCGCCATCGATTTGAATATCTGTGCCTGTTACAAAGTCCGATGCACTTGAGGCAAAGAAAGTTGCAATCCCGGCAAAATCACTTGGTGCTCCCCAACGCCCAGCAGGTGTACGCGATAGAACATGTTCTTGCAGCCCAGGCACAGCGCGGGTAACTGATGTCATCTCAGTAACAATCCATCCCGGCAAAATGGTATTTACTTGAATGTTATCGGCGCCCCATGCTGCCGCTAAGGATTTACCAAGCTGCACAACCGCACCTTTTGTTGCTGAGTAAACCGGTGCCACCCCTAAACCTTGCACACTAGTTAGAGATCCAATCAAAATGATCTTTCCTCCCCCGCGCTTTTTCATCTCGGGATAGACCAATTGGGCGCAGTGAAAGACCGCTTTTAGATTGACATCGATAATTTCATCGATAATATCGTCGGTATATTGTTCAGGACGCATCCGGATATTCACGCCTGCATTGGCAATCAAGATATCAATTCCGCCAAAGTCAGCAACTGTTTGGATAGTTGCCTTTGCTAAATCTTCACTTGATTTAACATCTACTTCATATGCCTTGGCCTTTATGCCAAGCGCCGCCAACTCAGAGACCGCAGATTGACTCTTCTCGCTGCTGCGCGCCCAGATCGCAATATCTGCACCAGCTGCCGCCAACCCTTTGGCACAACCCAGCCCGATTCCACCGTTGCCACCGGTTATTACCGCAACTTTTCCGGTGAGATCAAAGAGTTGGTTAGAGGTCAACGGAAACGCCTGTATCCATCGACTTATAGAGCGCTTCCACCATCTTTAAAGTTCCGATGTTGTCAGCTACCGATGCGCGTAGTTTTGAACCAGTAGAGACTGCATCCATAACAGATCCCATGGTGCCGATGAAAGCATCTGGAAACCAACGAGTTGTAACTGGATAAGGCAGCCAACCATCTGTTGGTACTACTTGAGAATTAACTTCTAAGGTATCAACGCGACCATTTGGATAGTCATATAACAGACCTAGTGTGCCGCGAATAGAGCCCTTATCGCCGTCAATTCGATATTCGGCGTAATTATCTCCACCGCGATTTACGTGATTGGCGTGAACAAGTGAAGTTACACCGCTGGCATATAACGCAGTTGAAATAGTGCGAGTTTCACCCTTTGGAAATTGCCCTGCGGTGCGCCCTGCCGCACAGAATACAGTCTTGGCATCTCCCAAGAACCAGCGAATTAAGTCGTGGTAATGAATAGAGTGCAACATAACTTCTAGGCGTTCTAGATCCTTCGCCCAGGGCCACATCTCCCAAGGAGTAATTAGATTTACATTAATAGAAAAATTGCTGACGGTGCCGATCCAACCAAGTTCCACCATCTTGTGAGCTGCCGCAACGCCTTCTTCAAAGCGCAGTTGCTGGTTAACGGCTGCAATGATTCCGGCATCTTTAGCTTGCTTAACCATCGCCTCACCCGCTGCAACTGTCGTTGCAAATGGCTTCTGCGCCAAGATATGTTTCTTAGCTGCAGCGACTTGGGCGAAAATCTCTGGTTGAGCTGCAGCTGGAACTGCAATATCAACAATCTCAACTTTGGGATCTGCCAGTAGCTCGGCTAGAGTCTTGTAAACGGTAGGAATCCCGTGGCGTTTAGCTACATCTTGCGCTTTTGCATGATCAGTATCAAATATTGCGACTACTTCCAGGCCGGCTTTCTTATAGGCCGGCAAGTGTGCGCCATCGACGATGCCACCTGCGCCGCAAATCCCAATTTTTCGCTTGTTTTCAGGCTTAACTTCTAACTTAACTGCAGCTGCAATTTCGCGAAATTGATCGATCATGGTTGATCCTTACCTTCTACTTTTGATTCTCGGCTTGGGAGGTGCGATATAAAACGGTCTGTAAATGTTCGGTATAGAGCACAAGTTCTTCATTATCGGCTCGGAATATTTCATAGCTAACTCTAAAGAGACCCATATTTTCATACTTGGGGATCTTCTCTAGGAGAGTGCGCATTCCGTAGATCGTATCCCCAATAAAAGTCGGCTTAATAAAGCGCAATTTGTCATAGCCATAGCTAAAGGTGTTCACATTGTTATGGGCGAATAGTCCGAGCCCGTAGCTAAAGACCATCGCGCCGGGAACCAAGCGCTTTTTAAAAAGACCATGTTCGCGCGCCCAAATATCATCGCCCACATATGGGTGCATATCTAGGACGAGTGAATTAAAGAGCATTACCTCGCCTTCAGAGATCGTGCGACGCAGCGAACGATCAACTTCGCCGACTTGGTAATCCTCATAGAGCTTTACATCTTGATTCCAGACTGGAATCTCATAGCGCGCAGTCGGATCTGGATTTGGATTCTTCATATTTGCTCCCTTTATATCCCGAACTCTTTACGGATCTTCTCGGTATCTTCACCGACATGTGGTGCACCTTTGAAATGCTTTACCGTCTTGCCATCAATACGCATTGGTGATCGCGTAGTTGGAATCGTTACCTTTGATCCATCTTTACCGGTGCGTTCGGTCTTTTGCACCATATCAATTTCACTAAAGCCTTCATGTTCGACTAATTCCGGCAAAGTCAAAACTGGAGCACACCAGATATCTGCAGCATCTAATATGGCAAGCCAATGATCGGTCTCTTGCGTTGCAATCTTGGCGCTGAGCGCTTTCATAATCGCCTCTTGCTCGCTCCACCAAGATTTAGGATCTTCATAGCGATCTAAATCAACACCGAGTAATTTACCCAGGGCTGGAATTGGGGTCATCGCGATCGCTAAATACCCGTTTTTAGTGGGATATAGGCCATATGGAGCAGGTAGAAATGCGTGTGCAGAATTTCCTGCACCGCGATTTACTACAACGCTGGGATCAAAGAGGTTTGCGGAAATTAACTCAAACTGTAGATCCAACATTGATTCGAGCAAACTAGATTCAACTAACCCACCTTTACCGGTGCGTTCGCGGCGCAATAAAAGCGCGATTACACCTGATGCTAAATGAGTTGAAGTAAAGATATCGGCAACAGCTAGTCCAACCGGAATTGGAGGATCTCCTGCCCGACCATTTAACCAAGGCAGACCCGAAATACTTTGTGCTAATAAATCTTGTCCGGGGCGATCTTTAAAGGGACCTTCTGCGCCGTAACCAGTTGCGCTGCCATAGACAATTCGCGGATTAACCTTTTTAACATCTTCATAACCAAGTCCCAAGCGCTCGATAACGCCCGGACGGAAGTTCTGAATAATTACATCTGCCTTCTTTACCAACTCCCATACTTCGGCAAGTCCTGTTGGATTTTTTAGATCTGCAGCAAAGCTCTCCTTATTGCGATTCATAATATGAAAGGACAATGTATCCCCATCTTTCGCAAGGCCCGCAAAAGCCAAGGTGCGACCGATATCGCCGGTACCTGGCCGTTCTACTTTGATTACTCGCGCTCCCATATCGGCAAGTCGCATCGCAGCAACGGGCCCTGCTAAGAATTGTGAGAAATCTAAAACCAATATGCCATTTAGAGGCAGATCGGCTTTATCAAGCGGTTGCTTAATCGACATGGAAAACTTCCGGTATTGCCGCCCACCATTCACCATCGGCGCGATCAGCAACTGGTGTTTGTAGCGGCTTACACACGCCCCACCATTTCTGGGTCATTGGATCTTCGGCCATCAGCGCCATATCTGCATCGAAATCACTGCCGATATATTCAAAGTAAGAAAAAAGTAATTCGCCATACCGATAGATCGAGTAATTACGAATATTGCATTCGTAAATCTTGGCCAAGATATCGGGCCAGACATCAGCGTGTAAGTGCTCATATTCAGCGCGATTTTCCGGCTTCATGCCGATTACAGAGGCATAACGTGTCATGGCTACTCCTTAACCTAACTTGTAGAAAGCTTTAGCAGTCTTATGGCGCATCCATGACTGTTCTTCTTCACTAAATTTCGAGATCACTTCAACTTGTGCCTGCCAGATCTCGGCGTAGTTATTGCCAAGGACAATTACCGGCCAATCTCCACCCATCATCACGCGCTGAGCGCCATAAGTTTTCACGATGAAATCAACATAAGGCTGCCAATCAGATACTTTCCAATTGGCGAGATCTGATGCGGTATTTAAGCCAGATAACTTGGCATAGACATTTGGGAAGGCTGCTATCTCAGCCATTGATGATGCCCATGGCTCCATCTCTTTAGCCACAATCGGTGGCTTGGCAAAGTGATCAACCACAATCTTCATATTAGGAAATTTCTTCGCCAAGGTAACAACATTCTTGCTGTGCTCTGGCTTTATTGAAACATAATCAAAGCTAAGGCCAGCTTTTTCCACCATGGCAAGTGTTTCTAATACTGCCGGGCGCAGAATCCAAGCATCGTCGGATTCATACTTGGAATTGGAGTAATCGTGAGTTAAGTTGCGAACACCTTTGAAATGCGGGTTCTTCTTAAAGGTTTCAATCGCAGCGCGCGCTTCGTTAGGGCGATCAAAAGGAATCCAACCAACTACGCCTTGTACAAAGTCATAGTTAGCTGCGACATCTAACATGTAAAAAGTATCTTCATAGGTATCGCCTGCTTGCACCAAGACAGAACCAGTAACACCGGAGGCAGGAATTTCTGGAGCAAGGCGCTCTGGCGTGAAATCGTCATAGAGCGGCCCATATTCTGGTGCAATCCAAGAATATGCGCGCTCACTCATTACCCAAAGGTGTTGATGGGTATCAATTAATTCATTTGCCATGGTTATCTCCTTTTTTCTCTCTCACTCATTACAGAACGCCGTAGGCATCCCATACTTCTCTGACACTTTTACCGGCCAATAAATCCTTTAAAACGCTCTTTTCGGTAGCCGCGCGAGCATTAGCTAGCTCGGTTACCTTTGCTAAATGCTGAGCCGGCACAACCACAATTCCATCGGCATCTGCAATAACACCATCGCCCAGGTTTACTTCTACCCCCCCACAAGTAACGGTTGTGCGCATAGATTTAATGTGCATCCGTCCTTTGTAATCTAACGGGCGAGTGCCATAACCAAATGCTGGAAAATCTAAACTAACGATCTGCTCGGTATCACGCAGCGGACCATCTGCCACTACACCTGTACCGCCGCGTCCCTTTGCAGCTGCTGAAAATAGCTCACCCCAGAAAGCCGAGAGCGCATCTCCTCCGGTTGCAACCACTGCAACTTCTCCAGGCTTTAAAGTATCTAGAAAATCAATGCCATCGCCGTAAGGATCTTTTTGATCGTATTCACTATCTGCCACAAAGTGAACAGTTGCAGCTAAACCAACGGCGCGCATATGTGGACGCAGCGCCTTAACATTTACCGACATAGCGTTATTGCGCACTCCGATTACATCAAGTGAATCCGAGATCATGGCGCTACGAACGCGCGCATCCAATAGCCAACTCATTTCTTCTTCTCCACCATATAGACATGGACAAAGGCGATCACGGTTTCACCACGTTGATTGGTGCCGGTGACTTGCTCATCTACTAAACCGAAATCAGCGGGGCGCTTGGCATGCTCTCGCTTGGCCACAATCTCAGCCTTTGCGGTAATTGTGTCGCCTATAAATACCGGTGAAATAAAGCGGACTCGGTCATATCCATAACTAAAGGCAACTTCATTTATCTCTCCAGCAAGTACGCCAACGGCAACGCTTAAAATCAAGGTACCGTGGGCAACGCGTTGGCCGAATTCTTGGGTCTTGCACCATTCGGCATCCATATGATGCGGATAGAAATCACCGGTTTGTCCGGCGTGAGTGACGATATCGGCCTCGGTTATTGTGCGCCCCATGCTGGTACGAGTTGAATTTATCTCGTGTTCTTCAAAGTAAAGTTTCATAGTTATTCCTTTACATATCTCTCGTACATGGATGCGATCTCTGAAACTACGCTCGCACTTACCTTTCGGGAAGTCAATGCGTTATGAATCACCAGCGAACTTTGGTACTGCACATCAGGCCAACCCAATACCCGCGGACGAACCCAAGCGCGCTCTAAGGTGCGCAAGGTATTACGGAAGAAGTTAAGGGTTAGATCATTTAGCGCACCGTTCTTCCAAGCCACTAGATTGCCGGGTTGGCCACCGGCTGCGCCATAAGTCGTTGCTTGAATTTCCGGTAGCGATAGCAAGATTGCGGCAGTTGCGGCAGCCTCCACATTCTTACTTTTGCTGGAGATGGCAACGCCTGCCCCACCTAACTGTGAACCAGATGCTTGTCCGTCAAAACTAGGCACATCTTCATAAACCAAGCGGTGCGTTCTAAATCCACTATGTGAATAATTGCTATATCCATACATGCAGATGCCATGGGAATACTCTTCGCCGACACTTAAACGTTCTGCAATATCAATGGGATTACTTGTCGCACAGAAATCAGGAACTAGCGCTGATAGCTCGAGCATAAATTCCAGAACTTCCAGCGCAACCTTTTGATCAATAAAGTTTTTAGTGGCAGTTAGCGGTGCACCTTTCTGGGCCATCAGCGTTGCAAAAGTACTAAAGGCATCTACTGGCTTATGAGGCCAAAGTAACTTACCGGTACGAGCTAGATCTATGACATCGCTCCAAAAGACAGGTGATGAATCTGCTTTGTCGGGGCGGTATGCACTGACTTGTGCCGCAGTATCAATAGCCAGCGCCCAATGTTTTCCCTGATATTTATAGGAAGCATGTGATTGCCCAACGCTGGTTCGCTCTAGTAACTCGAGCTGTTCTTTTGTTGCCACATCTTCAAAGGCGATTACCGCTTTGGCGTGAACCGCATCTGGAATATGTGGATGATCGATAATCATTAAATCGTTATCTTCATAGAACTCAGAGATGTGCTGGTCACCAAAGGCGAGCAAGGAGCGCGCTTCCCAGTTAACAGATATGCCACAGCGCTCTTGCAACAGATCGTTTGAGTTAACGACTGAATCAAGACCGCGCGGGTGATCCCACGTCATACCTTTTAACTGGATGGTCATATGTAAGCGCCGAGCACCTTATTAATTTCAGCAGCGATCCATTTACGGATTTCGATGCCCTCATCAATATATTTTCCATAGTTAAAGAAGCCATGGATCATGCCTGGGCAATCGATATATGCCGTTGGAACACCAGCAGCCTTTAACTTGGCGGCGTAATCAATTCCATCTTGGCGCAAGACATCGTATTCAGCAGTGAAGATAACTGTAGGCGCTAAGCCTTCATAACTCTTTGCAGAATGTGGAACCGCATAAGGATTATCACGATCTGCCGGGCCATTTAGATATTGCTCCCAGAGCCATTTCATACCGCGTTGGGTAAGGCCATAGTTATCAGCATTTGGAACATCTTTAGAGTCAACATATTGCGGACCATTACATGGATAGATCAAGAGTTGATAAGCCAACTTAATACCGCGATCGCGCGCCGCCAGGGCAACCGCTGATGCCAAATTTCCGCCGGCGCTATCGCCGCCCACTCCGATTTTATCGGCCTTAATATTTAAAGTTTTAGCGTTTGCAACAACCCACTGCAGACCTTCATAACAATCATTAAATGGAATCGGGAATTTATGTTCTGGCGCTTTCTGGTAATTAATAGATATGACAACTGATTTGGTCATTGTGGCAAGGGCTGCGCATTGCGCATCGTATTTACCTACGTAATTAACAACCCATCCCCCACCGTGGAAGTAAACAAGTGCGTTAAAGGGACCGCTTCCTGCTGGTGTGTAGATCTTGACATAGGTATCTGCGGTACTGGAGGTAAAGAAACGATTATCAATTCTTACAGTTGGATCAAGGGGACCAGAAATATCAGGTTCACCATGTGAACCACTGCGCGCGGCATAGGCACCCGCCTCAGATATATCGGGGGCGTTAAAGGAAGCCATGAGATCTAAAAATGCCTTAGCTTGCGGATGTAGCGTCACTTATTCCAACCTTTTCTACAGAACTGCTTCTATTTTCTGCCAGATATCTTCTGGTAGTTCTAAATCTAAATTCGCAGCATTACTTAAAATCTCATCTGTACTGCGACAACCAATTAACACGCACTTAACCGCTGGGTGGCGCAGCGGGAACTGCAACGCGGCTGCCGCAAGTGGAATATCGTGCTGATCTAATAGCGCTTTAATGCGCTGGGCCTTCGCCAGGATCTCATCAGAGGCTGGAACGTAATCAAAGGTCGCACCCGCGACCGGGTTAGCCAAGATACCCGAGTTCAAAACTCCAGCTGCGATTATGTCGACGCCGCGTTCGAGAGCCACTGGCAATAAGTCAGCCAGCGCTCGTTGATCAAGGAGTGAATAACGACCGGCAATCAAAACCAAATCAATATCAGTCTCTTCAATCATGCGCGCCGGTGTTGCCGATTGATTCATACCAACGCCAATAGCTTTGATGATTCCCTTTTCGCGCATCTTTAGTAGAGCAGGAAATGATTCGCGAATTGCCGCATCTGCATTATCGTCTGGATCATGAATAATTAATATCTCAACGCTTTCTATCTCCATTCGTTCCAAGCTAGAGCGCAGTGATTTTTCAACTCCACTTTCTGAGAAATCAAAGATTCGAGTCACCGAGGTATCTGTGTCAGTAAAATCTGGTTCTGCCTCATACTCGGTTGGAACAAGTAAGCGACCAATCTTGGTTGAGATCTCAAAACTGGCGCGGGGCTTGCCTTTTAAAGATTTTGCTAAACGACGCTCGGCTGTTCCTTTCCCATAATGAGGCGCAGTATCGATATAGGTAATTCCATTATCGAGTGCGCAATTAATTGCGGCATCACATTCTTCTTGTGAGACAGATGTATAGAGACCGCCAAAAGTTGCAGTCCCCAACCCCATCTGGGAGATTTCGAGTCCAGTTCTTAACTGAACTCGATCGTTGTGAGCCATGGTCGTTGTTCTCGTCTTAGAGAACTACTCCTTAATGGAGCCAGAGAGCATGCCTCGCACCAGACGCTTCTGAGAGATTAAGAAGACGATCATGATAGGAAGTGCGATCAATACACCAGCGAGTGCAATTTCTGGTTTTCCAATTGGAACCGATGTCGCGCCAACTGCCGGGTTAATCGCTGGAGTTGAGTAGAACAAGAAGCCCATACCAATTGGCAAGGTGTAGTTCTCACTGGATGGAAGCAAGATGTAAGGCAGGAAGTAATTTGCCCAGTTGCCGATAAAGGCGAAGAAGGCAAGAAGTGAGATCAGCGGACCTGATAACGGCATACAGATCTTGAGATATAGCTGGAAATCATTACATCCATCGATGCGCGCTGATTCATAGAGCTCTTTTGGAATCGTGGTTGAGTAATAGATATAGGACAAGAAAGCACCGAATGGATAGAGCGATGAAACCAGAATCACTGAGATCGGCTTATCCATAAGTGAGAGCTTGTCCATCAGTACGAATACTGGAACGACCAAAGCCATCGGAGGAACAAGCATCGTGATCAAAGTTGAGATCAAGAAGGTGCGCTTAAACTTGATATTTGAGGCCGTTAACACGAAACCAGCAAGGGATGCGGTAATCGTTGCGATAACAACAATGGATCCGGTAAACCAGACTGAGTTCCATGCCCATTTAGCGATTACACCATCATCGAAGTACTGCAGATTCTTCCAAGCATCGATATAAGCAGATAAATGGCCGAACATAAGCGGATTCTTATTTGACAGTTCCGCATCGGTCTTAGTTGGTGCAAGGAGCAACCAGATCATTGGAACTACGCTGACTACTGCAAAGAAGATCAGGAATGCATTTACAAAAAAGGCAGCGATCGGATTTTCTTGACGAAGCTTGTAGGCGCGACGATTGATCTTAAGTAATGAGGCCATGGTTATTCTGCCTTTCGCTTGCCTGAGACTTCGGCTTCTTCGAACATATCCGTCTTAAAGATAACTATTAGCGCACCTAGCAAGCTAGGAATCAACAACATCAGAGAAAGCGCTGAGGCACCACCAAAGTCACCGGCGGTAAATGCCAACTCAAATGAAAGTTGATCTAGCGACCACGCTTCGGCAATTCCGGAATAGACGCCAGTGTTTAACAACTGCGGCTCAACGAAGAGCTGCAGACCACCGGCAAAGATAAGTACGCCCATGTAGATGATGTACTTCTTGATCAATGGAAGTTTGATTCGCCATCCCAGTTGGAAGGCAGAGCAGCCATCCATACGGGCTGCTTCGATAATCTCTTGAGAAAGTGATTGCAGCGAACCGTATTGGATCAAGATCCAGTTACCGGCTACAACGAAGAAGGCCATGATCGCAAAGAGCCAGGTTAGGTTCTTGCTCTGCCAGATATCTTCGCTCTTTTCTATACCCAGAGCGTTTAGAACTGGCTTAATTGGGCTAAGTGTTGGCGCAAAGATTACATACCAAACAAGAACTGCCACAGCGCCTGAAATCGAGGCCGGAACGATATATGCAAGGCGCAGCCACTTCTTCCACTTACTTGGATTCATATCGAGCATGAGCGCTACTGCAATAACAAAGACTGTTGTAATTGGAACATAGAAAGCCATAAAGCCGAGCACATGTTTTAAGGCCGGCAAGAATCTAAAATCCTGTAAAACAATTTTGAAAGCATCCCAGCCACCATCTGGATTTACGCGAGATTCGTGAGGTACTTCTAAGATCGCCATAACAATTGGGATAACTCCAAAGACAACAAGTAGCGCCATGTACGGTGCCAGCATCGCATACATTGCAAAACTGCTACCAATTCGCTTCTTCTTGGCCATTTAATCCCCCAAATTATTTAAAACTTATTAAAAACTATTTGTAACTAATTTAGGTAAGAACCAGGTTGGCCACCTAAGTGACCAACCTGGTTCTTTATCCCTCTTAAGGTATTACTGGTTGAGCATTACTTCGATCAGCTAGTTGTTACCTTGTAACCAAGCTGCTTAGCAAGGTTGCCCGCATAAGTTGCAAAGGCATCAAGAGCTGCTTGCGCATTCTTCTGCTTCTTCAACTCGTTAGAGAAGGTACCTTCCATAGCACCGTTGGTGTCATAAGAAACTGGCTTCTCACCTGAGAAGATCTTCTTTGACTGTTCCAACATTGCTGGGTATGGATTTGCTGAGTAGTACTTGTCAGCTGAGATAGCTGCCTTCCAAAGAGCATTACCAATTTGTGATGCTGGGAATGTTGGAGCGCCCTTTGAGCCATCTGGGTTCACGACATCTACGACGTTACGCTTGTCTTGAACCATGAAGATTGCAAATGCAAGTGCTTCCTTTGGATACTTAGAGTGTGGAGATACGGTGTAAATTCCGCCGCCCCATTCACCTGAGTAGTTAACAGTCTCTCCGGCCCACATTGGCATTGGTGCAGCAGTGATCTGACCTGCTGGAACTGCCCATGATGAAGCTGGACGGATTACGAATTCACCGAACCATGATGGCCCGATAGTCATAACAACCTTGTTGGCTTGTCCGTAATCCTTGATGAAGTCAGCATCCCAAGGAGCTGATGTTGACATTACTCCAGAAGTAATCATTGGTTGCAAAAGCGCTGTTGCGCGTGTGCACTTAGGTGATTGTGGAGCAATCTTTACAGCTGTTGCAGATGTTGCTTGGTTAACTGGGCACTGTGATGGCCATAGGTATGATGAATAAACACCTTGAGCACCAAGAGCACCTAGTGAATAACCTGGGTGGTTCTTAGCAATATCTGCACCGATCTTTGCGAAGTCATCCATTGTCTTAGGGACTGTGTATCCGAAGTCCTTCATCAACTTGGTGTTAACCCAAAGAACAGTCTGTGCAAGGTCGTTCTTGACGCAGTAGTACATGCCGTCTGAACCCTTACACCACTGATTTCCGGCTTCCATATCTTTCCAAAATGCTGGAGATGCGTACTTATCAAGAGCAAGTGCGTTATCTGCATCCTTTAGGACTGATACGTCATTTGGTGGGCCGAATACAACATCTGGCCAACCCTTTTTAACGCGGTTAAATAGTGAAACTTTCTGTACTAGATCTGCCTGTGCGTGAAGTTCAACCTTCACATCAACTGTTGGCTTCATGATTTGTGCGTACAACTTTGCTCCTGGTAGACGCGGCGCATCTACCCAGATTGTGATTGAAGGCTTTGCTGCTTGCGCAGGCATAGCCATCACTGTTGTACCTGCAATTGCAAACGCACCAGCGATTGCGATCAGTGAGTACTTCTTCTTCAAGGTATCCCCCTTTATGATTCTGGCGCCAGCTCCTAGTTGCCGATCTGACCAGTTGCAGAAATACTAGGGGCGGGAATACTATTTCGTATAGTATTTTTACTATATCTTTTTGATATCTTTTTCAAGGCTCTGGAAGAAGGCGCTCATGAAAATCACCAGTGTTGAGGTAATTCTTGAGGAACGCCCTGGTTTTACGCCTGCCTTTGTCTGGCGCGATCGAGTCCCTGGCTCCGGTGGCTCAACTTTAGGTGGCTGGCTAGCCATCGAAACCGATGCCGGAATCACTGGCTTTGCCTCTTCCAATCGCGGGGTCATTCTCAAAGATTATGTAGATCGTCGCTTTCGCAATGAGTTAATTGGCCAAGATCCACTGCAACGTGAACATTTATGGGAACGTGTTTGGGAACTCGATCGCATCGAACGCTTTGCCCCAAACTTAACTCACTTAGTAGATGTTGCACTTTGGGATATCGGTGGCAAACAAGCAGGATTGCCAGTTCACCAATTGCTTGGTGGATATCGCACCAAGCTTCCGGCATATGCCTCAACTGTTACTTACTCATCAATTGCCGAATTTCTAGATATTGCCGATCAAGCACTTGCGCTTGGTTATCCGATGATTAAGTTGCATGCATTCGGTAACGCAAAGCGAGATGCCGAACTGTGTTTAGCACTTCGTGCCCACGTGGGTCCTGATGTGGAGCTTATGTATGACGGCTCTGCTGCATTTGATTTACAGGATGCCGTTTATTTGGGCCATGCTTTAGATGAAGCAAATTACCTTTGGTACGAGGAGCCAATGCGCGAATTTAGCGTCACTGCATACAAGTGGTTGGGTGAGCGAGTTCGCGTGCCTTTATTGCTCGGTGAAGTAACCGATGGATCACATATGAACGCCGGCGATTTTGTCGCAACTGGTGTAGCCACTAGTTTACGCACAAGTACATTCCTTAAGGGCGGATTTACTGGCGCGATGCGCATCGCTCATTTAGCAGATGCTTATCACCTTCGTGCAGAAGTTCACGGTATGGGTCTGGAAAGCGCTCATCTGTGTATGGCAATTAAAAATACAACTGCTTACGAATCACTAGTCTGGGGAAATCCAATCAAACGCGAGGCCTTGGTACATGCCGATGGCCATGTCCATGCCCCAACCGCACCTGGGGTTGGCTTTGAGTCGCTATGGCAAGAAAATGGAATTCCTAAGGGCTTAGAGAAGTACGTAAAGTAATGGCGAAAATAACTGGTTTCCAAACTTTCGATGTTCGCTTTCCAACTTCGAAGATGCTCGATGGTTCAGATGCGATGAACCAAGACCCAGATTACTCTGGGGCTTATCTGCGCATTAAAACTGATTCTGACGTACATGGTGATTCGCTAATTTTCACAATCGGACGCGGCAATGAAGTGCAGATCAAAGCTTTAGATATTCTGGCTGAGAAAGTAGTCGGGTTGGATACCACAGATGCCTTTAACAATATCGGCGATATAGCGCGGCAGTTGTCTGGTGATTCACAGTTGCGCTGGTTGGGTCCAGATTACGGCGTCTTTCATATGGGAGCCGGCGGTGTTTTAAATGCTCTATGGGATTTATTTGCAAAAGAGCGCAAGGTGCCGCTTTGGAAGTTGTTATCTGATTTATCACCAGAGCAAGTAGTCAATGCTATTGATTTCCGCTATATAACCGATGCGCTAAATCGCACCCAGGCGCTAGATATCTTAAATCGTCAATTAGATTACAAGAGTTTCAATGAGGCAAAGCTACGTACCAAAGGGGTTTTGGCATACACCACTTCCCCGGGCTGGCTGGGCTATACCGATGAGAAGATGCTAAAGCTCACGCAAGAGGCGATGGATCAAGGATTTACCTTACTGAAATATAAATGTGGCAAATCTTTAGAAGATGATAAGCGCCGGCTGCGTAAAGTGCGCGAGCTAGTTGGCCCAGATTTTTCAATTGCTATCGATGCCAATCAAGTCTGGGATGTGGATGAAGCAATTACTTGGATCAATGAATTACGAGAATTTAAATTGCGTTGGATCGAAGAGCCAACTTCACCAACTGATGTAGTTGGCCATGCCAAAATTGCAGCAGGGGTTGCCCCTACAGCGGTTGCAACCGGTGAAATGGCAGGATCGCGAATCATCTTTAAACAATTGCTGCAGAGCAAAGGTTTCTCGGTGATGCAGATCGATGCCACTCGAGTTGCCGGTGTTAACGAGAACATTGCAAATATCTTGATGGCTGCAAAATACTCAGTTCCAGTTTGTCCGCACGCAGGCGGCGTTGGACTTTGTGAGATGGTGCAGCATTTAGCGATGTTTGATGCAGTGGCTGTCACTGGCCATCATCCAGGGCGGATCGTTGAATTTGTTGATCATTTGCATGAACACTTTGTAGTTCGCACAGATATACAGAACGGCAGTTACATGGCCCCGCTCCAACCAGGTGCGGGAGCAGAAATGCATCAAGCAAGTATCGATAAGTACCAATTCCCATCAGGTTCGTACTGGAAGAATGGAGCATAAGTATGAGCACTGAATTTAAAGGTCTCACTGCCGTCGTCACTGGAGCAGGTTCAGGTATCGGTTTAGCCGTTGTGCGACTGCTCTCGGAATCTGGCGCCAAAGTCCTTGGCCTTGATTTAAATGAAGGTGAAATGTCTAAGTACGCAACCTTCATACCATGTGATGTCTCTGATCCGTCAAAAGTTGCTGCCGCCTTTGCCGAAATTGCCAAGCACACAGATGTAATTGATGTACTTGCCAATAACGCAGGCGTTGGTGCAATTGGTACAATTACCAATGTCACAGAGGATGAATGGAAGAAAGTATTTGGCGTAAACGTCTTCGGTTTGGGTCGTGTCAGCGCAGCTGCTATGCCCATGCTCAAGAAGAGTAAATTCGCATCCATAGTCAATACTTGTTCTATTGCGGCAACTGCCGGTTTGCCACAACGCGCCGTATATAGCGCAAGTAAAGGAGCAGTGCTCTCACTTACCTTGGCGATGGCCGCAGATGGGATAGCCGACAAAGTTCGCGTTAACTGCGTCGCCCCAGCAACTGCAGATACACCTTGGGTTACTCGTCTGCTTTCACAAGCTGCCGATCCTGTTGCAGAGCGCGCAGCGCTGGATGCGCGCCAACCAATGGGACGGTTAGTAAGTGCAGATGAAGTTGCCAGCGCAATTTTCTACCTAGCAAGTCCGCGTCAAGCATCTACTACTGGCACCGTTCTCAATGTGGATGGCGGTATGCAAGGATTACGCCTTCGCAAGTAGAGCAAAATCTAATCTTTAGAGGGGTAGGCAATGCCAACTAAGAAGAGCGCCTCTGCTCGCCCGGTAAAACGCACACCCCGCCGCTCAGTTCTCTCTGATGAAATTTACGAGCTGATAAAAGGGATGGTCTTTGATCACGAGATCGCACCTGGTTCACGGGTAAATATTGATGCCCTTGCGGTGCAGTTAGATGTTTCGCAGACCCCAGTACGTGAAGCACTTGCTCGCTTGGAATCAGATGGCCTTATAGCCAAAGAACCACTTAAAGGTTACAAGGCAACGGCTCTCTTATCGCTAAAAGAATTTAATGATCTCTTTCAGTTTCGCCTACTTATCGAACCATGGGCGGCCGAACAAGCAGCCAAGCTGGTAGATAACACCGGCAAGACTGCGTTAAAGGCTGAGATGCAAAGTGCGAAAACTGCGCTAAAGATTTCCGGCGATGATCAATTCCAGGCGCTGACTGAACACGATGCCCGTTTTCATGCACTAATCGCCAGCATTTCCGGCAATCAATCAGTCGCTGATTCCTATGAGCGAACTCATTGCCACCTACATTTATTCCGGTTATTCATGGCAAATAAATTGCACTTAATTGAGGGCGAAGGCCGCGCAAAGTTTGTGCAAGATCTCTTTGATGAGTATTACCAAGTCGGTTCAGGACAACTCGCGCTAAAAGAGCATGATGTGATTGCCAAAGCGATTATCGATCAGAATTCAAAGGCGGCGCGCACTGCGATGCATGCACATATCGAATCTTCACTTAAACGATTCGCCCCTGCTGCACAAGCCATAAATAAAAAATAACTTCGTTTTATCCTTGACCCAAAGTTCTCTGCACGCTAAGTTTTCCTATAGGATTTTTCGAGCGGATGGGAAATATCGTGGGCTTATCAATTATTAAAGATATTGAGATTCGCGCTTGCCGAGGTTCAGATGAGCCAGCATCAAAAGATGCAGTCGCTGCCGTAAAACTTCCCGGTGGTTCACGCCCTGATTTCACCGTCGTCACAATTACAACTGAAGATGGCGTTAAAGGAACTTCCTTTGGTTTTGGCGCACAAGATGCTAAAGCGGCCGCAGCAACAATGTCACAAGTAAAGCCATTCTTTATCGGTCGCAGTGCACATAGTTCTTCCAAGAATATGAAGGATTTTGAACTCTTTGATCGCCGCTGGAACCACGTTCCAATTTATTCATATGCTCCCTTTGATAACGCATGTTGGGACATAGTTGGCAAGATGGCGAAGTTGCCGGTCTATAAAATATTAGGTGCAGCGCGCGAGAAGGTGCCGCTATATGTCTCATCAATGTTCTTGCCGGGCCCAGAAGATTATGCAAAGCAGGCATTGGAGGTAAAAGCAAAAGGCTATAAGGGTTACAAACTGCACCCACCAGGAGGCCTTGATTTAGATATCGCTTGCTATCGCGCAGTGCGCAAGGCGGTTGGCGATGATTTCACCTTGATGGCAGATCCGGTGATCATGTACTCATATGAGGAAGCTTTAAAGGCCGGCCGTGAGTTAGAAAAGCTTGGCTACAAATGGTTTGAAGAGCCGCTGCTAGATGTCGATCTACATAGCCTAAAGAAGTTACGTGAGAAGTTAGATATTCCTATCTGCGGCACTGAAGTTATTGCCGGAAATAATTACTCGGTTGCTAACTGCATCAAAGAAGGCATCGTAGATATCGTGCGCACTGATGTTTCATGGCGTGCTGGAATTACAGCAGTTATGAAGACTGCGCATTTAGCTGAATCATTCGGGGTTAAGTGCGAGCTACACACCACGATTTATCATGGCCTGGAGCAAGTACAGCTGCATCCTTCTCTTGCCATCAGCAACTGTGAATTCTTTGAAACCCTTTACCCATTTGATGATTTCCAATTTGGCACAAAGAGCCAGCTTAATATCGTCGATGGTTATGTAATGGCGCCGCAAGGTGAAGGTCTATGTATCGATTACGACTGGGATTTCATCGATAAGCACACCGTTGGAATTCTTTAAGGATTAAGAATTAACCTTCTGCAACAACGTTGATTAAGGGCTGACCAGCGGCAAAGCGAGCAAGTTGTGCTTCAACTAGTGCGCGCCCACGTGGTTCAAATGCTTTCGAATCTCCCCCAACATGTGGAGTAATGATCGTATTTGGTGTGCTCCATAACGGGTGTCCGGCAGGAAGCGGTTCAGGATCGGTTACATCTAGCGCACATGAAATGCGCCCAGAATTTAGCTCGCTAACCAAAGCATCAGTGTCAACGATCGCACCGCGCGCTACATTAATTAGCGATGCACCATCTTTCATTGCAGATAGGCGCTGAGAGTTCATAAAGTGGCGAGTCTGATCGTTGAGCGGAACGATCAAGATGATTACGTCAAAAGCTGGTAGTAGGCGATCAAAGTTATCGATCGTTAGCGCGCCATTGCTGCCCGAGCGTGAGAATGAAGTCACATCTACTTCAAATCCGTTTAACATCTGAGCAATTGTTTTACCAATATTTCCATGTCCGATGATCGCGACTTTGGAATCAGTCAATGATGCGTTGCTGGTGTGTAGCCAGACGCCCTTGCTTTGGTATTGCGCAAATGAGTTAAATCCGCGACGGGATGCGATTGCTAAACCAACTGCAAGTTCGGCAGTGGAAGCATCGTGCACACCAGCGGCGTTACATAAGGTCACACCTTTAGGCAGCAATGGGATTACATCATCAACGCCAGCATTAGGAGATTGGATCACTTTTAGCGAACTCATATCTTTAATCGGGGTAAGAGCTGCTGCCCCGTACATGTAAGCCGGAACATAGAAAGTAATCTTTTCCAGATCTGCCGGATCAGGAGTTACTCCATTAGTTTGCAGATGTGTCAGCCCACCTGGAATCTTTAGATCACTCCATTGCGTCCAGATCACAAATTGCGTCCTTTAATTATTGGATCCCAATCACTGCGCGCAGACCAAGGTGTTTCATAACTTGGGTCATTTACATACCGGCTAATCACAAATTTAAGGGATGCAACTGCTCCCCCAACCAGGTCGAGTGCAAACCATTTATCGCCAATTGCCATCTCAGAAGTGGCGCCATCTGCGCCAGTTATAACAACTGATTCAAAGCGGTGTTCTGCAAATGTGCCGGCTTGGATAAAGAGCTCTTGCGCATCTGCGCCGATATTGGCAACTTGCATCGAAAGCGTTGTGGCATCCATACCATCGACAATTACTGCAACATCAGTTGGCAGACCTGGACGCTTTAACTTTCCGTCAAAGAAGCGCACCTTGCCATGTTGCAGGCCGCCGTGAGAAATATGCATCGGCCCACCAAAGACCATCTGTCCCAAGCCTTCAAAGTAAACGGGATTAAATTCTTGCCAGGCGTGGATGTTGTAACCCGGAACGCGCAGATCAAGACCGACTACTTCATCTGCAGTTGCTGGGTCATAGCTATCCCAATTACGGGGATTGCCGGTATTTGATCTCATCTTGCGTAGTTGAATTTTTATTAGCTCTAGGTTTGCTTGCAAAATCTCCACTGGGTAATTTGGCAAGTGGCCCTGCACAAATTGGAACCACGGCAGAGTATTTGCAATGTAATGCTTGGTATCGCGCCCAGTTCCCTTCTCTCCCCCTGAAACACCAGGAATATAAATCGCATCCCAATTATTATCACGCGGCAGCGCAAGGATACGATCTAAATCTTCTTGCGCCATAGATGAAGTCCATAAATAGATCATGTGGCGCGCAGATGGCAATCGGTAATCTGCCCAACCAGCATCGAAGTGGCGATGTGGCACCTTTATTTGGCCATCGACCTCTTTACGTAGCGACCAGATTAAATCAAATTGTGAACGTGGCAGATCCAAATACTTGTAATCACCGGTTAATAGAACAGCGTTCATCGCTGCATTTGTAATCGGCTCCATTATTGTCATAAAGCCATGTGGCCAGCGCCAGCCGTAATAGCCACCCCACCATTTGCCATCATTAAATTCACCGATCTTGCCGCTGGTTCCGATGTTATCGGGCATAATTCCGCCGTTAGCGTCCTTGCGATCCATCCAAGCTTCTAAATACTCCAACATAATCTGCTTTAGATCAGCATCGCCTGAATACATATAGGCATGGGTTAGAAGAGATGTGGAATTTAGATTTAGCGGAACATCACCGCGGTTCATGCGCTCATTCATTTTCTTAATTAGATCGTCATAGACTTCTGGGTCTGACCAGTGACAGCGCATGGTTGAGAAATCAGTTTTGACAATATCTTCGTATGGCGCCAAGTAATCATCAAGGACGGTGCGGTGGGTCTCCCAATCCTCGTGTGTTACAACTTGGCGCGGTCCGCGACTGCCAGTGAGTGGCGACAACATCGCTTTCTTAGCGCGATCGTAATTGTGCGCCTCTTTATCTTTGCCGATATACATCCCAGCAAAGCGGGCTGCGCGCTGGCGATCGATCAAAGATTCCGGTTTTGTTAAACCAAAGAAGTAATGGAATAAGTAACCTTCACCGTGATGCATCCAGTCGTAGTACCCATCGAATTCGCGATGAATCTGTCCATATTCAGTCCATTGCAAGGTGATTGAATCCCACATCTTGCGCGCTAATTCATAGACTTCTTCGCTGCCCCCGATTGTGTAAAAGAGAGCCAAATACATAAATGCTTCATATGGATCATCTGATCCATCCATGCTGGGCCATTCATCGCGCCAAATAATTGAACCATCGCTGCGGGTATAGCGCGCTACGAATTCTGGGGCTACTTCATTTAAAGTGGTGATGATCTGGCGTTCTAACTTGGCCCATTCAGGTGCCGCAGCTTTTGAACTTACCTGTGCGCGCTTGACTGAATTGTTAGCCATTTTTTTATCCTATTCTTACGAACTAGTTTTGGCCAATGAATTTTTCATAACCCAGCTAAAGGTGAGCGTGGTCAAGATAAGAACTAAGAAGATCACGGCATAGGCGGCCCCAAAGCCAAAGTTTTCGCTGACAAATCCCATAATCCAGGGCGATGCTCCATTGGAAATTCCCATACCCATAACAAAAGCTGCGATTCCTCTATCGGAACCTTGATCGCTGCCACTTGCCAGTGCGATTGCAATCGAAGCACAAGGCCCAATACCTGCTGCTGCGATAATCAAACCAGCCAAGGTAAGAGTTGGTGAGTGAGAAAAGATAACGAGTATTACACCGGATGAAATTGTAACAAATGAGAAACCCCAGATATGGCGCAGGTGATGTTCATCTTTGGTCGAAAGATATATCCGGGCCAAGGCCACGAAGTAAGGAGCAACGGTTGCGAATAAAACTGCTGTCTTAACTTGAGTTCCACGCTCTGAAAACAGATCCACCGCCCAGGCAGATAGTGAAATTTCCATAGTTATCGTCATAAAGGCGAAAATTAAAATAGCAATCATCGCGCTATTCCAAATAATTTTACTATCGTGAATCTCTCGCTCCGGGCGCGCTTCTAGTTCTGGAACGATCTTTAGCGCCACCAGACCTATGAGCACTGCAGTCGTTGCCACTGTAGCTCGCCAAGGAATTTCCACCTGCGTCGTTAAGCCAATTATCGTCGGTGACACCGATGCCATGAATAGGCCGATTCCAGTTGATCGAAACATATTTTTCATTGCAGTCTTTGAGTGTGCACCCAAAATAGCGGTTGTTGTATTTCCAGCTACGACTGAACCAGATGCAGTAAGAAGGACGGCAGGAACTGAGAAGAAAATATTCGGGCTCAGGCAATAGGCCAATGAACCGAGAATCATCATCACCCAACCAAAACGAATTGTTTGGTGGGCAGGTCGGCGATGGCCATGGCCCAACAGGAGAAGTGAGATAACCACCAGAGCTGTTGCCCAACCAATGTTGTGCCAGGCAGCGCTCACGCGGGTTAGTTCAAAATCGCGTTTGATGAGCTGAATAGAGAATCCGATAGAGCCCATCAGGTATGAACTCATCGCATTTAAGGTGACCAGGCGATGCACAAGTTTGGGCGGTAGAGCTTGCGGCACCAAAAACTCCCTCAAGTAGATTTTTAATCCTATAGGAGAATCTTTGCAAATAAAAAGCCCGCCGCAGTTACGCGACGGGCTTTTTAACGGGGTAGGTTAAAAGTTATTGCTTAGCTGCAACCAGATGTGTTTCCACAACCTTCGCATACGAAGCATGCACCAGCCATGCGCATCTTCACGCCACATGTCATACAAAGTGGTGCATCTGATTTGATTCCCATTGACTCTAGGAGATCAGATGATGAACCAATCGTTTGAGCAGTTGGTGCTGCTTCGATCTTTACCTCAACTACTTTTGGAGCTGCAGCCACAGGAGCCACCACAGCCGCAACCGCTTTTGGGATATCAGCACTCGCATCTTGTGTGTACTCGCCTGTCTCTAGCGCACGTGCACGCTCTGAGGATGTAAACAACCCCATCGCTGAACGCTGCTCGAATGGCAGGTAATCAAGTGCTAAGCGACGGAAGATGTAATCCATCATGGATTGCGCCATGCGGATATCTGCATCATCTGTCATACCAGCTGGCTCAAAGCGCAAGTTGGTGAACTTCTCTACAAATGTTTCTAGTGGAACACCGTATTGCAGACCGATTGAGACTGCGATTGAGAAGGCATCCATTACACCGGCAAGCGTTGAACCCTGCTTGCCAAGCTTTAGGAATACTTCACCGAGTGCGCCATCAGCATATGCACCTGAGGTCATGTAACCCTCAGCGCCGCCAACAGAGAATGATGTTGTTGTAGATGGACGAGACTTTGGAAGACGCTTGCGAACTGGAGTAGCAAGTTCTTCTGCTGCTACAGGTGCATCTTTCTTCTTCGCCTTGCCATCTGAAAGTGGCTGACCGACCTTGCAGTTATCGCGGTAGACAGCGAGCGCCTTGATACCCATACGCCATGCTTCAAGGTGAACTTCTTCAACTTCTTCAACAGTTGCATCCTCTGGAAGGTTTACTGTCTTTGAAATCGCACCTGATAGGAACGGCTGGCAAGCAGCCATCATGCGTACGTGGCCCATTGGAGCAATTGAACGTGCACCAAGTGCACAGTCAAATACTTCGTAGTGCTCTGTCTTCAGTCCTGGAGCATCGATTACGTGTCCATTTGCTGCGATAAATTCAACGATCGCTTCGATGGTCTCTTCGGCATATCCGAGTTTGCGAAGGGCTGCTGGAACTGTCTGGTTAACGATCTGCATTGAGCCGCCACCAACAAGCTTCTTGAACTTAACCAATGAGAAGTCAGGTTCGATACCAGTTGTATCGCAATCCATCATCAGACCAATTGTTCCGGTTGGGGCAAGCACAGAGATCTGTGCGTTACGCCAGCCGTTCTTCTCGCCAGTTGATAGACATGCATCCCACGCCTTATTAGCCTCTGTCCAGACATCGATATCTAGAGTCGAGTTCGACTTTGCAGCACCAGATGCTGTTGCATGCTTGCGCATCACGCGTGCATGAGGCTTAGCATTTTGTGCAAAGCCTGCATATGCACCAACGATGCCAGCGAGTTCTGCTGAGCGCTTATATGTTGTTCCGGTTAGAAGTGAAGTAATTGAACCGGCTAGTGCACGGCCGCCTTCTGAATCATAAGCTAGACCTGAAGCCATAAGAAGAGCTCCGAGGTTTGCATAGCCGATTCCAAGCTGACGGAAGGCACGAGTTGTGTCACCGATTGCTTCAGTTGGGAAATCTGCGAAACAGATTGAGATATCCATTGCAGTGATGATCATCTCGGATGCGCGAGCAAATGTCTTTGCATCAAATGATCCATCATCCTTTAGGAACTTCATCAAGTTAAGGGATGCCAAGTTACATGATGAGTTATCTAGTGACATGTACTCAGAGCAAGGGTTTGACGCGTTGATGCGACCTGACTCTGGAGTTGTGTGCCAATCATTGACAGTGTCATCAAATTGAACTCCAGGATCAGCACATGCCCATGCGGCTTGTGCAATCTTTGTGAAGAGTTCGCGTGCATCAACTGTGTCGATAACTTCGCCAGTTGAGCGAGCTGTTAAACCAAATTGCTCTCCATTTTCAACTGCTTGCATGAACTTATCTGAAAGACGAACGGAGTTATTTGCGTTCTGGTATTGAACCGAGATGATGTCTTTTCCACCGAGGTCCATATCAAAGCCGGCATCACGAAGGGCGCGAATCTTGTCCTCTTCATTGACCTTGGTCTCGATAAATTCTTCGATATCTGGGTGATCAACATCTAGAACAACCATCTTGGCTGCGCGACGGGTCGCACCACCTGATTTGATTGTTCCAGCAGATGCATCTGCACCACGCATAAATGAAACTGGGCCAGAGGCTGTTCCACCTGATTTTAGAAGTTCTTTTGCAGAACGGATACGTGAAAGGTTTAGACCAGCACCTGAACCGCCTTTGAAGATCATTCCTTCTTCGCGGTACCAGTTAAGGATGCTATCCATCGTGTCATCAACCGACAAGATGAAGCATGCGCTTACTTGCTGTGGTGCTGCTGTTCCGACGTTAAACCAAACTGGTGAGTTGAATGCGAAAATCTGGTGCATGAGCATATGTGTTAGCTCGTGCTCGAAGATCGTTGCATCGTTATCCGTTGCAAAGTAACCAAATTCTTTTCCGGCTTTTGTGTATGTAAGAACTACGCGATCAATAACTTGCTTAAGTGACCACTCGCGATTTTCTGCTCCTACTGCCCCACGGAAGTACTTGGTTGTAACGATCGTTGAAGCATTTACAGACCAGAAGTCTGGAAATTCAACACCATGTTGTTCAAATACAGTCTCACCGGTTTTCCAGTTTGCCTGCACAACATCGCGTCGTTCCCATTTGACTTCATCGTAAGGATGAACTCCTTCAGTTGTATAAATACGTTCGATCGTTAAGCCCTTACCCTTTACGGTGTTATGAGCTTTGATCTTTATAGGCCGGTTGATGACCGTATCTGACATTTTATATTTTCCCGTCTTCTCTTTTATTTAACGATTGCTCGTAGCTGGTTGGTTGACTTTTAACGATGGGGCATCGCTCTTTACATTTATTGCATTTGCGTGGGAATTCGCGCTCGAAGGCAGCGCTCGCAGTAACGCGATCTCGCCTTCGAAATCTTCAAGGGAGGCAAAGTTACGGTATACCGAGGCATAACGCAGGTAGGCGACCTCATCGAGTTCGCGAAGTGGCGCAAGGATTGCCATGCCCACTTCTTGAGCTTCGATTTCAGCTTTGCCAGTGCGACGAAGTGTTTCTTCAACGCGCTGGGCCAATAGGACTAGATCATCTTCGCCAACTGGGCGACCTTGGCAGGCTTTACGAACGCCGACCAAAACTTTTTCGCGAGCAAATGGCTCGGTTGCACCTGATCGTTTAATGATGTTGAGGAGTGCGACCTCTTGGGTTGAAAAGCGCTCGCCACATTGTGGGCATTCGCGGCGACGGCGAATTTGTGTGCCATCTTCAACCGGACGAGAGTCAACGACTCGTGAATCATCGTGTGTGCAGAACGGGCAAATCATCTCGGCGTGTCTCCCTTCGAAATACTAGATATTCCCAAATTTAGATGTACTGGTGAACCGCAAAAACTACCGTAAAAACACTACTTATGGAAGTTTTATTCGCTCCGACCCCTACATATAGTGGGAACTATAAAGCAAATCTTGAGACTTTGCCTGGTGGGTAGGTAAATACCGCACCTAGGGCGTGTCGCGCCCTTTAGCGAAGTGGAATACGTAGCTTCTGGCCGGCTTGGACCTCAGCCGTTGCCAATGAGTTCACAGATGAGATCTCATCAACTAGCGAGCGCACATCCCCACCATCGGCTAAGCGTGTAGCAAGGGACCAGAGGGTATCCCCAGGTGCCACGGTAACTTGAATGAAGGCAGTTGGGGCGCCAACAGCATCGGTTGTGCCGGCTCCGGCCTTGAGGCCAAAGACGCTGGCTAAGACAACAGCCAGTGAGAGAACCAAGAGCGTGCGCGCCAGGCGACCACGACGTGTTAAATGCACAGCGGACGGATTGGTGCGAAACCCTTGATTTATAAGGGTTTCAGAGCTTGTCGCATGTGTTGAATATGCATTGAATGAAATAGTGCTCATGGTCATCTCCTGCTGGTACTACCTTGGGGAAGGTATTCGAACGCTTGTTCGAACAAAGCCAATTAAACCCCATGCCACCGACATGGCGCAAGTTATTTTCGAACATATGTTTGATTTTTTTCTGCCAGTGTGTCACCCTGTAGCCATGAGCAAAAAACCAGCCACCGGCGCCAAAGTCACTGAACTCCCCGATCAAGCAGCAGGCGAACACGGCCTCACCGCCCGCCAGCTCAAGATCCTTCGGGTCATCAAGGCCAGCATGGATGATCAGGGGTTTCCCCCATCTATGCGCGCAATTGCCCTCGCCGCTGGCCTGAGCTCCCCCGCATCGGTTAAATACCAGTTGGAAATCCTCCAAGAAAAAGGCTTCATTACCGCCCACCCAACCCGCGGTGGCGTCCTTGAGGTCCTAATGCCTGGCGAAAAATCCGAGATCGAAGTCGAAACCTCCAAGCAGGTTCCACTCGTCGGTCGCATCGCAGCCGGTGGCCCAATCACTGCAGAACAAAATGTTGAATCAACTTTCGCACTTCCTGAAACCTTGGTCGGCAAAGGCAACTTATATATGTTGCAGGTCGTCGGTGAATCAATGATCGATGCCGCAATCTGCGATGGCGATTACGTTGTTATCCGCGAACAGAAAGATTGCAACAATGGCGAAATCGTTGCCGCAATGATCGATGGCGAAGCCACTGTTAAGACCTTCCAGCGCAAGAACGGCCACATCTGGTTACTTCCTGCCAACCCAGCATTCGAGCCAATCAACGGCGATAACTGCGAGATCTTAGGCAAAGTCACCGCTGTTATGCGCAGCCTTCGTTAAATAGTTACGTAGATATCTCCGCCAGTTTCAGTAACTGGATAAATCCCAAGGCCGTAAGAAGCTGGCCCACGTAAGACTGCGCCATCTTTTGAACTAAACAACGAGTTATGCGCCGGGCAGATGAATTCATCGCTTCCTTGTGGTTTAACTATGTAACCTGCATGCGGACACTCAGCGCTAAATGCATGAATTCCTTTGCTATCTCTAGCTAAGGCGATAGCAACGCGAACACCGGTTGCTGTTGTCGCAGTAACTACCTTTGATCCGCCAAGAGCTACATCAGAGGATGACGCCACTTTAATTCCTTGTGCACTCGGCATAGGTGCTGGCGTTGGCGTTGGCTTGGGAGTCGCAGATGCCGTTGGTGTTGGTGTAGCAGAAGCTGTTGGAGATGCACTTGGCGATGCCGAAGGCGCTGCGCTCTTTACTGGCAGAGGCACGCCCTTGCCCCAAACTAACTTTCCAGCCTTTTTCACACATGTAAATTTCTGGTTCCGGTAAATAACGCTTTGCCCAACGCGCGTGCACTTAATTAGCGGCGTATCTGCGGCAAAGGCGCCACCTGCAATAAACGACAACGCTGTGCCAAAGAGGCCAACGATTAAATCCCTGCGGCGAATCGACATTGCAGAAGAATAGTTGAGCCAATCGGCTTCTTGCCATATAAGGCAATGAACTCTGGGTTAATTAACTTTTCATGAAGATGCTGATAATCTTTGGCCAAGTCATTGGTGGGTTTTAATCTAATTGAGCCCGAAACTCTGCGCCTTGAGGATTCCTTCAAGGCGCAGAGTTTTTTAATTTAGAAAGAAGACAGAGGCCACACCAAGGGCGATTAAAACTGCCGCAGCAAAAATCGAATTCCGCTTGCCGATTCGCTGTGGCGCACCGCCAATTCCACTTAAGCGATCTTGATCCATATCTTTAATTACATTTATAAAGTGGGCAGCCGATCCCAAGATCGCTCCCCCCAGCCACATCCAAACCGGAACAGCTAAGCCCTTTGAGATAACAACACATGATGGCAGCGCCGCAAAGGCGAGCGCATATGGCAACCAAGAAAATACGTTGTATTTAAAGTAGAAGTTATAGGCAACTCCCATGGAAATACCAAACATATAAACCATGCCGCCCTTAGCGCCAAGCGGGCCAAGTAAATTTGCCGCAAACGAGAAGGGCACCATAAAGCGCAACCAGTTAGTTAAATAACCGCGCGAGATGGAACCTGCGACTAATGGCTTATTCAGCCGCTGATGTCGCAGGTCATCGTCATAGTCATATAGATCATTGCTCCAGCCGACAACTAACTGCCCGGTGAAAACACCGAAAGCAATCAAAAATGCTGAAGCCGCGCCCCGATAATGGCTCGCAAAGAACCAAGAGATAGTCGTGACGAGAAGAGTCGGCCCAAAGTGGGAGGCCTTTAGCACCCCACGAAACGTGCTCATCTAATTAGCTTTCAAAATCTCCGCCGCGGCCCGTAATTTTGCCGCGGTTCTTGCTGGGCTTCTCATATTTAAAGATCAATACGCCAGCCAGAAACGCATAAAGCGCAACTATTGCAATACCGATCCCCATTTAATTTTCTTCCTTAACCTAGAATTGCCCAGGTAACTAGAGCGAAGATTCCAAGACCTAAACCAACAATTGCGATTGCAGATAATGAGAGCAATCCACGTGATTCAGCGATCTTTGCAGCAAGGGCCGATGGCTTCTCAATCTTATTTAGATCAATGATTAATGCTTCTGCTTCACGAACTGCGGCATATTGGCTAATGATCGCCAAGATTCCAGTTGCTGCGGCTACGCCCAAAGCGAGGAATTTCGCGTTATTGCTTGCAGTTGAAAACTTTCCAAATGCGGCAAGTGTCATAACGCCGATCAAAACTAGAGCTGGTGAAATTTGTGCGGTGATGATCTGGGTGCGCTTTTCATTCCAGAGCTTTACAAGTGTCTTCTCATCCATTGCAGTTCCTATCTAAAGTCTTCTTTTCGCCCGCGTTGGGCACTTAGGCAAAGGGTATTAGCCGAATTGGCTGTAGGCCAGTTGAAATCGGGAGTTTTAGGCAAGATTTACCCGAAATTCACGCTCTTTCGCTAGATAGATTTATTGCGTTTTGAAGATATGACCCCGGTATTAAAACCGGCCAGGTTTAGCCCACCAGCAAATCGGGCATGTTCGATCTTTAAGCATTTATCTTGCACCACATTTAAGCCAGCAGCCGCACCGCGTTCGGCAGATGCCTGATCTGAAATCCCCAGCTGCATCCAGAAAGTCTTAGCTTTAATTGCGATTGCTTCATCCAAGACACCTGGAATATCCGATGCCTTTCTAAAGACATCGACGATATCGATTGGTTCCTCAATATCGGCTAAAGATTTATAAACCTTCTGTCCCAGAATCTCAGTTAAATTCGGATTAACGAAGAATAATTTAAAGTGCGATGCCGAAAATAAATAAGTTGAGACAAAGTAACTGGCGCGGGATGGATTATCGGATGCTCCGACAATGGCCACGTTCTTAGCAGTGCTCATAAAGCTCAAGCGATCTAAAGCAGTTGGCTCTTGATAAGTCATGAGCGAGCCTTCCCTGATGCGAACGTTAAAGCTTGATCTAGATCAAAGAGAATATCTTCAACATCTTCTAAACCAACGCTGATTCGAATCAAATCCTGAGGCACGCCGGCTTCAATTAACTGTGCATCAGTTAATTGGCGATGTGTAGTGCTGGCTGGGTGAATCACCAAGGTGCGCACATCACCGATATTGGCCAAGTGGCTAGCTAGTTGCACTGAGTTAATAAATTTCTCACCGGTTTCGCGGCTTGAAAGGTTGCCGCCACCCTTAACGCCAAATGAAAATACCGATCCTGCGCCTTCTGGCAGATATTTTTTGGCGCGCGCATTATGTGGGTGGCTCGCAAGTCCTGAGTATTTGACCCATTCGATACGCGGATCACTTTCTAACCATTCTGAGACAACTTTGGCATTGGCCACGTGATCGCGCATACGTTGCGGCAATGTCTCAACGCCTTGTACCAATAAAAATGCCGACATGGCACTCAAAGATGCCCCGATATCGCGCAACTGTTCGACGCGAACCTTGGTGAGAAATCCGAATTCACCAAAGTTCTCCCACCAAGAAACTCCGCCGTAAGATGCGACGGGCTCAGTCATTGTCGGGAACTTGCCATTGCCCCAATTAAATTTTCCAGATTCAACAATTACGCCACCCAATGTTGTGCCATGTCCACCTAAGAACTTTGTTGCCGAGTGCAAAACAATATCTGCACCATATTCAATTGGTCGCACCAGATAAGGCGTTGCCACAGTTGAATCAATTACCAGTGGCAAGCCGGCATCGTGTGCCACCTTGGCCAGTGCTTCAATGTCACCGATTTGTGATGCCGGATTTGAAATCATTTCGGCATAGATAAATTTAGTCTTATCAGTAATCGCAGATTTAAAATCTTCGGCCTTGTCGCTAGTAATAAATGTTGTATCAACCCCGAAACGGCGCAGCGTCACATCTAGCTGCGTCAAAGTTCCACCGTAAAGGGCAGACGATGCAACCACGTGATCACCGGTGCCAACCAACGCTGCAAAGGTTAAGAACTGTGCGGCCATTCCGCTAGATGTTGCAACTGCGCCTATGCCACCTTCCAGGGATGCAATTTTCTCTTCGAAGGCCGAAACTGTTGGATTACCAATGCGGCTATAGATATTGCCATACTTTTGCAACGCAAATAGATTGCCCGCATCATCAGTATTTTCAAAGACAAATGCCGAAGATTGATAGATTGGTAGCGCCCGCGCACCCGTTTGTGGATCAGGTTGCGTGCCGGCATGAAGTGCCCTTGTTTTAAAGCCCCATTGGCGTTCGCTCATATGCCAATTAAACACCACATTGCCTGCGCGGCTATCATTGCCCCGTGAGCCACAATAAATACCACGTCATCCAAGATGAACCACATCGCTGGCGCAACGTTGAGGAACTCGTTTATAAAGATGAAGATGGCGCAGCCACTTTTAAAGATGTAACCCGCCGCATTTTATTTGGTGAAGATCATGTCGATGGCATGGAAGTTCGCTACTTCGAAGTCGATGCCGGCGGCCACACCACCCTGGAAAAACACGAGCACACACATTTAGTTATTCCTATCAAAGGCAAGGGCGCCTGTTTAGTCGGCGATGAAGTTCTGCCGCTTGCTATGCACGATCTGGTCTATGTTCCATCGTGGGCCTGGCATCAATTCCGCGCCGACGAAAATGAAACCTTCGGCTTCTTATGCCTAGTTAAAGTAAAACGCGACCGCCCGACTCTGCCAACTCAAGAAGAGCTAACTGAGATGAAGACCAACGCCGAAGTCGCCGCATTTATCCGCCATCAATAACTATCCCTTAACAACTACACGCACAACCGCATCCGGTGTTATGCCAACTGAACCAAGTTCGGCTTCAACATTAGTTCCCATTCCATTTATCTTTGCAGCCGATAACACCGCAAGCTGCGTTGCAATCTCAGCCATCCAATAGAACGCGCCAGGCCCTGCCCGATCCAAAATCGATTGCGCCTGCGCCAGGCGCGCATCTGAAAACTTTTCCGCGCCATCGCGATCATCTGCCACCACCGATAATAAAAATCCCTTTATCTCAGCAGCCATCGCATCCGAGTAATAAGTACTTTCGACAAGCTCGCGAAATTCAGCATCGATTCCCCGCGCCTTGCGCACTCGTTTCTTACGGTTGATAAATAAATAGATCACCGCAGTTATCGCCAATAGTTCGAACATCTTCAGTGCCACCTTTCCCTCATAAGAAAACTTAGTCCCGCCCACCGACATTTATAAAACAAAGAAGCCCCAGGTGACTAAATCCCGGGGCTTCCAAGGTGTGGTCTCGCTGGCGGGATTCGAACCCACGACCGCGCCGTAGTCATCGACGTGCTCTATCCGCTGAGCTACAGCGACACACGAGCGGAAATTAGTTGATATACATATTGCAAAACGGATAAAAAATTCCTCTCTGGATATCTTTCACGATTGTAAAATCACCTAAATTTTGGCTACACTTTTAACACCGTAGTTATTGGTGTGCGCTCTATCCAGAGCACAGCAAAAAAGTCCCGCAGAGTAATCTGTGGGACTTTTTGTTTTACTGCTCTCTTTTTCCAATAACCTTTATGATCACTACATGAGTGCACTCTTCACACCACTGACCATCCGCGAAACTGTTTTCCAAAACCGCGTCTGGGTCTCCCCCATGTGCCAATACCAAGCAACTAACGGCCACATCGGCCCCTGGCACAAAGCACACCTAGGTGCCTTCGCCACCGGCGCACCCGGCCTAATCATGGTTGAAGCAACCGGCGTCATCCCCGAAGGTCGCATCTCAATCGGCTGCCCATCAATTGAAGATGATGCCCACGCAAATAGTTTTAAAGAAGTTATCGATTTCGCACATTCACAAAATGTAAAGATCGGAATCCAATTAGCCCACGCCGGTCGCAAAGCATCAACGATGCGCCCATGGGATGACCACCGCATGGCCACACCCGAAGAAGGCGGATGGCAAGCAACATCTTCATCTGCAACTGCCTTCGAAGGCTATCCAACCCCGCGCGCACTAACCATTGATGAAATAAAAGAACTCACCATAAGTTTCACAGAAGCTGCAATACGCGCGGTAAAAGTCGGCTTTGACGTTATCGAAATCCACGCCGCCCACGGTTATCTCTTCCACCAGTTCTATTCCCCACTTATGAACCACCGCACCGACGAATACGGCGGCAGCTACGAGAACAGAACCCGTTTCCTACTCGAGACCACCAAAGCAATCCGACAAGCAATCCCCACAACAACTCCACTCTTCGTTCGCCTATCAGCATCTGATTGGACCGAAGGCGGCTGGGACATCAACGATTCCGTAAAACTAGCCACGCAACTCAAAGAACTCGGAGTCGATCTAATCGATGCGTCATCAGGCGGTGCCATCCACAACGCAAAAATAGATGCCAAACCAAACTTCCAAGTTCCCTTTGCCCAAGCCATCCGCAACGAATCCAACATCCTCACCGCAGCCGTCGGCCTCATCACCGAACCCGAACAAGCCGAAGCCATCATCACCACCGGCCAAGCCGATGCCGTATTCCTTGCCCGAGCAATGTTGCGCAATCCAAGATGGGCGCTAATGGCCGCAGAGAAGTTAGGCGTGAAGATTACGTGGCCGTTGTCGTTGGAGCGGGGTAGGACGGTTAGTTAGTTTCCGTTAACTCTTAATTGAGATCGGAGTCCCACACCTTCCTGAAATTTGCGTTCATTTGAGCGCAAATTAATCAAGGTAAATACAATAAATTCTATAATAGGAAAGCAGCTTGTCATCATCCCGGCGAGCGAACTTTAAAATACTGTTTTAGAATTCTAGTATTCGTAAAACTTGCGAATTCGATTAAGTTTGATGGGACACACAAACAATCGGCTCTAATTTAAAGAAGTAATTGTCGTGTCCCAAGAAAAAAACAAGAGAACTCGCAGTAATGGCGAGGGCACAATATTCAAACATAGAAATCGCTGGGTGGTAGCTTGCTACGACATCCACGATATCCGCCGCACTCAATCATTCAAGAAGAAGATTGAAGCTGAAACTTGGCTGGTAGATCAAGTCAATCTACGCAAACGATTCAAGGGCTCTTACGTGGTAAATCCCAAGCAAACTGTGGAGGAATATCTCGCAGAATGGCTTTACTCACGGCGCCATCAGATTCGTCCCAATAGTTATCGTCACTACGAAACCACTATCAAGAATCTAATTGTTCCAACCATTGGAAGCATTCCTGCTTCCAGACTCATGCCAGCAACAGTTAAGGATCTACTTAACACTCTCGCTGATCAAGGTTACGGTCATGGATCCATCATCGGAGTTATCAGAACTCTTTCTAAGGCCTATAACGATGGAAGAGATGACTTCAAACAAGTTCATAATCCAATTGAAGGTGTGAAGATGATTTCTATAGAACCCAAAATCTCAAAGGCTGTTCCTGCGCAAGACTTAACAGCTTTATACATGGTTGCAAAAGAATCTCCGTACGATTTGGCACGCTTGATGATTGGTGCGGAACTTGGGCTGCGCCCGTCTGAAATCATGGGACTCAAGTGGGATGACTTCTCAGAATCTGAATGCTCCATAAAAGTTGAACGCCAAGTTCAAAGAGTGAAGGGCAAGCCTCTTTACTTTGCGCCAACCAAGACCAAGCTACGTGGCTCTATTCCATTAACGGATCGTCAAGTAGCGATCCTTGTTTCACACAGATGCCATCAAGCAATTAACAAAGCAGGATGGGTTACTGACTGCGGAGTCATCTTTCCAAACTCAATTAGTCGCCTAAGGGATGAAACCCTTGATAAGTCTTGGATGGGCGCACTCTGTGTGCGCGCTGGAGTCCCTCACTACACCCGGTATCAACTAAGGAAGTCAGCTTTCACAAACTTCCTAAAGGGAGCAGACCTTGGTACTACTAAAGCATTCCCTGGCCACACATCAACTAAAACGCTAGAAGATCGCTACATCACTCCTGAAAATAATGCTGTAAAAGAGGCATCCGAAAGGGCAGAGATTGCCCTACTTAAAGAACAGGAGCGCTTCAACAAGGGGATCATCTGAAATTACTAATGATTCCTCAAGGCTAATCAATTGTACTTGAGGCATTATTCAGCGACCGTTCATGGCTTTGAATCTTTTCCCTGGAATTGAAAAGTGGAGAGTTAATGACTTACACACAAATCATAATTTTCGAATCAAGAATCAATGAGCTCAGGATCTATCAGGAATTCAGGACTAATTTCTAGATCAGGAAGATGATGAATAACGCTCTCAATAGTTTCAACATCAACTGCAGACAACTCGTATGCCTGATAGACAAGTTGATCCATTTGAGTCATTAGTGATTTCATCAAATCAGTCTCAGGCCCCGTACTTCTTATCTCCGCTACTTTAGCTTCAATCTCTTTGGACAGATCTCGTGGTACATGATTTGGAATAGGTAGAATTCTTATCTGCGGAGCCTGGAATTGAAAACTTCCCAGTAGATTCAGTCCAGAAAAAGTTGTTCGATAAACATAATCCATCAACGTTGAATTCATGATCGCCGCTAGGATGGTCAAACTGTAAGGAGAATTCGAATCTATGATGAAAACTGAATTGCTAGACGCATAATCACCATGTAAATCTAGAGAAGCTCTCAAATGTTTAGAAAGTTTCGCAATAATCAATTTGGGACTACTAAACATTCTTACTCGTCTTTCCCCAATACCCTTTGTTTCAAGATATGGGGTCAATATCCGGGTCTTCTTATTCGAATATGGGGACTTACCCCATAAGCACTCGAATTTTCGAATCGTCCCTGTATTGATCATTTTGTATGAAGTCTTAGTCTCAGTTGTCGAAATCAACTTAGCCCAATCATCAGCTTCCGCCGCTGTGGAACTTGCAACCACTTCAAACAACTTCTCTGTTGCTACAGTTTCGGAATAAATCTTAGCGATTAATTCATAACTTCCCCATTTAAGGTGCCCCCATGTTTGTTCAGGGAATTCGACCAAACTAGATCTCGGAAAAGTCTTTACTAATTCTGGTTTTTCGTAGTCATTAGCGTAGACATTGCACGTAACATCACGTTCTTTCGCACTTAGACTCTTACTGTAAAACGATACAAGAGTAGAGACGCCCGCTGAGTCAAATATCCTGGCATTATCGAAGTCAGCAATCTCCGAGAGAGATTTATTTGCTATTCCTCGGAAAGCCTCCCCGTATTTAGCACTTAAAAATTTCGCTGGAGTAATTAAGACAAGGTTGCCATTCTCTGACAATAAATTGAGTCCAAATTCCAAAAATAATAAATACATATCATAAGCTCCGCTTGCAGATTTATAAATAAACTTATACCGATCGCGCAATTCTGCTGGCAAAATCTTTTTTGCAGCCAACGCTGAGATATATGGTGGATTTCCAATAACAATGTCAAAGAACTGAAATCCAAACATAGTTGCTGGATCAAAAAAAGTTGCCCTTGCATTATTCGTAAATGGACGGAAAGATTTCAATTGCAAAGTCCATTGGCTCTCCTGAAGAAGTTTTAAATCATCAGTAATGAATTTTTCATACTCGGACTTCAGGCGATTTTTTTTGTCCTCATTAGAAGTACTAAAAAATCTCTTTCTAATAGACTGTAATTTGTCATCCAATAAAGGGTCGTCACTAAAGGATAACTGTGTGTCTTTCATTCTAGGTATCAAAGAATCAGCACAGACAAACTTAAAATCTAAATTCGGAAGTGGAACCACGCCTCGGTTTGGTGCAGCATCATCAATCTCTTGATCTACGATCAGGGTTAGAAAACAACGCAATTTTGCAATCTCGACTGCTATAGATTGGATATCTACGCCAAAAATTGTATCCCGGATTATTTTTTGTTTACGAAGGTAATCTGTCCGGGATTCTGAAAGCCAATTTTCAGTACCGACATAATCAGCCGACTCCAAATATTCTTCTCCACTTGGATCTACCTGATTTAGTACCCATAATAATTTTTGCAGTATTCCCATTGGGAATGCGCCACTACCGCAGGCTGGATCCAAAATTGTCAATTTCTTGACAGATCGAACAACCTTAGATTTGTCTTCTTCGCTAAGTGGAAACTCTAAATCATCGTGACGATCAGTTGAAATTAAAGCACGCAGTTTATCTAAATCAATTTTGGTAGCTTTATTTAAATAAGAAATTAGAGATTTGTCCACCATCAAATTAACGATGGATCTTGGTGTGTAATAGCTTCCAGTAGATTTTCTAGCAATCTTTCCCGTTTCAGGATTTATCTCTGCCAATAGATTTTCGAAGATACGACCTAGCATTTCGGGATCGATGGATAAATCAACATCATTTTCTAAATTTTCGTCTAATGTAAAATTGAACGTATTTAAAGTTTCAAAAAGATCACGAAACCACAAGTCGCTAATTTCAACCGACGACTTTTGAGTGTCGAGATTGTAATGATCACCTGATGTACCTTCAGAAGGGTGGAATAATCCTCCATTCAAATAGGGAATGAATTTGAAATTACCATTGACGAATTTCGAATGTCTATTCTTGGTCTCTTTATTGAGAATCTCAAAAAATATAGGTTGTAAATGATTCTCTAAAATTCCCTTCTTGTTCTTGAGTTCCAAAAATTCTCCAGGAAGGAGTTGTAATCCACCTATGCTTTTCTTTTGTTTCAAGAACCACAAGAAAACAATTCTACCAAGTAGCCTGACGGCATAATTTTTCCGATCCTCATCCGAGTTACTCTTATTCAATTTCAGAATCGGGCCAATCCCAGATGATTCTGCTGCCTCTCCCACCAAGGCATAGAAGTGAGCTGATATCGCCTTATAAAAATCTTTATTAACAGTTTCGACAGAAAATCTATATTGCAGATCAACAAAATCGTTAATTGGTCCCATCGACGATAAATACTTACGTGCCGTCGCGACTCCAATTTCCGTGCCAAGCACATACGAATGCCGCCTGGGATTCGAATAACTAATAATTATTTTGCCCGAAGAGTCAAATGTAGGTAAAGCGGTTAAAAGGGATAATCGCCAAATTGTTTCATCCTCATTAACGTAAACAATGAGTGCGCGATAAATCTGATGCGTTTTCAATATTTTAAAACTGTTGTTCGTAAGCGATATACGACTATTTATGTTTTTGGCACTTCTGACAATCAGCACGCTGGTCATTAGAGAAGAGGTCTCACCGAGGCGCAAAACCTCCGTGAACCCGCTACTCCCGACCTCGATTTTCCTAGAATTGAGCACAAAGTCTGGCAAGAAATCCTTTATAAAGTCTGTAAATTCTTTTTGACTGAAAGGATTCGAAAGTATCATTTTACAAACTCCTCCGCAAGCAGAATTACTTCTGACTCAGTTTCCATTCGGTCAACACGACTCAAAATATTTCGAATAAATGATTCTGGTACTAATTTACGAATTGCCTCATAAATTGACTCTGGCCTCTTCTCTCTGATTTGCGATAAATCCTTCAATGTTCCTTCGCTTACGTCATCATATTCTTTGATAATTTTCCCTAAATCTACGCAGTAACTTTCAGCTGACGGAAGGCTTAGTCGGACAGCCTCTATTAATTGCAGCGCAACCGCTCGCCGGCCCCTAATCTCGGCCAAGGAATGCTTCTCGACCAGTTTTTCTTTTGCATAGCCGAACAATTTCGCGAAGGCAGAGGTGATTTCAGCACCAACTTCAGTCTCTTCGGCTTTGAAGAACCTAAGTGCATCCTCTGTTGAAATAACCTCCGGATCGCTATCGAGTGTCGAAGTAACAAAAACAGAATTCTGTCCACGCTTGCTGAAAACTACTCCTCTCTGCTCGCTGTTACTAGTTCTAGAGATTCGGGAACGTCGAGGAATTTGGCCAATGTCTTCCATCAAGCCCTCGTCTCTTATTGCAATTTCGTAGTCCTCTATAAATACAGAATCCCAACTCAAATCATCTTCACTTCTATCGGCATTTTCGAATTCATCTTTAAAAAACTTTTGCAAGTCGAACTCGTCTTTGTGGAAGCTCTGAAGAGTCTCATCTGGCGTTAATGTTCGCGTATCGCTTCCTACAATATTATGAATTAAATTAATTTTTAATGTCGAAATTGCTTTTATGCGAATTTCTGAATCACCCACAACGGTCGGGAAAAAATTATAAATGTGAATGGCGTCAAAAACTTTTTTATTGATTCGGTTGATGCGACCAATTCTCTGGATAACTCGAGTTGGATTATATGGAATGTCATAATTAATCACTACACCAGCTCTATGGAGGTTAACGCCTTCGCTGAGTGCATCAGTACATATCAATACTTGATAGACATCTTCTTGCGGTCCGAGTACATATGCTGCATCAAAATTACTAAGAAGGGACTTACGGGTTTCCTTGGAAGAATCTGCTGCCGTAAAACTTAATATCCCAAACATGCCGCGGTCGATCAATAACTTAGAAACATAGTTCACGGTGTCGGCGTACGCCGAGAATATGACTATTTTACGGTCTGGAACTTCCTTGAGAAGTCTAAGTATTTGAGTTTCAAGTTCATCGATCTTGGGATCTAGGTATTCTAGTAAAGGATTGCTGAACCAAGAGTCGTGAATCGTTTGAAGTACTTCTGTATCGTGACGTACATCGTAAATGAACTGTGGGTCAACCCATGCTGCAGGTATCTCAAGAAGTCCCTTGGTACTGCGAAGTTGTTCAAGCTTCGCTTCCAAGTCGTCAACAAATTCTCCATCCTCAATCGAGTAATCCACCGGGTCGGGCAATTGTCCTTTTTTCATAATTGGAACAACTTCCAATTTTTCCCACCAATTTATGATTAATTTATTGTTGAGAATCATTCTTTCTAACGTTGTTCTAAAAGCAAATTTCGAACTTTCAAATCTCATCACAAGTAATTTGCGCATAAAATCAGAGAGGTTGGTTTGAGCTACTTTTAAGTCGAGATCATCGACAGCAGAACCATATTTCTCTAAGAATTTATCACGTTCGATTACGTAAGTAGCTGGCTTATATCGAGCCCCTAGGAAACCATCAATCGATTCAGAGTCCCCGATCTGACTCAGGGTATCTAAATAGAGCTGCCCTAAATTCTTTAGGTCGTATTCGAGCAATGTTGGTCCTTCAACCTTTGGGAACGAAATTTTTTGCCTCTCAAGGTCTTTTCTGTATCTTGTTATGTATTCAAGATCTAACCTAGAGCGTCTAATAACAATCGGTTCAAGAAATCTTCGCTGCTCAAGCGAAATCTCATTACTTTCTTTGGTAAAATCTGCATTAGGAGATTTTCGTAAGTCAACTCTTAATTTCTTGTATTTTTGAATTAACTCTCTGAACCTAATGCTTAAATTATCAATACTACGAATCGTTGATTGCCCTGGGGTTTGGAATAATTTCATGAGCGCGAAAACATCTTGCGGGGAGTTGTTAAATGGAGTCGCTGTAAGCAGAATAACCTTGTTATTTGGATTACTTCTACAAATTTGATGCAGCAACTTGTAATCAGCCGTATCTTCATTTCTGAAACGGTGGGCTTCATCAATAATGAAGAGTAGAGGAATACTTGAATCTGAGTAGCGCTCGTAGATAGCGGCTATATTCCCTGAGCTCCACACTTTGGAGCCACGAATCCTAAAGAGCTCTTTGTAATCTTCCCACTGAGGAATCAGGTGGGGTGGGGCGATAATTATGGTGGTCATGTCCAAGTTGTGTGCGACCGCAGAGCCGATGATGCTTTTACCGAGACCAACTACATCAGCAACGATCACGCCATCGAATTTTTCGATTCGATCCATTGCAATCTTGATGGCATCGGTTTGATACTCGAAGTCCAAGAAAGCTTCAGAAGTAATTTTACTTGGGGTCTTAATTTTTTCTAGATTTTCAGGTTTCTTATAGAGCTCATGTAGCACCCGCACGTACATCTGATATGGAGAAGGTTGTTGATAAATCCAAAGCTTTTTCTTTATTTCTTCAACAAATTCTTTGGAGTTTTCCTTTTCCACAATTGAAATAGAATTTGAAGAATCCCACTTTTTCAAGAAGTCGTTTTTATAATCAGTAAATTTATCTTTATCTCTAAAGGAATCGTTTAATTCACCCTGTCCCAAAAGCCCGTTATAAGTCAGATTACTGGACCCCATAATGATCGTTCCCGGTGCATCCCCGCCCTGCGAAAATTCAGCCTTATTGTTGATGACATAAAATTTTGAGTGCTCCGGATTCTTAGTTTTTCGGATCTCTAGCGAACCATCGTTGATTTTTCCGATAAACATGTCGAAAACTGATTCGGAATCTTCCGAGTCGAAGGCATCGCTATCGTTCACAAATCCAACTAAAGCATCCATGTAATTTTGCTTCAATTGGAGTGCCGAAGAGGTGGGCGGCCAAGGGGCGGGCATGGCGAAGGAGACGTCTTGGTCACGAGAATTTTTTACTATGTCTGGGATCAGTTTTGGATCCACTTCCAATCCGACCAGTATTCGTATCTTCTTATCTTTCAGTTGTTCGGCCATCATTTGAAAACCTGAAAAGTAGAAATAGCCGACGCAAATATCTATCGAGTCTGAAGTCTGCAGTGCATTGGCCAGAGCCGCCAACATAGTTTTTTCTTTTTCATTGGTGATCAGCGTTGTCACGATTCGTACCTAGTTCTAACGGTTTTGCCTATAGTTGAGGATGAGGTCATGGATGAAACTTATCTCCTGGCAATGACAATGTTTAGGTTTCTGAGAAAAATCCTCGGTTAATTAAGAGTTTTAACCGCTAAATTCCTTAAACCTAACCTCTAACCGGGCTGGATCTGGCTTCTCTCCCGGTGCCGGTGGCACCCAAAGCTTGGCGTTATTCATTTCCTTAATTCCATGCTCCAACATCGGGCCATCCTTCTCAGACAAAATATCTGGGCGCACATGGACCGTGTAGTCAGGATCAATTCCCACAATATTTATGTCATAAGCAGTGTGATGAATTTTGCAAAGGCTTAGACCATTGGTTACTGAAGTTGAAGAAGTCTCATCGCTATCCGGCGTTATGTGCGCAGCATCCAAAAGTCGGCCATGGCCGAGACGACAGATTGCACACTTTGTCTCATAGGCACTGATTACTCGGGCACGAAATGCGGGTTGATGTAGTCGCTGTTTCATCATGCGTTCGGCATATCGTCGTTCAATCAAAGACTCTGATCGAGATGCTGTAGCTAGCGAAAGGTCAGGGGCGATAAGGCAATATCCCCGATCAGGATAATCGTTGATGATGAAAACTCTGTAGGGAACGTAACGACCTGAATCTTGTTGGACGAACCAGATCAGAGGAAGTTGCAATTCCATGGCTTTGCGCATCTTTGTATTTTTGCCAGCAGTTCCACCTGATTGATAGTCATATCGCCAAAGCCCACCCAAGACTTCTTGATCCTCGTACTTTCCTGACTTAGTGGTGTTAATGGAAAGTGTTGCTCGTAGTTCTTCGCCGAGAGTCCAAGATGCACCCGGATTCCAGATTCCACCTTGCGAGTCGATCACTCGAATAGTTTGTCCCGCATAAGAGAAGCTGCCGAGTTCGGCACGGGAAAGCATGCCGTCGCCCTCGTTGGCTTTTGAAATGATCTTCTCGATCAAGTCCTCACGAAGGGCTTGCTCATCCTCTAGCGTCCACATGCTCCGAGCTTAGAGAACTTCTAGGTTCTCAGGGAGTGCTTTACGCTCAAAATCCGTACAGACTTAATTCTAACTGTGTACGCATGAATCTAGATTAGAAATCGTACAATCCTGATGAACCGCCTGTTGTGCAATGCTTCCTGGAAGCCTTCTGACCTGGTTCCGGGAGCCCTGGATTCCATAGTCCAGAACTAATACATGCTCGCTCTCAAAATTTTGCTGAAATCTCTTGAGTGCCCAACTATTCATCGTCATTTGCTAAAATCACGTCCAAGTCGCTCTCATTGATTCCAAGTCGCTTTCTCTCTTTCATGACGATCACCTTGGCCATCGACTCTTCAGATGGATCTTTCGCACCAGATGCTTGATTAGCTAGGTCGCTATCTCGTGCATAATCATCGAACTCGCTTTGTTTACGAGCAAGCATTGCAAGCATTTGTTCATCCACACTTTCAGGAAGTATCAGGCGGTGCACCTGCACTTTGCGCACCTGTCCCATACGGTGGGCTCTGGCGATTGCTTGAACTTCAAGCGAGGGTTTGATCTGGGGTTCACACAAGACAACGACAGAAGCTGCTTGGATATTGAGCCCAGTGCCTGCGGCTTGAATCTGCCCGACCAGCACTAAAGGTGTTAGTGAATTCTGAAATTGATCAACGATGTTCTGTCTCTGGGTTGATGAGACTGATCCCGTGATTGGGCCAATAGCTCGTTCCCCTAAGGCTTGCATAACTTGTTCAATGATCGATCGGAAGTAAGAGAAGACAATTACTTTCTGACCACTTTCAAAAGATTCGTCTACCAGTTCAAGCAAACGTTCTAACTTGCTGGGGATCATGTTGGGTTGGGCGCTAAATGCTGCACGGCGCATCGCCATGAAATTCCCAGATGCGACAGCGTCTATGTATTTCTGTTTATCCACGCCTTCCCACGTGCAGTACTCAACAACTTCTATCAACTCAGGAAGTTCTTTGAGGACTTCCTCCGTATTCCGCCGCAGATATATAGGTGCAACGGTTCTTCTAAATGACTCAGGACCCGCAGCCATTGCAACTCGACTCAGTTCATTACCCATCTTGGAGTCAAGTAATTTAGCGAGGGCAATGAATTCATCAACTCTGTTCTCTAGTGGAGTACCTGTGAGAAAAATGACGTTTGGAGATCTATCAAGCCATTTAGCAATTGTGCGGGTACGCCCCGTGGATATGTTCTTGATGTAGTGAGCCTCATCGACAATTACGGTGTCGACTCCTAGGGCAGCCATTTGTTGCTCGGAGATTTCAAAGCTCTTCAAGGTGTCATAGGTCGTAATACCAATTCCACTTGATTCAATCCATCTTTGCAAGGATGCCTTGTGGTCTTCGCCGTGAATTTTGATGATGGGAAGCTCGCTTCGAGCATCCACTTCTCGCATCCAGTTAGTGATAACACTTGCAGGGCAAACTACAAGAAAACGATTGGCGCCAGTGGAACTTCGGTGGGCTATTGCACTGATGGCTTGAAGTGTTTTACCGAGCCCCATTTCATCCCCGATGATCACTCTGTTCTGAGTCAGAGCAAATTTTCCACCGAAGGTTTGATACTGACGAAGTGTGGCTTTGATAGTTGAGGTATCGAGTTCTTGTGCTTGGATTTTGTCTAGAAGTTCTTGGTTGAAATGGCGATTGGCTGCAGTGTTGGGGCGAACATTTGTGACCTCTTCAAGAATTGCATAGTAATCACTCGATCTTTTCTTAAACTCTTCAACGGGCTGAGGCGATCTTTTCTCTAAAGCATCTAGTCCATAGCGAGCAGCTTCAACCAGTGCAATCGTTGTAGGTTCTCCAACTAGATACGTAATTTCCTGAAGTGCATTTAGGGCTCGTTCTTTCTTTTCCGAGCCCGTGAAGAACCAGCGGAATCGAGAATTTAGTGGCTGTGTTTGAGATAGTGAGTTACGAAGTGTTTGGGTGATGGGCTTCATTTTGCTGGTTGAATTCTTTGTTGCAGCTCTCAAGTAATCCAACCCTTGGAGGTTCTCAATAACTTCGGTATCTGCTCGGGTTAAGTCATCTATATCGATGCCATAGGAAATTGATTCGGCTACGGCTTGATACATCTGGTCTGCGAGCGCTTTTAGAGATTGGGCTGCACTCAGAGTTATGCCTGGGATTCGTTCTAACTGGATTGCTGATGAGTTATAGATTGAAGCGACATTTTGAAAGCCATACTTGCGAAGGGTTTCAATGCGAACCGTCTCCTCGGTTGCATCCTTTAAGCGATCAACTGGAAGCTTGGCTAACTCAAGTAGGACTTGGGATTCTTTAGCGTGGGAGGCAGCGGCTTTTGTTCCACTTATTAAACCTTCCTGCTGTTTTAGCAGCCGCTCTAAGTCCTGTGCAATCTTGCTAGCCTGCTCGAGACTGGTCTGGCTTTCCTTGAAGTTAATCCCCATGTTCCAAAACTAGAGCCCGTGACTGACATTCTTCGAGTACAGGCGTACGACATCTCCTGGAAGCCTTCTGACCTGGTTCCAGGGCTCCCGGAATTACTTCTTAATCAAAGTTCAATGCACCTGCATGAAATGACTGTTCAATTTATGGAACTGCAGAAAGGTCATCAATATTTGAGCAGTAACTTCATCATAGAGATCTGATGTCCTGGGGGTAAAAAGTCAGAAAGGTGTGGCAATTGTTAGCAGTACGGTCATCAGTAGAAGCAGTAATGTCAGGAAGGTTGACCTATTTTCCCCTTGGAAAAGCTTTATTTCCCGTCTATTATTTCTTTTAACAAGCTCAGATTGTCACTGTCCTATAACTCTTAATTATTCGGGAGTTACGCAGAGTAATAAAAGCAAAGTGGCCCCACGCGACGAACCGTGAGGCCACTTATGGTGCGTACCGCTGGCGGGGCTCGAACCCGCGACCACCTCGGTAGTCAGTCGAGTGCTCTATCCGCTGAGCTACAGCGGTACGCGGAACGGAAGATAGGCTGATTTACAAAGAGAAAAATGAATTTTGCTGCCGCTGTGGATATATTTGATGCTAATCTTTTATTAGTCAGTCGAGTGATCAATCCACTTAGTTACAAGAATTAGACCCCGTCATAAATGGCGGGGTCTTTTTCGTTTGACACTCAGCCCGTCTTTGAACCACATGTCAGCGCGTGGTCGTATGGTCATCCCTATGACGAATTCAGGATCGAATAAGTTCATAGCAGCCCTTGCCATCATCGCGACTCCTTTTGCCCTCGGGGCATTTATGTTGGCGTGGTCGCCATCGGATCAATTTCATCGCTCGGATCCTCATCACGATGGTTATGTGCAACCTCGAAGCGTTGGGGATCTGGTTGAGGAAACGCAGGCATCTACGGTGAGCGTTTTCTGCAAAGTTTCAAAAGATGATTTTGGTATGGGAACTGCTTGGGCAATTGAACTTAAAAACGGTATGGATGAGAAGAATCCAACGACTCTAATTACAAACCATCACGTTATCGAGGGATGTATCGCTGGGAAGGGCAAGTTGACAGTGGCTGCGCTCTATAAAAAGGAAGTGCCGGCATACATTGATAAGTGGGATAAGGAAAATGATTTGGCGGTGTTGGCAACTAGTTTGAAGTTGAAACCTTTGGGGCTATCGCAGGCAGAGCCTTGGCCGGGATATTGGGTTATGGCTTTGGGAAGCGCCGATGGATATGAAGGATCAGTCTCTTTCGGTTCGGTGTTGAATCTTACGAATAACGAGGTCTTTATTACTGCCAATATTTCACATGGTAATAGCGGTGGGCCGCTGATTGATAATGAAGGTTTAGTTATCGGGACTACCAGCTGGGGAAATAAGAAGGAGCAGTACAACGGGGCGAAGTCGCTGAATGCGATGTGTGCGAATATTTTAAAGTGCGATGGAGAATTTTATTGGGCGCGGGATTAATCACGCAGAGTAATAAAAGCAAAGTGGCCCCACGTAACAAGCGTGAGGCCACTTTGTGGTGCGTACCGCTGGCGGGGCTCGAACCCGCTACCATTCCCATAGTTGGTGGGATGCTCTATCCAAATGAGGTACAGCGGTACGCAAGGCAGAACCTAAGTCAGTTGAAGAAACTGATTTAGGTTTTTTGCTTTTGTTGTGGATATCTTTCAGCCGGCTGGCTAGATCAGTTACGAATTAGCTTTATCGATTTTCTGTCGCCATGAGGTAAAACTTCTGACCGACCCAGCATGTGGCTTACGCAGCCAGGGGTAAGGATAAACTTGAGCTAGGTTCTCAAACTTTTTAAATGATGGCACCGGTGCGAAGGTAACGGCGACGGGGTTCTCTTTAGCAAAGACGTAGGGATCACCGAGATAGACGGTTAAGTCGCGGCGAGTGCTCAGATCTTGCAGCGTTTCCAGGTAAAAAGCGATGCGCCGTGAAGAAAGTTGTAATTTAGCAAGGGCGGCTTCGTTAAAGATAAAGATCACTGGCAGATCAGGATTTGCAGCCATTGCCGCGTCGTTATCACCGAGTGAGTCAATTGTTAGAAGCACAAACTTTGCTTGGTCATTGATAACTGGTGTCGTTGGTCCGGTGGTGCGAGATACGTCGGGATCGTTATCGAGCAAGGGATCCTTTGATAACTGATGTGGTGAAATCTCATCAGGAAATTCTTGAATCGGACAGTTCTTCTTAAGCGCACATTTAAAACATGTACCTGGAGATCGTTTTTCAACCTGCCAGCGCGCAAAACCGTAAGGCTTGCCGGTTCCGGCACCGACAGTCCACTGCCAACCAAGTAAATTTGCAGCGCGTGAACCATCTATTAGTTCGCGATACATCCGCTCTTGACCGTGTATCCACCCCTTATCGCTACGCACCGTCCAGTGAGATGCCATCCACATACGGGTTTGATTTACCAACCAACCATCGCTTTCCAGTTCGGTAATAATTTGATCAACGCAGTTCATCTGGCGATTCCAGCCATCGCCTTGTACATCGCGATTTGCTTCATATCTTAGATTTTCAAAGAGGCGCGTGCCCAGACGGGCATAGAGATGGCGGGCATACTCTTGCCAATAAAGTTCGTCACGAAATTTCTCGCGATCTTTATATGGTGCATCTTTTACGGCGCGATAGACCTGATCCAATGTGAGTAAGTTATGGCGGATATACGGCGATAGCACCGTGGCGCCACGTTTTTCTTTCGGTTCGACTTCAGAGCGTTGTTCGGCATATCTGGTTATATCTAAATTCTCTAGCGCCAGATTGGCTGCGCTCTGGCCACCTTTTATCGAGCTGGTGCCGAGCGGTCCTGAATAAAGTCCTTGAAATTCGTTTTCGATAATTTGTAGTGCACTCTGCGTAATATCAAGGATTTTCAAACTCATAATAAGTAAAGATTATCGGGCAACTATCTATTCCTCTAGTTGAATAAACTTTCCTTTAATTTAACTAAAGGCTGGCGATCTTTTCGACAACTTGCTTAGCCGAAGGATTGGTCATGGCGCTGCCATCTGAGAAGACCAGAGTGGGCACGGTGCGATTGCCGCCATTTACTTTTTCGACGATCTCAGCGGTGCCGGGGACTTCCTCGATATTGATCTCATCGAAGGTAACTCCGAGATCTGCGAGTTGGGATTTTAAACGTTTGCAATAGCCGCACCAAGTGGTTGAGTACATAACAAATGACATGGGTGACTACTTTCTTAAAAAGTTAGCGCTTTGACATGATGCTAAGCGCCACGACGATTGATGAGCCAACTGCAACTAATAGAAGTGGCGTCCAACCTAATAATTGGTAAGGAGTGACCTTCATGCGGCTGGGCTTTGATTCTTTGCTCATAGGAGAAATTTAACAGAAGTTGCCAAGAATTCCTGTTGGGATTAATTTGAGTAAGTGGAGAGACTTGATAGCGGCGCTGAATTAGACGGTGAAACGCAATCTACCCAAGCATTTGCCGCTCAATCTATAACTAGCAGATTTCCTTTATCTACCGTACAAAGTAAAGAGAGCCCTTCTGGGCAGATCTTTGAGATCTATATTCAAGAAAGATTGTTATTGCGTCTTGATAAAAAGGGTGCCAAGTATTTCTTTCCTACTCGTCGTAAGCGAATAATTAAATGGGAGAAAATAACTAGAGAGGCTTTGGCTCGCTTAATTGAATATATCCTGCGCGATCTAGCTTCAGCTGATTACGAAGTCTTGTCGCCGGCTAATAAGCCAATCTTAAAAAGACCGATCCATATCAGCAGGTATGTGCGCTGCCCTGATTGCAAAAATAGTGGTGAGATAAGGGTGATTACCCGCGGTGAAATGCTAGCTGAGGAAGATTCACAAATTTATACGACCATTAGTCGGCTGATAGAAATAAATGGCGCTGAAATTAAGTGTACGGGATGTGGCTGGATGGGAATTCGCGAAGAGTTGAAGCGAAGAATCAGAAAGCCCCGTAGCCAATAAAGAAAGTTTTCGAATTGGTTGGTAGCTTGCCGTGCCAGATTAGACTTGCAGCGGAGTATCGGTTTTAACAACGGCTGCCGAATCAATACCGAGGGCTTCTTTTTCCACCGAGAGTTTGTAGGCAAGGTTGTAGAGCTCTTTGCCACTTGTAACGTTTACCTCTTGTTTGATTGCGCTATTGATGATTTCACAGGCGCCAAATTGATAACCCTGGTTCTGAACCAACATTGCGTACTGTGCGCCAATAATGAAGGTGAATTGATCGATTGCAACGGCTGCCTGAAAGTCTGCCGAGGCATATGAGTAAGCCATTTCCCAGTTCTTTTTCGCCAAGGCATCTATCTGTCCTGAAATATGCTTTGTAATTAATTTACTCTGCGCACTTGTGCAGGGACCATCGGCTAGTTCCTCAAAGGCAGGCTTCTGCGCACAACCGGCGAGCAACAGCGTAAGTACTGATAGTGCAATGATCCTGCGCATTGGCACAGGTTAGATGAAGCAGTGTCAAAAAGAGCGGAGGATGAGGGATTTGAACCCTCGAGACTTTCGTCTACGCGTGTTCGAGACGCGCGCACTCGGCCGCTATGCGAATCCTCCGCGGTCAGGATATATCAGTTCGGTTGAAGTAAATCTTCTATCTCTATTTCGTAGAAATGACTACGTTAATTAGCTCTGCGAGCGCTGTAATTGTTATCGTTTGGGCGCTTATACCTTCGACCCAATCTCGATCCCACCTTCCAACCAGGCTGGGCGTTACTGAGCCAATCTCTGATTTTAATTCTTTAAATATGGTTTGTTCCCAGTTAAAGGTTTTCCGTTTCTCGGCTGCGTGCCACAGGCCATAAACGCTCCAGCCTTCATGAATTAATTGCTGTAGGCGTCCCTTATCTTTACCAATGGTGCCGATTCCAATTTTATGTAAAGCAAGGCCAGGATTAGTTAATAGATATAGATATGAAGGCTCATCTGCAAAATAGGCATACTTGCCACATTCTCGGCAGTTATTGCCGCAGACCACTTTCTGAATCTGCTCGGTGAGCTTTGCTCCACATTTTTGGCAATCCCGATCCATAACCCTGACTTTACATGGTCAGCTTTCCAACTAATTGGCAGCACCTAAAAAATTAAATGTTGCAGCGACTCTAGAGGCATGGTGAAATTTGTGCCTTGGCTCAATGGGGTCCTTAAAGAAAGTCGGTTATTTGTGGCACGTGAACTTGCAGGAAAAAGGGTTGTCATCGTCGGCGCAACTGGGGTTCTAGGCTCGCGCCTTGCTGGACAGCTAACTGATGCCGGGGCAAAGGTTGCTGCCATTGTTCGCGATCAATCCTTGGTCGATACGGTGACAACCCCCGAGCATGCTATTGCCGATCTAACTAACACCGCCGAATTATCTGCAGCTCTGGCTGCTTTGGCCCCATTTGATGGGTTAATCAACGCAGCTGGAGTTGTCGCATTTGGAAATATTGCTGAACTAGATGATGCGACACTTGCGAGTTTGTTTGCGATCAATGCAATCGCACCGATTGTTATGTTGCGCGAGAGTTCAAAGCACATTAATGAGGGCGGCTTCTTTGCAAACCTAACTGCTGTCGTTGCTCAGCAACCGATGGCTGGAATGGCTGCCTACAGCGCATCAAAAGCTGCCGCATGGGGTGCAATGGTTGCGGCAACACGCGAGCTACGACGTCAACAAATTGATGTGATTGATGTGCGACCACCACATACTGAAACTGGTTTAGCTGAACGTCCGATTGCAGGCGTAGCACCGAAACTTCCAACAGGCCTAGATCCTGATGCAGTTGCTGCCCGAATTATTACCGCAATAAAAGATGGTGAAAAGGATCTACCGGTAGAGGCCTTTACTTCTTCTTCGTAGTAAGAGCAATCGCCTTCGTTAGATCTAAGTACTCTTCGCAGGAAGTGCCACACAGCCGTTTCAGGGTGGCTAAATTTTGCTTCGCTAAATCAACTTTCTTCTGAATAAGAAAGAGTTCACCTTGATATTCCAGAGCCCCTAAATGCTTAGGATCGATTTTGAGCGCCTTTACATAGTAATTTCCTGCTTGGCTATATTGACCTAACTTGCGAGAAGTAAAACCTAATAGATTATTTACATCTGCATTGTTGACAACAATTTGGTCAACTCGCTTTAACTCTGTCAGGGCCTGCTGATAACTTTTTGCAGCAACAAGTGAGCGACTTAGGGCTAGTTGATCAACGACAACTTCTTGCGTCGGGGTTGGAGTTGGAGTTGGTGTTGGTGTTGGTGTTGGTGTTGGTGTTGGAGTTGGTGTTGGTGTTGGTGTTGGTGTTGGTGTTGGTGTTGGTGTTGGAGTTGGTGTTGGTGTTGGTGTTGGTGTTGGTGTTGGTGTTGGTGTTGGAGATACTACGGGTGCGGGTGCTGGTGCGGGTGCTGGTGCGGGTGCTGGCTTACCAGAATCGGCAGCATTTACTGTTGCAATCTGAGCAAACGAGATTAGAAGTATTAGGGCGCAGGCGCCAATTCGAGTTCTCATGGGGAAATGGTAAATGAAGGTGTTACTAGTCACCATTTGAAATCAGGTAATCAGCCATTTCACCCATTGTAGGCAAGCCCACTAGTTTAAAATGGTGGGTAGGAAGCGGGGCCATATATGAATTCATTAATAAAGAGAGTCAAAGATTTTGATCATTGGTTTATCGATCAGCTCAATCGTAATTCTCTTACCCTGCTTCGCTATAGCTTGGCGATTATTTTTATTTGGTTTGGAGCCCTAAAACCATTTGGACAAAGTCCTGCGGTAGAACTAATTACAAAGACTGTTTATTGGTTTGACCCAAAGATATTTATTCCAATACTTGGAATCTGGGAGATGCTTATCGGTATCTGCCTGCTCTTTCCCCCTCTTATAAGAATTGGGCTTGGACTTCTGGCGCTGCAAATGCCCGGAACTTTTCTACCTCTTGTCTTACTTCCTGAAGTTTGTTTTACCAGTGTTCCTTTTGATTTAACTTTAGAAGGTCAATACATAGTAAAGAATCTAGTTTTAATTGGGGCTGCCTTAGTTGTAGGCAGCAAATTAATACCGTTAAGGGTGAAAAGTTAGGCTCTTGCTGATCTTCTTTCAATAATTTTTGTGGCGCCTTTGATAATCCATGAATTCCGATGTGTAGCCACCCAGCGATACCCAATATGGGCTAGCGGGCCTGATCGATGAATCAATTGAGGAAGAATTTTATTCCCCCTGGCATCTAACAATTTAGCTATCGCCGTGGCCCCTGCAAAAACTTCACCTTGAATTTCTACATAAACTTGGGTGCTGCATTGCTCTTTTGTAATGCCAAAGCGCGTGGTGTCGATCTCTTGATAGGCCAGTTTTGTGACCTTAAGTTTTAGCTCTAGCCAATTAAGGCAGGCGCGACAGAATCGGCAATTGCCATCGTAAATTACATTTATCAATCTACTTAACTCACAAACTAAACTTGGTCTCAGAGGTTACTTTGCTGGTTCTAGCTCAGGTGAAGTAAGCGGAATCGGCGGTGCTACCGATGGTTCGGTCTCGCGCTCACGTCGGACCTTGCGCTCTGGTTCTCCAATTTCAGCCACGGGTTTTACTCCATTTCATTGACTTGAAGGGTAGCAAAAGGGTTTAGCTGTTGCCCTTTGAAGTCGATTGGCTAAGTGGCTAATGCGCAGGAATTAAAAGGTGAGCAAGATCTGGCTGGGGTGTTCAATAGGAAGGTGGAGCTCAAGCGTTTTAAACAGGGATTTTTCAGACTCATTCGGATCTATCCCTTTATAGCCGTTGGACTGCTTTTAGTTATTTATCTCCTGGGTGGTTTTAATCAAAAATCAACCCCTCTCATACCAAGAGAGATTTTAAATACCTTACTTTATGGATTAGTCACCGTGATTCCGCTACTGGCTATTTTAATATTTATTGGATTATCTATTTCCGAAGATCGATCGCGAGGTCAAACTCAAAGAAAATCAAATAACTTTGCGGCAGAAGATCCCTTTGATCTAACTGAGGAAAAGATGTGTGGATTTAAAGTTGCAGCGCTAAGCGGAGTAAATCCAACATTTACTGGAATCACCGGGAACACATACTCCAATGATGAAAATGCCATCTGTGAAGCCTTCCCCGAACATATCCCACCTGCCAATGGCTGCGAGTGTGGATTTTATGCCTATAAGAGCATTAGAGATGCCCAGTTTGAACTTTCGATTCATCCTGGACTTTTTTTAATTCAAGTCGATTTATTTGGGATTGGATTCTCACACCGGTATGGCTATCGAGCAGAAAGCCAGAGAGTTAATTCACTAAAATTTCCAAAGCGCTGTATGCGCTGCAAGATTTTGCCTGCCAAAGGATTCGTGAAAACTTATAAACTCGGATACAGCGACAACACCTGGTGGCAATGGTCAGCAAGGTGTTCAGTATGTGCGAGTGCCATAAAGGATAAAGATAAAATGACAATCGAGCAGATGAGTCACCAATTACAGGTGGTCATAAACTAACTTGGCGCTTGGGTTTGTCGGGTATTGCTTCCCGCGTTAACTCTTGGAAGTGGCTGTCAGGGGCGCGCTAGAAGGTGATGAGATAGTTACCTTTTTCGTGTAAAGCCCCAGGTCAGTCTTATTCTTAGCTATATACGAACCAGAGATCAAGATTGCTCCATTTTTTGTGTAGGTGCCACCTTCGTCAAAGCCAAAGTCGTTATTGGTGATCGTTGTGTTTTTGATGGTTCTTGCGCCAGCATCCGATGAGCCATACATCATGAAGCCGTAGGCGTTATTTTCGATATTAACGTTATCGAGTTGCATATTTTTTAGCCCAGTTATGTGAAAGGCGCAGTGCACCTTTGTGACTGACGAATTGGTAACCGTTAACGCTGCGCCAGAAGATAGCGAGAAGAAATCACCTGCACCTCTAGCCGGGCCTGAGAATTTGCCACCATCTACGGAGATAGTTCCTGCGGGCTTAGAGCTAGTTATGCCATCGCCGCGACCCTTTACATATTTAATATTTTTTGCGGTGAATGTGCCGTCAACTAAACTTTCACCTTTAATACCTGAGATATCTCCACCATTAATATCTAATACCCCACCTGTAGCGACATAGAAGGATTGACGTGCGCCTTTTTCAACAAAGTTAGTAAGTATTGCGCTGCCATTAATAACCAGGCCTTGCCAATCGCTTCCAGTGAGTGTCAGTCCCTGTGGAGCCAAGAGTTGTCCGAGAACTACAACTTTTGCGCCAGCACTGACTGTGATTTTTGTGCCCGCTGCGACAGTCACGACGGTATCAGCCGGGATAGTTACGACGCCTGCGATCTTAGTCTGCGAGTTCCACTGCACATTAGTTGCTGCATTTGCAGAAGCAAGAGGTGATAGAAGCAAAAAAGTAACGATAGCAATTACGGGTTTTAATTTCATAGCGCATGGTTACATATTCGGCGAAGGCCTGCAGTCCGTGGCACGCTCACGTCATACTGTGAGTCTGCCAAGAGTCTAATTACGAGGTTACCAATGATCACATCAGAAATGAGCTACTAGCTAACGTCCAGTACGTAGGACTTCATTTTCTAAAATTAACCACTCTTGATCAGAGTACAACCTTGACCGAATTAAAAATCTCATGCCTTCGGGTGACTCGAGCGAGAATCCCCCACCGCGACCTGGCACAACATCTACGGTCAAATGAGTGTGCTTCCAATACTCAAACTGAGTGGCAGACATCCAGAATCCAATATCTTCTGGAATGCCCGCCACTTTTAGTTCTTCAAGCAGTACATCCGAGCCACCAACGCGGAATTCACCGGCTTGATAGCACATAGGAGAAGAACCGTCACAACATCCTCCCGATTGATGAAACATCAATGGGCCATGCATGGCATAGAGGGTGCGCAGCAGATCTTCTGCTGCCGCACTTACCTCAACACGACGGGGCTTCTTCAAATGAATGTACCTCTCTTCTTTCTGTGGTGATTATCTTTAAAAGAATCCAAGCTTGTTTGGATTGTAGGAGACTAGAAGGTTCTTCACCTGCTGATAATGGTTGAGCATCATCTTGTGATTTTCTCGACCGATTCCAGAAGCTTTGTAACCGCCAAAGGCTGCTCCTGCTGGATAAGCGTGGTAACAGTTGGTCCAGACACGACCTGCTTTTATCTCACGTCCGGCGCGGTAAGCGGTGTTGGTATCACGCGTCCACACGCCAGCACCTAGACCGTAGAGAGTGTCATTGGCAATCGACATCGCTTCATCGTAACCATCGAACTTAGTCACAGATACGACTGGTCCAAAGATTTCCTCTTGGAAAATACGCATCGAATTTGTACCTTCAAAGATTGTCGGAACCACGTAATAACCACCAGAGAGTTCACCACCCAAATCTGCGCGAGTTCCACCGGTTAGTACCTTTGCGCCCTCTTTCTTCCCAATTTCAATGTAAGAAAGAATCTTCTCAAGTTGATCATTAGAGGCTTGTGCGCCAATCATTGTCGCATTATCTAGTGGATGGCCCATAACAATTGCCTCGGTGCGCTTGACTGCATCACCTAGGAACTTGTCATAAATCTTGGCGTCAATAAGGGCGCGTGATGGGCATGTGCAAACTTCACCTTGATTGAGTGCAAAGAGTGCGAAGCCTTCTAGACACTTGTCATAAAATGCGTCATCACTTGCTGCGATATCTGCGAAGAACACATTGGGGCTCTTGCCACCGAGTTCTAGGGTGACTGGAATGATATTTTCAGAGGCATATTGCATAATGAGGCGACCAGTTGTTGTCTCACCGGTGAAGGCAATCTTTGCGACACGAGGTGATGAAGCAAGAGGCTTTCCAGCCTCAACTCCAAAGCCATTAACAACGTTTACAACACCAGGTGGCAAAAGATCAGCAATGATTTCCATTAAAAATAATATTGATGCTGGAGTCTGCTCTGCCGGCTTTAAGACAACGCAGTTTCCGGCAGCAAGTGCGGGCGCCAATTTCCAGACCGCCATAAGAATTGGGAAGTTCCACGGAATAATCTGGCCGACAACCCCTAGTGGCTCGTAGAAGTGATAAGCAACAGTGTCATTGTCGAGTTCTCCTGCTGAACCTTCCTGTGCGCGTATCGCTGCAGCAAAGTAGCGGAAGTGATCAATCGCAAGTGGAATATCAGCATTCAGGGTTTCACGAATTGGTTTTCCATTATCCCAAGTTTCCGCAACGGCAATTGACTCAAGATTTGCCTCGATGCGATCTGCAATTTTATTTAGAATAACAGCGCGCGCTGTTGCTGAAGTTTTTCCCCAAGCTGGCGCTGCTGCATGGGCTGCATCAAGTGCTGCATTAATATCTGCTTCATTACCGCGCGCAATTTCACAAAAAACTTTTCCTGTTACAGGTGTGACATTTTCAAAGTATTTTCCAGAGGATGGTTTGACATATTCGCCACCAATCCAGTGGTCATAGCGAGCTTTAAATGTAGCTTTGCTTCCAGGTAACCCTGGTGCAATGTAATCCGTCATCGTCCAACTCCTTAACGTAGAGAGATATTCCCTGCTGTCAGGCAAATTACTCCTTCCCATAACGACTGGCAATACATTTTTACGGTATTTTTCGTCATAAATAGATCAGCCAAATAATTCTCAGCAATTCACCACAATTGGCAACAAGAAATAAAAGTAGAGAAGCCTCAGGTGACGAAATCCCAGGGCTTCTTAGATATGGTCTGGCTGGTAGGTGGCTAAACCTTTGGTGATCCCTACTTCAAAGTGCCGTGGCTTTACATCAGCGCTATTCTTGGGCTTTGCCAAATCAAGGAGTTTAAAAAGTGTCTAGCAAAGATATAAAGGTCGGGCTACTCGCCTATGGCGCCATCGGTGATGAACATAGCAAAGCGGTTCAGGCGACCGCAGGTCTTACTCTTTATGCAGTCTGTGACACAAATCCAGAACGGTTAACTGCGGCCCTGCAGCTCTCACCCGACGCTAAAACTTTTACCGATGCAGATGCGATGTTGGCCCAAGGCGATCTCGATTTGGTAGTAATTTCAACTCCCCCAAATAGCCATTACAAATGGGCGAAACAAGCGCTCTCACTTGGACTACATGTGATGTTGGAAAAGCCAATGGCGCTAACCACACAAGAGTGTGATGAGTTAATGCAGTTAGCAGCTGCCAATGGTTCACTTTTAGTGGTTTATCAGAACCGCCGCTATGACCAAGACTATTTAACAATTAAAGAGCAGATTGATAACGATCAGATTGGTGATCTCTTTCATTACGAAAGCTTCGTTGGGGGCTACTCCAAACCATGTGGTTATTGGCATTCTGATGCTGCTATTTCAGGCGGTGCGATCTTTGATTGGGGCAGCCACTTTATCGATCAGATAATGTCGCTGGTGCCATCTGAAGTTGACTTTGTTAGCGGGCTCAATCAAAAGCGAGTTTGGGATCACGTCACAAATGCAGATCATGCACAGGTAAGCATAAACTTTAAAGATGGGCTGCAGGCAATCTTTATTAACTCAGATTTGGCGGCGGCTCGTAAGCCTAAGTTTTATATCCTTGGAACAAAGGGTGCGTTAATTGGCGACTGGGATGAATCAGCCGGAGGCGCTGTTGCTGATCTTCCGGCAATTATCACGCTACATCGCGGTGATGGAAGCAGCGAAGTAGTAAAGCCGGCCAGCCCAGTTCCATACTCTTTTTACGCATCACTGGTTGCTTACCTAAACGATGCAACACCGATGTCAGTTATGGCTGCGCAATCGCGTGATGTTGTTGCAATCATGCAGGCGGCCGAAGAGTCAGCGTTAGCAAATGGAAAGCCTGTCTCGCCCGTACTCTTACGTGCATGACCAGCTGGGGGTTTCTGGGCGCAGGCTGGGTTGCCACAAAAGCTTTAGCCCCCGCAGTTCATAAGGCAAGAAATGCCAGATTGCGCGCAGTAGCAAGTCAAGATAGCGCCCGAGCACAGGCGATAGTCCCAGAGAAAATCTATAGAAGTTATGAAGAATTACTTGCAGATCCAAAGATAGATGCGGTCTATATAAATCTTGCTAACCATCAGCATCACCAATGGACGATCGCGGCGCTGGATGCCGGTAAGCATGTTTTATGTGAAAAACCGTTAGCACTTAACTATGCACAGGCCCAAGAGATGGCTGATGCAGCCGTTAAAAATGATCGGATCTTGGTCGAAGCGCTTTGGAACCAGTGGCACCCAAGATTTACCCGTATCGTTGAATTGGTAACCGGTGGTTATATCGGAGCACTTACTGAAATTAACTCTGCCTTTACATTTACGGCTGAGTTAGAAAATAACTTTCGAGGTCAGCTTGCGATGGGTGGAGGAAGTCTGCTTGATGTCGGTAATTACCAAGCCCACATCTGGAAAGCACTTAGCTCCGGTGAGCCCGAGTTAGAGATTCAATCTTTAAATCGAAGCGTTGGTAATACCGGTGTGGACCTAACTACCCAGATCAGTGCCACATTAAGTAGCGGTGTGAAGATAAGTGCGCTGTCATCATTTGAAATGCCTGAAGCGCAAGAGTTAACAATTTCCGGCAAATTGGTAGAAATTCAATGCCTAGGGAGTGATGCATTTACTTCATGGAATAAGCCGAGCTCATTGCGTATCGGCAATAGCGTTGAAGAATTTGCCCCAGTTGACCCTTACGCCATGATGATTGAGGACTTCTCCGATGCCATCTCTGGTAAGCCGGCATGGCTTCCAGCCCTTGATCAATCACTTTATGTTGCAAAACTATTAGATCAAATCAAAGCGGCCCCACGTAATTAACTTGTGGCCACTTCATGGGAGCCTGCTGTTAGCGTGCTCCCATGAAAAGAACTCTGCCCTTTGCCCTGATCGCATCCCTTATTGCTTTCTTTGCTTTAACCGATAGCCAAAGTTGGGCAGAAACTGTGGCAACAAAATCAAAGGTCTGTCCTGTTGCTGCTTTTCCGGACCTGTCGCAATCTGCTGGGGCCGGGGCAAGTTATGCAAAGCCTGCTTTATCGATTTCCTGTAGCGCAACTGAGTTAAAGGTTGTTTCAAATGGCATGATTAGCTTTGCTTTTGAACCGAAGACTCCAAATGCATTGAGTGCGCAAGAGTGGAGCTGGTCGGTTGCGTTAAATCCGGTTAAGGCAAAATCTGTGACCAGTATAAAAAATGTATTAGGAACACTTGGCTTTACCGTTAGCGGGCTACCAATCTATGGACCAACAGAGGGGCCGATGCCTACGGCTGAGGCATATGGAGATCCGGTCTATAACAAGATTATGGATACCTGTGGTGGCCACACGGGCCCTGCGCGCGAATATCACCACCATGCAATTACCTTGGTGCAACAGTGCAATTTATCGAAGCAGAAGATTCTGGGCTATGCCTTAGATGGTTTTCCTATCTATACAACTTTGGGATGTTTAAATGCCAAGTGCACTAAGACTGCCGTAATGAAATCAGGGTATGTAAAGACTGGTGATCCCAAGACAAATTCTTGGGATGCCTATACATATAAAACATCTAAATCAACTGGTGTATTAGATGCGTGCAATGGGCGTACGCAACCTGATGGAACATATGGTTATCACGTAACAACTGATTTTCCATACATAATCGGTTGCTTCGCAGGTACTGCAACACTTCCCAAAGGTCGTGCAGGTGGGCCAATGCCGCCGATGGGTGGACCGGGTCAGCCAATGAATGGGCAAGCACCACCAATGGGTGGACCACCTAAGCCTTAAGTTTTGCCAAACTTAATTTTTTTAAAAGTTACGCACGGTATTAAAAGCAAAGTGGCCCAACGCGACGAACCGTGAGGCCACTTAGTGTGCGTACCGCCGGCGGGATTCGAACCCGCGACCTCACGCATAGTCAATATGTTGCTCTATCCGCTGAGCTACAGCGGTACGTGAGCAAAAGATATAGATTTTTGGATATGCAGAATCTGATGGCTTACATAGTTGTGGATAGATATTAAATGCTATTATTTGGCCGCATAGTCAATGCGGCGCAAGAGTTACAGTAATTGAGCTACAAGAAAAAGACCCCATCAGAAATGGCGGGGTCTTTTTCTATAACTTGCCCATGCACCAGTTGATAGAAGAGCCCAGGCAACTAATAGAGGTTGAAAGAGCAGCCGGATAAAGCGGGCACGATCGCTATTTAAGCCAAAGGCATCGATCTTATTTATATATTGCGAGATATTTCCCCAGAAGACTGCCGTGAAGAAGATGGCGACCAACCAACCGATTTGAACGCGGTATTTCCAGAGCGCAATCAAACTAAGGCCGAGCAAGATTTCTACTACACCTGAAGCCAAGACGACAAGGTCTTCATAGCCCTTAAATAAGGTGGGCACCTGTGCGCGGAAAGTTAAGCGGCTGGTAGTTAGGTGACCAATGCCGGCATAGGCAAGGGCTGCGCCCAAAACTATTTGCGGGGCTCTGCGCAAAAGTTGCATGTCTTAATTAAAGCCTAAAAGTTACTGAGAGTAAGTAAATGAAAGCGGCCCCACGCGACGAACCGTGAGGCCACTTATGGTGCGTACCACTGGCGGGGCTCGAACCCGCGACCTACCTTTCGTCAAAAAGTTGCTCTATCCGCTGAGCTACAGCGGTACGCAGAACAGAAGATAGATTTATGAGCAGCAGGCCGTTGTCAAAAATATATTTCTGTGGATAAAATTTGATTGACCAACCTTTCGTCAGAAAGTCGCTCTATCCAATGAGCTACAAAGTAAAGACCCCGTCAGAAATGGCGGGGTCTTTACTTTTGTATTGCTCAAATGTCTTTAAATTAATTTATTCCTGATTGAATTCGTAGGCCCAGACGTCATAGTCATCCAGGTTTACCGCCTTGAAACCTCTTGCCTCTAGAGCTGAAACTGCCTGTGCTCGGTGCTCAGTTGCGTGATGAATCGCTTGAGTAATAATGGTTGAGCGCATCCAATAGGTGGTTTTACCTTCGCGGGTAATGGCTATTTTTTCGTCTTCGACATTTGCAAGTTGAAGAAGTTCGGCATCCGTTGATAGCAATTGCTTGGCGATCGTCTCTAGTCCCTGCATAGATGTCGGACGAACTAAGCCTTTAATCTCAACGCCTTTAAGACGTGAGCCGTACACTTCAGAAGACGACGCAATGTGGCGCAAGATTTCACCAACGGTCCACTCGGGATCGGTTGCATATGCGTTAAGCGCTTCATCGGGCAGAGCGATTATTAATTTATAAACTTCTTGGTTCGCCCAAGACATATGCTTTAGGGCACGTTCAAGGCTTAGAGCCACGGCTGCGGTTAAATTAGTTGTTCTTGACGTATTCAGAGGCGTGTGGAAAACCATTGGCTTCTAGCTTCTCTGCTAAATCAGCTTTAACAGCCTTTACGACCTTATGTGTTCCGTCGCAGTTCTTCTCTTCATCTCTGGTGTAAGTACAGGTACAAGCGCCCATGGTTAATTCCTTTTCTTAGTAGATACGCGCAGATCTTATAGGTAGGCGAAGAAAATTTCTTGATAGCGCTAATTAAGCCTTTAGTAACTCCAGCGCCTGCTTAATAATCTGTGAGCGATAGGCGGTAACTAGAGAGATATGTCCTTGCCCTGGAATGAAGTTCAAGGTAGCAGTTGGAATATGTTTAACGAGCCATTCGCTGTGAGCTTTAGGCACCATGAAGTCATCATCGCCTTGCCAGACTAAAACCGGCTTAGTAATTGTGGCTAGATCAAATCCAAATTTCTGGACGAAAGCCAGATCGTCGTCGATCCAACCATCGAAACTATTCAGCACAGCATGCTGAAACGTTTCAGCAGTTTCATTGGCAACCTCTGCGGTAAGGGCTGCTTTATCTGCATCACCGATTAGCCCGCCGAGGGCTTCGATAATTTCAGGGCCAGTAATTGTTTTATAAGCCGTTGCGTTTTTAACCATCCAAGGTTGCAACGCGCTTTCGCCAATTAGGGCCTGGCCGAACTCATCTTCATTTTCTGGTCCCATACCAGCTAAGAAATCTAAATCTTCGTGCCCCCATTCGGCGACACCTGCCAAGGTGATTGCACCTTTGCACCGTGGTTCGCGGGTCATGTTGATTGAATGCGGGCCACCACCTGACCAACCGATTGATACAAATTCTTTTACTCAGAAGTGATCTAGCAAAGTTTGTTGATCCGATAGGTCATCAGCAACGGTTCGGCCCAAATGCCTGTCAGAATTACCGTAACCGGCTCGACTTCCCGCGATTACCAAGAAATCTGTTACTTGCGATAACCAATCTGACCAAGTTTTGCATGATCCAGGTGTGCCATGGAGTAAGAGAATGGCCTTATCACTTTTAACACCATTATCTTCGTACTCGAACGCACGGCCATCGGATAAGTTGATTTGCTTCATTGCGGGAGGCTAACAGATACATTTCAAGCACGTCCATTAAAAATTAAAGGGCAGGATTAATAATTGTTATACCGCCGAATAGTTGGCTATCTAACCCGGCAAGTGCAAGTGCGCCTTCTGCTAACCCAACTTCCCGCCTAACCAGCAGCGATGGGTTTAATACGCCACTGGCAACTAGCGCCAACATTTCGGGGTAATCACGCGCTGCCATACCGTGTGAGCCAAGCAGATCTAACTCCCATGCGATTACGCGCGCCATTGGCATGGCAGTTAAACCATCTGGCGTAAGCAGCAAACCTAATTGCAGGTGTCTGCCGCGGCGAGCAAGCGATAGAACTGAGGCGTTTGCTGTTGCCTGGCTACCTAAAGCATCTACTGCAACATCTACTCCCCCGATTTTTTGTAAATGTGCAACGGGATCTGTTGCCTTTGAGTTAATTACTTGTGCGCCAAGAGAAGAGGCAACTTCAAGTGCTGCATCATTAATGTCTACGGCATAGACAGTGGCGCCTTGTGCTTTAGCAATCATGATCGCACTTAAGCCGACTCCGCCACAGCCATAGATAACAACGCTTTCACCGGCCTTTAACTGGGCGCGCTTTATTAGGCCGCGATAGGCGGTAGCAAAGCGACAACCTAATGCTGCTGCTGTTGCGAAGGAGACTTCATTTGGAATGGTTATTAAATTAAAGTCGGCGTTATCAATTGCTACATATTCGGCAAAGGAACCAAAGCCGGTAAAGCCGGGTTGAGTTTGGGTCGGACAGACTTGGGCATCACCGCGCAGACAGTATGTGCACTTACCACAGCCGCAGACAAAGGGAACGGTTACGCGATCGCCGACTTTAAAGTTAGAAACTGATTTACCGATCGTTGAAATAATCCCCGCAAATTCATGGCCCGGCACATGCGGCAGAGAAATATCTGAATCGTGCCCCATCCATGCATGCCAATCACTACGGCATAAACCTGTTGCCTCCACTTTGATTACTACTCCGTGATCTGTTGCAACCGGTATTGGAATATCAACTACCGATAGCGGTCCCTTGAACTGGGTGAAGTAGATCGAGTTCATGCGTCTATCTTAGTTGGCTGAAGTTAAGCCATTCCCCCACCGTCTACTACAAGCGTTTCACCAAATACGAAAGCTGAAGCATCGGATGCAAGGTAGCTAACTGCCTTGCCGATATCTTCTGGCGTACCAATTCTCTGGCCAGGAATAGTTTTCTCCCATCTGGCCAGCGCTTCCTTATCATTGCTTAACCAAGATGCCATCGGTGTATCAATCAAACCTGGTGCCACAGTATTTGCACGAACACCTTTCGGACCAAAATCAATTGCGATAGAACGAGTAAACATTACGACAGCGCCTTTTGATGCCGAATAAATAGGTCTATTGCGACCACCACGTAATCCGGCAGTTGAAGCAATATTTATTACATTTCCTTTACCAGCTTCGACCATCGCTGGGATAAATACTTTACACATAAAGAACATACCTTTTATATTTACATTCATCATCAGATCAAATTCATCTTCGGTAAAAGTGAGCAAATTATGTTCGAAGAAGATACCCGCTGAGTTAACTAGGTGTGTTGGGTTGCCAATACTTTTTGCTAGCGAATCACACAGCGCAACTATCTCGCTCTCCTTCGTCACATCAAGTGCAAACCAATGTGAACCTGGGATTGATTTAGATACCTGCTCTACTTTATTTGCATCTTTATCGACGCAGATCACAGTGAACCCATCAGCAGCAAGAGTCTTTGCGATTCCAGCACCGATGCCTCCACCGGCTCCGGTAATTAGAGCAATATTCGTCTGCGCCATGGAAATCCTCCTAGATCAACGAGTATTAGCCGAGCATACAAAGAAGTGAGTATCTACAGGGCGTTTTCTCAGTGCCTTATATCCGCACGCTCAGTCGTAACTAGACGTGTTCTCAGGTTGCTCGCCTAATTTGCAACTAACCAACCGAAAGGCATAAAAATGAATAAGACAGTCCTAGCACTCGTAGTAGCCGGAACTCTCGTAGGGGGAACCACAGCAAGTTTCGCAGCGACGAAGACGCCAATTGCAAAGCCGACTACGGCAGCAGAAGGAACAGCAAAGCATGAATCATCAGAGAATTCTTCTACTCAGAAGAAAGAGTCAATGACGACAGCTAAGCCAAAGGTAACAAAGCAGGCAAAGGCTGCGGCCAAGCCAAGGGCGACGACCAAGCCTGCCAAGTAATTAATTCTTCTAACTAAAACGCCTCCACCAACTGGTGGAGGCGTTTTAGTTTTTGCTGCTTTACCATTGGGTCATGTCGCGGGTAGCAAAGGTTAAGAATGGTTTCGCTCCTAAAGTGTGCGTGTGCTGTGGTCTGGAATTTGAATGGCGCAAGAAGTGGGCCAAGAACTGGTCGGAAGTTAAATACTGTAGCGATCGCTGTCGTGAAAATAAATGAAGCGCATTATCTATATTCCCTTTGATCATCTGCATCGTAAATTTGGAGCACTTAAGGACGCTGATCCATCTGTCGATGTAATTGCCATGGTGGAAAGTGCTCGGATGACAACTGGGCGTAATTGGCATAAGGAAAGGCTCTTCTTCTTAATCTCTAGCGCTCGTCACTTTGCTAAGTCTTTAGAAAGTGAAGGCTTTAAAGTCAAATATGTAAAAGCTGCAACCACGATTGATGGGCTGGATGTAATTACTAAGAAGCACCCGAAATTACCGATTGTTTGTGCCGAGCCAAGTTCCTTTAGGCAATTTGAGACTCTTAAAAACCATGGCGTGACATTTGTTGAAAACGATTTCTTCTTAACTCCACGATCTCTATTTAAATCTTGGGCTGAAGGGCAGAAGAGTTATTTAATGGAGAACTTCTACAGAAAGCAGCGTGTGCGGCTAAACGTTCTTATGGAAGGCGCTGAACCCGCAGGCGGTGCATGGAACTTCGATAAAGAAAATCGCTTGCCACCGCCAAAGAAATACGAAGGTCCGGCCTACCTGGAGCATGTGCGTGATGGGATAGATAAAGAAATCGCTGCCGAGCTTGGTCACACACCAACAACGAACTGGGCAACAACTCGTGAAGGTGCGCTGGCGCAGCTAAAGAACTTTATTGATAACCACTTTGCCGAATTTGGACCGCTGGAAGATGCCATGACGACCGATAACTGGGCGTTGCATCATTCCCTGCTGTCGCCATATTTAAATAATGGGCTGTTGCATGCCAGCGAAGTAATCGCTGCCGCGGTTAAGGCATATAGCAAAGGTAAGGTTCCGATTGAATCTGCTGAAGGATTCGTGCGTCAACTAATTGGCTGGCGTGAATATGTAAATGGTATGTATTGGTTCCTTGGCCCAGATTACCGAGAGAACAATCAGTTGCAGGCAACCCGCAAGCTACTGCCACTTTTCACAGATCCGAGCGCTACAGAGATGAATTGCATCAAAGCAACGGTCACTGATATTCAAGATCGCGCTTGGGTTCATCACATCCCCCGCTTGATGCTGCTATCTAATCTGGCACTTGTTACTGGTACTAACCCGCAAGAGTTCCTTGATTGGATGCGCGAAGTCTTTATCGATGCCAGTGAATGGGTGATGGTTCCAAATGTCATCGGCATGGGTGTTCACGCCGATGGCGGGCAAATGATGACTAAGCCATATGCGGCAGGCGGTGCTTATATTTCGCGGATGTCTAACTATTGCAAACCATGCGAATACAACCCAAAGCTGCGAACTGGCGAAACCGCCTGTCCATTCACAACTTTATATTGGGATTTTCTCGACCGTCATAAAGAAACATTCGCGAAAAACCATCGCATGAGCCAGCAGATATTTGGGCTTAATCGTCTTAGTGATTTGCCTGAGTTAAAAGAGCGTGCGCTGGAAGTTTTAGAAGGTTTAGATAAGGGAATTATTTAAATAAGCAGGAATGACGATTTCGTTATATTGCAAGAAGCCTGGTTTAACTGGTGGATCAAAGCGACAGATTCGAGTCTCATCCGAAAGTGAGATCTTCTCCTTTGCCGCTGCTGCCCGGAGTTCAAGGGCTTTCTTGGCAGATAAATCTTCGGTTGCCTTGCCACGAAATGAGAGCGCAACGCAGGTTTCAGCAGGTAATTCGCGCAGGTGCACATTCGGATCATTTGGGTCTGGCAAGTGCTCTCTATTGCTGCCAGCTGGCATAACGAAAGATACGAACCATTCATCAGCATCAGATCTTTCTGCTCTTTGAGCTGCAATAACCGGTGCGGTCATAGCGATCTTCTCTGCTGCCTGATTGCCCTTTGAGATATATCTAAATAATGAACCAAAGGCACTACTTGTTGCGATGGAATATTGCGCCGAGACTTTAACTTCTGCAATCACACATGGCTTGTATTCGCGGACTTCGATATCGCCATAGGTGCGAAGTAACGTGAATTCCTGTCTCTGAGTCATATTGAAATCGTACTCTGATTAATAAAAAGAAACCCCCCAGGAATACCTGAGGGGTTTCTCTTTAACTTGATTTAGCCGTGAATTGTTGCAACTTCTTTGATCGCATTTGGTTTCTTAGATGATAAGTAACCAAGTGCAACTAGACCGATCAACATCCATACGCCCATTGCATAAGCACCATATGTAAGTGGCGATGCAAGTGCGACGATGAAGCTAAGACCTGGCATACCTGTGATGCCTGCTGCATTGAAGAAGCCAGGGATCAAGAATAGGAAGCCAACGATTGGAACGAGGATGTGTAGCAATGGATGACGCTCGTCCTTGCGATGCTTGGTGAAGTAACCAATGCAGGCAAGGTTTGCGATCATGTAAACCGGAACTACCGCAACTACAAGGCCAGTTGCAATGATTCCGAAGGCGGTCTGTGGTGAGTACTTAGCACCAAGACCTAAGGCAAGGACCAAACCAACTACCAGCTGCACGATAACTGCGTTACGTGGAGTCTTGTGCTTTGGATCGATCTCAGCGAGCATCTTAGGGAAGGCGCCGGCGCGACCGAAAGCAAATGCGGTGCGTGTAAATACGTTCGCACCAGCGTTTGCGTTAGCGATAGTTGAGTTGATGATTGCAAAGAGAACCAAGATCCAGAATATGGTTCCAACGCCCTTTGCAAGGCCATCCCATGGAGCGCCATTATTTGATGCCGCAAAGTCCTTGAACTTATCTGGACCGAAGCTAACAACTGCGGCATATGTTGTGAATGCATAAAGCGCACCGATTGAGAGCGTTGCATACATAACTGCTTTAGGAATGTTCTTACGTGGGTTCTCAGTTTCTTCAGCAAGTGGTGCTGCTGCTTCAAAGCCTGAGAAGGCAAGGAGACAGAAGACTGATCCTGCGATTACGCCAGACCATCCTTCAAAGCCAGTTGCATTTGCATAATGTGGTGAGAAGACAGCGAGATCGTTATTTCCGCCTGCCTTAACCACAAGAATGATTCCAACAATAAGGAATACACCGATTTCAATTGCACCGAGGATTACGCCAGTGCGAGCTGAAGAGCGAACGCCCTTATAAACGATGTAACCAACTAGCAAAGTGCCAAGCACTGTAAAGATCCACCAGTTGCCAGTTGAGAATGAAGATTGCTCTGCATTCCATTCACCTGCGACTGTGAAACCAAGTTGCAGCATTACAAGCGGAACGATCAGGATTTCAACAGCTGCATATGCCCAACCAACTAGAAATCCAACCCATGGACGAAGTCCTACTGCGCTATAGGTTGCAACAGATCCTGCTGAAGGAATATGTGCTGCAAGTTGACCGATACTAGATGCGGTGAAGAAGATACCGATAAAGGCGAAGATAACTGCAAGGGGCAGCGCTCCTCCTGCAAGCGGTGACCCGAAAGGAATAGATGCAGCAATTGCTGCACCAGGGGCCATTGAACAGATTGATTGGAATACGACTTCGCGTAATCCAACGGCATTCTTTTCTAGTTGTGCCACTTATTTTCTCCGTTTCCGTGTGTATTACCTTGTGGTGCGCCAGGAATCCATTCGAATACCTAGATATTTCTCTATAACTTGAAAGGCTTGGGAGCCCGGGAAATCTTTGGAACGCGCATCTTTGCTACTGCAAAACCATCTGGCATGGGATGACAGTTCTGTGCGATGCCGAGATCGCCTGCAACAGATAGGAAGATAAAGGCATCTTCAATCGTAAATCCCCATTCGTCGACTAATAATTTGGCTGCTTCATCACAGGCGTGCTTGAGCGCATCTTGAATATTGCTAGCTGTGCCGTGAGTAACCCAAGAATCTTTAAGTTCAGTTACTGGCCAACCAGCTGCGTTACCTTTTATTAGATTGACTTTAATAATTCCAGTTCCACCGATTTCAACGCCGGTGCCAGAGATTTCGCCATCTCCCATAGATGCGTGCATATCTCCGATTGCTAACTGGCCACCTGGTTGAAATACCGGCAAATGCACAGTCGCACCGATCCCATTTAGGTGATCATCCATATTGCCACCGTGGCGATCGGCAAAGAAAGTTCCGATCTCACCTGATGCTGGCGCAACACCGATTACGCCAAACATGGGACGCGTTGGAAAAGTCACACCATTTGATTCCATGGTGATCACACCATCTTTTACTTTAAAGATGCGCGTCTGCGGTGACATCGCCTTATCAATTAGCTGGCCCCATTGCGGGATAACCATTCCGGCACCTTGTGGCCCAGGTTTGATATCAATAATTGAAACTGAAAGTGAATCGCCAGGTTCGGCACCGATTACTTCAATTGGACCTGTTGCACTATTAATGCGCGTCATATCAAGAGTTAAAAGTGTGTCTGACTCTTTCTGTACTTGGCCGGTGAAGCAATCCCAGGTTTCGATTTCAATCACAGTTCCTGGTTGAACTGAAACTACTGGTTTCATATTGGCGTTGTAAGCCCAGATATGTTGGTCTTTTGAAAGTTTTACAGTCGGTTGCATGGTAAAAAAAATAGCAGGAAAGGGTGGAAAAGGTAGTTAAGTAGGTATAGAAAAAAGGGGTTATTTCTTACTAGCCGGTGGTTACGTAATCTCTCAGCGCTTGATTCTCAGATTCCATGTCAGCTAGGCGACTTTTCACAACATCGCCAATTGAGACTATGGATATCAGTTGGCCCTGGCTATCTATTACTGGTACGTGGCGGATGCGGTGTTCAGTCATCATCTTCATCAGCTCATTCGTTGTTGTTTCAGCGGTGCAGGTGTGGACTTCCACAGTCATGATGTCGCGAACATGCATTCCGATTAATTGATCTAGCTTGCCTGGCATCGCCCGAACAACATCGCGTTCGGAAACTATGCCATCAATATGTTTGCCATCATTTGAAACAACTAGTGCGCCAATGTGATGTGAGTTAAGTGAGTTAACTAGATCTTGAATACTTGCACTGGCCGAGATAGTTTCAACGCGCTTGCCCGAGATGATGCTGCTGATTTTCATATGGCACCTTTCGCTGGAGTCTCTTACATCGTGCTCCTGCTACAGGGCAAAGGCAATAGGTTTACTACTCTCAGGAAAGCTCGTGCGCTAACTATTGAGCGCGATTGCTGTGAAAAAAGGCGGCGTCAGTGGCTCGGCCTAGGCTCGGCGCTATGAAAACTACAGACATTTCTACTTTAGATGGGCAGTATTAGCCCATGGGATTTATTGCCGACTGGAAAGCAAAGCGTAGTTATAAGCATGCAATGGAATTTTATGACGGTGCGCTAACGGACTGGCAGAAAGATATTGAAATTTTCAAGAAGGTTACCGAGGTATTTGAACTTGCCGCAAAAGGTGAAGATGCCGCCACAAACGAAACAATTCAAAAAGATGGCGAAATAGTTCTCTGGCGCGGACAAGGACAATTTCACGAGGCCGCTCGCGGGGCAGGACAATTCGTCGGATCCAGTCAAGGCTTTAGCATTCCGATCGTTGCTGGAATTCGCTATCGAGTCGGTGCTACCCGTGGAACATATGTATCTGGAGATCCCATCCAAAAATATGGCGAAGTCGGAGATGTCTTCTTAACAACCCAGCGCGTCATGTTTAACGGGATGATCAATACCAAAGAATGGTTATTTTCTAAATGGAACGGTGCTGCAGCATCTGAGGATGAGACTGATTACATATTTCACGTCAGCAATCGCCAGAAGACTTCCGGCGTACTCTTTAGCCGCACTGAAGGCCGCGAATTCAATCGCTTCTTAGCCTGTGCAATCATCGCTGCCGAACACGGAATCCCCCGAGTTCTGGAAGAAGTTGCAAAAAACCGGAAAGAGCTCGAAGAAGATAAGCCAGTTATCCCGCCGCTTGCGCTGGATGCGCCGAAATCTGCTGATTAAAAGGTGCATAAAAAGCAGGGGTCATTGACGGCAGATAAGGGAGCAGAACTAGGTTTTCCCCCAGTTGACCCGAATGGAGCTTTACGTGAACTCAGTCCGTAAATATGGTGCAGCGCTAATTGCTGCGCTTTTGTTGGGTTCGGTGATCCAATCAGGTGTTGCAGAAGCTGGTGCGCGAATCCCATCTACAGTTCCTTATTTCGGTCTTATCTTGACGGACAACTTTGACCTAAATGGGGAACCAGATAATTTTTATGCAGATCCGAATAATCCAGATTCATCCAAGATTTTAAGATGCGCAAACGTTGATGATGAACTGTGCACGAATGCCACGCAGGTACATGTCATTCATAACTTACCGACGTGTTCCATAGATTCATCATTTGACTGTATTAAGTCAGTTTGGGCCATTGATTCTGCAAGCAAAAGAATTGAAGGTCAGTTTCTAAATTCACTTCCAGTTAAGGGAACGACTGACCGAGCCGCAATTCCTTCAATGTTACTCTCGGCAAGCAATGGCTTTGGAGGCCTTTGGAAAATTCCTGGAGTATTAAATAGTGGTGGTGAAGATAATTACTTTGTCTCAATGCGCATTAGTTCTTTCGTGAATAAAGCAACTGGCGTTTCATTAAAAACAGTTCCCTATTATTACGGCCAAGTTTCTGCAGGAATTATCCCGGTAAAGCCGGTGACAGGCAACTATGCGCCCGTGAATTCGCGACCAAGCTGGGGTCCTGGTGGTTTCGTAGCAAACACACCACCCACGTTCACTCCTCAAGGAGATCGCTGCACGGTTGTCGATACAGGTTTGTGTGAACTTCCTCAAGATTTTCCCGTTGGATACAGATTTGGAATGTCAATTCAGCTCGCACAGAAAGTAAGTGGCTGGTTCCATGGGCGTATTGCACTGCCACAGATTGAAGTTACGGCAAATGGTGCCGGTCAGATTGTCAGCATTGAGGCAGAGCCTGTGAAAGTTTCTACTCTAGATTTCACGATTCCAAATGCACAGGTTCCAGATTCGGTGCGGAAAGTCATTTTTGCTGATGTTGATTGGGGAGTCCAGGGTTCTCCTAATGGTGGGATTCAAACAATGCTAAATGGTTTATCTGAACCTCAGACAATGCAGATCATGAACGATATGTTGCCCACGATCGGTGATAAGGCAACAAAGACCAATCAATTCTGGTCATATCGAGCACTTAATACGTGGAAAAATCCAGAAATTCAGAAGTGTACAAAATCTAAAGACGAGCTCGGTGGCGTAGTGACAACTAACGCTCTTACTTATGGAGACGGACCTCCTACTTTTAATAAAGAGACTGGATCACTTGAATACAAGGTCGCATCGCCTCACTTTGAAGCAAACGGATCGGTTGCAACAGGTACCTATGACTTGGCAATTAACAGCGTTGTTGCACGTTGTATTTACCAATTCTCTAACGCTCCGATCCAGGCAGAAATTTCAATTACCTCATCCGATGGTGAAAAGAAAGTTGCAACAACTATCGTTAACGAGAAGAACGGCTGGTTATATCTATCAGCTAAAGGCTTTACCTTCTCCTCCCCTACGATTAATGTGAAGTTATCGCAGGAGCAAGTAGTTATTGCACCAACACCTACACCTACTCCTTCTGCAGTTGCTTCAGTCGCATCAGTTGCAAAGAAATCTGTGACTATCACCTGCGTTAAGGGCAAAACCACGAAGAAAGTAAGTGGAACAAGCCCTAAGTGTCCAACGGGGTATAAAAAGAAGTAAGCCCTACACTTACGTCATTCTTTTAGGAGGCGTAAGTGGCAACTTTCTTTAGCGGTGGCACGATCTGGTGTTGTGTTGGCTGCATTGCAAAATCTGTGCGCATTGATGCTGGGGTTGTTGTCGAAATAGATGGTGTTGTCGCATCTGGTGATGAGATAGTTGATCTACGCGGAGGTTTTCTGGCACCGGCGTTTATGGATGGGCATGCGCATCCGTTATTTGGTGGACGTGAATCACAAGGGCCTTTGGTAAACGGTTTACAGACAGTTGCTGAGATGGTGGCTGAAGTTAAACGCTTTGCTGATAGCAATCCCAGTACGCCGTGGATTGTTGGTGGCGCATATGAAGCAGCTGCTGTTGGTGGTGGAGATTTTCTTGCCAGTTGGTTAGATGAAGTTGTTAGTGATCGCCCAGTTGTATTGCAGGCAGTTGATCACCACACCATTTGGGTAAATAGCAAATCTATTGAAATCGCCGGGATTACCGCAGCAACTGTCGATCCTGATGGTGGATCTATCGCGCGTAACCCTGATGGTTCGGCGCGTGGCACGTTGCGTGAGCCATCTGCGATGGATTTGATTATGAAGCATGCACCTGAACGCACCGTGGATGAAGATGTGGCCGCGATTGCTTGGGCATCAGATAGGTATTTAGAAAGTGGTGTCACGGCGGCAACTGATGCGTGGGTGGAACCCGGAATGGCTGAGGCCTATATTGCAGCTGATAAATCAGGTGCGCTAAAGATTGATATGAATTTGTTCTTCTTGGCCCAACCTGATTCTTGGCGTGATCGCATTTCGTACTTTGCAAAGTTGCGTACAGAAATTGAAGGTTTAGGTGCTGGGTCAAAGCTTGCTGCAAAAACTATAAAGATTATTGGCGATGGCGCGTTATCTGCTGGTACTGCTGCTGTGTTAGCGCCTTACCTAGATGATCCAACTTCCAAGGGCTTATTGATTTGGGAAGATGACGAAGTACTTGATGCCGCGGTTACCTTTGATGCAGCTGGATATCAATTACATATGCATGCCATCGGTGATGCTGCTGTGCGTCAGGCGCTAGATACGATTGAAAAAATGGTGGCGGTAAATCCCAAATGGGATCGTCGTCCAGTGATTGTGCATGCACAGTTAATTGATCCAGCTGATTTACCGCGCTTTGCAGCTTTGGATGTGATCGCTAATTACCAACCTTTGTGGACGTACTTAGATCCGATGAATAAGGAGCTCATTGCACCTCGCTTGGGCGATGCTCGTAATGCACAGCAATATCAATTGGCGTCGATGGTGAAATCTGGGGCGCGCATTAGTTATGGCAGTGATTGGCCCGTTACTTCTTACATTCCGCTTTTAGCCCTTGCTGTGCCAACGCATCGCCAATCACCCGATCGTTATCCCAAAGATGGTTGGAGTCCGCAGGAAGCAATAACGGTTGAAGAGAGTCTGAGTTTTTATACCGCAGGCGTTGCCTATCAAGGCTTTAACGAAATGCGTTTTGGGCAGATCGCCGTCGGTATGCAGGCAGATTTGATGCACCTAGCCAGTAATCCCATGGATGTAGCACCTCACGATGTGGCTGGAATCAAGATTTTAGGCGTTTATAAGAACGGGGTTGCCGTCATAGGATGAGCCTATGACTACCACCGTAAACCACTGGATCGATAATAAAGAGTTTGTAAGTACATCAGGTCGTACCGCACCTGTTTATGACCCAGCACTTGGAGTTGAAACAAAGCGCGTAGCACTTGCAAACGGTGCTGAGATAAACGCGGCGATTGCAGCGGCTAAGAAAGCATTTCCAGGTTGGTCAAAGACTTCACTTGCTGCGCGCCAACAAGTTATTTTTAAATTTCGTGAACTTTTAAATGCTAAAAAAGGCGAGCTAGCAGAGATCATCACCAGCGAACACGGCAAGGTTTTATCTGATGCCCTTGGTGAAATTACACGTGGTCAAGAAGTAGTCGAATTTGCAGTTGGTATGCCACAACTCATTAAAGGTTATTACTCAGAAAATGTTTCAACCGGTGTCGATGTTTACTCAACGCGCCAAGCACTTGGCGTTGTTGGAATCATCTCCCCCTTTAACTTTCCTGCGATGGTGCCGATGTGGTTCTTCCCTATCGCAATCGCCGCCGGCAACACCGTGGTCTTAAAGCCATCAGAGAAGGATCCATCTGCTGCGATCTGGATAGGCAAGCTTTGGAAAGAAGCTGGCCTTCCAGATGGCGTCTTTAACGTTTTAAATGGCGATAAAGAATCAGTAGATGGTCTCTTGCATTCACCTGATGTGGAAGCGATCTCATTCGTTGGCTCAACTCCTATCGCGCGTTATATCTATGAAGAATGTGCCAAAGCTGGCAAGCGCGTGCAATCACTTGGTGGCGCCAAGAACCATATGTTGGTCTTGCCCGATGCTGACCTTGAACTAGTTGCAGATTCAGCAATTAACGCAGGCTTTGGTTCTGCCGGAGAACGTTGCATGGCGATCTCAGTAGTTGTGGCTGTTGAACCAGTTGCCGATGCGCTGATTGAAAAGATTGTTACTCGTATGGATAAGTTGCGCACCGGTGATGGTCGCCGCGGCTGCGATATGGGTCCACTTGTTACAAAGGAACACCGCGATAAAGTCGCCGGTTACATTGATGTTGCCATTAAAGATGGCGCAAAGGTTGTCGTAGATGGCCGCGGCGTTAAAGCAGATGGCGAGGCTGCCGGATTCTGGCTTGGGCCAACCTTGATCGATAACGTGCCAACTACATCTAGCGTTTATCAGGATGAGATCTTCGGACCGGTCCTATCAATTGTGCGCGTTAAGAGCTATGACGAAGGTGTTTCACTAATTAATAGCGGAGCCTTTGGAAACGGAACTGCCATCTTTACCAACGATGGTGGTGCTGCGCGTCGCTTCCAGAACGAGATTCAAGTTGGCATGGTCGGTATCAACGTTCCAATTCCAGTACCAGTTGCCTATTATTCATTCGGTGGTTGGAAGCAATCACTATTTGGCGATACTAAGGCGCATGGTGAAGAAGGAGTTCACTTCTTTACACGTGGTAAAGCGATCACCAGTCGTTGGCTTGATCCAAGCCATGGCGGTATTAACCTTGGTTTCCCACAGAACTAAATCAACTTTGTGCGCTTAGAAAGGTAAAGTTAATTATGGCCACTCGCAAGATGAGCGTGGGACAGGCGATTATTGAATTCCTTTCGCACCAATACACCGTCGATGGCGACCACCGCGAACGCACAATCGCCGGAGTCTTTGGAATCTTCGGCCACGGAAACGTTGCCGGAATTGGCCAAGCGTTAAAACAACTTTCCACAACTGATCCAGGGCTAATGCCGTATCACCAAGCGCGCAATGAACAAGCGATGGTTCACGAATCATCTGCCTTTGCACGCATGAAGCGTCGCCGTTCCACATTTGCTTGCGCTTCATCTGTGGGTCCTGGCGCAACAAATATGTTAACTGGCGCAGCAGTTGCAACTACAAATCGCTTACCTGTTCTTTTATTTCCTGCCGATACCTTTGCAAACCGTGTCTCAGATCCTGTACTTCAACAACTAGAACAACCACATGACTTATCTATTTCGGTAAATGATGCCTTTAAGCCCCTATCTAAATTCTTTGATCGCATCAATCGCCCAGAACAACTCTTTAGTTCACTACTTGGCGCAATGCGCGTATTAACTGATCCAGCCGAAACCGGCGCTGTAACTATCTGTCTTCCCGAAGATGTACAGGCAGAAACCATTGAAGTTCCAGAGGAGTTCTTAGCCGATCGCGAATGGCAGATTCGCCGGCCTCGTCCAGATATTGGCATCTGCGCAGTTGCAGCACGTGCCATCGCGAAATCAAAGAAGCCATTTATCGTTGCAGGTGGCGGAGTTATTTACTCAGATGCGCATGCTGCTCTTGCTAAATTTGTTGAAGCAACCGGCATTCCAGTTGGTGTGTCACAAGCCGGAATGGGTTCTCTTGCCTGGGATCACCCACAAATGTGTGGCTCAGTTGGCGCAACTGGCACAACGGCTGCAAACCATTTAGCAAACGAGGCTGATCTAGTTATCGGTATCGGAACTCGCTACAGTGATTTCACAACTGCCTCACGCAGTATCTTTCAAAACCCTGATGTAAAATTTATTAATATAAATGTGACCGCCTTTGATGCCTTCAAACATGGCAGCGCTATTCCAGTTGTTGCCGATGCACGAACTGCTTTAGAAGAACTAACTCAAGAGTTAGCCACATTTAAAGTCTCTGCCGATTACGCAAAGCGCATCGCCGATGAGAATAAGCAATGGGATGCCATCGTTGATGCCGCCTTTGTTGATCAGAAACTTGTAAAGCCCAGCCAGAGCGAGATCATCGGCGCAGTTCTAGCCGCTACTGATCCGCGCGATGTTTTAGTTGGCGCAGCAGGTTCACTTCCTGGCGATCTTCACAAGCTATGGCGCGTGCGCGATCCCCTTGGCTATCACATGGAATATGCCTTCTCTTGCATGGGTTATGAAATCGCCGCTGGCCTGGGTGTGGCCCGCGCAGATTCTTCTCGCACACCAGTTGTGATGATGGGCGATGGTTCATATCTCATGATGCATACCGAACTCGTTACGGCAGTTGCCGAAGGTCTGAAATTTATCGTTGTTCTGGTGCAGAACCATGGCTTTGCATCCATCGGACATCTCTCTGAAGATATTGGCTCACAAAGATACGGAACTAAATATCGCTTCCGAGATTCAAAATCCAATAACCACGAAGCCGGTGATGTATTGCCAGTTGATCTAGCGACCAATGCCGAGAGCCTTGGAATGAACGTTATTCGCATTGCAGAGACTACAAATGCGATCGCTGATTTATCTGCAGCAATGAAAGTCGCTAAGGCGCATCCAACTGCGACGTTGATTCATATTAATAGCGATCCATTGCTTTATGCCCCAGGTGGCGAGGCCTGGTGGGAAGTTCCAATCCCAGAAATTTCAACTTTAGAGTCAACCCAGAAGGCTTATGCAAATTACACGCAGGCACGTAAAGCGCAGAAGAAGTATCTAGGTAAAGGTTCTAGCGAACGTAACTAAACGTAAGTAATTTCGCGGAAAGATTCCTTTACCGAAAGCGTGTACTTGTCATCTTTGGGATCTGCGACGCGGAAGAAACAGAAAATTTTCTTTCCATACTTCTTCTCTTCCGCCCCTGGATCTGGAAAGAAATATCCATAGGTAAGCGATGTCGGTAAATCCTTCTGACCAGTTAACGTGGCAACGGCCGCTTTGTCACAGGCAAGGCCGGCCTCTTTCTTGGCAGCATCTGAATTTAAATCTTTCGCTTTAATGAGACCGGTATAGAAAACTTCGTAGTGATGGGCTGCGGCGCAATTTGTGGCATAGAGAGTCTTGTAATTTGTATCTGACCACTTACTAGGCTTTGTTGCAGATTTATTGGCGGCGTAGCAACCGGTCTTAAGCTCTAAATAAAAGGTGCCTTTACTTAACGCTTGGGATGGGTTTGTACCGAGGGCTAGAAATAGAGCTATCGCGGTTGCTACGAATTTACGGCGACTCATAGGCTCAATCTTACGACCTCAACCTCTAGTTGATGGTTGAAGTTAATCAAATCGTGATAGAAATTAATTCTTTGCTAACGGCGAGTGAATAGCACATTGCCAGCGCTCAGATAGTCTTCGCATACAAACGTTTTGTAGGTTGATTGCCCTAATTGACCGCGTCTATAAAAGGAGCTCCACTTGATTAAGAGAATTTCAGCTGTAACAGCTGCACTCGCTCTTGCAACAGTTGGTTTCATTGTTCCAGCACAAGCTGCGACAGTAGAGGCTGATTGCGGTACGGCTACTGCATTCTGTATTGGTCTCGTAACTGACCTCGGAAAAGTTGATGACAAGTCATTCAACCAATCTGCATGGGAAGGCGCAAAAGCTGGCGCAGCTAAGGCCGGCGGATTCGCTAAGTACATCGAAACTACAGATTCAAAAGACTATGCAAAGAACATGGCACTTTTTGCTGACAAGGGTTACAACGTAATCGTAACTGTCGGCTTCTTGATGGGCGATGCAACAGCAGCAGCTGCTGTGAAGTACCCAAAGATCAAGTTCATCGGTGTTGACCAGTTCAATGGTTCATCTGCAACTAATAACACAGGTTTGATCTTCGACGAAGATAAGGCTGGCTTCCTAGCCGGTTACCTTGCTTCATACCTAACAAAGACCAACAAGGTTGGCGCAGTATTCGGTATGAAGGAAGTTCTTCCTGTTCGCAAGTTCGGTGAAGGATACGAAAACGGTATTGCTTACGGAGCTAAAGAGCGCAGCAAGAAGATCAAGTCAACTGTTGTTTACCACGCAGCTGGCGACAATGCGTTCTCAGATCCAGCATGGGGTGCAACAACTGCTAATCAGCTACTTACACAGGGATATGACATTATCTTCGGTGCAGGTGGATCAACTGGTAACGGTGCACTCGGCAAGGTTGCTCAGAAGGCTGGAGCGTTCTGTATCGGTGTTGACACTGATCAGTACCTAACAGTTCCTGAAGCAAAGGCTTGTATCGTAACTTCAGCTGAGAAGAAGCTAACTCTCGGAGTATCTACACTGATTGCTCAAGCTAAGGCTGGAACAATCAAGGGTGGAAACTTCGTAGGTCAAGTTGGACTCTCACCATTCCACGATCTAGATTCAAAGGTTCCTGCAGTTGTTAAGGTTCGTTTGAAGAAGACAACAACTGGCATTCTTGCTGGTTCAATCTCAACTGGCTTCAAGGGTTAATTAAAACTCTAAAAGTTAGAAGATCTAAAAGAGCGGGTGTGCGAAAGCGCACCCGCTCTTTCTTTTCTTCCTCTTTCTTTTCTTCCTCTTTCTTTATTCCTAAAATCCAATAAGATATGGGATTATGAGCCAAACGAAAGTTGCCCCAAAAGAAGTTGGCAAGCCTGCAAAGAACTTTGATGTCGGATCTTGGTTAATTCCAATAATTGCAGTTTTAATTGCAATGGCACTTGCATCCATACTTATGAAGTTGCAAGGTTCTAATCCAATAATTGCTTATAAATCTCTCTTTACAACAGCTTTCGGATCAGCTGCCGGTATTGGTGCAACGCTCGGTAAATCAACGCCGCTTGTCTTAAGTGGCCTTGCTGTCGCAGTTGGCCTGCGCGCTGGCTTATTTAATATCGGAGCGCAAGGACAATTGCTTTCAGGCGCACTTGCCGCCGCTTGGGCGGGCGTAACATTTGAAGGTTTGCCTGGCTATATACACATTCCAATTGCGCTAATCGTTGGCGCATTCTTCGGCTCAATCGTTGCTGGTATTTCAGGCTTTTTAAAGGCATACCGCGGCGTACATGAAGTTATTACCACCATCATGCTTAATAGCATCGTGATGGGTATCGCAGATTACTTAGCATCACATCAACTTCGTGAACCAGATCAATTTTTAACTCGTACCTCTGAAATTCAAGCCAGCGCAAAGATGCCGGTTTACGCGCACCTTCCTCTAGGTTTCTTTATCGCCGTAGCTCTTGCTGCTGCAATCTGGTGGATCCTCGGTCGCACAACTAGCGGCTTCCGCATCGAAACTGTCGGTCGCAATCGCCATGCTGCTTGGTATGCCGGTATCTCAGTAAAGCGCACCGTAATTTCTGCAATGCTGATCTCAGGTGCGATCGCAGGATTAGGCGGCGCAGTTGAAACGCTAGGTATTACCTACCGCTATGCACCAGCATTTAACTTAGGTCTGGGCTTTGATGGAATCACCATTGCACTTCTTGGTCGCGTACATCCGCTGGGAATCATCCCTGGTGCGATCTTGATCGGTGGCATGCGCGCAGGTGCTGCCAATATGCAATTTGATTCTGGCGTTGCACCTGAACTCGTTGACTTACTAATGGCGTTGATCTTGTTGTTAGTAACAGCTCCCCTGATTACCCGCTTCTTTAAGAATAGCTCCAGCAAATCCATTACGAGCGGATGGGGCAACTAATTATGAAACTACTTAGCAAGCGCAATAGCTACTTCCTCTTTGCAATTCTGGCTACCGCCTTCTTCTATTCAAAAGATGGCGATGTGACAACTTCGGTTTATGCAACAGGTGCAGCCTTTGCACTTCCCTTGGCGCTCGCCGCCATGGTCGGAATCATGTGCGAACGCACCGGTATCGTAAATATCGGTATTGAAGGAACGATGTTGTTATCTGCATTTGTCGCCTTCTTCGTCTCATCCCTTACCCAAAATATAATTATTGGTCTTATCTGTGCAGTATTTACCGGTTCGATGATGGGCTTGATCCTGGCGGTAATGGCTGTTTCGTGGCGGATGGATCAGATCATCGCCGGAACAATTCTTAATATTCTGGCTACTGGACTTACCTCATTCTTATACGTACAAGGAAAGACGATTCCATCTGTCTTCCAAGCAATCGAAGTTCCGATGCTGTCAAAGATTCCATTCTTTGGCCCGGTTCTCTTTATCCATGGCGCGCTTACCTTCTTAGGAATTGCCATCATCTTGGCTTTATATGTCGCCATTTATCACACCTCGTGGGGCCTTCGCTCTCGCGCAGTTGGCGAGCATCCATCAAGTGCCGACACAGCAGGTGTTTCAGTTGCGCGACTGCGTTATATAAATGTCACGATTGCCGGCGGTATCGGTGCACTAGCCGGTGCTTACTTAAGCCTTGAACTAGTTGGCTCATTTGAACGCGGCTTTACCGCAGGCAAAGGCTTTACCGCACTTGCCTTGATGATCTTCGGTCGCTGGAATCCACTGGGCGCACTAGCTGCCGCGCTCTTCTTTGGTTTAGCTCAAGCCTATGCCAATCAGTTGATGATTGATCAAGTTGTAAATATTCCTTCCCAATTTACTGCGATCTTGCCTTATGTAATGACGATTGTTGTCTTGGCGATTTCTGCAGGCAAGGTAAGACCTCCTGCTGCAGAAGGTCAACCATATGAGAAGGGACAAGCATAATGAGCGCTCTTCTTGAAGTTACTGGCGTTACCAAACGCTATCCAGGCGTTGTGGCAAATGACAATGTGTCGCTAACTGTTAACGCAGGTGAAGTAGTTGCGCTGCTCGGTGAAAATGGCGCAGGTAAATCAACTCTTCTAAAAGCGGTATTTGGACTTATCAAACCTGATTCAGGTGAGATCAAAATTGGTGGCACTCCGATTGTCTTTGGGGATACAGCGGGAGTTATCTCCCGTGGTGTCGGAATGGTGCACCAGCATTTCCAGTTAGTTCCGGTGATGACTGTGGCTGAGAATTTGATACTTGGTGATGAACCAAAACGCGGCATATTTATCAATCAGAAAGCTGCGCACGATGAAATCATCGCGCTATCTGAGCGCTATGGCCTGGAAGTAGACCCAGATGCAGTAATCGAAGATTTGCCAGTTGGAATGCAGCAACGCGTAGAAATCCTCAAGGCGCTACGTAAAGATGTGAAATTATTGATTCTTGATGAACCTACTGCAGTTCTGACTCCACAAGAAATTGACGAGCTCCTTGTTGTTATCCGCAACTTAGCCAACTCAGGTGTTGGTATCGTTCTAATTACTCACAAATTGCATGAAGTAATGGCAGTGGCCGATCGCGTCGTTGTATTACGCGGTGGAAAGTTAGTCGGCACAACTTCACCGAAAGAGACCGATGAAGCAGGACTTGCCCAGATGATGGTTGGTCGCTCCGTTGTATTACAGGTAAATCGCACTGAAGCCAAACGTGGTGGTGTAGTTCTGGAAGTTAAAGCGTTGGAAGTCCGCGATGATCGCAAGATCATGTCGGTTAAGGGCGTTGATCTACAACTGCATAAAGGTGAGATCTTGGGAGTTGCCGGCGTTGAAGGCAATGGCCAGCGCGAATTAGTAGAAGCGATCTGTGGCATGCGCCATCGCGAAGCAGGTGAAGTATTAATTAACGGTGTTGCCACCAAGGATATGCACCCACACGCGGTGCACGAAGCCGGTATTTCACATATCCCCGAAGATCGTGAGAAACATGGCTTGGTAGCTAATTACAGCATCGCCGATAACTTGGTACTCAATCAATTCGATCAGGAACCATTTGCCAAAGGTTGGATCCGCGATCTAAATGAGATTGCTAAGAACGCGATCGCAACCGTTGCGAAGTTCGACATTCGCACGCCCTCTGCTTTCAATACTGCAGGTTCTTTATCTGGTGGAAATAAGCAGAAAGTTGTGGTTGCTCGAGAACTCAGCGAAGAGTTACCTGTTCTGGTCGCAGCACAACCAACCCGTGGTGTGGATGTGGGCTCGATCGAATTTATCCATAACCAATTGATTTCAGCGCGCGATAAGGGTGCGGCCGTTCTATTGGTATCGGCAGAACTCGATGAGATCCTCTCGCTTTCTGATCGCATCGCAGTTATGTCAGATGGCAAGATCGTCGCGATCGTGGATTCTAAAGATGCCGACCGCAACTACATCGGCCGCCTCATGGCCGGCCTCGATAAGTAAGGTCTATTAATGAAGATTGGCATCATCGCCGGTACTGGTTTTTACAACTTACCGGCTTTATCCGGATCCACTGCGCAAGCTATAGATACCGTTTATGGCCAAGCCTTAATTACCTCTAGTAACTGGCACGGCGTTGAGATTGCATTTCTAACTCGCCATGGCGTTGACCATAGCGTTCCACCAAGTGGGGTTAACTATCGCGCAAATATCACAGCGCTTAAGAAATCAGGCGTTGACTTTGTAATTGCTGTAAATGTGGTCGGTGGCATCGATCCCAAGTTACCTGCTGGATCACTGCAATTACTCGATGACTTTGTTGATTTCACACATGGGCGCGCTGATACCTTCTTTGATGGTGTGCAACCAGGTGGTGTTCAACATATCGATATGTCCCATCTCTACGATGCCGAAGTAAAGGTTGCGATGTCAGGTGCGGCAAAGGCTGCTGGGATTACTTTAAATACCGGTGGCATCTACGCTGGCTTTAACGGTCCTCGTTTTGAAACACCTGCTGAAATTAGATTGGCGCGTCTGGCTGGTGCCACCGTTGTTGGCATGACAGGTGTTCCGGAAGTATCACTGGCAAAGGAAGCCGGCCTTCGCTACGCCGCAATTGCTTTAGTCGTTAATCCAGCTGCTGGTGTAAGTGATACCCCGATAACTATGGATGACATAAATGCAGCTCTTAAGGCAGCTAGTGAAAAGGTAATTACCATCCTTGATGGCACGATCAAGGCCTTTGCTTAATGTTGGACTTAATAATAAAGAACGCGCGCTATGCCGTTACCTCAAATTCCAAAAATGAAATTCTGGAAGGCGTTTCAATTGGCATCGAAGGTGGCAAGATCGCCTATATCGGCACAGATTCACCAGATGCCAAGGAAATTTATGATGCAACTAATAAGTTAATTTCACCAGGGCTGATCAATAGCCATACTCACTTAGGTATGACGCTTTTGCGCGGTTGGGCCGAAGGTGTAAACCTGCAAGGTTTTCTAGAACGCGTCTGGGCGGCCGAAGGCGCCATAATGGATGAAGCTACTTGCGAACTCGGTACCGAACTTGGTGCACTTGAGGCGCTATTAGCCGGCACCACAACAACGATGGATATGTATTTAAACCCTGCTGCAACCCATCGCGGTGCAGTGCGAGTTGGGCTGCGCCATATCTCAGGGCCCATCTTCTTTGATTTCCCAGGCCTAGATGGTCTGCAATGGGAGCAACGGATCGAACGCGCCCATCAATGGCCGGCTGTACTTGCTGAAATCGGTGGTCCGTATATTCCGACCTATTTCATGCCGCATTCAACTTACACAGATTCGCCCGAGAATTTAACGCAGGTAGCTGCGATCGCTAAGGAACTCGGGGCACGTATTCATCTTCACGTCTCTGAAACACAAGCTGAAAATGATGATATTGCCAGCCGTTACTCAAAGACTCCAACTGAAGTCTGTCGCGATACCGGGATATTAGATGTGCCAACTATTTTTGGCCACGGAGTTCATCTATCGGATTCTGATATGGCAATTGCGGCAAGTAAAGGCACATCAGTTGGCCATTGCCCAGGCAGTAATTTAAAACTTGGCTCAGGGCTGGCGCGCTTTAACGATCTGCGCAAAGCTGGAATCAAAGTTGGCCTGGGGACAGATAGTTGTTCTTCATCAAATGATCTAGATATGTTCTCGGTAATGCGTATGGCAGCCCATGTGGTTGCGCTGCGCCAATCCCCCGCAGACGTTGATCTAACTTCTATCGTGCGCGCAGCAACTATCGAAGCAGCCCATGCCGTTGGCCTTGGCGATCGCGTCGGCAGTATTGAGATCGGCAAAGAGGCCGATTTGATTGCACTTGATCTACATGCCGCCCACTTAACCCCCGTGCATGATGTAAATGCGCTGCTGGTCTTTGCCGCAGGCCGTGGCGATGTCACAGATGTTTGGGTGGCAGGTGATCAAGTTGTTTCAAAGCGGGTTAGCACCAAGATTGATCTAAGTGATTTAATTGCGCGAGTTAACCTCCGTATCAAAGCGCTGGAACCGCTTAAGTGAGCTTTGCTGGTAAGTCCATATTAATTACTGGTGCATCCGGTCTTATCGGGCAAGCCTACGTTGCGCGCTTTCTGGAACTTGGTGCAACCGTTTGTGGGCAGGTTAATACTGGTGAAATCCCAGCACACGATAGCTTGCACGTTATTGCAGCTGATTTATCTGTTGCAAAATCGGGTAACTCACTTGTACAAGAAGCGCTATCTCGCGCCGGCAAGTTAGATTTCATTATTAATAATGCGGCAAACCAAGCAGTCCTTGATCCAACGCAAGCAACTCGCGCTGAAATAGAGTTAATGATGCGGATAAATGTCGATGCGCCGAAAGAGATCATCGATGAGTCAGTAAAATCTGGTGTGCAGGTAGTTTTAAATATCTCCTCCGTTGAAGCGCTCAACCCGCGGCCGGGCCATGAAATTTATGGCGCCAGCAAAGCAGCGTTAGATGTCTTAACTCGTTCGGCATCGCGCGCTCATGCTCCAATGCGCGTACTAGGTCTGCGCCTTGGGTTAATTGGTCGAGATGGTATTGATCAAGCATGGCCGGAAGGCGTTGCGGCATGGAAGGCAGCAACGCCTCTTGGGCGTTATGCCAGAGCAGAAGAAGTTGTTGGCGTTACAGAATTCTTACTATCTGATGCAAATGCCTGGGCAACCGGTTCAACATATGACTTTGATGGCGGCCTCGGCGCGCATCCTTGGTAATTAAACTAGCGCGGAGAAGTTAGTAATAAAGTTAGAGCTAGAAACAAGATTCCCACGGCAGAAAATACTGTCAAAGCGCGTCTGACTTTGGGGCGGGCAAGTACAACAGATGCACGTGCGACAAGCGATATAACAACGCTATACCAAGCAGAAGAAGTCAACGCCTGGACTATTGAAAGTAAGAAAATTCCTAAAGCTAAATTAAAATCTGCCGGAACAAATGCGGGTATAAAGGCCACAGCAAAGACAGCTGCTTTAACATTTGTCATATTTGTTAAAAAACCTAAGCCAAAAGCTGGGCCTAACCCAGTCTTTGCCGCGCCCTCATAATCAAAGCGGCCGTACTCTTTACGAGCCTGCCAAAGAGTCTACAGACTTAAAAAGACAAGGTAGGCAACACCTGTGTATTTAAGTAAGTTATAAGCGGTATGAGAATGTGCAAATATCTGTGATAAGCCAATTGCAGATGCGCTGCCCCAAACAATTAACGCGCTACTGGTTCCAAGTAAGGTCATATAGGCCGTACGTGGTCCGCCCATAATTGCTTGGCGAAGAATCATCGCAACGGTCTGTCCCGGAACTAACGCCAGTAAATAAGCGGTAGCGATAAATGCTGGTAGTACCTTTAGAAAACCGATCAAAGTAGATACACCAATCCTGCGTAGCCCCGAAGGGATTCGAACCCTCGTAGCTGACTTGAGAAGCCAGAGTCCTAGGCCGCTAGACGACGGGGCCCTAGTACATTTTGTGAAGCTTTACTGCTGTCTTGCCTTGTAGTACCTGTACTGCGCTGGGGTACCAGGACTCGAACCTAGACTTACTGAACCAGAATCAGCAGGGCTGCCAATTACCCCATACCCCAATACAACAGGGGAAAGGATACCTCAATTTTTTGGTGCGATTTATAGGTCGATCGCCGCCGCAATTCGGGCCAACGAGGATTCTTTACCCAGCAACTCCATAGATTCAAAGAGTGGTGGCGAAATCGTAGATCCAGTAGTTGCAATACGAACTGCGCCAAATGCGATACGTGGCTTAAGCCCCATCTCTTCAATTAGCGAAGTGCGAAGCGCTGCTTCAATTGAATCGTGGTTCCAGGTGGCAAGTGGAGTTAACTCAGCCAAGGTGCGCTTTAAGACATCTTTAGATGCGCTATCGGTGACTTTAGAAAGAGATGCTTCTTCAACTGCAAAGTTCTTGACAAATAAGAAGCGCAACATAGCTGGTACTTCATCAAGCTTTACTATGCGTTCCTGAATTAAAGGTAGCGCTTGCTTAACGAGTGCGATCTCAGAATCTGTTCCAGTGATGACGCCTGCGATAGTTAAAAATGGCAGTGACCATTTTAGGAATTCTTCTAAAGTCAGCGCACGAATCTTGTCGCCATTTATCGCTTCTAACTTCTTCATATCAAAGCGGGCCGGCGAAGAATGAACTTTATCTACGGTGAACATCTCACAGAGCTCAGCCATCGTGATATTTTCACGGTCATCGCCAGGTGACCAGCCAAGCAGCGCTAAGTAATTACAGATCGCCTCTGGCAAATAACCTTGTTCGCGATACCAAGAAATGGATGCTTCACCATTGCGCTTAGAAAGCTTGGCATTATCTTGACCCATCACAAATGGCAGGTGGGCAAAGACTGGGTAATCAGCGATGGCAACGCCCATCGCTTGATAAACCCGGATCTGACGTGGGGTGGAAGATAACAAATCTTCTCCGCGCAAGACGTGGGTTACCTTCATCAAAATATCATCGACTGCAACAGCTAGCGTGTAAAGCGGTGAACCATCGGCACGAACCAAGACAAAGTCAGGTACGAACTTGTGATCAAAGGTAACTTCTCCGCGAATTTCATCGGTAAAGGTAGTGCTGCCATCTGGCATGCGCATACGCACTACCGCAGCGCGACCTTGCCCTTTATAAGCTGCAACTTGCTCATCAGTTAGATCACGACAATGGCCGTTGTACCCCGGTGCCACATTTGCGGCGCGTTGCGCTTCACGTACTGCTTCTAACTCATCCGGTGAGCAGTAACAGTGATAGGCATCTTTCTGATCTAAGAACTTCTGCGCCCAATGTGCATATTTATCTAAACGTTGTGATTGTAGATAAGGACCGTTCTCGCCGCCGACTTCAGGACCTTCATCCCAGTTTAGGCCAAGCCATTTCAAAGTATCGATCGCAGCTTGTATGTATTCATCGGTAACGCGTGTGGTATCGGTATCTTCAATACGGAATAAGAATGTGCCACCTGTGTGGCGGGCATAGGCCCAATCAAATAAGGCGGTGCGGATATTTCCGACGTGCAAGTCACCTGTTGGAGATGGTGCAAAACGGACCTTTACTTTTTTCTCACTCACGGCTTTGCACTCACCTTATTTGTTAGTTGACCTAAGCCATCGATGCCGACAACGACGCTGCCGCGCGCAATAAGTGGTCCAATACCTGCTGGGGTGCCGGTGATGATTACATCCCCCGGCAATAAAGTCATAACTTGCGATACAAAAACAACGATATCGGCGACGCTAAAGATCATCTGATCTAAAGTCGCATCTTGGCGAATCTCATCATTTACCTTAGAGAAGATGCGCTGTGTACCAGGCAAGAAATCAGTTTCAATCCAGGGGCCGATTGGACAGAAGGTATCAAAGCCCTTGGCGCGCGCCCATTGTCCATCACTCTTTTGCAGCTCGCGACAGGTCACATCATTTGCCAAGGTGTAGCCAAAGATAACTTCGTTAACACGCTCTTTGGGCACATCTTTACAAACTCGACCAATCACAACTGCAAGTTCTGCTTCATAATCAATCGTTGGCGCCATTGCCGGCCAGACAATTGTGTCCCCTGGACCAATCACAGATGTATTTGGCTTTAAGAAGATAATCGGTTCTTTTGGAACATCTGAACCCATCTCTTTGGCATGGTCGGCATAGTTCTTACCGACTGCAACGATCTTGCTGCGCGGAATTACTGGCGCTAATAAACGCACCTTAGTTAGCTCGACCTTGGCCGCAGTCTTGGTGACGCCGTGATAAATCGGATCTCCCGAGATCACGGTAATTGAGTTATCGCCTTCGAGAACCCCAAAGAGCGGATCGGTACCCAGGCCTGATTCAGGTCCTGGAGAAAATCGAACGATACGCATTGGGCTATCTTACGCCCTTACGACATCCCCGTTTGCATCGATATAAAAGATGGTTGCCTGCGGAGAATTATCTGTAATAACTGCAGTCAGCGCCACTTTTTCACCGGCAATTACAACACCTTCAATTCCCGCAATTTGTGATGCGGCAGCAACTGTAAAGACTGCTTGCACGGCATCGAGTGTGAGATTAGGTGCAGCAATATTTATCGCAACATATGTGCGGCCAGTTGTGTCACGTAGCGCCGCTGCTTGTTTTGCACCTGTGCGCGTCAGAGTTGAAGTTGCCAAGGTTGCCAGCTTTTGATCTTCTGGATTCTTAAAAAAATTACTCATGATCTTCTAACTTCTCATCTTTGAGGCGTTCAATTATTACGCTACTAATTTTACGACGTCGACCCAGTGGCCGCTCCGATGTAATCGACCACCCAGCAAGTGAAATAGTGCTGCCTGCGATCGGGACGCGACCGAGTTTCTGCGCCATAAGTCCGCCGATAGTGTCGACATCTTCTGAATCTGCCTTATCGAATTCAATCTTTAACTCATCTGCTAAATCCTCAATATGCAAGGTTGCCTTGGCGCGCGCCTTATCTTCAGTGATCCAGATAAAGGCTTCAACGCCATCATCGAACTCATCGGCGATCTCGCCTACGATCTCTTCAATAATATCTTCGATGGTGATAATTCCGGCTGTTCCGCCATATTCATCTACAACGATTGCTAGGTGGATCTGATCGCGCTGCATCTCTTTCAATAGTTCGGCAGCGATCTTGATTTCGGGAACAAAGACGGCCGGGCGCATATGCTGCTCAACCTTTTCAGTCGTTTCGGCCTCATGATGATCTAGCGCACGCTTGGCGAGATCTTTTACGTAGGCGATACCAATAATATTGTCGAGGTTTTCACCGACTACCGGGATACGCGAATAACCAGAGCGCAGCGCTAGCGAGAGTGCTTGGCGCAAGTTCTTATCGCGCTCAATCCAAACCATATCGGTGCGGTGGACCATAAGTTCGCGCACCAAGGTATCGCCGAGTTCAAATACCGAGTGGATCATCTCGTGTTCATCAGATTCAACTAGGCCGCGCTCGTGTGCCTGATCTACCAAGTCACGTAGTTCGGCTTCATTGGTAAATGGACCACTGCGAAAGCCCTTGCCTGGTGTTATCGCATTACCAATTGCGATCAGCAGGTTGGTAACCGGACCCAAGATAAAAGCTAAGAAGTAAGCGACAGATATGCCTGCGCGCGCCCATTTATGTGGTTGCTGGCGACCCAAGGTACGCGGGCCAACGCCAATTACAACGTATGACAAGATAACCATGATCACCACAGTAAGTGCCATCGCTTGAGCTGATGAATATTGGCGCAAGAGCGCAACCGCTAACAGTGCAGCTGCAGTAAATTCACAGATCTTTCTGACCAAAAGTAAAACGTTTAGATAGCGCGCTGGTTGCTGTGAATACTTCTTCAGTAAATGTCCACCGCGCTTGCTCTCAATCTCCTCAATGAGAATACGAGAGATTGAGGTCAGCGCAGATTCAGAGGCGGCAAGAAAACCAGCAAAGGCGATCAGTGCGATGATGGCGGTGATATTAAAGGCGTTCATGCAATTGCCTGGTACTTCTTAACTAAGTCATCTTGCAGAGCAAACATAACTTTCTCGTCTGCAGCATTTGCGTGGTCATAGCCCAAGATATGTAGCAAACCGTGGGCGGCCAAGATAAATATTTCATGATCGGTTGAGTGTCCAGCGCTGGCAGCTTGAAGCGCCGCAACGGTAGGTGAAATAACGATGTCGCCCAGGGTTACCGCTTCATTTGCATCACTTGGCATATCCATTGGGAAGGAAAGGACGTCGGTAGGACCGCCCTCATCCATCCATTTGATGTGTAGCTCAGTCATTTCTGTTACGTCCACAAAGACCAAATTTACTTCGCATTCTGGGTTTAACTTCAATTCCATTAATGAGCTCTGCAGCAGATCTCGCACGCCGTCAGTGGGCACAAGTTCGCCAGATTTATTGGTGATTTCTATTGTCATAAATATTTTATTTATTGGTTACGCAAGTTGCGAGGCGCAGTTTTTGCCTCTTCATATTTATCGTAGGCCTTGACGATATCCCCAATTAAACGGTGGCGGACCACATCCTCGGCAGTTAGCTCCATAAAGGAAATATCATCGATATCGTGCAAAATGTCGGAGATAACACGTAGCCCTGATCGCACGCCATTAGGGAGATCTACCTGTGTCACATCGCCTGTGATCACCATCTTTGAACCAAAACCCAAGCGAGTTAAGAACATCTTCATCTGTTCAGGTGTGGTGTTCTGCGCTTCATCCAAGATAATAAATGAGTCGTTCAGGGTACGCCCGCGCATATAGGCAAGCGGGGCTACTTCAATAACACCGGTCTGCATTAAGCGTGGAACTGAATCCACATCGATCATGTCATGGAGCGCATCAAAGAGCGGGCGAAGAAATGGATCAATTTTTTCACTTAGCGTTCCAGGTAGGAAACCTAATTTCTCACCAGCTTCAACTGCCGGACGAGTCAAGATAATTCGATTTACTTTCTTTGCTTGCAGCGCCGCAACAGCCTTGGCCATAGCCAGATAAGTCTTGCCAGTACCAGCTGGGCCGATACCAAAGGTGATGGTGTTCTCTTCAATTGCATCAACATATTTTTTCTGATTGGCAGTCTTTGGACGAATTGTCCGCCCGCGATTAGAGACAATATTTAGCGATAAAACTTCGGCTGGACTTTCGGTCGGTTCTTGACCAAGCATCGCAATACTGCGCTTTACTGCATCCACTGTTAGCGCTTGTCCGGAACGAATAACAACCACCATCTCGGCAAATAACTTTTCCAGCGCCAGACAATCAATATGTGGTCCGCGCAGAGTGATCTCGTTGCTGCGTACAGTGATATTTACACTTGGGAAGGCTGCTTCAATAATTCGTAGATTGGCATCGCCGGCGCCGATGAGTGAGACCATCGCAATTGCGGGCGGGATCGTGATCAGAGTACGTTCCATATAGTCAGAGATACTACTTTTAACCGGGTGGCCAAGCGAGTCCACGCCCACCAAGCAGGTGTAGATGAGCGTGAAAGACGCTCTGGCCGGCATCTGCACCAGTATTAAAGACGGTGCGATAACCAGTCAGTCCGCGTTCTGTGGCAATTTCATCAGCTGCGGTAAACAACGCTGCGGTGATGGTCGCTGACATCTTTGCTAACCCTGCCGCATTCTCGGTATGAACAGTTGGAATAAGTAAGACATGGGTTGGGGCTTGCAGATTTAAATCGTTAAAGGCCACCACGTTCTCATTACGAAAGACGATATCGGCAGGAATAACGCCTTCAATGATTTTGCAGAAGATGCAATCTGGATCTAACGCCATAAGTTGACTATACCTTTACCAGATTTTTAGCGCCGTGTTAAGGCCAGAAAGTGACGCCATGCCAGCGTGCGCCGAGCGAAATACTGGTCGCCCCATATGAGCAACTTTGGCGCCGGCGCTTGCAAATAGTTCTAGCTCTTCATCTGTTAGCCCACCTTCAGGGCCGATGATTACCAGAACTTTCTTTGCTCCAGCAGTTACAACTTCACTTAACTTATCTAATGCACTTTCATGCAGAACTATCGCTAAATCGTAATTCGTGATTTCTGCAGCAATTTTTTTGACATCTAAAACACCCATCACAAAGGGAATGCGATTGCGCCGGCTCTGTTTGCTAGCTTCGCGCGCAGTAACGGCTAGCTTCTGCATTAAATCAGGCGTCGCCTTGCCAATCGAACGAGCAGCTGCCCACAATAAAATTACATCGGCACCACCTGCGGTGTTTAACTCGATTGCTTCTTTTATCCGATCGCCCTTAGTCAACGCTTGCGCGATGGTAAATTCCACAGGAAGTGCTTCCTCAATACCAGATGAGGAAACGCGCACAGTCATTGATTTCTTAGAAATAGCGATTACCTCAACGACCGACCAGGCACCTAGTCCATTAGAAAGAGCTAGCGATTCACCGATTTGGGTACGCAGCACACGGATGGCGTGGCCGGCATCATCGCCTTCAAATTCATAATGACTACCGATTGTTGTAGGCAGATCCTGAACAAAGAAGAGCGTGAGCATTAGCGACCGAAGGCATCTCTAAATTTGCTAAAGAATCCTTGTTCGTGGCCCTTAACTTTTACATCTCCTGGCTTTTCACCGCGCGATGTCGCAAATTTACGTAATAACTCTTCTTGCTCGCGGTTTAACTTATGCGGGGTTTGTACTTCCACATGGACAACTAAATCGCCACGGGTAGCCGCACGCAGACGCGTCATACCTTTACCGCGTACTGAAATAGTTGCACCGCTTTGAATTCCGGGGCGAACTTCAACTTCCAAAGGACCATCTAAAGATTCGACCAATACCTTGGTACCAAGCGATGCGGCAGCAAAGGAAACTTCAATGGCAACGTGCAAGTTGTGGCCATCGCGAATTAAAAATGGGTGCTCTGCTTCAACTATTTCCACATAAAGATCACCTGCAGGCCCGCCGCCAGCTCCGACTTCACCACGACCAGCAAGCTGAATACGATTGCCAGTTTCAACACCCGGTGGAATCTTCACAGAAATATTTTGACGCGCACGTACTCGCCCATCGCCGGCGCATTCGCGACACGGATTTGTTATGACACTTCCGTATCCCTGACAAGACCCGCAGGGGCGAGATGTCATTACTTGTCCTAAGAATGAACGCTGTACCTGTTGTGTCTCACCGCGGCCTTTACAAACCTGACACATGGCAGGCGCTGATGAATCTGCTGAACCTTGGCCGCTGCACTTAGTACATGTAACTGCATTTTCAACCGAGATATCGCGTTCGGTTCCGAAACATGCTTCATTTAAATCAACTTCGACGCGAATTAGCGCATCTTGCCCTTGGCGCATTCGTGGACGCGGCCCACGATTTTGTCCGCCCCCGAAGAAGGCATCCATGATGTCGCTAAATCCACCGCCACCGAATCCCCCACCAAAACCAGAACCGCCCATGTCATATGACTGACGTTTCTGAGGATCGCTCAATACTTCATAGGCTGCGGTAACTTCTTTAAATTTATCTTGTACTGCAGGGTCAGGATTTACATCTGGATGCAGTTCACGAGCGATCTTGCGATACGCCTTTTTAATTTCGTCAGCGGTCGCACCGCGAGCAACGCCGAGCGTTTGGTAAAGATCAGACATAAATTAATTGCTCTCCGATATATAACGTCCAACGTAACGAGCTACGGCGGTTACCGCAGCCATCGAACCTGCATAATCCATACGGGTTGGCCCCAGAACTCCAAGGGCTCCAATCGGCGAATTATCTGCCCCGTAACCAACTGTTACTAGCGATGTCTGGCGCAGATTAGTTTCACTCTGTTCGCCACCAATTCGAACTTGTACATTTTCATTGGCATCGCCCAGTAAACGCATCAAAACGACTTGTTCTTCTAACGCTTCCAGAATTGGCGACAGTGATCTACCGAAATCTTCGCCCGAACGCGCCAGGTTTGCTGTTCCGGAAATCGTCATCTTTTCGCCACCCAGGGCTTCACCAATCATAGGGTGGGTAATTACTGCAACCTGCTTAGTTAAATCTGCTAATAACTTCGCAGATCTCTTCATCAACTGTTCGAGGTTATTTGCTTCATCTAAAAAGGTTTCGATGGCGCGACGTTCGGCAGTAGAGAGTGGCTTAACAGTTGCCAATTTATCTACAAATACGCGATATCCCGCATCAGTTGGGATACGTCCGGCAGAAGTATGTGGATGGGTAATCAATCCTTCATCTTCTAAAACTGCCATCTCATTGCGGATCGTTGCAGGCGACAAACCAAGGGAAGACTTATCTGCAATAGATTTCGAGCCAACTGGTTCTTGGGTGGCTACGTATTCATCGACGATAGCGCGCAAGATCTCCAGACGGCGTTGAGATTGCATAGTAATTTCTCTGGTATTCGCTTCTTTAGATAAGTACTAGGGCGATTGAAATTAAAGTTAGCAGGAAGAAGGCAGGAAATGCTGTCTTACCCTTACCGGCACGAAAGTGTACGAAAATTGCACCCGCCATAAAGAACCACAAGCCCAAGAGTGGGAAGTAGGCCATCCAAGTCCACTTAAGTCCAAGAATTAACCCGAGTGCAAGTAACGCCTCAAAGAAGCCAATAACTCGAGCAAAGCCATCTTTAACATTTACATCGCGGGTACCAGATAACCCTTTTTCATTTCCGCTGGCTTTACTTAAGCCCGATACAACAAATACGAGTGCGAGAAAGGATAAAAGGATCGTTGCATTAGTACTCATGGGCTAAAGGTACTACAGAGCCTTAGCCAAGGGCTTCTTGGACAAGACGATCGGCAATCAATCGTCCTTGCGCAGTCAACTGCACGTGATTATTTACGATATCCAAATGTCCTGTCAATTTGTAAGCGGTCAAATTGTGCGCAGCAGCGGCAGAAATAAGCGCGAGATCTAAACCAGAACGCATATGAATAGCTAGCATCACTGACTCATCTCTTAGTTGAGTCGCTGTCAACTCCTCTGTTTCTGCAATCGGTGAGCCACCTGCAAAGAGTTTCTGCTTATATGCGCTGGGATGCTTAATATTCCAGAATCGTTTTCCATTTAAATGCGAATGCGCTCCCGCGCCCAAACCCCACCAATTTGCACTCTTCCAATATGCGATGTTGTGCGCACATTCTTGACCAGGTTTTGCCCAGTTCGATAACTCATACCAATTGAATCCTGCTTCATTACACATCTGATCTACCAATAAATACATGTCCGCCATCAGATCATCAATTGGTGCAGCGACTTCGCCGCGCTTTATCTGGGCTGCAAGCTTTGTGCCATTTTCAATAATTAACCCATATGCGCTTATATGGTCGATATCTAAAGAAAGCGCCTCTGTGACTGTGGCGCGCCAATCTTCTAGAGATTCACCTGGTGTTCCGTAAATTAAATCAACGCTAATACTTTTAAATCCAGCTAGACGCGCCATATCAACAGCCCGCTTAACATTGGCGGGATTGTGGGTGCGATCTAAAACTGCCAAGACATGTGGTTGCGCCGATTGCATACCGAATGAAATTCGATTAAATCCGGCAGCCAGATAGCCATGAAGTTTCTCATCGGTGACTGAGTCCGGGTTTGCTTCAAGAGTGATCTCACAATCAGCAGTCAATCCGTTACGCACCTTGATTGCAGCGATAACGCGGCCCAGATCAGTTGCCGGCATCAGAGAGGGAGTGCCTCCCCCAAAAAATATAGTGGGGACGACCTCTTGCGGAGCGCTATCTAATTCACGCAAAAGCGCAGCAATGTAATCCGTGGAGACAATTTCTAGCGATGCGCCATCTTGGAGTTCAGATGGTGTGTAGGTATTGAAATCACAATATCCGCATCGCTTTATGCAGTACGGGATGTGTACGTAGAAGGAGAGCACGATCAGTCTTGCTTACGCGCAGCTTTGATCTTCTCGATATCAGCATCTGTAGCAAGAGCGGCAACGAAGGCTTCCTGCGGAACTTCTACGCGGCCAACCATCTTCATGCGCTTCTTACCTTCCTTCTGCTTTTCCAAAAGTTTGCGCTTACGAGAAATATCGCCACCATAACACTTGGCCAAAACATCTTTACGGACTGCTCGAATACTTTCGCGTGCGATGATTCGCGAACCAACCGCTGCCTGGATTGGAACTTCGAATTGTTGGCGCGGGATAAGTTCGCGCAGTTTGCCAGTCATCATCACGCCATATGAGTAAGCCTTATCGCGGTGAACAATCGCGCTAAAGGCATCGACTGCTTCGCCTTGTAGCAAGATATCGACCTTAACTAGGTTGCCTTCTTCATCACCGAGTTCTTCATAATCAAGGGATGCATAACCCTTTGTGCGGCTCTTTAGTTGATCAAAGAAATCGAAGACAATTTCAGCTAGTGGCAAGGTGTAGCGGATTTCTACCCGATCTTCTGAAATGTAGTCCATCCCTTGCATCGTGCCACGACGTTCTTGGCAGAGCTCCATGATGGTTCCGATATATTCAGATGGCGCAAGAATAGTGCTCTTAACAATCGGTTCTTTAACACTATTAATCTTTCCATCAGGGAATTCAGATGGATTGGTGACTCTAAATTCTTTTCCATCTTCCATTGTCACCTGATAAACCACGTTAGGCGCAGTTGCAATCAAACTAATCCCTGCTTCACGCTCAAGACGTTCACGAACAATCTCCATGTGTAAAAGCCCAAGGAAGCCACAACGGAAACCAAAGCCAAGAGCCGCTGAGTTTTCTGGTTCGTAAACAAGGGCAGCATCATTTAATTGCAACTTATCTAAAGCATCACGAAGTAAAGGAAAATCTGCGCCATCTAAAGGAAATAGCCCAGAAAAAACCATTGGCTTGGGATCTTTATAACCAGCCAAAGGATTTTTGGTTGGATTTTGATAGTTAGTGACAGTGTCACCAACACGTGACTGGCGAACATCTTTTACGCCAGTAATTAAATAACCTACCTCGCCAACGCCTAAACCTTTGCTAGGTACTGGCTCGGGTGAGATAACACCGACTTCTAAAGCTTCGTGACGTACGCCAGTTGAAAACATTTGAATTTGTTCGCGCGGATTAATGCGGCCATCGATAACGCGAACATAAGTAACTACGCCGCGATATGAGTCATAGACCGAGTCAAAGATAAGTGCGCGTGCAGGTGCATCGGCATCGCCTACTGGTGCAGGAATTTGGGCGACGATCTGATCGAGCAATTCAGCAACACCATCACCAGTCTTGCCAGATACACGTAAACAATCTTCGGGCTGGCAACCAATTAAGCGCGCCAGTTCTGCGGCGAACTTTTCTGGCTGGGCATTGGGTAGGTCGATCTTATTAAGCACAGGAATAATGGTTAAGTTATTCTCCATTGCCAGATACAAGTTAGCCAAAGTCTGGGCTTCTATGCCTTGCGCGCAATCAACGAGTAAGACTGCGCCTTCACATGCAGCCAGCGAGCGCGAGACTTCGTAGGTAAAGTCAACGTGCCCTGGTGTATCGATCATATTAAGAATGTATTCCTGGCCATCGATTCCGCTGCGCCAAGGCAAGCGAACTGCTTGGGATTTAATCGTGATGCCGCGTTCGCGTTCGATATCCATGCGATCTAGATATTGCGCACGCATATTGCGCGCTTCTACGACTTCGGTAATGCCGAGCATGCGATCAGCCAGTGTTGATTTGCCGTGATCGATATGGGCGATGATGCAGAAGTTACGGATCTGCGCCGGATTTGTTGCGGCAGGTTGCGGGGCCTTAGCAAGGGAGATTGCAGGCACTGTTATCCGCCCCTATTGATTTCTGGAGCTGAAATTAACGAACGCCGGCTTTGGCAGCAGCCTTAGCCATTGATGACTTCTTATTTGCAGCTGTGTTGCGGTGAAGTACACCCTTTGAAACAGCAACATCAAGAGCCTTAGAAGCAGCGCGAAGTTCAGTCGTAGTTGTTGCTGCATCACCTTTAGCAACTGCTTCGCGGAATTTGCGAACAGCTGTCTTGATAGATGAAGAGACAGACTTGTTACGAGCCTGAGCCTTGTTATTTGTCTTAACGCGCTTGATCTGGGACTTGATATTTGCCACGTGTATTACTCCGAACGTCTAAAGCTGTGAGAACCCTTTTGGTTGCCAGGCAGATGCGTAGGTTATCAGCGCAAGGGGTTCAGGCTCAAATTGAGGTAAATCCCCCGCTTAACGGGCAGCGCGGGCTGAGGTAATTGCAGCGAGGGCTTTCTCCAAGGCATAGATCGGATCTGTAGCCGCTCCCTTTACTTGTGCATCGGCTAGGGCGATCGCTTGTACCGCCTTTGATAACGCACGTGGCGTCCAACCCTGTAATTGGCGGCGAGCTTTATCAATCTGCCAAGGCGCCATCCCAAGTTGGCCCGCTAATTCAAAAGATTTTGCACCGTTGGCAGAACCGGAAACCTTTGCCAAGCTGCGTAGCGCAGATGCAATTGCAGATGTGACCATCACAGGATCTGTGCCAGTTTCGATTGCGCTGCGTAGCGAAATTAGCGCAACCGGTAAATTGCCATCGACGGTGGCATCGGCGACATCAAAGCCAGTTGTCTCGACGCGACCTTGGTGGAATTTATCGACCATCGCTTCATCAATAACACCGGCAGGTGAATCAAGGGCAATTTGTGAAACCGCTTGTTGTAGCTCGCGCATATCTCCACCAAGTGCGCCAACTAAGGCGGCAACTGCGCCCGGCGATGCTTTACGTCCACTATCTAAAAATAACTCTTTAACAAAGGCTTCTTTCTCGGCCTCTTTCTTTAACGGCTCGCAGGCAATTATTTCAGGTTTAACTTTCTTGATTGCATCGAGCAAAGCTTTACCTTTGACGCCGCCTTTATGGATAAAGACCAATGTGGTTAGCCCATCTGGTTCGGCTAAATATCGAGTGACCTCATCTTTAGAATCTTCTGGCAGATCTTGCAGATCTTTAATAATTAAGGCACGTCGTTCGGAAAATAGCGAAGGCGCTAGCGCATCCGAGATATCACCGAGCAAGGCATCGGCGGCGAAGATAGTTGTTATTTCAGCGCTTTCTTCTTTTAGCTGCTTAGTTAATTTACTTAGCGCGCGATCAGAGAGCGCACCTTCTGAACCCAGGATGAGATAAAACGGATTCACGCATTACTCCCATCTAATAAAGTTAAAGTTACCTTTACTGGTTCGTATCTTTAGCCGATGTTTATGTGCTGCGATCGCAATCGCCCCATCAACATCAGTACGCAGTACTTTAGCGCTTACCTGTGCCAATAGCGCTAAGGTCTTTGCGGCGGGATGTCCGTAGCTATTGCCCTCCCCGACGCTAATGATTGCAACTTGTGGGCTTAGCGCCCGAGTAAAACTCTCATCTTGATATGCAGACCCGTGATGACACACTTTATAGATATCAACTCTTCTTAATTCGGGTGCTATGACTGCTTGGGTAAGCGGTTCCATATCGCCACCGGCGAAGAGTGAAAAATCTGGCGTATCAATGCGTACTGCGATACTGGAATTATTTGGATCATATTCACCGTTATCTGGCCACAAGACTTTAATATTTGCGCGCCCAATTTGCGCACTTGTTCCGCGTCTGACATTGCCAAACCAAGTTGCACCCACTTTGCGGCCGCGAACTGCGCCGGCTAAACCTGCGATGTGATCGGCATGACCATGCGTCAAAATTAATAACGGGATTTCCCGGATCGATAGCTGCTTTAAGCAGCGATCAATTAATTCAGGGTCAGGGCCGGTATCAATCACAATCGCACGATGGTTTCCTAAGTTAATTGCCGCACCATCGCCTTGCCCGATATCGCAATTAGCGACTTGCCAATCACCGCCGGGAAAACGTTGCAGATAAGTCAGGGCCAAGATAATAAGTAAGCCCGTTATAAATACTTTGCGCGGCAAGGTAAAGATAAGTGCAACAACTAAGAGCGCAAGTAGAAAACCCATTAACCCTTTGCTTAAGGTAATTACCCGAAAGCCGGCCGCCCAATCGGCAATACTGGCAATCCACCAAGCCAGTGGTTTTACGCAAGTAACAAGAAATGCCGAAACTTGGGGCAGCAACGGCGATATCAAGGCTGCGATAAAACCCACAACTGTTATGGGCGCAACGGCAGGTGCTGCCAATAAGTTAGCCAGGATGCTCATCGGTGATAGATAGCCGGCAATCGCAACTATTACCGGAGCGCAAAAGACCATCGCAGCTATCGGTGGTGCGATCGCTTGCGCCGCAAAATTTGGTAACCAGCGCGCTAAGTAATTAACAATTAGAGGTGCAAAGAGCAGTAAACCTGCAGTAGCCAGCACCGATAAGGCAAAACCAGGATCGCGCCCCTGCCAGGGATCTCCAATAACAACGGCTGCAATTGCAAAACCTAACGCCGGCAGCGAATCAGATCCACGTTTGGTGGCACATGCAATTAGTAAGACTGCCGCCATAGCAGCTGCGCGCAAGACCGAAGGTGATGGCCGAACAAGTGCGATAAAGGCAGTTAGCGCAAAGGCAGTTGCGATAATGCGAAAGCGCATGGTGCGAAAGAGAAATTGCGCGCACCATAAGATAAAGGCGGAAACAATTGCAAAGTTGGCACCTGATACCGCAACTAAATGGGTAAGTCCCGAGCGGCGCATATCCCCGCGAAAGTTCTCGTTTTGCAACGAGGTATCGCCTAAGACCATTCCGGGAATAAGCGAACCAGCATCTCCGGTGCCACTTGCTGCGCGCAAACCCAAGCGAACCTTGCCAAGAGCTGCCGCCCAAGGTGATGGTTTGTTTACAACTTTCACATCTCCATTTGCCAGCAACATAGCTGCTACGCGCGGCTCTTTACTGCGTGCTATTTGTACCGTGGCCGATACCTTCTGGCCTGGCAATAACTTTGCAATCTTGCGATCGGTAGCAATAAATCGCACCGGGATATGTAACTTATAAGTACGTCCGTCGATCTGGATCTCACGCAAGCTAGCTAGCGCGCTATAGCTAGGGGGAAGAAAATTCTGTCCACTAACTTTTTTTGAGCTTTGATGTGGATCAGTTGTTAATTGTGCTGTAACTAAAGCGCTCTGACCGAAGTGCTTTGCAACAAGACTAGATTGCAGACTTTGTTGGCGCAGCGACATAACCGATGAACCCAGCGCCAGCGCAAAGGCCAGCACGATAAAACGGTTACGCCGCTGCGATAAAGCAATGAGAACAAGTAGCGCCGCGGCAACTGTTGTTCGCCACGGCGCTACATAGCTCTGCAGCAGCGCACCGCACCAGAGCGCACCGCCTAAAGCCAGCGCGCGGTAATCAATTAGACGCGTAGCTTCTCTTTAAATTGTGCGAACTTGGCAGCCCCAATGCCAGAAACTTTTAAGAGATCTTCCACCGTTAGAAATGGACCATTTTGATTTCGGTAGGCAATTATTCGCGCAGCCAAAACGGGACCGATTCCATCTAGCGATTCCAGATCTTTGACACTTGCTCGATTTAACGCAAATGGTCCTGTGTTCTTGGCTTTAACTCGTTGTGGGGAGATACGAACCGAAGTTCCACCTTTGCTAGGTGGATAGATGTAAATCTGTTCGCCATCTTTGATTACTCGCGCTAAGTTGATATCAGATAAGTCTGCACCTTTTAATTTATCTCCGGCCGCCTTTATCGCATCGGTTACCCGAGAATTTGCCGGCAAGGTATAGACGCCAGGATTTGTAACAGCGCCGGCCACATCGACGGTTACTTGGGCAATGGCTTCTGTGACAGTTAGATCACTTGGCGCTAAAGCGATTTCATGAGATGAACCGCGAACGACAAGAAATAGCGAGAGCGCAATAACTAAAGCTGAGATTGATAGCAGTGAACGCTTCTGCGAGACCGAGAAGGTGATGTGGCTCCACCAATTGCGGAGTTTTTCAGGTAGTAAATTCATGGAGCGATCATCTGGCAAATTAGCCAGGCAGATTTAAAGAATTGGCAGGGCTGTGGCTAAAGAACGATATTTACAAGTTTTGGTGCGCGCGCAATAACCTTCTTAGGGGTCGCACCGTTAAGAGCCGCTGCAATTGTCGGGTGAGCCAAGGCTAGGGCCTCAATCTCGCTATCGGTAATAGTTGGTGGCACTTCAATTCGTTCGGTGATCTTGCCATTGATCTGAATAACGGCTTCAACAGCATCTGCCACAAGTAGTTTTTCATCCACAACTGGCCAACCAGCGGTTGCAATCGCAGGTTTATGGCCTAAGCGCTCCCACATTTCCTCAGCAGTAAATGGCGCAACTAGCGACAACATAATTGCAATCGCTTCCGTTGCTTCACGTACTGCCGGATCTGCAGCTCCAGGACCTGAATCAATTGCCTTACGCGTTGCATTCACTAGCTCCATCACGCGCGCAATGGCTACGTTAAAGCGGAAGGATTCAACTGCAAAGGCGGCGTCATGCAGCGCTTTATGAGTTGCTTTACGTAATGAAATTTCACCAGTTGCAAAGTCAACGCCAGGCTTTGATGTGACGTCCCCTGATAAACGCCAAGCACGACTTAAGAATTTAACTGAGCCAGATGGTGAAACATCTGACCAATCCACATCATCTTCTGGTGGACCAGAAAAGACCATAGATAAACGGATCGCATCCACACCATGGTTTTCTAGCTCATCAGATAAGCGAACTAGATTTCCGCGAGATTTAGACATCGCCGAGCCATCCATGACAACCATGCCTTGATTTAACAGGCGGGTAAATGGTTCGGTAAAGCCGAGCATTCCAATATCGTGCAGCACCTTTGTGAAAAAGCGTGAGTACAACAAGTGCAAAATCGCGTGGGTTACGCCGCCAACGTATTGATCAACCGGCAGCCAGGTATCAATGTCGGCGCGCGAGAAAGGTTCGTTTTGATTTGTTGAAGATGGATAGCGAAGGAAGTACCAAGATGAATCCACGAAGGTATCCATCGTGTCGGTATCGCGCAGCGCCGCTCCCCCGCATGTTGGGCATTTGGTATTTACCCAATCAGTTGCGGCAGCAAGAGGTGATTGCCCCTTTGGCTTTAGGTCTAATCCTTTCGCATCCGGCAATTGCAAAGGCAATTGATCGGCAGGAACTGCGACTTCGCCACATTTATCACAATGCACAATCGGAATTGGCGTGCCCCAGTAACGCTGGCGCGAAACCAACCAGTCGCGCAGGCGATAATTTCGCGCAGATTTTCCTAAACTATCAGCCTCTAACTGCTTATTTATCGCAGCAATTGCCTCCACTTTATTTAGGCCATCAAGGGAACCAGAGTTAATTAACTTGCCATCGCCAGTTGTCGCGATACCTGTATCGTTTGGATCTTCATCGTCGGTCTTAACTACAACGCGCACAGGTAACTTCATCGCGCGCGCAAAATCTAAATCGCGTGGATCGTGTGCCGGCACCGCCATAATCGCGCCAGTTCCGTAATCTGCTAAAACATAATCAGAGGCCCAGATCTGTAACTTTTCGCCATTTACTGGGTTGATGGCATAACGTTCTAAGAAAACACCAGATTTAGGGCGATCGGTGGCTAAGCGATCGATATCAGATGCTGCCTTTACAGAATCGCGGTATTGCTTAAATTTATCTTCGGCCGCTGTTCCAGCGGCTAGTTCTGCGGCAAGTTCGGAATCGACTGCAACGACCATAAATGTTGCACCGTATAAAGTATCGGGACGAGTTGTGTAAATTGTTACTGGTGTAGCGCGACCTTCGATGACAAAGTCTACGTTGGCACCTTGTGAGCGTCCGATCCAGTTGCGCTGCATCGTTAAGACTTTATCGGGCCAGTTACCTTCGAGTTCTTTCATATCATCGAGCAAACGGTCTGCGTAATCAGTGATCTTGAAATACCACTGATTTAGCTTCTTCTTGGTAACAGCCGTATCGCAGCGTTCGCAAAGACCTGCGACTACTTGCTCGTTAGCTAAGACTGTCTGGCAACTTGGACACCAGTTAACGGCGCTATCTTTGCGGTAAGCCAAGCCGCGTTTATGTAGCTCGATAAATAACCATTGGTTCCATTTGTAATATTCCGGGTCGCAAGTGTTAAAGACGCGATCCCAGTCAAAGGAGCACGCATAACGACGCATCGATGCTTTCTGGGTTGCGATATTTTCATAAGTCCAGATACGCGGATCTTCATTGCGCTTAATTGCCGCATTTTCTGCCGGCAGGCCAAAGGCATCCCAACCGATTGGGTGCATAACGTTAAAGCCTTTTTGGATCCAATAACGGGCAATTACATCGCCAAGTGCATATGCCTCAGCATGTCCCATATGTAGATCACCTGATGGATACGGAAACATATCCAAGACATATTTCTTCGGTCTTGCATCATCAGGTCGACCTGATTTAAATGGTTCGATTTTGTCCCAGATTGGCAGCCACTTCTCTTGGACATAGGCAAAGTCATATGCCTGATGTTCTTGTGAAGTGCTCATTAACTTAGTTTATCGGGCTTTAACCCCAAGTAACGCCAGTTAATTCTTCGCTAATAGTCCATAAATCCTTTGCTAACCGTTGGTCATATGCAATTGCGGCGGCGCGAGTCAGTTTCGGAAATCCGCGCATCTCAAGAAAACCATCTGGGCCGATATATGAGGCGCCATATAGGCCTGGATAAGTTGCCGCACATAGCGTTGGAAGCGCGCCACGTTCGGCGCTCTGCGCAAAGATGGCGTTAGCGAAAGCGCCAGCACGATCTTGCACGGTAGCCCCGGCAATTAAATTTGTATCGGCATAACCCGGATGCGCGGCAACTGCTTCGATATTCCAGTCATGGCGCATTTGGCGACGTTCTAACTCGTGGATGAAAAGTAAGTTTGCTAATTTGCTATAGGCGTACGCAGACCATGGGCTATATGCGCCAATTCCTTTAGCTTTATTGCGCATTTCATCGATCGTGAAATTTCCGATACGGGATGCGCGATGGGCTTGCGATGAGACAGCAATGACGCGATGTTTTATCTGCTTTTGCAATAATCCAGTCAAGGCAAAGTGGCCCAGGTGATTGGTGCCGAACTGCGTCTCGAAGTTATCTTTCGTTAGCGAAAATGGCGTAGCCATAACACCGGCGTTAAGGATTAAGGTATCTATAGGTGTTGTGAATTCTTTAGCAAAGCTGCGCACCGATGAAAGATCAGCCAGATCCAATAACTTGTAAGCAACGCGATCGCTTGCAATTTCAGCAACTGTTGCCGCACCTTTTGTGGCGCTGCGGGCGGTGATAGTCACATGTGCGCCAGCACGGGCTAATTCCATGGCGGTAGCTTTTCCGAGCCCGCTGGTGCCACCAGTAATTAAAAAATTCTTTCCCGTTTGATCAGGAATATCAGCTGCTTGCCAGCCTCTTGGAATTGTTATGACGCTAGACATTTAATTTCCAATCTGAAATTACTTGAGTGGAGATAAGGGGATTCGAACCCCTGACCTCTTCCATGCCATGGAAGCGCGCTACCAACTGCGCCATATCCCCTTTATTACTTGAGAAGGTAACTCTAGCGCACGTGATCTGGCACATCAGCACCAGATTCTTCGCCAAATACTGGCTCCAAAATAGAACCGGCGTTATGTTCGGCTAAATGCCAACCCTTAGGACTGGTCTGCAAAATAGACCAGCGCGCATTAGATAGCCCGCCGATCTTTCCCCAATGCGCCATCGGCAAATGTAAGTAATGGCCCATTAAGCAACGAGCAGTGCCACCGTGAGTTGCAATAACAAGTAACTGGTTCTCTTTATCGCCTAAGAATTCATCAATCGCAGCGCTAGCGCGCGCGGCAACTTCACTGCGCTTTTCACCGATTGTTCCAGCTGGATTATCGTTGCCATCAATCCAACGCACAAAGTTCTCTAAATCTGCCACGCGATTTTCTGCGCCAGTCTTGCCTTCCCAATATCCACCATTAGTCTCACGTAAACGCTCGTCAATTAGAACTTCCATATTTACTATCTCACCGAGCTTTGATGCAGTATCGCGGGCTCGGGATAGATCACTAGATAAAATTGCCGTAGGTTCCATACCCGCAATAATTGGCGCGGCAAGTTCAGCTTGATAGATACCAACTTTATTTAGAGCGATATCGGAATGGCCCTGAAAACGGTTTATTACATTCCAATCAGTCTGGCCATGGCGCCATAAAAGAATGCGGTTATTCTTACCTGCCATTTGCCACATTTTCCTTGACTACATCTAGTTCAATTGTTGGGCAATCATTCCAGAGGCGATCGAGCATGTAATAACGGCGCAGATCAGCGCTCTGGATATGCACGACTAAATCTGAGTAATCGAGCAAGATCCATTCGTCGGTGCCTTCACGGCGGGCCGGTTTTTCGCCAATTAAACGCAGCTTCTCTTCTACTTCATCTGCAATCGCATCTACCTGGCGAATATTTGCACCAGTTGCGATTAAAAAGACTTCAGATAAAACCATTTGATCAGAGAGATCAATAGCGATCATCTCTGTGCCAAATTTGTCGGAGATTGCGCGAGCTGCAACCTGGGTCAACTCGGTAACGCTCTTACTTGCTGGCATAGAGATCGTGCTCCTTTATATAAGTTGCTACATGTGTTGAAACTGATGCCAAATCTCCAGCACGCACTTGCGTTGCTGAAATATTAAGCGCTCCAATATCAAGGCTGTGCTCGCCAGGAAATTCCGGGCGATCTATAACTATGAACTCGACCATATCCTGTAATTCGCTGGTGCGATGCCACTGATCGATCTTGGCAAAGGCATCTGTTCCGATAATGAGCGCGATTTGATCATCTGGATAACTCTTGGCAACTGCTTCGACAGTATCGATTGTAAAAGATGGCCCTTGGCGCAGAATCTCAATCGGATTTACTTCTACCTTTGCCGCAACTTCAGCCGGCAAATCTAATATCGCCGCTTGGCACATCGCGCGGCGATCACTTGCTGGCGCAACTGGTTGTTGGCCGCGCAGTTGTGGTTGCCCGGCAGGAATTAAAAGAATCCGATCGGCAACTCCACGGGAAATTATTTCGGCAATTACATGCAAGTGGCCTTTATGGATGGGGTCGAAGGTTCCGCCGTAAATTGCAATCTTTGCCATAATGAAATTATTTAAAGCGCAGTTAACTGGCTTTACTTTTAATCGTTATCTAGGCGAAGTACAAGATAGAGAAAGAGGGCAAAGACTACGAAGGCGCCGATACCAAAGGCATATGGCGGAACTGGTAACTCGCGAAGTTGTTCTGATGCGCTGTTAAACATGAGTATAGACTACCCCTGTCCTGCTAGTAACTCTAAAAAGCGCGCTTCATCGATCACTTTTACCTTGAGTTCTTGCGCCTTTGCCAGTTTAGATCCTGGATCTGTACCGACCAATACATAATCAGTTTTCTTAGATACCGCTGCTGCTGCCTTGCCACCATGGGCGGTAATTGTTTCGGCGATTGAATCACGGGTGAAATTATCTAAACCACCTGTTACGACAAAAGTTAGATTTGCCAAAGTTTGTGGCACATCAAGGGCTGCTTGTGCCTGCATCACAACACCAGCAGATTCCCATTTAGCGATTATTTGGCGGTGCCAATCAACAGCGAACCATTCCACAATCGATTGCGCGATAGTTTCACCTAAGCCATCGATCTCTGAAAGTTCGGCAATGCTCACCTTCGCGATTGTACTCATTGATCCAAAGTTATTAGCTAGCGATTGTGCAGCCGTTGGGCCAACATGGCGGATTGATAAGGCAACGATAATGCGCCAGAGCGGACGAGACTTAGCGCTTTCCAAACCAGCCAATAACTTTTCAGTATTTTTACCGGTGCTGCCATCTTTCTTTGTGAAAAATTCTGAACGAGTTAAATCTGAGGTAGTCAATGCAAATAAATCAGATTCATCAGTAATGATCTGATCGCTTAATAAGGCGATCGCAGCTTCCAGTCCAAGGACATCGATATCAAGTGCTGCGCGAGAACCGATGTAATAAATCCGCTCGCGCAGTTGTGCGGGACAGCTTTGGGTATTTGGGCAACGAATATCGACATCGCCCTCGCTGATCGCGCGTAGTGGGCTGGCACATTCCGGGCAATTGCTTGGCATTACAAAGGCTCGTTCAGTGCCATCTCGCTTAGCAAGTACTGGTCCAAGAACTTCCGGAATTACATCTCCGGCCTTGCGAATAATTACCGTATCGCCAATTAAAACGCGCTTGCGTTCAATCTCTTCTTGGTTGTGCAGAGTCGCATTAGTAACGGTTGAGCCAGCTACTTTTACTGGTTCCATAAATGCAAAAGGTGTAACGCGCCCGGTGCGACCAACGCTGACCTTGATATCAATTAACTTGGTAGTTACTTCTTCAGGTGGATATTTAAAGGCGATCGCCCATTTGGGGGCGCGTGAGGTAAAGCCGAGTCTTTGTTGTTCGGCGATATCGTCGACTTTAATAACAACGCCATCGATTTCATGTTCGACATCGTGGCGGTGCTCGTTGTAATACTCGATAAATTTAATAACTTCGGCGCGAGTACCACAGACTTTAAAGCGATCTGAAGTCGGTGCCCCTAGTGCTTTAAGTTGGGCGTAGGCATCAGATTGTGATTTAAAGGTAAGTCCTTGATTTGCACCAACTCCGTGAACCACAACACTTAGCGGGCGAGATGCGGTAACCCGTGGATCTTTCTGGCGCAGCGAGCCAGCAGCTGAATTTCGCGGATTAGCAAATAGTTGTTTGCCGGCTTCTTCTAACTCTTCATTTAATTGATTGAAAGCGGCAACTGGAAAGTAGACTTCGCCCCGGATTTCAATTAGCTCTGGAATATTTTTGCCGCTTAAGTTATGGGGCAAACCCTTAATTGTCTTAACATTTAGCGTCACATCTTCGCCCGTCACCCCGTTGCCGCGGGTTAGCGCGCGAGTTAATAAACCTTTTTCAAAGAGTAAATTAATGGCCAAACCATCTACCTTTAACTCACACAAGTATTTTGGGCTGGGGCTCTCTTTCTCAACCCGATCAAACCAAGTCGTTAGCTCATCGGTATCAAAGACGTTATCCAGGCTCATCATCTTCTCAATATGATCGTGCTGGGTAAATGAGGTTGCAAATCCCCCACCGATACCTAGTGTTGGTGAATCTGGTTCAAGTAGCTTTGGATGCTTTGCTTCTAGCGCCTTTAACTCTTTTAATAAGCGATCGAATTGGGCATCGGTAATAGTTGGCGCATCTAAGACGTAATATTTAAATTGGTGATCGCGAATCTCGTTGGTGAGTTCGGTAATGCGGTGGCGGGCGGCGTTGCTCATGCGCTCTCGCAGATCGTTGCCGATCCGACTACACGATCGCCATCGTAGATAACCATTGCCTGTCCGTTGGCGATACCAAGAAGTGGCTTATCTAGATCGGCAACTAACTGCTTGCCATCGAAGTAATAAGTGCAATCAAGTGGCGCGCCATGAGCACGCACCTGCACAAAACCACGTAGCGGTGCAGACCCAACAGATGGGCCACACCAAATTGTCTTCTCACCCATCAATTTGCTAACTGCTAACTCTTCACGTGCGCCGACCACCACGGTATTTGTGACTGGTTCAATTTTTAATACAAATCGTGGGGATCCATCAGCGGTCGGAACAGTTAAACCCAAACCTTTACGCTGGCCGATTGTGTATGTGTAAGCACCCTTATGCTCGCCGATCTTTGTACCCGATTGATCAACAATTGGACCGACTTCGCTACCTAAACGATCACGCAACCAACCTGCATTATCGCCAGAAGGAACAAAACAGATGTCATGGCTATCAGGCTTTTGCGCAACTGCTAGGCCGCGCGCTTCGGCTTCAATACGAATATCAACTTTTTCAGTATCACCTAGTGGAAATATGGCACCGTTAATTTGTTCGGTTGTTAATACCGCAAGTACATAAGACTGATCTTTGAGCGGATCAACTGCGCGATGTAGCGTCTTACCCATCGGGCCAATTTCGGTACGTGCATAGTGACCGGTAACAACTCCATCAAAGCCCATCGCCTTAGCGCGATCTAAGACAGCAGCAAATTTAATCTTTTCATTACAACGCAAACATGGATTAGGTGTGCGACCAGCAGCGTATTCAGCTAAAAAGTTTTCTACGACTCCGTCATGAAATTCTTTGGCCATATCCCAGATATAGAAAGGAATCCCAATTTTATCGGCGGCGCGGCGCGCATCATGTGAATCTTCAATGGTGCAACAACCGCGTGCACCAGAGCGATATTTTTGTGGGTTAGCGGCCAGCGCCAAATGCACACCAATTACTTCGTGGCCTGCTTCAACTGCGCGCGCTGCAGCAACTGCGGAATCTACGCCTCCGCTCATGGCGGCGATAATTTTCATTTCTGATTTGCCACCCGTCCACGTGCGATAACTGTTGGAAGCACCGATAGTGCGAAATCTACATCTGCCTGCGTTGAGTCGGCGCCAAGTGAGAAGCGCAGCGATGATTGCGCGGTAATTTCGGAATGCCCCATCGCCAGCAATACATGTGACGGACGATGCACGCCAGCGCTGCAGGCAGCCCCTGTAGAACAAGAAACGTTTTCTGAATCCATCAAGAGAAGTAGCGAATCACTTTGCGTGCCAGGAAAGGTAACGTTCACGATTCCAGGTAAACGATCGGCACCCACACCATTTATATAAGCATCAGGTGCTGACACCATCACACCTATTTCAAATTTGGTGCGCAGATCAGAAACTTTTTCGGCCTCATACTTCTTGCTGGCCACGGCTGCGGCAAAGGCGACGATAGATGGAGTATTTAAAGTGCCGCTACGAATTTCGCGCTCTTGTCCCCCGCCGTGCAGCAAAGCTGGAATCTCATAAGCCCGGCGCAGAATCAAAGCGCCGATGCCATGTGGACCTCCGACTTTATGGCCACTTAACGCCATTGATGTCACGCCTAGCTCTGTATAAGAAAGGGGCACCTTAGTAAATGATTGCACTGCATCGGTGTGCACCGGAATATCGCCAGCAAGTTTTACAACTTCGCCCACTGGCTGGATCACACCAGTTTCATTATTGGAATGCATCACCGCAATGAGAGCAATCTCGGTACCGCGCGCAGCAATTAAATCCTTCAAGAAAAGTAAATCAATTACCCCTGATTTGTCGACGGGAATCTCAATCAGTTCGGCGCCTTCATGTTCTACCAACCAGCGCGCCGGATCTAAAACCGCATGATGTTCAATTGCGCTAATGACAATTAACTTCTTACCGGATTTCCAAAATAGACCTTTAACTGCGGCGTTATCTGCTTCAGTACCCGAGCCGGTAAAGATGACTTCTGACGGAAGGCATCCCAACGCTCTAGCGATTACTTCGCGGGCATCTTCTACATCTTTGCGAGTTGAACGTCCTTCGGCGTGAAGTGATGATGGATTGCCGACTTTTCGCAGAGCGACTTGCATCGCATCAATGGCGACATCAAAGATCGGCGTAGTTGCCGCATGATCTAGGTAGACGCTCATTGGAGCAGTCTAGATCACTTGCAGAATTAACTCTTTTTTGCGCTGATGCCTGCAGTGGCCTGCGGCAGAACGTTAAAGAGATCACCGATTACGCCGAAATCGGCGATATCAAAGATCGGCGCTTCCGGATCTTTATTTACGACAATAATTGATTTAGAAGTCTGCATGCCGGCGCGATGTTGGATCGCACCTGAAATTCCACAAGCTACATAAAGTTGTGGGCTAACAGTTTTTCCTGTCTGACCGACTTGGTGTGAATGTGGATACCAACCAGCATCAGTTGCCGCGCGTGATGCACCGACTGCTGCACCAAGTGAATCAGCAAAACCTTCAACTGCTGCGAAATCACCGTTAGTGCCACGGCCACCAGAGACAACGATATTTGCCTCCGTTAACTCAGGGCGTCCACCTTTAACTGGTGGTTGAGAAGATGAGATCGCAGATAGCTTTGCGGCATCGCCAATTTCGGCGCTGGCGTTTTCAATTGCCGGTGTTGCACTTGTGAGATCTGCTTCGATGCTATTTGGGCGCACGGTAATGATTGGTGTGCCGTGTGAGACCTTGGAATGCACTGTGGTTGATCCACCGAAAACCAATTGAGTTGCGGTGGCATCAGCAGATACATCAACTGCATCGGTAATGATTCCGGACTCTGTTAAGACTGAAACGCGCGCGGCTACTTCTTTACCAAAGGCATGAGATGCAATTAAAACTGCTGCTGGAGATTTGCTCTTAATTAAATTAGATAACGCATCTGCAACCGCAGGTACGCCATGCTTTGCAAAATCAGCTGATTCGACAACAAGAACATTTGCAATCGGTCCTTGGTTAACGGTGGCCGCAAGTGCGGCACCTTTACCAGCATCGGCTAAGACAACAGCTGTTACTGCGCCAATTCGCGCACCTGCTGTTGCAAGCTCTGCCGTTGTTTTAGTGGCCTTATCTCCCGAAAAATCGGCGAGGATAAATACGTTGCTCATATCAACTTCTTCTCTGCTAGGAAATTAACAAGTGCTTCGCCACCGCTGCCTTCATCGGTAACTTTTACGCCGGCTGCACGTGGCGGACGAGGTGTTGCATCATTTACTTGTGACCATGCGCTCTGTGCTGTAACGCCAACAGTTGCAAGATCGCGTTGTTCAATTGTCTTCTTCTTCGCCGCCATGATGCCTTTAAATGATGGGTAACGTGGTTCGTTAATTTTCTCAACCACGCTGATTACAACTGGAAAAGCGGCGGAAATTTCATCAACGCCAGCTTCCGTAACGCGGGTGATCGAAACTTTTCCAGCTGGATCAACGGTGACTTTGGAGGCAAAAGTTAACTGGCCCCAACCTAAGCGAGCGCTGATCATCGCTGGCACAACGCTCATGCGCGCATCGGTTGATTCGGTTCCACAAATAACTATGTCGTAGCCACCATCACCAATTACCTTGGCAAGGACAGCAGACGTGGCAAGCGCATCCGCACCTGCCAGCGCGCTGTCGGTAATCAAAATTGCATCGTTTGCACCCATCGAAAGCGCTTTGCGAACTGCTTCAGTTGCGCGCTCTGGGCCCATAGAAATCACGGTGACAGTATTTGCACCACCTTCTTCATTGCCACCGTGAGCTTCTGCGATACGCAGCGATTCTTCGACGGCATATTCATCTAAATCATTTAATACGGCATCAACGTTTTCGCGATCGAGAAGGCCATTGACCATCTTCTTCTCAGCCCACGAATCCGGAACTTGCTTTACGCATACAGCGATCTTCATAGCGCTTATGTTACTGGCCAGTAGGAGTTTGCGCTAGCGCAAAACCCTAAACCAATACTTCACCTTACCTTTGCCAACACTTCACCTTCTCGGTTAGGGCTAGTTCAGTCAAAGCCTTCATTCTCATCCCATGATCGCGTCCCGGAGCTCATCACCACTGCGCATCCTCATCGTCACTGAGGCATTTCTGCCGCAAGTAAATGGCGTAACTAATTCGGTGCTGCGCTTACTTGAATTTTGCAAGAGCGCCGGTCACGAAGTTTTAGTCATCGCGCCCGAAAGCGATAACGCGCCAAAAGATTATTTAGGGTTCAAAATTAAATATGTCCCAAGTATTGCCATGAAGAAGTTAATTCCGATGGGGCTTCCTAAAAAATATCTAGAACCATTTATTGAAGGCTTTAACCCAGATGTTATTCACTTAGCTTCACCAATCTTCTTGGGTCACTATGTTGCACGCCTTGCTCGTAAAGCCAACATCCCAACGGTTTCTGTTTATCAGACCGATATCGCAGGTTTTGCCCGCCATTACGGGTTAACCGTGGCTCATAACACTTTAAAGCGTTGGGTAGCACGAATTCACTCCACAACTGATTTAACGTTGGCACCTTCAGCATGGGCTTGCCGCGACTTAGAAAAATCTGGCGTCACCAATGTAAAACTCTGGCAGCGCGGAGTAGATCTAATTAACTTCACGCCCGACAAGGCAAACCAAGGGTTGCGAGATGGTTTTCTACAATACCGTGGGGCTAAGCATATCGTTGGGTATGTTGGACGTCTGGCTAATGAGAAAAGAATCGATGATTTAACTATTTTAGATAACCAGCCTGATATTCAGTTGGTCATCGTTGGGCATGGTCCAGCAGAAGCACGCTTAAAGCGCGAACTACCAAATGCCATCTTTGTCGGTTATAAATCTGGAAATGAATTGGCCGAACATGTCGCAACTTTTGACACCTTTGTGCACACCGGAAAACATGAGACTTTCTGCCAAGCGATCCAAGAAGCGCTTGCTTCAGGAACTGTGGTTGTAGGCCCTGATTCTGGCGGACCAACAGATTTAATCGAGCACGGCAAGACTGGTTTGCTTATTGATACCGCTGATTCTCACCTACTTCTCCACTCTATCTACACCTTGCTTGAGCATCCATCACGCGATCTCATGCAGATAGCTGCCCGTAAATCCGTCCAACATCGAACATGGGAATATATAAATGAAGGCCTTATTGAACATTATCGAGACGTTATCGAACTTATTGCATCGCGAAAAGATCTGGTCGCATGAAGATTATCCACATCGCCAATTTCTATGGCCCTAAATCTGGTGGCATAAAGACCACGCTTCACAATTTAGGTTCTGGTTACACAAACCGCGGACATGACTTCACATACATTGTGCCGGGCGTTGGTTTCTACCAAGAGAAGACACCACACGGCAATCGCATAACCGTTCCATCATGGTTGATTCCATTTAGCGGTGGATACCGAATCATCAGATCAAACCGCCAAATCAAAAGTATCTTGCTTGCGCTATCGCCTGACCGGATTGAAATCTCAGATCGCTTCACCTTATCTGGCGTTGGTCGCTGGGCGCGATCACACAAGATACCTACCTTGGTCTTTAGCCACGAAACGTTGCGTGGGCTAATCAAGACTTACCAACCCTTCTCATTAAGCAAGTTCGTCCGCTGGCATAACGCACGCTTGGCTGCCAGTTTTGACCACGTGGTAACCACGACAAACTTTGCTGCTGCTGAATTCCGCGAAATCGGTATCAATAACTTGATGCAGATTCCGCTTGGTGTTGACTTAGCGACTTTCTCTCCCAAGAACCGAGATGAAGAACTGCGCACCAAATTATTAAAGAGCGGTGATGTCTTGCTCGTTCATTGCGGCAGACTGTCACCAGAGAAGAAGCCAGAGCGATCAATCGAGGCTTTGCGGGAGTTATTGAAACAAGGAATTAATGCTCGTCTGATTTATGTCGGAACCGGTCCACTGCATAAGAAGTTATATGAAAGCTCGCGCGATATTCCAGTTACTTTCCTAGGCTATGTTTCAGATAAGAAATATCTCGCTGCGATAATTGCATCTGCCGATATCTCAATCGCACCCGGCCCAATCGAAACTTTTTGTTTAGCAGCCCTGGAATCTCTTGCCAGCGGAACTCCAGTTGTTTGCTCTGAAACGAGCGCAGTTGGCGAATTCTTGTTGCTACACAGCAAAGAGCCAGTTGGTATGGCTGCGGCCAACACGGGCGCCGCCTTTGCCGAAGCGATCAAAGTTTTATTAGCTCGACTAAGTGCAGAACAATCGCTTCGCTCAAGTTGCCACCATCAGGCAGAGAACTTTCCTTGGTCTTCCACGATTTCTCAGATGCTCTCACTTTCTACACCGAGACGGCTTCGGGTGGCGTAAATGTTAAACCCAATTACCTTTGCTGTAGTTGGCGATAGCGCAGCATCTGGCGTTGGTGATTCAGATGACTACGGTAATCATTTTGGTTGGACTTATCACCTAGCCAAGGCCTTTCATGAACCGCTGGTATATATAAATGCTTCACGTCCCGGCGCCCGGTCGGCAGAAGTTTTAAATACTCAATTGCCGAAGGTACTTGAGCACACACCAGAGCTGGCTGCGGTAATCGTGGGCGGCAATGACTTACTGCGCAGCAACTTTTCCCCAGAGATATTTGAAAAGAATCTACGACAAACTTTAGTCGAACTCGTATCTAATGGCTCAACCATTATGTTGCTAGAGCTACATGACCCAACCGTCATCGTCCCGATGCCTTATCTAGTTGGACGTATCTGCCGCAGACGTGTAACTGCGGTTAATTCAGCAACGCATCGACTTAGTAAAGAATTTGGTGCAGTAACGCTGCCGACTCGAGCCCTTTCTGGAATTTATGAACGCGAAAAATGGCATGTCGATCGCATGCATCCAAGCAAATTTGGCCATCAATTTATTGCAGAGCAATTTGCGGTCTTGTTAAGAGAGCGTGGTTATTTTGTTGGAGATGTCCAGATAGATCCAATAAACAATAGAAGTCGCAAAGATTCAATTATGTGGATGCTACGCAACGGAACACCTTGGTTCTTAAAGCGCAGCGTTGATCTGCTGCCGGGACTTATTTGGTTAAGTGGCGCAGAAATTATCTATATTCTGCGTCAGAGATTTGAACATCTGGCTAAATCGCTAAGTGATCTGCAAAACGATATTCCACAAGAATTGCTCTCTCCCAGTAAAGTAAAGATTTAGCTCATTACTCTCACGCGTAATACTTGGTAGTAAATGCTCAACTCACCTAAAATCTGAACCATGCTCGCCTTCATAGCACCTGGTCAAGGAGCGCAAACTCCCGGGATGCTCGCGCCTTGGATTGCAGATCCAGCGGCCAAACTTTTACTTAATCAATGGTCGCATGAAATTAATTTAGATTTAGTACGCCTTGGAACTACCGCAGATGCAATTGAAATTAAAGATACTGCCAACGCCCAACCTTTAATTGTTGCTGCAGGGCTTTTGGGGGCACGTGTACTTGGCGCTGCAAAGTTAGCCATTGTCGCTGGGCATTCCGTTGGTGAAATCACCGCAGCTGCTATTGCAGGTGTGATTGATGATGTAGATGCAATGAAGTTAGTCCGCGCCCGTGGAATTGAGATGGCGAAAGCTGCGGCGCTTAAACCTGCGGGAATGTCAGCTGTTCTTGGCGGTGACCGCGAAGTAGTTCTGCAAGCCATCGCTGATCTGGGGCTAGTTGCGGCAAACGACAATGGCGCCGGACAAATTGTTGCCGCCGGAGATTTAGATGCGCTGGCTCAGTTAGCACCAGAAGGTGCACGTGTGCGCGCCTTGTCTGTGGCCGGAGCATTTCATACCTCTTATATGCAACCCGCAGTTGATCCGCTTCGATCAATTGCAAGCGACATTAAAGTTCATTCACCAACTTGCCCAGTTATCTCCAATAAAGATGGTGCTGTTCTGCACGATGGACGCGAGATATTAGATCGAATCGTCGCGCAGATCGCTAACCCTGTACGTTGGGATTTATGTATGGATACCTTGGCTAGCCATGTATCAGGTGCGCTCGAAATACCACCTGCCGGAACGCTGGTTGGTTTACTAAAGCGCGCAGTACCAATTATCGAGACCTTTGCCTTAAAGAGCTTTGAGGATGTCACACTTGCCCAGGAATTTATCGCGCGCCATCAAGACGAGCCGAATAACGAGGACGAGTAATGGTTATCAAGGTCAAAAGCGGAAGCGAAAGCACCATTCTTTCAGTTGGTGCATATCGTCCGGCCCGCTTAGTTCCAAACTCAGAAATTGTTGATGCAATTGATTCCAGCGATGAATGGATTGTGCAGCGCACAGGTATTGAATCTCGCCGCTTTGCTGGCCCTGATGAATCAGTTGTTGATATGGCAATTGGAGCCGCAGAACAAGCCCTGGCGCGCGCCAAGTTAACTATCAAAGATATTGATTCGATCATCGTGGCAACTATTACCTATCCACACCAAGCACCATCCGCAGCAACAGCAATTATTCAAAGAATGGGTAATCCAACAGCTGCCGCTTTCGACATTAGCGCAGCCTGTGCCGGTTTTTGTTACGGCGTTGCTATGGCCCATGATTTTGTTCGTTCAGGTAGCGCCAAGAAAGTATTGGTAATCGGTGTAGAAAAGATTTCAGATTTCACTGACCCAACCGATCGTGCTACCGCATTTATCTTCGCCGATGGCGCAGGTGCAGTAATAATCGGCGAATCACAGGAAGCCGGTATCGGCCCAGTTGAATGGGGTTCTGATTCAGAAAATCGCGATGCCATCTTGATGAATCCATCTTGGATTGATGTGCGCGATACGCAAACACAATTAACTAAGGCTGATATTAAGTGGCCCAATATTACGCAAGAGGGACAGAAAGTATTTCGCTGGGCAGTCTTTTCAATGAGCAAGGCGGCGCTAAAGGCTTTGGATTCAGCCGGGCTTAGCGTTAATGATCTTGATGCTTTCATTCCGCATCAAGCAAATGTGCGAATTATTGAAACGATGGCGAAGGAAATGAAATTACCCGAATCTGTAATCATCGCCGATGATATTCGTACAAATGGAAATACTTCAGCGGCATCGATTCCACTTGCGATGGATGCCTTGTTAGATAAACATCCAGAACTTCACGGCAAATTAGCCTTGCTGATCGGCTATGGCGCAGGTCTCGTTTATGCTGGCCAAGTTGTGAAATTGCCACCAAAACCATAAATTTTTTACGCTTATCTGCCCAATTACTAGGAAGTAAGGGCCTTTATCCGAGAGAATTACCACCTATTCACAATGAAGTAAGAAAAGGATCTATCAAAATGGCACTATCAGCAGCAGATGTACTCGCAGGAATCAAAGAGATTGTTGAAGAAGTAGCTGGTATTCCAGCAGCATCAATCGAGCTAGATAAGAACTTCACTGAAGACCTAGAAGTTGATTCACTCAGCATGGTTGAAGTTGTTGTCGCTTGCGAAGAGCGCTTTGGTGTAAAGATTCCTGATGAGAAAGTAACTGATCTCGCAACAGTAGGAGATGCAGTTAACTTCATCGTAAACGCTGCCGCATAAGTAATTTCATGTCACAACGTCGCGTAGTCGTTACCGGGCTAGGTGTAACCACTCCACTGGGGTCAGATGTTGCAACCACTTGGGCTGCGCTCCTTGCTGGCAAGAGCGGAGTTCGCCTCTTAACTGAAGATTGGCGCGAACTCTTGCCCGTGCACTTTGCCGCACGCGTTGCAACAGAGCCAGCAGATCAGATGGAGCGCGTTGAAATGCGCCGCCTGGATCGCTCTGAACAATTTGCGCTGATCGCATCGCGTGAGGCTTGGAAAGATGCTGGCTCCCCTGATTTAGATAAAGAACGCCTGGGCGTTGTTATCGCATCCGGTATCGGTGGAGTAATTACCTTGCTAGACCAGTTCGATAACTTAAAAGAGAAAGGTGCGCGCGGTGTCAGCCCGCACACCGTTCCGATGTTGATGCCAAATGGTCCAGCGGCAAATGTGGGACTTGAACTACAAGCCAAAGCCGGTGTTCACACACCAGTTAGCGCCTGCGCATCAGGTGCTGAAGCAATTGGTTATGCACTAGAAATGATTCGTTCTAATCGTGCTGATGTAATTGTTAGCGGCGGCGTTGAAGCTGCGATCCATCAGTTGCCAATGGCCGGCTTTGCCGCAATGAAGGCGCTATCGACTCGCAACGATGCACCGCATCGCGCATCACGTCCATATGATGCTGATCGCGACGGCTTTGTACTTGGCGAAGGCGGAGGAATATTAATTCTCGAAGAGTACGAGCACGCTAAAGCACGTGGTGCCAAGATTTACTGTGAACTAGTTGGCCAAGGGCTTTCTTCCGATGGTTATCACATTGCTGCCCCTGATCCAGATGGCGCTGGTGTACAGCGCGCAATTAAATTTACATTGGCAGATGCCAAACTTTCTACCAAAGATATTGTTCATTTAAATGCCCATGCCACATCAACTCCAGCAGGGGATATTGCTGAAGCAAACGCACTGCGTCTTGCACTTGGTAAAGATTCAGAGCACGTTGCAGTATCTGCAACTAAATCAATGACTGGGCACTTACTCGGTGGTGCTGGTGCAATTGAATCTGTATTCATTGTGAAAGCGTTGCAAGAGCGCCTGGCTCCCCCAACAATTAATATTGAAAACTTAGATTCTGCTGTGACTATCGATGTGGTTCGCGATACTCCGCGCCCACTTCCTGCCGGACAAATTGCTGCGCTCAATGATTCCTTTGGTTTCGGCGGCCATAACGTTGTGCTGGCTTTCGCAACTCTATAAACTCAACTTATTATGGTTAACAAAGAAGTTAACGCAGCAGTTGACCCAAGAGATCCACTGTTACGAATCCAGCGCCTATTAGATCCTGGTACCGATTCACTTTTACTTGAACGCACAGATTGCGGAATGATCGCAGCAACTGGCGCGATAAAGGGAAATAAAGTTGTTGTCTTCGCATCCGATGCCACAATTAAAAGCGGAGCACTTGGCGTTGCTGGTTCACAAGTAATCGTTGATGCTTACCGAGAAGCGATGGCTAAACAGCTACCAATCATCGGCATCTGGCACTCAGGTGGTGCGCGTTTAAGTGATGGAGTCTCATCTTTAAATGCTTTCGGTGAAGTCTTTCAAGCAATGATCATGGCCAGCGGCCGGATTCCTCAGTTATCGCTTGTACTTGGACCAACTGCCGGTGGTGGCGCATATGGACCAGCACTGACGGACATTGTTGTTCTTGCCCCCGAAGGTCGCATCTTTGTAACTGGTCCAGATGTTGTTAAATCAGTAACCGGTGAAGATGTTGATATGGCATCCCTCGGTGGGCCAGAAGCGCACAGTAAAAATAGCGGCGTCGCCCATGTGATCGCTGCCAGTGAAGCTGCTGCAATCGATGCGATTCGGGAAGCAACTTCGCTCTTTGCAAATCAAGGCCATCTCGATACCGATCTAAAAGATTTAGATCTTTCGGTATTTGTTCCACCAGTGAGCAAACGCAGTTACGAAGTACATCCTTTGATCGATGCGATCTTGGATTCTGACGCAGATCACCTAGAACTCCTTCCTGTCTGGGCAGAAAATATGAGCACCGTGCTGGGGCGCTTTGGTGGGCGCACCGTTGGTGTTATAGCAAATAATCCTGCACACATTGGTGGCGCGTTAGATTCTGCCGCTGCTGAAAAGGCCGCTCGTTTTGTGCGTACATGTGATGCCTTTGGAATTCCACTAATTGTAATCGCTGATGTGACTGGTTTCTTGCCAGGTGCGGGCCAAGAATGGGAAGGCGCCGTACGTCGTGGTGCCAAGTTATTGCACGCCTTTGGTGAAGCAGTTGTTCCGCGCGTTACCTTGATTACCCGCCGCGCATACGGTGGTGCTTTTGTTGCGATGAACGCTAAATCACTCGGTGCAACTCGCGTATTTGCGTGGCCAACTGCCGAAGTCTCAGTAATGGGAGCCGTTGCCGCGGTTCGCGTACTGCATCGCAGATTGCTCGCTGATTTAGCGCCCGAACAACGCGAGGCTATGGAGTTAGAACTTGCGGCCGAACATGACAAGATTTCCGGCGGTGTGGAAAGGGCCGTTGAAATTGGCGCAGTCGATGAAATTATTGAACCGAATAAAACTCGTACAGCGCTTGCGCGCGCCTTAGCGGCCGCACCAATTCGCCGCGGTGCACATGGCAATATCCCGCTTTAGCTAACCTTTAAACCGCTCGTTTACATAATCGCTAGGCAACTTTGTCTCGTGCCCATCGGCAACGCCGATTCGTTCAATGATCTCTTCATAACCTTTATATTTTCCAAGCAATTCAGATTTAGTGACGCCTTGGAAACAAGTTGCGGTAAAACCAGGTGACATAGTGCAAGCAAAGAGCGACCAGCGTCCGCCCGGTGCGACTTCTCCTGCTTGTATGACACCGGCTTTAATCGTGTGTTGCATGACTTGGCCAGCGGCAAGATCGCGCCCCAAAGTTATAGTGCGCGCGGAGCCGTCATTATGAAATTCATATAAAGCAATTGGATCGCCTTCATAGAAATGCCAGACTTCATCAAATTCCAGAACATGCGCAGTTGATGCGCTAACTGGATCGCTTACATATAACCCAAGGCCAGCGGTGCCTGCCGGACCGCCTGCGGCCGTAGTGCTTTCAGAGATATAAGTATTTATAAAGTAAGTGCCTTCTACCGGCAGAGGTTTCATCCCAAAATAGGCGATGAGCTCTTGCAGGCGCGACATATTCTTATATTACTTCTTAACCGTGAAGGTAACTGAAACTGTCGTTGTAACGGTCTTCTTAATCGTGGTTGTGTCGTAAGCGCCACCATCTGATGTCGCAATTGAATCAGGGGTGGTCACCTGGAATAGGCCGGCCTTTACACCAGTTACGATGCCGACTTTGCTGCCGACCGCTTTAGTAATTGAGATGGCGCGCAAATTGGCATCTTTCATCGCTTCTTCAAGGAGCTTCGGGCGAAGTTGTGCCAAGGTGGAGATGTAATACTGCGGGCCGTAATTATTTACTGAAACACCAGATTGCAGGATTGCACCGATTCCTTGCGAAAGTTTTGAAACGAGTTGCACATCTTTAGTGCGCACGGTGATATCGCGTTGTGCGCGATAATTCAGAATTCGCCCTGTGGAGTTGCCATTTATATATTCTTCTTGGGCATAAGTTGAAACTGGTCCAAGAGTTAAAGCATCCGCAGGGATTCCACCATCGGCCAAATACTTATTTACCGCTTCGACATCGCTGCCAACCTTGGCTACCGCATCAGCGACCTTAGGCCGTGAAAGAGAGACCGATAAAGTCCAAACTGCATTATCTGCAACTGCTTCAGTGCGCGCAGATCCAGTAACCACAATTCCGTTGTTGGTGCGGCTAGCAAATCCTGCGCCAACTTTAACTAAGCCACCGCCGATGGCTAGCGCGAGAATTAGCGCAGAAGCCACGTAGGCGATTGCTTTGCGGCGTTCGATCTGGATTATTGGACTTTCCGGTATTGTCATATTTCTATCCTAACTGATTACAAGAATTAGATGGCACGGAGTTGCATGACTTTATCAATTTCAACTTCTCTAAAGGGTGCTAGCTCTTCTTCCCATTTATTTCCTAGTACTTCATCGATCGCCTCGCGCATAGATATCTCATCAAAGCTTTTTGCGAGCGCATCTAGAATCTGATGCTCGGTTACAACGATATTTCCTAAGCCATCGATACTTGCGCGATGAATACCGAGCTCGGGGGTAGAACGATAGAACTCTCCCCCAAGTTCAGATTCTTCACGGACCTCAAATCTCAAGTAGTGCCAACCACGAAGGGCTGATGCAATCTTCGCGGCGCTTCCTCGCACATCTCGAAATTCAATTGTTGCGCGGTATGTTCCACCTACGCATGGTTGATCAAACCAATTAACTTTTAACCAGATACCAAGGATTGTTTGCAAGCCCCATTCAATATGTGGGCGCAGCGCATTAGGTGCGCTGTGTATGACAAGTAAGCCGTTAACAGATTCCTTAAGACGGTCTCTGTTCTGGCCAGATTGGTGTAGCTCTTGCATTTGCCGCTCCTAGAAAGTACCTAGCAAGACCGCGCTATGCGACCTTCCCCAGCCCATATCCGCTTGCTATTACTAACTAGTTCCTCCAATTTTGCTCCATTTAAGCGTAACTGTCTAGACCAGCGTTAGGTGTACGCGTGCGTAGGCAGTACCCTTTTCCTTAGTCGGACGCTTAATCAGGACCCGTTTCATGGCTTTAATGCTTTGCTCGGTATCGCTGGCGCAAGAGGAAGACCGTGTTTGAGGATTTCTTAAACACCCACATATCGAAGGAAAAGTAAAAACATGGCAACAGGCACAGTTAAGTGGTTCAACTCTGAAAAGGGTTTCGGTTTCATTGCAGTTGATGGTGGCGGACAAGATGTATTCGTTCACTACTCAGCAATCCAAGGAAACGGTTACAAGTCCCTTGAAGAGGGTCAGTCAGTTTCATTCGAGGTCGTACAGGGTCCAAAGGGTCCTCAGGCCGATGCAGTGAACGCTAACTAATAACACTTAGTTTACGAGAAATCCCCCATCGCGAAAGCGGTGGGGGATTTTTTTATTACTTAACTTATTACTTCTTAGGTAACGGTGGAATCTCACCGTTCTTAGCTAGTGCTGCGTTAACTGCCTTTACTGGCGATAAATCTTTGCCAGCTTTCCATGCATCTAAATATTTCCACGGCAAGACAACTCCGCGACGCACCCACCAAACATTTGGTTGGCTTGGCGTTGGCCAAGAGATTCCAAAGTGCAGGTGTGGTGATGTACCGCGGGCGCTGCCGGTTGCTCCCACTTTTCCAAGTAACTGTCCGGCCTTGACAACAACGCCTGGCTGAATCGAAGTAACTATTGAAGTCAGGTGTGATCCGTAATAGCGAACTCCATCTTCGCCGATTATTGATACGTATAAACCACCGCGATCTATCCCAAGGTTAGTTTTACCGCTCCATAAATCGGTGCGATTTACTTCATCGACCACGCCATTTACTGGTGAGACAAATTTGCAACTCTTTTTAGCCAAGATATCGGTTGCCGCATAATCGTGATGGGCACGCGCGTAATTCACGGCGCAGTCTGCAACCGGAAATATATAAACCGGAGCAGCTTGTGCTGGTGCAATATTCAGAAAAGCTAAAATAATAACTAGAAATATCTTCACGAAAGCGCCTTTCGATCAAGTCGCGCCGTAACCGCCATATGCGGAACCGTTAGCGCCCAAACTACAACAAGTGATACCCATAAGAATTGATCGCTGACTGATCCCCCACGAAAGACGATAATTAAAGCTGCGACAACGAATGTGCTAATTAACGCAGGCACACCTGGCCAGATCGCACCAAGAAAAGCTTTAGAACTATTTCCGTCAGCAAACGCTTTCTGCGAGCGAGGTAATACCAAGGTCAGGCGTGCGGTATGGCGCATGGCATGCCAGCACCCGAAGTAAACGGCAAAGGCCACAAGCGGTGGTGCTGTAACAGCTAAGAGATAGAGAAGGACTAAATCAATCGCTTCTGCGTCTCTCCGCTTTTGAATTAGGCGCAGCAAGGTAACTGCAGTTAACAACATTGTCCAAAGTAAAAGGTCGTTATTTAGATCGTGATGCCAATTAAGTAGCGCAGGATTTACTCGTTCCAAGGCTGCTGCACTTTTGTCGCTGACTAGTGGAATTACTACCGGCAAAGCTCCCGCGGCTATCGCATATAAATAACGAGGAAATGGCTTGGGTTCGGCTGACCTGCGATCGATTTCTGAAATAAAAGCGGCATCACCAATACCAAAGTGAACTGCACTCATTATGATCACACCAATAAAGCCCGCCACATTCCACGTTAGAAGCGCAATAACTGCGATCACCGCAACCGCTACATAAATCACGATAAAGCCAGCCATCTTTAACGGTGAACTTTTAGGCAAAGTGACTAAGTGATCAAGTGCGCCATGCGGAATTCCGACGGCAAGTGCGATCACGGCAATGACAACTTGCCAGGTGGTGTCGCTACTTGCAATCAGCTGTGCGAATGCGAAGGAGGCCACGATGGCGATACCCACGGCAAAGCGCGAGAACTTTCTAACTTTTAGAAATAGGTCTAACTCAATCTCTGCCATGAGCGCCCCATTTCCGAGTAGAAATAATCTATATCTGTAACACTACCAAAGCGTGAGGCGCGAACTGGGTTCTTGCGTGAGAGGATCTACCCGTGCAAAAGTGGAATTACATGGCGATGTTGATCTTTACCGTCTTCGGCTCTTTTTGGTTAGAAGTATTTCTAAAAGTCGGTGTACTGCGCCGTATAAAACGAGTAGCTCTCAGCATCCTCCCAATTAGCTTTCTATTTTTAATTTGGGATGCATACGCCATCGCCCAAGGCCATTGGTTCTTCGATCGTAGCCAGATGTTAGGAATCATCGGACCCTTTAATATTCCGCTAGAAGAGTACCTATTCTTTATTATCGTTCCGATGGCAGCAATCATGACTATTGAGGGCGTAACCACTGTTAAGCCACATTGGCGCAAAGATGAGTTCGGCCAATGATCTATAGCGATATTGCAATCACCGCATTTGCGATTGCCGTTATGGCTGATCTCTTTCTCTTTAAAAACTCGCTTCTTACTAGACCTGCCTTCTGGACTTCTTATGCGATTATCTTTCCTTTTCAATTGATTACAAATTGGTGGCTGACTTCAAAAAATATTGTTATGTATAGCCCCGATGCCATTGTTGGTCTGCGTATCTTCTCCGCCCCTGCCGAGGACCTGCTCTTCGGTTTCGCCTTGGTTTTAGGCGTTATGGATATGTGGGAATTCTGGGGCAGGCGCGGAATGCAGCGTGATCCCAATCCAAATAGAGAAAAGGGTAAGTAATTGAAAAAGATTGGTTTTCTCTTTGATCTAGATGGAACGTTAATTGATTCAACCGCAGCAGTGATGAACTCTTGGCTCACGATGGCAAATGAAGCAGGTATTCCAATTACAGCACTTGCTGGCCATCACGGGATTCCTGCCGCTCAAACGATTAGAAATGTAATGCCCGATCGCGAAGAAGCTGAGATCCAAAAGTGGATACGTCGCGTGACTGATTTAGAGATCGCCGATATTGAAGGGGTTAAGGCAGCACCTGGGGCGTTAGAACTACTTGCTGAACTCACCGACCGCGAAATACCTTGGACGATTGTCACATCTTGCACAACTGATTTAGCGATTGCTCGTACTCGCGCTGGCAAGATTCCAATGCCAGCGAATTCAGTTACCTTCGATCAAGTTAGCCGCGGTAAACCTTTTCCAGAGCCATTTATCTTGGGAGCAGATCGTTTAGGGCTACAAACAGATATCTGTTGGGCAATTGAAGATGCACCGGGAGGCGTAACGTCAGCGAAAGAAGCCGGATGTATCGTTGCTGGTGTATTGACGACACATACGCGTGAAGAGTTGCCGCATGCAGATCATCACCTAGAACATTTAAATCAATTGCTTGGTAAGGCGGGGCTTTAAGTACAGTAAAGTTCGCTTAATCCCCACCAGGGACGGTAGCTCAGTTGGTTAGAGCCCCGAACTCATAATTCGGTCGTCGTCGGTTCAAGTCCGACCCGTCCCACAATGATTTAAAAACTACTGCGCGAGGCTTACAGCGCTTCCGGATTTAATAGATTCCTCGCAGGCAATTGCCACTCTTAAAGCTTCGCGCGCAGACTGCGGCGGACAGGGATTGGCAATCTCACCCTTGGTAAATTGATGAAAAGCTTGAGATTCTTTAGTAAATGCTTCACGGAATCTTTCGATAAATCCTTTATATCGAACTGGATCAAAATTAATTTCGCCTTCGATATCGTGAATCGGAGTCTTACGATTTAGGCCAACTGCGAGCGAATCTTTGGAGCCGAAGATTTCGATACGAACATCGTGGCCGACTGGATCATGACGCGTTCCGGTGATAGCAACCTGTACGCCGCTGGCAGTCGTTAATGAAATGAGTGAAACATCGGCATCGTTATATTTCGCATATTGCTGGTATTCGCGCACCGCTTGGGTGGCATAAACCTTAACTATCTCGCTCTGGGTAATCCATCTAACTAGATCAAAGTCATGAACATGTAAGTCTCGATAGATGCTGCCGCTGCCTTCCAGAAATTCTAAAGTTGAAGGCTGATGGTCATGAGCGTACATATGCATTGTGTAAAGGGTTCCGACTTCTCCGCTAGCAATCTTTGCCGCAGCCTTTGCAATCGGTGGGTCAAAGCGGCGCTGGAAACCTACTTGAATCTCTGTACCAAATTTCGCAGCTGTAGAAATGACTTCATCTGTCTCTTCCACAGTGAGAGAAATGGGCTTTTCACAGAGAATAGGTTTTCCAAGTGGCAGCAAGCTATTTAATATTTCTACATGCGCGTTTGTCGCTGTTGCAACCACGTAACCATCAAAATTTTGGCTATAAATCTCTGCGTACTTTCCAGCGCTGCAACCTAATTTCTTAGCTAATTCATCAGCGGATGAATCACGTCTATTAAAGATTGTTATTTCGGCACCATCAGCGAGTAAATCTTCGGCGCGGATAGCGCCCATGCGCCCAGAACCAATGACTGCGATCTTCATGGCGCAGATTTACTCCTTATTTCGCAGCGATAGACCTTCACTATATAGTTTGGACAAGGATTTATGAAGTGCCCCTCTTGCGCACGTAAGGATAAAAATGGCGAAGGATCTCGACCTCATCACGGTGGGTCGTATTAGCGTTGACTTATTTGCCGAACAGATCAATACATCGTTTAGCCAGCCACAAACTTTCCATAAATCAATCGGTGGATCTCCAACCAATGTGGCGGTGGCGGCAGCAAAGTTGGGCCACAAGAGCGCAATTGTTACAAAGGTTGGCATTGATCCCCTTGGCGAATATGTTTTAAATAAGTTAAAAAGTTTTGGAGTAAATACCGATTTTGTGAAGGTGGCTGAAAGTGGCCTGACGCCAGTTGTTCTTGCTTCCCAAGATCCTCCGGAAGATCCAAAGATCATATTTCATCGCCAACCATCGGCGCCTGATACACAGTTACAAGTTGCAGATTTAGATACGAATTCACTGCTTTCTGCCAAGATTTTTTGGGTGAGTGCATGTGCGCTCTCGCAGGCGCCAACATCTGAGAGCATATTTAAATGGCTCGAACAACGTGGCAGAGCGAGCCAGACAATTATTGATTTAGATTACCGACCTTCTTTTTGGAAAGATGTCGCTACTGCGCGCAAAGCAGCGCAAAGAGCGATCGCAAATTGCACAATCGCAATTGGAAATATAACTGAATGTGATGTGGCTCTTGGGATTAGGGATCCTCAGAAGGCGGCGCAAGATCTGCTCGATCGCGGGGTGACTTTAGCGATCGTCAAAATGGGTGGCGATGGAGTAATGCTGGCAAATAAAGATGAGATTCACGTTATTAAACCGATGCCGATTAAGTTGGTATGTGGACTTGGCGCAGGAGATGCTTTTGGCGGCGCCCTTGTGTACGGGTTACTTAGTGGGTGGGGACTGAAACAAATCGGAGACTTTGCAAATGGCGCTGGTGCCTATTTGGCATCTGAGTTAATGTGCGCAGATGCCATGCCAACTATTGAAATTCTCAATAGCTTTATTGGTACGGGAGGTAAGCGGTAATGACGCTCGACCGTAAGCGATATCTAGAACTCATCGAAGCCCGGATTACCAACCCATTATCGCTGCAAAAAGCGTTAAAGAAGCGTGCGCGCAGAACTGTTGCTGGCAAAGATGGCAAATTAATGTTACTTGCCGCAGATCACACAGCGCGCGGAATAATTGCAGCGGGAAGTAATCCAACTGCAATCGCAGATCGTTATGTTTTATTAGATAAATTAATTCGTGGATTAGCTGTTGCTGGCGTCGATGGAGTAATGGCAAGTGCCGATATTTTAGAAGAGTTGGCTTGGCTCGGCGCACTTGAAGAAAAGGTTGCGATCGGCACCATGAACCGCGGTGGAATTATCGGTGCATCATGGGAGCTAGATGATCGCTTAACTGCTTACGATGCCGAACATATAAAGAGCATGGGCTTAGATGGCGGAAAGACCTTATTGCGAATTGATGAGACCGATCCTGGTGTGGCAAGAACTATTGAAATGGTTGCTCAAGTGACCACACAACTGGCTGATCTAGAGCTAGTTTCGATGATCGAGCCGCTTCCTTATATGAAGAACGCTGATGGCAGAGCAATACTTGATCCATCTGAAGAGAAGTTGATAAAGGTGGTCTCAATCGCATCTGCCCTTGGTTCCTCTTCAGCATTTACCTGGTTAAAGATTCCTGCGCCGGCAAATCCGGAAAAGGTTGCTGCCGCAACTAGTTGTCCAATTTTATTGTTAGGTGGAGATCCCGGCAGTAATTGGGAAGATGTCTTTGCCAAATGGGAAGTAGCCCTTAAAGTTCCAAATATCCGTGGTTTGGTTCCAGGTCGTGCGTTACTGTTTGGAGAAGATTTAAGTGTGGAAGAAGCGGTAACGCGCGCAGCAAAAATGGTTAGAAAAGGGTAGCGATGAGTTGGTATAAACCGGCCGGATCACTTGCAACTGCCGAATCCGAGATTTCCTTATCGCCAAAAGATGCCGGGTGGGAATTTTGTGGTTTCTATACCTATAACTTTGCAAAGACTGCTGAAGTAAAGGCTGAACTTAAAGGACGCGAAGGCATACTGCTTCCATTATCTGCCCAAGATGTAAAAGTAGAAGTAGATGGCCAGTCTTTTACATTGAAAGGTCGCACTGGAGTCTTTGCTGCGGTTTCCGACTGGATCTACCTTCCTATTAACTCATCGGTGAAGTTCTCCGGAAGATCTGGCGAAGTTGCGTTGTTGACTGCAGAAGCTAGTGAAATCTTCCCAGTTTGCTACACACCAGCTGAAAGCGTCTCAGTTGAAGTTCGTGGATCAGGAAAGGCAACTCGGCAGGTCAACAACATAGCAACCGCCGATAGCTTTATTCAATGCCATAAAATTTTAGTTTGTGAAGTTCTTACTCCAGGTGGAAACCTCTCCTCTTGGCCGCCACATCGCCACGATAAGTTCCCGGGATGTCCCACAATTAATGAAGAGGTTTACTACTTCCAGATCGGTAAAGATGGTTCTGATCATGGTGATCCTGAAGGTGTGGGATTCTTCCACGTCTACACAGTTGACGATAGCGTTGATGAAACCCTGACTATATACGATCGAGATGTTTACATAGTTCCCCACGGATATCATGGCCCATCTATTGCCGCACCTGAATATCCAATGTACTTTTTAAATGTGATGGCAGGGCCAGCACCAGAGCGCAGCATGGCTTCATGTGATGATCCAGCACATCACTGGATTAGAGATTCATGGAACGAGCAAGTGCAAGATCCCCGTTGTCCAGTTACTTCAGCCCAAGGCAAGGTTAAAAAATGAAGAAAGATATTCGCATCGCAGTACTCGGACTCGGCTGGATGGGGCAGGCGCACTCTCGCTCTGCGTTGCGCATCCCATCGCTCTTTCCCAATCGTGGTTTCCAACCAATCTTGCAAGTTTGTGCCGATGTAGATCCAGCAAGACAGAAGAGCGCAGTAGAAGATTACGGTTTTGCACGTGCAACTGGTGATTGGATGGAGGCTGCTACCGCACCTGACGTTGATGCAGTTTGGGTAACTGCGCCAAATATGTTGCATCTGCCCATGATTGAAGCGGCAACCAAGGCCGGCAAGGCAGTCTTCAGTGAAAAACCTATAGGTGGAAAGCCAGAACAAACAGTGCAAGCTTATAAATTAGCAAAAGCTGCCGGAGTTCCAACCGGGGTTGGCTATAACTATGTGTGGGCTCCCCTGGTACTTCATGCCAAGAATTTAATTGCCAGTGGCGCACTGGGCGAAATAACACATTACCGTGGTCGATTTTTGAGTATGTATGGCAGCGATGAACTTGGCTTACTCACCTGGCGTTTTAAATTAGCCGATGCTGGTTACGGAGTATCTAGCGACATCCTTAGCCATAGCGTTTCAATGGCGCAATTTTTAGTGGGATCTATCTCTGAAGTAGTCGGAATGCAGAACACCACAATTAAAGAACGTCCCCTTCCAACTGGAAACGCCGGCCATTACTCACGCGGTAAAGCAAGCGACCCCAAGGGAATTGTTGAAAATGAAGATTTCGCTTCGATGCTCTGTACCTTTGAAAATGGAGCAACCGGAACTTTTGAAGTAAGTCGCACCGTCGTTGGCCCAGAAAGTCAGAACGCCTTTGAAATTTATGGAACTAAGGGCTCGCTGATGTGGAACTTAGAGAAGATTAATGAGCTGCAATATTACGAATTAGGTTCATCTCTCAACACGGGATATACAACTATCTATGGTGGAGATCGCTTCCCCTTCCACGGCGCCTTTGTGCCAGGTCAAGCAAATGCGATTGGCTTTGAAGATCTAGTTGCAATTGAAGATTACTCATTTATGCAATCAATCGCAGAAGGCACAAGCTTTGGACAAAGCTTTAAAGAGGCCGTTGATGTAGTCAGCGTGCAGCAAGCTTTGATTAATTCGTGGAGCTCACGCACTTGGGAGAAGGTCAAAGATTTAAGTCTTTAAACCAATTCAAGGATTCGGGATTGGCAAGTGCGCTTAAGTTGGTAATTTCAACCTTGTTAATGGCATTGGCAACGGCTATTTCAACGAGTTTGTTACTTTTTGTCCGTGGAAGATCTGGTGCTTGCACAATAAGTGCCGGGACATGGCGGGGGCTAGCTTTTAGCTTTAGCGCTAATTTAATTTGATCAATTAAGGCCTGGTTTAGCACCGAAGTACCGGCTAGCTTCACAAAGAGCACAATTCTGGTGTCGCCTTCCCAATTCTGGGCGATCGCCAATGATTCGGTAATTTCAGCAAATTCTTCTGTGATGCGATAAATCTCAGCAGTTCCTATCCGGACTCCTCCTGCATTTAAAGTCGCATCCGAACGGCCATGCATGATGTATCCGCCTTCAGTGGTTTTCTCTACATAATCTCCATGCGTCCAGACATCGGCAAATCTTGCAAAGTAAGCCGATTGAAATTTTTTCTTATCTGCATCGTCCCAAAAATAGAGTGGCACAGAAGGAAAGACGTTACGGCAAACTAATTCACCTTTTACTCCAACGTCTGCAACTTGGCCAGATTCCGAAAAGATTTGAACATCTAGCCCCAGCGCAGCTCCTTGAATCTGTCCTGCATACACTGGCAAATTTGGAAGACCCAGCATAAAACATCCACAAATATCGGTTCCGCCAGAAATGGATGCGAGATGGATATTTGGTGAGACTGATTCATAGATATATGTAGAGCCTTCATGGCTAAGCGGTGATCCAGTTGAAGCAATTGTTCGCAACTTACTTAATTTGTGAGTTTCTTTAGGCTTGAGACCAAACTTGCGAATCGAATCAATATATTTAGCTGAAACTCCAAGAAAGGTCAGTTGATTCTGCTCGGCGATATCAAAGAGGCGCTGCGGGTTAGGAAAGAGCGGATTGCCATCTAATAAAACAATACCGGCCCCGGTTCCAAGGCCTATGAAGAGCCAGTTCCACATCATCCAGCCACAAGTTGTGTAATAGAAAATATTGTCTTGCGACCTGATATCTAGGTGATATCGCTGCTCGCTCAATACCTTTAAAAGAACACCTGCTGCGCTATGAACTATACATTTTGGCTTACCAGTCGTCCCAGATGAAAATAGGATAAATCCAGGTCTATCGAATCCACCGGGGATCGAAATTTCATGGCTTGGATTATAGGTTGCAATCCAATCGCTAAAGTTCAAATAAGGAGAGCCCTGGCTTCCGATCGCTATGACTTTTATAACCGTTGGCAGTTGCGCAGTGATTTCCGCGATTTTCTCTAAACAATCAATCTCTCGGCCGTTGTATTGGTAATTAGTCGTAACTAATAAAACTTTGGGATTAATCTGTTCGAGCCGGTCTAAGACAGTTGCGGTTCCAAAGTCAGCCGATGTACTTGAAAAAATTGCCCCAATTTTGAGAGCGCCAAGTGCGAAAAATACAGTTTCGGCGACATTGGCAACTATTGCTGATACGACATCGCCTTCTTTTACTCCGAGCTTTTGTAAACCAAAAGCTACTTGATTAGCAATCTGGCGTACCTGTGATCGTGTGTATTCCTTCTTTAGCCCAGATTCACTGATTTCGGTGATAATAATTTGCTCATCACTACCCTTGAGCAAGGTATCTGCAATATTTAGCTGCGCATCGGGGAAGAAGTAATTCTCTAGAAAACTATTGCCTGCGATGCCTCGATCACCCAGGCTGCCGACTACCTGGTTATCATCAAAAACATATCGCCAAAAGAGCTCAGGATTTTCAATTGACCACTTATGCAGGCTCGCGAAATCATTTACTTGTGCATATCTTTGTAACTCTTCTATTGCTAAGTGTTCTGTATATGCAGGAGCCCACAACGCTCGTTGCATCGCTTAGGGGCGGCCCATAACTTCAAAGGCGCGCTCAAATACTGTAGCAAAGGCGATGGAATCGCTATGTGGCATAAGCCAACCTTCGCCCCCATGAATCCGGCGAGACATGGAGTCGGCCATCAGTTGATATGGATCGCATGCTGCAAAGTTTTCAACTGTTACCTTGCCATCGATCTCTAACTCAAGGGTGCTGGGCTTGTTATGTGAATTAAAGGCATCATTTCCAGTTAGTGAAACTCTTCCCTTAGTACCGATGACATCAAAGTAAAGGGTTATTGGTGTATTCATAGAAGTTAACGCTTCGGCATAAGCCCCGCCGATATCAAATGATGCAGTGACAGTTTCATCACAGCCACCAGGATGCCACTTAACTTCAGTTTTGATATTTGAAACTGGCGCAAAATCCATCAACCAAATTGGCGCTGCCACAGAATATGGACCAAGATCATAAAGCCCGCCGCCGCCTAATTCATAGATAGCGCGAATATTGCTTGGGTCTAAGCCGTCATATGTAAAGGCGCTGCGAATATCTTTTACTTCACCGATTACACCAGAGTCCACAATCTGCTTAAGACGCAAGGTGCGTGGATGCCAACGGTTCCAGCTCGCTTCCATAAAGATAAGTCCAGTTTCATCGGCAACGGCAATCGCTTCTTTGAGTTGTGCAACGTCCATTGCAGCCGGCTTTTCACATAAGACATGTTTGCCAGCGCGCATCGCCTTTATAGACCATTCAATGTGAAGTGAATTAGGAAGTGAGATATAGATCGCTTCAACTTTTGGGTCGGCTAGTAATTGATCGTAATCTGTATAGACCAGACCTGAAGGTGAAAGTGATTTTCCACGTTCCAGATCTTTCGATCCGACTGCGTAGATTTCACCTTCCTGAGAATTTAGCAGCGCTGGATAAAGCGCTATCTTTGCGATGTGACCTGCCCCGATAAATCCCCAGCGTACTTTTTCCATATCGGTGACAATACTTGCAAAATTGGTAAAGTCCAAGCAAGTCAAAGAAGGTCTACGATGACTGATATGAAGAGCCAAAAATGGACCGCCCGCGATACTAAGAAATGTATCGTTATCCCCAGCGATCTTGATCATAAATATTCGCGTGGAGTTCTAGGAATGATCACCGGTTCTGCGCAATATCCCGGAGCTGCAGTCCTTACTTCTCGTGCAGCCGTGGCCACCGGACTTGGGGCGCTGCGCTTTCATAGCTCATCCGGCTTGGCCCATCTGGTTCTACACGCAGCACCTGAAGTTTTGGTCCAACCAGGAAAGGTAGATGCCTGGGTCGCAGGATCTGGAATCTCCGATAAGAAATTTAGCGATTACACAACATGGTTGCGCCATCGTTGGTTTAAATTAATTAAGTTGCAGACCGTTCCTACCATTTTAGATGCTGGCGCTCTGGATCTGGCTGGCAAGCTTTCTCAGCCAACTTTAATTACGCCACATGCCGGCGAATTATCTCGCTTACTCAGCAAACGCGGCCTGGCAGTTAGCGCTGAAGCCATCGAAGCCGATCCGCGTAAATGGGCGATAAAAGCCAGCGAATTTCTCGGCGTAGTTGTACTTCTCAAAGGTGCATACACAGTCGTAGCAAATGGAAATAATTTAATTGAGTTGCCGAAAGCAACACCGTGGCTAGCAACTGCAGGATCTGGTGATGTCTTAGCAGGAATTATCGGTGCACTTGTTGCAACTAATTACATTGAAATTTTAAATGACCCAGATCACTTAGCAAGAGTTGCAGCAAGTGGTGCATTTATTCATAACTCGGCTGCGGTCACTGTATCTAAGGATGCCCCCATTTCAGCGACTTCTATAATTAAATTTATTTCGGTTACGCTGCAGAAAATATTAAAGTAGGGGTAGCCCTATAATTTTATTTTCTTCTTGTTTCGCAATACGCGGGTTACTTATGAGGACTACCTTTAGGGGTGACCAAATCACCCACAGTTCTTGTAGCAAGTGATGACGCATTTGAGTTAGCTACTCTTAGCGCAGCACTTCGTATGCAATCTATAAACGTTGTGGCGGAAGCACCTACTGAAGAAATTGCACAGAACCTTTATAAATTTCTTTCACCAGAAGTTGTTCTAATTGATCTGCAATTCGCCGGCGAAGAAGCGCTTGATTTGGTAAATAAATTTCGTAAAGTAAAACCTCTTCTTGGCATTGTTCTAATGACGGCATGTCCTGACCTTCGCTTACTTGGTTTACTTGAGAAGCAAATACCTACTGGCTCGCAGGTTATATTGAAGAAATCCGTGGCAGATTTATCGGTAGTAAGCCATGCAATAACAAATTCAGTTGAAGCGGTAGCTGAAAAGAAGAAGATGTCTTGGATCGATAGCCATGGATCATTACATGAAAATGCTTTCAAATCAGTGCTGACAGATTTCACCGATATTCAAATCGAAACATTCCGTTTACTTGCCAAGGGTTTAAGTAACTCCGAGATCGCAAAAGTCCGCTTTGTAAGTGAAAAATCGGTTGAACAGATCGTTGCTCGAATTGCGCAACATTTAAGAATTACTCCTGATAGAGCCCAAAATCTACGAGTTGTCTTAACCGGTGAATATTTCAAATGGATCGGCTCACCGCGCCACTAGCCCAGCCTGCTTTACCTAAACCAGTAAAGTGTGCTCCATGGATGCGCAACTATCGCTAGCTGATCTGCGCCAGCGTTGGAACGACGTTCTTGATCATCTGGAAAGCCACGATCGCATCGCCTGGATTGCATACTTTGATGCCCGATTAGCTGAATTAGATGGTGACAAACTCTCACTGGATTTCTCGGATGCCCGCAAGTTCTCTGGCGGACATGAGTACTCCCCCACCCGCGAAAAGCTAGAGAATTCGCTGATCGAATCGATCAAAGCGGTTTTAAATATTGAGCTAGCGATATTCGAGATTTAATGAAGCGAATTATTTTTATTATTTTAATGAGCCTGGGCTTTTTCTCTTTGCAGACAATCGCATCAGATGCGGCGACGTCGAAGATAAATATGTCGCTACGTCAAACCCCAGGCGGTGCAGAACCCATCGTAACTTTATACGGATCACTAAAACCTGCTAAATCTGGAATTAAGGTTTCTGTGCAAATTCAGTTAGATGGGAAATGGCAAGATACTCGCTTCTCATCCAAAACTGCTCGTGTAGGTACTTGGCAAATAATTGCAGTAGCAACGGCCCTCGATGCCGATGTTAAATATCGCGCCAAAGCAAAAATCGGTAGTAAATACATTTACTCAAATATAAGGTCGATCACCGTTAAATCAACTCCCGAAATATCGGATGCGGCAACGCTGGCCGTTATTGATCAAATGGGTCCAGGTGGGAGAATTCATGGGGCCGATATCAGCCGTTGGCAGCATCCAAATGATGTGCCGATAGATTTTGTAAAGATGCATGACGCTGGCCTGCGCTTTATAATGATTAAGGCATCGGATACGCGCGATGATGCTGACGCGTTATCGCTTAAATATTTAATTATGGATCGATCTGCAGCTCAAGCTGCCGGTATTTACACCGGGTTTTATCATTACGCGGTACTGCCCGATGTTTCAACTAACGAGCAAGTGATCACAGATGCCCAAACCCAAGCACAGAAGGCGTTATGGCGGCTAGGTGCACTAGGCGGTTATAACGATCGCGATCTTCCATATGCTTTAGATCTAGAAAATAACTGTGTGCGGCTATCTGGCAAGACTTGCGCCAGATATCTCCCTAAATCTCAGATAACTTTATGGGCAAAGACATTTTTAAAGATCGTAAAAGATAAGACTGATCGCACACCGATTATTTACTCTTACCCCAGCTTCCTGGAAGGTGCGATGGTGCGCGATGACGAGCTACGCCAATATCCCCTTTGGCTATCCCAATATGCAATAAATCCTGCAGATCCTTTAGCTCAACCTGGCTTAAAAGATGGTGGCTGCTTTGTGCATTCCTGGACTACCGCTAATTGCTCATCAACCTGGACGGTTTGGCAATACACATCCTGTGGCATCGCTCCGAAATATGGGGTTCCTGGAAATCGCTTAGACCTAAATGTTTTTCGCGGAACACCTTCTATCTTCTTAGATCTAATAAAGGGCAGATGGGTCCCAGAAGTTGCCGATCAGATGCCCAAGAACGAAGCAACTTCGCTTACCTATAAAAATATAAAGTTTTCAACGGCAGATAAACCGGTTAACTTGGAAGTAGATGTAATTCGCCCAGATGGGCGACCAGTTGTTACCGGCACAGTTCGTTTCTATGTAAATTCGCTAACGCCGATTAACCCCAAACCGGTACAAACTGTGGTGCGCGCAACCAGTGGCTCGTGGAAATTAAGTATCAAGGGAATTCCAGCCGGCTTATGGGCAGGAAACATTGGATTCCTTGATGCCACTGGCACCCACGCTGAAAGCAAATCACCAATCGAATTTGCCATTGGTGAAGCAGCCCCCACATCGCCAACACCTACCCCAAAGCCAAGTGCGTTTCCAAGCAAGAAACCCACAACAGATGGCTGTAAGAACCAAATTAAAAATTGAGTGCTCTAATTAAAATCGCACTTTAAATGTACTCTTGAACTTATGAGCTTCATCGCCAGCCTAGATCAAGGGACCAGCAGCACCCGCTGCATGATCTTTGACAAGGGCGGCAAAGTTATCGGGCGCGATCAAATTGAACATTCCCAAATAACTCCACAGGCTGGTTGGGTGGAGCATGACGCATCAGAAATCTGGCGAAATTCACAATCAGTTATCAAGGGTGCACTTAAGAACGCTGAAATAAATGGTGATCAAATTTCGGGACTCGGAATCACCAATCAACGCGAAACCATTGTTGCTTGGGATGTTAAAACGGGTGAGCCGCTACATAACGCCATTGTTTGGCAAGATACTCGAACCGCGGACTTCTTAAACAGTTTAAGTAACGCTATAAAAGCAGATCTAGTTCACCGTACCGGCCTAGCAATAGCTCCTTACTTTTCAGCAAGTAAGATCCATTGGTTATTGAATAACGTAGCTGTAATAAAAGCAGCGCATACTGCAGGAGATCTACGCGTTGGCACCATTGATTCGTGGCTGACCTGGAAGTTAACAGGTGGGCTACATATTACTGATGTGACAAATGCCTCGCGTACGATGCTGATGAACCTAGAGACTCTGCAATGGGATAGCGATTTACTAGATATTTTTGGCATTCCGCTAGAAATTCTTCCGGACATTAAATCTTCGGCAGAGCGCTATGGCGTAACTAAATCTAGTGGGCCATTTGGCGCCGAAGTTGTAATTTCTGCGCTCTTAGGCGATCAACATGCGGCGATGGTGGGGCAGGCCTGTTTTGAAAAGGGAAGTTCTAAGACAACTTATGGCACCGGCAACTTTGCACTACTAAATACCGGGACTGAAATTGTTAGATCTAAACACGGGTTATTAAGTACCGTCTGCTTTAAGTTTGGCGACCAACCAGTGCAATATGCGTTGGAAGGATCTGTCGCTGTCACAGGCTCTGCGATCCAATGGTTGCGAGATGAGTTACAGATAATTGATAGCGCATCTGAAATTGATACACTTGCTAGCTCGGTTAATGACACTGCCGGTGTTTACTTTGTTCCAGCATTTTCTGGTTTATTCGCACCTTATTGGCGCAGCGATGCGCGCGGTGCAATCGTTGGCCTAACGCGCGCAGCAACAAAAGCCCATTTGGCTCGTGCAACACTTGAGGCTATCTGTTATCAAACGATGGAAATCATGGATGCGATGACCGCAGATAGCGGGGTCGCGCTAACTCAGATGCGTGTCGATGGTGGCATAACTGCCAGCGAGCTCTGCATGCAATTACAGGCCGATATTATGGGAATTGAAATCATTCGGCCATTGATTACTGAAACAACGGCGCTTGGTGCTGCATATGCGGCAGGGCTGGCGATCGGGTATTGGCAATCAATTGAAGAAGTTAAAGCAAATTGGCAAGAATCAAAACGATGGAAACCAGGTAAAAGTACGCAAGAACGCGCAACCGGTGCGGCGCGGTGGAAAGAGGCAGTTGCACGAACTCTTAATTGGGTTCAGTAACGCGTAGAGTTACCCTCTATGAGCCCGTCGCAGAAACTCAATGCTGGAGTCACTCGTAGCGATTTAGCTATGGCCGATGGCCGCACAATCCGTTACTACGACTCACAAGGCCAAGTTCGCAGCGCTAAAGATCAACGTCCAAGAGAAGATCAACCTGGCATCGGCGAACTGCGTTTAGATCCATTAGTAAATGAATGGGTAGTCATGGCCGCTCATCGCCAAGGTCGTGTTTTCTTGCCGCCGAAAGAGTTATGTCCGCTCTGCCCAACTAGAGGAGAACTCTTAACAGAAATCCCTGATTCAAATTACGAGATCGTTGTCTTTGATAATCGCTCTCCATCTTTGCGCAGCCCAGAAGGTGATTGGGTGATTCCCGATATGGTCGGAACTGAAACTGATCCCGGAACAGCCGCCGGCAAGTGCGAAGTAATCTGTTTTACCGATAACCACTGTGGCTCTTTCGCCGAGTTAGCTCCCCAACGAGTACGCGTATTGCTGGAAGCATGGTCAGATCGAGTTCGTGAGCTATCGAAAGAGCCGTATATCCATCACATCGCACCATTTGAAAATCGCGGTGAAGAAGTCGGTGTGACCTTAGTTCATCCGCATGGCCAAATCTATGCCTACTCTTATCTGCCACCACGTGTGCAGAAGATGTTGGCGGTTGCAAAACTTCACTTTGAAAATACTGGCCGCGTCTTATTCGATGATGTCGTAGCACGCGAGTTAAAAGATGGCGATCGCATCGTGGCGCAAAATAAACACTGGGTCGCCTTTGTGCCATATGCGGCGCGCTATCCCTTTGAAATTCATGTCGCACCACTGCAGCCAGTCGCCGATCTAGCTGGCCTCTCCCCCGAACAATCTGATGCCTTCCCAGAAATTGCGCTAGAAGTCATGCGCCGTCTGGATGGTGTCTTTGGAATTGCGATGGCTTACATCGCAACTTGGCATCAAGCACCAGTGCGCGAAGGTCGCGATCTGCTGCGCCTGCATTGGCAGATAACAAGCGTGCGCCGGGCACCTGGAAAGTTAAAATATTTAGCCGGCAGTGAATCAGCGATGGGCGCTTTTATTATGGATCTAAAGCCTGAGCAATCTGCTGGCCAGCTGCGAGATGTAGTTCTTTAAAATATGTCGCTGGCAACCACTTTTACTGCGCTCTTTTCAGGAAATCCCGAGATTATCTGTGAAGCTCCGGGTCGAGTAAATCTAATTGGCGAACACGTTGATTACTGTGATGGTTTCGTTATGCCCTTTGCAATTAGCGATCGAACATACGCTGGGGTCAGCCGTCGCCAAGATCGACGGATTCGAATCTCATCTATGCAGAGGCGCAATGAAATATTTGAAAGTTCACTAGATGATCTAAAGCCAGGCCTCGATGGTAAGTGGGAACGTTATATCTGCGGCGTTATCTGGGCCTTTGGAAATCAGATAACCAATGGTTTAGATATTCTCGTCGATGGCCACGTCGCACTTGGCGCCGGGCTTTCTTCATCTGCGGCGCTGGAATGCTCGGTAGCGCTAGCGCTAAATGAATTGTTTAAAAGTAATTACTCACTCGCTGAGTTAGCTCGGCTAGCCCAGCGCGCCGAAAATGAATATGTCGGTATGCCCTGCGGCATTATGGATCAATCAGTATCGCTAATGGCGCAAAGCGGTAATGCGCTCCTTTTGGATTGTCGCGATTTATCCACTCAACAAATTCCGCTAGATCTAGCCAGCGCAGGCCTAGAACTTTTAATTATCGATACTCGGGCTCATCACGCCCTTGTTGATGGTGGATATGCTGAACGGCGCGCATCTTGTGAATCTACCGCAAACAAATTAGGGATCAAAGCTCTGCGTGATTGCTCGATCACCCAGCTGGAAACTTCGCGCAGCAAATTAACTAAACTTGAATATATGCGGGCCGAACATGTCATACGAGATATTGAACGAGTGCATGAATGCGTGGTGCTGCTAAAGCAAAATAATTTCTCTGCCGTTGGTCAGATATTGACGCAATCACATGCATCACTGCGCGACTTATTTGAAATTTCTTGCCCTGAGTTAAATCTGGCAGTCGATACCGCCTTAGCCAATAATTCTCTCGGTGGCCGCATGATCGGTGGCGGTTTTGGAGGAAGTGCAATCGCGCTCTTTAAAGTGGCAGATATTCCAGCAGCTAAAATTGCAATAGCAAAAGCTTTTAGTAGCGCCGGATTTACTGAACCAAGATTCTTTACCTCGCTACCCAGTAGCGGTGCAAAAATTACTCAACAGCTGTAACAGAAATAACTTCTACGCCGCCGATTGATCCGAGTACTTCCAATAAATCCGTTGGGTCAGAGCCTGGCACCGCGACGGTTACTTCATCGAAACCACGACCGCCTTCAGATTTAAGTACAACTAGACCTCGGATATCTGCGCCTGCGGCTCCAATAGCTGATGCCAGAAGCCCCAACGATCCAGGACGGTCGGGTAGAGAAATATCTAATTTAAATAGCGCCATAGGAAAAGGCTACCTCTCCTCTTGTAACAATTGCACTTCTATTTATGAAGAGCACGTTAATTAAACTGCAGGTGCTGTACCTAAGGTGACCTTGTAGCTCTTGCTCGAGCCATCAGGCAGGGTCAAGACCACAGTTATCTCGGTGCCCGGCGCATAAGAGCGAATCTTCACAATCGCAGCGTCACGGTTATTAATTTTTACTCCATCAATTGAAGTGATGATTGATCCCGCAACTATTCCAGCCTTTTGGGCTCCTTCACCAGGAGTTAACTGCAAAATCTTGGCTTGCGTATCTGCGGTTAAATCATCGAAGACTACGCCCATAACAGGTCTAGTTGATTTACCGGTTGCGATAATTTCATCGATAACTCGCTTGGCTTCATTTATCGGAATTGAAAATCCCAATCCGATGCTGCCGCTGGTGCCACCAGAAGTTAAAGTTGCGATCGCAGAGTTGACGCCGATGATGCGGCCTTGCGTATCTACCAGCGCGCCACCTGAGTTTCCAGGATTAATTGCAGCATCGGTCTGAATCGCATTTACATACGAAGTTGAATCTGTAGTACCAGCAGTTACTGGACGATTAAGCGCTGAGATAATTCCTTGGGTAACTGTATTTGCAAGTCCTAGCGGAGATCCAATAGCAAGTACTTCATCGCCCACGCTGACTTTAGATGAATCACCTAAGGCAATCGCAGGTAAGTTACCTTTTTTCACCAATAAAACTGCAACGTCATATAAACGGTCGCGACCTACAATCGTTGCGGGAGTTACTGAACCATCAGCAAATTCCACAGTTATGGTGCCAGATGTGACGGCGCTTTCAATCACGTGATTATTGGTAATGATGTAGCTAGTTGTGGCACTTGTTTTATAGATCGAGCCAGATCCGGTTCCGCTACCGGCGATAGATTTAACAGAGATTGAGACAACTGAAGGTGTAACCAGTGCTGAAATCGATTTCGCATTTATTGAATTACTACCAATTTCGATTGCAGTCTTATTTGCCGCGCAAGCCCCAGCCTTGGCCAGGGTCAGCGCTTGTGTGCGGTTATCGGCACAAACTACGACGCTACTGGCTACCGAATTATTAGCTGCCGTTGCAACCGATCCGGCGATAACTGCGCCAAAGATAAATGCGGCGGTGACTTTTATGGGGGTACGGTTAATCTTCATTGTCAGATCATCCCTTTACTTACTTAGTTTTTCCTGTGACTTGCTTGCAAATTTCTTTAGGCTTCTACGATCCAGGCGCCTTCTGTGGCGATTTTAATCTTAGCTAGCGGTGCATTAGCTGGGCCTGCCAATACCTTCGCCCCATTAAATGGATCAAATACCGCGCCGTGGCAGCCACACTGCAGATTCTTAGAGGCAGAGTTAAATTGAACGGTACAGCCTTGATGAGTACAGACTGCAGAATATGCAAAGACCCCAGTTTTGGTGCGAAAGAGGACTGCAGGAGTTCCTACCTTGGAGACGAAGGTCTGCGTTGCCCCAACTTTTAAAGCAGCGTCTTTAACGATCTTTTTGCTTCCTGAATCTGCACCTGTTGCAGCTGCCGCAGACGTTGCCTTTGGAAATAACTTGCCTACGCCGACGCCAGCGATGGCGATAGCTGCGACAGTTGAAACTCGTAAAAATCCTCGCCTGTCGAGAGCCACATTACTTTTGCGACGTGATCCATATAGAAAGAGGAAGTAGCTAAGCCATAAAATTGTGTAAGCAGAATCGCTGGCTAGAAAATATGGCTTTACATGCCAACTGCTAGCTAGCCATAGACTAAGTGACGTAGCGAAGCCACCTAAAGCTGCCCAAGTCGGTGCAATCCAAAGTAGCGTGGCTGCACCGATTGCAAATTCACTGAGCATCACAAAGATTCCAATTTGTGTAGAATGTTCGAACATCTTGTTAATTACAAAACCAACTGGTGAAGATGTGGCATATGCTGAAAGTTGCGTGCCGATAAAGGAAGAAGAACCAGATTTTAGAAATCCAGGATCGCTAGCTTTATCCCATCCTGCATAAATCCAAGTTACGCCGAGCCAAATACGTAATATGCGCAGCGGCCATAATTGATTCTTCCAAGAGGTTTTTAAGTTCATTCGCAGAAAGTAACGGCTTTACATGTGAATATGCTGAGGGCGCACTGGGCGCCAGGTGAAGATTGACCAACTTATGAGAGCTGCCCCACCTGGCCTCGATCCAGGGACATCCGAATTAACAGTTCGGCGCTCTACCAACTGAGCTATGGGGCAAAGATTTAAAACTTGTCCAGCAGGCGCACACTCTAGCGCACGAGGTGCTTGGGGTTGAAATCGATTCGGGTCTAAATCGAGCGAAGTGCCAGGTCGTGTAGCCCGCGACGGGTGGTCTCGAGGGCCACCAGGCTAGTAAATGCCGCCGTATATTCCTGTTCATTCTCAACTGGATTAAGTCTTTGTAGCGATGATTTCAAATCTGCAATAGCTCGCGAGATCGCAACTTCGCGCAACCTTGCGACGATACTTTCAACATAGTGGCCCGTTACTTCACCGTCGGCGCGGATCGGTTCCACATTTAATTCGGTAAAGAGCGAACGCATATTTTCATCTTCAACTTGTTCGATCTCAATTGAACTCTGCTCTGGTGCAGCGCTAATAATAGTAGCTAGCTGGCTGTAGGCCGGATGGGTAAAAGCATTACTTTCAATCTGGGCCCAATTTAAAATCAAAGTCGGCATTTGTAAGCGCGCTTTTAAAACTTCGCGTTCGAGAATCAACCGTGGCTCTTGTGGGTTAGGTCGCCATTGCACGTTAGCAGTTGTCTCTTCAAGAGGTGCAGTGCTTGCACTTTGCAGTCGAGATTTTAAACCTTGATTGACTGCAGCTGTTACTAATTCAACTTCCACACCCAACCAACCAGCAAGTAAGCGTGTGTATTCCGGGCGCAGTGATTTATCACGAATCTGCGCAACCAGCGGCGCAGTTGCATTAAGTGCATTAACGCGACCTTCAGCGCTACCTAATTTATGTAGCCCAAGTTCAGTTCTAATCGCAAATTCAAAGAGTGGAACTCGTTTGGCAATTAGATCACGCAACGCAAGATCACCTTTTTGTTGGCGTAGATCAGAAGGGTCGAGCCCATCTGGTTCAACTGCCACAAAAGTTTGTGTTACAAATTTCTGATCTTCACTGAAGGCGCGAAGTGCTGCCTTCTGACCTGCCGCATCTCCATCAAATGTAAAGATAACTTCGCCACGAAAGGCATCGTCATCCATTAATAAGCGGCGAATAATTCGGATGTGGTCTGCGCCAAATGCGGTGCCACATGTTGCAACTGCAGTTGTGATCCCAGCCAATTGCGCCGCCATTACATCGGTGTAGCCTTCCACGATTACAACTTGGCGCTTCTTGGCGATATCTTTCTTAGCCATATCAAGTCCATATAAGACTTGGCTCTTCTTATAAATCGGGGTCTCAGATGTATTTAAATACTTTGGCCCCTGATCTTCCTCATCACTTGCCAATTTGCGTGCACCAAAACCAACTACATCACCTGATATATCGCGGATCGGCCAAGTTAAACGATTACGGAACTTATCTATCGGACCGCGCTGGCCCATCTTAGAAAGCCCAGCAGTTTCTAATTCATCAATTGTGAAATCTGCAGCGCGCAAGAATTTGGTAAGGCCATCCCATTCATCGGGCGCGTAACCAACACCAAATCTTTCACAGGCAGCCTTATCAAAGCCGCGTTTGGTCATTAGCTCACGCGCATGGGCTGCAGTGGGTGAAGTATTTAATTGATCTTGATAAAACTTTGCCGCAAGTGCATTTGCTGCAATTAACCGCGTGCGGTTGCCGGCAGGTGCTGGTGTGAAATTACCTTCTTCATAGCGAAGTTGATATCCCATGCGATCTGCCAGGCGCTCAATAGTTTCGGTAAAACTTAAATGATCCATCTTCATCACAAAGGAAATAACATCGCCACTTGTCTGGCAGCCAAAACAATGGAAGAAGCCCTTACTTGGGGTTACGTGAAATGAAGGTGATTTCTCATCGTGGAAGGGACATAAGCCTTTCTTCTGGCCGCCACCTGCTGATTTAAGTTGAACGTAATCGGCAACGACTTCATCAATGGCGCAGCGTTCGCGGATGTAAGTGACATCCTCTTCCTTAATACGTCCGCTCATGAGGCCATGCTATCTGAGCGCGCTAAGGCGAGCATGTAAGGCATATGCGCCGGGGTCTGTCAGGCTGGCAATCTGATCTATGACGATGCGCATCCGCTCGGTCTCATTTGTTGAAGCCTGCCAATCTTTTGCAAAGATCGAATCCAAGTTAGTTGCCGCATGTTTGTGCAGCATCTCAACTAACTCTTTGATTACTACCTGTTGTTTGGCATAGCGCTCTTGCGATACGGCAGCATTTATCAGGTAATGGCCAGCTATAGATTTTAGAAAATCGACTTCAACCTGTTGCTCGCGTGGAATAACTAGATCTGCGCCATAGCGCAACAGCGGACCATCACCGTGAACTTTGCGCGTCTCGAGCTCTGCCGCTAAGACAAATCGGCCAATTAGCTGTGATGTGGAATCTTTTAAACGAGCAAGAGAGCGATGCGTACCATCGTAATAACGTGGCCAGCAAGAAAGGTTCTGTAAACGCTCTAGGGCAGCAGCTGCTTCCTCTTTAGTTGCAGTTGATCCATATCCCGAAACCATTTCGCTATGCAAAATATCAAAGTCGCGTTCCAAGTTCTCTACTTTAATTTGGCCAACAAATATGGCATCTTCTAAATCATGAACTGAATAAGCGCAATCATCGGACCAATCCATAATTTGCGCTTCGATACATTTGCGATCACTAGGTGCACCTTCACGCACCCAATTAAAGATGGCAACATCATCGTCATAAACCCCAAATTTGCGTGGGTTAATCGCACGCGGCCAAGGATATTTTGTACCCGCATCCAGTGATGCTCGCGTGAGATTTAAACCAACGCTCTTGCCATCTTTATCTACTGTCTTTGCTTCGATGCGAGTTAGCAAACGAAAGCTCTGGGCATTTCCTTCAAAGCCTCCGAAATCTTTGGCAACATCAGCTAACGCTTCTTCACCGTTATGGCCAAATGGTGGATGGCCTAAATCATGCGACAAACATGCAGTTTCTAATAAATCTGGATCTGCACCTAGTGATTCACCGAGTTCGCGCCCAATCTGCGCGCATTCCAGTGAATGTGAAAGGCGAGTTCGTTGAAAATCATTCTCCCAAGGAACTGCTACTTGAGTCTTTGCAGCTAAGCGACGTAGCGCTGCAGAGTGGATAACGCGGGCGCGATCGCGCATAAACTCTGTGCGTCCGGTGCGCTTGGCAGGTTCAAAGAGATAGCGCTCTTGATCTGCTTCACTGTAATTTAACGCCCCGCTCATAGCCCTACCCTAAATGATCGCTGATATGAATGCCGCGGCGGCCTAGGCTCACATAAGCTAAATAAGCGCCAGCTTCCCGTATTAAATAGCGTTCTCCGGAAGTTGCCAAAGCATTTGGGCCGGTCTTTACTGGTGAGCAGGTTGCAACAACTCCTAAATCATTGGCCATAGTCATAGCGCGCCGACAATGGAATGGATCGGTGACAATAATTACATCTTGCATATTCTTTAACTTCATAAACTTTACATAATTCTCGGTAGATACCCAGGTATCTCGTCCGACTTCTAGCGCAGAAATATTTTTAGATTTAATTCCGTGTGTAGAAAGCCAATATTTTCCAGAGGCAGCTTCCGTTGTGCGATCGCCAGGTGCGCCGGCTCCAACGGTAATAATGTGTGGGGCTAAACCGAGATCATAAATTCGTTTCGCCTCATCAAGGCGCGCTTGCAGAACTTCACCAGGGCGACCATTTAATTGCGCAGCACCTAATACAACAATTACATCGGCATCGCGGGTTAAGGTGTTATTGGCTGCCTGCCAAGTTACGCCAACTGCATAAAGTGGCACAGCAATAATTACTAATAAGATCGCAGCGATTATGCGGCGAATTATTTTAAAGATCATCATCCGCCAGAAATCGCATCCTCTAACTCAACTGCTACATCTTCATCAGGATCATTTAGCCAACCATCGGGCAGAGTCGGCGGGCGGCCATGGCTGACGCGACCACGTGGTTTCTCGGCAACTTCAACTGGGTATGGCTGATCGGTTAATTGATCAAGCAGGCCACGCAGTTCAGCAAGAGATGAATGCATACCGAATTGGCGACGTAGTTCGCTATTTACTCTAAAGCCCTTTAGATACCAGGCCATATGTTTGCGCAGGTCACGACAACCGCGATCTTCTGATTCAAAGTAATCCACTATTAGCTCACCATGGCGATACATAACTTCCCGCACCTGATGAAGCGTTGGCAAAACTTTCTTATCCCCGCCATTAAAAGCTTCTACTAAATCGGCAAATAACCAGGGACGACCCAAGCAACCGCGCCCAACAACAACACCTGCGCAGCCGGTCTCTTTCATCATTGCTAAGCCATCGCTGCCTGACCAGATATCGCCGTTGCCAAGTACTGGTGTTCCAGTTGGTTTTAAGTGTTCAACTAAACGCGAAATTGCCGACCAATCAGCTTTGCCTTCATACATCTGTTCTGCAGTTCGCGCATGCAAAGCAACCCAGGCAACACCGCTATCGGATGCTGACTTGGCAGCTTCTAAGTAAGTGTGATGATCGGTATCTATACCGATGCGCATCTTGACCGTAACAGGAATTCCAAAAGGTTTCGCCGCTTGTACGGCAGCATCAACAATGGATGCAAAGAGTTTACGTTTATAAGGAAGGGCTGCTCCCCCGCCTTTGCGAGTTACTTTTGGAACCGGGCAACCAAAGTTCATATCGATATGGTCAGCTAGATTTTCCTTACCGATCATCGTTACCGCAGCGCGCATCGTGTGTGGATCAACGCTATATAACTGCACTGAACGCGGCCATTCACCGGCACCGGGTGCAATCATGCGCAAGGTATCGGGGCGTCTTTCTATTAACGCGCGTGCAGTCACCATTTCCGAGACAAATAAACCAGCGCCTTGTTCGCGACAAAGTGCGCGAAAGGCTGAGTTGGTAATTCCCGCCATTGGTGCAAGAACCACCGGTGGATCGATTACATGGTCACCACTTGCAAGTGGCAGAGTCAAAGCCAATTGTTAGCAACCAAGAAGTCGAGGAGCAAGCCAAGCTTCAACTTGATCAAGGGCAATACGCTCTTGCGCCATAGTGTCGCGATCACGAATCGTTACTGCATGATCTTCTAAAGTTTCAAAGTCGATGGTGATGCAATAAGGAGTACCGATCTCATCTTGGCGACGATAACGACGGCCAATTGCACCAGCATCATCAAAGTCGATATTCCAGTTCTTACGCAGCTGCGCCGCTAAATCACGCGCCTTTGGAGAAAGATCTGCGTTACGAGATAACGGCAAGACTGCAACTTTGACAGGTGCCAAGCGATGATCGAGTTTTAGCACTGCACGCTTTTCCATCTCACCCTTAGCATTTGGCGCTTCATCTTCAGTGAAGGCATCCATTAAGAAGGTTAATGTGCAGCGATCTACGCCTGCTGCAGGTTCAATAACAAAAGGCGTCCAACGCTCATTCTTCTCTTGATCAAAGTAAGAAAGATCTTTTCCAGATGCAGCAGAGTGCGCTTTCAGATCGAAATCTGTGCGGTTGGCGATACCTTCGAGCTCGCCCCATTCGGTACCGGCAAATTCAAATTTATATTCAATATCTGCAGTACGCTTGGAATAGTGCGATAACTTCTCTTTCGGATGATCAAAGATACGTAAGCGATCAGGATTAATGCCTAAATCTTTATACCAAGCAAGGCGGGTATCAATCCAATATTGGTGCCAATCTTCATCTGTACCAGGCACGACGAAGAACTCCATCTCCATCTGCTCAAATTCGCGAGTACGGAAGATAAAGTTTCCAGGGGTAATTTCATTACGGAATGATTTACCGATCTGACCGATACCAAATGGTGGCTTGCGACGCGAAGTCGTCATCACTTGTTCAAAGTTGATAAAGATTCCTTGTGCAGTTTCTGGGCGTAGATAAGCAAGTCCTGACTCATCTTCAACTGGTCCAAGGTAAGTCTTTAACAAACCAGAGAATTGCTTTGGAGTTGTGAACTGTCCTTTATTTCCGCAAGCTGGACAGTTCATATCGGTCAGTGATTCCAGCTTCTTCTTATGCTTTGCTTCATAAGCTTCCTCTAAATGATCTGCACGATAGCGCTTATTACAAGCAGTACATTCAGTAAGCGGATCGCTAAAAGTTGCCACGTGGCCAGATGCTTCCCAAACTTCGCGGGATAAAATCACGCAAGAATCAAGGCCGACTACATCTTCGCGACCCGTCACCATGGATTTCCACCATTGGCGCTTTACATTGTTCTTCAACTCAACTCCGAGTGGGCCGTAATCCCATGAGGCGCGCAATCCGCCGTAAATTTCTGATGAGGGATAAACAAATCCACGTCGCTTGGCAAGGGAAACGATATTTTCTAAACGATCTACGGCCACAATAATTCTCCATCCGGCTGGCTGTCGGCGAATAGCAACGTGCGTTGCAATCGTGTCCTTAGTTTAACTCGTAAGCACCTGGTTCATCAATTGCGCGCGCTAAAAGTGGAATCGCTTCCAACTTTGTACGCATAGCACTTAACGCGCGGCGGTAAGAGCCCACATTCTCCCAACGAGTAACAATCGTCCATAAAGTGGGCTCATCTAAATTCTGGCCATATTCGCCATCAACAAATCCGGCGCAACTAGATAGTGCTTCATATGCTTTTTTTGCGTCATTTGCAAAGGCAGTGCTTTCAGCAAGGGGAACGTTGAAGCGGGCGATCGCGATCATAGGTCTAAGGGTAATAGCGATATCCTTCAACTATGAACATGGCCATCGCCTTTGCTGCAATAACGGTCTTGGCAACCACCTTTGGTGGATACGTCGCGCTTAAATCCAATGATCGCTTCCATCTGGTCTTGGGTTTATCTGCTGGTTTATTACTTGGCTTAGTCGGCTTCGATTTGCTGCCTGAAGTATTTTCAACAAATAAGAGTTCATTCCTTGGGGTCCCACAAGTTTCAGTTGCAATTCTGGCTGGATTCTTATCACTTCACATTATTGAAGGCGTATTCGGTAGCCATGAACCAGCCGAATCAGATTATGGCCATGACCACGAACATCACAATATCGCCGGCACCTTGGGCGCAGTTGCGATGGGTGGGCATGTATTTCTAGATGGCGTTGGTTTGGGAGTTGCTTTTAAGGTAAGCAACTCACTTGGTTACGCGGTTTTCTTAGCAGTTATGGTCCACGCCTTTAGCGATGGTTTAAATACTGTCTCACTGATTGTAAAAAGTGGAAATTGGACCAAGAAGAGCTTTCGCTTACTTGGCGTAGATGCAGTTGCACGTATTGGTGGCGCATCAGTTGGTACATACCTGGCATTAAATGATTCGCTACTTGCCCTATATCTGGCGCTATTTTCTGGCTTTGTTATCTACCTTGCGACATCGCATATCTTGCCGGAAGCCCACTCCAAGCATTCATCGCGTTGGACATTCTTTGCAACTCTTCTTGGCGTCTTAATAATGTGGGGCGTAGTTAGAAGTCTTTAAGCTTTTCCGAATCTTCTATCGCGTTGTGAATACTCCTCGATCGCTTTCCAAAGTAACTTCGGCGTCATATCCGGCCAAAGGACATCCATAAAGACAAACTCAGCGTAAACCGATTGCCACGGCAGGAAGTTGCTGGTGCGCAGCTCGCCTGAAGAGCGCAAGAAGAGATCAACATCGCGCATCTTTGGTGAATACAAATATTTTTCAATGGTTTTCTCAGTAATTGCATCTGGCTTTAACTTGCCGCGTTTAACATCGCGCGCCAACGCAGTTGTGGCGTCGACTATTTCAGCACGGCCACCGTAGTTAACGCACATATTTAAGGTAAGAGTTTTATTCTTCTTAGTTAAATCTTCGGCTTCCTCCAACTCGGAGATAACAGATTTCCATAGGCGCTGGGGGCGACCAATCCATTGGATCTTCACACCCATCTCATTTAAACGATCACGGCGCCGGCGCAGCACATCGCGGCTATAGCCCATCAGGAATTTAACTTCCTCTGGTGTGCGCTTCCAATTTTCAGTCGAAAAGGCGTATACGCTTAACTCTTTTACACCAAAACCAATAGCTGCTTCTACTAAATCAAATAGAACTTTTTCGCCGGCTTCATGTCCGGCAGTCCTTGGTAATCCTCGCTCTTTTGCCCAGCGGCCATTTCCATCCATGACGATGGCGATATGCTGTGGGACTTCAATCTTCTTACTCAACTTTTAAACTCTCTCCACGATCGGCATACTGCGCAGGCCACGTTCTAGGTGCCATTGTAAGTAAGCAACAACTAAACCACTAGCCTCACGGCGATTACGCGGCTCACTTGCCTGCGCAATATCCCAATCACCGCTTAACAGCGCGCCTAGTAATTGCAGAGTTTCGGGTGCCGGCGTTGCACATGCTGACGGCCGACAATCTGCACAAACTGATCCGCCACCGACTAATGAGAAGTAACGGTGCGGTCCTTCCTTTTCACAACGCGAACAATTTGAAGTCGATGGCGCATAACCACCGATCGCAAGTGAGCGAAGCAAGAACGCATCCAAGATAAGGGATGCGTCATAACGGCTTTCAGCCAGCGCTTTCATACCGCCAACAACTAACTGAAACTCTTGCAGCGCAGGTTCATATTCTTGCGAGGTAAATCTTTCGGCAGTTTCCAAGATTGCAGATGCAATTGTCCAGCGCTGATAATCCTCGGTTAGCGCTTCCCCGTAATTATTTATGGCTTCAACTTGAGTGATAGTGTCGAAGGTGCGCCCTTTATGTAATTGGATATCAACGTGGCTACCTGGTTCAAGTCGCGCGCCAAATTTAGACATCGTGCGGCGCACACCTTTAGCGACTCCGCGCACACGACCATGTTCGCGGGTTAGTAATGTGATGATGCGATCTGCTTCACCCAGCTTTTGGGTGCGCAAGATAATTGCTTCATCACGATAAAGGCTCACGAAGGTAAAGGTAGTCAGCGGATAGCGCGATTTATGGCAGACACGACCGCTTTAAGTGAGGCAGTTGTGGTGTTTGGGTCAATTCCGACCCCCCAGAAAACTTCGCTACCAATTGAGCATTCCAGATAGGCCGCAGCCGATGCATCTCCGCCGGCAGCAAGTGCATGCTCGTAATAATCAAGAACGCGCACATCAACGCCATAATTCTGCAAGATATTGCAGAAAGCTGCGATTGGACCATTTCCTTGGCCAGTTAACTCTTTCATCTCACCGCGATCTGAAATCTTCACAGTTAAGTGAACATCTTCATCCAATACTGATGTCTGTGAAAGTCCCTTTAAGCGGAATCTTCCCCACGGCGCTGATTCAGTTGGCAGATATTCATCTTCGAAGATCTGCCACATTGCATCTGCCGTAACTTCGCCACCTTCAGAATCGGTCTTAGCTTGCACTACGCGGCTGAAATCAATTTGGTGGCGACGCGGTAGGTCAAGGTGATGTTCATGCTTCATCAAGTAAGCAACACCGCCCTTGCCAGATTGTGAGTTAACGCGGATAACGGCTTCATAAGAACGGCCAATATCTTTGGGATCAATCGGCAAATATGGAATAGCCCAAGTAAATTGATCTATATCAACGCCTGCAGCTTTGGCATCTCTTTCCAGATGTTCAAAGCCTTTCTTAATCGCATCTTGGTGTGAACCAGAAAATGCGGTGAAGACTAGGTCGCCGCCATAAGGATGGCGCTCAGGCACACGTAATTGGTTGGCATATTCCACAGTGCGGCGAATCTCATCAATATTTGAGAACTCGATCATCGGATCGATGCCATGTGAAACTAAGTTCATACCAAGGGTTACCAAGCAAACATTTCCGGTGCGTTCACCATTGCCAAATAAAGTTCCTTCGATGCGATCGGCTCCTGCTAGATAACCAAGTTCTGCTGCAGCAACGCCGGTGCCACGATCGTTATGTGGGTGCAGTGAAACAATTACGCTCTCGCGATTTTCTAAATTACGGCACATCCATTCGATGGAATCGGCGTAAACATTTGGCGTCGCCATTTCAACGGTGGCAGGCAAGTTCATGATGGTCTTCCACTGTGGAGTTGGCTTCCAGATCTCATTTACTGCGTTGCAAACTTCCACTGCGAATTCAAGTTCGGTGCCGGTATAGGACTCAGGTGAATATTCAAAGGAAACCTTGGTGCCCGGCACAGTAGATACCAGTTCAAGACAGAGTTGCGCTGCATCAGTTGCGATCTTCTTAATGCCATCTTTATCAAGGCCAAAGACAACCCGGCGTTGCAAGGTTGAGGTTGAGTTATAAAGGTGAACGATGGCGTGCTTTGAACCGGCAATTGATTCATAGGTGCGGCGAATTAAGGGATCGCGCGCTTGGGTGAGCACCTGGATTACAACATCATCTGGGATTAAGCCTTCATCGATAATTTTGCGGACAAAGTCGAAATCAGTCTGTGAAGCAGATGGAAATCCAACTTCGATCTCTTTGTAACCCATTTGAACAAGGAGCTTAAACATCGCCAATTTGCGGGGCGTATCCATGGGATCGATCAGCGCTTGATTGCCATCGCGCAAATCAACTGAACACCACTGTGGCGCTTTACGCATCTGCTTAGTTGGCCAAGTGCGATCTTTTAGATCTACTGGAATAAATGATGAGTAACGATGCACCGGCATCGTTGATGGTTTTTGATCAGGGAAATTCTTATCTACTGACATTTGCTTGTGCTCCTAATTTTTTGGGTTTTGTCGGGTTTTACCGGTGCGACAAACCCCGCGGCGAGGGGACCGGCTTACTTGGCCCCGCCACGGCAGCGAAGGAGGAGGCTGCGAATTGTCACGGTTAACGACATGGTGAAATAGTAACGCGCAGCCTTACTTATGGGCAAGTGAGGTCAGAAGATGTGAATCTGCTCCATGACTTCCATAATTTTCACAGTTTCAGCAAGGCTCAAGATTGGGCTTTCGGTAAGGCCCTTTGCGACGCACTCTTCAACGTGGATAGCTTGATACTGCATTCCGCGTCCATTTATCTTCTCTTCATATTTACGTACCAACTTATGTTGGCTGTCATAAATAGTAAATGTGGTCTGTTCAAAGAACCAGCCATCTATTTCAATTCGACCTTTAGTGCCGTGGATTGCCGCGTTTAACGTTCCAGCCATAGTCATACAGGAATTAACTAGCGCCAAACTGCCATTGTTATATTGCAGAACTGCAGCAGTTGCAGAATCAACTCCGGTATCAGTCATGATTGATTTTCCGCTGACTGAATCAGGAATTCCAAGAGTCCGGATCGCCATATGAATTGGATAAATACCTAAGTCATAGTGAGCACCACCGCCTTGCTCGCGATTCCAAAGTCGAGGCGCTCGCTCAATTGGTAAGTACTGGCTGTGATCGGCATATACAAAGTGTGGAGTTCCAATTTCGCCAGCTTCAATTGCGGCAAATACGGCGTTCATTGTGGGCAAGAAGCGAGTCCACATCGCTTCCATAACAAAAACGTTTTTGCGCTTTGCGGCAGCATAGATTTCATGAGCGTCTGCAGCGTTCATGGTGAAAGGCTTTTCCAGCAGTACATGCTTACCTGCTTCAATCGCAAGCAAGGCATGGTCGCGGTGGAGCGTCTGAACGGTTGAAATATAAATGACATCCACTTCAGGATCTGCCACCAGAGATGCGTAATCAGGATGGCGATTTGGGATATTAAATTGATCAGCAAAAGCGTTAGTTCGTTCCATATCGCGCGTTGCAACGGCTTGGATCGTTAGCCCAGCATGACCGAAATCTGCTGCGATGATCTTGGCGATGCCGCCTGCTCCTAAATAACCCCAACGAAGTGCCATGACGCTCCCTATAGATTTAAGCTTGCAATGGAAATAGAATTATGGAATAAGTGTATTGGCGAAAATCTGCCAAGCAAGTATCGATTTTGCGACAAAGGCGAATGAGTTAAAGAGCTGGCAAATACCGATCTAATTCATAGGCGCTGACCTGGCGGCGATAGTCCTGCCATTCGGCGCGCTTATTGCGCAGCACGTATTCAAAGACATGCTCGCCCAAAGTCTCACGAACTAATTCACTCTTCTCCATGACCGCAATCGCCTCATCGAGGTTGGCCGGTAGTGAAGCAGGTGCTGCATCATCGACTAGCTCGTATTTTTCTTCAATTCCTTTAAGGCCTGCTGCCAACATAACGGCATATGCCAGATATGGATTGCAGGCCGAATCAGGTGAACGAAATTCAATTCGCGTTGAGTTCTCTTTATTTGGTTTATACATAGGAATACGCACTAAAGCGCTGCGATTGTTATGGCCCCAGTTAATTAAAGCTGGCGCTTCTCCCCCGCCTTGCAGGCGCTTATAAGAATTAACCCACTGATTTGTTACCGCAGTAATTTCAGATGAGTGCTTCAAAATGCCAGCGATAAATGAGCGCGCCACCTTCGATAAATTAAATTCAGCAGATGCATCATAGAAAGCGTTCTTCTCGCCTTCAAATAAAGATACGTGGGTATGCATGCCACTGCCGGGGTGATCAGTAAATGGCTTTGGCATAAAGGAGGCGTAGAAACCTTGTTCTAGCGCTACTTCTTTAATCACATGGCGAAAGGTCATGATGTTATCTGAGGTACTTAACGCATCGGCATAACGCAGATCAATTTCTTGCTGACCAGGTGCTCCTTCATGATGGCTAAATTCAACCGAGATTCCCATTGCTTCCAGCATCGTGATCGCTTGACGACGAAAGTCATGTCCCACAACTGCTGGCGTGTGATCGAAGTACCCACCTTGATCAACTGGAATTGGTTGCTCGCCTTTTACCGGCGCTGATTTAAATAAGAAGAATTCAATTTCCGGGTGGGTGTAACAGGTGTAACCCATCTGCGCTGCTTTATTTAAAGTACGGCGCAAGACATTGCGGGGGTCGGCATGCGATGGCGAACCATCTGGCATAGTGATGTCGCAGAACATACGCGCAGCCCCGGGTGATTCAGTGCGCCAAGGCAGAATAGAAAATGTCGCAGGGTCTGGCTTTGCCAACATATCTGATTCTGTAACGCGGGCAAAGCCTTCAATAGCCGAACCATCAAAACCAATACCTTCCTCAAAGGCATTAACTAATTCTGCAGGTGCGATCGCAACTGATTTTAGATAACCCAAGACATCGGTAAACCACAAACGGATAAAGCGAATATTGCGTTCTTCAATTGTGCGCAGCACAAACTCTTGCTGCCTGCTCATCTGTGAATCATTTGCTGACATAGCCCGCATCTTGCCAAGGCCAAGTTACGGCTGTGTTACGAACCTATTCGCTCCAGCGCGAAGTCATTGGCAAGCGTCGATCTTTTCCGAAGGCACGCTTAGAAACCTTGGTGCCTGGCGGATATTGGCGGCGCTTGTATTCGGCCCTGTCCACCATCGCAATTACGCGACGGACCAGCGCTTCATCAAAACCCGCGGCAATTAGTGCGGCAGAACCTTGATCATCATCGACATAAGCAGTTAAGACGCGATCTAGTAATAAGTAATCAGGAAGTGAATCTGAATCTTTCTGATCAGGACGCAGTTCCGCACTTGGCTCTTTCTCTATTGAGTTAAGTGGAATCGGTTCGGCTTCACCACGGGTGCGCGCCAGTTCATTGCGCCAACGAGATAGCGCCCAGACATCGGTCTTATAAATATCTTTAATTGGCGCAAAGCCACCGACGGCATCGCCATAAAGGGTGGAGTAACCAACGGCTAGCTCTGATTTATTGCCAGTTGCCAAAACTAAGTGGCCCTCTTGATTTGAAATACCCATCAAAGTTGTGCCGCGCACGCGCGCCTGCAAGTTTTCTTCAGCTAAACCCTTCAAAGTTAAATTAGCCATGTAGGCATCTACCATCGGCGCAATTGGCACGGTGCGAAAGTGAATACCTGTGGCATCGGCCAGGGCTTGGGCATCAGAGATTGAATGGCTAGATGAATATTTACTTGGCATGGCGACGCCATTTACACACTTGGCGCCAATTGCATCAATGGCAATCGCCGCAACCAAAGCAGAATCAATGCCACCAGATAAACCAAGAACGACGCTACGGAAGCCATTCTTTTCCACATAATCTCTTAAACCAATTACCAGGGCTTGCCAAATTTCTTCGCGATCATCTAGGCGAATTGCAACACCTGGAATTAAAGTGCGATCGATCTTGGCTTCATCTTCTGAGATAACTACATCTGGTGTGCTGGTCTGGGTTTGCACATCGATATCTACGACTGCGATGCCATCTTCAAATTGTGGTGCGCGCGCAATGACTGCGCCATCTGCGCCAACCACAATGCTGTCGCCATCAAAGACCAGATCATCTTGGCCGCCGGTCATATTCACATAGACCAGTGGAGCTTGTGCCTGGCGAGCGCGCTTGGTTACCAAAGCAAGTCGCACATCATCTTTGGCGCGTTCATACGGTGATCCATTAGGAACTATGACTAAACCTGGTTTACGCGCAGCAAGCTGCGCCGTAATTCCGCCATCGATCCAGAGATCTTCACAGATTGCGATACCAACATCAACGCCATTGATGCGAACCACCAGCGTCTTATCGCCCGGCACAAAGTTACGAAATTCATCGAAGACGCCGTAATTAGGCAAATGGCATTTGGCATAACGCGCTTTGATCGCACCGCCAGAAATTACCGCCACCATATTTTGTGGAGCGCCATCGACTTGGTCAAGGTAGCCAACGATTGCCACAGTTTCACCGGTTAACTCACCAGCCAGTTGGGCAATCGCTTTTTGGCTGGCTGCTTGGAAAGATGGACGCAGCGCTAAATCTTCTACGGGATATCCAGTTAAAACCATTTCGGGAAAGACGACGATATGTGCGCCGGCATCGGCAGCGCTGGCAAAGTTCTCGCGCACCAAGGCAGCATTGGCTGCCAGGTCACCGACAGTCGGGTTGACCTGCGCTAGCGCTATGCGCAACTTCATACTTCAAGAGTAATGGAATACGATTACTCCACGCACCCTCAATAGATAAGACCCGGAGACTTCTCGCGAAGCTTCGAGGCTGGAGGCACTAGATGACAACGACCCTTTATGGCGGTGCCTCACATCGCCGCGTCACGATCGTAGATCTCAAAGCGGCCAAGGTCGCTGGCGAAAAATGGGCAGCCCTTACCTCTTATGAGCAGATGACCGCCGAAATCTTTGATGAGGCCGGTATCCCCGTGTTGTTGGTTGGCGATAGCGCTGGCAATAATTTCTTGGGTGGCGAAAATACGATCGCCGTTACCGTCGATGAATTAATACCTCTTACTCGCGCCGTGGTTCGCGCCTCAAAGCGAGCATTGGTGATCGCTGATCTGCCCTTTGGTTCATATGAAAATTCACCCGAGCAAGCACTTGCCACTTCAACTCGCTTCTTTAAAGAAGCTGGCGCAATGGCAGTTAAATTAGAAGGTGCGCATTTAGCAACAGTTGAAAAGTTAACCGCGGCCGGAATTCCGGTAATGGGCCACTTGGGCCTTACCCCACAATCACTTCATCAAATAGGTGGCTATCGCGTGCAAGGTCGAGAAGATGGCGAGGCCATTTTGGCAGCGGCCCTAGCGTTAGAAAAAGCTGGCGCCTTTGCCATTGTTCTGGAACTAGTTCCAGCAGAACTGGCCGCGCGAATTACCGCAGCCCTTTCTATTCCAACTGTTGGAATCGGTGCGGGAGTAAATTGCGATGCCCAAATTTTAGTTTGGACCGATTTAGTCGGGCTAACTGCCAAGCCACCGAAGTTAGCTAAGGCCTATCGCAACCTGCGCCAAGAGATAACGGGTGCTGCCGAAGAATTCGCTCGTGATGTGCGCGGGGGAACTTTCCCTGGGCCCGAAAATACTTTTAACTAGCCCCCGTGGTGGATAAAGAGCAATCAAAGAGATCTCGCTTTGCCATAGATCTAACCCCGCTTAAGAAATACCCCGACTTTCGCAATTTATGGGCATCTGGGCTAATTACCTATCTCGGTTCGATGATCACCTATGTCGCCGTCCCCTTTCAAATCAAAGAGCTAACCAATTCATATATCGCCGTCGGCCTATCCGGGGTAATCGAGATCGTGCCGCTGATCCTCTTTGGTTTATATGGCGGGGTCTTAGCCGATTATGTCGACCGTAAGAAGATGGTCTGGGCTACCGAATTCGCATCACTATTTTTAGTAGCCATTCTCTTGGTCAACTCATTTCTTCCTGAGCCGCATCTAATACTTATCTATGTAGTCATCGGATTGTTCGCCGCAGTAAATGGTCTGCAACGCCCTAGCGCCGATGCCATCTTGCCGCGATTGGTTGGCCATGCCGATCTGCCATCGGCTAGCGCCTTGATGAGTCTGCGTTGGCAGGTCGGTGTAATCATCGGACCAACCATTGGTGGAATTTTAATTTCAACCTTCTCAATTTCAATTGGTTACATCGCAGATATTTCAACCTTCTTAATTTCACTTATTCTCCTGGCCCGCGTTAGAAATGTGCCGGCTAGCCCAGAGGCGGAAAAGCCATCTCTAGCAGGGTTATTAGAGGGTGTGCGCTATGCCTTCAACCGCCAAGATTTATTAGGAACTTACCTAATTGATTTAGCAGCGATGTTCTTTGCGATGCCAACTGCGTTGATTCCATTCTGGGCAGATCAACTTGGTAAACCTTGGGCGCTGGGATTTTTATATGCCGCAGGTACGGTCGGATCAATTGCGGTAACTCTGACGAGTGGTTGGACTAAGCAGTACCGATTCCATGGTCGCGCCGTTATCTGGGCTGCCCTCGGATGGGGCGCAGCTATCGCTCTGGCCGGAACTTTTCACTCTCTGATATTTGTACTTCTCTTCCTTGCGTTGGCCGGGGCGGCCGACATGGTCAGTGCGCTATTTCGCGGCAATATTTGGAACCAGACCATCCCCGATGAATTCCGCGGCCGACTGGCGGGTATCGAACTACTTTCTTATTCGGTGGGACCGTTGGCCGGACAGATGCGCGCGGCATCGATGGCGGCAGTTACTAGCCTTAACTTCTCAGTAACTTTCGGCGGGGTTCTGTGCATACTTTCGGTGGCGATTTTGGCGTTATTTTTACCAAAATTCCGAAAATATGATGTCGAAACAAACGAATTCGCCCTTCAAATGCGGAAAATTCGCGCCGAAAGTGAAATTTCGCCAGAAAACGCTTCAGATTTAGAAAAGTAAATCCGAAATTGAGAGTTTGGGGCGAAATTTCGCCGAAAAAAATCGGTAATTCGATAACTGAAATCATTAAATTTTTCTTAAATGCACAAAAATATTAAAAAATAAATTGCGACACGCACTGCGTTTTTTATCACTATGTACTAGCAATATTTTTACATTTCCGTCACACTTATCCACGAACAGGTTTGGGTGACGGATCCGAACCATTCCGATAGGAGAAGTACGTGGCCGCAGCTAAGAAAGCAGCACCAAAGAAGCGTCGCAAGAAGGCAGCAGCTCCAGCAGCAGCTCCAAAGAAGCGTCGCAAGAAGGCAGCCGTAAAGGCAGCAGCTCCAAAGCGCCGTAAGAAGGCAGCAGCTAAGAAGGCAGCTCCAAAGCGTCGCAAGAAGGCAGCAGCTAAGAAGGCAGCTCCAAAGCGTCGCAAGAAGGCAGCAGCTAAGAAGGCAGCTCCAAAGCGTCGCAAGAAGGCAGCAGCTAAGAAGGCAGCTCCAAAGCGTCGCAAGAAGGCAGCAGCTGCTTCAGCTGCTCCAAAGAAGCGCCGTCGCAAGAAGGCAGCAGCTAAGTAATTTATTACTTAATAAAAAACCCGCCACTTTATGTGGCGGGTTTTTTATTTCTCTTTTTTATTACTCGTGAACTTTATTCTCTCAATTCTTTTCGTAAGGAATCTGAAACTCTCTCGAAAATTTCCGCCAGGGCTACTTGATCACCATTCGATAAATGATCGACAAAGCGAGCGCGCACACTTTCTACATGGTCCGGGGCTGCTGCAACAATCGCCTTCCAACCCTTTGCGGTCATGACTGCAAAGTAGCCGCGCTTATCAATAGGGCAGGCCTCGCGCTTCACCCAGCCGGCCTTCTCCATAACCTTCATCCGGTGCGAAAGGCGTGATCTGGAAAGCATCGCCATGTCGGCAAGTTCTGACATGCGCATCCGGCGTTCTGGGGCATCGCTTAATTGCGCCAAGATTTCATAGTCAGCCATCGTAAGTTCGTGCTGAGTAAGGTCTAAATCCAGGGCTTCCAATAACCGGCGGCTGGCAACGATATATCTGCGCCAAGCCTTCATTTCGGCTGGGTTGAGCCAGCGAGGTGAGGTAGCGTTTTGCCGTGCCATTAGGCCATCATACGTTAATAAACGTTGATGTTGAACTTTCAACTACTTTTAGAAGGCAAAGGAACGCATGAGCTCTGCAGGAAATCCACTCGTAAGCGGAATAGATCCCTCCCATATCGATAACTCATTTCGCCCGCAGGATGATCTCTATCGCTACTTCAACGGCACCTGGCTTAAGAACCACCAGATCCCACAAGATCGCTCATCAGATGGTGTGACCTACCAACTTTTTATCGAAGCCGAAGCCCAGGTCCGCGAAATTATCGAGACTGCAACAGGTATTGGTGATGCCCAGAAGATCCGCGATCTATATGACTGCTTCCTAGATACCGCAGCGATTGAAAGAGCCGGCATTACTCCCCTGCTAGATGATCTAACTGGGATCGATCGCATTACCAACCGCGCCGAATTCATAAAGACTTTAGCTGACCTAGAAATGCGCGGCCTCGGTGGCGCATTTGGCCTTGGCATTTATGGCGATGCCATGAACTCTGAGATGAACATTATTTATTTGGGACAAGGTGGCCTATCGCTGCCGGATGAGGCTTACTACCGCGAAGAACAATATGAAGAAATTCGCACCGCCTTTAAAGCTCACGTTGCCAAGATCTTTGCGCTGGCCGAGATTGAAAACGGTCCAGCACTTGCGGAACAGATCTACCAGTTAGAAGCATCGATTGCCGCCCATCACTTTGATCAGGTAAAAGATCGCGATGTTGAACTGACCTATAACAAGATGACCTTTAAAGAGCTCTGCACCTTAGCGCCACATTTTGATTGGGCGAGCTGGCTGGAATTTAGCCAGATCCCTAAGGCCGCCTTTGATGAATTAGTTGTGCAACAGCCACCATTCTTTGCCGGTCTTTCTGCGCTATTGGAAAACTTTGATCCCGCCCCATGGAAAGCCTGGATGAAGTGGCAGTTGCTTTCCGAAGCGGCGCCTTACTTAACTGATGACTTTATAAATGAGAACTTTGATTTCTATGCCAAGACCTTATCTGGCACCCCAGAAATTCGCCTTCGCTGGAAGCGCGCGATCTCATTTGTGGAAGGCGCACTAGGAGAGGCGATCGGCCAGATTTATGTCAAGCGCCATTTCCCAGAAGCGGCCAAAGTTGCAATGCTAGAACTAGTTGATAATTTAACCCAGGCCTATCGCATCTCGATAAATGAGCTTTCTTGGATGAGCCCAGAAACTAAAGTTAAAGCTTTAGATAAGTTAGCCAAGTTCACCCCCAAAATCGGCTATCCCGACAAATGGCGCGATTATTCGGCGCTAACTATTACCCGCGATAACCTCTTTGCAAATATCGGTCGCATCACCAAATTTGCCCGCGATATAGAACTCGCCAAAATCGGCAAGCCCGTTGATAAGACTGAATGGTTGATGACCCCGCAGACCGTTAACGCTTACTACCATCCGATCCAGAACGAGATCGTCTTTCCGGCCGCAATCTTGCAGCCACCATTCTTTGATCTCTCTGCCGATATCGCCGTTAACTACGGTGGAATTGGCGCGGTTATTGGCCACGAGATCGGCCATGGCTTTGATGATCAAGGATCTAAATTCGATGGCGATGGAAATATGGTTGATTGGTGGACTGAGGCCGATCGCACCGAGTTTGAAAAGCGCGCCAGCGCACTAATTGCACAGTTTGATGCGCTATTTCCGGAGGAGACCCCAGATATACACGTTAACGGGGCCTTAACAGTAGGAGAGAACATCGGAGACCTAGGTGGCTTAGCAATTGGATTTAAGGCCTATAAATTGGCCCTAAAGGGCGCACAGGCCCCTGTAGTAGATGGTTTAACTGGCGAACAGCGTTTCTTCTTATCTTGGGCGCAAGCCTGGCGCGGCAAGGTGCGTGCAGAAGAACTTCGTCGTCGCATCGCAACTGACCCACATTCACCTTATGAGTTCCGCTGTAACGCCATCGTGCGCAATATCAGCGACTTCTATCAAGCCTTTGATCTGACTGAGGGCGATAAGTTGTGGCTGGCCGAAAGTGAACGCGTCGAGATCTGGTAACGGATCTAGTAACCCAAGAAATTTGGGTCTAACTTAGCGATATGAAGATTCGCGCCGCAGTACTGGTTGCCCCGGGCCGCTATGAAGTTCAAGCCTTTGATCGCCCTAAATTAGAAGATGGGGCGCTCTTGATGCGCGTTGAACTATCCGGAATATGTGGCACCGACAAGCACACCTATCAAGGTGAGACTAAGCAATATGCCGGCACAGAATCTGAAACCGATACACCTTTTCCAATTATTCAAGGCCATGAAAATGTTGGAATTATTGAAGAGCTAACACCGGCCATTGAAGAATCTGGTGATTTCTATCAAGCAAAGGTAAAAGTTGGCGACCGGATCGTGATGTGCCCGGACATGATCTGTGGCAAATGTTTCTACTGCACACATATTCAAGGCTATAGCTGGTGCTCAAAATCCCAGTGCTATGGAAATAGCTTTACCAGCGCACAGTGGCCGCATTTATTAGGTGGCTGGGCTGAATATATGTATTTCAAGCCAGGTACTTTCTTCTATAAAGTTCCCGAAAACATCCCACCAAAGGTGGCAGTTCTCGCTGAATTAATGGCGTGCGCAGCATCTTTAGATAAATTGAAAGATTTTAGTTCTTACTCGATTGAAGGCTTTACAACTGGTGACACAGTTGTTGTTTTTGGCGTTGGACCACTCGGTTTATTGCACCTTGCAAAATTAGGAATTATGGGCGCCGGCAAAGTGATCGCCATTGATAAATCTGAATATCGCCTGGATCTAGCCAAGAAATTTGGGGCTGATTTAACAATTAACGTCGATAAAACTACGCAGAGCGAGCGCCTTAAAATCATCCATTCTCTAACTGGTGGCATTGGCGCCGATGTAGTCTTACACATGACCAATCGCCCAGAACCGGTCATCGAAGGTATCGAGATGCTGCGCCGTGGCGGTACCTTGCTTGAAATGGGCAACTTTGCTGACACCGGAGAAGTCTCCATAAGTATGCACCGCCACGTACTCAGCAAAAATCTTCGGTTAATTGGTCTGTCTAACCATCCAATAAATGCCTATGGTCCGTCGCTAAAACTCTTTGATAAATATGCCAAGCAATACCCATTTGCCGATTTGGTAACCCATGAATTTGGACTTGCTCAAGCAGATGAAGCGATGCAGATGTCGATGTCGCCTCAATCAGGCAAAGTGGTAATTAACCCCTGGCTTTAATTACTAGTTCTCGGGGAAATGGCAGGCCACTTGTGAAGTACCCAGTTGAATTAACTGGGGAACTTCAGTGCGGCACTTATCTTGCGCCTTCCAGCAACGGGTATTAAAGACGCAACCTGATGGTGGATTAATTGGGCTAGGTAAGTCACCGGTCAAGATGATGCGCTCGCGAGTGCGTTCGGTGCGTGGATCAGGCAGTGGGACTGCAGATAAAAGCGCTGTTGTGTATGGGTGGCGCGGCTTGGCATAAAGATCGGCAGTTGCTGCGATTTCCATCATCTTGCCGAGGTACATAACGGCAACGCGATCTGAAATATGTTGCACAACAGATAAATCGTGGGCGATGAAGACCATGCTGATCTTCTCTTCTTCTTGCAGATCTTCTAGCAAGTTAATTACCTGGGCTTGGATCGAAACATCTAGTGCAGATACTGGTTCATCAGCAACGATGAAACGAGGCTTTAACGCGATCGCGCGAGCGATACCGATGCGCTGGCGCTGTCCACCAGAGAACTCGTGTGGGTAACGGTTGTAGTGCTCTGGGTTTAAACCAACGCGCGCCATTAGATTTTGAACAGCGGCCTTAGTTCCTTCAGGTGGAGTTATATCCTGAATTTCAAAGGGTGCAGAAATAATCTTGCCGATGGTCTGGCGCGGATTAAGTGCTGAATATGGATCTTGGAAGATGATCTGCATCTGGGCGCGGATGGCGCGCATCTTGCTTGGCTTGTAATCGGTGATGTCTTGGCCTTCAAAGATGATCTTGCCTGAAGTTGGCTCATTTAACTTTAATATTGTGCGCCCTGCAGTTGTCTTACCGCAGCCAGATTCGCCTACTAAACCAATAGTTTCACCGGCGGCTAGTTCAAATGAGATTCCATCGACAGCTTTTACGACTTCTTTCTCACCGCGCTTACCTTTACCGGTTGGAAAGTACTTAACCAAGTTCTCAACTTTTAGAATTGCTTCGCTCATGCTTGCAACTCCTTAAGTTCTGCGGCAAATAACTCACTTCGCAACTTCTCGGGCACGTGGCAGCGAGAGCGATGGGTTGGTGATGTGCCTAAAAGATCTGGGCGGGTTGTATTGCAACCAGCTTCTGATGAGTGTTGCTTATATTCACAACGCGCGGCAAATGGGCAACCAACTGGCAAGTTAATTAGCGAAGGTGGCTGGCCCGGAATTGCCTTAAGGCGCTCATTATTTTTAGAAACTCGTGGGACAGATTTGAGAAGTCCCAAGGTGTATGGGGCAAGTGGTGAATAGAAGATGTCATCGACTGGGCCTTCTTCAACGATGCGCCCGGCATACATAACATTTACGCGATCAGCCACTTGTGCAACAACGCCGAGATCGTGGGTAATGAGCAAGATGCCCATATTAAATTCTTTCTTCAGCTTTGAAAGTAGCGCCAAGATCTGTGCCTGCACAGTCACATCTAGCGCAGTCGTTGGTTCATCGGCAATCAAAATTTGTGGTGAGTTCATCAACGCCATAGCGATCATTACCCGCTGACGCATACCGCCAGAAAATTGGTGCGGAAATTCTGCAGCGCGCTTGGCTGGCTCTGGAATACCAACTAGATCAAGCATCTCGATGGCACGGGCCATCGCTTCCTTCTTCTTGCCTGGGTTATGAACTAAATAGCCTTCAGCTAGCTGATTGCCGATCTTGTAATAAGGATGCAGTGAAGACATGGGATCTTGGAAGATCATCGAAACTGCGCGACCGCGAATATCTCGGATCTCTTCATCGTTTAAATTAACTACATCTTTAAAGGTGCCATGATCGCTGATTGAGATAGATCCAGAGATCTGGGCTTGGCCCTTCTTGTGAAGTCCCATGACTGAAAGGCTTGTAACAGTCTTACCGGAACCTGATTCACCAACGATGGCAACGGTTTCGCCAGCGTTTAAGGTAAGAGATACGCCATCGACGGCGCGGACCATGCCATCATCGGTCTTAAATGAGACGTGCAGATCTTCAATGCGTAATAGTTCGCTCATGTGATGCGCACCCGTGGATCAAGGACTGCATACAACATATCGACGATTAAGTTCATAACGATTACTACGACTGCGGCCAAGATAGTTGTGGCAAGCACAACTGGAAGATCGAATTCATATACCGAACGCAAGGTAAGGCGACCAAGACCCGGCAAGTTGAAGATTGTTTCGGTAATAATGGCGCCACCGATAAGACCGGCAAAGTCTAGGCCGGCCAAAGTTATCAATGGTGCGAGAACCGCACGCAGTGTGTGCTTAAAGAAAACTACGCGTTCGCCAACGCCTTTAGCACGTGCGGTACGGATGTAATCCTCACCTAAAGTTTCAAGCAGCGCTGCGCGAGTAAATCGGGTGTAGATCGCAGCGTATGCAATCGCCAAGGTGATCCACGGCAGGATGAAGAACTGCATAAATTTATATGGGTTATCAATCAACGAGGTATAGCCCTGCAGCGATAGGGGGATTATCTTCCACTTGATCGATACCCAAATTAACAGGGCTAAGCCGGTAACAAATGTTGGCAGCGAAGTGGCTAGAAGTACGAAGACAGATGAACTTGTATCGGGCCAGCGATTTTTAAATTTTGCGGCAACAATTCCGAGTCCAATTCCAACGATGAGCCACATAATTAAAGCGCCGACTGCCAATGAAATTGTGATTGGCAGTGATTCACGGATCATGTCAGTGACGCAGGCGTTTTCATTGAAAGAATATCCAAAAGACGGAGCAGGGCAGGTGAATGCGGCAGATCCTGAGCCATAGGTGCGTCCGGCAAAGATTCCAGAGAGAAATAACCAGTACTGCTCATAGACCGGCTTATCAAAACCTAAACGGATGCGGTTGGCAGCAATTATCTGCTTTGTACAACGCTGTCCGCATGTAAGTGATGCTGGGTCAAAGGGCAGAAATGAAAAAATGGCAAATACAACGGCGGAGACGATGAGAATAGTGATCATCGCAAAGAGGGCGCGGCGACTAATGAACTTCAACATCACGACCCTCCAAAAATCAATTGAAAACCTATAGCGCCTCAGACGAACTCCGCAACCCTATCTAAAAAAAAATTATTTATCTGTTTCCGCTAATAACAGTAAGAAGGTACTTCCCGAGTTCTAACTTAAAAACCCGGGAAGTACCTATCTCTACTGCTTTTTTACGCTTTTAAAGCGCTTGCAGGTAAAGATTTGGATTAGTTGTTAATCCAGATCTTTCCGTATGCAGGGTTACCCTGAGGGACCCAGAAGAAGACGTTTGAAAGCTGTGAGCCCCAAACTTCCTGTGCCTTACCAAACACTGTTGGTAATACCCAGAACTGCTTCATGGCATAAGCATCTAGCTCTTTCCACATTGCAGCTTGCTTCTTACGATCTGTGGTCTTCATCGCAATGTTGACCTTATCTTCAAATGCCTGGTAGGCAGGATCTGCAGTGTTCTGTGAAAGGTTAAATCCACCGAATGATGCAAATAGCTCAGGGATAACTGTTGATGCGTTAGCCCAGTCTGCTCCCCAACCTGAACCTGACATGTCCTTCTGCTTTGCAGGGTTCATGACAGTTGAGTAGTAACCAGATTTGATGATGTTGTAGTTGACCTTAATTCCAGCACGAGCATAAGCAGCCTGGTTGATTGGAATTGTGTCATTAAGTGATACTGATTGACGCGCATCAATTGTGATGCCGTCTTCAGTAGCCTTCTTGTAGTCAGCAGGACACTTGGTCTTTGCTACTTCCATGAGGGCCTTTGCCTTAGGGATATTTCCTTCCGGCATGAAGTCAGGGCTTCCTGGACCTACGACCTTGGTAGGTGCGTAGTCAGTTGCTACTAGTGGACTAATTACACCGGTTGCATATGAACCCGCATAAGTTGGGCCACCTGCATAGTCAAGTAGCGCCTTAGCGTCACGTGAGTAATACATAGCCTGACGGATTTCGATACATGGCATCGCTTTAACGTTAAATGCAACGTAGTTAGAGTAAGGATCTGAGTTATTCATACGACGATTCTTAAGTGCTGGATCGTTGAAGAACTTGTCGCGGTTTGTTGGAAGTGGTCCACCGAAGTTGATCGCTGTTGGGATGGTGTCTTCCAACATGATCTGATCGATTACTTCTTCATCAAGACCGAACTGGATGATTACTTCATCAGGGTATGGAGTACGGAATGGGTCAGATGCTTTTGACCACATCTTGTTACGGACCATACGAAGCTGCGTCTTGCTGTTTTCAACGATCTTGTATGGACCAGTTGCCTGTGGCAATAAGTCGTACTTATCGCCTGTGTCCATCTTCTTCTGGATTGGTGAGATAACACCATATGTAGCCAGGTAGTTGAAGTCAGCAATTGACTTGTTCAAGCTGAAAGTGATTGTGCGATTGTCCTTTGAACAAGAAACAGCCTTGTTGTATGCAGCTTGAGCTGCCTTGGTGCTCTTGTATGGACCAACATAAATTGAATTTCCTTCTGCATCTTTTGGAATATCAAGCCATGCGAGAAGGTAAGTAGGTCCGTTGTTGATTACATCTTGTGCGAATACGCGAGATGTACCGTATTGGACGTGCTCACAAGTAATTGGAGTTCCATCTTCGAACTTTGTACCTGGACGAAGTGTGAACTTCCAGGTCTTTGCTTCGTTGCTTGGAACACCTGTGTTAGTTGCGAGATCCGGTATTAGGTTTGCACCTGCAACACCTGGAACTGGGTTATATGCAACCAAAGTACGTGTATGAAAAGAGTTCATAAACGCAAGGTCGCGTCCTGTGTAGATACGGCTTGGATCCATGTGATCAAGACGTGGTTCGTGCTCGAGCAGTGTAAGAATTCCACCGGTCTTTGGAGTAGTAGCAGCAGATGCAACGTTAGTTCCTGAAACCAATGCGGTTCCAAAAAGAAGTGCGCTTGCAGATGCAACGACTACGGCACGACGAAGAGCGAAACGAGGGCTCATTCCGTAATCCTTTCGATTGGGATGTAGCAACGGCAAAGCCGCGCTACGAGTGCCCTGAGTCAAGCAGAAAATGTCCGAAAAGTGAATACTCGGCAGTAACCGACGGGGTGATTTAGCGCTGCAGGTGCGGGGTAGTTATGAAATCGTTACTTGTCGGCGCGAGGATTCGGTCCGACAGGTTTACTTGTCGGCGCGAGGATCTAGCGCATCGCGCAGAGCATCGCCCACCAAGTTAAAGGCAAGCACCACGATGACCAATGATGCTGAAGTAATGAGGAAGAAGCTCGGCATAACGGTTACGAAGCGAGTGGCATTCGATAAGAGGATTCCCCAAGTCGAAGCCGGTGGCTGCACCCCAAGTCCAAGGAATGAGAAAACAGCTTCGGCAGCCAAGTAGCCCGGAAGTGAGAGTGAAACAACCACAATTACTGGCGCCCAAAGATTTGGTACTAACTCTTTCATAATGATGCGTCGCCGGGAGGCACCCATTGCTTGTGCAGCAGTTACGAATTCGCGTTCGCGAAGTGAGAGAACTTGCGAGCGAATCAAACGTGAAAACCCTGGCCAACCGAAGAAAGACAAGAAGAGAATTAAGAAGACAATGCGAGCGCCATTTCCTTCGGCGATACCAGCTTGTTCAATTCGGCCAACCATTGGTTCACTTAAAGCGACGATCATAAAGAAAGCTGGAAATGCTAAGAGAAAATCAGTTAGCCGGCCGAGGTAACCATCTACTCGACCACGGAAATAACCACCGACGATTCCAACAAAGAAACCGATAGTAAGGCTGGTAAATGTTGTGACGATGGCGATCATAAATGAGATGCGCGAACCGTAAAGAAGTTGTGCAAGTAAATCGCGACCGGTACCAGGGATCAACCCCAGAGGGTGATCCAAACTAAAACCGGCATATTTGCCACGGGGAATTCCACTGGTATCTAGACCATCAAGATTTAAATCAAATGGGTTGATCCCAAGCAACTTACAGACAACGGGTGCGAAGAGCGATGCGCTAAGCAAGAAGATGCTGATTCCAGCGGCAACCATTCCAACTTTGTTGCGCTTAAAGCGGCTCCATGCGATCTGACGTGGGCTGCGCCCTGCGATATCTGCGCCAGCAGTGGCGGAAGTATCAACTTTTGAGTTGAGAGACATGCGGGCTACTCTATACTTGGCGGTAGGAAATAGTCACCTTAAGTATAAGAATTTGTTCTGGAGGCTCCATGTCATTAAAGAATCAGTCAAAGTTCGCACTCGCAGCTAAAGCTTCGCTTGCGCTATCGCTTGCTTTAACTCTAAGCGCCTGCGGAGGCTCCGATGAGGCAGCGACCGTGGATGATCAAACGCTAGTTACAAATGTTGAAGAGACACCGCAAGCATCAGGTGGCTTCGATGCTCCTGTGGTAACCCCAGATAAGGTCAGTTACACACTCTCATCCCCTGCCCACTTCACACCAGGAAAATTTGCCTCTGGCATGTTGCCAAATCAAATTAACGAGCGCTTTAACTTAAGCGTTACCAATGGATCAGCTGCAGAACTTGATCTAGCGATATTGATAATTAAAGGCTCCACCACAACTGGTGCCTGCGTAGATATCTTTGATGGCGATAACCAGATGGAAGGTGCACCAACTACACCACTAGCGGCTGGCGCAAGCGCAACTTTCTCTTGGGGCTTATCTTGCCCAGGTAAGAGCGGAGAAGATGTTTCAGTAATACTTTCAAATGGAACCAATAATTTAATTTCAGTTACTGGAAAACTAGCTTAATTAATTTAAGTAAATAACCCGCTCTCGCCAATGGCTAAGGGCGGGTTATTTTTTCAAGCGTTTCAAATAAGCAAAGAGTGGAATTGGTGCAAGGACGCCGAGCGCCATTGTTAAAACCCAGAGTTGTTCTAAATCTGCACCGATCATTAGCCCTGCAACTGCCGGCCCTGCTATTCCAGAGATTCCCCATTGCAAACTTGTTAACGCGCTGGCGCGACCGCGGATATGTTCTGGGGCTAACTCTTGCGTCAACGCCGGACTGGTTGGTGCGAGCACCATTTCACCAAATGCAAAGATTAATTGGCTGACGCACAGTGCAATTCCGGCCATCAACATCGAAAGATAAGGAGATATGCCAACTGCAAGCCAGGAAAGCGCCCAAATGACTGCCACGGCAATTAGCGCGCTGTATTTGGAATAATTGGCGATCAACTTTAAAACTAGTGGTTGGAAAGCCACGATCGCAAAGGTATTTATCCCAAAGATAATTCCGAGCCAATTGGGTGCTAAGTCAAGGTATTGCGTGGCATATACAGGTAGCCCTGATTGCAGCGGACCGTAGCCAAAAGTTAAAAGAATGATGCCGGCGATAGTTAAAATAGATAACTCTTTGATCGCAAATAGCTCACGATAACTTCCGTTAGTTGGCTCGTGCTCTTTCGCGACATACTTGCCCGCATGTGGAGTATCTAAGCCCCAGATAAAGAAGATAAAGACCAGATAAGTTAAAGAATCAATAAAATACATAATTTGATAAGAAAAAATTGAATCTTCCCGGATGATGATCGCTGATATAAATCCACCCACACCAAGGCCTAAATTCATCAACATAAAGTTAAAACCAAAGATCTTGGTGCGATCTTTTACTGGAGTAACGCGCGTTAAAATCACCATCTGTGATGGCCAAACGCATTGACCACCAAAGGCAAAGAGCGTCATGGCGATAAAGGCATGGGTGTGAGTCGTGACAAAGGCGAAGGCTAGAGCTGAAAAACCAGTGATTAATAGGCCAGCCAGCATTACCTTCTTCGGTCCGATGCGATCGACCAGAGCCCCAAGTGGTGCGGTGCAGGCGATTCCAAATAGAGCGCCCCATCCCATTAATAACCCACCAAAAGAAATTGTGAAGCCGCGCATATCGTGGAGATAGACCATCAAAAGTGAAAGGGTCATGCCTCTTCCGATAGCGCTTAAGGCAATACCAGCAACAATGCGACGTGAATGCGGATTAAGTAGCGCCGTGAAGTCTTTAAAGGGCAGTTTTGAGACGAGCATCAGCGCAGTCTATATCTGAGACAATAACTCTTGTGTCCAATAACTTTGTATTTGAAATAAAGCACAGCGCTGCAAATTCGCTGGCGCGCGTTGGCACAATTTCAACACCTCATGGAGATATTCAAACTCCTGCCTTTATTCCAGTTGGTACCAAAGCCACCGTTAAATCAGTGCTGCCGGAGGCGATGAAGGATCTTGGTTCGCAAGCTTTATTGGCTAATGCCTATCACCTCTATTTACAACCTGGCCCTGACCTATTAGATGAAGCAGGTGGCCTAGCTAAATTTATGAATTGGAACGGTCCCACCTTTACAGATAGCGGTGGTTTTCAAGTACTTTCCCTTGGGGTTGGTTTTAAGAAAGTTTTGGCGATGGATGCTAAAACTTTCCGTTCTGATCAAGTAATCGCTGGCAATAAAGAGCGCCTGGCACATGTCGATGATGATGGCGTTACCTTTAAATCTCATTTAGATGGTTCGATGCACCGCTTTACGGCTGAGATATCAATGCAGATCCAACATAAAATCGGCGCCGACATAATCTTTGCTTTCGACGAATGTACGACTTTGCATAACACTCGTCCCTATCAAGAACTAGCGATGGAGCGCACTTATGACTGGGCTATTCGCTGCCTGGATGAACATAAGCGCTTGACGCAAACGCGCAGTGATAAGCCCTACCAAGCGCTATTTGGCGTTATCCAAGGTGCGCAATATGAAGATCTGCGTAAAAAAGCTGCCGGTGATTTAGGCGCAATGTCATCTTCCGGAATTGAATTCGATGGCTTCGGCATCGGTGGGGCACTTGATAAAGGCTCACTTGGAACAATTGTTGGCTGGGTAAATAGCACTTTGCCAGAAAATAAACCGAAGCACTTACTCGGTATCGGCGCGCCTGAAGATTTATTTGTTGGCGTTGAAAATGGCGTAGACACTTTTGACTGTGTACTGGCATCGCGCATCGCCCGATCAGGTGCGGTCTACACATCAACTGGGCGAATTAATATCGCAAATGCGCCTTATATTCGAGACTTCAATCCGATCGATGAAAAATGTGATTGTTATACTTGCCAGAATTTCACACGTGCTTATTTGTGCCATTTATTTCGTGGTAAGGAAATGGTTGCAGCCACGTTGGCAACGATTCACAACGAGCGATACATCGTGCGCTTGGTAGACCAGATGCGCCAAGCTTTACTCGATGGAACCTTTAAAGAGATGAAGGAAGAATTCTTAGGGCGCTACACACATCGATCCGGGCAATCGCGCGACTAATTAATTTCCGCTTCCCCATTTTGCATTAAATTCTGGAACGTTCATCTCGTAGATATTTTCTGGTCCATCGACCTCATCCATTTGCACGCCTTTTAAAGCAAATCCAAAGTAATTTATAACTGCAATAGACGGGGCGTTGTCAGGGCTGACGGTGTATCTCAATGTCCGCACTTCGGGGAAAGCCGCCGCCCAGCGCCACATTCCAAGCAGAGATTCTTTAGCTAAACCCTTGTTTTGATAATCGCTTTCAATGCCAAGACCGATTTCAATCATGCCTTCGCCATCTGGAGCACCGTGAAAACTAGTACTACCAATTATTTCCCGATTTTCTTTTAAGACGATCCAGCGGACAAACCATTTGTTACATGCCAGATCGGCTTTAACCTGCGGAACACGCCAGGCAAGCGGTCCCTGAAAGTCAACCAAAACTCTTAATGGGTTCGTAAAGTTTGCGCCTTCCAAGGCAAATAAATCGCTGCGTTCTTCAAGGAGTTCTATTAGTTGATCGCCCCTGATGTGGTGCAGCTCCAGTCGATCCGTTTCAATAGTTGTTTGCTGAAGGTGCAATTACTTACCGCCTACTTTTGGTAAGTGCCAATCAAAACGGATGGAAAGCTCGCGAACCAAGATCACGACCAAGCTGCCCAACACAACTGAAATCAATTCATTAAGCCCAAAATAATCCGAGCATACGTAAACAAAAGAACCGGCTAAACAAGAAGTACCAACCGTTTCTCGGTGTAGCAACACGGGTTCTACTTGGCATAGAACATCACGCAAAAGCCCACCGGTTACCGCACCAATTAAACCCAGAATTACCGATGCTGCAAACGGTGCACCTTGCGTAAGCGCAAACTGCGCACCCGATACCGAACACACTGCTAAACCGATTGTGTCCAAACTCAAAGCAAAGCGGCCCACCGGTGCTGTGCGCTTAATACTTAAAGTTATTACGACTGCCAATAAAACTCCTAGGAATAACCAGCCATGTAATACCCATGGAGGACGCTGGCCCAATAAAAGATTACGAAATGTGCCACCAGCTAAAGATGCAATCGCTGCAATAAAGGCGATTCCGCCGTAATCCAAACCTTTATTTGCGGCAATGCGCGCACCCACCAGTGCAAAGGCAAAGGTGCCTGCTAAATCAAGCAGGTTAACCAGCAGATCTAAATCCATGACCTGAGTATAAGCCCCGCAAAAAAGCTAGAGAATATAAAGGCTCTTCGCCTTTGCCACCGCTTCATCTCGTCCTGCAGCACCAATTTTGCGATAAACGTTCTTTAAATGGGTCTTCATGGTGTTCTGTGAAATATGTAGCGTTATCGCAATGGCACTTATTGGCTTACCTGTCTCCAAGTGACGCAATATTTCTAACTCACGTTTTGTTAGCGCACTTGATAGCCCAATTAAATTCTCGCTTCGAGATTTAAGGCGCTCGGGTATGCGGGCCGTTAAATCCTCTAGATAAAGGGTCGGCTTATCACCTGCGATACTAATAATTAAATTTAGAACTGGTTCGTCTTGTCTCAGGAAAGTCTCTTTCGCTCCTACTCGAGATCCGACTTCCAACGCATTTCTCATGTGCTGCAAGGCATCTTTCTGGCGGTCGATATTTTCATCGGCTAGCGCCATATATTTATAAATTTGTTCTCTAGCCGAGCCAGCTGGCAATTTCGCAACATTGAAGACCGATGGTTGTTTACCAATTGTGAACTCATAAACTGCACGGATATGCTCAACGAGAAGAAAGTTTGGCAATCTTTCAAGTAGTACCCCGACGCGGGCCCAATCTTTCATCGTGTATTTGATGAAGAGCTCAGTCAGATCGCAATAAGTTTCAAGTCCATTCTTGAAATTTAAGGATAAAGCACGGCCTCGTTCGCTACGCACTATTTCAAGCGCTGAGGCCGAATTGCCAGCCAAGGCTAAATCTCGCGCCATGAAGCTTTCAGTGACGTACACCCAAATATGTTGCTGCCATGTTGTCGCTAAATTTCTAATCTGCTCAAACATTATCTGTGACTCTTCAATCTGAGAGAATTCTAGAAGACAACGAGCTTTTACATACATCGCATCAAGTGGTCCGAATATGCCGGCATAACCCTCACGTTCGGCGTGTGCAATCACATTATTGGCTAATATAAAGGCGTCTTTGAATTCTCCCTTGCTCAACAAGAGGCATGCATCTATCGTATTAAGGCAATACAGCACCATCGAATCTGAAGATGAGCCAGATAAATCAATCGCTCTTTTTTGAATTTCCTCTAACTTATAAGAGTTGTCATAGATTATTTCTTTTCCTGCCTGAACCTTTAGAAGTGAGATTTTATCAATATCAACTAAATCCAAAGCAGGTGATGCGGTTTCCAATGCTGCAGAAATATAATCTTCTAAAGTTTCTGTTAGACCTGCTGCAAAATTGATCCATACGCTGACCGCAGACGTAAATTTCGTGATGAATTTCTCCATATCGGTGCCACGTGCCGCAAACTTCATTTCTGTAATAAGGCTTTGCGCATTTAAGTATTGGAAATCGGCCGTGTAGCCCATAAGTTCAACAGTTTGGCGTTTTAGTTTTCCTACTGGCGTCGAGTCGCCAACTAATTCAGCCATTCCCAGTAGATTCTTTCCACGACCTGTGGCAACGAGGTTGCGCATGCTCTGCCTAAAGGTATTTCTATAATTTGCTTGATCACCGCAAGATTTTGCATGCTCGAGCGCCTTCAGGTGTGCGCCTTGCTCATTAAAATGCGCCGCCAGTCGGCGATGGATCTGCTGTAAATCATCTTCTGCAATAGTCGGAGAGAGGTTTAAACCAACTCTTACAACCGAGTTAAATACATAAATTCGAATTGGATCTGCTGCAAAGTTGAGAAAGAGAGATTCATTAGCAAATTGATTTAAGACTTTTAGCGAGAACTTCTCCTGCAAAATTATGCGAGCCTCTTCTATGGAAAACTCGTTAAGAACGGCAAGCGCTTCTAAAGTCTGAAGTTCTGAATTATTTAGAGTCGATAATAGATCATCAACTAAAATTCGAATTTGATCTGAACCACCGACGGTTGCGTATTCACTGATGTTCGTTTTTAGGCCGCGCGACAAATTATTTAAAATAAGCTGCACCGCAGCTGGCCAGCCGTATGCTTGGCGTAGCGCTGTAGCTACTTCAGGTGCATTTATATCTATCTCTTTTAGCGCAGCCGCTACGGCTATTTCATCATCGGTAAATTGCAGGTCGCTCTTCTCGACTAATCTAAAATTAGGCATCGATTTAAGCTGAGTTGTAACTTCGGTTGGAACATTTCTGCGTATCGCTATCGCGTGGACATTGGCAGGTACATTCTTTAGAAAGTCTTTAGCGAATGGGGTGGCTTCACTATTTGTGTTGCGATTGTTATCTAAAACCAAAACTAGGTGGCTATTAAGGCTTCCAATTTCGGTTAGAACTTGTGTTAAAAATTGGGTTACCCCCACTGGCTTATCGACTGAATACCACTTTCCAAAATTAGGTAATACATTTCGAAGCGCCTGCATCAAATGGGAAGTGAAAGATTCTTCATCATCATCGTCATCAAAAGTCACCCATGCGACAGGGACTTCTAACGTCGTTGCGAATTCTGCAACTAGCGATGTTTTTCCATAACCTGCAGGTGCGGCCACTATCGTCAGGCCGCCACGATCAGTAGCGATGCCAGAGAAAATTGATTTTCGAGAAATAAAATTTGGCGGCAAAACTGGCGGCAATGTGCGCGCGAGGTTAACTCCTGGGATCACCCCTGCTACCGCTACCCCCGCTTTGGCCATGCCTAAGGGTGAGGCATCAAGTGTTGAATTGGCTGCTAAACATCACCCTAAAGGGGTGATGTTGCTGGGTGAAATTAAAGGCTTGCGAAGGCTTCTTCCAGAACGCCAAGAGCATCCTTGAGCAGTTCATCGGAGATAACGATCGGTGGCAGGAAGCGAATTACATTGCCATATGTGCCGGCGGTAAGAATTAATACGCCCTTGCTCTGGCAATACTTGATGATTGTTGCCATCGCCGCTGGATTTGGAGTCTTGGTACCAGCTTCAACGAGTTCAATCGCCTGCATCGCACCGCGGCCGCGCACTTCACCGATGATTGGATATTTTGCAGCTAGTGAATGTAGACAATCGCTCAAAATCTTTCCGATGTGTAATGCGCGCTCTACTAATTTCTCTTCTTCGATAGTTGCAATTGCACCAAGTGCTGCAGCGCATGCAATTGGGTTACCGCCGTATGTGCCGCCGAGGCCGCCTACGTGGGAAGAATCCATAATTTCAGCGCGTGCCGTGACCGCGGCAAGTGGCAGTCCGCCCGCAATTCCCTTAGCGGTGATGATCATGTCGGGTTCGAGTTTCTCATCTTCGCACGCAAAGAGATTTCCGGTACGAGCAAAACCAGTTTGAACTTCATCGGCAATAAAGACAATGCCATTTGCAGTTGCAAATTTAGATAGCCCTGGAAGGAATCCTTTAGGCGGCACGATAAATCCACCTTCGCCTTGAATTGGCTCAATTAAAATCGCTGCCACATTATGTGCCCCAACTTCTTTCTCGATCTTTGAAGTAACTAGATCCAAGTAATCCTGCGCCATAGTTGCGAGGTTTCCTTCGTAATGAAAGGAGTACGGCATTGGAACACGATAGATCTCATTAGCAAATGGGCCAAAACCATCTTTGTAAGGAAGGTTCTTTGCTGTTAGCGCCATCGTTAAATTGGTACGGCCGTGATAGGCGTGCTCAAAGACAATTATTGCTGGGCGCTTCGTGGCATGGCGTGCAATCTTGATCGCATTCTCAACTGCTTCTGCACCTGAATTTTGCAAGATTGATTTCTTTTTAAATGAGCCAGGTGTGATTCGGTTAAGCGCTTCACAGACTTCGACGTAACCCATATATGGAGCGGTCGTAAAATTAGTGTGAGTAAATGCTTGCACTGCTTCGATTACTCGCTCAACAACGCGAGGGGCTGCGTTACCAACATTTACTACGCCGATACCGGCACCTAAATCAATAATTCGATTGCCATCTACATCTTGCAAGATTGCACCTTCGCCGCGTTCGATAAACGCTGGGATCGCCATACCAAGACCTGCAGAGACTGCCTCTTTACGTCGCGCAATTAACTCAAGTGATTTTGGCCCAGGAATAGCTGTGGCTAAATGGCGAGATTGCGGGAGGGGGTCCTTTGATGTCATGGTGAAATTATAGAGCCTTCCTTTTAACTTCTGCGCCCCGACAAGTTAGGCTCAGCAAGTGAAGATCAATTCCCAACTGCGCAGTAGCGCTCCGCTGCTTGATGCTTACCTTTCTTACTTTGAAAGCGATCTCACCCCTTTCACAATTCCTGGGCATAAGCAGAGAGCTTCTCTCATTGATGAGGGACTTGGCGCTCTGGTTGATACCGATATCCCGCTCTACGGTGGCCTTGATGAAATTAAGTTAACCAACCAAGTTTTAAAAGCATCTGAATCACTGGCTGCGCAATTATGGGGCGCAGACTTTGCTCGCTTTTCAACCGGTGGATCAACGCATGCCAATCAAGCGGTAATTCTGGCGCTCGGTAAACCAGGAGATAAAGTCGCGCTAAGTCGCACCGCACATCGATCTGTCTTAAGCGCTCTTGTTTTAGCAGGCCTTGAACCAACCTGGTTAGCCCCGGAAATTGATTTAAAAACAGGTGTGCCACTGGGTATTCCACTTTCCGAATTAGAACGTGCCATTGCTGAGAAACCGGTCGCGTTATTGCTCACCGAACCTGGTTATTTAGGAACAATTTCAGATCTGGCACCACTCATAGATAAAGCTCACGATCACTCAATCCCAGTAATCGTTGATGCCGCTTGGGGCGGACACTTTGGATTTCATCCTGATCTGCCAAAACATGTGATGCAGCTAGGTGCAGATGCGTTAATTACCAGCGTTCATAAAGCTCTACCTGGATACAGCGCCTCAGCTCTTTTGCTAGCACGTACTAATTTACTTAGCGCAGACCGCCTGGAACAAAGTTTTGAAACAACTCACACAACTTCCCCTGCTGGTGCACCACTTGCCTCCATTGATGCCGTGCGCGCTTTACTGCAAACCCGCGGGCCAGAAGTACTTGGTGCACTGCTGGCCAATATCACTGAATTTAAAGCAGCCGTTCAAGCAAACTTCGACTTGCCAATCTTTTTAAACACCCGTGATTTTCCTGCAGGGCGCTTTGATCCAGCAAAAGTTGTATTGCGCGCTAATCAATTAGGCGCATCCGGTGTTGAGATCGAAAAAGCGCTAATCGAGCGCGGTATCAGAGTTGAAATGGCCGATCGTGACACCATCGTATTTCTGGCAACTTTGGCCGATACCAAAGAAGATTTCCAAAAGCTGGCGATGGTTCTGGTAACAATTTTAAAGAAGGTAGCCACCAATCCGCGTGAGAGTGCTACAGCCCTTAGCTGGTCGGTCGTGCCGCAAGTAAAGATCTCGATGCGTGATGCCTACTTTGCCGATACCGAACTTGTCTCAGCAACCGCAGCAATTGGTCGCACGTCGGCGGATCTAATTGCACCTTATCCCCCAGGCGTTGCAGTTGTTGCACCAGGTGAAGTTTTAACGCAGCAAATTGTCAGCGGATTAATTACTTCCCAAAAAGCCGGCGTACGCATTGCCTATGCCACAGATCCAACACTTGCTCGCTTTAGAGTCGTTAGCCCTCGCTAGCAAATTTCTTTAGCGCACCGCCTGAGAGTCTAAATACAGTCCATTCATCCATGGCAACTGCTCCAAGTGATTTATAGAATTCAATCGAAGGTTTATTCCAATCCAGAACCCACCATTGAAAGCGCTCATAACCACGTTCGACACAAAGTTGCGCCAAAGTCTTCATAAATCCTTTGCCGATTCCATGCCCGCGATATTCGGGCTGCACAAATAAATCTTCTAGATAAATTCCGGGTTTGCCCAGCCAGGTTGAGTAATTTAAGAACCAGAGCGCAATGCCAACGATCTTGCCATCGACTTCGGCGACGTGGCAGAAAGCAACGGGTGAATCGTTAAAAAGTGATTCTTTGATTTGCGCAATAGTTGCCACCATTTCATCTGGTGCTTTTTCATAAACTGCTAGTTCGTGAATTAAACGATGAATATCTTCGATATCACCAGGGATAGCCAACCGAATCTGCATGGCCCGAGTTTAGGGCAAAAGAAAAACGGCCAGGTTTCCCTGGCCGTTCTCCCCTCGTGTTTAGGTTAAGAATTAACCAATCTTTCCAACCATCTCATCGGCTTTCTTTTTGAAATTACCATCAAGCACGGCGAATCCGAGTGCCTCGCCTTTATCCTTCGCACATGCTGGCGATAGGATGAAGTTTGCGAGAGCTTTTACGGCTGCTGCACGTGTCTTATCTGGATAAGCAGTGTCAACTAGCATGTAAGAGACGATACCTAGTGTGTATGCGCCTGCTTCCTTAGTTGCATAGTCGAAAGTTACGATTCCGTTGACATCCATTACACCTTGTGCAAGGAAAGCTGATGTGCTTACAGAAGTAGGCTCAACAGAATTTCCTGCTGGGTTGATTACGTGCGCAACCTTTAGCTTGTTACCTACTGCGTAATTAACTTCAGCGAAGGTAATTGAGTAAGGAGTCTTGCCTGCAAGTTGTGCTACGCCCTGTGAATAGTTGGCTCCAACGATACGTCCCAAGTTTCCATCTGAGTTGATATCTCCAGGGAAAGAAGTTGTGAACACTGAAGACTTAGCCTTACTCCAAACCGATGGGGCTGATTTGTTCATGTAGTTTGTGAAGTTTTCAGTTGTTCCGGAAGAGTCCAAACGGTAAACAACCTTGATTGGCTTATCTGGAAGTGTGTAACGAGTTGTTGTCGCGATTTTATTGACAATGACTGGTTGACCACTTGAATCCTTGACAAGTTGACCACCCTTTGTCTTGTAAACAATCTTATCGAATGCGCGATTGTTATCTTTCACAATTGCTGGATCGTTCCAACGTGTAATTGTTCCGGCGAAAATTCCAGCAATTGTTGTTGCTGATAGTGAAAGCGTGTTACGTGAAGGCAAGTTGTGCAAGATTCCGATAGGTGCTGCTACAACTGGAGCGTGAATGATGCTTGAACGCTTTGATGCTGCTGTATGTGCTGCATCTGAGAACCAGAAATCTCCAACAGATTTGTCAGAGTTTGAGCGACCAGTGCCTGAACCAAGTGATGCATATGTGAATGAGTGACCTGAGGCTGTTGCAAATGGCGCCTTGCAAGCTTCGATAAGAAGTGCTGGGAATGATGCGCCAGAACCTTGTAGATCTACTGCGTGAGCTGGTGTCGAGGCGACCAACCCGAAAACGAGTGCAACTGCTGCAGATTTTGCGAGCATTGAAACTTTCATTAATTTTCCCCTTATGAGATGTAGGTGACGTGCTAGGAGAAAACTAGGTGCCTGCGGTTAACTAAATGCGCCTCGCTGGCAAACGTTGGTTAACTATTAGGTGAACAGCAGGTAACGCCTACCCGAATCGGCCAGTGACGTAATTTTCAGTTCGCTGGTCTTTTGGCTTAGAAAAGATCTCGCTAGTTGTGGCAACTTCGACCATTTCACCCGGACCGCCATCAGATAAGAAGAATGCTGTGTAATCAGAGACACGGGCTGCTTGCTGCATATTGTGGGTAACAATCACAATGGTCATCGAATCTGAGAGCTCGCGAATAGTTTCTTCGATTCGTAGCGTTGATCCTGGATCAAGGGCCGAACAAGGTTCATCCATCAAGAGCACTTGTGGGCTCACAGCCAAAGCGCGGGCGATACAAAGGCGCTGCTGCTGACCTCCAGAGAGTGAACCGCCGTGAGCGTCCAAACGATCCTTTACTTCATTCCAAAGCCCGGCACGCACCAAACATGATTCAAGAAGCTCATCTTTATTTTCAACCTTTAGTTGGGCTAACTTAAGACCTGAAAGAACGTTTTCTCCGATCGTCATTGATGGGAATGGATTCGGCTTTTGGAAAACCATGCCAACTTGCAAGCGAATCTTTGTAACATCCACACCAGGTGCGTAAACATCTTTTCCATCAAGTAATACTTCACCGGCCATTGCCGCGCCCGGAATAAATTCGTGCATGCGGTTCAGGGTGCGAATGAAGGTTGATTTACCGCATCCTGAAGGTCCAATTAGCGCAGTTACAGAACCTGCGGCAAAGGCCAGATTGATATCTGCGAGAACGTGGTTCTTGCCAAACCAGGCATGAATCCCACGAGCTTCTAAACCACGTCCTAATTCAGATCTTGGGGCACTGCGTTCTGGCTTTGCGTTTGCAACGCTGGCCAAAGAGTGTGGAGTAGTTGATGACATGATTTTCTCACTTTCAGGAGTTTGGATCATTTGGAGATCTTTCGGTCAGACAGAGCACGTGCACCTATGAAAAGAATCAGAACAACGATCATCAGTACCAAAAGTCCCGCCCAAGCTCGCGTCATTGCCTCCGGAGACCCAGCATTAAATGCTCGCCAGACGTAATATGGCAGCGAACCGACTGGGCCGCTGAATGGATTTGGATTGACTTTATCTCCACCGCCGGTGAGCAACACAAGTGGAGCGGTCTCGCCAGCGATACGCGCAATGCCCAAAATAATCGCCGTCATCAAACCGCTACGTGCGGCCGGTACAACAATCATGGCAACAGTTCGCCATTGAGTTCCACCCAGTGCGGTACCCGCCTCGCGTAAGTCGTTTGGGATCAGCAATAGAACTTCTTCAGATGTTCGAGCAATAGTAGGGATCATCAAAATTGTGAGAGCAAGGGCGCCCATAAGCGCGGAGTACTCTTTTGTGATTGTGTATAAAACCGCTGAGAGAATAAATAGTCCAGCGACAATTGACGGAACGCCAGACATTGCTTGAACCAAGAAGCGAATGGGTCCTGAAAAGCGGCTTTTTATTTCAGTTAAATACAGTGCAGTCAAGATTCCAATCGGAATACTCATGGCCAACGCCAATGCAACCATAGTTAAGGTTCCTGTAATCGCGTGCAATAAGCCACCCGTAGCGATTGGATCAGTTGGAGTGGCCAACGACATATCAGTTGTAAACATGGATAAATGCATACCGGGCAAGCCATTTTTCAAGACAGTAAAAATAATGCTTGCCATCGGCACGATCGTGAGTATCGCGCCAAGTGAAACTAGAGTGCTTACAAATGCATCTTTTGCAGCTGGAGCACCGCGGCTGATGAATGCAAATGTGGCAGTGAAAACACCATAAGCAACGAAGAAAATGACTGCGTAGGCTAATTTGCCTTTCATCTCAGTTGCAGAAACAAATCCAAAGGAGAAGATAACGGCTGCTAACAAAAACCCTAATTCTCGGATGCGATCAACCGGGCGCTTGGCCCAAGGTTTTTGCGGAGTTGCCACGGCGGTCATCGTCCCGACTTTCCTGTTCGCTTAACAATGAAGTCCGCAACAAAATTTACAGCCAGAGTCAATAGGAAAAGAACCAACCCGGCGGCCATTAACCCCTTAATTTCATACAGGTTCGCTTCGCCAAACTTGAGAATAATAAGTGAAGCGATATTGCCACCGGCGCCGAGTAAAACATGCCAGTTAATTTGGAAAACAATGTTTAATACTGTGTATACGGCGACCGTTTCACCCATCGCACGGCCAAGCCCAAGCATTGCGCCACCAACAACTCCGCTACGACCATGAGGAATCACAACAGCCTTAATCATTGCCCACCGAGTTGCGCCAAGTGCAAATGCTGCCTGGATACGATCAAGTGGAGCCTGAGCAAATATTTCGCGAGAAATTGAAGTGATGATCGGAATAATCATGATTGCAAGGACGAAACCAGCCACAAATGGTGAGCGCGTGAAAAAGTAAGGTTTAACTTCAAATAATGGAATCCAACCTAAATATTTATTTATTAGCTTTCCCCAGTACTCAACGCTGGGCATTAATACCAAGAAGCCCCAGATTCCATAGAGGATAGAAGGGAAGGCCGCCATCAAGTCGATTACTCCAACAAGAATTCGCTTCAGCCAACCTGGTGCGTAGAAGTTTAGGTAAAGGGCCGAAAAAACTGAGATTGGCACCGCAATTACAACTGCTACAAATGCACACAGAAGTGTTCCGACCAACATCGCCGCAAGTCCAAAGTGGCTTTCCACTACGTTCGCGGACTCATCTTGTGTAATTGTCCATTCGGCGTTAGTTACAAACCCTAGGCCTTCTTCTTTCAAGACTTCAAAACCACGATAGGCCAAGAAGATTGCTATCAAACCCAAAATTAATAGCGAAGAAAACCCACCTGCGGTAACAACGCCGCGAAATACTTTATCTGAACGACGCGGTTTGGTAGAGATTTCCCGAGGACTCGGGATCAATGTTGTTGTCGACATGTTAGGCAAACTTCCCTGTGACCAAGAAGATTACGCGACGGGAAACCGAAACGGCATGGTCTGCATAGCGCTCGTAGTAACGACCAAGCAAAGTTAAATCAATTGCTGTTTCTACACCGTGAGGCCAGGAAGGCTCAACTAATGAGGAGATTAACTTGCGGTGCAGGTTGTCCATTTCATCATCATCTTTTTCAACTTGAGCTGCAAGAGTCACATCACGAGTTGAAAGTACAACGCCAGTTTTAGTTGCAATCTTCTCTGCAGTTTCACCGATCGCTTCAACCAGGGCAAGAAGTTCTGCTGGCACAGCACTTTCGGGATGGCGAAGACGGACAAGCTTGGCAACGTGGTGTGCTAGATCGCCCATACGTTCAAGGTCAGCTGACATGCGAAGCGCGGTTACAAGTGCGCGAAGATCCGATGCAACCGGTTGCTGTCTTGCGATGATGTCAATGATTCGCGCATCTACATCGTGTTGGACGGTATCAATTTTTTCATCGTTGGTAATAACTTCTTCGGCAAGTGAAAGATTTTTTTCACTAATGGCACGCGTTGCTTTCGCCATTGAGTCAGAGACCATAACGCTTAGCTCGAAGAGAGTTTGAGAAACGCCATCGAGTTCATCTTGGAATACGGATCTAATTAAGGTCATGGTCGGACGCTAGGCGCAGGGCATTAACAGAACCCCACGGTTGAGTGAACGGAAGGTGAACTGGACATTTGGGGCTATAGAGTTCGGATATGTGGCGCCGCGCTAAGGCAGAAGAGGTTCAAGACCAGCGCGAACTACCCCTTTTGCTCGTAAGCGCCCTTGACCAATTAGATGGTGCCAGCCTCGTTATCGCCCCGGGTGAAGTAGCGATCTTCACCAATTCCGAAGCCGAGAAACTCGGAATTCTGCGCGATGGTCGAATTCAAAGTGAAGAACTTCTTGCGTCTATCCGCGTAGTTCGCAGAACAAATATAAAACAGACCGGCACTATTGAAATTGCACGTGGTCCAATCGGTGAAGGCAAACGTGAAATTACCGTAAAAATAATTCCTTTAACTGAGAATGAATTAGTTTTAGTCTTATTGCGCGATGAAAGTGAAGCACAACGCGTTCATGATGTACGTCGTGACTTTGTTGCAAATATTTCCCACGAGTTAAAGACTCCGATTGGTGCTCTCTCTTTACTAAGCGAAGCAGTCCTTGGCGCTAAAGATGATTCAGACGCGGTCTCAAGATTTGCTGCTCGCATGCAGATCGAAGCTAAGCGTCTTACTGATTTAGTCCAAGAGATTATTCAGTTGTCACGTGTGCAAGATTCTGATCCACTGAAAGAAGCGCAGCTGCTTTCCGCATCCGACATTATTAAAGAAGCCCTCGATCAATGCCGCACAACCGCTGACTCGCGTCAGATCACATTAACTTTCCAAGAGTCCGAAGATGGAGCCATCCTTGGCGATCGTGACCAGTTGACTATGGCGATTCATAACTTAATTGAAAATGCTATTAATTATTCTCCTGCCGAAACCAAGGTCGCTGTTAGTACTTCTATCCAAGATGAGATCATCACAATCTCTGTTGCTGACCAAGGTATCGGGATACCGGAGGCAGAAGTAGAGAGAATTTTCGAGCGCTTCTATCGCGTAGATCCTGCTCGCTCGCGCGAAACAGGTGGCACCGGACTTGGTCTATCAATTGTTAAGCACGTCATCACCAAACACGGTGGTGAGATTTCAGTATGGAGCTCCGAAAATGTCGGCAGCACCTTCTCTATTCGCCTTCCAATCCAATCGCTAAAAGAGGATGAATGATGACCAAAGTACTAATAGTCGAAGATGAGATTTCATTTTCTGATGCCCTTGCCTATCTCTTGAAAAAAGAGAGCTATGAGGTTGAAGTTGCCGTCAATGGCACACAGGCCATTGAGTCATTTAATAACTTTGCACCTGACCTAATCTTGCTTGATCTTATGATCCCTGAAGTATCTGGCACTGAAGTCTGTCGCGTGATCCGTTCTACATCACAAGTACCGATCATTATGTTGACTGCAAAAGATTCTGAAATCGATAAGGTCGTAGGCTTGGAACTTGGTGCAGATGATTATGTAACAAAGCCGTATTCGTCTCGCGAACTTTTAGCCCGCATCAAGGCGGTAATGCGCCGTAATTCAACAGATTCACATCCAGCAGAAGATGGACATGAACTAGCCGTTGGACCAATTCGTATGGATCTGGATAAGCACCAGATTACGGTAAATTCGATTACCGTTACTTTTCCTCTTAAAGAATTTGAACTGCTTGAGTATTTAATGCGTAATAGCGGCCGAGTTCTGACCCGCAGTCAATTAATTGATCGCGTCTGGGGCAGTGATTACTTTGGCGATACCAAGACTTTAGATGTACACATCAAGCGTCTGCGCGCCAAGATTGAATCTGATCCTGCTAATCCCACGATAATTCATACTATCCGCGGACTTGGCTACAAGCTAGAAATTTAACGCCCTAGCAAGTTATTCGTGAAAGTGTTACCAAATTTATTTGTAGGATCAATTTGCTGCACTAATTTCATATAGTCATCCAACCTCGGCATAACCGATTTTAGATATTCGGGGCTTGCCAAAAAGACTTTGCCTAGATGTGGCCGGTATTTAAATGGCGCAAGCACGGCTTCTACAACTTTTACAAATTCGTAAACCGCATCTACTTTCTTCCAGGTGAAGTGAATACCTATTGAATCCCGCTGATAATGCGGGCTCATCCATAAGTTATCTGCCGCAATCGCTCTAATTTCTGTCACCCATAAAATCTCATTTATCTGCGGCGCAATCTTTTCCAGAGCGGCAATCGCAGCTGGTGCATCTTTGCGGTCGACGAAGAACTCACTTTGAATCTCATCGCCAGCACTTGGGGTGAACTTCATTTTAAAATGTGGCAAACGTAAATGCCATGGTCCGCTAACTGCCATTTGTTCGGTGCAGGGTTCGGGATTTAAACCTGGCAAAGGATGACGATTGGAAGTTGCGGGATAGGCTTCAAATAATCCAGCAGGTGCTTTCGCGCCGCTGCGATACTTTGTCCAAACTTCTCCCCCGCCGGCAGCTGCCCAGGTAGTGAAGTAACTGACGCTATATGCCAGAGACATAATTTCATCGAGGTTAGCTGCATATGTTTCGCGCGACATTCCGCGATAGACCGTCTGTTCTACGTTAAAAGTTGGCTCAATTGCTAAATCAACTTTGCTAACGATTCCAACTAGACCTAGTCCGACTACAAAACCTGCAAAATCTGGATCTTGCGAAGTTACGGACTTGATATTTCCGTCCGCCAGAATAACTTCGAGTCCACGTACCGCGGTTGCTAAATTTCCATTCCCAACGCCAGAACCATGTGTGGCGGTGGCAATTGCACCAGCAACTGAAATGTGTGGAAGTGAAGCCATGTTATGAAGCGCCCAACCGCGATCATGCAGTGCAACTGCAAGTTCTCCATATTTCATACCGGCAGGAACGGTAACGATCGCGCGATCTTTATCTATAACAATCTCTTGCGACATATTTTCAAAGGTAACTGAAGCCGCGCTGGTATCTGCAATAGCGTTAAAGCAGTGGGCGCTACCGCGTGCACGAATCTTTCCTTCTTTTGCAACAATCTTGGCGAGCTCATCCACTGTCGCAGGAGAATGTGTGTGAGAATCTTGAAAAGTTACCGTGCCTGACCAGTTCTTCATTACCCAATGACTCCCGTTGCTAGTCCCACGAGAACTAGAGTACCCAAGCCGATACGGTAGTAAATGAATGGGGCAAAGCTCTTGGTAACTACATATTTAAGTAACCAAGCAATAACGGCATAGCCAATTACAAAGGCAATTACTGTCGCAACCAGAGTTTCCGGGAGGCTAAAGACTTGACTCGCAGAGCCCTCACCGAGGGTACCTTTTAATTCATAAAGCCCGCTGCCAAATACTGCCGGTAGCGCCAATAGGAATGAATAACGAAGCGCAGCTTCGCGGCTATAGCCAAGCATTCGCCCCATTGCGATAGTTGCACCAGATCTTGAGACTCCTGGGACCAGAGCAAGTGATTGCGCTAATCCATAGAGAATTCCATGTGCAGGTGATAATTCATGTAGCTCGCGTTTAACTTTTCCATATTTATCGGCAATTCCAAGAATCACACCGAAGATAATCATTACCGACGCAATTAGCCAGAGCGAACGGAAATCTTTCTTAATTATATCTTGCCCTAAATAACCTAAGGCGACTATCGGAAGTGATCCAAGAATAATTAACCAGCCCATACGTGCATCGCGTTTTTCAGCACTATCCAATGTGCGGCGCGCAATCTGGCTAATCCAAGCTTTAATAATTCGCAGAATGTCACTTCTGAAGTAGATAAGCACAGCAAGTTCGGTTCCAATTTGTGTGATCGCAGTAAATGAGGCACCTGGATCTTGGTTGGTGCCAAATAAAGCGCCAGCAATTCTGATGTGTGCGCTAGATGAGATGGGCAGAAACTCAGTTAAGCCTTGGAGCACGCCTAGAAAAATCGCTTCTAACATCAAATCCTCTTTCAATATCAAGCATTTGCACAGGCCCTAACAGAGCAAACAATACACTTAATTCATTATGAGTTTAAGTTTAGTGCTTCTCTTAGTCTTGATCGGATTCTTGATCGGGCTATCCAAGACCGCAATTGGTGGAATTGGAATGATAAATGCAGCGTTATTGGCAACGATCTTGCCGGCAAAAGAATCAACTGGAGTAATGCTGGTTTTGCTTATATTCGGTGATTTATTTGCTATTGGCGTTTATAAAAAACATGTCGAATGGCATGTTCTGCAAAAGATGATTTGGCCGGTTATTGCAGGCGTACTCGTTGGTGCATATTTTCTCGCCCACACCACTGATCAATCACTAAAGAAAACCATAGGCTGGATTGTTTTAATTCTGGTTGCCTTATATCCAGTCAGTCAGCGTTTGCAGAAACAAGATATAGATATAAGTGTGAAATATCCCAAGCCACTGCGGGTGGTCTTGGGTTATATGGCCGGCTTTATGAGCATGGTTGCCAATTCAGGTGGCCCACCAATGAGTATCTACCTTTTACTTCGACGTAATTCAGTTATGAATTTCCTGGGTAATAGCGCCTGGTTCTTCTTTGTAATCAACGTGTTTAAGCTGCCATTTACTTTAGGCCTTGGCCTCTTAGATTTTCATTCATTTCACTATATCTTTCCCGCTCTACCGGCGGTGCCAGTCGGCGCAATTATTGGTCGCAAGCTGGTTTCCAGAATAGATCTAGAGCTCTTTCAAAAGATCACTCTAATCACGGCAGTTGCCGCTGGCCTTAATTTAATTCTTCGCTAATGAACAGCTATTTAAATTGTTTTAGCAAAAGATAAGTAGTCGCGGCCAACGCCATCTTCTAAGAATAAATTTTTCATTGTACCTTCAAAGCTCCAGCCCGCTTTCTCAAAGGCACGACGCATCGCAACATTTGCTACATCAGTTGAACCTTCCAAACGGTGAAAATTATTAGCTTGCGCCCATTGCCAGGCAAGTTCAAGTGCTTTAGTACCAGCACCTTTACCTTGTTGATCTGCAGCAATATCAATTCCAATATGAGCAACACCATCTGGCATCGTTCTGTCGCAGTGACGCAATTGGATATCACCAATTAAAAGTGCACCTTTAACTAAGGCAAAATGCAGGTAATGATCTATCCACTTTCCTGTTCCATCAAAGCGGATCTTAAAGCGCTCTTGGGCATCGACGGTTACTAGACCGCGAACTTGGCAAGCGCGCTCAAACTCTTCCGTCTCGTATGGACGCATCGCAAAGTTCATGGGAGGAACTTTATGGCAAAAAGGAAATATCTACTAAGATAGAAATATGACTCAATCACCTTTCCTTTATATGAAGGAAAATTCCAAGACTGTGCTCTGGAATGACTCAGCTGATCCAAAAGAGTTGAAAGATGCACTGACCTGGGGAATCGTTGGCGCAACGTGCAATCCGATCATCGCACTGAGCGCCATTAAGGCCGATAAAGAGTATTGGGTTAGCCGCATCAGGGATTATGTAAAGAACCATCCTGCTGCAACAGATGATCAAATTGGTTGGGCGATGGTTGAAGAACTCTCTGTCAATGCTGCAAAAATCCTTGAGCCAGAGTTTGAAAAATATAACGGGCGCAATGGGCGCTTATCTATTCAAACAAATCCACGTAATTTCCGCGATGCTAAAGCGTTAGCTGATCAAGCTTTTGAATTTTCTAAAATAGCAAAAAATATTATTGTTAAAATTCCAGTTACCTCAGAGGCCATTAGCGCATTTGAGGAAGCCACCTATCGCGGCGTAAGTCTTAACGCCACGGTGTCATTCTCAGTTGCACAAACCATCGCAGTTGCTGAGGCTATTGAACGCGGACTTAAGCGCCGTGAAGCCGAAGGCTTAGATATTTCGCAAATGGGCCCAGTGTGCACAATCATGGTTGGGCGCGTAGATGACTGGGTAAAGGTATCGGCTGAAAAATCTGGTGCGCTGATTGATCCAGGTGTCATGGAATGGGCCGGGGTTGCCGTCTTCAAACATGCACATCAGATCTATAAGCAACGTGGTTATCGCACGCGATTACTATCTGCAGCATTTCGCAATCACATGCATTGGAGTCAGATCATCGGTGGGGATGCTGTTATCTCTCCCCCTTACAGTTGGCAGGTAAAGATCAATAAATCAGGAATTATCCCAAACCCAAATAGCATCGAAGAGCCAGTGGAGCCAAATATTTTGAAGACTTTGCAAACTCTGCCTGAGTTCAACAAGATGTATAACGTTGACGGTTTGAAGGAGAGCGAGTTCACTAATTTTGGGGCAACTCTTCGCACACTGCGTGGCTTCTTACAATCTGTAAACGACCTTGAATCATTCGTCCGCGATGTAACGGTTCCTAATCCAGATAAGTAAAGCAATTTAACGCTTAGCTTTTAGTAACTTTCTTCTTGATCAAATCTGAAGCAAATCTAATTGGAGCGATTTCTAGGCGATGTCCAAGGCCAAAGTAGATCGGCAAGGCGATCAAACCGGACAAAGCTAGAGTAACAGCGCTGCTGATTAGGTTTGGTGAGCCGTAATTCAGTCGATCAGCAACCAGTTGTGAGATCACCAAACTCGGCGTAAAGGCAATCGCAGAAATAAAGGTCAACGCAATTAAATCTCTACGTAAATTCATAACTCCGATTTGCTTACCTAAAAGATGTCGTGCCCACTGAGAGCTAGCCAGATATCCAATTCCAAATGAAACTGCGATTCCAACGGTAATTAAACGAATCGGCAGTATTAAATAGCCAATGCTGGCGCAGGTGATTGTCACGATATTCATTACCAAAGTGATCCCCGCAGGCGTCTTGGTGTCCTCAAAGGCGTAGAAACCACGCAGCATTACATATGAACTGCAGAATGGGATCAACCCCAATGCAAAGCCAGAGAGAATCAAACCAATTTGATCAGCATCTTGGGTGCGAGAGCCTGCAAATATGAAATGGGCAATCGGCCGACCTAAGAATAGAAGTGCGAAGGCGGCGGGGATGATGATTGAATATAGATGAGACAGGGTTAATTCAATATCATCGCGAACTTGTGCAATGCGCGACTCGGCTGCAAAACGTGAAATTCGTGGCAATAGCGCTGTAACAAGTGAGACTGCGATGATCGAATGTGGAAGCAGAAAGATGAAGTGTGCATTCTGATAAGGAGTAAAACCCACACCTGCATCTATACCGGCGTTCTTGGCGCGAACAGATGCGGCCGTAGCAAGATTTACAATCACCATAAAGCCGACTTGATTGATTAAAACAAAGACCATCGTCCACTTGGCAAGATGTGCGGATTTACCGAGCGAGGACCAGTGAAAATTAGGACGAAGCTTTACACCGGTTTTGGCAACAACCGGAATCAGAATTGCCGCTTGAGCAACGGCTCCAAGAGTTGTGCCTAAACCTAAAAGCGTCTTAGCCGAAGAGCTGATGACCCCATCGGCAGCATCGGGTGCTATCGCCATAAACCCAATAAGAACTCCAATAACGATAAAGTTATTTAATATCGGCGCCCACATCATTGGACCGAAACTGCCGCGCGCGTTAGCTATTTGGCCAAGCAGCGTAAAGAGCCCTAAGAAAAGTACCTGTGGCAGGCAGTAACGGGTGAAGAGAACGGTTAATTGAAATTCATTTTCTAGCCCAACGCCACCAAATTTAGCCGCATAAAGTCGAACGACCAGTGGCGCAGCAATTACGCCGATAAGAGTTGCTAACCCGAGAATTGTGAAGGTTGCGGTTGCAAGTTGAGAAACATATGAATTACCTCCATCTTTGCTCTTCATCTCTCGGACGATTTGTGGCACAAAAACTGCGTTTAGTGCACCTCCTGCGACCAAGATATAAACGACGGTTGGGACAGTGTTAGCAACAGAAAAAGTGTCACCCAGGATCGCAGTTCCTAGAGCGGTAACTAAGAGCAAGCTGCGGGCTAAACCGGTAACACGAGAAATAATTGTTCCAACAGCCATAATGGCTGAGGAACGCAAGACAGACGATTCACTCATATTTTATTTAACAATAATCTGGTCAAAGGTTGTTGTGGTGTAGCGGACTCGGAGCGTTAGCTCATCACCAGGTTTTGGTTGATTTGATCCGCTGAAAGTAATTAGTGAACATTGCATATGGGGCGTTTCAATAAAATCTAAACCTTTACCCTGCCAGCGATAGGGACTGCGCATTTTTCCAAAAGATGATTCAAGTGCTCGCGCAATAATCTTAAGGCGACCAATTAGCGAGTAGTCACTTTGTGGAGCGGTAAGCCCAATACCGTGGGCAGTTCCTCCGCTAGCAACGATTACGTATCCATTAACTTTTCTCTGTTGATATCCAGCGGTGCCTTGAATCTTACGATTTTCAAGTACCGTCGCTCTGGCTTCGAGCGCTGAATCTGCTCCTAACCAGAGAGAAGTTCCAATTCGTTCGCGGAAATTTAGCGTTGGGAAAGCGCGCTTTATCTGATCTAAATTGCGAAGATGCGAAATCCAGACGGTGCTTGATTCAGGCAACTTTTGCAACGTTTCAGTAACCAACTTGTTATCGATCTCAGCGATCGGCAGATGCAAGGTAAAGCCTCGTAAATTTAATCCACGATCTTTAACAGTCGTAATCGCCTGATTTAGATCTGCGATATCAATTCCGTGACGGTTAAGCGGGGTCCGAATTTCAATAATTACATTAGCCTTAGTGTCTATCTTTTGTAGAACAGCAAGGTTTGAGATTGTCTGAATAACTTTAGGATCCAATAGATCGTTAAACTCTTGATCCGGTGAAAGAACAATGATCTCTCCCGCAAATGCTGAACGAACCTTTACGACTTCACTAGCTAGACCTACAGCCACGATATCAACACCAAGACGGGTAGCTTCATCTGCCAGGAACTCCAGACCAAATCCATAACCGTTACCTTTTATGACCGGTACGAGTCCAGGTTTGGCACTGACCATCGCGCCTAAATGCGAACGCCACTTTTGCCCATCTATGTGCAGTGAAAGTGGCATAACCGTAGATTACTTGCGAATACGTAGATATGTGGCGAAGGCGAGCGACCAGAACTTACTTATTGGCTTCTCCCATTCACCCACTAGCTGACGCGCATAGCCACCGGTGCCTACTTTGAATTGAATTAGCCCAACATGGGGATCGTTTGGATCCAAAGTCGGAGTGATTCCTCGCAGGTCATAACAAGTAGCGCCACTGGCCAGTGCATCTTTCATCATCTCCCATTGGACTGCATTACTTCCTCGCGCCTCGCGACCGAAGGCTGATGACGCACCGTACGAATACCAATAATGGCCACCAACCTGAATTGCAATGGTTGAGGCAATTATCTGCCCCTGCCATTTTGCTAAGAATAGCTTTAAGTGAATCTCGTTACGGTTTAACTCATCCCACATGCGCTCAAAATAACGAAGTGGCCGAGGAATAAAATTATCTCGCTTTGCCGTTTCCAAATAAACCTTATGGAAATCAGCGAGCTCAGATCTAGTTCCCTGAAATACTTCTACTCCCTCTTTCTCGGCTTTCTTAATATTTCGCCGCCATTGTTGATTAAATCCAGAGGCAAGACTTTCTTCATCTTGATTGCTCAAATCAATCTGAAAAACAAAGTTTGGTTGACCTTCACTAAAGCCACTTTCTGAAACAACCGAGCGCCAACCTGCCTTATTGAGATTTTCAATTGCACTGCGACCGTTTTCGTATTCAACAGTCGATTTGGTAGTAAGCAGCGATGTTGCGTGATCTGATGCAAGCGCGGCTTTAATAACCTCTGGCTCCCAGTCCCGATATGGAATAGCTGGACCTATACGCAAAAGGAATATATTTTCTTGCTTTGCAAATACTTCCAGCGCTCCCAGAACTTTCCCCTTGTGGGAGTGATTTGGCAAAATGAGCGGTCCTTCTGGAATATATCCAAAAGATTTGGCAACGACCGGCAAAGCACGAGTAAGAAGTAGCGCTGCGCCGATCAGTGATTCGCCGTCATAAACACCTAATGATTTGTGCTTCCAATCAGTTTTAACCGCACCCCATTCGGGAATTTGCAAGAACGATGCGCTGGGAAGCCCTGAAATAAAAGTACGATGCACCTCTTGCGAGATTGATCGAATTTCTATTGCCATTGGTCTATCTTACCGTTTTGCTCAAACTATTGGTTTCAAATGAAATTTGTTGAAGTTTAAATGCTTTGGGTCGTAATAATCAGCCAAGCGCTGAAAGAAACGCTCCAATTACTATCAACAGCAAGCCTAGCCAATTTATCTTTGAATACTTTTCGTTGAGAATGATTACAGCCAAGATCACAGCAAGTGGCATGCTGAGTTTATCGATCGGAGCAATTTTAGAAATACTGCCGATTTGAATCGCTTTGAAATAGAAGAGCCAGGAAACGGCACCTGCAATTCCCGAGGCACCTATCCAAAATAGTGGCCAGCCCCGAACAGTTGAAACTTTGGAACCCAATCCAGATAGAACCAGAATGGCGATGAGAAAGGAAGTCATGACAATACTTCTAATCGTTGTCGCGACCGTTGAATCTATTCCGCTGCTCCCGCTCAGCCCAACTTTGCCAAAGATAGCAACAAGTGATGCAGCTATCGCGGAGATCAGCGCATAAATCAACCAACGATAATCCGTCATATGAGAAGTATATGCACGTGAAATTTTGAGGTGATCTCAAAGTGGAAAGTTTCTAAAAATAACGAAGTGGATCGTCCTATAAGCGCGAGGCAGGCAACGCGCTAGTGAGCGTACTCGGTATCACCAACGGCTTTCTTAGGTAGTGCAAAAGTTATGAGTAGGAAGATGCTTACCAATCCAATCTGAAGAAGCAACGCGTGTCGGAATCCCACATCAATGGCACCACTAGCAACCTTATTAAAGAAGATTGTTCCAAAGAGAGCTACGCCGACAGAAGATGCAATGGATTGCACCGCTGAAAGTACTCCTGAAGCCGATCCGACTAACTCATCCTTAATCGCCAGCAAGATCGCATCAAATAGCGCTGCAACAACTAGACCTGTACCGAATCCAGATACCAGCATTCCAGGGGCGATATGCCAGAAGTTAAATGATTGCATATCTGGCAATGCGAAGAACAAGAGTAAGGCACCAGCAATTTGCGCAGCCGCGCCAAGTTGAAGCACGCGCGTTCCGAATTTCTCAGCCAGAACTGCGCCGCTCAAAGCACCGCCCATCGCTGTGCCTAAGGCGATTGCAATATTTGCAATACCTGCACCACGTGCTGAATAGCCTTCACCGATTTGCAGGAACAGCGTGATGATTAAGTAAACACCTGTAAAGCCAGCGAAAAAGGTAAAGATGCCAGCAAGACCTAAGTTATAGGTGCGCGCTTTAAAGATATCTGGATCAACAAGTGGAGTGCGATTGCGGGAAATTACCCAACGTTGCTGCAAGGTAAATAGGGCAAAGCCAGCAAGTGAGACTCCCAATGAAACGAAAGTCCAGAGTGGCCAGCCGGCCTCTTGTCCTTGAATTAGCGGCAAGAGCAGTAGCCCAGATGCAACGATTATCAACAGGCTACCAAGCAGATCAATCTTGATTGAATGATCTGATGCCTTCTTTGGCAAGTATTTCCAAGCCAATGCAAAATTGCTTATTCCGATTGGAATATTAACCAAGAAAACTGCCCGCCATCCAGTTGATGCGATATTGCCATCGATGATGAAGCCACCAACGATTGGTCCAAGAATTCCACCAAGTCCGAATACCGGTCCAAAAATTGCAAATGCTTTGCCAAGTTCTTCAGGAGGAAACACATCGCGAATAAACCCAATGATGTGTGGGAGCACAAGCGCGCCTGCGAAACCTTGAATTAGGCGAAAGGCGATAAGTAATTCAATATTTGGCGCAATGGCACAGAGAAGTGAGGTAACTGTAAAACTAGCCAGCCCAAGTAAAAATATATTGCGTCGCGAATATCGATCAGCAAGACGTCCACCTAATACCAAGCCTGCACCGAGAGTCAGGGTGTATCCGCCGATAACCCATTGCAGGGCAGATGGCGATGCGCCGAGCTTTTCCTTAAGAGAAGGGCCTGCCACGTTAACAATCGTTGAATCTAAGAGATCCATGATTTCTGCCGCTAGAACAATTCCTAAAATTAACCAACGATGCTTATTTACTGATGTCTCTGAAGTCATTGGGAAAGAGTAAGCCCTCCTAGTGAATGAACTTAGCCAATTCGCTTAAGCATCGCCTGCATTTGCACAATTTGAGCGGATTGGTCCTTAACGATCTTCTCACCAAATACCTTGATATCCGTATTGCTTGCGTCTTGAATCATCGTGGTCATATGGATTGCACCATCGTGATGTCCAGTCATCCCTTTAAGCCAGAGCAGATCGAAATTCTTTCCGGTTGCCGCAGATAAGGCAGAGAGTTCGGCATCATCTAGCATTCCACCCATTCCCATGGAATGACCCATGTCGGTCATCGCTCCCGCGTCATTGAGCCATGACTTCATCTGAATAATCTCAGCTGATTGCTCTTTAACAATCGTGCCCGCAAGTGCAAGAAGTTCAGCATCTTTAGAAGTCTTAAGAGCAATATTAGAAATATCTATAGCTTGCTGGTGGTGAGGAATCATCATCTGTAAGAACATCACATCGGCACCTGTGTACGTTGCCGAACTAGAGCCATGGTTCATACCCATCATTCCGTTGTCGTGCATGCCCATGGAGCCTTCGTCACTGCCTCGATTTAACGAAATACCAACGATCGCTGCAATTAATACAACAATGATTGCGCCGAGCGCACCGGTCTTTTTATCTACATTAATTTGCATTACTCACTCCTTCGACTATAAAAGGTACTCTTCAATCCTTAGAATTTCTTGTCAGCGATCGGAATTTAGCGCCCTGCGGGGCGATTTAGGAAACTAATTGAAACTTTCTGCCCAAATTCTTTGAGGTATAGATATCTGAGCCCACGGTCACCAAGATCAACTGGTCGCTAACGCTGAGAATCCCGGTCGCTGCTTTAAATGTATTGAGCTTCTTCCAGGTTTTTCCAAAATTTGATGACTTATATAGCGAAGTACCACTTAAAGCGTATAGACCAGAATCGCGCCATTCAATCTGAGTAAATTTGATAGTGTCTTTCAATTCTTTTGTGGACTTAAAGCCATTCTCGGTAATCAGTAATTGCGAGCCCGTTAGCGCCAAAGCCATTCCTGACATCGCAGGTGAAACTGCAATATCTGTAAAAAGGTTCGCTCCTAAAGAGCTCCAACTCTCTCCAGAATCTGCCGAATACATTAAGTTTCCACTCTGCGAATCAGCACCATAAAGATCAGTCCCGGCACCTTCGAGAAAATGAAAGTCAACTTTACCGACCAGGGAAACGGACTTCCAACTTAGCCCGCCATCATTCGACTTCATTAGGCCAATAGGATTTGGTGCTTTCGATCCTTTGGCAGGATGCCCGCTCGCAAATAGTACTTTACCGAGTGTTGTAAACCCCATGACATCAATTTTTTCTTTTCCAACTAGCTTCATATTATTTTTGCTGACAAGCTCATGTAGACCTTCATGAGTTAAAACGAGAACTTTGTTCGCGACAACTTTTACTTGGTGGATATGTGAGACAGAGTCAAAGGTCTGCGCATTTGCGCTTTGACTGAGCCCCAAAATAGCGAGTACAGCAGAAACTAGAAATCCACCACTAATCCTGTGTGAACTGCGCATTTTTATATTTTTCCTATTCTTTGCGTGGCTAAGTTCCATAAAACATTACTAAATGTCTCTGTCAGTCTTTGACCCTAATTTGGCTTATTTTCCCATCATCATGATTCGGCGCATCTCTTTAATCTCAGCTGTCTGCCCAGTGACTATCGCTTTGCTGAGGGCTGATACTTCTGGATTCTTTGACTTCATCAACGGGGTAGCCATAGCGATTGCTCCCTGATGGTGCAGAGTCAAATCTACCAAGTAGAGACCGTCAAACTTCTTTCCACGAGCCGCTTTCAACTTCGCTAAATCCGAGGCGCTCACAATTCCCTGCATGTGCGCGTGCATATCCATTCCCATCATGTCACCTGCAGGAATCCATTTCTGCATTTGTGCAATCTCAGGGCCTTGCTCAGCGATAATTCTTGCTGCAAGCTTTTTCACGGCAGCATTACTTCCTTGCTTAAGCGCCCACTCCGAGATTAAAACAGCCTGCTTGTGGTGAGGGACCATCATTTGAGCAAACATGACGGTTGATGAATCGTAAGGTGCATCAGCGATTGCAACCGAACTTTGCCCAAGGTTAAGAGCTAGACACAAAGCAATTGACAAGCCAAGGATTCTTCTCATGCCGCTATTTTAGATTACTCAGGTTATATCTGCCTTTTAGAACTGTTCGTGCATAGGTGATTGCGAGCACCCCACCAACTAACGCCCCCGCTAGTACATCTAAGGGATAATGGATTCCAGCACTTATGCGAGCGATTCCTGAGATAAGACTCAGAACGATAAGCACAATGCCTAGCTTCTTACTGAAGTGGTAGACCATCATGGCGATAGAGACCATAAAGACCATGTGATGGGATGGCATTCCGCCATCTGCGCTATGAGGAACCAATAATTTAATATCACTCATCGCAGCAAAGGGACGCTGGCGAATATAGAACCGTGAAATTACCTCCGAGATAACCGTGGCCAATCCAACTGGTATCACCAGGATCGCTCCACCTTGCATAAAAAGATTCCTGAAAAAGAATTTGAAATCATTTAAAGACCTGTTGCGCTGAAAAGTTCGATAAACAAGCCAAAGAAGAGCAAAAGTAATAACAACAAAGACTAGATACTCAGATAAGACTTTGACTAAGAAAATCTCGTGGGCTCCCCAAGTATTGAAAACCCGTGAAATTGACTTATCTAAATTTACAAACAGACTACTCAACTAACCTTTTAGCTCAGTTACATCTAACTTGATTTGGTCTTTCTTAGTTATCGATAGAAACAGAACAAGAATCAGGATTGCGCTCAGGAAGATTATGCTGGTGTTAGTAGTTCCAAGTCCCCATCCGCCGTACTTAGGATCATTCTGTGCCATTTGGTCCCCGATAGCTGCGCCTAATGGACGAGTCACAACGTAGACAGCCCAGAATGCAAAGACAGGGTTGAGAACTTTGAACTCCCATAGAAGCCCAAATGCAGTGATAACACCTGCAAAGATAAAGAAGGAGATTCCGTAACCCAAACTGAATCGCTCTGCAACTAAATCTCCAACACCTGTTCCAAGTGCAAAGGTAAAGAGAATTGTGAGCCAATAGAAAGCCTCACGTTTGTTGGTATAGATGCTGTGGATTGAAAGTGACTTCTCTGATCGATACCAAACGGCAAAGGTCAACGCCAAAAGCACTGCCCAGACAAGGCTTGATACTAAAAGCGAGATATTGAGGTTGTCCGTTAAATTATCAGTAAATAGCGTTCCGGCGATACTAATGAGGACGACTACAATCCAATAAAGTGCCGGCGTGTAAGTCTTAGAGCGAAATTGAAAGAACAATGCGATAGCAAGAGCAATCACCGTGAAGACAGTAGTTCCATTGAGCCCAAAGCCAAGTGTGTTGTTCAAATAGTCAGCGAATGTCTCACCCACAGTCGTACACAGAACTTTGATGATCCAGAAGAACGCAGTGACTTGCGGGACCTTTACGATGAGTCGATTATCGTGAAATGCTTTGTGCAGGTGATCTTGGGTGTTGTCCATGAACAAATTCTCCTTTATTTAATACCATAAATCTAATACCCGCAAAGCCCTTGAGAGCTTTACGGGTATCTAGATTTCTTTACTTACTTTCCAGAAACTTTTGGGCCCTCATTTGCCTCATTGGCATCTGCTGGATCATTGGCTTCATTGCCATCGTGGTTCCAAGTTCCCTCATTTGCCTCATTGGCATCTGCTGGATCATTGGCTTCATTGCTATCGTGGTTCCAAGTTCCTTCATTTGCTTCATTTGCTTCGTTGGCATCCATATACCCTGAATCTGTTACAGGGGAAGTGACAGCAGGGGTTGTGGATGTATCAGCTGCATTTGCAGTTGAGACAACAGCAAATAGCGCTCCGGCGCTAATCACTGCTCCAGCTGCAATGAGAGCAATCTTCTTCTTGATTATCATATTTGAACCTTTCGAATCTAAATGTCGGTAAATGGAGGACGTCTCCTTGTGTAAATTTATCCTCATAAGTTAACGGAGAAGTGAATTAGTCCTGAGAAGTTGCTTAGTGTTTAAAGTTTTTTAACCATCGAGAAAACAGAACCCTGAGAACCACCTGTGAAAGCTTTCTCAATGAATCCGCTTAGAAAAATACTTCCAATTCAGCGCAACTCTTTTTTGTGGGAAAGAAAAACCGCGACTCAAATTTTGCTGAGCCGCGGTCTCCTCTACTCTTCCGAAACTATTTGCTTGCTACCAACTGACCGCGCACTGCGCCATCTGCGTACTTTGCAGTGTGAACATTCAAGTAGTACATGCTGGGATTCATAGCAATATCACTAAGAACCTTTGCTGCGACCTTGACACATGTTGCAGCCTTTGCATTGAACTTTGCTGGTGTAAGCCCGACAACGTCGCTACCGTCAACGCCCATTGCACCTGCGTGAATGTGTGCCTCGGCAATGCCTGTTAGACCCATCGTGGTTACTGAGTAGCAAAGTGTGTTTTTCTTCGTATCAAGAACAAACTTTCCGGTTGCTGAACCAGTCTTGGCTCCACCCATCTTCATATTTGATGCCATAGAAACATCCATACCCGTTGCCTTAACAGTCAATGTAACTGTTGATCCCATTGTTGCAGCGCTAGCTCCTTGGATTCCAAAGAGAGTGGCTACGGCTACAGCTACTACAAATACTTTTTTCATAAAACTCCTCTAGTTGTGGAACTTTAAGGTATACGGGAACGGTCAAGATTGCGTGCTGAAATGTCCTCTCAGGTAAACACTCATTAAATTATAGGCAAATACTCAGGTACTAATAAAGGAAAAACCTAAAAAGTGAGGAGCAATCCAAAAGGTAGTGACACGAATCCACCCATACACTTAAGTAATGAAAAACTTAGAACAACTCAAACAAGAACTTCATAACCGTCGCACGGCGGTCACTATTGGTTTAATAGGCATAGTCGGCGTACATATTGCTGATCTACCTCCCAAGTGGGAAGAAGCTCGCTACATCGCCTGGATGTACATTGGGGCTATCTTATTTGGTCTTTTTCTAATCGACAGACTGGTCGTCAAGACTTCCAAGCGGGACTATTTAGCCAGCTCATTCCTATCCATCTCAGTATTGCTCGGTTACATAGTCAATCGCACCGTTGGTATGCCAGGCGCTAAAGACGATATAGGAAATTGGTTTGAACCACTAGGTTTTCTGTCTATAGTCATTGAGCTCTTTGCAGTGTGGCACTCAGTTCATGCTTATCGGACTATAAGTGCTATCGAAAAACAGCGCTCGACTAAATAGGAATATATTTCAAAGGGGACGTATATGTCATCAACAAATATTGTTTTAGCAGTCGGAGTAACTCCTGAAAAACTTGCAAATGTTCGCAAGTGGAATCTTGCACTCACTGTTCTACACCTTGGACAAGCGGTGGCGATGCTTCTGCTCACAAATAATTTCGCTCTAAATGTTCTTAGTTCATTTCCTGCCGGTCCCCCAGGAACTGAAGGACTGGTTACTAAAACTCTTTTTGAAGTTCGAGTTGGCTGGGTCATCGGAGCATTTCTGGCCCTTGCTGGCATAGATCATTTACTCACTTCAACATTTGCCCGAAAGACATATGAAACCGATCTAAAAAATGGAATTAATCGCTTTCGTTGGGCCGAGTATTCAATTAGTGCATCCCTCATGGTTGTTATTATCTGTATGTACTGGGGAATTTTAACTCTTGCTGCTTTAGTCGCTGTTGTCGGTGCAAATATGGCGATGATTCTCTTTGGTTGGTTGCAAGAAAAAATGAATCCCCCAGGACGTGCTTCAACCACGATGATGCCATTCTGGTTTGGAACACTTGTTGGCCTAGCTCCTTGGCTAGCAATGTCAGTCAACATCTCGCAAATTCCTCTGGATGATGCCCCTGATGGTCTTTTCTTAATCATGATTGTTCAAGGTCTGTTCTTCTTTTGCTTTGGATTGAACCAATGGTTGCAATATCGTGGGGTTGGTAAGTGGACAAACTACATGTTTGGCGAAAAGACTTACTTGATCCTGAGTCTTGGTGCTAAATCGTTATTGGCATGGCAGATATTTGCCGTCTCACTAATTCCAATAGCCAACTAGAGGTAGATATTTAAACGATTGGAATGGTTGATCTATAAGCCGTTCATCTGACGGAATACAGCGACGATCACATTCGCATGGCCATGCCCCATGAGACGTGAGAATTGGAAAGGGCCCCGATCTCTCGAGGCCCTCCCATGCAAAGCTGATGCAACTCCTTTGACCATTACCAATAGATCGAGCTGAAACAGTTAAGGCTGTGGTGGAGGCGACGGGGTTCGAACCCGCTCCGACGGTTTGGTAAACAATCAGGCTGCCAATTACAACACGCCCCCATCACGAGAGCGAAGCTATGGTTTGGCCAACTAATGAAATGTGATCTCTAACAAACCTGTGGATAAAAATTGATTTCAGAAAGCAAAAGGGACTTGGAGATTAACCAAGTCCCAATTACTACCAAACCGTCGTGATGCAATATTACACAAAATTAAAGTTACTCGCAGTAACTAAATATAGAGAAGAGTCGCCCTATAAGCCGGATCCTGTCCTCTTGCCCAATAAAGGACTCAAGCGATCACCATCCATCTAGATCTGCAATTGCTTACAGATTCAAGCAACCTACCCGATGGCTCGAACGAGCAGTTCTCAAACGCCATCTGCGTGGTCTTGCTTCAGGTGGGGTTTACCAAGCTATCTGCATCACTACAAATACTGGTGGTCTCTTACACCACCGTTTCACCCTTACACATTTTCATGTGCGGTCTATTTTCTGTGGCACTAATCCCGCGGATTTCTCCGGGTGGGTGTTACCCACCACCTTGCTCTGCGAAGTCCGGACTTTCCTCGGTCCACCTAGAAATTAATCTGGGCGCAACGCGGTGATCCGGGCGACTCTTCGTTGCAAGGATACGGCAACTAGATACGTTTATGAAACGTGTTTTTCGCGCTCACTTGAATTACGCGTGGCTGCAAGGCTGGTTATTGCGGTAATTATCAACGTTGTAATGATTACGCCAAGGCTGAGTTCTAAAGATACTTCGGGGACTTCAACGCCATTGCCATCCAATGCTTCTAGAATCATCTTTACGCCGATAAAGGCCAAGATAAATGAGAGTCCTTTTGATAAGTAAATCAACCGGGTTAGTAAGCCTTCAAGTAAGAAATAGAGCTGGCGAAGTCCCATAAGTGCAAAAACGTTTGCTGTTGTAACAATGTAGGCGCTGTGAGTGAGGCCAAATATTGCGGGAATCGAATCAAGTGAGAAGACTAGGTTTGTAATACCGAGTGCGATGAGGGCAATTGAGAAAGTGCTAAGTCCGCGCTTCTTTAGTGCAGTAATAACTTTGCCTTCTTCAAACTCTTCTTCGCCATCTTCTTTGATTAGTTTCCAGGCGGTATAGATAAGGAAGGCGCCGAAGATATAGAAGACGCTGCTAAAGCGCGAAACTAGAGTGGCACCGATTGGAATCAAAAGCCCACGAATAGCGATCGTTAAAAGAATGCCAAGTAATAGAACTAGCTGCTGGGATTCTTTTTTAACTTTTAGGCTAGCCAGCAAAATGATAAATACAAAGATATTGTCGACCGAGAGCGCATATTCAGTTAACCAGCCGGCGAAGAATTCTTTCTGCATTTCACCGCTGGTCCAATGTGGCATAAAGATTCCAAAGCCAACTGCTGCACCGATATATAGAACTGTCCAAGAAAGTGCTTCGAGGAATGAAGTTGCTTTATTGCGGCGAATGATCGCAAGCGATAGGTCAAAGATAATTACTGCTGCCAAGAAGGCGATTGTGAAAATCCACTCGTTAGTTGAAATCAAGGGCGGAAGTGTCCTGTCTCGTTAAGGCTACGCAGTGCGCGCAATCCATCTGATGGCCAAATTGAAATTGATGTTATTGAACAAGGTGCAGCATCTAGATGAAAGACCGCCTCCGTTGGCGCTCCTGTAACTATTTGTGCCGCTAATTTAATTACTCCATTGTGAGTTACTACAACGACGCGCTGGCCGGGATACATCGCAGCAACTTTTTCGAGCGCTTCTTCCACGCGAATTGCGGCTTGGTCATATGACTCTCCCCCGGCGGGGGCGTAAGAAGTTGAGTTGAGCCAGCCTTGATATTCATCAGGAAAATTCGCTTTTACTTCTTCAAAAGAAAGCCCATCCCAATCACCGAATGAGAGTTCATACCAAATCTCATCAAAAATAATTTGAAGACCAGTGCTATCTGCGATCGCTTGCGCAGTCTGGGTTGTGCGCGCAAGCGGTGAGGCAATGATTACTGCAGGGTCTAACTTGGCTATTGCTTTCGCAACAGCTGCAGCTTGGGCTAAACCTTTCTCGGTTAGCTCAGGATTTAAGGCACCGGTTCCAGAAAACTTTCGCATCGGGGTTAGCACTGTTTCACCGTGGCGGACCAGATAAATCATGGTTGGTACTTCATCGCTACGCAGGCGCTCTGATAAGTAGTTCTGTTGAATTTGTGGCTCTGGCTTATGAGCAGATCCGCCATCGAGTGCCTTATTAGCTAAGCGATCGGCATGTGAATTTTCATCACGTGGAATCCATGAATAAGTAACTAATGAAGGGTCATGAGCTGCGCGGCATTGCTTAGCTAAATCGCGCATATCGGCATGTTTAATCTGCCAACGGCCAGACATTTGTTCCACAACTAATTTGGAATCCATCGCAACTTCAACCGTGGCTACGGCATCTAATTTATGGATATGACTCAGGCCGGCCAATAACCCGCTGTATTCGGCGACGTTATTTGTGGCAATTCCGATCACATCAAAGAGTTCAGCAACGATCTTGCCTCTTTCAGTAACGACTGCGCCGTAACCAGCAGGACCAGGATTTCCGCGCGAACCTCCGTCGGCAGTTAATTTAAAATGGCGCGCCATTTATAGACCTCGCACCAATATGCACCGGCATTCTTCACAGCGCGCTATTTCATCTTCAGCTAGCGCCGCAATTCGTTGCAGCTCAATAGTATTTAAAGTTAAGTGGCAGCCTTTACATTGGTTACCAATGAGGGCAGCTGCACCTGTGCCATTGTTTGCGGCACGAATCTTTTCATAGAGCACAATTAGCTCTGCGCTAACGCTAGTGACGGTCTTGGCGCGCTCTTGTGCCGCAGCGCTGAAATCCGCACCAATAACAGTAAGTACATTCTCTTTAGAGATCTCCAGGTTTGTAATCTCTAGGGCGAGCGCAGCTTCCTCACCCTGTAAAGCGGTAATGCGTTCTTTAATGCCATCTACGCGCATCATGATTTCAAGTTCGACTTCTTCTAGCTCGCTGCGGCGACCGGCGAGTGAAACAAGTTCGTGCTGCAATTGTTCTAACTCTTTAGCAGCCCCTGTGCCCGATGCCAGTCGAGTCTCATCCCGAGTAATACGAGAGACGACTTGCTCTACATCTGTTTCAGCACGGTTGAGCTCGCGCTTGACATCACTTAACTCAGTTTCGGCAGCAATACGCAGATCACGCGCATTGTTGGCTTTAATGGTTAGCGATGCAATAGCGGCAAGTTCAGGCAGTGCCGCAGCCTTGGCGTTCAAGGAAGTAGTTGTGAAATCGAAGTTCTGGATATCAAGGATGGATCGCTGGTCACTCGGGGTCGCCTTCATAAGTGCCTCCGTAAGAGTGTTTAGAGCATATGGAATTTTCTGGTGGGCGCTGAGGGTTTCGAACCCCCGACATTCTCGGTGTAAACGAGACGCTCTACCACTGAGCTAAGCACCCGATTCTTGCTTGGCAAATACTACCTCAACTAAAGAGCAGCGATTGCAGCCTTGTAATCCCCGTTATTACGCGCATCCCCTAGGCCATTAACGACCGCCCAGCGAATTACGCCAGTTTTATCAATTATGAAAGTACCGCGCATCGCACAACCCAAATCTTCATTGAAGATTTGGTAAGCCTTAGCAGCCGCACCGTGTGGCCAGAAATCTGCAAGTACTGGGAATTTATAACCTTCTTGTTCAGCAAATACTTTTTGTGTAAATGGTGAATCACATGAGATGGCAAGTACTTGCACATCATCATTTTGGAAAGCGGCTAGATCATCGCGAATTGCACATAGCTCGCCAGTGCAGGTTCCGGTAAATGCAAAAGGAATAAAGAGAACAACAACGTTCTTTGCGCCCTTAAAAGATGACAATGAAACTTTCGCACCGTGCTGATCTTTTAACTCAAAATCTGGAGCAACTGATCCGACTGATAATCCTGTAAGTGTTTGGCTCATGTGCGAAATCTATCGCTTGCCAGCTTTTCGCGCGACCAGCCGAGTTGCTGTCCAATCATTTGCTACAACTAAAGTTGATGTTTGGCTCATACCTGCAATCGGTGCGGCATCTTGAATATCACTTGGTTCAACGTGGCCATCACGTCCGACCTTTGGAGTTAAGACCCAGATCGGTCCGGTCTCACTTAAATAGGTGAGGCCATCCATTAATTCATCGACGAGATCTCCGTCACCATCGCGCCACCATAAAATCACGGCGTCGACTACTTCAGTGGCGCTACCTTCAACAAATTTCGTACCGGTTGAAGCTGCGATCTCTTTACGCAAGGTTTCATCACATCCGGCGTCATATCCGATTTCAAGGACGATCTCGCCTTGAGCAAATCCCATCCCCTTTGCCACAGGATAAGTCCACCGAAACATTGCACCTTTTACAAGGGTTTATGAGATTAATTCTCGGTTGGTTTTGCCCTACTGCGCCGTAAGCGCGAGAATAGGACCATGAGCGAGAACTTCGGCGTCCCAGATCAAATCATCGACCAACTAGTAGATATTGACCCGACTGAGACCGCTGAATGGCAGGCATCCTTTGATGCAGCACTTAATAGCGCAGGCCCGGTCCGCGCTCGTTTCTTAATTTTAAAATTACTACAGCGCGCACATGAGAAAAACATTGGCGTTGCCGCTCTTCGCAATACCGATTACATCAACACAATCACTCCAGAGAATGAACCAGCTTTTCCGGGCGATGAAGCAATTGAACGTCGCATCCGCGCCTATATGCGCTGGAACGCTGCGATGTTGGTGCACCGTGCACAACGTCCCGGTATCGGTGTTGGTGGACATATTTCTACATACGCATCATCTGCTGCCCTTTATGAAGTTGGTTTTAACCACTTCTTCCGCGGTCAAGATCATCCAGGTGGCGGAGATCAGATCTTCTTCCAGGGACATGCATCTCCTGGAATGTATGCACGTGCATTTATGGAAGGTCGCTTAAACGAACATCAACTAGATGGATTCCGCCAAGAGCTTTCACATCAAGGTGGCGGACTTTCTTCTTATCCGCATCCACGTTTAATGCCTGAGTTCTGGCAATTCCCAACTGTTTCAATGGGTATTGGTCCGATCAATGCAATTTACCAAGCGCGCTTTAATCGTTACCTACATAACCGCGGCATAAAAGATACAAGCCAGCAAAATGTTTGGGCATTCTTAGGCGATGGTGAAGTTGATGAAGTAGATACCTTAGGTGCAATTGGCCTGGCATCACGTGAGAATTTAAATAACTTAACTTTTGTTGTTAACTGTAACTTGCAACGCCTAGATGGTCCGGTGCGCGGCAACGGCAAGATTATTCAAGAACTTGAATCAACTTTCGGCGGCGCAGGCTGGAACGTTATTAAGGTCGTATGGGGTCGCGAATGGGATCCACTATTGGCGCAAGATCGCGAAGGCGCACTTGTAAACATTATGAATACAACTCTTGATGGTGACTACCAAACATTTAAGGGAGAAAGCGGTGCTTACATCCGTGAGAACTTCTTTGGTCGCGATCCACGAACTGCTGCAATGGTTGCTGGTTGGTCAGATGATCAGATCTGGGGTCTAAAGCGCGGTGGACATGATTACCGCAAGCTATATGCGGCATATGCCGCGGCAACTCAAGGCAATGGTCGCCCAACAGTTATCTTGGCGAAGACAGTTAAGGGCTGGACACTTGGTTCGCACTTTGAAGCCCGTAACTCAACGCACCAAATGAAGAAGATGTCACTTGAAGATATCGTTGAATTCCGCGATCGCTTAGGTATTCCAATTGCAGATGACAAGTTAGATAAGTACACACCTCCTTATTACAAGCCAGCCGAAGATTCTGCGGAAGCTAAATATCTACAAGAACGTCGCGCAGCCCTTGGTGGCTCAATTCCACGTCGCCGCAGCGTTTCTCGTCCCTTAGCGCAACCTGCCGATGAAGCCTACGAATCTGTGCGTCGTGGATCAGGTCAGCAAGAAGTAGCTACGACGATGGCATTTGTTCGCATGCTTAAAGATTTAATTAAAGATCCAGGTTTAGGTGCACGTCTTGTGCCGATCATCCCTGATGAGGCACGCACATTCGGTTTGGATTCACTCTTCCCAACTTTGAAGATTTATTCACCGCATGGCCAGCAATACAAATCAGTGGATCGTGAATTAATGCTTTCGTATAAAGAATCAACATCTGGTGTGATCCTGCATGAAGGTATTAACGAAGCAGGCTCTGTTGCCTCATTTACTGCAGTTGGTTCTTCATATTCAACTCATGATGAACCAATGATTCCTATCTATATCTTCTACTCAATGTTTGGTTTCCAGCGCACAGGAGATGCTTTCTGGGCAGCAGCTGATCAGCTGGTTCGTGGCTTTGTTGTCGGTGCCACCGCAGGTCGCACCACACTAAACGGTGAAGGTTTGCAGCATGAAGATGGCCATTCACCGCTGCTGGTTTCAACTAACCCCGCAGTTGTTGCTTACGACCCAGCATTTGCCTACGAACTTGGACACATTGTTAAAGATGGTCTGCGCCGTATGTATGGCGAAAACAGTGAAAATATTTATTACTATCTAACTGTCTACAACGAGCCATATATGCAACCGGCTGAACCAGAGAACCTAGATGTAGAAGGATTACTTAAGGGAATTTATCTCTACAAGGGTGCAGGCAAGCAGCGTAAAAAGAATGCGCAGATCTTGGCATCCGGCGTTGGTATGAACTGGGCGCTTGAGGCAGCCAAATTACTTCAATCTGATTGGGGCGTTAACGCTTCCGTTTGGTCAGTTACCTCATGGAATGAACTTCGTCGCGATGGCCTAACTGTTGATCGCCATAACTTATTAAATCCAAATGATCAGCGCAGTGCTTATGTCACAAATAAGCTAAAGGGTGCTGATGGTCCAGTTATCGCAGTAAGTGATTACATGCGCGCAGTACAAGATCAGATCGCTCCTTGGGTTGAACAAGAGTTTGTCTCACTTGGTACAGATGGCTTTGGTCTCTCTGATACTCGTGGTGCACTTCGTCGCCACTTCAAGGTCGATGCTGAATCAATCGTTATTGCGACTCTGGCATCCCTTGCTAAATCTGGAGAGGTAAAGCAGAGCGTTGTGCAGGATGCGATCAATAAGTACCAGATCAATGACATCAATGCTGCAGATCCAGGCAATACTGAAGGCTCTGGCTAAAAGCTTTTAATCAACCTTTACAGCGCGGGCAAAGAAGGCAGCAGATATCAACATCGCTGCTGGAATCGTTAACGCAATTGCCAGCGAACCGGTGAATTGCGCGGTCCAAGCAACGCAGGCTTTAAGGATAAATACTGCGCTGGCATTAATTACACCCATTTGGCCAACTACTACTGCGCTAGGCAGCGATGACCTGCGATTGCCTGCGGTGTAAAAAGTAGGCGCCATTAGCGATGATCCAGCGCCGGCGAAGATAAATGCTATACATGTTGCAGCAAGTGCAAAGTTTTTATGGCTGGCCGGGATATGTACAGCGATCGTTAGGAAGGCTAGGAAACCAAATCCTCCAAATAGCGCTAAGAATCTAACGGCGTGATGGAGATGAAAACGCTGGGTTATTCGATTGGCACCAAGACGTCCGGTGATCATTGCAATCATAAAAAAGATATATGGAAGAGCGGCTAATCCAGCGTTTACACCGATTCGTTCTTTGGCAAAGATGGCAGACCAGTCACCAGTTGAGAATTCTAGGAAAACCGAACATAAGAGGCCTCCGCTAACCAGCCAATCGACTCTAAATGAGGTAATCAAAGTCTTTAGAGGTAGATGCTCTGCTTGATCTTCATTTAGTTTGATTAATACTGGCGATAGTTGATAGACCGCGATAAAAATAATTACCATCATTAAAACTGATATGCCACCAACGTGCAGTGCAAGACCGATATGTTCCACGACTAACCCGGAAATAATAGCAGTAGTTAGTGCGCCCAGCGCCCAAATTCCATGCAGCTTAGAAATCGTCAAATCTTTTACACGTTTCATAGAGTCAAATGCTTGAGCATTGACTGCAATATGAAAACCAGAAATTCCCCAACCTAAAATGATGTTAAAGAATAGAAAAAGCGCTGGTGATTTCGTTTGCACGATTGAGGAAAGCGCCACAGTCATCAAAGTAGCGTTGGCTAACAAAACTACCTTGGTGCCAAATTTATGAACAATGTGCCCAGTAAAGAAAAGGCTACCTAGCGCACCAAGAGTGCCAGTGCTTATCAAGGTACCGAATTGACCATTACTTAAGCCTAGATTGGCCTTTACTTCAGGAAATCTTGGCACCCAGGCCATGATAAAAATAGCGAAGACAAAGAAGAGTACTTGCAGCAGCGCATCTTCAACCTTTGGCGAAACGGTTTTCATTTAAAAGAGCGCATTTGCTAGCGCTGCACGCGCCTTAATTACCCGGGGATCAGCTGGATCTACCAGGGCAAATAGCTCAAGTAAGCGATCTTTAACTCTCTTCTGTTCTGCGCCATCTAAGAGTTGAATAAGTCGCAACAAGCGAGCAAAAGCTGGCTCTAGATAACCGCTGACAACTTCGATATCTGCGCACTTCATCTGAATATCTAAGTCATCTGGCTCAGTGATGGCATCTTGCATGATCTTTGCGCCATCTAGCCCATCGGTGTGAGCTAGCAATTGAGTCTGCGCAAGACCTAGCGTTGCAAAAGAATCCCCTGGCTTGCGCGCAAGCAACTTCTTATAGGCAGCCTCCGCCGTCGGGAAATCCCCCGCATCTAAAGCAGCGAGTGCTTCCTCCTCTTCCGGTTCAATCTTCTCAACCGGAGCATCGCCAACGCCTTGTTCAGCAGCTAGCGCCAATACTTTATCTAGCACCATACGAATCTGCGCTTCGGGATAGGCCTGTTCAAAGAGCGGCACCATCTGTTCATTGATTATGGCAACGGCAAATGGAACTGCGCGAACTTGCAGAGCCTGCGCAACTTGTGGCTGGGCATCAACATCTACGCGGCCCAGTATCCAGCTACTTTCGTATGAAATTTCTAAAGCGCCAAGAGTTGTAACAACTTCTTGTGATTCAGGTGATCTTGGTGACCAACAAATTAAAATTACTGGCTTGCTCTTTGATAAGGCTAAAAATTCATTAGTTAAGTTCTCAGGCGTTATTTTAATTCCTGGCATTGGGCCAGTTGCTTCTGCCTTTGGTTTTCCAAGGGAACTTAAATCAACAGCACGTCCAAAGTTGGGGGGCAGAGTCATTTGTTTGCCCCCATTTCTACTCCAGAATCGCGCCTAAAAGGCAGTACATCATCTATATAAGACTGTGCTGCAAAGGTTAGTCCAACATCGTGGCCTTCGCGCTCACTTAGATACCAGCGATGCTCAAGAACTTCATGGAAGAACTGCGCTTCTTCAATTCGGCCAGTTAAATTCTGCGGAATCATCTCAACAATTGGGCGATATGTTTCATTGAGCCAGCGTCTTGCTGAATCTGCAATCGGTGGTTTTGGACTCTCTTCGCGTCCACGGAAGCGGTCAAGGGATGCCAGTAAACGTTTTGCCTGCAGGGCTTCTGTTTCCAAACCAGTTAACTCGCGCAAGCGATTGCGATGATAACCAGGTGCAACCAACTTTGGTTGGAAATATAATTTTTGTGATTCACCATCTAGTGATACTGATACCTCATCGACTGCAAAACCCAAATCATGTAATTGGCGCATGGCACGTTCTACTGCATGGCGATCCTTCGGATCTAAAACTTGACGCTCTTTCAGCGCTTTCCAGATGCGGTGATAGCGCTTTATAACTGCTTCGCTCGCGCGAATTGGATCCATACCTGGATAGAGAACACCAGAGAGTGCTAAATCTTCTAACTCAGCAGCAACGTTAAAGTGCGCAATCTCTAAATCATGTTCACGCTGGCCATCGCTAAGTGATTTCTGGAATTCGCCGGTTTCCGCATCTACTAAATAAGCAGCAAATGCTTCAGCATCACGGCGAAAGAGAGTATTCGAGAGAGAACAATCTCCCCACCAAAAACCTAATAAATGTAATTGCACCAAAAGTAGCGCCAGGGCATTGGCCATCATCGTTATATCGTTTGAACTAACGTCTTTACCGCTAAGCAAAACACGATAAGGCAGTGAATACGGAAGAAAGCGTGTAACAAGTGCGCAAGGAAGTTCTTCATTGGCTACATTTGTGCGTCCCTCAATTACCGCAATGGATTGCACGCTGGGCGCTCCTAGATGAGCTAGCTCGCGCAGGGCTTTATATTCGCGATTGGCAAACTCCGAGACCGTTTCTTTGACTGCATAGACTTCAGAATCAGGGTCATCGGTTGATCGCACCAGGCGAACCACGTGGCGCGAGATACCGCGCTTTTGCGCAAGGGCGGGATCTTCTGGCCACTCTTCCAAATTGATCTGCCAGGGCAGCCCAGTAACGGCAGCGATTTCCTCGCCTAACCCCGTAATGCGCAACGCCATGGCGCAAGGATATCGCTTTAGAATAGGTGTCATGGCTATAACTGATCGCATCAAACGTAAACCTAAGGCAAACACTGCGCCAACAGATTTTGGAACTCAAGGCCACCCATTAGATAGATCAAATCCCTTTTATTTCGGATTTGTAGCCACTTTGGGAGCGCTAGTTGCAATTGTTTTGATGCGCGCACTTGCCAGCACCAGTCAGATATTTGTACTAATTATTGTGGCGCTCTTCTTGGCAACTGGTCTAAATCCGGCAGTCGAAGCGATCCAAAGACGTGGAATGTCACGTGCAAATGCCGTTGTAATAATTTTTATATCAGTTATTGCCTTTGTTATTTTCTTTATCGCAGTTGTAATCCCACCGGTAGTTTCGCAGGGCACACAGCTAATTAATAGCGGCCCTACGCTACTTGCTGAGTTGAAAAATAATTCGACTATCGCTGATTTAAATAGCCAATTTGGCTTTATCGATACCCTGCAAACGAAATTAAAAGAGGTAACCGCTGATGGAACGCTAATTATCTCGGCCTTCGGTGGCGTAATCGGCGTTGGTAAATCCGTGCTTTCCGGAACCTTTACCGCGCTAACCGTTTTGATTCTTACCCTTTACTTCATTACCTCCTTGCCTCAAATGGTTGATCTGGGCGTTCGCTTTGTTCCAGCTAGCCGACGCGATCGCGTATCGCGCCTGGTTAACGCGGTTATTTCACGGGTTGGATCTTTCGTTGGCAGTCAGATAGTTATCGCCTTTATGGCATCGGCCTTTGTGCTTGCGCTATCTCTAGTCCTAGCGCTGCCATCACCAATTGCGATCGCAATGATTGTTTTGGTCTGCGGACTAATCCCGCTAATTGGTCACTTTATTGGTTGCTCTGTCGTGACGATTATTGCGCTAACCCAATCTGTCTCAACTGGGCTAATCGCCTTTGTGGCATATGTAGTTTATGTTCAGGTTGAAAATTACCTTGTTACTCCCCGCATTATGAAGCGCACGTTGGCAGTACCAGGTGCCGTAACAATCATTTCAGCGCTGATTGGATCATCACTTCTTGGTCTAATAGGTGGCTTGCTAGCCGTGCCAGTTGCCGCATCAATAATCTTGATTCTTGATGAAGTGGTATTTCCGAGAGCAGATAATTCTTGACATAAAAATACCCCCTAAACAATTTCTGTTTAGGGGGTATTTTTTATCTAATTAAGATGCAGCGTGCACATCCAGGTTAGCCTTCACGATATGAACCTTAAAGGTCCATAGGTTTGCAGAATGTGGATCAATGATTAGCTCAACCCAGTGGTTGAATCCTGACCCGAATGTCTGAACACGCGTAAAGTTTTCTACGAGTGATCCCTTATCTTTTTCAACTAACTTTCCAGCTGTCTCGTTCATTGGCATATCTACTTGGTACCAGTGCTCATCACCATTTTGTAGCAATACCGGCTTCTTGAACTTCACGGTATTTGTTAGAAGTGCCTGCTTCACGGTGGTAAAAGCACCAGTATTTTCATTGTTTGGGGCTGCGGCATCACGTGCGTAGCCTTCCCAATCCATATTGGCTTGAACTAGAACAATCACACCAGCTGAGCCATCTGCAATTGCCTTTTCGAAACCCTTGTTGATCCAGGCAACATTTGCTGCATCACGGGCTTTGTATTCAACATCATCGCCATCTTTATCAAGATCGTTGTAGGTCTTAAATGCTGGCTTGGCAACTGCTGCGTTATTAGCAGAACCAGGTACGTGAGGCACAATGTAGGTAATTCCCTTGTAGCTAAACATTTGTAGCTCTGGGTAAACCGAGTCGTGCATAACGCCAATTCGAGATGGATTGGTTCCCATTGAGTTTCCTAGAGTTATATATGTTCCGTCTGCCTTCTGGAAGAAGGTAGAACGAACAAGTGCTAAACGAGAGAGTGGATCAAAAGCGCCCTTAACTGCGCGGTCGCAGTCGACCCATTCGTTATCACCGATTGTGTAGAACAAAGGCTTAAAGAATTTATCGAAAAAGCCAGTCTTTAGCGCCGGGTATGCAGCGTCGGTGCACTTGTCACCTTTTCCGCTCATGGTGTCGCCATCGAATAGCGTTAGATCGATACGTGATGCGTTAATTTCATCAATTACATTTGGGGTTTGCGCAACGCCTTTAGCGTCATATGGCATATCACCGATCAGTGCGATGCTGTACTTGTAGGCCTGGGCGGCATTGGCTGATGAATCAGTAGCTATAAAGAGCGCTGCTGTCATTGCACCGATTGTCAAGATTGCAAATAGTGGACTGAATTTCTTTAAATTTCGTGTGTTGTTCATTAGGGAAGGGTGGGGCAAGTAAATGTACACAACGGTGCATCGAGATAGACCTGACGTGAACAGTTAAATTTCGGTTGGTAGCGGCAAACGCTGCGGTGCAATCACTCGAGTTATCTCACTTAAGACTCGAAAAACCGCTGGTTCGCCAACCCAGAGATGCTTGGCACCTTCGACTGGAATTATCTCTATTTGCGTTAAAGGTTTAAATCTTTCAATGGCTTGTGGCGGTTGTAAATAATCATCAAGTTCGGGAACTAGGGCGATCGTAGGTCGACCATCTCGGGCCCACCATTGCAGATCAGTTATTTCTGATGTGCGAAGCGGTGGTGATAAAAGGATTAAACCTTTAACGCGCGAATCTTTGGCATGACGCAGCGCAAGATCGGTGCCAAATGACCAGCCAACTACCCAAAGATTTTCTAACTTCAAGGTATCTAAGCAATAGCTCATCATCGCTTCGACATCAAAGCGTTCAGCGGTGCCATTATCAAAGACACCAGTACTGGTTCCGGATTCGCTACTTGTTCCGCGCGAATTAAAACGAATTACTTCAATTCCTGACATCGCAGGTAATCGATTAGCCGCTTTCTTATAAACATGGCTATCCATCATTCCGCCTGCGGTTGGAAGTGGATGGAGACAGAGGATGGCACCTGTGTAATCAGTCAGCGGGGCGGCAACTTCCCCGATTAACTGCTCACCATCGGCGGTAGTAACGGTAAAAGGTGTGCGGTGCGCCGGCAAAATAGTGCTGGGGCGTACTGGCTGCAACATAGATGAGAGTCTAGTCTTTGCCCATGACCACTTTATCCAGCGCAACATTTGCATCTCACTATCCAGTAACCGGTGAAGTGCTTGCCGAATATCCCATCACCGATCGTGATCAGGTTATTGCTGCCGTTGCTCGTGCGCGTGCGGCATCTGCTGCTTGGCAGAACCTGGGATTTGCTGGCCGTCGTAAATTACTTCTTAAATGGAGTAATTTATTAATAACAAAGTTAGATGAGATCACTGAAATTGTTTCGCGCGAGACCGGTAAACCAGTAAGTGATGCCAAATTAGAGGCATCCCTTGCAGTTGGCCATTTAGGTTGGGCCGCTCGCCATGCTGAAGGCGTAATGCGCACTTCTCATCGCTCACCTGGCGCGTTAATGGCAAATATGTCCGCAACTGTTGAGCGCTCACCGGTTGGCGTAGTTGGTGTGATTGGTCCTTGGAACTACCCCGTTTACACGCCGATGGGTTCAATCTCTTACGCACTTGCTGCGGGAAACACTGTCGTCTTTAAACCAAGTGAGTACACACCTGGTGTCGGAATGGTTTTAGCTAAAACTTTTGCCGAAGTCTCTCAAAACCCCGACATCTTCATCTGCGTTACTGGCCTTGGTGCGACCGGTAAAGATCTTTGCGAAAGCGGCGTGGATAAGTTGGCATTTACTGGATCTACTCGCACCGCAAAGTTGGTCGCAGCAGCATGCGCAACAACTATGACCCCAGTAGTTCTGGAATGCGGTGGTAAAGATCCTGTCATCGTTGCCGCCGATGCTGATATAAAACGCGCCGCTGATGCAACTATCTGGTCTGCCATGTCTAATGCAGGACAGACATGTATTGGTGCAGAACGTGTCTATGTCCACGAAAGCGTTGCCGATAAATTCATTGAAGAAGCGCTAAAAGTTGCCCGCCAGATTCATCCCGGCGCACCAGGTGTTGGTAATTACGGGCCAGCGACAATGCCTTCACAGATCAATGTTATTCAAAGCCATATCGATGATGCACTCGCCAAAGGCGCCAAGGCTGCAATGGGTGGATCAGACTCTGTTAAAGCTCCATTCGTTGAGCCAGTTATCTTGCTGGATGTGCCAGAAAATTCCACTGCGATGTTGGAAGAAACCTTTGGACCAACTATTGCAATTAACCGCGTTAAATCTATGGATGAAGCAATCGCACTATCTAATGCATCTAAATATGGTTTGGGCTCATCTATCTGGTCAAAGCGCCAAGGCAAGAAGATTGCACGTCAATTACATTGTGGAATGGTTGCAATTAACTCAACGATTTCATTTGCCGCTATCGCATCAGTACCTTTTGGCGGTGTGAAAGACAGTGGTTATGGACGCATTCATGGCCCAGAAGGAATCCTGGAATTTACCTACGCAAGAACTGTGGTTCGCGCCCGATTCCAACTACCGATTTCATTTACCAGCTTTAAGCGCACTAAGGGTAACGATAAATTAATTGTTGCCGCAACTCGTTTACTAAATGGCCGGTTAGGTTAAATAAATATTTAGTTAAAAGCGCGGAGCATTACGTGTGCGCTCTGTATTTGGCCGGCGATTGTTTCGCTTTGCCCAACACGCGTTATGCCAATGACGACGACCATCTTCATCGCCATCCATCCAAGCAACGGTATGTGGTGTTGCCATCGGAATTACTTGATCACAACCGGGACAGCGATAAGGTTTATTAGAACTAGAACCGGTGATCTTGCGAACAATGAAATCACCATCAGCATGTTCTTCAATAGTTTGATTAGATGTTGCGATATCGCGATCTTCGGTTTTTGGCCTGCGACCCTTTGGAAAGTTGCGGCGTGGGCTCATAAAGGTATTTTCTCGCACTTTTGCCGACAATGTGGCATGGTTGCCATATGAGCGATTCGGGCAATGTGATCTCTGTCCGTGGCCTAAAGAAGAGCTATGGATCCACCCAGGCAGTTGCTGGTATTGATTTATCTATCGCACAAGGCGAGATTTTCGCTCTGCTTGGCCCAAATGGCGCAGGTAAGACGACCACCGTTGAAATCTTGGAAGGTTTTCGCACCCGCGATAGCGGAGACGTTTCGGTATTAGAGACCGATCCTGCGATTAAAGGTGCGGCCGGAAGAATCTGGCGCAATCGCATCGGCATCGTATTGCAATCAACATCTGATGCCGGTGACCTATCGGTGCACGAAACAGTTGCTCATTTCGCAAAATATTATGCCAATCCACGTAGCGTTGATGAGGTTATTCAATCCGTTGGCCTTACTGATAAATCAGCAGAATTAATTCGCACCTTATCTGGTGGACAGCGCCGGCGCTTAGATGTGGCGCTAGGAATTATTGGCTCCCCCGAACTTTTATTTCTGGATGAACCAACAACTGGCTTTGATCCCGAAGCCCGCCGCGCTTTTTGGGCGCTAATTAAATCCTTACGTGATAGCGGCACCACAATTGTCTTAACCACGCATTATTTGGACGAGGCAGAAGCGCTAGCCGATCGCGTTGCGGTAATTAATCATGGCCAGATTGTTGAAGTTTCAACCCCGGCACTCTTGGGCGGACGTGCGACTTCTCTTGCCACAGTCTCATGGCTCAGTGAATCAGGGCCAAAATCTGAGCGCACCGATAATCCAACGGCGCTTATTCATAAATTAACCGAGAATATAAAAGGGGAAATCCCAGAGCTAACGGTCAAGCGCGCTTCATTGGAAGATATTTACCTGGAAATGATTGGGGGCGCAGATGAAGCAGAATAAAGTGCCAAGCGCCCTGACCATCGGAATCGCTCGCGGTGGCTTAGAGATCAAACAGTTCTTGCGCCAACGCGAATCAGTTGTCTTTACCCTGGCCTTTCCGATTATGTTGCTCGGTATCTTTGGTTCGGTATTTACTAACGAACTAACCGATGGCGTAACTTTTAGCCAATACTTCGTTGCTGGCATGATCGCATCAGGTCTGGTTAATACTGGCTTTCAACAGTTAGCAATCATGATCCCGGTAGAACGTGACTTTGGGACTTTAAAGCGTTTGCGCGGCACACCTATGCCAGCTGCCAGTTACTTCATCGGCAAGGTAATAGTTGTCTTTGCAACGATGGTTATCCAAGTTCTCTTACTTTTAATCGCAGGCATCTTATTCTTCGGCGTTAATCTGCCAACTAGCCCCGCCAAATGGCTGACCTTTACCTGGTTGATCTTGCTCGGTAGCGCAGCATCGACATCGCTCGGCATTGCATTTTCGGTAATTCCCAAGAGCGGCCGAGGTGCATCTGCTGTCGTATCCCCCGTCGTTATCGTGCTGCAATTCTTTAGCGGAGTCTTCTTTGTCTTCACCGACCTACCGGCCTGGATGCAACAAGTAGCAGCTATTTTTCCTTTGAAGTGGATGACCCAAGGTATGCGCTCGGTCTTCTTACCTGATTCATTTGCCGCTCGTGAAGTTGCCGGTAACTGGGAAACCGGACGTACCTTCCTAATAATCTTGGCTTGGTTTATCGCCGGACTATTTATCTCAATCCGCACCTTTAAATGGGAGCAACAGAAATGATTAATTCAAAGAAGTTAGCGATCTTTTTAGCACTTAGCTTAGCCCTATCAGTCGCGCCGGCCACTGCTGCAACTAAGAGTCCGACGCCAACCCCAAAAGCTAGCGCTTCAACGACTCCTGTGAAGAAAGCTCCAGTAAAAAAGGCGCCGGTTAAGAAGAAGAAAAAGAAGAAGGTAGTTAAGTTAACTCCATCACCATCACCTTCGTGGCCACCAGCAGGTTTTAAAACAGATAAATTAAATGAAACGAAGTTATATCTAAAAGTGCCAACAGCTAAAGAGTTGGTTGGAATATTGTCGGCAAAGTCCGCGTTAGCTTCACAGATAAAGGCCTGTACCAAATACACATGTGGAGCAGTCTTAGTTGCATCCGAAATGGGCTGTCGCTGGTGGCAAATTACCGCCGATGTTGTGGGCGCTACTTCTCCTGAAAACCGCACCTTAAAGAGCTTTGGAACGATAACTACATCTGTAACTCGTAGCGCAGCACAGCAAATTGTCACCATACTGTTAGTCACTACCGAACCAATTGGTTCTGGACATATCGTCTCTAATATCAACGCAGACTGTAATCAGAGTGAACCTACCGGGCCGCTGCCCAATACGGATTATCAAGCGGTAACTGGATAACTATGCTCGGTGGAATAAATAACGGACTCTTCTTAACTGGCTTCGGTGGTTTCTTTGCCGTTGGAATTTTGGCGCTAATTTTGAAGTGGGCTTTTGCTCGCGGTAACTCGGTCATCGAGCGAACACCCAAGGTTGGCCGCGAAGATGAATACGGTGCTCTGGTGGTGATTGCCTCCCCCAATAACCATATTGAAGGTGAATTACTCCGCCTTAAGTTAGCAACCTCGCAGATCAAGGCAACACTGGCACATACCAAAGATGGACCAAGGCTTTATGTATTTGCGCGCGATGAGAAAATTGCGCGCGCAGTTTTAAAGGATTAGCGGTTCGCTCCTGGTACCCAAAGCTGATCGCCAATCTTTTTGTTTGCAATACGCGCTAGAACGAATAACAAATCAGAGCAACGGTTTAGATACTTTGCAGTTAAAGGATTTACGCCAGTTCCGAAACCATGGATTGCAGCCCAGGTGCGACGCTCAGCACGACGCACAACGGTGCGCGCCACATGTAAATGTGCCGCAGCTGGTGTTCCGGATGGCAATACAAATGAGCGTAACGGTTCTAGATCTGCGTTGTACTTATCGATCTGTTCTTCAAGATAAGTAACTTGGCTTTCAAGTACGCGAAGTGGTTCAAAGGCTGGTGCATCTATTACTGGAGTACAAAGGTCTGCGCCCACATCGAATAAATCATTCTGAATACGAATCAGCAGAGCAAGGATGTCTTCACTTAACTCGTCGGTTGCGATAACAACGCCAATAGTCGAGTTAGCTTCATCGACTGTTGCATATGCCTCAAGGCGAGAATCGTTCTTTGAAGTACGGCTCATATCTCCCAGAGAAGTCGATCCGTCATCGCCAGTCTTGGTGTAAATACGCGTTAAATTAACCATGGCCCTAGCCTATAAGTAGACTTCGGTTATGGCATCTTCGAGCACCGCAGGCAGCGATCGCTTCCGCATCGTCGGTGGCGCCAGCCTAAAGGGCGAAGTAACGGTTACTGGTGCGAAGAATTCGGTCCTAAAACTAATGGCCGCATCCCTTTTGGCCGTTGGTAAAACCACAATTCGCAACGTGCCAGATATCGCCGACGTTGAAATCATGTCCGACTTACTTACGCGCCTTGGGTGCACCGTCGCTCACGTTGGTCCAGTTGTAACAATTGATGTGCCAGAAGCGCCACAACATCGCGCAGATTACGATCTGGTGCGCAAGATGCGCGCCTCCATCAACGTACTTGGTCCACTTGTGGCTCGCACCGGTCGCGCTGAAGTTGCGTTGCCTGGTGGTGATGCCATTGGTTCACGTGGTTTAGATTTTCATATCAAGGGCCTTGAATCACTCGGCGCCAACGCACACGTTGAACATGGTTATGTAATCGCAGCAGCGCCTAATGGGCTAACGGGTGCAGCGATTGATCTGGATTTCCCCAGTGTTGGCGCAACCGAAAATTTAATGACTGCAGCTGTTTTAGCAAACGGTGTCACAACAATTGAAAATGCCGCGCGCGAACCAGATTTAGTTGACCTCGGCGAGTTCCTTATTTCGATGGGTGCCAAGATCGAAGGTTTAGGTACTCCACTTATAAAGATCACCGGCGTTGCCAAGTTAATCCCAACCGATCACACCACAATCACAGATCGCATCATCGCCGGAACATGGGCATTTGCCGCTGCGATGACCCAAGGTGATATCACTATCCACGGTGGTCGCGCCGATCACATGGAAGTTATGTTGGAGAAACTTGCTCACGCCGGTGCCATCATCACTTCCACCCAAGATGGAATTCGTGTGCAGATGAATCAACGCCCACGCGCAACAGATGTGGCAACTCTTCCCTATCCAGGTTTTGCTACAGATTTGCTGCCATTTATCATCGCGATGAACGCCGTTGCAGATGGTCATTCCATGGTCACTGAAAATGTCTTTGAATCACGCTTTATGTTTGTAAATGAGCTCGCTCGCTTAGGTGCACGAGTAACCGTTGATGGCCATCATGCATCTATCGATGGCATCACCCAGCTATCTGGAGCACCTGTTGAAGCTACCGATATTCGCGCTGGTGCTGGACTTGTACTAGCCGCCCTAGTTTCTGAAGGTGAAACCACGGTCGATGGCGCTTTCCATATCGATCGCGGCTATCCAAACTTCGCCGAAGATCTCCGCGCCCTCGGCGCCCACGTCACACGCGAATAATTTTTAAATTATAATCTTTCTCAGCTCCAGAAACATGAAAAGAAACTACACAGTTTCTTCCACTAGAAAGATTCTAATTTTACAGGTGATCAGCAGTCACTTGGCGCATTAGTTAAATAAAAATTTCAGTCGCCTGGAGAGAATGATTTCTAGAGATTTTCAGTGGAAGAAACTGTGTAGTTGCTTTTCATGTTTCTGGAGCTGGAAATCTCGCTGAGCAGAAACTCTAATTTCTAATTTACTGATTCGGTAAGGATCGAAACGCGATCGTTGGAGACAGATAAGAAGCCACCTTGCACGTTAAATTCTTTAGTCGTTCCATCGACGCCTTTGATGCTCACGGCACCGTCGACTAGAACGCCAAACAGTGGCGCGTGGCCGGGAAGCACACCGAGGTCACCCTCGATTGTGCGCGCAGAAACAAAAGTTGCCTGCCCGGACCACACCTGTTGTGTTGGCGAAACTAGTTCGACGTTAAGTGCCATGGTTTAATTCTTTGCCAGTTCGGCAGCGCGACGCTCAACATCATCGAGGCCACCACACATAAAGAATGCTTGTTCTGGAAGGTGATCGTACTTTCCATCGGCAAGTGCTTCGAATGCTGTGATGGTCTCTGATAGCGGAACGAATGATCCTTCGATACCGGTAAAGACCTTCGCAACGAATGTGTTCTGTGACAAGAAGCGCTGGATGCGACGAGCGCGACCAACTAGAACACGGTCATCTTCAGATAATTCATCGATACCAAGAATCGCAATGATGTCTTGTAGATCCTTGTAACGCTGCAAGATCTGCTTAATACGGTTGGCAACACGGAAGTGGTGCTCACCGATATAGCGGGGATCCAAGATGCGTGAAGTCGAGTCAAGTGGATCCACAGCTGGGTAGATACCAAGCTCTGAAATCGGACGAGACAACACTGTTGTTGCATCTAAGTGCGCGAATGTTGTGTGTGGAGCAGGGTCGGTAATGTCATCTGCAGGAACATAAATTGCCTGCATAGATGTAATTGAGTGACCACGTGTTGAAGTAATACGTTCCTGCAACTGTCCCATTTCATCAGCAAGTGTTGGCTGGTAACCCACAGCAGATGGCATACGGCCGAGCAGTGTTGATACTTCAGAACCTGCTTGTGTGAAACGGAAGATATTGTCGATGAAGAGCAATACATCCTGCTTCTGCACATCGCGGAAATATTCCGCCATAGTCAGCGCTGAAAGTGCAACGCGAAGACGCGTGCCAGGTGGCTCATCCATCTGACCGAAGACCAAGGCTGTTTTATTGATAACGCCGGTTTCAGTCATTTCCAGGAACAAGTCGTTACCTTCGCGAGTACGTTCTCCAACGCCGGCGAATACAGATACGCCACCAAAGTTTTCCGCTACACGATAAATCATTTCCTGGATAAGAACAGTCTTACCTACACCTGCACCACCGAAGAGGCCGATCTTTCCGCCCTTTACATATGGTGTTAGTAGATCGATAACTTTGATACCGGTCTCGAACATTTCAGTCTTTGACTCAAGTTGATCGAATGCTGGTGCATCGCGGTGGATTGGCCAACGCTCTTTAATATCAAGTGATGACGTTGGAACATCGAGTGATTCGCCAAGGGTGTTAAATACGTGGCCCTTTGTAACATCACCAACGGGTACTGAGATTGCAGCACCTGTATCTCTTACTTCTGCGCCACGGATCATGCCGTCGGTTGGCTGCATAGAAATTGCGCGCACAAGGTTGTCACCAATGTGTTGTGCAACTTCAAGGGTCAAGGTACGGGTAGTGCCACTCATGGTGGTCTCTACGTGGAGCGCGTTAAAGATCGATGGCATTGAATCCGCTGGGAATTCAATATCCACGACCGGTCCAATTACTCGGGCAACGCGGCCTTTACCTGTTGATGACATCATTCACTCCCTGCACTAGCTGAGGCTAACGCGTCTGCGCCGCCCACAATTTCACTGATTTCCTGGGTAATTTCGGCTTGACGAGCCGCGTTCGCAAGTCGGGTTAGCGACTTGATTAAATCATCAGCGTTGTCAGTCGCTGACTTCATAGCGCGACGACGTGCAGCATGCTCGGAAGCAGCAGATTGCAACATCGCGTTGAAGATTCGGGCTTCGATATAGCGCGGCAGAAGTGCGTTTAGTACTTCGGCAGCATTTGGTTCGAACTCATACATTGGCAGCAATCCAGTTGGAACTGGAGCATCACTTTCGACAACTTCCAGCGGAAGCATGCGCTTAGCCATTGCGTTCTGGGTCAACATAGATTTGAACTCGGTAAAGATGATATGGATTTCATCAACACCTGTTGCATCTGTCTGCGCATCTGCAACGAAGGCTTTGATCAATGAATCAGCAACTTCTTTCGCGTTTTCATAGGTTGGGTTATCTGAAAAACCAGTCCAAGAACCTGAAATATCGCGGTTGCGGAACTTGTAGAAGTTAACCGCCTTGCGACCGACCAGGTAATTTGAAACTTCTAGCCCACGTTCGCGAATCATGGCAGCGAGTTGTTCACCTTCTTTGATCGCATTATTTGAATAGGCACCAGCCATACCGCGGTCGGCTGAGATGATTAATATCGCAGCGCGCTTTGGATTTTCAGATGGTGTAGTTAAAGGGTGATTAGTTGAAGAGAAGCTGGCTACAGCGGAAACGGCACGGGTCAACTCATTTGCATATGGAGTCGAAGCAGCAACACGTTGTTGCGCTTTGACAATACGAGAGGCAGAGATTAACTCCATCGCTTTCGTAATTTTCTTAGTCGCCTTAACGGATCTCATCCGTCGGCGATATATGCGTAGTTGAGCGCCCATGGGTTACTTCTTCACCGCCGGTGGCACAAACTTTGTAATCACTTCAGTGCCTTCTGCATCAAGTGCTTCAGCAGGAGCATCGTTAACGATTCCGGCTGCAGATGACTTAAATTGCTTCTTGAAATCAGTAACTGCTGACTTCATCTTGGCAACGGTGTCATCTTCGAGCATCTTGGTCTCAGAGATAACTGTGAAGATATCTTTACGTTCGCGGCCAATGAAGTCCAAGAGTTCGGCTTCAAATCGGCGAATATCGGCAACTGCAACAGAATCTAGTTCACCTGATGTACCGGCCCAGATTGAAACAATCTGACGTTCCAATGAATAAGGTGAGTACTGACCCTGCTTTAGAAGTTCAACCATGCGAGCTCCGCGCTCTAGTTGTGCTTTTGAAGCAGCATCTAGATCTGAACCGAAGGCAGCGAATGCTTCAAGTTCACGGAACTGTGCCAGGTCAAGACGCAGACGACCGGCGATCTTCTTCATCGCCTTTGTCTGTGCCGAACCACCAACGCGAGATACCGAAACACCTACGTTGATCGCTGGGCGAACACCTGCGTTAAAGAGATCTGTTTCAAGGAAGCACTGACCATCTGTAATAGAAATTACGTTGGTCGGGATAAATGCAGAAACGTCATTTCCCTTAGTTTCAATGATTGGCAGACCAGTCATGGAACCGCCACCGAGTTCATCGGAAAGCTTTGCGCAACGTTCTAGCAAACGTGAGTGTAAGTAGAAAACATCTCCTGGGTAGGCTTCGCGGCCTGGTGGACGGCGAAGTAGCAATGAGACTGAACGATAAGCCTCAGCTTGCTTGGATAGATCATCGAAAACAATTAGTACGTGCTCGCCGTTATACATCCAGTGCTGACCAATTGCAGAACCGGTGTAAGGAGCGAGGTACTTAAAGCCAGCAGGATCTGATGCAGGGGAAGCAACGATTGTTGTGTACTCCATTGCGCCAGCTTCTTCGAGTGCGCCCTTAACAGATGCAATCGTTGAACCCTTTTGACCGATAGCTACATAGATACATTTAACTTGCTTCTTCTTATCGCCAGTTAACCAGTTTTCGCGCTGGTTAATGATGGTATCGACAGCAACAGCAGTCTTACCTGTCTGACGATCACCGATGATTAGCTGGCGCTGTCCGCGACCAATAGCTGTCATCGCATCGATTGCCTTAATTCCTGTTGCAAGTGGTTCCTTAACTGGCTGGCGCTCAACTACAGAGGGAGCCTGTAGCTCAAGTGCACGGCGCGCATCAGGTTTGATTTCACCCTTGCCATCAATTGGGCGACCAAGTGGATCGACAACGCGACCCAAGAAGCCATCACCGACAGGGACGGAAAGAATTTCACCAGTACCACGTACTGATGTTCCTTCTTCAATTCCGGCGTAACTTCCGAGAATAACGACACCGATCTCGCGCACATCAAGGTTAAGTGCCAAGCCAAGTGTTCCGTTCTCGAACTGCAAGAGCTCATTGGCCATTGTTGAAGGCAGGCCTTCAACGCGAGCGATGCCATCGCCTGCTTGGCTAACTGTTCCTACTTCGTCGCGAGCTGCGGCGCCTGGATCGTATGACTTAACGAAATTCGCTAAGGCATCCCGAATCTCATTCGGTTGGATCTTTAGCTCTGCCATGTCGTTCTCCCTTTTTCGTTTCTTCTTTAAATTTAATTGTTAAGCGGACTGACCAACTAGTGCACGCCCGGCATTTGCTAGGCGGTTTACAACGCTGCCATCTACTAACTCATCTGCGAACTTGATTGAAACTCCACCCAAGATCGTTGGATCGATCTGAACGTTGATGCGAATCGGCTGGCCGACTTTCTTCTCAAGAGCTGTTGCTAGGCGCTTAGCCTGAGCATCAGTTAAAGCCGCGGCCGTGCGAACAACTGCAATCAAACGATTACGGCGATTTGCTAGCCCAAATAGATAATCTGCAAAGGCTGCTTCAATGCTGCGCCCGCGAAGATGTGAAACAAGTGCGCTAGCTAGCTTTACAGTTGAAGCGCTAGCTTTCTTACCCAAAACATCTGCAATCAGCGCTGACTTTGCTTCAGATGATCCAACGCCAACGAGTGCCTTACGGAGCTCGAAGTTATCGGCAACTAAGCGAGATGTTTCGAAGAATTCATCTTCTACACGATCTAGTTCGTTTGCGATATTTGCAGCAGATGCTTCGGATTCGATTGCTAACTGCTCAATCACGTGGATTACATCTTTAGTCGCTGACCAACGAAGAGCTGAGACATCACTTAATAGCGATATCGCAAGTGCGCCAGTTGATTTACCGAATAAATCCTTAACGAGTGCAGCCTTGGCCGCCTTATCGCGAGATGGATCGGTAATTGCACGACGAAGTGATGTATTTCCGGCAAAGACATCGGCTGCAAAGAATAAGTGTGAAGAAAGTTCAGAGGCAGATGCTGCGCTTGCGCCCTTGATTGCAGCATCGAGTGCAACACGTGCAGCCACAAGTGACTGACGGCTGCTGCCTCCGAGGTGAATTCTCATCTTCTTTACTTACTCTTCTCTAAATCATCTAGGAAACGATCAACGATCCGTGATTGGCGAGCCTGGTCATCTAAAGCTTCTCCGACAATCTTGGAAGCGAGATCAACGGCAAGTGCACCGACTTCATTACGAAGTGAGGCAATTGCTTGTTGACGTTCGGCTTCGATCGATGCGTGTGCAGTTGCGGTAATGCGAGCTGCTTCTTCCTGCGCTTTAGCGCGAAGTTCTTCCACGATTGAGACACCTTGCACGCGAGCTTCTTCGCGAAGCGTTTGTGCTTCTTCGCGCGCTTTTGAAAGCTGCTCGTTATATTGCGAAAGTGCGCGTTGGGCTTCGAGCTGTGCCTTTTCAGCGCGCTCGATTCCACCTTGAATTGCTTCGGTGCGTGCCGCAAATGCCTTTTCAAACATTGGCGTTACTTTGCTGCGCAGTACCAAGAAGAGAAGCAAGAACGCGACTGCGCCCACAATGAGTTCCGCGGTATGCGGAATCAAAGGATTTACCTTCTCTGCCTCAGCGGCAAAATTAAATTTAGTCATAACTAGTTCAGAGATATTTCTGCGCTAATTAAAGAACGAAGGCTAGAACGAGACCGAAGAGTGCGAGAGCTTCAGCGAGCGCGAATCCAAGGAACGCGATTGGCTGTAGAACGCTACGTGCTTCAGGTTGACGTGCAACGCCATTGATATATGCGGCGAAGATAAGTCCGGTAGCGATACCAGGACCGATTGCTGCGAGGCCAAAACCGACCAGGTTGAGTGTGCCTGTCATTTTTTTTACTGCCTTTCGTTAGATGTTAGTGCTCGTCGGCAAGGGCGCCGGCGATGTACAAAGCGGTCAACAGAGTAAAGATATACGCCTGTAGACATTGGACCATGAACTCGAAGAAGGTCAACACAATGCCGATACCGAAGGCAAATGGGCTAACTAACTTCAAACCAATTGCACCTTGGGCAAGGTGTTCCCCGCCCAAGATAAATACGAGCAACAACAAGTGGCCCGCAAACATATTTGCAAAGAGACGCAGCGAAAGCGTCAGAGGACGTACTAAGAAGAATGTCAGAATCTCAAGTGGAGTGATCAGAATGTATGCAGCCTTTGGAACACCAGGCATAAACATGATCTCTTTGATGTATTTATATAAACCTTGCTTGCGGATTCCGACATAGTGGAAAACTAAGAAGGTAAAGATGGCAAGCACATATGGGAAGCCAACGTGTGACATCGCTGGGAATTGGAGCAGCGGCACAATTCCAAATAAGTTATTTACAAGGATGAAGGTAAAGAGAGTAAATAGGTAAGGGACAAAGCGAAGAAAGTCATGGCCGATTACATCTTTGGCAAGATCATTACGAACGAATGCGTAGACGCTCTCGCCAGCAAATTGCAGCTTGGAAGGAACAATTGCAGCTTTGCGAGATGCGGCGATAAAGAAGACGGAAATTACGATAACTGAGAGAAAGACTAGAAAAATTGGTTTTGTTGTATACGCATTTTCACCAAAAATGGGTGGCAATTCGAAGTCTTTGGTACTTGGCGGGACAAAGTCTCCGCCTTCAGCGCTTAAACGAACTAACGCGAGCACACGAACTCCAATTTATATAGCAGTTATCCTGGATCGGCCTACAACGGGGCAACCTTATGTGGAAAAGCCTCAACCTGTGAAATCCGAAAGGTGTGATTTACGCTCGGGTCCGAGCCTTTAGTCCCTGCCTATTCGCGGCCGAACCGTAGCCAGACCAGGTAAATAGCCCCGCCCATTCCAACGATCAGCCCAACCAAGGTCAGGTAGGTCGTGCCCAGCCATTTATCTGCAGCGTAGCCAGCCCCGCCCCAGAAGAGCAGCCCAGATAGCAGATAACCAAAGATCGTCCACATTGCATTTTCGTCGCGCTTATTTTGACCGCTATTACTCACTTGGACCTCCGTGGGTGGTGCTTACGATTTGGCGTGCGGTGGCAATGGTAGATGAATTTTCAACTTGAGGTAACTAGCTATCTCCCCACCTAGCCAGGCGATAGTTAAGGCGCAGGCCGCCGCCCCAAAGCTGAGCCGATCGATCGTCTGGCGATCTGTGTAATTGGCGAGGGCCCAGAGAAAGAGCCCTAAGAAAAATAGTTTGGCAAAGTATGAAAAGAGAGCCATCGCCATAGTGCTAATTGGATCTAAATTACGCGTTAACCGAGATACCAAAATATGGATGATGAAATAGATCGCAACAATAAATTGGGCAAGGAGCGCGCCATAGAAACCACTAAGGCCACGAATTAGCGAAAAGAGTGCGATCGCAATTACCCCAACAATTAACGTTGGGCGAACCGCCCCACGCAATAGCTGAGCTTCATTTGATTTTGCCTCAACCACGGTTGGCGGTCTCTAGCGTTCTAAAAGATTTAGATTTTCCACGACTGAAATGAATTGTGAAAGCCAGCATGGCACCTGCAAAGATCGCCGAAACCCAAAGAGGTGCGAAGGCGGAAACGCTTACTGGAAAGGCAATTGTTGCCGTCCATAGATACATAATTCCAGCGGTGCGTATCTGGGTATTGCCGGCGCGCATAATTCGGTGGTGCAGATGTTCTTTATCTGATGAGAAAGGTGATTTACCGGCGCGGATCCGGCGCAAGATGGCCAGCGTTAAATCAGCTAACGGAATTGCAAGAACGGCAAATGGCAAGAGCAACGGTAAGAGCGCCGGGCCCAGCTTTTCTTCGCTGATCGCATTTGGATCCACCTGCCCAGTTAAGGTAATTGATGATGCAGCCAGCATTAAACCTAAGAACATCGAACCCGAATCTCCCATAAATATTCGCGCCGGATGTGCGTTATGGGGCAAGAAACCTAAGCAGACGCCGATAGTTACTGCGGTGATCAGCGATGGCGCACCAGCGCGATTAAAGCCATAAACAACCGCTAAAAGGTAGGCAAAGGCGAAGAAGGCTGCCCCTGAAATCGCGACAATTCCTGCCGCCAAACCATCTAAACCATCAATAAAGTTAACGGCATTTATGGTTACTAAAACAATTAAAACGGTAAGTAGCTGTCCAACACTCGGTGGCAGCATCGTCACGCCATTTATCGGCAGCCATAAAATTTGAATTCCGTAGAGCAGCAAGATTCCAGCTGCTAACGCTTGTCCAGCTAATTTGGTTATCGCATCTAGCTCATATTTATCATCGGCCATTCCAAGTAGAACTAGGAAAGTGCCAGCTACAAATATTCCTTGCGCATCATGTCCAAAAGATTTTCCAACAAGAGAAAGGTTGCCGGCAATTAGAAAAGTGGCAGACATAGCTAGCCACATTGCTAGGCCTCCCCAGCGTGGAGTTGGAATAACGTGGATATCGCGTTTGCGGATCTGGGCCACGACGCCGAAGTGCAACGCCCATTTACGGACAAATGGTGTGATGATGTAGCAGAGCGCTGCTGCCAGTAACAGGGTTACTAAGTACTCGCGCATTCAATAACTTCCTCGGTGCTTGCTTACGCTTGGTAAATTGGGAAGCGCGCAGTAAGAGCGTGGACTTCAGATTTAATTGCTTGGTGTGCCGCTGCGTCATCAGTTTTAATAGCACGTGCAATAAGAGATGCGATGGTTTTCATCTCAGCAACGCCCATACCTTGTGTGGTTGTGGCCGGAGTTCCAACACGAATTCCGCTAGTTATTCCGGGCTTTTCTGGATCATAAGGAATCGAGTTCTTATTCATAACTATGCCAGCTTGGCCACAGCGCTCATCTGCAACTTTTCCAGTTACACCAGTACTGCGAATATCCATAAGGGCTAAGTGAGTTTGGGTTCCACCTGAGACTGCGCGCATACCTTCAGTTTCTAGCGCTGCAGCAAGTGCTTGCGCATTAACAATTACATCCTTGGCATACTTTTGATAAGCAGGTGTTGCACATTCAGCAAGAGCGACTGCTTTGCCAGCAACAGCAGACATGATCGGTCCGCCTTGCATGCCCGGAAAGACTGCCTTATCAATTGCTGCTGCATGTTCAGCCTTTGCCAAGATCATGCCGCCACGTGGACCGCGCAGAACTTTATGTGTTGTAAAGGAGACAACATCTGCATAAGGAACAGGGGAAGGAATCGCTTTGCCCGCGACAAGTCCGATGAAGTGCGCAGCATCTACCCACATAATCGCACCAACTTCATCGCAGATGGCGCGAACCTTTTCAAAATCAATTAGCGATGGGTAGGCAGTTGCGCCAGAACAGATCATCTTTGGCCTGGTGCGCAGAGCGGTATCGCGCAGTTCGTCGTAATCGATTAGCTCATTATCTTGGCGGACACCGTATGACTCGACGTTAAACCATTTTCCAGAGAAGTTAACTTTCGATCCATGAGTTAGGTGGCCACCGTGTGGCAAGGACATGGCAAGAACTGTGTCCCCTGGCTTTGTAAAGGCTAAATAAATCGCAACGTTAGCGCTTGCTCCAGAGTGTGGCTGCACATTGGCATGTTCTGCACCAAATAGAGATTTAGCGCGATCGATGGCGATAATTTCTGCCTTATCTACTTCTTCGCAACCGCCGTAATAACGCTTTCCGGGATAACCCTCGGCATATTTATTGGAAAGCGTTGAACCCATGGTCGCAAGAACTGCGCGCGAAGTGAAATTTTCAGATGCAATTAATTGCAAGTTGGTCTGTTGGCGCTTTAACTCCGATAGCAATACCGCTGCGATATCGGGATCTTGCTGGCTAAGTAGTGCAAAATCGGGGCCGTAGAAAGTATCTGAACTCATGCGCGCAAGCCTAAGCCTTACTCGTGAGAAATGTCGGGTACGAGCGCTGTGATTTCGCTCAGTGAGATCGCGCCTTGGCGTGTAATACGTGATCGGAATCCGGTCAGATCTATGACCGTACTTGCGCCGCCTGCAGGCAGCGCCCCAGCCGTGAAGATGGCAGCGGCTTCAGATTCTAAGACGGAAATATCTGCCGAATCGCTTATCGCAGCTTTGCCAGCTAAGGCTGCGCTGGCAATTACCAATGGTCCAGATTTCTTTAATACTTCCAAGATAAATTCTGACTTTGGAATTCGCACACTAATTTGATCAAGGGTATTTCCATCTCCCAAATCCCAATTCAGGCCAGCTTGCGGTTTGAGATTTAGAGAAAGTAGACCTGGCCAAAAATTATTCATCAATGTGCGCGCATCCGCCGAAATACTTCGGGCAATACCATCTATGGAATCGCGGCTAGCTATAGCAACTTGTGCCGCAACTCCCAGCGCATCACCACGTAATACATGCAAGGCGCGAACGGCATCGTGGAAGAAAGCATCTGCAATAAGGGCATAGCTATGTTCCAGTGGCGCCACAATGACATAACCATCTTTCAGGGCAGCAACTGCTGTCGCAACATGTTCTGCCAAGTCACCTTGTGCAAGTTCGTAGCGCGCCATTTATTTCCTAACCGCAGATGTCCAACGGGGACGCCCAGTTAAATCTTGATGCAGTGCAATGTCAATGAATTCGCGTGATAGCAGAGCATCAATCGCCACGCCTTGTTCTTCAGTATGTTCAATCGCCAAGACTCCCCCACGCTTTAATAAGCGAGCTGCAGCATCTATAAAGAGTTTCGGTAGTTCTAATCCGGTTGCCCCGCCAAAGAGTGCAATATGTGGCTCGTGTTCTACGACATCGCGCGGCAAGGTCTGTTGATCTGGAATATATGGTGGGTTTGCGATAACTATGTCGCATTTAACGCCAGGTAATACATCTGCCACATCACCTGACACAACGCGTACATTTTCGGAAATCTTTGCCACATTCTTCTTTAGCCAGGCGATCGCATCTTCGCTTTTTTCTACTGCGATTACCCGCGAACGTGGCGCTTCCGTGGCAATTGCCAGCGCAAGTGCCCCAGAGCCAGACCCTAAATCAATTACCGAAATCTCACCGTCAACGGTCTCTTCTAAGTTGGCGATGTGGGTAAGTACTGCATCAACTAATAGCTCACTTTCGGGACGTGGCACCAATACGCCAGGGCCAACTTCGATCTCTAAATGGCGAAAATATGCAACACCAGTTAAATACTGTAACGGTTCATGAGAAGCGCGCCGGGAAATTAACTTAGCAAAAGTATCTTCGATAACGCCGAAATCACCGAGGGATTTTAAAGTTGCATCTAACTTAACTGAGTTATGTAGATCCATCCGCGAAATACCCAAAACATAAGCAAATAAGTGCTCAGCATCAATTTCTTGAATATCACTAGCTGCCAGCCGTTCTTTCGCTGAACGCAGTAGGGGTTTTATATCGCTCATTGTGATTGGCCAGAATTAATTAGTTGAGGAAAGTTTCGCGGCTTTATCAGCATCTAATAGCGCCTGGACAACATCATCTAGCTCGCCATTTAATACTGAATCTAAGTTGTTAGATTTGTAATTTACGCGGTGATCACTTAGTCGGTTTTCGGGATAGTTATATGTGCGGATACGTTCTGAGCGATCGACTGTGCGCACCTGGCTCTTACGTTCGGCCATCGCGACAGCTTCTGCCTTTTCCTGTGCATCTGCCAATAAACGAGCGCGCAAGATACGTAGCGCAGATTCCTTGTTTTGCAGCTGTGACTTTTCATTCTGGCAAGAGACAACGATTCCGGTTGGAACGTGAGTTAAACGCACCGCTGAATCTGTTGTGTTAACTGATTGTCCACCAGGACCTGATGAGCGATAAACATCTACGCGCACATCGTTCATATTTAACTCAACATCTACTTCTTCGGCTTCCGGAAGTACAAGTACGCCAGCTGCAGATGTGTGGATTCGACCTTGGCTCTCTGTCTCGGGAACGCGTTGCACGCGATGTACGCCGCCTTCAAATTTCAATCGTGCATAAGGTGTTGTTCCTGGCTCTGGCGTTCCCTTGGATTTAATTGCCATCGAAATATCTTTATAGCCACCGAGATCAGATTCAGTCATATCGATGATCTCAACTTTCCAATTACGCTTTTCGGCATAGCGCTGATACATACGGACTAAATCTCCAGCAAAGAGCGCAGATTCATCGCCACCAGCGCCAGCTTTAACTTCGATAATTACATCGCGATCATCATTGGGGTCCCGCGGCAGCAATAACTCTTCTAATTTATCTGCGGCTAGCTCAACAGCTTCTTCCATCGCCGGAATTTCTGTTGCAAATGATTCATCCTCTAGCGCCATCTCTTTCGCTGCGTCTAGATCATCGGCGGCAGATTTCCAAGCGTTAAAGCCGGCAACAACTGGACCCAATTGGGCATAACGACGACCTAGCTGACGAGCTTTGCCTTGATCTTCGTGGATAGAAGGATCGGCCATTTGCTTTTCAAGCACTTGATACTCGCGCACCATTTCATGGGCGGATGCAAAGCGATCGTTACTCATCTGGCTTCTCCTTATCTCTTAGATGAAAATTTTTTAATTAAGATAAAAATAAAGAGACCGCGCCACAACCTTTACGGCTGCGATGCGGTCTCTTTAAAAAGCTACTTAGCTGCGGCGTTCTTTGACTTTGACTTATCTCCGAAGCGCTCTTCGAACTTGGCGACGCGTCCACCAGTATCGAGGATGCGCTGCTTACCGGTGTAGAACGGGTGGCAGACTGAACAAACTTCAACGTAGATAGATCCGCTGGCAACTGTTGAGCGGGTTACAAACTTTTCACCGCAACCACAAGTTACTTGGGTCTCTTTATATTCTGGGTGGATCTCTGGCTTCATTCTTTTTTCCTTTTCATTGGCTGGGTCCGCTATCAGCGGTGAACCAGGTCATAACCACGTTTTGTGGTGCTAGGGCGTAATCCTCTCGCGAAATGAGTAATCCGCAAAATCCGTGCGGGGGACGCACAGATTTTGCGGATTACTCTCCCTATATCCCTCGATAGAAAAACTATGCCTTTGGTGTTGGCGTTGCCTTTGGTGTTGGCGTTGCCTTTGGTGTTGGCGTTGCCTTTGGTGCAGATGGAGCCTTGGCTGGCTTAACTGGCTTTACCAACGCTGCTTCTGCAGCCTTTGCAGTTGCATCTGCTGCAACATGAGCTGCCTTGCGCGCATCTTTAGCTGCTTGCAATTGTGCATCGGTTGTTACATTTGCAAGAGCTGCTTGGAAATCAGCTAGCACTTTTGCGCTTGCTGCGCGATGAGCATCAACGATGGCGCGATGTGCGTTCAGATATGTAGTCATCTGAGATTGGAAAGTTGCTTGTGCTTGGGCGCGCGCTATAGCTGCATCTTTAGTATCTGCGGCAGAGGCCGTTGCTGCTCCACCAATAAGTGAAGTCGCGATTAACGCAGCCGTTAGGAATTTCTTAGTAGCTAGCATTTTAATCTCCTTTTTCGCCCGCCTGGTGGTTGGCTGATAAGGAGATATTGGCCCCCGACCTTGTGAAGACTTTGTGAAAGCCTTGCGGTCGAACGGTGAAGTTAGCGAACTTTAGGCTTAACCCTCGCCTGGGCCAGAGGTTGTCTTCTGGATCTGCATCAAGAACTCGACGTTGGACTTAGTGCCCTTCATCTTCTCGAGCAAGAGCTCAAGCGCTGCTTGTGGCTCCAGTGCGTGCAATACACGACGGAGCTTCCAGACAATGTTGAGTTCTTCAGTTCCCATAAGAATTTCTTCCTTACGAGTACCTGATGCAACAACGTTAACTGCTGGGAAGATGCGCTTATCGGCCATACGACGATCGAGAATAAGTTCCATATTTCCGGTGCCCTTGAACTCTTCGAAGATAACTTCATCCATGCGAGAACCGGTATCAACTAGCGCTGTTGCCAGAATTGTTAGCGATCCACCATCTTCAATATTACGAGCAGCCCCAAAGAACTTCTTTGGTGGATATAACGCAGCTGAATCAACGCCACCAGAAAGGATGCGGCCTGATGCAGGAGCTGCAATGTTATATGCGCGACCTAAACGAGTAATTGAATCGAGCAACACAACAACGTCGTGGCCGAGTTCAACTAGGCGCTTGGCGCGTTCAATCGCGAGTTCGGCAATCGTGGTGTGATCATCTGCGGGACGATCGAATGTCGAAGCAATAACTTCGCCCTTAACAGAGCGCTGCATATCGGTAACTTCTTCGGGGCGTTCATCTACTAGAACAACCATCAAGTGACACTCAGGGTTATTGGTTGTGATCGCATTGGCAATTGCTTGCAAGACCATGGTCTTACCCGCTTTTGGAGGCGAAACAATAAGTCCGCGCTGTCCTTTACCAATTGGCGCAATCAGATCGATTACGCGAGTTGTCAAAATATTTGGTTCAGTTTCCAGGCGCAGGCGCTCTTGTGGGTAGAGAGGTACCAACTTGCCAAATTCCACGCGATTGCGCGCTTCATCAGGTGTTACGCCATTGATTGTTTCCAGCGTGATTAGCGGGTTGTACTTCTGACGTTGCTCACCTTCACGTGCTTGGCGCACCTGACCAGTAACTACATCGCCCTTGCGAAGTCCGTATTTACGAACTTGTTGCTGTGAAACATAAATATCATTTGGCCCGGGTAGGTAGCCGCCTGTGCGGATAAATGAGAAGTTGTCCATGATGTCAACGAGGCCACCGACTGGAACTAATACATCATCTTCGCCAATAACTGGTTCGCGTTCTTCACGTGGTCCACGTTCGCGGTTACGGTCACGGCCACGATTGCGGTCACGGCCACGTCCCCGATCGCGACCGGCAAAGTTACGGTCGTTATCGCGTGGGCCATTGTCGTGGTTATCGTCTGGGCCTTCGCCATCATCATTGCCATCATCATTTGAGTTGCCACTTGAATTGCTCTGTGTACTTTCGCGGCTGGAATTCTTCTTCGCATTTCGCGCTTCACGACGGGCTTCGCGTTCAGCTTTAGCAGCTTCGCGGTTTGCAGCCTGTAAATCACCAATCGCAGTTACAAGTGCATCCTTCTTTAGCTTTGTCGCACCATCAATACCTAATTGCGCAGCAACTTCCTTTAACTTTGGAAGGCTCATTGCGGCTAGCTCTGGACTATTTGAACGAATTGGTTCAGCGTCCTTAACTTGATCGTTATCTTGATCTGTCATCTCTATCTTTTCATTTGGGGCTTCGTCAACGAACTTGAGTTCGTGGAAGTGCAAAAGCCTGGTTATTTGGATTTGATTACCTGCCGACTTTCACCGTAACTTCCGGCTGAGCAAGTGGGGTAACCATAGCACCTCGCGCAGGCCGGCTGCAAAATTCGCGCTTGGCTAGAGGATAAGCGCTCCTGTGCGAGAAATCTCCAGAGATTTCGCTTCAAACTTGCTGCCGGCGGCGCGGATTAATTCTGCAACACCACTTTCACTGCCGGTATGTAAAGCCAGCACAGTTGGACCAGCGCCAGAGATAAAGGCGGCAACTCCGGCACCGCGCAACTTATTTAATAGCACAAACGATGCCGGCATCGCTTCGCTGCGATAGGACTGATGTAGGAAATCTTCAGTTGCTCTAAAGAGTAAATCCGGGCGCGAAGTCAGAGCGTGGACTAACAAGGCAGAGTTCGCGGAATTTCGCGCCGCATCACGATGCGGAATTGTCTCTGGCAACATCTTGCGCGCCTTTGCTGTGGCCACAGCAGTGGATGGAATAAAAGCGATCGCGCGAATACGAATATCAACATTTAGTGAGATAGCTTGCGCCACGTTTTTGCCATGTTGATCTTCCTGCCAGGCAACGACGGCGTTCCCAAAAAGGGCAGCTGCCACGTTATCGGGATGGCCTTCCATATCAGTTGCTAGCTGCAGTAACTTCTCATCGCTCATCTTGTCGCTACCGGTTAAGACCAGAGCGCGCGCAAGTGATAAACCACCAACTATTGCACTTGCAGAGGAACCAAGACCGCGACCATGTGGAATTACATTTAGCGCACGAACTGCCACGCCCTTTGGTTTGCCGCCAAGGAAATCAAAACCCTTAAACATCGCCTTAACAAGTAAGTTCTTATCACTGCGTGGAACATCATCGGCGCCTTCACCGGTGACATCTATATCTAACCCAGCATCATCTAAAATCTGGGCAACGTAACGATCGTGCATGCCAAGTGCTAATCCGAAAGAATCAAAACCAGGTCCTAGATTGGCAGAAGTTGCCGGGACTTGAACCTGAATTGGATTGGCTTTAAATGTTGGTTTAGCCATGGCGCTTACTTAAGACCCAACGCCTTGGCGGCAGCAGCTGCATTTACTTTTACAATCTTTGGCTTAGCAAATTTTTCTAGCGCCCAAGAAATATCTTTTAACCCGTGTCCAGTAACAGTAATAACTATCTTCTTGCCCTTAGGCAGCTTGCCCGCCTTCTTATATTTAATTAAACCTGCGATACCAGCTGCCGAAGAAGGCTCAACAAATACACCTTCTTTTCCAGCAACTAGCGCATATGCAGCAAGAATTTCTTTATCGGTAACGGAATCAATTACGCCGCCAGATGTATCACGCGCTTCAATTGCTTGCTCCCACGACGCAGGATTTCCGATGCGGATCGCAGTTGCGATTGTCTCTGGCTTTAATACTGGTTTGCCTTTAACCAAAGGTGCTGCACCTGCTGCTTGGAAGCCATACATCTGTGGAAGTGAGTTAGAGAGACCATCTTTACGGTATTCGTTATAGCCCTTCCAATAGGCAGTGATATTTCCAGCGTTGCCAACCGGTAGCGCATGAATATCTGGAGCAAAGCCCAACATATCGATTACTTCAAAGGCGGCAGTCTTCTGGCCTTCGATGCGATATGGATTAACTGAGTTAACTAGCGCAACTGCATAATTTTCAGATAGTTCGCGCACCAAAGTCAGGCAATCATCAAAGTTACCGGCAACCTGCAAAATCTGTGCGCCATGGATAACTGCTTGTGCTAATTTTCCAGTCGCAATCTTTCCGGCTGGAATCAATACTGCTGAGGCCATCCCAGCTTTTGTAGCATAGGCAGCAGCGCTAGCTGAAGTATTTCCAGTTGAGGCACAGATAACTGCCTTAGCGCCATCTTCGGCTGCCTTTGAAATCGCCATTGTCATGCCGCGATCTTTAAAAGAACCAGTTGGGTTCATACCCTCATATTTAAGCCAAACATCATTTCCAAGAAGTTCAGATAAATAGCAGGCATAGATAAGAGGTGTGCCACCTTCACGTAGTGAAACCACGGGAGTCTTTGCACTAACCGGCAAGCGATCGCGGTACTCCTCGATTACTCCACGCCATTGATGCGCGCCGGTCTTCTTTGCTTTAAATAAACTCATGCTGGCGAGGCTCCTTCTACGCGGATCACGCTAGAGATCTTATTGACCATATCCATCGCCTTTAGCGATTCAACAGTCGCTTTCAATTCACCTTCAGTTGCTAAGTGAGTAACGATCGTTACCTCAGCATCGCTATTACGTCCTGCCTGATTAACGGTTTGAATTGATACGCCGTGATTGGCGAAGGTAGTTGCGATAGCTGCCAAAACACCTGCTTTATCAGCTACTTCAAGGCGAATTAAGAACTTTGTCTTTGTAGTCTCGATCGGTGCGATATCACGATCGGCATAATCTGTTTCGCGCTGGCCAACTGAGTTAAGTGCAATATGGCGAGCAACTGCTACAACATCGCCCAAGATGGCAGATGCGGTTGGTGCGCCACCTGCGCCCCGGCCGTAGAACATAAGTGAGCCAGCAGATTCTGCTTCCACAAAGACTGCGTTATAGGCATCGCGAACAGATGCCAGTGGATGGCTCTTATGCAACATAACCGGATGCACACGTACTGAAATTTCATCAGCCGGAGTTAACTCGGCAATCGCCAATAGCTTGATGACGTGATCCATTGATTTTGCAATTGTCACATCTTCTAAAGTGATCTTGGAAATTCCTTCGCGATAAACATCATCAACTGTTACGCGAGTATGAAAGGCAAGTCCAGACAAGATGGCAGCTTTTGCAGCAGCATCAAATCCTTCAATATCTGCAGTTGGATCTGCTTCGGCATAACCCAGGGCTTGCGCTTCCTTTAAGACATCGCCAAATTCGCGGTTATCTTCATGCATCTTGGTCAAGATATAATTTGTTGTTCCATTAACAATTCCCATTAAGCGAGTAACAAAGTCGCCCGCAAGTGAGTCGCGCATCGGGCGGATAATCGGAATCGCACCGGCAACGGATGCCTCGTAATAAATATCTTCACCCTTTGCGTAAGCGGCGGTAAACATTTCTGCGCCATGGCTGGCGAGCAGCGCCTTATTTGCAGTAACTACAGATTTACGGTTTTCGATCGCGGTCATGATTAATTCGCGCGCTGGTTCAATTCCGCCCATAACCTCGATGATCAAATCAATCTCGGGATCGTTAACGATTGAGAAGGGATCTGTTGTAAAGAGCGCCGGGTTAATTCCTTCGTGCGCTTTGATGGTACGAACTGCGATGCGAGATAACTCCATCTTCACACCCGCGCGGGTTGAAAGCTCTGCAGTATCTGCCAGTAAAAGGCGCGCGACTGAGCCACCGACAACGCCGCAACCGAGCATGCCGATACGTACAGGTTTATCTGCTGGGCTCATCTGCTTATTCTTTCACATCAAGTGCAAGCAGATCTGCCTCATTTTCGCGACGGATAATTACGCGGGCTTTTCCATCTTTTACTGCAACAACAGGGGGACGCGGCACGTGGTTGTAATTACTTGCCATGCTGCGGCCATAAGCGCCAGTTGCCGGAATCGCAATTAAATCACCGGGTGCAATATCTGCCGGCAGTGAAATATCGCGAATAACAATGTCACCGGTTTCGCAATGTTTACCGACAACACGAGAAGATATTGCTTTAGCAGTTGATGCGCGTTGGGCGATAACTGCGTGATATTGCGCGTCATACAGTGATGGACGGATATTGTCACTCATTCCGCCATCGACTGAGATGTAACGACGGGTCGCACCATCTTCAAGGACAACATCTTTAGTTGTTCCAACTTCATATAAAGTGAATGTGGTTGGTCCAACGATTGCGCGGCCCGGCTCGATAGAAATCATTGGAATATTTAATTTATGTTTTTCACAGGCTGCAGTAACTGCGCTGCGCAAAGCTGGCATGACTTCGCCCGGTTCTAGAGTCTCATCTTCAGGCAGATAAGCGATCCCATATCCGCCACCGAGATCTAGCTCTGGAAGTTCCTTGGAATAGGTATCGCGATATTTGGCTAGCAGCGAGATCAAGCGATCTGCCGCCAATTGAAATGATTCAGTCCCAAAAATCTGCGAACCGATATGCGAATGAAATCCGCGCAGTTCAAGTTCCGGATGCGTGAGGACTGCTTGCACGGCAGCCCAAGCGGCGCCGCTGGCAATTGAAAAACCAAATTTCACATCTTCATGCGCAGTTGAAATTGATTCGTGAGTGTGCGCCTGAATTCCGGGGGTCAAGCGCAGCATCACGCCTTGCACTTTGCCGTGTTTGCGCGCCATCGCTGCAACGCGATCAATTTCGTGAAGTGAATCCATCACGATCGTTTTAACGCCTACAGAGACTGCGCGATCTATCTCAGATAGCGATTTATTGTTGCCGTGAACTTCAATCTTTGCCGGATCTATTCCACCGGCTAAAGCAACTGCAAGTTCTCCCCCAGTACAGACATCGATACCGATGCCACACTCTTTAATCCATTGCGCAAGGGCAACTGAGATAAAGGCTTTAGCTGCGTAATAAACGGTGCCAGCGTGTGAACCAAATTCATCACGTAGTGCATTATTCCATTCAGTGGCGCGTTCGCGAAAATCTGCTTCATCGATAAAGAAGGCTGGTGTTCCAAAATCTTTCGCTAATTGCACAGCTGGAATTCCAGACAGGTGTAATTCACCATTGGTAAATGAGATATTTCTCGACCACATGGTTTACATCCTCTCCGGCGCAGATACGCCAAGTAAGTCAAGGCCATTCTTCAGTACTTGCAGAGTTGCTGCACATAAATTAATTCGGGCGCTATGAAGCGAAGAAATTGCCTCATCTCCCATTGGAAGCACGCGACAATCGGCGTAAAAGCCGTGATAAACCCCGGCGAGCTCTTCCAGATAACGGGCCACTCGATGCGGCTCACGAAGTTCTGCAGCGCCAGCGACGATGCGAGGAAATTCGGCAAGTGAGCCCAAGAGTTCATTTTCGCGATCGTGGCTAAGTTGCGCAGGATCAAAGTTATCTAAACCAAAGGGAACTTTGAGATCGGCTGCGTTACGCAGAACTGCTGCAATACGAGCATGCGCGTATTGCACGTAATAAACTAGATTCTCATTGGTATTGCGCTTTAAAATATCTATATCCATCACCATTGGCGTATCTACGGGATACCTGATTAATGTGTAACGCGCTGCATCAACGCCAACTTTTTCTACTAACTCTTCAAGAGTAATAATTGTGCCGGCGCGCTTCGAGAGTTTTACTTCTTGCCCGCCTTCCATAATTTTTACTAGCTGACCGATCAAGATATGGATGTTGTATTCAGGGTCATCGCCGGCGCATGCTGCAGTGGCCTTTAAGCGATGGATATATCCGTGATGATCTGCACCCAACATATAGATACAGATATCGAAACCGCGTTCGCGCTTATTTATGTAGTAAGCAGTATCAGATGAGAAATAAGTTAAATCACCATTGGCTTTAACCAGCACACGATCTTTATCATCGCCAAAGTCAGTTGTACGTAGCCATGTTGCACCGTCGACTTCAAAGACATGGCCTTGCGAGCGCAACTTCTCTAAACCATGTTCGACGCTGCCGCCATCGTGCAGCGATCTTTCGGAGAACCAGACATTGAAATGAGTTTGGAAGGTATCTAATACTCGCTGTTGATCTTTCAGTTGCAGTTGATAGGCAGCTTCGCGAAAGGCAACCAGCCGTTCTGCAGCCGGAAGTGATGTGATTGCAGAATTTTCTGCCACAACAGCCTTGGCTAAATCAGCGATGTATTCGCCTTTATAACCATCTTCGGGAATCGGTTCACCTAATGCTGCAGCTTGTACAGATTGTCCAAATAAATCCATCTGATTGCCACGATCGTTTATATAAAACTCGCGAGTTACAGATGCGCCGGCTGCGCTAAGTACGCGACCCAAGGCATCTCCAACTGCCGCCCAACGCGTGTGACCTAAGTGCAACGGACCAGTTGGGTTGGCGCTAATGAATTCCAAGTTTATCTTTACGCCAGCTAGCGCGGTTCCATGGCCATAGCTATTTTTTGCACTTAATATGGCGCGCACGAAATCTGCTTGGCTGGCGCGATTTAAGGTGATGTTGATAAAACCCGGACCTGCAATATCAACGGATTCAACTTCGGCAAGGGTTTCCAGATCTGCCTTTAGAAGTTGCGCAACTTCACGCGGGTTCTTGCCAGCAGGCTTGGCTAATTGCAGCGCGATAGAAGAGGCGTAATCGCCATGGTCGCGATTTTTAGGGCGCTCCAGCGGAATGACGGCAGGCACAGATCCGATCAAATCCCCGCGTTCGATGGCGCGAGAAATAGCGCCCTGAATTTGGGCTGCCAATAGATCAGAATGCGAACTCACTAGGCAAGGTTACCCTGCCTGAGAATTTACTTTCCGAACCCCATTAAGTGCTCTAGCGCGAGTTGATTAAGGGCTTCATATTGATATCCGCGAACACCGGCGGCTTCAACATCAAATGAATCCTTTGCCAGATCTTTCCAACTCTCACCGTTGCCCATTGTGTTCTCAACTAGCCCTGGAATATTGGAATCTTTCTGCGCCTGGATTACACGAGGATCGTTGCGATAAACAGTAGCGCGTTCCTTGAGCGCTAAATAGGTGCGCATATTTGCAGTGGCAGAATCCCAAACGCCCTTGTCATCTTCGGTGCGTCCTGGCTTGTAATCAAAGTGCTTAGGGCCGTCATATTTATAGCGCTCAAGAAGTTCAACAAGGAAGAAGGCAGATTTGAGATCACCATGTCCAAAGACCAAATCTTGATCAAACTTAGGACCATGCTGCCCATTTAGATCGATATGGAATAACTTCTTCTGCCACAAAGCTTGAGCGATACCGTGAACAAAGTTAAGCCCCGCCATTTGTTCGTGGCCGACTTCTGGATTTAAACCAACTAACTCTGGATGATCAAGGGTGTAGATAAAGGCAAGTGCGTGGCCAATCGTTGGCAAGAAGATATCGCCACGTGGTTCATTTGGCTTTGGTTCAATTGCAAATTTAATGTTGTAACCATTATCTAAAACAAATTGGCTAAGCACGTTAAAGGCCTCGCGCATACGCTCGTGTGCAACGTAGGCATCCTTTGCGGCATCAGATTCGGCGCCTTCGCGGCCACCCCAACAAACATAAGTATGTGCACCTAGTTCAACTGCAAGTTCAATATTGCGCATTGCCTTACGTAATGCGTAACGACGAATGTCGCGATCATTACTTGTAAACGCACCATCTTTAAATACTGGGTGTGAGAAAAGATTCGTTGTTGCCATCGGTACTTTCATACCCGTTTGATCGAGCGCTTTCTTAAAGCGATCGATATGTCCACGACGTGATGAATCATCGCTACCAAATGGAATTAAATCATCATCGTGAAATGTCACACCGTATGCACCGCGCGCTGCGAGTTCGTTAACTGTGCGCACTGGATCAAGGGCTGCACGAGTTGCATCACCGAAGGGATCGCGCGCCTGCCAACCGACAGTCCAGAGTCCAAAGGTGAACTTATCGGCGGGCGTTGGTGTTAATGACATTTAACTTCCTCACTTGATCGCAGGAATGGCCAGTTGACGCGCTCCTGTGGGCCGCTTCGGCCACAATTTTGTATAAAGCAAACTTACCTCTAACCTAAGCACCAGTACATGAGTTTTCTATAACATTCTCATGACGCTCCAGCGGGAGTGGTGAAATGGCAGACACGCAAGTCTTAGGAACTTGTGCTCCGGCGTGCGGGTTCAAGTCCCGCCTCCCGCACCAGCAAGATAATATTTAATATGGCTAAAGCATCACGTGCAAAGATAAAGATGACGCAAGCCAAAATTGTGCGCGAAGCTGCTGCGCGGCGCGCGGCTAAATCCAGCGCAAGAAATAGCACAGCCTCTAACAGTGAAGTTGATTTAGCTGCCTATGCGGCTGTCGATGGCGCTTGGTTAGAAATTGGATTGGCCGCACCAGCGCGCAGAGCGTTAATCGATGAAGGACTTTATAAAGTCAGTGATTTAAGAAAATACTCGCTAGATGCCATTAAGGATCTGCAAGGCATGGGTCCAAATGCGATCCGGATATTAATTACCGCAATGAAGAAGAGCGATATCTCGTTCCGAAAATAGCGTCACCAGAAGAACTATTGGGCGAATTATTAGTTGGTAATTGCCCAAGTAACTAGGGCTACACCTAAAACTGCTAGCAAAACCATAACTTCGCGTCGCACCAGAAAACCATGCACGCCCTTGGCGAAAGTAGTCAGCAACATCGCAACGCCTGGGATGATGACGATGAGCGAATTTCCAAGTGCACCAGATTTACCAGTCTGGTAGCGCAGATTGATTAGGCCAATTGCCAATAGTAAATAACTGGACATGCGGTAATTATTTAGCGCATATTTTGAGAGTGTTGCTTTTGTCATGTCCCTATCCTACAAATATTAAAGGGGCGCCGGTTTCCCGACGCCCCTTTAACTTTAACTAATTTAAAAGAAGATTAGTGATCTTCCTTCATGCCTTCTGCCATTGACTTCATGCGTGCGATCTTCAAAATTGTGAGACCGAATACGCACTTTGCCAGGATGTCAGCGACCGTGTAACCAACCTGTACGCCAACGAACTGCTGTCCAGTTGCATCTCCACCCATTCCTAGGATGTATGAGATTGGGTATACGCCCCATGTCGCGACCAAGAGAAGACGCAAGCGACCTACGGTTGCTGCAACTCCTTCTGGCTGGCGATCAAGTGACTTGCCAAGCTCTACGAACAATACGTAAAGGATGTATATGAATGGAAGTGTTGAAAGAACACCGTATAGAACCTGTGTGTTCTGATCGTTTGAGACTTCACCTGGGTAACCAAGTGCGATCATTGCAGCTGATGCCGGAACCAAACGAGTGATGAGTGAGCGAGAAACTTCCTTTGCAAGTGCAAGAACTGCAATTACTTCTACTAGAAGTAGTGGAACAGTTAATAGCCAGTCAACATAACGGTATGCCTCATTAAATGCACCTTGGTCTCCGCCAATTTTTACTGACATATCCATTGATGCTTCGTTGAATGAGTTAAAAATTCTCCAGTAGTGGTAGCCAGCAATGAATGTAACCATTGATGACATTACGAGAGCGTTGCGGTACTTAGCAAGCACACGACCTTGTGAAACAAGTGTGTAAACAGTGCATGCGATCATGCAAATAAGACCAAATGAGAATATGTTATAGACCGTATTCCATTCGTTTGCTGACAGTTTTAACATGGTTGACATGTAAATAAGCCTCCGTGGGGTGCTTAATACTTTAAGGACCAGGCGGCCCCTAAAGCCAGATACGAGCCATGAAATCCTCGAGGAACCTCATTGCGCTTAGCTGGTAAACCTATTGTGTGCCTCTTGCGAAGAGTTTGCACCCACTTACTGGGGTATTTTTCAAAGTTTTTCGAAAAATTCGGACATTTCGCGTTCATTCTGGGGCTATCACCCGATTCGAATAGCCCAATCCCCCCCGCGGCTAGGCTTATCCACATGCGCAATCAATTAGCCGAACTTCGCCAGCACCGCGGCTTTAGCGCACTAGCCATCTCTCGCTTTATCTCAAATGTCGGAAATGGCATCTCGCCCGTTGCGCTGGCTTTCGGAGTTTTGGCCCTGCCCGGAGCTACGGCAAAAGATTTAAGTATCGTCATGGCAGCGCGAATGTTTCCAATGATCGCACTTATGTTATTTGGTGGAGTAATTGGAGACCGATTTAAGAGAAATCGTATCGTCGGCGGCGCCGACATAATCGGGAGCACTTTTGCAACAGTAAGTGCCGTCTCGTTAATCGTTAGCCACTCCAGCGTTTTCTTACTTGCCTTAATGGGTGCGCTCTTTGGAATATTAAATGCCCTTTGGTGGCCAGCAATGTCTGGGGTTCTGCCAGAAATTTTGCCAAAAGAGAAGCTGCAACATGGAAATGCTGTCGTGAGTATGACAACGAACATCGGATATGTCGCCGGCGCTCTATTAGGCGGAATACTTGTGACAGCCTTTGGTTCAGGGTGGGCGCTATTAGTTGATGCCATCTCTTTCTTTATCGCCGGAATAATTGTTTGGAATTTAGATTTACCTACAATTATTCGTGAAAATAAAAATACCGTTTTTTATGATTTGAAGACTGGTTGGCATGAATTTAGCTCTAGATCTTGGGTAGTTACCATCGTCATTGCATTTGCCGTGATAAATCTTGCCTACGAGGCGCTGCTACAAGTCTTGGGTCCACTTAACTTTTCAAAGATGGATAACGGTCCACAATTCTGGTCATTTAACCTTGCCACTTTGACGATTGGAATGCTTACCGGCAGCGTAATCTCCCTCAAAGTTCATTTTGGCCGTCCATTGCTCTTTGCCATGTTAATTATTTCAGCAACTGCCATTTGGGATTTTTCATTAGCGTTCCAAACTCCGCTTGTGATCTCACTTATCTGCGCATTCCTAGCTGGCATCGCGATCGATATCTTTATGGTTATTTGGAATACCTCTCTGCAATCTCACATTCCAGAAGAGTCTTACTCACGCGTTGTCGCATATGACGCCTTCGGATCATTTGGTCTATCACCCCTAGGTATCGCTATCGTCGGACCTTTGGCGCAAGCCTTTGGCGTGAGCACGATGATTTATGTGACTGGTGCAATGACCCTGCTTGCCGCGCTAGCTTCGCTCTTGGTTAAATCAGTGCGAGACCTAAAACCAGTTGTTAGCCCTTAGGGTTGTGTTATGAGTAAAGAGGCGAGTGAGCGCGATAAATTAGCAGCAGCAGTTCCACCAAAGTTACGTGGTTGGTTTCACTTAGGGGCCACCCCTGTTGTAATTATCGCTTCCTTAGTTCTCTTTATCTTAAGTAAGAGCTCACTTAAATTGGCAGTCGCCCTTTATTCAATTAGCGCCATCATGCTCTTTAGCGTCTCAGCAATTTATCATCGCGTGCCTTGGTCTCCCGAGAAGAAGAAGATCTGGCGCCGCTGGGATCATGCCAATATCAATTTACTAATCGCAGGTTCCTACACTCCATTTGCAGTTGCCTTACTACATGGCAACGATCGCACAATTTTGCTATCGGTTGTTTGGGTGGGAGCTTTAGCTGGCGTTGCCCTTCGCATCTTTTGGCTCAACGCTCCGCGCTGGTTATATGTTGCTAATTATTTACTACTTGGTTGGGTCGCTATCGTTTACACACCGCAGTTATATGACGAAGGCGGATTCTGGGTCCTCATACCAATCATTATCGGCGGACTCTTATATTCGGTGGGTGCGATCTTCTATGCGCTGAAAAAACCGGGGCGAAATGCAAAATACTTCGGTTTTCACGAGCTCTTCCATATCTTTGTGCTGGCCGCGTGGATATCGCAGTATTTAGCCGTTTCCATCGCGATCTACCGCCAATAAATCACCCACTTTTGGAGATAGCGCCTTTGCCCTAATCTAGGCACATGGCTGAGAAGAAGAATTTCCTAAATTGGGTCGGATTTAAAGAGAGCGAAAGCGCTGCTCCATCTTCAGTCGACCGTATCCGCGAACTTGAATCACAATTAAATGATCTGCGCTCTCGCCGCGACATCACAACTCTAAGTAAAGAAGAGTTTGAGATCTTGGCGACTGAAACTGCCATGTCGATGATTAAATCTGCGCAGAGTCGTGAAGCGAAAGCAACTTCTGTATCTGAACGAATCTCATTAGAAGCATCGCGTCAAGCAAAAGATGCCATCGAAGGTGCAGAAACAAAAGCACGTTCTATTCTCTCTGGCGCGGAAGCGCGTGGACGTAAATATATAAATGTTGCCGAAGCCGAAGCGGCAGAAAGAGTGGCAGAGGCAGAACGAGAAGCGCAGTCACTCTTTGATGAAAAACGTCGCGAAGTTGCAGCGCTAGCGCTAGCTGCTCGTCGCGAAGGCGAAAGAATCATTACCGAAGCAACTGGTGAAGTTGGCGAATATCGCCAATGGTTGAGTGGAGTCATCTCTGAGGCAGAGCGTTTATATCGCATTCAAACGCAATCCTTAGATGCTGCAGAAAACGCGATTTCACAGAGCCGCTCTCGCTTAGATAGTGCTTACTCTCGTTTAGCTGATCTTCATAAGAACGTTACTGAGAATTTAAATGCAGATAATTCCGTGATTGATACTGGACCTAAGAAAGTGGTTAGCCAGCGCACAAAGCCGGCTCTTGCTGCTCCAGCTACGAAAGCTGCAGTTAAGAAGAAGGTTGCAAAGAAGGCAGTTGCAAAGAAAAAACCCGCTAAGCGTCGGTAAATAGAGTGGCTACCAAGCGCGGTATCCAATACATCCCTGCCATAGATGGACTGCGTGCAATCGCAGTCATAGCAGTGATGCTCTATCACTTGGGAATATCTTGGGTACCTGGTGGATTTCTCGGAGTAGATCTCTTTTTTGTAATCTCTGGATATGTAATTACTAGGTTGCTCCTTGATTCAATCCAAGAACGCGGCGGTTTAGATCTGCGTGATTTCTATATGGCGCGCATCCGTCGTCTAATTCCACCGCTAGTTTTTATGATCGTTGTAACTTCAATCGTAGTTGGGCTGTGGGCTCCTGATACAACACGAAAATTCTTAACCGATGCACCATTTTCACTCTTTGGTGGCATGAATTGGTGGCTTGTCTTTAACCACCAGGATTACTTTGAGACCAGCGGGCGACCTCCGCTATTGCAACACACTTGGTCGCTGGCGGTAGAAGCTCAGTTTTACTTAGTTTGGCCGCTGATTCTGCTAATTGTTTTAAAGTACTTCGGTAAGAAAGTTATTCCAGCAGCGGCTCTTGTCATCGCAGCTATATCTGGAGTCGCTTTGATGTTTGTCTCATTTCAACTAGATGCTGCTAGTTCTTCAAAAGTTAGCCACGTCTACTTTGGAACAGATACCCATAGCATCGGGCTCTTCTTAGGCGCAGCGTTAGCCGTTAGCTGGATTCCACAGAACTTTAACTTGCAGGTATCACGCCGGGCGCAAGATTTTATAGATGGCATTGGAGTATTTGGTTTTATCGGAATTCTGGCAACGTTCTTGCTAATCGATGAGACCAAACCAACTTTATACAAAATAGCATTTCCATTAGCTGGTTTATTTGGGACAGCAATTTTGATTTCAATTGTGCATCCGGCATCACGCTTTGCACCGCTACTTCGCACCAAGGTTTTACTTTGGATTGGCGAACGTTCATATGCAATTTACTTATGGCACTGGGTTATCTTTCAGATCTCACGTCCGCAAGTAGATCTAGCTGGTGAAAATTGGGCGCTCTTCTTGCTGAGAATTTTGCTAGTACTTGCCATGGCAGATATTTCCCTACGTTTAGTCGAACTGCCGATTCGTAGTGGCGCTGTGGCATATTGGTTTGGGGGAATGAAATATAGAACGGCAGATATACGTAAGCGTCAGAAGCTCATGGTCGCGCTCTTTACATCATTGATTCTATTAACATCTGCAACAGTAAGCGTTGGCGCAATTATTAGAACAGATAAGAAGAACGAAGAACTTGCGCAGTTACTAAAAGATGCAGATAAGCCCGTTTTAGCCCCGCAGACTGATGCCACTAATCCAGGGCTCTGGGTCACAGGCGATTCAGTAATACTTGGAATTCGCCATGAACTTGAATTTAGCCATCCCATTGCGCTCATAAATGCGCGCGTTGGACGCCAAGCACCTGAGTTACTTGAAGTAATGCGCCACGATGGCGCTTTAGCGCCGAATTCACCAGTTGTTTTCGATCTGGGAAATAACAATGCGCTCACACGAGAACAAGTAATCGCGATTTTTGAGGCTGTAAAAGCTGCTCCATTAAGAATTGTGGTAAATACCGCCGTCCCACGCCCTTGGCGCCACGCTAATAACGATCTTATAGATGAGATTGCTGGCCTATATCCAAATACCATCGTTATTCGCTGGGATCAGATTTCAGAGGGCCACCCAGAATATTTCGCACCAGATGGAATTCACTTGGTTCCTGCTGGCGCGCGTGCTTACGTTGCAACAATCACCAGCCATCTATAGAAGTATCTCTCAAATAAAAATAGCCCCCGCCGATTGGCGGGGGCTATTTCTAATTAATTACTTATGCGAACTGACCGGCAAATCCAAATGCCTTTGCAGTTGCGATCTGTCCATCTGAGTAAACAGATGAGACGCGGAATGATGTTGAACCATCTGTTGAGCCCTTAGTTAATTCAACTGAAAGTTGAGTCGCTGGCAACATACCTGACTCTTTCCATTCGCCCATTCCGGAACGAACTTCAAACTTATAACCAGTTAGCCCAGCTGTTGCAGTTGGCGCCTTCCAGGTAATTACCATTACAGATTTTGCAGCATCTTTCCAATTTCCGATGAAACGACTTGGCGCTTCAACTGCAGCGACTGCTTCTGTTGATGCAGATTCTGATGCTGCAGGTGTTGCCGCCTCTGACATCTCTGGTGCAGCAGATTCTGATGCAGATGGTGTTGCAGTAGGTGCTGCATCATCGTTATTTGACGCTGGACGAGAGATAACTATTACCGCAAGAAGTGCGATACCGAGGATCGCAGCGATTAATACACGTGGTGAAGTACCTTGCTTAGGCGCCGAACTTGGCTTAGCCGGTGCTGACTTTGCTGGAGTTGGCGTAGTTGTTACGTTAACGCGAGATGTGCTCGTTGATCCACCACGTGGAACTGGTGGAATAACAATTCTGCTCGCAGAAGTTGATTTCTTCGCCGCAGCCTTCTTACGCGCTGGAGCTTTCTTCGCTGCCTTCTTTACAACTTTCTTGGCAGCAGCTTTCTTACGCGCTGGAGCTTTCTTAGTAATTTTCTTGGCTGCAGCTTTCTTCTTCGCTGGAGCTTTCTTCGCTGCCTTCTTTACAACTTTCTTTACAACTTTCTTGGCAGCGGCCTTCTTCTTAACTGGAGCCTTTTTCTTTACAGCCACGGTAAAACCCCTTTGCGGATTGAGCGAACTCGTATGGGCAAAGTTTAGCCTAGGGAGTTGAGCAAAGTCAGGACATGAGGTGCGATAGCGCGGAGTGATTTCCCGCGATGGCTGATTGCATCTTTATCTGCTGCGCTCATCTGCGCGCTGGAAATAGCGAGCCCTTCTGGTCGAAAGATTGGGTCATAGCCAAATCCACGATCCCCAATGGGGCTATGCAAAATCCATCCATCGAAGTGGGCTTCTTCCACATGGGTGCGACCATCTGGCAGCGCGAGTGCTGCAACGCAAGTGAAATGTGCGCTCCGTTTTTCATCGGGTACTCCGGTTAACGATTCCAAAACTTTTGCAGTATTTGCCAGGTCATCTCCATGTATTCCTGACCAGCGCGCCGAGAAAATTCCTGGATCACCATTTAAATAATCAACACATAAGCCGCTGTCATCGGCGATTGCCGGAATTCCAGTTGCGGCACACATCTGGCGCGCCTTTAGCAGCGCATTCTCTTCAAAAGTTGATCCCGTTTCTTCAACATCATGCAATTGCGGAAATTGATCAAGGCCAACTAAATCAATTTCACCAGCAGCTATATCTTCCAAGATGCGACGAAACTCTTCTATCTTGCCTTTATTGCGTGTGGCAAGAAGTAAATTGTGCGGACTCACTTAGCAAGCGCCACTTTCTGAATCTGCCCAAGATCGACACATCCCGCAACTGCGAGATCGAGAAGTGAGTTAAGCAGGCTGCGATCAAAGGGAACACCTTCAGCAGTTCCTTGTACTTCAATAAATCTGCCATCACCGCTACAGACAACATTCATATCGGTATCGGCGCGCACATCTTCTTCGTAGCAAAGATCGAGCATCGGAACTCCGCCAATAATTCCAACTGAGACAGCTGCAACCGAATCACTAAGCGGTTTGGAATCTGCCTTGATATGTCCTTGCGCTTTTGCCCATGCGATCGCATCTGCCAACGCAACATAGGCGCCAGTGATTGCTGCGGTGCGAGTTCCACCATCGGCTTGTAAAACATCGCAGTCAATTACGATCGTATTTTCGCCGAGCTCTTTCATATCAACGATCGCGCGAAGTGAACGACCGACTAAACGAGAGATCTCCTGCGTACGTCCGCCAAGTTTTCCCTTAACGCTCTCGCGATCTGATCGAGTATGCGTCGCACGTGGCAACATCGCATATTCGGATGTGACCCAACCATTTCCAGAATCTTTTAACCAACGTGGAACACCTGGTGTAAATGAGGCGACGCAAAGTACGCGCGTCTTTCCAAATTCAACTAGCACCGAGCCTTCAGCATGATCTAGCCACTTACGAGTGACCTTGATTTCGCGAAGTTGGTTTTCATTTCTTCCGTCGATGCGTGCCATTTATTACCGATCCCTTAATTGAGTTTGGATATGTGTTGTACAGAACCCACTTCAGGTCCCAAGAATCGTCGCGCCAGAACTTCAAAGGCGGCAGAATCACCAGTTGCTAAAAAGACATGTGTGGCGGGGGTCTTGGCTGGTGCACGCAGCAGCGAGTTTTCAACAAGGGTGCGGTAAAGATCTTTAGCGGTCTCTTCCGCGCTGGAAACTAGTGAAACCCCATTGCCCATCACATATGAAATAACGCCAGTTAATAGCGGATAGTGAGTGCAACCGAGTACCAATGTATCTACATCGGCTTCCATCATCGGTGCCAAATAATCGCGCGCAATCTTGGTGATCGCATCCCCTGAAGTTTCACCACGTTCCACAAATTCCACAAAGAGCGGACACGCAATAGATGTAATTTCTAATTGCGGGGCTGCGGCAAAGGCATCTAGATACGCTTTCGAATCTATTGTGGCGTTTGTGCCGATAACGCCAATTCTTCCGGTACGAGTTGCCGCAACTGCGCGACGAACTGCAGGTTGAATAACTTCAATTACGGGAAGTGAATAACGCTCTCGCGCATCACGCAGCATCGCAGCGCTAGCGGTATTGCAGGCGATAACCAAAGCTTTTACGCCCTGGTCAACTAAATAATCTAAAGTCTCTAGAGCAAAAGTTCTGACCTCAGCTAAAGGGCGCGGGCCATATGGACCACGTGCCGTGTCGCCGATGTAAAGAGTGGGTTCGTTGGGAAGTTGATCGAGAATTGCACGGGCAACAGTTAAGCCGCCAACGCCTGAATCGAATATTCCAATTGGTGCATCACTCACATAGGTAAGCCTACCTTGTGATTTAAGCCCAGAGGCTGCCGTCTAACCCCTCGGTTGCAGCGGCGATCTCACTTCCATAAATGCCAGTTGATAGATATTTCCAGCCTGCATCGCAGACGATAAATGCAATATCTGCGTCCTGATTGTCGCGAACTGCTTCTGTCCCCATTGCAATCGCCGCATGCAAAATCGCACCAGTAGAAATACCTGCAAATATTCCTTCCACTTCTAGCAATTGGCGAACGCGTTTTACCGAATCTTCGGCGCCAACTGAAAAGCGGCGTGTTAAAACTGATGCGTCATATAACTCTGGAATGAACCCTTCATCGATATTACGTAACCCGTAAACGACTTCTCCATAACGTGGCTCAGCCGCAATGATCTGCACATCTGGGTTTTGTTCGCGCAAATATCTTCCGGCTCCCATCAGCGTTCCAGTTGTTCCGAGTCCTGCAACAAAGTGGGTAATCGTCGGCAGATCTTTAAATATTTCTGGCCCTGTATCGCTGTAATGGGCTTGGGTATTTGCGGGATTGCCATATTGATAGAGAAATACCCATTCTGGATTCTGCGCTGCTAACTCTTTTGCTACTCGCACAGCTTCATTAGAACCACCGGCTGCAGGTGAGGAGATAATTTTTGCGCCCCACATCTCCAGCAGTTGCCTACGTTCTGGCGATGTATTTTCAGGCATTACACAAATTAATTTATAACCACGAACTTTCGCCGCCATTGCAAGTGAAATTCCAGTATTGCCGCTAGTTGGTTCCAGAATTGTGGCACCTGGTTTTAATTGGCCGCTTGCTTCTGCGGCGTTAATCATTGAGATCGCTGTGCGATCTTTAATTGAACCAGTTGGATTGCGATCTTCCATCTTCGCCCAGAGGCGCACATTAGGTGCAGGCGACAATCTTGGTAGACCAATTAAAGGAGTATTACCCACTGATGCTTCAAGTGAGTCATAGCGCGCCAAAATTAACCGCCAGCGACTGCAGGAAGAATCGTTACCGAATCTCCATCTTTAATCTGCGCATCCAAGCCACCGAGGAAGCGCACATCTTCATCATTGATATAAATATTTATAAAGCGGCGAAGCGCGCCATTTTCTAACAACCGATCACCGATACCAGGGTATTGCGCATCAAGATCTGAGATTAAAGCAGTAAGAGAAGTGCCAACAGCGGCAACTACCTTTTGATCTTTGGTAAAGGGGCGCAGAATAGTTGGGATACGGACTTCGATACTCATGTACTTATTATGGCTAATAACTTACTTAATCGGTAATTGAAACTTCTTCTTCAGTTACCACGCCATCGATGATGCGATAAGAGCGAAATTCAATTGCAGGTGCAATCTCTTTGCGACTAGAGACCAAGACATAGTGCGCTCCGGGTTCACCAGCGTATGCAATATCTGTGCGTGACGGATAAGCCTCGGTTTCAGTATGAGAGTGATAGATCACAACAATCTCTTCATCAAGGTCATCTACCTCGCGATACAAGGCAAGTAAATCTTTAGGGTCAAACTCATAAAAAGTAGGTGAATGTGCGGCATTTACCATTGGCTTTAAACGTTCAGCTTTACCTGAACCCACCGGCCCCAAAATAACGCCACAACATTCATCAGGATATTCAGCGCGAGATTGTTCAACGATTGCATCAACAAAGGCGCGCGAGATAGTTAGTGACATGAGAGCTCCATCTTAACTTTCATCCATCTATCTTTCATCCATCAGTGCTTCGATCAAACCTTCTTGCAGCCAACCTAACCAGCCATAAACAATATAAACTTCACGCAGTGGGTCATCAGGGGCTAACAGTTCTAACTCATCATTAGATCGCTCTTGCACATTTAGCCGTACACCCAGCGCCAAACGCATATCGTTTACTGCACCCAACCAAGCGTTTGCTCCATCATGGTCTAAATCAATGACTCCATCTTCTGCACTCTTTAAATACATCCGCATCGCCATGGCATGGGCTTGTTTCTTGTTGCGCAAAGTAGATTCGGTATAGCGACGAAATTCGGCAGAGTCTGCTTGATCTTGATAAGCATTGGGAAGTAAGCGATGCAGAACCTCATCCTCCGGTGGAGAATCATGCGAAGTTATCCCAACCATTGCCGCAAGTGGATCTTCGTGGCCATGATCAATTCGTTCGGCTAAAAGTTCAATGATTTGTTCTGCTAAATTAATTAGAATTTCGCGTTCATTATCGGCGAATTCGGCGATATATGAATTACTGCCGTGGCGCTTAAAGCCTTCTGATGTCATAGCCCTTGATCACCCCGCTGCAGCGTTGCCCATAGGCCATACTCGTGCAGCCGCGCCACATCATGTTCCATCTCTTCACGGCTACCGGTTGAGACAACTGCTTTACCCTCGGTATGAACCTTCATCATTACTTCATGTGCCTTTGCTTTAGGAAAACCAAAGAGCTCCATTAATACATAGGTTACATAGGTCATCAGATTTACTGGATCATCCCAAACGATGGTGACCCATGGAGTATCGCCAGAGAAGATCGCGCGGATCTCCTCTTCGATCTTGGTATCAGTCTTAACCATCACCTGATAATGATAGAGAACTCTGGCGCTGCTACTTGCCGCCAAATTAAATCGCCTTGAACCACGACTTGGTAGCGCACAATTGATCGGCTTTCGCCTGCGATAGCGAAGGTGAATCCACCTCGTTCATCAGTTGTTGAGGTAGCAACGCTCTTCCAACCACCGGCTGAGAATTTAAGTAGTGAAACGAGAGCGCCTGCGCTACGTGGACGTACCACCCCGGAAATTGCAAATGGTGAACCAGTTTTCGTAGTTCCAGGTGCGCTTAGTGAAATAGTTCTATCTATCTGAATTACTAACTCGTTACTTACAGATTCAGCGCGCTCCCATGTTCCTTCCGTTGTTAATCGCACCGTGGTCGGCTTGCCTAATAAAATTGGGGTTGCAAATTTGCCATCAGCACCAGTATTTACCGTGCCAAGTAAGCGCCAAGTTGTATCAGTCGAGCTCTTACCTTCAATGCGCACTGGAATCGAGATAACCGGTGATTTATCTTCCAGGGTTACTTGTCCGCTTAAATTAATTACACTTGCATAAAGTGCAGATGTCTTATCAGAAGTTAACGCACTTAAGACTTTGGCCGGAGCAATATTTAGCGCAGTCTGGCGAATTGCTTCCATAGCCAGCGGCTCTTCCATACCAAGCGTCCATGCCGTTACGCCACCTAATTTATATTTTGCAACAAGCGCACTTCTAATTAAATAGCTCTGAGCATTTTGATACCAAGCGGTGCGCGTTGCAGTACATGTTGTTGAAAGGCCTGCTGCAGTAGTTCCTTCGTAAGACTTTGTATATGTAAAGGTTGCTTCCCCTGTTTTTTCATCATAGATAGGTGTTACTTGGTAGCTAGCGGCAAGGGCTGCCGCGTCACGCATCACAAATGTCGCAGCCTTTGCGCCAACTTTGATCGCATTGATAAATGGCGCAGGACATACTCCATCTACTTTCGTTACCCAATCTCGTCCGTAACCAGCAAGACCGACATAAACCTTTGACGCCGGCATTATGGAAGTGGCATATGCAACGGTTTTCTCTGTCCAGCTAATTGGTCCAATCGGACCAACTTTTGCAACGGAATAATCATAAGTCATAATTCTTAAGCGATCTATAAGCGGGGCAATCTGTGGCCAGGCATAAACGGTGTAACCCTTTTGAACTTCAGTTGGGTTGAAGTTATATGGAGATGAAACCGAGAGAAGTTTGTTATTTGTGTGTAGCAAGACAGAAAGCTCTTTTACAAATGCCACCCACAGCGGTGTAGTCTTGACCCAAGTGGTATTGCCATCAACAAAAGCGAAGCCTTCAAAATCTAGATCGATACCATCGTAATTATTCGCCATCACAAAATCAGAAATAGTTTTAGCAGTTTTGGTTCGGTTGGTGGGGTTGGCCAATAAATTTGCAAGAACTAATTTATCCATACCATCGGTGATTGTTGGAATGATTTGAAATCCGGCAGCCCGCATCGCCGTAAGTGGAGTTGTAATTGGAATATTGGGATTTGCAGATGCGTATAAATCAGTTACGACGGCAACTTTGGTTTTGCCATCAAATTTCAAGGTATACCAAAATGGCATTACCTCTTTTATTAAGTCAGCGTTATTTAATACCGCCGGAAGTGAGGTCTTCATTGAGTAATAAGGAATCCAGCCAGTCAAAATCTTGCGCGGTTGGTTTGCGCTATTTGCGGGAAGCGAAGTGGAAATAGTCAGTGAAGTGGCGATTAACGCCAAGACGAGAGTTAAAGCAGATCTATTTTTTAGGCGACTTATTTTTGATGCCGTCATAGATTTCTTTACATACTGGGCAGATTGGGTATTTCTCGGGATCGCGCGAAGGGATCCATTTCTTGCCACAAAGTGCTCGTACTGATTTGCCAGTTACCGCAGACTCAACGACCTTTTCCTTCTTTACATAATGGGCGAAGCGATCATGGCCACCATCGTCATCCTGTAATTCTGGGCGGGTAAGTAGGTCGGTATCTCCTTCTAAATCAGGAGAGTTCTTACGGAAAATACCCATGCCCGAAAGGATAGTGGTTGCAGGTAGAATTTGAAGATGAAGGACTTGCTGCGTACCGCTGATTTATCGCGCGCCGATGTCGATTTACTGCTCGATACTGCAGCCGACTTTGCGAAGAATCCGCTGCGCTCTAAAGATGCGCTAGCTCATAAGAGCGTTGCGATTTATATGACCAAGCCTTCAACTCGCACCAGACTTTCCTCTGAGACCGCAGTTACTCATCTCGGTGGAACACCAATTTTTATTAGAGGCGATGAGCTACAACTTGGTCGCGGTGAAACGATTGCAGATACTGCAAAGATAATTAGTGGTTACTGCGATGCGCTAATCATTCGTACCTTTGCACAAGCCGAAGTAGATGAACTTGGGGCTAACGCATCGATTCCAGTAATTAATGCACTTACCGATGATGATCACCCAACACAATTATTGGCAGATTGGTTAACGATTCGCGAAATTTTTGGGCGCGATGTATCGGGACGTAAATTTGTTTATCTCGGCGATGGCAACAATATGTCACATGCCTGGCTAACTATGGGGGCAATCATGGGCGCGCATGTTGTTGCGGCAACTCCAGCCGGCAAATGGGCGCCAAGTGCTGAAGTTGTAGCAACTGCGCAAGCTATTGCTAAGAAAACTGGCGCCATTATCGAAGTAAACAACGATCCGGAAGCAGCCTGCAAAGACGCGAGCGCGCTTTATACAGATGTTTGGATGTCGATGGGAGATCCCGAGACCGAGCGAGCTGAGAAAATTAAGGTGCTGGCACCTTTCGCCGTCACAGATTCTTTGATGGCGCTCACTGCCAGCGATTCCATATTTATGCACTGCCTGCCTGCGCACCGCGGCGAAGAAGTCGCCGCATCTGTGATCGATGGACCGAAATCTGTAATTTGGCGCGAGGCCTACCACCGCCGTACAACTATTCAAGCGCTTTTGTATCACTTAACCCGCGGAGAACTCGCAGGTAATTAGATCAGCAAGTAGGGTTCGCCTATGCGAGTAGCTGTCCCATTAGAGCGTAAAGAAGGTGAAAAGCGCGTAGCGCTTGTCCCCGACATCATCAATAAGTTAACCCGCCTTGGTTATGAAGTTGCCATTGAATCTGGCGCAGGCGATAACTCACAGGGCACTGATGCTGCATATACCGCAGCGGGAGCAAGCGTTGTTAAGGGCGATGTCATTGCCAGCGCAGATATCGTACTTTCGGTTCAACCTTTAACTCCTGCACAAATGGCGACCTTGAAAAAGGGCGCCGCAACTATCTCATTTCTCTCTACGGTAACCGCAGTTGATTCAATTGAGGCAGCTGTAAAAGCTGGGGCAACTGCCTTCTCGCTTGAACTTGTGCCACGTATTTCGCGTGCGCAATCAATGGATGCGCTTACCTCACAGGCACTTTGTGCTGGTTATCGCGCAGTCTTAGTTGGCGCTGAAATGTCACCACGCTTCTTCCCGTTATTGATGACTGCAGCAGGCACCGTTACACCCGCACAAGTTTTGGTACTTGGTGCAGGCGTTGCTGGTTTGCAAGCCATTGCAACAGCTCGTCGTTTAGGCGCCGTTGTATCGGCCTACGATGTTCGTCCATCTTCAGCAGATGAAGTTAAATCAATGGGTGCAACATTTATCGAGCTAGAACTTGAATCACTTGCGGGCGCTGGTGGCTATGCGCGTGAGATGACTGAAGAACGCGCGGCAAAACAGCGTGAGCTATTGACTCCATATATTGCAAAATCGCACGTAATTATTACAACTGCCGCAGTTCCTGGTCGCACCGCACCGCGTTTGATGACACAAGCAATGATTGATGCGATGGAACCAGGCACAGTAATTGTCGATCTCGCTGCTGAAACTGGCGGAAATGTCGAAGGATCAAAGCCTGGCGAAATTGTTGTTACTAGCGGCGGAGTTCGAATTTGGGGCGGTAAAGATGTACCGAGCCAATTGCCATTCCACGCATCTAGTTTGTATTCACGTAACGTAGTTAACCTACTTACTCTGCTTACAACGCCTGCTAAAGAGGGTGCACCAGTTGCGCTAAATCTCGATTTTGCAGATGAAATTATCAATGCAGCTGCGGTCACACATGCTGGCCAACGTCGCGACCCAAGTGCAGGAGGAGCCAAGTAATGGAACCAATGGCAATTGTTTCGATCTTCGTACTCGCAGTCTTTGTGGGTTTTGAAGTCGTCTCTAAAGTCTCTTCAACTCTGCATACCCCGTTGATGTCTGGTGCTAACGCAATCCACGGCGTAATTCTGGTCGGTGCAATAATCGTGGCCGATCACAGCCATACCAACCTCGAACTAGGACTTTCACTTGCCGCGATTGTGCTTGCCACAATAAATATGGTCGGTGGCTTTGTAGTTACCGATCGCATGCTTGAAATGTTTAAGGGTAAGAAGAAGGAGGCAGATAAATGAGCAGCACTTTGTATGACTTAATCGGACTTGCTGCCGGTGTCTGTTTTATTCTCGCTTTAAAAGGCCTATCTCATCCCAAGACTGCGCGCCGCGGAAATTTAATTGGCGCCTTTGGTGCAACTGTTGCAACGCTTGTTGTATTTGTCTATGTAACTAAGCCGCACGATGGTTCACCTGCTCACTCACTTCCACTACATAATTTCGGTTGGATCTTGGGCGCAATTGCAGTTGGTTTAGCAATTGGCGTACCTGCCGCGCGCAAGGTTCAGATGACCCAGATGCCACAGCTAGTTGCACTATTTAATGGTGTTGGTGGTGGCGCAGCAGCCCTTGTTGCAATCGTTGAATACTTGAACTTAGGCGCCGAGGCCACAAAGGCCGAAGTTATCTTTACGGTATTCACAGTTGTCGTCGGCTGCGTATCTTTCAGCGGTTCGATTATTACCTTCATGAAGCTGCAAGAGTTGATGACTACTCGCCCCGTTGTATTTCCTGGCGGTCGATTTGTAATTGCCGCAACTTTAGCTGCAGTACTTGGTGTTTCAGGTTGGGTAGTTGCAGCCCTTGGTACAACACCGCTGTTGGTACTTGCCGCGCTCTCATTGCTATTCGGTATCTTGTTTGTTCTGCCAGTCGGTGGCGCAGATGTGCCGATTGTTATCTCGCTACTTAACGCCTTTACTGGTTTAACAGTTGCAGCTAGCGGTTATGTACTTAACTCAACTCTGTTGATCATCGCCGGAACACTTGTTGGCGCATCAGGCACAATCTTGACTCGCTTGATGGCTGATGCGATGGGCCGCTCACTCTTTGGCACACTGTTCGGTGCATTTACTGCCAAGCCACAAGATGTTGCCGCCGCTGGCGAAGAACGTCCCGTACGTTCTGGTTCACCAGATGACGTGGCAATTCTTCTTAATTACGCGCGTCGCGTTGTAATTGTTCCTGGCTTCGGACTTGCCGTTGCGCAAGCCCAGCACACAGTTCGCGAGCTTGCAGATTTGATGATCTCTAAAGGCATCGATGTGGCATATGGAATTCACCCAGTTGCCGGTCGCATGCCAGGACATATGAACGTACTTCTTGCCGAAGCCAACGTTCCATATGATCAATTAGCTGAAATGGATGAAGTAAATCCAACTTTTGGACAAACAGATGTTGCCATTGTTATCGGTGCAAATGACGTAGTAAACCCAGCCGCAAAGACAACTCCAGGATGTCCAATTTACGGAATGCCTATTTTGGAAGTTGCTAACGCTGCAAACGTTATCTTCCTGAAGCGTTCGATGCGCCCAGGCTTTGCTGGTATTGAGAATGAGCTTCTTTATGATCCAAAGACGATGTTGCTCTTTGGTGATGCTAAGGCATCTCTAACGAAAGTTGTAAGCGCGCTTAAGGCGCTTTAGCCAACCATCTCGGTGCAGCCAACCGTAGATTTAAGATTACTTCTCTTGAATCCCTAGCGGAGCATTGTGAACATCTAGAACGTCCCCACCTAATTTATCGGTGCGGTTCACCCTTGACGCTGACTGGGGGCGCTTGGCATCCTCTTTATAAATCGCAGGGATTGAACCAAGTTTGCCTTTCTGGAAATCTTCAAAGGCTTGAAGAACTTCAGCCTTGGTATTCATAACGAATGGCCCCATCCAAGCAACGGGTTCTTTAATTGGTTGGCCACCGAGAATAAACAGTTCCAGGTTTGGCGAACGAGTCTCTTGTTGATTAGCTGCGCGAATTACGATGCTATCGCCATCACCAAAGACTGTTAGCTGACCCATTTGTATCGGACGAGCTTCTTCTCCTGCAAAACCATGGCCTGCGATTGCATAAACAAGTGCGTTGTAATCCTTGCGCCAAGGAAGTCGCAGCTCTGCGCCAGGTGCCACAGTTGCGTGAATTAAAGTAATTGGGGTTTGCGTGGATCCAGGACCGACATGTCCATCTAATTCACCAGCGATGATACGAATTAGTGAACCGCCATCTGCGCTAGATAAAAGTGAAACATCATTTGCACGCACATCTTGGTAAGCAGGTGGTGACCACTTCTTTGCAGCTGGCAGATTTACCCAAAGTTGGAATCCGTGGAATAAACCGCCGCTCATTACCAAATGCTCTGGTGGTGTTTCGATATGCAGAATTCCAGCACCGGCGGTCATCCATTGCGTATCGCCATTTGAAATTGTTCCGCCGCCGCCATTGTTATCTTTATGATCAAAGATTCCATCAATAATGTAAGTAACCGTTTCAAATCCGCGGTGTGGGTGCCAAGGAGTTCCCTTTGGTTCACCAGGTGCATATTCAACTTCGCCCATTTGATCTAAGTGCACAAATGGATCGAGCTCTGCTAAATCAACGCCGGCAAATGCGCGACGAACCGGAAAGCCTTCACCTTCGAAACCTTGCGGAGCAGTTGTGATGCTCTTTACGCGACGAGCGCGCGAATTCGGCGCATCGCTAACGCGAGGAAGTACGGTGATATCACTTACGGTAACTGCTGGCATTTTTACTCCTAGTTCGTATGGGCAACTTTAGTTGAACTTTCAACTACCTGCAACTTAAAGTTATTTTGCCGAAGATGTGGATAAGCTCACCTTTCTCGGAATTAATGTCAGTTGGCGCATGCAATATCTAGCCCATGACAACGGCACTTCGCATAAGCGACCAAGAGCAAACCTTCTTGGCACCAGCGATCGCCGATCTATTAAGCGCGATGCCAGGCATCGCAACGCTTTCTGCGTTGGTTGCGATCAACCCACAAGAGCTACCACCGTCTGACCGGATCGATTATCTAACCGCTCTTGAGCGACAGACTGGTTGGTTGCAAGCGCTTATGCAGCGCGCAATTGTCGCCGTTGCAGGTTGCGATTCGAGTAAACCAAATGGTGCCGATCCATTTTTTGGCGTGGATGATGCCGAACGCGAAGATATCTCAACTGCGCTGCGCCTTGCTCCTACCACTGCACAATCACGTATCGATGTGGCCCGAACCCTTGTTAACCATCTACCTAACACATGTTACGCGTTAGCAACTGGCGAGATCTCCCCCGCACACGCAACTGTTATTGCAAAGGAAACTGCCGCCGCAATTCGCGACGGGTTACCAGAATCTGCAATATTTGAGATTGAACAAAAGGCAATTGCACACGCCGAATTCCACACACCTGGACAAGTAGCAAACCAGGTCCGTACTTCAATCGCTCGTATTGCGCCGGAAACTTTTGAAGAAACCGTCGCCCGGGCGCGAGATACCAGAAAAGTCAGTTGCTACACCGAGAGCGATGGCATATCCACCATAGTTGCAATTTTGCCAGCCGCCGATGCGCAAATTGTTATGAATTCGATTGAAAGTTTTATTCGTGCTGCAACTTCAGATATAGATGCTGAATCAGACTCCGATCCACGAAACGCGGATATGAAACGCGCTGATGCCTTAACTGCCATTGCCAGCGCTTACCTATCTTCATCTGCAGAGGTAGTTACTCCCCACCGCCGTCCTATCTCGGTAAATGTCACTATCGATCTACCAACTCTCTTAGGTTTGGCTGAAAACCCAGGACAGCTCGCAGGTTACGGTGCGATTCCAGCTTCGGTTGCGCGCGAACTCGCAGCCGACGGAAAATGGAAACGATTTATCACCGATCCCCAAACCGGCAATTTATTGGATTACGGAAGGCAGAGTTATGAGCCACCGCAAGCGCTAATAGATTTTTTAATCGCACGCGATCGCACCTGTCGCTTCCCCGGTTGTCGAAGATCGGCGGCCTTATCCGATATAGATCATGCCCAAAGTTGGGAGTCCGGTGGGCGAACTTCACCCGATAATTTAGGTGCGCTCTGTCGCAGACACCATCGACTCAAAACGCACGATGGTTGGAATATCGAAAGTCGACCAGATGGTTCTTGCACTTGGACATCACCGCTCGGGAAAATATATTTGACGCCTGCTAGACCGATTGGCGATTCAATTTAAGCGCACCGAGCGCTTTCGCTAGTCCATACTTAGCCGATGATCTGGTGGCCAAGTGCAATTCCTACTCTGCAATATGGCAGATATACCTTGCGCCCGCCTATCGATTCAGATGTGACTTCCATATTTGAAGCTTGCCAAGATCCGCTTATTCCAAGATTTACCACTGTTCCCACCAACTACACGATAGCTCATGCCCTTGATTATGTGCAGCGGATACCGGCATCTATCGAGCTGCAGCGGGAAATCCCCTTTGTTATTGAATTTGGCGTGGGTGATGATCAAGAGTTCGCCGGAGTTATCTCATTCCACACCATCAGCATCGAGAACCACCGCGCTGAAATTGGATATTGGATGCATGCGCCTATGCGCGGAAAAGGTATTGGAACGATGGCAACAAAGATGATCACTGATTACGGCTTCGACACTTTAGGTTTTAAGCGAATTGAAGCAGCGGTAGATACAGATAACACTGCTTCTCAGAAACTTTTATCTACTGCCGGCTACCAGCGTGAAGGCATACTGCAGCAAAGAGTTACGCGCTCAAATGGTGATCAGATAGATATGGTGATGTTGGCAGCGATTAGCCAGAGCTGGAAAAGGTTAGACTAGAAAAATGGAATCGCTCGCACTATTGGCCGCATTGCTTTTGGCGTTGACTTTATTTACGGGGCCAATCTCGATAGTTCTGACCAGTAATTTATTCTGGAATTATTCAAGACGAAGCAAGCCACTTTGGTTTTTTCGCAGAATTATTGTCGCAACTATTTCACCATTAGGTATGACTGTGGCGCTCTTCTTAATCTTTACTCCAATTCCAGTTACTCCAAAATTATTTATAGCAGCGGCTCTTGCTGTCAACGTAGCTGCGCTAAAGCGCGAGTTCTTTAGAAATAAACCTTGGCCCGCAATCTTTCGTCCAGGAAACAAAGATCCAAATGGTCCTGCGGGACAGAGCTAAATAAACTAAAGCATGGTGGAGGTGCCGGGAATCGAACCCGGGTCCTTCGGAATTAAAACAGGGCTTCTACGGGCGTAGTGTGGCTATCGTTTTCTCAGTTCCGAATCTCTTGCACACGAGTATTCGACAAACTCATTTGCGAAACTGTTCTCCGGTGGTGTTCGCAACGCCACTACCGTGAAGAGCCTTCTGTCGGCGCTAGATCCCAAATCGAAGGCGACTCTGGGCTAACGGATCACAGAGCTTGCTTAGGCAGCAAGAGTGAGATCATCGGCAGTTGTACTGACGATTATTTTTTGCACAGGTTATTGGTTAACGAGATCATCCTGGCTTCCTCGGCCCGCTTCCCCTGCCTCAACAACCAAAGTCGAGACCGTTCACCCCCATGGGTGTGGAAAGCTATTTCCACTATTAAGTTGTGGGCTAAGTGTATCGCCGCATATCGTGAGAAAAAAATTACGCTCAAGCAAACTCAAAAATCGGGGATAAAGCACGATTTTCTATATTTGCTTGAGCGCCAAAACTAAATCGTTAAAACTCAAGCATCGCAGTTATGCGGGAAACTCCGATTTGAGAATTGCATAGAGCCACATATCGCACCATTGCCCCTTAAAGAACTCGCCATCTTTAAAGGTGCCTTCTAGCCGCATACCTAATTTATCGGCAAGGTTGGCCGATTCAGGAACTCGCGTATCAATATCGGCAATGATGCGATGGATTGGAAAGTTAGTAAAGGCGTATTTCATAAGCGCCTGTGTTGCTTCAAAGGCCAATCCTTGGCGTTGGAAGGCTTGATGAGTAACCCAGCCTATATCTGCCTTTTTATCAGTTACAGATTTGAGAGTCATATTTGATTGGCCAATTACTTTACCGTTGGACTTTAACTCCCAAACTAGGACGATGGAATCGTTATCTTCTTTAAGATCAAACTTTCCAGTTTCAATAGTATTTTCAAGTGCGCTAATAACCTGCTCTCGCGTACGAGGTGGCCAAGGGATATAGCGCACAATTTCTGGATTTGATTGATATTCCAGCAAATCATCGACATCGGAGTTCGCCATGGGGCGAAGAATTAAACGTTCGGTCTCGATAACTAAGGACAATTGCTAAGAATCTTTTCCAGAGCGACGACGAGAAATCTCGCGTTCGATTTCACGAGTTGATTGGCGTTCCATCAACGAATCACGTTTATCGTGGGCCTTCTTGCCTCGTGCAACAGCGATCTCAATCTTGGCTTTGCCATTATTAAAGTAAAGCTGCAACGGGATAAGTGTTACTCCGCCTTCTTTGATCTTTATATGTAACTTTTTAATCTCTTGTAGATGCACAAGTAACTTACGTTTGCGTCTAGTTTCATGATTAGTCCAAGTACCTTGCGTGTATTCAGGGATATGAACCCCAGCTAACCAGAGTTCGCCATTTTCAACAGTGGCATAACCATCAATTAACGATGCACGCCCGGCGCGAAGTGATTTAACTTCGGTGCCAGTTAAGACAATTCCACATTCGAAAACATCTTCGATTGAGTAATCATGGCGCGCTTTCTTATTCTGCGCGATGAGTTTGCGACCGACCTCTTTCACCACGGCAGCGCCTACTTAGACCTTGAGATAACGGCGCAGCGTTACAGCAGATGCAACCGTTGAAACGCCTAAGCCGGCTAGCAATAACCAAGCAGATGCGATCCAGACTTCATTCCAACCGAAGAAGTTGGTAAAGGTAAGAAGAGGCGCAACCTTGGAATCAACCACGCTCTTGAGCCCGGCCAGCAATCCAGTTGCAAAGACCCACCCGATCAGCGCCGAGAAGATTCCTTCAAGTAAGAATGGAAGTTGAATGGACCAAGAAGATGCTCCAACTAACTTCATTACGCCAGTTTCGCGGCGACGGTTAAAGGCTGCAATACGTAAAGTATTTGAAATAAGTAAGCCAGCAGTTAATACCGAGAAGAGTCCGACCAGTAACGCACCGTTGCGGAGCACATTAAGCAATTTAAAGAACTTCTCCAAAATGCTGCGTTGATCTTGCACAATATCTACGCCAGGTCGCCCAGAAAATGCGCTAACGACAACAGCGTATTGCGTCGGATCCTTTAACTTAACGCGGAAAGATTCTGGAAGTTGATCTGCAGTCACATTCTGCGCAATCGCTGAATCTTTAAAGCGCTCTTGGAAACGTGAATATGCCTCAGATTGTGATTCATAGAAAACGCTCTGCACAACAGGCAAAGCTTCGAGATCACTCTTAATTCCAAGACGTTGCTCCGGATTTATCACCCCACCTGCACAACTTGGTGACTCTGAGAGAGAACCACAGAGATAGACCGATACTTCGATCTTGTCATACCAATAATCTTTCATCGCACCGACTTGTGCATTAGAAAGTAGGCCAATTCCTAATAGAGATAGCGAGATAGCAGTAGTAACGATGACGGCAAAGGTCATCGTTAAGTTACGGCGAAGACCGATTCGAACTTCGCTAAGTAAAAATCCTGCGCGCATGTATTTACCTTATCTCCTGAATCCGTTAGCCCGTGTATCCGTAGACGCCGCGGACCTGGTCGCGAACCACATGGCCGCTATCTAGTTCGATCACGCGCTTGCGCATCTGATCAACGATTCCTGAATCGTGGGTCGCCATCAAGACCGTTGTGCCCTCGCGGTTGATGCGATCTAACAACTTCATAATTCCAACCGATGTTGCCGGGTCAAGGTTTCCCGTTGGCTCATCGGCGATGATGATCGCTGGGCGACTCACATACGCACGGGCAATTGCCACGCGCTGTTGTTCTCCACCCGAAATTTCATTTGGCATGCGATCGCCTTTATCTTCCAGACCAACAAGTTCTAGAACTTCAGGAACTTCGCGTTCGATCTCGCGCTTTGAATATCCAAGTACGTGCAGGGTGAAGGCCACGTTTTCGGCAATTGTTTTATTCTGTAGCAAACGGAAATCTTGGAATACTGTTCCGACTTGGCGACGCAGTTCTGGGACTTTATGGTTTGCCAATTGGCCAAGATCTTTTCCAGCCACATGGATAATTCCAGAAGATGGTCGCTCTTCGCGCAAGATCAGACGAAGGAAAGTTGATTTACCAGATCCGGAAAGTCCAACGAGAAATACAAACTCGCCCTTAACAATTTCCAAGGTAACTGCTTCCAGCGCCGGGCGGTCTTGCCCCGAGTAAAGTTTCGTCACATTCTCAAAGCGAATCACACGAACTCCTTCGTTCCTTTGGCGACATCGATCGGGGTTTGGCCGCCGTACTGAGCCCTAGTTTAGGTATATATCCGCCAAAAGTGCTTGATATCGGCAGGTATCAGGCGCAAATCCCATGCCAATTCACAGGAATGGTGAGAAAAATTACTAAATATTTTTAATTTATTGAGAACTGGAACGACGCCAGCGAATTCCCGCTTCAATAAAATCATCGATTTCACCATTTAATACCGCAGATGTGTTTCCAGTTTCGTGGTTATTACGTAAATCCTTAACCATTTGATACGGCGCCAAAACATAAGAGCGCATCTGGTTTCCCCAAGATCCTGAGTTATCACCCTTTAAAGCATTGATCTTGGCTTGTTCTTCTTGGCGCCGGCGTTCTAATAACTTTGATTGCAATACCGCCATTGCCGTTGCCTTATTTTGAATCTGCGAACGCTCGTTCTGACATGAGACGACAATCCCGGTCGGGATATGTGTCAGGCGTACAGCAGAGTCAGTTGTATTAACGCCCTGTCCCCCCGGACCCGATGAGCGATAAACATCAACGCGCATTTCTTTCTCATCAATTTCAATGTGATCGCTCTGTTCCACAACGGGAACAACTTCAACACCAGCAAATGATGTATGACGACGTGATTGCGAATCAAAAGGTGAGATACGCACCAAACGATGTGTGCCCTGTTCTACAGAGATAGTCCCATATGCATAAGGTGCGCTAACTCTAAAGGTTGTTGATTTAATTCCCGCTTCTTCTGCGTATGAAGTTTCCAGCACATCTACTTTAAATTCATGGCGTTCACAGTAACGCAGGTACATACGCATAAGCATCTCTGCCCAGTCAGCAGCTTCCACGCCACCTGCCTCAGAGCGAATAGTTATCAGAGCATCACGATCGTCGTATTCACCATTGAGCAAAGTAGTAACTTCAAGTTCGCTAATTGCCTTAACTACTGAATCTAATTCGCCTTCAGCATCCGAAAGCGCTGATCCATCAGGTTCTGTGACCGCTAACTCAAATAAAATCGGCAGATCTTCCACACGCCGACGCAAACCTTTTAATCGCGCAATCGTGCTCTGCACCCGAGATAGCTTGCTTGTAACTTTCTGCGCTGCCTCCGGGTCATCCCATAAATTCGGAACTCCAGCCGCTGCCTCTAGTTCAACCGCTTCTGCCTCAAGCTTCGGCAGATCCAAGACCTTTTCGATAGATACAAGAGTTGCGCTGATTGCAGCAATCTCGAGATCGTATTCACGGGCCATAAGAGTAAGGATAGCGAGTACTAGAAAACCCTTATACCGAAGGGAGCGAAGCCTGATCTGCGTGTATTTGTGCTTGAAACCCGCGAAGTAATCTGAACTTTATCCAGCTTCAAAAGCGGAATTGCAATAGGTAACTGCGCCGTAGCCGAAGTCACTAGTTGAATTCCAAATCCATCACATTGGATATCTCTTATAGCGATATCAATCAATTCAACTCTTCTCAAAGACCTAGGACCGCGACCCCAATCAGAAAGTGCACCTTCGGAATCTCCTAAAGCTTTTGAGCAATCAATTGGAATACCAGGATCTTTAGGTCCAGCGCCAAAGATATTCCCCACCATCGTACTTAGATCGAACTCACCCGAATAGTAAGCGTCTCGATTTAAATTTCTAACCCCTCTTTGTGCAGCTGCTTCAGTTGCTTGAGTAAGAGAGCGCTTAGCGATAGCAACTGCAGCAATGTCAGTAATAACTAGCGAAGTAATTAAAGTTATCGAAAAGAAGGTAAGAACAATTAAAGAAATGGAACCGCGGTCTTCACGACGTAAGCGCGCTACTAACTCCATGGAGAAAAGTACTCTTGTGCCGTTGCCGTTACAGCGGGAAATTGCTTGGAAGCACCAAAGTGAATAGTCACCTGAACTCTGCCATTTGGCGAATGACAAGGGCTGTTGCTGCACTGCAATCCAATTGCCATCCGATCGAATTGTTCTGGACGTAGACCAAGCTTCTCGCCCGCTGCCATGATCACCTTATTCATCATCTCTTCTGCACTTGCAGTATTGGAGCTAGAGACGTAAGCCCGAGCTCCTTCACGAGCCAGTGTGCGCGCCAAATCTTCCTCAGCGCTTACTCCAGCAAATTGTTGTAGAAATATAATTAGCGGAATAAAGAGAGGTAGGGCAAGGGCCACAAATTCGACACTGGCGCTTCCACGTTCACTCTTAATCAATCCGATCATGGTCGATTCTCGATTACAGCAACTCCAGTTACGTCGCTGTATAGCTCTCTGCCCAAAAAATTTCCCAATCCTGGAACTAATAGAGGAATATTGCGTCGCTTAGAGACAATTAAAATTTTTTGATCTTCAAAGGGATAACTAGATGAAATGTTAGAAATTGAATCATTACGATTAAAGGATCCTGAAATCGCCCTTATCGATGCTTGATTTTGTACATCACTCTGGTCAGAGTTCCGTATAAATACAGCGCTCACTAATTGGATACTGCAGAGAAAGAGAAATATGAGGGGAATCATTACCATCGCACTCTCAACGTTTCCTGATTCATCTTTTAGAAAATTCCTAAACACTATCTAATGCCATTCATCGCATCTAATGAATTCTTCAAGATGCTCGTAAGTCGCGGTGCAGCAATTGTCCAAATGGCAGTTACTAGTCCGGTCGTCATTAAGACTACTAGTACCCACCCAGGTACATCCCCGCGTTCCGAGGTAATCGCTTGCTTAACTTTCCTACTTAGATTTTGATAACTTTCTTGCGCTTTTATAATGACTCTTACAGTAAACGCGTACATTACTACCTACCTCTCATCTTCTTCCATTCCATGATTTATGAAATTGGATTAATTAATTGAAATCTATGCTCCAGTAAATAAATTAAGATTTGCGAGCGATGGCCAGAGCGCAAAGAGAATTGATATAGGAAGAATCAAAAACACAACTGGAATCATCATCGAGATCTCTGCCTTTGCCGCTGCGCCCATAACTCGATTGCGTTGCGATTGTCTAGCCTCTTCAGCATGACGTTGTAAAACTTCGATAAGAGGAGTCCCTCTTAAAGTTGCAATGATTAGCGAATCAACGAACCTTCGGATGGGAACTGAATCGATTCCTCTGCCCATCTCATCTAGCGCTAAGTGAAAAGCTTTCCCATCCTTTACCTGAGCTACAACTGTGGCAAATTCCTTCGACAGCGAACCTGTAGCACTTGTAGCAATCCGCTCCATGGCTACAAGTGGCGTCTCACCCGCTGAAAGTGCTAGCGAATACATCTCGATCACCGCTGGAAATTCAGCATCAATCATGCGTCGCTGTAATTTCACCTTTTTACTTAAATCACGGTCAACCCAGATAAAAGAAATTGATGCTACTACGGCACTTAATATAAGTGCCACGGTAGGTAACCGGCCTGAAAGAAGAACTAGTATGAAAGCTATAACTCCGGTAATTGCCGAAATTGAAATCTGCCTTGTTCTAAAGGTTTCAAAATCTCTTGCTTGAACTTTGCCAATTTCTGCCAATCGGATTGCGGTACTTTCCCTATCTCTAGAAGTCGCGATTCGTGCTTTAATTTCTGATTTCGGACCAGAATTTGAGATCAACCAGAGCGCACCACTAGCTGCGAAGAAAGTTGGGATAGCTATTGAGAGTTTCATCGGTCACCGAATACACGAGGTAGTTCAGGGAGCTCGCCCAACTTAGCCATCCAAAAATATGCGATCGCAGTCATCGCAGCTCCAAAGATTAAAATGAGAATTCCGGAGCCAGTTGAGAATGCGCTAGCGGTAGCGGGTTGAGTTGAGAGAAGGAGCAGAAGAATCCAAGGGGCTATCGCGGAAAGATGCGCCGAGTTTTTGATCCAGCCATGTTTTACTTCGATCTCGCGGCGAAGAGCTAGATCCTGACGCAAGAAAGTTCCAACGGTTCGCAATATTGTTAAGAGCTCAGATCCACCGAGCGTCTTTGAAATAGCGATCGATTCGAAGATTTGGTCACTACCTGGTTGACCACACTCGTATTTCAAGACGCGCAAAGATGCGCTGAAATCACCATTTTTTGCCATTGATATTGCAAATTTATTAAATGCTGGCCTCAGGACTTCTGGACCCCTTTTAGCCAACCCGGCTAAGGATTCATTAATAGAGAGCCCCGATTGAATACCCGTAATTAGATGATCGATCACCTCTGGCCAAGCCGCGCTCATCGCTTCATATCTCTTATTGCGCGATCTCTTCAAAATTACAATCGATAGAGCTGTTATCAGAGTTAGAAAAGTAACTCCTATGACAAGTGAAGCAGTAAGGGCAAAGACGAAGATTGCTGAAGATGCTCCATATAGGATGGATTTTGTAAATACATTTATTGAGCTCCATTTACGAAATTTCATTAACGTACCCACCATCCATCAATTGGAATACCTGCACTTTGGAACTTTTCTTCTCGGCCTATCGTTCCCAGGCCTCGCTCGTATTCGTGGCCATTCCAACGCCACAAGGTTTCAATTTCAGTGCGATCGTTTTCAAATCTTCCAGTAACTGATGCAACTTCTTTGACACGACGGATACCGTCTGTGCTTAGCGACATGTGAACAACCAGGTCTAAAGCCGAGGCCACAGTCGGGGCGATAAATTTATGAGAAATATTTTCACCAGCCAGTAGTGGCAGGGTTTGTAATTTTGTTATGGCATCGCGGGCCGAGTTTGCGTGGAGAGTTCCCATTCCAGGTAAGCCAGAGTTAAGAGCGATCAATAGGTCTAAAGCTTCAGCCTCACGTACTTCGCCAACCACAATTCTCGAAGGACGCATACGTAGCGCCTCTTTGATCAGTCTTCGTAGCGGAATTGCGCCTTCCCCTTGCAGATTTTCATTTCTTGTTTGTAGGGCAACTAGATCAGGAAGCATGGGTTTTAACTCAAATACTTCTTCAATTGTTATCACCCTCTCGTTAATTGGAGTGGCTGAAACTAGAGCGTTTAGCAGCGTAGTTTTCCCAGATTGGGTGCCGCCGCTGACAAGAATATTTAGACCGGCTTTCACAGAGTTAGTTAGCACCTGCGCAATGTCTGCACTCATTGACCCACGCGCTGCGAGATCTTCAACAGATTGGTTTTGAAGTAAGTGCTTGCGAATATTTACCGCCCAATGGTGCGAAGTAATCTCTGGGATCGCAACATGTAAGCGACTTCCATCAGGTAAGCGCGCATCAACAAACGGGTGGGAAAGATCGAGTCTGCGTCCGCTCCATATAAGAGTGCGATCTACGAGCTCTCGTACGTCATCTGTAGTCAAAACTAGGTTGGTAAGTTCACTTTTACCGCCGCGTGCCACAAAGATTCGTTGAGGTGAGTTAATCCAAATCTCCTCGATAGTCGGATCTGCGATGAGATTTGCAATAGGTCCGAAGGCGATGTCTAACTCCATGGCGTGAAGTTAGGCGAAGAACTACTCACTCAATCAGGTCACTTAAGGCCCTGTGGATATTTTTAGAAATCGCGCCGGATGAGTATCTGGTCATCCAAGCGGTTTATAAAGGCAATCGCCTCTTCACCTTCTATATATTTCGTGATCGCATAAGAGATAACCGTCTTTGAGGTTCCTTCAATCGCCCAACGTGCTACTAGTCGTTGGCAAAGTTGGCTTGCCAAATCCTCACCCCCATAAATCAGAATTCCAAATTCAACGATGCCTAGTCGTGCCTTGGCATCCTCAAAGCGAAAAGAGTTTGTAATCAAATCTGCAAAGGAGATGATCGTTGCATCATAAATTGGTGAATCTGATTCAAGAATCAGCCGGATAGCCGTTAAGTCTGCGCCGCCTCTATTGGCAATCGCGATTTCTCTCCGCAAACTTTCGTAAAAGTAAGGTGGCGCCGCTAATTGCGTTAATGCATCATGCAACCCATCATGCTTAAAGTTCATCCTGCTACGCTCCCGTTCATGAACACGGATCCTGCCAAGCAAACGCGTAAGCGCTCCATCGTGGCCACCCTTTTATATGTAGAAGGCGGGATCGTGTTATCCCTAGGTGTGTGGCTGGCGGTCATGGGAATTACACATGAAGATCGCGAACTGCCGCCGCTGATGGGCGTGCTGGGCTTTACCGTTTTAGGTGGCTTGGGGTTGATCGCATGCGGTCGCGCATTTGCGGCAAAGAAGAATTGGGGCAGAGCGCCGGCAATCTTGGCAAATTTAATTGTATTGGGTGTTGTGCGTTATCAATTCGATGGTGGATTTTTAATTGGTGCGATTCCGTTATTACTTTTATCAGTCCCTATTTTGTATTTAGCTGTAACGATTATCCCTGAATAAATATTTACCAGGGAATTACTTGGCGATCTTCCCAAAGTACACCGGTTACATTTTCAGTACCGCGCTGTGCAATTTCAGCAGTTGCTAACCAGATAGCGGTCTCGGCACCGTCTGCTGCGCTACGTGGTGCATCGGGGCCGCCCATATCGGTACGCGAATGATTTGGACAGATTGCATCAACATAGAATCCGCGAGCGCCCATCCCAGTCTCGTGCGCAAAGTTTCTGACAAGTGAATTAACACCAGCTTTACTAATTCGATATGGCGCAAGTCCACCGGCGCTACCTGGTCCTGACATGCGCCCTAAACATGCGGAGTAAATAACAACTCGGCCGTCGCGTGCTTCGGCCATGGCAGGTGCGATGGCATTTACCAAAATGAATACTGAATTTAAATTGATATTTATAACGCGGTTCCATTCGGCATCTGTTGTGCGCAAAGTCTTTGACATTTTTTCGCTCATCACGCCATGGGCAAGCATCAGTACTTTTGGAGTTGCTAGCGTTTCGGTCATTTGCGTTGCCATATTTCGGGTAGCAACTTGATCTTCTAAATCAACAGCGTGGGTGGTAATTGTTAAACCAGCTTGTGCATTTGCGAATTCGTTAAGCAGACTTTGGCGAGCGCTTTCCAACCGCTCTTGATCCTTTGCAATCAGCGCCAGATCAAATCCAGTAGCGGCCAATCCGCGCGCACTTTCAAATCCCAAGCCGCGACTGCCGCCCGAGATGATCGCCAATGGGCGCAGAATTGAATTCATACGCGAACTCTGCCAAGTAGATGGCGACCTGTCGCGCCGAGACCCCTCTCGTTCTTGAAGTTTTTCAAGGTGCGATTGTGGGCAATATCGCGCTTTCAGGCGACTTTGCGGATTTATACCTGCCACGCTCAGCCGATAGTCTTACCCTGCTGAGTAAGCGATTTAAGTATCAGAAGGAGTTGCCAGTGTCGGCAGATTTCGGAGCCAATGATTGGCTCGTCGAAGAGATGTACGAACGCTATCAAGCCGACCCGACTTCAGTCGAACCTTCTTGGATTGAATTCTTTAAAACTTATAAGCCAGGTGCTGCGAACGTTTCATCAGCAGCTACATCTGCACCTAAAGGCGGAACTCCACCAATTCCGAAAGCTGCACAAAAAGTTTCTGCTCCAGTTGCGCCCGTAGTTGTTGCGCCTGTTGTTGCAGCGCCTGTTGTTGCAGCGCCTGTTGCACAAGTTTCAACGCCAACGCCTGCACAAGCCCCAGTTAAACCTGCACCAGTTTTAATTACACCGAGCGCTGCAACTATGGAACCACTTCGTGGAGTTGCCGGTCGTGTGGTGGCATCTATGGAGGCTTCACTTTCGGTTCCAACTGCAACTAGCGTTCGTGCAATTCCAGCAAAGTTGATGATCGATAACCGCACAGTAATTACAAATCACTTAAAGCGCACTCGCGGCGGAAAAGTTTCTTTCACTCACATTATTGCTTATGCGATGATCAAAGCGCTGCGCGCGATGCCCGAGATGAATGCGTTCTACGGTGAATTAGATGGCAAGCCCGCACTTGGTAAGCCTGAACATATTAATCTTGGAATTGCCATTGATTTAGCAAAGCCTGATGGATCACGTCAACTATTGGTTCCCTCTATTAAGGGTTGTGAAGAGTTAGATTTCGGTCAGTTCTGGGTTGCCTACGAAGAAATTGTTAAGAAGGCGCGTGCTGGAACTCTGACTGTGGAAGATCATTCCGGCACAACTGTTTCGCTAACTAATCCTGGAACAATTGGCACAGTCCACTCTGTTCCGCGTTTGGTGCAAGGACAGGGCTTAATCGTCGGCGTTGGCGCGATGGATTACCCAGCTGAATTCCAAGGCGCAAGCGAAGAAACGTTAGCCCGTATGGCGATCAGCAAAGTTGTAACTCTTACTAGCACTTACGATCACCGCGTTATTCAAGGCGCGCAATCTGGTGATTTCCTGCGTCGTATCCACGAACTTTTGCTCGGTGGCGATGGATTCTATGAAGAAATTTTTGCTGCCCTTCGCATTCCATACGAGCCAATTCGCTGGGCATCTGACTTTGAATTTTCAAAAGATGAAGAGATCAATAAGACTGCGCGCGTTCAGCAGTTAATTCAGGCTTATCGCACATATGGCCACTTGATGGCAGATACAGATCCGCTGGAATATGTGCAACGTTCACATCCAGATCTAGATGTGGTTAACCACGGTCTAACTTTGTGGGATCTCGATCGCGAATTTGCAACTGGTGGCTTTGGTGGCGAGAAGTTTATGAAGCTACGCAAGATTCTCGGCATTCTACGTGATTCATATTGCCGCTCTATCGCAGTGGAATATATGTATATCTCAAGCCCTGACGAACGGCGCTGGATTCAAGAACATGTAGAAGTTGGATTCACAAAGCCAGAACGCGAAGCACAACTACATATCTTGCAAACACTTAGCGATGCCGAAGCCTTTGAATCATTCTTACAGACCAAGTTTGTGGGACAAAAACGCTTCTCACTTGAAGGCGGCGAATCGGTAATTCCTATTCTTGATGCCGTTATCTCAGCAGCTGCCGAGAAGAAATTAGATGAAGTTTGTATCGGTATGCCCCACCGCGGCCGCTTAAATGTCTTGGCCAATATTGCAGGTAAGTCGTATGGCCAGATCTTCCAAGAGTTCCAGGGCCATTACAGAGATAATGAAGTCCATGGCTCAGGCGATGTTAAGTATCACCTAGGTACTGAAGGTGTCTTTACTACAGATTCTGGCGCACAGACCAAGATTTATTTAGCGGCAAATCCATCTCACTTGGAAGCAGTTAACCCAGTTCTAGAAGGCATTGTTCGCGCCAAGCAAGATCTCTTAAATGTGAAAGATTTGTACTCGGTTCTACCTATTCTCTTGCATGGAGATGCTTCTTTTGCTGGCCAAGGAATTAACTTCGAAGTATTGCAACTGTCACAACTAAAGGGCTACCGCACCGGTGGCACTATCCATATCGTTGTGAACAATCAGGTTGGCTTCACAACTGCGCCACATGCTTCGCGCTCTTCTCGTTATTCAACCGATGTTGCCAAATCTATTGAAGCACCGGTCTTTCATGTCAATGGCGATGATCCAGAAGCCTGCGTTCGCGTAGCTAAATTAGCTTTTGAATATCGGCAAGCATTTAATAAAGATGTAGTCATCGATATGGTTTGCTACCGCCGTCGCGGACATAACGAAGGCGATGAGCCAAGCTTCACTCAGCCACTTATGTATAAATTAATTGATGCCAAGCGCTCAACTCGCACCCTTTATACCGAATCGCTGATCGGTCGTGGCGATATCACGCCTGAAGAAGCGGAAAAGCTAGCGCGCGATTACCAAGTACAGCTGGAAGAAGTTTATGCATCAGTTGCTAATTACGAAGAAGAGCATGATCCAAACTTCCAGGCGCCAATTGTTCCAAATGCCGAAGATGTTCCAACCTTTATCTCTGAATCGCTAATTCGCGAAATCGCTGCAACACAGGTTGCGATTCCAGAAGGTTTCCATGTTCATCCAAAACTCTTGCCACAACTGCAAAAACGTGCGGAATCAATTAACGATGGCACCATCGATTGGTCAACCGGTGAAATGCTCGCCTTTGGTTCACTGCTTAAAGAAGGTCGTCCAATTCGCTTAGCCGGACAAGATTCTCGTCGCGGCACATTTAGCAATCGCCATTCCGTGATTGTTGATAAAGAAAATGGTTCTGACTGGACTCCACTTAGCTCGCTAGTTGCAGACCAAAACCAATTCTTTGTAATTGATTCGCTTCTCTCCGAATACGCTGCAATGGGCTTTGAATACGGTTATTCAGTTGCTCGCCCAGAAGCACTTGTCTTATGGGAAGGCCAGTTCGGAGATTTCGCCAACGGTGCGCAAACCGTTATCGATGAATTTATTTCATCTGCTCTACAAAAATGGGGTGAGCGTTCATCTGTTGTATTGCTTCTGCCACATGGTTACGAAGGCCAAGGACCAGATCACTCATCAGCACGCATCGAACGTTTCTTATCCCTTGCTGCAGAAAAGAATATGACGATCGCGCAGCCTTCAACACCTGCTTCTTACTTCCACTTGCTGCGTTTCCACGCAGCAAATCCAAAGCGTCGTCCAATGATTGTATTTACACCAAAATCAATGCTCCGTCTGCGCGCAGCTGCATCACAGATAAGTGATTTCACATCCGGCACATTCTTGCCAGTAATTGGTGATCCAACCGTAAATAACGCATCTCGCTTAATTTACTGTTCTGGAAAGATTTATCACGATCTTGTTGCCGAACGTGCACGTCTAAATGACACCAGCACTGCAATCGTTCGTGTGGAACGTTTATATCCGTTCCCGGTTGCACAAATGGAAGTTGAAGCCAAGAAGCATCCAAACGCGAACTTGCTCTGGGTCCAAGATGAGCCAGCTAACCAAGGTCCTTGGCCACACGCTGCTTTAAGTACAACCGAAATTATTGGTGGAACCGCAGTTGATGCCCGCGTACTGCGTCGTATTTCTCGCCGCGCATCAGCATCTCCGGCAACAGGCAATCATCACTTGCATGAAGAAGAGGCAAAAGCTTTGATGTACGAAACTTTTACGCGCTAACTCTTCTTTATTCTGGTAACAACACATCCAATAATTTCATCTTTACTTAAATAACCCCAGGTGCGCGAATCAGTTCCGGACTCGTTATCGCTGCGCACGTAATAACTCTCAACGCCTGCGCTATCTAATGCAATCTCGGTAATCCGCTTTACATAGAAGATGCCGGGCTGGCGCTTACGTTCGATGACAACTACATCGCCAAGACGCAGGAATAGGTACTTCTTGCCGAAGAAGCCGTAATGAACAAGGAGCCAATCCAGTGGGTTATAGGTCGGCTGCATCGATGTGCCTTCAACGATTACCCGCCCAAAGATGCCAAAGATGCCCACGGGCGGTAGTCTCACACATACAGGTTTGGAAATAAAGAAAAGAAAAAAGGGAGAGAAAATGAAGAACTTATTTACACCAAAGGTAACTGTTCACGCACACTGCGATCTGCCATGTGGCGTTTACGATCCAGCACAGGCCAAGATCGAAGCGCTATCTGTAAAGGCTTGCATGGAAAAGTATGCAGCTAACCCAGATGCAGATTTCCGTTCACGTTCTGTTGCAATTAAAGAAGAGCGCTCACACCAAGTTAAAGAGCACCTCTGGGTACTCTGGACAGATTATTTCAAGGCCCCACACTTTGAGGCATACCCACAACTTCACTCACTCTTCAATGAAGCGACAAAGTTGGCCGGTGCTGCTGGTACAAAGGGAACTCAAGATGTAGCAGTTGCAGATAATTTGATCGCTAAAATCGATGAGATTGCAGAGATCTTCTGGGCCACTAAGAAAGCTTAATTCTCTGAAGTTTTAAGTAACGATTGAGCGGCGGTTCGTGCGAGGAAAGATACTCGTTCGACCGCCGTTTTTTCTATTCTGGCAAAGGCGATATGGCGTTCGCCATCATAAACATCGCATTCAAAGATCATGGTGCGATCGACAACTTCAATGCATCTGGCAGTGGAACGTACTTCAGTTCCGATTCCAATAGAATCGATTAGCGAGATATCGAATTTATCTACGATCGTTGTCTCACCGTTTTCAAGTAGTTCAACCAGGGCTGCAACACACGCACTCTCCATCACGCTCATAAAGTGTCCGGGCGCCAAGATTGGTAGATCAGAAATTCCCATTGCTAAACAGGTATCACCGGGGCGAACGGTCATAACCGAAAATCCAACTGCTCCGATGATCTCTTCAGCTGGCTTCATTTCTAAGGTTTACTCTTCTTCGTCGACAAAGTGCTGAACATGTGTTTGCTCAATCTGAATCTCGCGATGTTCTACGTTTCCAAACTCATCAATTTCGATTGAAATCTCGGTCATACTAAATTGAGTCACTACTTCGGTAACGCCAGCGCCACTTGCTTGGCGCAAAAGCTCTTCGTGGATACTACGATGCAGATCTTCAGGGGCTTTCTCATCACAAGTACGGCGCAGTACATCTTGTAGCAAAGTATGCATCGCCTGCTCGTGAGAAAGTTCTGCTTGGCAAGCGATGCAAGTATCTAAGTGAGTTGCAATCGCTTGTGGGTTACGCGCTTGATCCATGGCACCTTCGATAATGAAGACAACGGAGGAGAGGACTTCAACGCATGGAATCTCTTCGATATAGCTCATGACTTCTCCCCCCGGGGTTCAGTCGAATAACCAAGTTCTTTGGCGTAATCAGCTAACTTCTCACGTAATAATTTGCGACCGCGATGCAGGCGCGACATAACTGTGCCTGCTGGAACATCGACGATACCTGCGATCTCTTTATAGGAGAAGCCTTCTACATCGGCTAAATAAACTGCGATCCGAAATTCTTCTGGAATCTCCTGCAGTGCACGTTTGATATCGCTATCGGGCAAGTTTTCAAGAGCTTCGGCTTCGGCAGATTTACCGAGATCGCTAGTGTGTGATTGCGCTTCTGCAAGCTGCCAATCTTCTAGCTCGCCAGATGCTAACTGCGGGCGGCGTTGATCTTTGCGATAAGTGTTAATAAAAGTTGTGGTTAGCACGCGATATAGCCACGCGCGCAGGTTTGTACCTTCTTCAAATTGGTGGAATGAGTTAAAGGCTTTTAAATAAGTATCTTGCACCAAGTCACGGGCATCTTCTGGATTCTTGGTATAGCGCAGAGCTGCTGCATATAACTGGTCCATAAACACAAGGGCATCGCGCTCGAACCGAACGTTGCGATCGGTAGCGCTCTCTAGGACCAAATCTTTCGATGCCATCTCTTAAACACTATCTCAAAGCGCGAAGAAACGCCCACTTAAAGGTGTCAAAAGAGCGTTTGTGCTTCGCCGAGTTCTATCGCTTGGATCAACTCCGCGCCGTTATTAGCGACGAGATTTACTTTCGAAGCGACCGGTCGGGTAACTAAACCAGCGGCCGGATTTGGAATATCCATAAGTGGAATTAAGGTTTCGATTTCGCGATTTTTTGGATCAAGCCAAATATCCCAACGATCTTGTGGCATGAAGACTGGCATGCGACTGTGAATAGTTGCTAGATCGCCAACTGCTTCACGAGTAATAATTGCTGCACTTTGAATCACAACACCGCTTTCACTCTTCCAGGTGCTCCAAATTCCGGCGATCGATAAAGATTTATTGGCATCACGCGATGAGATATAGAAAGGTTGTTTGGGTGGATATTTTCCCAGCGATGTCGCCCATTCGTAATATCCGGTTGCTGGAATTAAACAACGAGTAGTTCGAAATGCTTGGCGGAAAGTCGGCTTCTCGTGGATTGATTCACTTCGCGCATTTATCGCATGTGATTGCGAATTACGCGCCTCGGTGAAGTTCTTCTGCCACGGCGCAATCAACCCCCACGATGCTGAATCTAGAATGCGTCCACTTTGGTTATCGCGAATTATGTAGATCTCATTTGTGGGAGCGATATTCCAATTAAGCGGCAGTGAATTATCAACGAGTGAACTATCGAGATCAAATCTTTCGATGATCTCATCCATCCCCTGCGCCTGGGCATAACGACCGCACATAGGTAGAGAGTAGACTGCCACTTATGCTCTGGCCCGCTCCATTTCGTGGACGCAACTCAGTCAGCGCGCGAGTAGTAATTCCGGGATCAAAATCGGTCACCAATCGCGCGCTAATTCTCGCTGCCCAGGCGCAAACTCCTTCGATATTAAAACGCCCACTTATCTCGCGCGATACCGAGCTAATGGTGGCTGGGCTTAAAGCGATGGGCGTTGGAATTTCAGATATTCAAATCGATGGCGATCTCGCGTGGAAAGTAACGCCTGCAAAGTTACAAGGCCCGGCAAAGGTCGATGTTGGTAACGCCGGAACTGTGATGCGCTTTTTACCACCGTTATCTGCGCTGGCCAATGGTGATATCTCATTTGATGGAGATCCACGTTCTTACGAGCGCCCACTTGTGCCGGTAATTGCAGCAATGGAAGAACTTGGTATCGAGATCGAACACGGTGGTCGATATTCGCTGCCTCTCGTTGTTAAAGCTAAAGGCGCAATTCCAGGTGGTGCGCTAACAATTGATGCCAGCGCATCTAGCCAATTTTTATCAGCGCTACTTTTAATTGGACCAAGTACTAAAAATGGAATTGCAGCAACACATAAAGGTGGCGCGCTTCCATCAATGCCACATATCGATATGACAGTTCAGATGTTGCGTGACTTTGGTGCGCAGGTAAGTGTCGATAAAGCTGCGCAAAGCTGGAGCGTTGCATCTAGTGGATTAAATGGTGTGGACCTGGTCATTGAGCCAGATCTTTCTAATGCTGCGCCATTTTTATCAATTGCGATGGTCTGTGGTGGTTCAATCACAATTGCTGATTGGCCAAAGGAAACCACCCAACCTGGCGATCAATTGCGCGAAATACTTACCCAAATGGGCGCGCAGGTTTCATTTAGCGCAGATGGTTTAACGATTACTGGTGGTGAAAGTATTCACGGAATCGATATTGATCTACATGATGTCGGCGAGTTAACTCCTGCAATTGCTGCCCTTGCTGCCCTTGCCGATTCACCATCGCATCTGTGCGGTATTGGCCATTTACGTTTACACGAAACCGATCGTTTAGCCGCTCTTACCCGTGAAATTAACTCACTTGGTGGCAACGTTGTGGAAGATGAAACATCGCTACGAATTACACCTGCCGGTAAATTTGGTACAGGTTTACATGGTGGAACATTCCATACTTACGATGATCATCGTTTAGCTACCGCTGGCGCAGTAATTGGCTTAGTTGTTCCAGGTGTTGAAATTGAAAACGTTGCGACAACTCGTAAAACCCTGCCTGACTTTCCAGGGCTTTGGCAGAGTTTGATCTCATGACACCTCGCGAATTCGACGAGTCTGATGCTCGTATTCGCCCCGCGCGCCGTACCCGCCCGCGCAGTAAAGATCGCCCCGCACATGCCGATGCGATTCAAGCTCTTGTAACGACAGTAGATAGAGGTCGCACAACTTGTATTACAGATAACGGCGCAATTGTCACAGCAATGAAAGCCCGCGAGATGGGTCCCAAATCTGTCGTTGTTGGAGATTTAGTTAACTTAGTTGGCGATGTAACCGGTACTGAAGGCTCACTTGCACGCATCGTTTCGATCGAACCACGGAGAAATAGCTTAAGTCGCACCGTAGATGATGCCGCAAAGATGGAGCGCACCATCGTCGCTAATATTGATCAGCTAGTAATTGTGGTTGCGGCGGCAAATCCCGAACCACGTCGCGGTTTAATCGATCGTTTCTTAGTTTGCGCCTTCCATGAAAATATTAAACCGATTTTACTTGTCACCAAAACTGATGTTGCCGCTGTTCCTGATTTTCTACACGAATACGAAACTCTAGGCGTGGAAATCGCAACTGCAGCAATTCAATCTGAAAGCCGTGAAGCAGATCTAGCCAAGTTATTTAAGATGTTAAATGGTAAGACTTCTGTTCTAGTTGGCCATTCTGGCGTTGGTAAATCCACTTTGATTAATGCTCTTGTGCCACATGCCGATCGCGTAACCGGTGATGTAAATGATGTAACCGGACGTGGCCGCCATACTTCATCTAGCGCTATTGCACTTCCGCTCGCACCTGATTTATCTCCATCGCAAGGCTGGATTATCGATACTCCCGGAATCCGTGCATTTGGTCTGGCACATCTAGATTCCAATCGCATCGTTGCGGCATTTGCAGATCTCTATGAAGTAACCCAGAGCTGTATGCCAAATTGCTCGCATCACGAAGTTGGCTGTCGCTTAAATGAGTGGGCGGCGCCAAAAGGCGTTGTACATAACGAGCGACGTGCGCGGGTAGCAAGTCTGCGCTCACTTCTGGAACTTAAAGATTCAAACCCGCCCGCGCTAGACTGACAACATGTCTACGACGCGGGGCAATGATTTAGCGCTGGCACTGCGCCTTGCCGATGCCGCAGATTCAATTACCTTAGCGCGCTACCAATCCATTGATTTAATTGTTTCAACTAAACCAGATAACACCCCAGTTACCGATGCCGATAAAGCATCTGAAGAAGCGATCCGTGCACTGTTAAAGAGCCATCGCCCTGATGATGGAATTGTCGGTGAAGAATTTGGAAGCGATGCAGGCGGTGCGGATAGATACTGGGTAATTGATCCAATTGATGGCACCAAGAATTTCTTACGTGGTGTTCCAACTTGGGCGACTTTAATTGGTTTGATTGAGCGACAGAGTGATGGCAGCGAAGTCGTTGTTGTCGGAGTTGTTAGCGCACCCGCACTATTTCGACGCTGGTATGCCAGCGAAGGAAATGGCGCTTTCGTTTCAGTAAATAAGGCAGCACCGGAAAAGATTTCTGTTTCACAAGTTGCTGAAATAAAAGATGCATCAATCTCTTATTCTGACTTTCTAGGTTGGAACGAACGCCTAGCGCCATTTCAAGAGTTAATGGCGCAAGCCTGGCGCACCCGTGGGATCGGAGATTTCTGGTCGCATATGTTGGTTGCCGAAGGCGCGGTCGATGTCGCTGCTGAACCAACGCTAGCAATTTGGGATATGGCAGCCTTAGACATAATTGTGCGCGAAGCAGGTGGAAGATTTACCAATGTGGCAGGTATCGATGGAAGCTTGGGCGGAAGCGCACTTTCAACTAACGCTGCGATTCATCAAAAGATTGTAGATAAGTTTAATGGCCATTGAACCGCGCACCTTTTCAGTCTCGGGAATGACCTGTTCTTCTTGCGTAAATAGTATTGAGAAGACTTTAAATGAGATCGTTGGCGTAAGCGCCAGCGTTAACTTTGCTACCGAGACTGTTCATATCTTGGCTCCGCTAGAAGTTAAGAACACCGAGATATTAAAGAAGATAAAGGCAGCCGGATATAGCGCGGAATTAGTTGAAGCCGGTTCTAGCCCAGCTCTGCACAGTAAGAAATCAGGCGTTGCGCTCTTCTTCGCCATAATTTTTGCGATGCCTGCAATTGCAATTTCGATGATCCACCAATGGCACGCCACTATAGATACCCAGATTTTAAGCGCTCTTAAATCGCTAAATATTCTTCCTCCTCTCTATTCGCCAACTGCATGGCTGGCGATCGGCCTTACTGCACCTCTTATTTTCATCGTTGCGCTACCGATACATCGCGCAGCGCTTCGAAATTTCTTCCATCCAACGATGGATTCGCTGATTTCACTTGGTTCACTGAGCGCATTTGGTTGGTCAGTTTATGCAAACGCAACTGGAACTGGCGATGTCTATACCGAAGTTGCCGCTGGCGTACTGCTCTTTGTAATTCTGGGACGCCACTTAGAATCGCGCGCAAAAACTCGCGCTGGCAGTGCACTTTCTACTCTCTTAGCCCTAGGCGCTAAGGAAGTAACGGTTTTACGTAACGGTTTGGAAGTAATCATTCCGATCTCAGAACTAGCCATCGGCGATGACTTCGTCGTTAAACCTGGCGCACGTATTGCAACTGATGGCTTAGTTATCTCTGGAACATCATCGGTTAATAATGCAATGCTTACAGGTGAATCAACCCCCGTTGATGTTTCACCTGGATCTCGCGTCATCGGTGCATCGTTAAATAACAATGGCCGCATAATTGTGCGTGCCACGCGCATAGGTAGCGATACCGAACTCGCCCGCATCAGCGCAATGGTGGTGCAAGCCCAAGGTGCTAAAGCCCCAATTCAAAAGCTGGCAGATCGCATTTCATCTATCTTCGTTCCAGTAGTTACCGTGTTCGCCATCGCCACCTTCTTTGCTTGGTATTACATAGGCAATGACGGAGCAGGTCATAGTTTTGCGCAGTCGATTCAGATCGCAATTACTGTTCTAGTAATTGCCTGTCCATGTGCACTTGGTCTAGCCACCCCAGTTGCGATCTTGGTTGCATCAGGGCGCGGAGCATCGCGTGGAATAGTTCTGCGACAACCTCGCGTATTAGAGCTAGCTCGTAAAGTTGATGTGGTAGTTCTGGATAAGACCGGAACGCTTACTACTGGCGTTATGAAGGTTCATGATGCGGTTATTCCAACCAGCGCTCATAAAGTTTTAGGTGCAACGTATTCAAATGCGTTAAATGAGAGAACTATCTTGTCATCTGCGTTATCACTCGAATTGGCCAATGATCATCCAATTGGCCAAGCAATCTCATCACACGCCTTAGCAAATGGGGCTACTCGCCATGAAGTAGTTGAGTTCACCCAAACACCAGGTGCCGGCGTTGCCGGGCGGGTATTGCTAGGTGCAATCTCACCAGTTGTGCTGATTGGAACACCAAAAGCAATTGCCCATAGCGCAACAACATTTGATCCGGCCATTTCTGATGCCATCGTCCGTGGAGAAGATTTTGGGTATTCAGTTGCCGTTCTTGCCTGGGATGGCGTTGCAATAGCCGTCTTTGCAATTGGTGATCAAGTTAAAGCAGATTCTGTCGCAACAATTTCTGCGCTAATTAATAACGGGATTACTCCATGGTTAGTCACCGGTGATAATGACGAAAGCGCAGGTGCAATTGCGCGGTTAGTTGGAATTAAAGGCGAGCATGTAATTGCCCGAGCTCTACCTGAAGAAAAGCTAGCGCGAATAACTGCTCTTAAGGATGCCGGCCATACCGTTTTGATGATTGGCGATGGCATCAATGATGCAGCAGCCCTTGCCGCTGCAGACCTAAGCATGGCGATGGGAACCGGTACAGATACCGCAATTTCCAGCGCCGATATAACTTTGATGCGCCCAGAGTTAATGAGCGTTGTTGATGCGCTAAATCTTTCAAAGCGTACTTTGCGAACCATTAAATCCAACTTAGCTTGGGCCTTTGCCTATAACGTAATTGGTTTGCCGATTGCCGCTGCTGGGTTACTGACACCGATGTATGCCGCAGGTGCCATGGCAATTAGCTCGCTATTTGTTGTTACTAATTCTCTTAGAATCAAGTAGGAATTAAATAAAGTTACTTAAGATTGAAGCTGGGGTACTTATCTGAAACAAGTAGCAACATATAACCCTGAACTCGGTTCCAATACGAGATTGTTCCAAGAACTATCTCGCCAGCCCATTCTGGGTAACGACCGGTAATTGAAGTCTGAACCCAAGCGATCACAGTCACAGCAAGTGAAATTACAAGGTATACGGCGCCAACGATGTAATGCGGAATCGCTAAGAACCATTTAACTAGCGGCAGCCAACGATTTAACTTCTTTCCGCCATCTACATCAGGAAAGGTCACAACTACCTTTGAATTGGCTTCAATTGATGGGTATTTGTCATTCAAAATTAAAACATACGCTGCAAGCCGCGTCGAAAGTTCGATAAGCGCATGATTGAAAGTTAGAACATAACTTGGATATTTTCCACGGAAAACAATTGCCAAGAGCGCTGGAATAATAATTAGACCGGCAGTTCCAAACCCCCAATTGTCATTTTGGGCAAAGGTTGCTTCGGTAAATGTGGCAACGAAAATGATGACTGGAAATGCGAGGATTCCGCGCCAGAAGACAGTGGTGCGATTGCGATCTTTATGCTTGATCTTGATATCTGTCTTAACTTGGTTGCTCATATGAACTCCAATAAGTACTTCTAGTAGCGGGGGCAGGATTTGAACCTACGACCTCTGGGTTATGAGCCCAGCGAGCTACCGAGCTGCTCCACCCCGCGTCGGAAGTGTCAGTCTAAAGGGTGGGCAAGCAATAGCCAAATCGCTTTACTTACGTCCTTCAGCAGCAATCGCGGCAGCAAGTGCTGCCTTTAAACGATCTTGTGCGCGGCCATATGCTGCGAAATCTCCCTTTGCAAGAGCAGAGTTTCCATCAGCAAGTGCTTGTTTCGCATTTTGCAGAGCAGTCTTTAGATCTGCAGATGCGTTATTAGTTGTTGATGTAGTTGGTGCACCTGATGATGAAGTTCCAGAGTTGCCACCAAATACTTGATCAAGTGCGCCCTTAAGTGAGCTGTCATATCCAATTACATCTCCGAATGAGACGAGAACTTTCTGCAGTAATGGATAGGCCGCGGTATTAGAAGTCGCCTTTACATATACCGGCTGAACATAAAGTAATCCGCCGCCAACAGGTAGGGTCAACAAGTTACCTAACACAACATCTGATCCACCTTGACGTAACAAGGAGAGCGAGTTTGCAACTTCAGGTTTCGCTTCAAAATTAGAGGCAACTTGTGAAGGACCAGCCACGTTTGTGCTGCGTGGCAATTGCAAGACGGAAATCTTGCCGTAATTTGGACCGTTGTTGGAATCAACCACTGCAAACGCAGATAAGTTTTCACGACCACCACGTGGAACAAATGGAGTAGTCAATGCAAAGGTTGGCTTATTAGTTCCGGGCATTTCTAACGTCATGTAATACGGAGGCTGTGCTCCGGCATTGGCACCAAAGGTTGATGGATCACGAGGTACGCGCCAGAAATCTTGTCCGCCATAAAATGCTGCAGCAGTTTGCACGTGATAAGAGCCAAGTACTTCACGCTGAACGCGGAAGAGATCTTCTGGATATCGGATGTGCTCAAGCAGTTGAGCTGACATCTTGCTCTTTGGGGTCACCGTATTTGGGAAGGCCTTCATCCAAGTCTTAAGAACTGGATCCTTCTCATCCCATTGGTAGAGAACAACGGTGCCGTCATAGGCGTCAACTGTGGCTTTTACCGAGTTACGGATGTAGTTAACGCTCTTATTGCTCTGCGCCGTAATTGATGTCGAGTTAGCGGTTAGCGCATCTGTTGTTGCAGTGCTAAGCGATGTTGTCTGCGAATATGGGTAGCCCGCACTGGTCGTAAAGCCATCGATAATCCATTGGACTTTACCGTCAACGATCGCAGGATATGGATCGCCATCGAGAGTTAGCCATGGTGCAACTTTGGCCACACGTTCGCGAGGTGAGCGGTTATAGAGAATCTTTGATTCTGAGTTAATCAAACTTGAGAGAACGATACGTTGTTCTTGATATTGAATAGCAAAGAGCAACTTATTTAATAAGCCGCCCATTGGTACTCCACCTTTGCCGGTGTATGTGTAGTTCTTCTGTCCATTAGCGGATGCATCATCCGGGTAATCAAATTCGACTGGTGTATCAGTCTTTGGCCCACCGATAATTGAATAATCCGGAACGTTCTCACCGAAGTACACACGTGGTTGGAACTTTCCAAGGCCTGTAGTTGGAGGAAGATCGCCAACTAAAAAGCTGGGCTTGCCATCGGCATCAACGGTATTTCCGAAGGCGGAGACAAAGCCAAAACCATGCGTGTAAACCAAGTGATCATTAATCCAGTTACGACTTGGATTGCCATCGATATTTAGCTCGCGCACCGCAACTACCGCATCACGTTGTACGCCATTTACAGTGTAACGATCGATATCCAGTGATTCTGGGAAGGTGTAATAAGGCTTTATTTGTTGCAGTTGGCGGAAAGTTGCAGAGAGAACGTTGGGATCCATAAGGCGGATATTTGCAATCGTGGCTGCATCCGTTGCCAACTGACCTGAATTAGTTGAAAGAGTGGCTTGATAATCCTTTACCTCAACATCGGTAAGGCCATATGCGGTGCGAGTTGAGTCGATATTACGCTGAATAAACGGGGCTTCTTTTGAAGATTCTGATGGCTTTACCTGGAATTGTTGAACTGCTCCTGGGTAAACACCTGCAATTAAAACTGATGCACCAACCATTAATGCCGTACCAGCAGCAGGCAAGAGCCAGGATTTGCGAACAATATTTGCAAAGAATAAAAGTGAACAGATAACTGCGATCGCAGCCAAAATAGATTTAGCCGGCAGCGTTGCATTTACATCGGTATAGGTAAGACCAGTAATTAACCTGCTCTCCTTTAGAGCTAAGGCATAGCGATCAAACCAATATGCCACAGCCTTCATTAAAACAATTAGGCCAAGTAGAACAGAGAGTTGTACGCGCGCAGCAACTGATGTGCGTTCAGTACGTAGCTGCGGACGAATCCCGCCATAGATGTAATGAACTGCCACGCTGGCCAGAGTTGCCAAAATTAAAGTTGAGATCGCCCAACCGATAAGTGTTTGTAGGAAAGGCAGGCGGAAGGCGAAGAATGAAATATCCATTCCGAATTGTGGATCTTTAACTCCAAAATCGGTTGAGTTCTTAAAGAGTAGCCATGAGCTCCAGAGTTGAATTCCGGTAGTGCCACCAAAGTAGAAGAGAACCACTGAAATTCCAGCGAAGAATAACCTGCGGATTGGATCAATTGTTGAGCGGTAACGTTCTAAATTATCTGATTCCATCGCCATCGAAACATCAAATGGGCGACGGCGATAAGCCAAGAAGATATTTGTTGAAATTATTAATGAGGTAACAAGTCCGGCAACGATAAAGAGCACAATCTTCGTAGTCAGAACTGTCGTCCAAACGCCAGTAAAGCCGACTGATTTAAACCAGAGCCAATCAACATAAACACCGCTGAGCGCTACGAGTGCTGCTGCGAGAACCGCCAAAATTATGAAGGTCAGGGCTAGTGGACTTGGCTTTTTCATCATGCTCCTAAGTTAGCGCAACCGCGCGGGGCTGCCGAATTGAACGCCGTAATCGCCTCTTTTAGAGTGCTTACGGCAGCGATTTTTATACCTTTTGGAATATTTGCAACGCCAGGTGCGAGATCTTTGCAATTGTTTGCTGGAACCAGAATCAAAGTGGCCCCGGCCTTGTGCGCAGCAAGAATCTTTTCGGCCACCCCACCTATTGCACCCACATTTCCATCTTCATCGATTGTTCCTGTTGATGCAACGCTGAGACCGCGCAAAATATTCTCAGGAGTTAATAGCTCAATAATCCCCAAGGCAAAGGCCAGACCGCCACTGGGGCCACCTGTCTTAGCTAGCGAAATTTCGATATCACTCGGTTTATAGCCAACCTTTAAATAATTCAACGCTGCAACTTTCGCGCTCAATTGCGAATCGACCATCTCGGTCTTGGCTTTTGCCTTTTCAGTTTTAGCGCTTGCCCCATCTTTATAAAAAAGTGATCTTGGCATAACTGCGTAATCACTGCGCGCCCACGAATAAATCAATTCCGTACCAGTTACATATGCATCAGGATTGGTAATCAAAATTGATAGCAAATAAATATGGCCATCTGATTTATAGAATTTTAAATTCGCAGGTGCGCTCTTGGCGGGTGTAATTACCTTGCTAAGAACATCTTGGGCGTGGCCCGGGGTCAGTACTACAAAGGGCAGCGGGGCAAACAGGGCAAGGCCGAAAAATAGAGTTAAGAGCGCAGTTACAAGGCGAGGAAGCCGGTTATGGTGCATCGCTTGCTTTAATATCGCCCGGATTGATCTCATCCTCAGCAGCGATAGTTATCTCGGCATCGCGGAAAGAGTCTTGAAAACGTTGGAATTGAGTGACCGAACGTGTGGTCTCGGATTCAAATTTCGATTTAAATTGGGTAACCCAAAGCACATAGCCAAGTGCGCCAAGTAGACCCGCCAACGGGATTACCCACCAGATCAGAGCCATAAATGCGTTGGACATGTTAGATAGCCTATCTCTTGCGGGAAGAAATCTCGCATCGGTGGTGTTTATACGAATAACACTGGATTTAGATACGAGTTAGAGATTGGGGTCGCGTTATGGCTGGCTTTGGATTTATCCCAAATGATCCAAGCGATCCAAGCGATCCAAGCGATCCAGAAAATAACCGCCCTGATTTTGAAGCGATGATGCGCCAGATGCAAGAACAGATGAAGGCACAATTTGAACAACTTGGAATTAACCCGGTCGGTTTTGTAAACCCTTTCACAACTCTCTTCTCGCAAGCTGGTACTGGATCCGAAAAAGGCAAGGAAGAAGTTCTCTCAATTTCCGCAGCGCGCGATACCGCAAAGAAATTTGTAACTGCCCAAGGATTAAAACCAATCACCACCAAAGAGTTAGCAGTTGTCGAGAGCGCATTTCAAATTTCTGAAGTTTGGCTCGATGAAGCACTTTCTTTTCCGGCAACAAATATCGCACCAACAACGGCTACTCGATTAGATTGGGTTGACCAGACCATGACGGGTTGGCATAAGACCATAGAACCGCTGGCGGCAGGCTTATCTAGCGCAATCTCTGACTTGCTCGATCAGGCGATGACCACGCAAGCGGGTGAGTCACCTGAAGGCCAGCCACCGATCGAGATGATCACCACGATGCTGCGCTCATTCATCTCCACCATGATCGCAACTCAATTGGGCCAATCAATCGGCACGCTAGCTACCTCAGTTACCGGCGCACACGATGTGGGCTTATCTCTCTTGGATCCGGCGCACCCCGTTGTAATCCCAGAAAACATTGAGAATTGGGCCAATGAGTTAGAGATCCCAAAATCTGAAGTATTTATCTATCACGCACTTCGTGAAGGCGCCGTTGCTCGCCTCTTTGCAAATAACCCATGGCTTGTTTCATATATTCAAAGCGCCATCGTCGAATATGGAAAAGGAATTCATATAGATATTGATGCTATTCAGCGCCAAGCGCAGAGCGCCTTTGAAAATATGCAAGAGAATATGCAAGAGAATATGAGCTTTGCGCTAGATAACGGAATCTTCACACCAGAGGAATCACCGGCTCAGAAAATTGCCCTTGCTAAATTAGAGACAGTTCTTGCGTTAATTGATGGTTGGACCGATGAAGTAACTTCACTTGCTGCCGGTGATCGCTTACCGTCAATCGAGCAACTAAGGGAAACGCTACGTCGACGTCGCGCATCTGCGGCTCCTGCACAACAACTATTTTCTTCAATGCTCGGATTACAGGTCTCACCGAAGTTGACTCGTGAAGCGAGCGCATTCTGGAAGAAGATTCGCGAAGTGAAATCAATTGCTGAACGCGATCAGATCTGGAGCGGCTTATTGCCAACTGCCGAAGATCTACTTGATCCTGAGAAATTCCTTAACAGCACAACTATCCCCGATGATCTATCGGGTTTGCTCTAGGGTCTCAATAAAAGAAAAGCGAAGTCCCCGGCCGCTAATTTGATTTATCTGCCTTCCCCTTGCAGATAGATCAAACAGTTATCCGAGGACTTCGTAAGCGCAATTTATGACCAAATCTGCTCAGAATCAAATGATTAGGGATTTGACACACCTGTAATTTCCAATGTAATCGAAAATAAATTGCTGCTAAATCTCTCAACACGTACTTTAGATATTGTCGATATAAATCTATTTTGCAATTTTGGGGAGTACTTTTTAACTATGGCCTTAGATAATCTCGACGATGACGATCTGACCCTTCCTGGCATTTCAGAAGGTGAGATTATTGTTATCCGTTCGGTGCGACGGAAGCGAAATATCTCGGCCTATCGCCAAGGCGGCCGGATCATCGTTTCAATTCCGGCGCGGATGAGTAAGGCAGATGAGCACGCCATCGTCCCTGAGATGATCGCCAAGATCCGTAGCCAAGAATCTGCTCGGACACCCAGCGAAGAGGCCTTGCAGCAGCGCACAGATGAACTACTGGCATCCCTAGCCCCTGAGATCACCTCGCGGCCGGCATCTATCAATTGGCGCCCGATGCGCGAGCGCTGGGGTTCATGCACCAGCGTCGATCGCACCATCCGCATCTCAGATCGCTTAAAACTGGCGCCTGATTACGCACTTGATTATGTCCTCTTCCATGAAGCGATCCATCTGCAGCACTTTGACCACGGCCCTGAGTTCACCGAGGTTCTAGGTCGTTTTGAGGGGGCAGAGTTAGCTAGCGCCTATCTCGATGGCTATGAGGCGGCAGAACGCGCCATGGCTGAGCCTGTGGAGCTAAAAAAACTACGCACAAACAGGGGTTAGTTAAGCGTATTTGAGCGTGGCGAGGGGTATCGTCAGGGTTGCACGCGTGGGCGCTCAGAGTCCAAGCGGCGATTGGAGGCAATTATGACAGCAGAGACATACAAGGGTGACGCTTACTGCGTTAAGTGCAAAGCGAAGCGTGACTTCGAAGGCACTGTGAAGATCTCCGAGTCTGGTCGTCGCATGGCACAGGGCATCTGCCCAGTATGTGGCACCAAGGTCAATAGAATTCTTGGCAAAGCTCAGTAACTCACCAACATTAAAGATTCGCCCCGCTGTTCATCGCACCTTGATGAGCACGGGGCGAATTTATTTTTAAACCCTGCGTAGATCTTTTTACGTGCGACTGGAGCTCGCACACAGGCCGGTAAGCGCTAGGTGCTCGTCTTAGCCAATCCTTCGCGGATGAATACAACACAGATAAGCACAACACAGATCAAGGCCGGGATCAGCCTTTATTGCGGCACACGACTAGGTGAATATTTCATCGGCACGCACCGCGTGCGCATCGCCCTTTACTCAGATAACGCGGCCGGAATCTTTGGTGCGCTCAAGGCTGGTTTAAGCGCTGCCGAGATTGCCGCTACATATTCACTCGGCGCCGGGGAACTAGATGGCTTAATCCAAGAGTTAATTACTTGCGAATTTATCGAGTCCCAAACGAGTGCGATTCAAATATCGGAAAGATTTATCTCCAATATTGCAGAGAAAGCCGCCAAAGCTGGCGATCACAGTAAAGATGCTTCATTTTCACAAATTAAGAAACGACTAACACCCGAATTAACTGTTACACGTTGGTTACCGGGTGTCTGTGATTCTGGAGTTTCAAAAGTTAGCGCTCGCCAAAGTTCGCACGTGGAAATCTCTGGCAATTCGCGCGTAGCTCAACATCTATATGCAACGCTGCTAGCCAGTGGTGTCATACATACTCAATTCGCAGCCTCGTTTCGGCGCGGAGCTGAAACGGTTTCCGAAGAAGATTTAATCGGTGGCTACGTAAATGCAACTGATATCGGACAAGTATTTACCGCAATTAGTAGCGAAAAATCGAAATCGCTCGCTCTTTTCCCTTTGCCGAAGGTGGAATCTGCCGAAGAGTTACCTGCTGGTTTTGCTGAAAAAATCATCAAGATCCACTTTGGAGAAATTGATCCAGCAATCCTTGGGCTTTGGATGGCATCTGGCCAAGAACATTTAATTGTTAGCGAGATTAACGGTGGCTATTTAACTATCTCGCCAATAGTTAAACCAGGGCAGGGTCCATGTAGCCGCTGCTGCGAATTAACGATCGCTGATCAAAGTGGTGCCACAATTCTGGAAGGTGCCAGCGTTAGAGATGAGATTCCCGTTGCGGGTGCAAATTATTTAGCCGGGCTACTAGCCGGCCAGCTTCTCAATTTAATTGATACTGGTACATGCACCTTGGCAACCAAAGCGATATCTATCGACTTGCTAGATCTCTGTAACACAAAACACATCACTGTTGGGCACCATCCGATGTGCGGCTGCAGTTGGCGATAGCTTTTCAATTAGCGCATCTGCAAAATTATCTGAACAATAGGCCCATGGCCAAGAAAGAGATCAGTAATAAAGAGATTCGGGAGACGGAAATTCCGAGCTCTACCGCTGTTCGTTCAGCAAAGATGATTTCTATTCCTGTTGGTCTTGCCGGTCGTGGCGTACTTGGATTGGGTAGGCAACTTGTTGGCCAATCATCTTCACTTGTCGTAACCGATATTCAAGAGAAGACCGCAGAACAACTCTTTAAAGTCTTAGGTGAGCTAAAAGGCGGGGCGATGAAATTCGGCCAAGCTTTATCTGTCTTTGAAGCAGCGCTTCCGGAAAATATCGCTAAGCCTTATCGTGAGACTTTAACTAAGTTGCAAGAGTCGGCTCCTCCTCTTCCAACGCGCGTTGTTCATAAAGTTCTTGCCAAAGAACTTGGTGAAAATTGGCGCGATAACTTCACCTCTTTTGAAGATAAACCAACTGCCTCAGCTTCAATCGGACAAGTCCATAAAGGTATTTGGAAAGATGGTCGCGCTGTTGCGGTAAAGATTCAATATCCCGGGGCGGCAGAGGCTTTAATTTCAGATTTAAATCAGATCCAACGCTTTGCCAAGATCTTCCAATTGGTCCTTCCTGGTTTAGATATGAAGCCACTCCTTGAAGAACTGCGCGCGCGCATCATCGAAGAAGTCGATTACAAATATGAAGCCGAAGCTCAAGATGCCTGCTGGCGCGCATACGAAAACGATCCCGATGTCGCAATTCCAAAAGTCGTGATGTCATCAGATAAAGTCTTAGTTTCGGAATGGTTGGAAGGAACTCCACTTTCCATGATCATCGCCGAAGGCTCACAAGAGCAACGCAATAACGCCGGTATGCGCCTGGCGCGTTTTCACTTCACCTGCCCAGAACGCGCCGGTTTATTACACGCCGATCCACATCCGGGAAACTTCCGTTTACTTGCCGATGGCCGAATTGGCGTTCTTGATTTCGGTGCCTGCAATCGCCTGCCTAATGGATTCCCAGAACCATTTAAAAACCTTTTAAAGCACGCCCTCGATGATGATGCGCAAGCTTTATATGATGGATTTAAGAAAGATGGATTTATTCTCGCTGAAGTAGATGTTGATCCAGCGCTAGTTTTAGAATTCTTAGTTCCACTAGTTGAACCACTTCGCACCGAAACATTTAAATATTCCCGTGAATGGCTACGTGATCAGAGCGCACGCGTTGGCGATCCCCGTAATCCAACCGCCAAAATCGGTTTCCAACTTAACCTGCCAGCCGAGTACGTGTTGATTCACCGCGTAACATTGGGAACTACCGGTATCTTCTGCCAGTTAGAGGCCGAAGGAAAATTCCGCGATGAAGCACTTTCTTGGTTCCCCGAGATCGCGCCCGCTAACGCTTAATTAGAAAAGCCCCGCACCATCTACCTCCAGATTTAATCTAGAGAAAAATTAAAGCGAGGCCCTTCGAGTGACGGAATTCTTACCGATCGGTTTAATTACACAAACGCTGCGATGCGTGGCGGACGGCCCGCACGACGCTTGCGTTCGATAATTACGCCTTCTTCAATTAGCGCTCCGCCCCAAACACCACATGGTTCTAGGCGAGACAGTGCGCCATCAAGACATTTGTTACGCACTGGGCAACTTCCGCAGAGCGCCTTCGCCTGGGCAATTCCTTCATCGCTTTCGGAGAAGAAGAGCTCGGGGTCAGCGTTATGGCATGGCAATGTAAAGGCGATGGCCGAACCATACGTACCGGTGACTTCATAGAGACCGATCTTCTCGCCTGTTTGTGCCCAACCTGGTACCTGTAGTTCGCTGTAGAGAACGCTCATCGTTCTCACCCACTTTCTTCTCTCTCGTTTCTTACTTTGGATTCTTACTTTGGATTTGGTTTAGTTATTTCGGGTAATAAAAAAAGGCCTTCAACTCCTTTGTGGAGTTGAGGCCTTAGGTTTGGCATCTATCGGTGTTATCCGATCGAACCTCCTGTGGCCTCATCCACGGCGTAAAAAGCTGCGTAAAACGCTGGCTTTGACGCTGCGGGCCAATTTGTATGCTTCTTTGTAGTCACATGGAAATTGGCAGGCGAAGTAGCAGCACGGCGTGTAACGCGTGCTGTGGTGAATGACTGAGATGTAAGAAACATCGTTCATTCTCCTTCTTCGCCGATTAGACCTTCACCAACTTGGTGAAAGGCAAGGGTAAACCACAGATAGAGATATTTGCAAATAAATTACTTTAAGCGCAAAAACTATGCGAGTAGGCCGGCCTCACGCAGGAATCGGCTCGGGTTCTGGCGATAGCTGATATGTAGATCGACCTTGGCCCGCGTCATTCCAACGTAGAACAAGCGGCGTTCTTCATCGATCTGCTCATCTAAAGGCAGAATCCCCTCGGAGGCACCAATCAAAAATACCCGCTCCCATTCCAGGCCTTTTGCCGCGTGCAAGGTAGCCAAGGTAATTACCGGCATGGTTGGTGGATTGTTCTGTTGCACACGATCTTCAATTTCGCGTAAGTAACTGCGCAGCGTTTTAGGTGCAAAATTATTATCAGCATCTAGCTCGCGCGCTAGGTGCAATAACGCGGCAATGCCATCAATGCTTTCGCCAGTTAAAAACGGCTGGGCCAATGTGCGAAGTTCATCAATCCAAGAAACGCCTTCAGTTGGCAATACAGATGCGCGACGAACTTCCTTTAGGAAATCACGGACATCTTGGCGATCAAAGAATCTTTCGGTGCTGCGCACTTGATAGGGCAGGCCCGCCTTATTCATGGCGCGCTCCACACCCTTTAGCTGGTTATTAGTTCGCGCCAAGATTGCAATCTCTTGTGCTTGAGTTCCGGTATTTAAAAGCTCGGTTATCTGAGCCAAAACGCCAGCGATTTCGGCATCTTCATTGGCATAGCCATCAACTGAAGGTTTGGTGCCGTGATCATTCAGAGCAACTAACTCTTGTCCCATCGCACCGTGGCGCAATAACGCGTTAGCGGCAAAGGTAATTTCGGGGGTAGAGCGATAACCGGTGCTTAAGCGAATAATTTCAGCATCTGGAAAACGTTGGGTAAAGCTATTTAGAAAGACGGGAGTTGCGCCAGCAAATGAGTAAATAGTTTGTGCGGGATCGCCGACGACGCAAATATCTTGGCGCGATCCCAACCAAGCATTAATAAGGCGTTGTTGGACTGGAGAAATATCCTGGTACTCGTCGATGGTGAAGTAACGATATTGATCCTGCACGCGTTCGCGCACAGTACGTTCTTCTTCCAGCATCGCAGCCGTCAGCAATAAAACATCTTCAAAGTCAATTGCTAGCTCTTGCTTCTTAACGCTTTCGTATGCGGTGTAAACCTGGGCTAATTTTTCGGCGCTAACTCGTGGCTTCTGACTACGCTTGGCGATTTCGTTAACAAAATCTTCCGGGGCAACTTGCGAGACTTTTGCCCATTCGATTTCGCTGGCGATATCGCGCATTAACTCGCGCGAAGTGGCGCGTAGTTCGCCAGATAATCCGGCGCGATTAATTGCCTCACCAATAAAGCCTGCCTTTGCGGTCATCAATTCCGGCACGCGCCCACCAAATACGCTCGGCCAGAAGTAAAGCAACTGCTTTAACGCTGCTGCGTGGATAGTGCGTGCGGCAACAGTTGGAACACCTAATGCGCGCAAGCGAGTACGCATTTCACCAGCAGCGCGAGAAGTAAAGGTCAGTGCTAAAACTTTCTGCGGATCCATTGTTCCGATACTTGCGGCATATGCGATGCGATGAGTAATAGCGCGGGTTTTACCTGTGCCAGCACCGGCGATTACACAGACTGGCCCACGTGAAGCTAACGCAACTGCGCGTTGATCAGCATCAAGGGCAGCCAGGATCTCTTCGGCGCGAATGGCACTGGCTTCTTGGCTCATGCAAATAACCAACGATCAATCATCTTGCGCGAGACCGACATGCCAGGTGGCAAGGAAAGTGTTCCAGCCGTTACTTCTGCATTTAAATCAGCGCGCGTTAACCATTTAATTTCGACGATCTCTTCACCATCAGGGCGTGCGCTATCTGGAGAATCGGTAATTGCTTCAAAGGAGATCATGATCGATGCCGGAAATGGCCAGGGTTGTGATCCTAAATAATTTATCTCGCGCACCTGCACACCAGATTCTTCAAAGACTTCTCGTTGCACGCATTGTTCGAAGGTTTCACCTGGTTCAAGAAAACCAGCAAAACAAGAGAAGCGACCTTCTGGCCAAATCGCTTGGCGACCTAACAGAATTCGATCTTGGCTATCTCGCACTAGAACAATTACTGCAGAATCCGTGCGCGGATAATGTTCGTTCTTATCGCTATCGCAGGTACGCACTGCACCCCCTGCAGCAACTGATGTAGTTGCACCACAGCGCGCACAATGCGGGTGTGTGTTATGCCAATTTGAAAGCGCAACGGTGTGCAGCGCGATCTCCATCTGCATCTCATCGAGATCTCCCCCGATTTCGCGCAGCGTTGTGTAGCCCGCTGGCGCTACTTCACTATTGTGGCTTAAATGTGGTGAGTTCCAAGCAAAATATGGTTCGCCATTTAATTGATCTAAACCTAAGAAATATCGCTCACCAGATTTGAATTCACTATCGGCGATTAACGCCGCAATTTGATCTGCGTTGAGGAAGCGAATTCCGGTGGCGCCATCTGCAACGGCTAAGTACCCGGCGCTAAAGTGCAGAATCTTCGCCTTTGCCCAGAGCTGATCTAGCGTGCTCTGATTTTTACGCAGCTCACTGGCGCGATCCATTCTCGATACCTGCCCATTGACCGCGCTCATAGGGGTGAACGCTACTAGCCTTCGCCATATGCGCATCACCTCGTGGAATCTCCTCCATGGAATGGAGATCCCGCCTAATAAAACCGGGCCGTCGGTAGCCGCCCTTCATAAAGCGATCACCGAACTTTCGACCGAGGTCATCGCAGTTCAAGAGGTTGACTACAACTTACCGCGATCGGGATCAGTTAATCAGATCAGCGAAATTGCAGCTGCGATGGGAGCTGCTGATTGGGCATTTGCACCTAGCATCATTGGAACCCCGGGTGAAAAGTGGCACAAGTTAAATGAGAGCGATCTGCGAATCGTAAATAACACCTCCATTAATACTCTCGATGGCAGTTACGGAATTGCAATTGCATCAACAATTAAGGTTTTAAAGTGGCATCGACTTGAGCTAGGAAATTCGCCAATTGGTATGCCACTAGTTGTGCCAACTGAAAGTGAAACCAGTAGCAAACCAAAGCTTCGCGGTATCTATGTTCACGATGAACCACGATTAGCACTTGCGGCAACTTTAGAAAATGGATTTACAGTTGTTAATACCCATCTCTCTTTTGTACCTGGCGTTAATCTGTCACAGCTGAAAAATTTAAAGAAGTGGGCTTTGCAAATAGGTAGCCAGACCAACACTAAGGTTTTACTCATGGGTGATTTAAATCTGCCTAAAAACCTACCGATCGCTTTCTCAAACTGGCGATCGCTAGTTACAAAAAATACCTACCCCAGCTGGGGTGCAAAAATACAATTTGATTACATACTTTCCAACGAACTCACCCCAGATGAGTACCAGTCTTTAAACTTCTCACCTACTGGGATGAGCGATCATCTGCCGATCGGGATAGAAATCTTCAAATAGCCTTCTCTCAGAATTCTATTAAGATACCTATATAAGTCTCACCAGGAGGAAAAATGACTGATACAGCAACGTGCCCCTACACCGGCAGTAAGTTAAATAAAGAGGGCACTTACAACAGTGATTGGTGGCCAAATCAATTAGATCTATCTGTGTTGCGTCAGCATTCGCCAGTCTCAGATCCGATGGGCGATGGATTTGATTATGCAAAAGAGTTTAAGAAGTTAGATATCAAGAAGGTTAAGAAAGATATTGAATCTTTGATGACAACTTCGCAAGAATGGTGGCCAGCCGATTACGGGCATTACGGCCCATTCTTTATTCGTATGGCTTGGCATAGCGCCGGTACTTATCGCACATCTGATGGTCGTGGCGGTGCAGGTGCAGGTATGCAACGTTTTGCACCACTGAATAGCTGGCCAGATAATGCAAACCTCGATAAAGCCCGCCGTTTGTTATGGCCGATTAAACAAAAGTATGGCAAGAAATTATCTTGGGCAGATTTAATGATCTTGGTCGGTAACTCAGCTCTTGAATCTATGGGGTTTAAAGTCTTTGGTTTCGGTGGCGGCCGTGTAGATGTTTGGGAACCAGATGAGACTTACTGGGGTAAAGAGGCAGAGTGGCTCGCAGATGAGCGCTATAGCGGAGATCGTAATTTAGAGAATCCACTTGCGGCAGTTCAAATGGGACTTATCTATGTAAATCCAGAAGGTCCAAATTCAAACCCTGATGCTCTTGCCTCAGCAAGAGATATTCGCGAAACCTTTGCGCGCATGGCGATGAATGATGAAGAAACAGTTGCACTAATCGCAGGCGGCCATACATTTGGTAAAGCACATGGCGCAGCGGATCCCAGCAAGTATGTTGGCGCAGAACCAGAAGGTGCGCCAATGGAAGAGATGGGACTTGGCTGGAAGAATAGTTTTGGTAAAGGAAATGGTGCGCAAACTATTTCTAGTGGCCTAGAAGGTGCTTGGACTCCAACGCCAATTAAGTGGGATAACACTTACTTTAAGACGCTCTTTAAATACGAGTGGAAACAGACTAAGAGCCCAGCCGGTGCAACGCAATGGATTCCAACTGATGAATCTGCCGCAAAGGCGGTGCCTGATGCACATATTGCAGGTAAGACCCATGCTCCAGTTATGTTCACAACAGATCTCGCACTTCGCACAGATCCAGCTTATGAAAAGATTTCACGTCACTTTGCGCAAGATCATGAGGCATTTGCTGATGCCTTCGCCCGCGCTTGGTTTAAATTAACCCACCGCGATATGGGTCCAATCGCTCGTTACTTAGGCCCGCTTGTTCCTAATGAAGCCCTTATTTGGCAAGATCCACTGCCAGCTTCCAAGAAAAAAATTGGCAAGGCTGAGATAGATCTTCTTAAGAAGCGCATCTTGGCAAGTGATCTAACAATTGCACAATTAGTTACTACTGCTTGGGCTTCTGCCGCAACTTTCCGCGGAACCGATAAGCGTGGTGGTGCAAATGGCGCACGTATTCGCCTAGAACCACAAATTGGCTGGGAGGCAAATAACCCCAAGGAGCTAAAGAAAGTTCTAGCGACTTTGGAGAAGATCCAAGTTAACTTCAATAAGAAATCTACCAAGAAAGTATCTCTGGCAGATCTAATTGTTTTGGGTGGCACAGTTGCAGTTGAAGCAGCTGCCAAGAATGCAGGAGCCAAAGTTAAGGTGCGCTTTACTCCAGGACGCACCGATGCAACTCAAGAGATGACTGATGTTGCATCCTTTGCAATTCTTGAACCAAGCGCCGATGGATTTCGTAACTACATCAGCAAGGCAGATAGCCGCCCTGCGGAAGTTCCGCTAATTGATAAGGCAGCGCTTCTGACTTTAACTCCCCCAGAGTTAACAGTTCTAATTGGTGGCTTGCGCGCGTTAGGTGCCAATTTTGATGGCTCAAAGACCGGTGTGTTAACTAAGAAGAAGGAATCTCTAACCAATGATTTCTTCGTAAACATCTTAGATATCAGTTCACAATGGGCGCCTAAATCAGGCGATACCAATCTCTTTGAAGCCCACGATCGCAAGAGCGGCAAAGTTAAATGGGTTGCCTCTCGCGCAGATCTACTCTTTGGTTCACATTCGGAACTGCGTGCCCTATCTGAGGTTTACGCCAGCGCTGATGCAGATTCGAAATTTGTATCTGACTTTGCCGCAGCTTGGAGCAAGGTAATGGAGCTAGATCGCTTCGATATCTAAGGATTTAACTTATAAAGATAAGAGTTTTATTAACTCTGTCTCTGTAAGTAAGTCGGCGCTGCGATCTGTCTGCCCGCTTGGGACATAGTGAAAAGCTGCCGATACCTGCGCTGGATCGATGCCCTTTAACTTAGCCCAGGCTAAGCGATAGACCGCGAGCTGCACCGCAGATGATGGACCTAACTTCGTTGACCCGGTCTTCCAGTCAATGACTTCATAGCGGCCATTAATTTCATAAACCGTATCGATTCGTCCGCGAACTAATACCGGACCGATCACCGCTTCAAAGGGAACTTCAACTGCAACTGGAATACGAGGTGCCCATTCAGATGCCAACCATTTAGCTTTTAGATCATCTAGAGTCTGATCTGGTTCAAGTGGATCAAGGAAATCTAAATCATCATCATCAAATAAAGTTGCCGCCATGAAATGTCGTTCAATCCATAAGTGAAAAGCGGTGCCGCGGCGAGAGTATTCATCTTGCGGACGTGGCATCGGGCGGCGAATATTTAGCGCAAGTTCTGCTGGATCTTTATGGAGTGCAACCAAGGTTGATGTAGAAAGGCGTGGCGGCAAAGCAATTTCTAGCCCACCGCTACGTGCGCGATTTACCTCGTTAATTAAAGCTTTGGCATCATCTACCCACGAGGTAACTTCCAAATCAGTATCGCTAAATTTATTTAAATCGATAGGTGACGCGCTCTGCACAGCCTTAACCTTGCTATCAAATTCTGCGCGTTTTTCACCCAATGGATCGCGTGGCCAGATTCCAGTCTCTGGGTTTTCCAGCTTTGGATTCTTGGCATCGCCTTCTGGTTGGGTTGCGTTATTTAATATTTCGCCAGAGCTTTGTGCGACCAGGGCTACTTGTTCAAAGATGGAAGATGGTGCTACCCAATCTGCGCCATCGCGCCACCAAGATGTAGTTGCCATTAAATGTGTACGTGCACGAGTAAAGGCGACATAACCTAAACGGATTTCTTCGCGCACCTTTGTGGCATTACAGATCTTGCCATAGGCATCAATTGCCTTCTTAGCTTCTGAATTCTTCGTTGCCCCGTTAAATGAGAAGTGCGGCAACTCTGCGCGATCACCACGAAGCTGAAAAGGAATATGTTTTTCGTTGGTGATCCAGTTATCGGGATCTGATTTATTTATCCCCGGGAAAGTGCCTTCAGCTAAGCCTGGAACTGCCACAACATCCCATTCGGCGCCTTTCGACATATGCACGGTTAAGATCTGCACGACATCGCTGCGGACTTCAGGGGCGGCAGATTTAAGACCGCCTTCTTCTTCGCCAGTGATATCTAGCCATTGTAAGAAGGAAGAAAGAGTTCCGCCGCTGCGTGCGAATTTACCGGCTTCATCTAAGAAGCGATCGATATGGCGCCGGCCAGAACCAGTGCCATCGCGCAACATGACTTCTTCTTCTAGCGCAAGGTAATTTTCAATCTCATTAATTAGATCAGTAATTGTGCCGCCAGCGCGAGAACGCAAGCGTCGTAAATCAGCGGCAAATACCTTTAAACGGTTATAGCCAACTTCGGTAAAAGTTTTACGATCGGACTTTTCAATCTCATCTAAGGTATCGATAAGCGAACCTAAGAATTGATCATCGGCTTCAGCGCGTTCGGGATTACCGGCAGCGATCTTCTTGATAAGCGATTTACTTTCAGCGCACGAGCCTTTGGCGAGATTGCGCGAATATGCACCGAGCGCTGCAAGATCTTTAGCGCCTAAATTAATTCGTGGGCCAGTTAAATGGCGCATCAAGGCAGCGCCAGCATCAGGGTCGGCAATTACCTTAAGCATCGAAACAATGTCGGCGACTTCCGGAACATGGATTAAGCCACCGAGGCCAATTACATCAACTGGCATCCCAGCAGAACGGAGCGCGCTTTCAAGAGATGCGATTTGAGAACGTTTGCGCACCAATACTGCAAAGGTTGTTCTTTTATTTGTAGACGTTGCCAAACGTTTCTCATCAAACCAAAGTGGTGCAAAGTAATCTGCGACAGCTTGTGCTTCAGCATCAATTGTTTCAAATACACCGCAAACTAAGTTGCCGGGTCCTGCATCAGGGCGCGGAGTAAGCGGTGGAACATCGGCGCCACCTTCGGCGCGAATTTGGGAAGAGACAACATTTGCGAGTTGCAGAATTGATCTATCGTTACGGAAAGTTGTCAGTAGTGAATAACGCTCAGCGCCAGATTGGCCAGATACCTTAGGAAAATAGCTATGAAATGAGTTAATCGTGCCGGCTGATGCTCCGCGCCAGGTGTAGATCGCCTGACATGGATCGCCAACTGCCATTACCGGATGGCCCGCACCAAATAGAGATGAGAGCATCCGAACCTGTGATTGGGAAGTATCTTGATATTCATCGAGCAATACAACGGAATATTTAGCGCGTTCTAGTTCGCCGACATCAGCGAAGTTTACTGCGATATCTGCCGCAAGTGACATCTGATCATCAAAAGATAGCTGCCCAGATTGTTGGCGGCGTTCGATAAAGCTAGCCACCATCGGCAGTAAACCAATGCGTTGTGTTAGCACTCGATTAACGCGGCGGACCTGATCATTTAGATCACCGCTCATGGTAGATAACTCTTGCAGCACGACAAGGTCAGCGGCTTCAATTGCATCTGGCTTTACTTGATGCTCCAACATCAACTTAGTTAAACCCAGCAAGTCATCTACTACGGTGTTGATCGCAGATTCATTTGTATATGTTGCATCATCCCAATTGCGCACCACATCATTGGCTAACTGCCACATCGCGGCATCGCCCATCGGTGAGATATCGGCATCGATGCCAAAGCGGATCGAATGCTCGGATAACAATCGCGCCGCGTACGAGTGATAGGTAGTCACTGATACTTCAAGTGGAGTATTTTCCGGAATCAACCCAGCCGCACGCAATTGACGCAGACGGGTGCGGATACGAACCGCAAGTTCACCGGCTGCTTTGCGTGTAAAGGTAAGTCCTAAAATCTGATCAGGGCGGGCAAAACCATTTGCAACTAAGTAAATAACGCGAGCTGCCATCGTCTCGGTCTTACCTGATCCGGCTCCAGCGATTACAACAGCAGGTTCCAAAGGATTTGTGGCAATCGAAATAATCGCGCTCTGTTCTGGCGTTGGGTCATAAACTTTTGCGCCGACTTTCTGCAGGGCCGCTGCAATATCCTGCGGTGAATATTTCTCGATCATTCGATCACCGCCCGACCTTCATTCTGGATCGGACAAGCAGCCTTAACTACGCATTTTTCGCACATTTTATTGATCCGAGCTTGGAAGGTTGCCGCCCCCATACCAACTGCGATCTCTTCGATCTTGGCCTTAACTTCTACCTCATCGATAATAAATTGTTGGCGAGTTGTGACCTTTACCGAATCTGCCGCCAAGTACACAAGTTCTGCGCCAGTTGATTTGCTGCCCGATAACTTCTTTTCAAAGCCATCTAGAGCAACGGCTAATTGGTAGCAAGCCAATTGCAGATTCTCTTTCGCTTTCTCTTTGGTAATTGTGTTTTTACCAGTTTTAAAATCAATTACATAGAAGTTGCCATCAGAGTCGACTTCGATGCGATCGACGCTGCCACGAATTTCGGCGCGGCCAACCTTGATTGTGAAGTTAAGTTCGGCGCCAACGACTGTGCGAGGCGAAGCTGCGTGATAACGAGCGAATCGTTCCAGCATCGCAATGGCGCGTTTGAGCGATGTTGTACTGACCCAACCATCGCTGGGTTCGATCAACGACCAGGAACTCTGTAATTTAGAGATTAAATCGGTATCAGAAATTGTTGGTTCTTCAACTTTAATTCGCGCAAATTCATGGATGGCAGATCCCAAAATCTGCGCAGTTGAATCACCGTTGGTGCCACCGTTTTTCTCTAAGAACCATTTCACACCACATTCGGTGAAGTTTTCGGCGCCACTTGGCGAGACTTGTATATCGCCATCTTGTGGAGCTACAGATTCGGTTGAGGAAAGTGGCAAGGCCCCGGTCCAGTTAACTGGGTCCGCTGAATGAATACTGGATCCAGCAAGAGTCTTTAATAAACCTGCTGCAGTATCTGCTTGCTCGCCACTTAGATTTTGGCGCAACGTTGCAACTAACGCGGCAGTTGTGAGCGGACGTGGGACTTCGGTAATAGGTGCATCGTCTAGTCCAGAGCCTTTATCGAGTTCTTCAAAGTAGGCAGATGGTTCATCATCTTCGCGTTGGACTGCGGTGACAATTAAACCTTGGCGGGCGCGGCTTACCGCCACATGCAGTAAACGGCGCTCATCTTCGGCCAGTGCGCTAGCGGCGATTACATCTAGTTCTAGCCGTGCCAAATCTCCGTGGCGTTCGCGTTCTACCAATCTTTCGCTACCAAGTAAGGAACTGCGTTGGCGTAGATTCGGCCAGACACCTTCTTGAAGACCTGCAACTGCAACAAGTTGCCATTGGCGACCTTTTGCCGAATGCACTGTCAATATTTCAACTACATCAGGGCGCACACCTTGTGAGGTAATAATGTCACCGACAATTGATTCGCGAGATAGCTCATCTAGAAATGCGGCTGGTTTGGAATAAGGAAAACGTTCGGTAAAGCGCTGAGCTGAATCAAAGAGTTGGATCATCGCATCTAGGTCGCGATCGGCGGATGCCCCGCGGTTGCCACCGCGCAAAGCGGTATTGCGCCAAGCAGAACTTAACTTCTCGTTATCACTCGTTTTTGTGTTATCCCAAATCGTCCACAACAAATCTTCGGCACGGGCGCCTTTCTGGCGAAGTGATTTGCGTGCGTTAGCTAATAGTTCGTGAACGCGAGTAAGGGATGCGTTATCTTCAATTGGAATATCACCTTTATCGATGGCATCAATTAATAACTGAGTTCCGCCACGATTATCAGTGGCATCATCACGCGCTTCCAAAAGTGAGGTGCGAATACGACGTAGCGAGATCGCATCGGCCCCACCGAATTCAGAGATCAATAAACGCTCGCAGGTATCAAGGTTTAAAGGCTGATCACCAGTTGCAACTCGGGCCAATAATATAAATGGCGCGATCGCGGGATTTGCAGATAGCGCTTCTAGATCACCTGCAACAGGAATTGAGACTTGGGCAAAGGCGCGACGTAAGGCGCTTGCTTGAGTGCCAGCAGAACGCAAGATAACGGCCATCTGTGAATATGGGATGCCGTGCATTAAGTGAGCGCGCTTGAAGTGATAGGCGATGTATTGGGCTTCTTCAGATTGGGAACGCAAGCGAGCTAGGTTAAAAGCTTTATCTAGCGCTGGTTTTTCGAGGTAAGTACAGGTGCGCTGGCGGGTCACAGATGGTGCGCGAAATTGAGAAGTCACAGATTGTGCGATCTCAAATATTTCGGGGCGGCTGCGATAAGAATTAGAAAGGGTTATCGCTTGTGCACCTTTGGCTAGATATTTATCGACTTCGTTCTTTAGCCCATCAGGATCTGCACCACGGAAGCGACCAACAGCAGAATCTCCATCATAAGCAATTACGAGATCGCTGCCACAGATTAGTTCCAGCAGTGCGCGCTGGGCCGGATCACTTTCCTGAAATTCATCGACCATAATCGTTTTAAAACGCGCTTGCAGTTGTGCCCGTAAGGTTTCGTTTGATTTCAAATAAGCAATAGTGACGCTTATTAGCTCAGAGGGATCAATGCGCATCTTGGCATCACCCGCTGCATCTTCACGGATCGCCATAATCTCTTTATAGCGCGACCAGAAATCAGCAGCCGGTGCCCAATATTTTTCGCCAACTTGCTTGCCGCGTTCGGCCAGTTGTGCCGGGGTAATTCCGCGTTCGTTGGCGCGCATGATCAAATCACGTAATTCGCGGATAAAGCCTTGCGTTAAAAGGGGATTGCCTTTCTTATCTTCACCATCTTGCAGATCAGTTGGCCATTGGCGATAGCCATCGATTACATCGCCTTGCAGCAATTGTTCAATGAAGTTTTCTTGTTCTGGACCAGATAATAAAATTGGTTCGTAATAAGTCTCACCGGTAGTCATTTTAAGAATTGAATAAGCAAGTGAATGAAAGGTGCGAGCCAGCGGTTCGTGCGCAGTTGAGGTTGTGCGCAGGGCAATGGCATCGCGCATTTCAGAGGCGCGTTGGCGACCATAGGTGAGTAATAAAATTGAATCTGGGTTCTGCCCCGCGTTTATACGAGCGACAGCGGCTTCAATTAAAACCGTAGTTTTGCCAGTACCTGGACCACCTGCAATAAATAGAGGTGTGCCGCGATGTGAAAGTGCTTTTGCTTGTTGCGGATCGAGCTCCACCGGCGCTGCCCCAGAAGGGCTATGCGTTAGCTTGATGGAAGGAGTCGTCATATGAGGTATTGAACCCCACAGGTGTGACTTTTATTCCGCAATGGCGCGAATTAGGAAGTTTGGTTGGCTTTCTTGGCGCGAGATGTAGCGCGGGCGCGCTCATCACCGTTCAGAGTTACCTTGCGGATACGAACCACAGCTGGAGTCACTTCTACGCATTCATCTTCACGACAGAATTCGAGAGCGCCTTCCATATTTAACTTCTTTGGTGGAATTAAACGCTCTGATTCATCAGTACCTGAGGCGCGCATATTTGTTAACTTCTTTTCACGCACGCAGTTAACGTCCATATCTTCAGAACGTGAGTTCTCGCCGATAACCATGCCTTCATAAACTTCATCGCCTGGTTCAACGAAGATGCTGCCGCGATCTTGTGTTCCATACAAAGCATAAGAAGTAACAACGCCAATACGATCTGAAACAAGTGAACCTGTTCCGCGAGTACGGATATCGCCATGCCATGCTTCGTAACCATCGAATACGTGGTGGAGCAAACCTGTGCCGCGAGTTTCAGTTAAGAACTCAGTACGGAAACCAATTAAGCCACGTGATGGAACGCGGTAATCCAGGCGGATCCAACCGGTGCCGTGGTTAACCATTTGTTCCATGCGACCTTTACGTAGCGCCATCAATTGTGTAAGCACACCAAGATATTCTTCAGGTGCATCAATTGTTAAACGCTCCATCGGTTCGTGGACTTTGCCATCAATCTTCTTGATAACTACTTGTGGCTTTCCAACGGTCAACTCAAAACCTTCGCGCTTCATGATTTCCACAAGCACTGCAAGCTGGAGTTCACCACGACCTTGAACTTCCCATGTATCAGGACGTTCGGTATTTAGAACGCGAAGTGAAACGTTACCTACGAGCTCTGCATCAAGGCGACCCTTTACTTGGCGGGCAGTTAACTTAGTACCGCTCTTGCCAGCCAAAGGTGAAGTATTGATACCAATAGTCATAGAAATTGATGGCTCATCAACGATGATCAAAGGAAGCGCATGTGGATTTTCAGTATCAGCCAAGGTTTCACCCAAGGTAATAGTTTCAATTCCAGATACCGCAATGATGTCGCCAGGATGGGCTTCAAGTGCAGGAACGCGTTCTAGCGCTTCGGTAATTAAAAGTTCTGAAATCTTTACGCGCTCCATTGTGCCGTCAGTCTTAATCCAAGTTACTTGCTGACCCTTTTTAATTACACCCTCGCGAACGCGACAGAGCGCAAGGCGACCAAGGAATGGAGATGAGTCAAGGTTTGTAACGTGTGCTTGCAGAGGCGCACCTTCGTGATAAACCGGTGCTGGGATTGCAGAGAAGATAGTGTCGAATAGAACATCGAGATTTTCTTCTACTGGCATTCCACCATCTGCTGGACGCGTAAGAGATGCGCGACCTGCTTTGGCAGATGCATAGACAACTGGAAATTCAATCTGCTCTTCATTTGCGCCAAGATCTAGGAAGAGTTCGTAGGCTTCATCGACAACTTCTGCGATACGTGAATCGGGGCGGTCAACCTTGTTGATCAACAAAATAACTGGCAGATTCTTTTCAAGTGCTTTACGCAATACGAAACGAGTCTGTGGCAGTGGACCTTCAGATGCATCGACCAACAAGATAACGCCATCGACCATTTCTAGTCCGCGTTCTACTTCGCCACCGAAGTCAGCGTGGCCTGGAGTATCAATAATGTTAACAATTGTCTTGCCGCGCTTTACCGCTGTGTTCTTGGCAAGAATCGTGATGCCCTTTTCGCGTTCTAGATCCATTGAATCCATCATGCGGTCTTGGCCTTCACCTTGAACCTTGTGAGCTGCAAAGGCACCTGATTGCCACAACATCGCATCGACGAGAGTGGTCTTGCCGTGGTCAACGTGAGCGATGATTGCGACGTTACGCAGATCTTCGCGCTTTTTGATTGGCAGATCTTTTAGGTGGGCTTGTTGCTTTGACAAGAGAACTACTTTCGTAAGGAACCCAAGCGGTCTTTTCAACCATCTGGCTTCTAATGGAGGATCCAAAGAAATAGCGGCCCAAAAGGCGCCGCACGAGACATATCTTACTAAAGGCGTTGGATATGGACTAATTGCCCGCTCGCAGGTTAAGTATTTATAGGTGATTTACTCCATAGTTTTAATCTGAGCCTCGGTTTAAGATAGCACATATCAGAGGTTAGAAAATTCGTTGAAACCATAGAAGAGGCAGATAAGTGACGCAAGCAATTAACGATCCCGCAAAGAGCGCTGCGATTTCAGCAGATGATCACGAATTTGTCTTTCACTCATGGTCGGCACAAGGCGCCATCAAGCCGCTGCCAATTTCAGGTAGCGCCGGTTCTCGCTTCTGGGATTACGAAGGCAATACTTATCTAGATTTCTCATCCCAATTAGTCTTTACCAATATCGGACATCAACATCCGAAGGTTGTAAAGGCGATTCAAGAGCAAGCAGCCGTACTTACAACGATTGCACCACAACATGCCAGCGAGGTACGAAACCAAGCTGCTCGTTCGATAGTTGAACTAGCCGGTGATAATTTCTCTAAAGTATTTTTCACAGCAGCAGGTGCTGACGCCGTTGAAAATGCCATCCGTATGGCGCGCTTGCATACTCGCAAACATAAAATTTTCTCGACCTACCGTTCTTATCATGGCAACACCACATCAGCGATTAGTGCAACAGGAGACCCACGTCGCTTCCCAAATGAGTTTGCCTTTGGACATGTGCATTTCTGGGGACCATATCTTTATCGCACAGCGTTCTGGGCTAAAGATGAAGCCGAAGAATGTGCTCGTGCCTTAGAACATCTTGAACAAATGATTATCTTTGAAGGCCCAAATACGATTGCGGCAATTTTAATTGAATCAATTCCAGGTACCTCAGGTGTTCTAGTTCCACCTAAGGGATACCTAGAAGGTGTTCGCGCGCTTTGCGATAAGTACAAGATCCTATTGATTGCCGATGAAGTTATGGCTGGCTTTGGCCGCACCGGTAAATGGTTTGCATATCAACACAGTGCGGCAACGCCAGATTTAATTACCTTTGCAAAGGGCGTTACATCGGGTTACATCCCACTGGGTGGCGTTGTAATTAGCGATGAAATTGCGCATACCTTTGATGAGCAAGTCTTCCCCGGCGGACTTAGCTATATGGGACACCCACTTGCCACAGCTACTGCAGTTGCAACCATTGAAGTTATGAAGGAAGAGAAGATGGTTGAAAACGCAGCTTCCATCGGGGAAAAGATTTTGGGGCCAGGACTGCAAGAGTTAGCAAAGAAACATAAGTTAATTGGTGATATTCGTGGCGTCGGTGTTTTCTGGGGCGTTGATTTAGTTACCGATCGCGCAACGCGTGCACCGCTTGCTCCATATGGTGGATCAAGTCCGGCGATGAATGAGCTAGTGGCTGCTTGTCGCAAGAATGGTTTGATGCCATTTAATAACTTCAATCGCATTCACTTGTGCCCACCGTGCAACATCACAGAAGCAGATGCCAAATTGGGACTTGAGATTATTGATAAATCACTTGGTGAAGTTGCTAAGCACTACACCGGCGCTTAGACGTTAAATCTAAACTCCACAACATCGCCGTCGGCCATTACGTACTCTTTACCTTCCATACGTACCTTGCCTTTAGCTTTGGCTTCTGCCATTGATCCGCAATCGATCAAATCGGTAAAGCCAACAATTTCTGCCTTAATAAAACCTTTTTGGAAATCGGTATGGATAACACCAGCAGCCATTGGCGCGGTGTCGCCTTTATGAATTGTCCAAGCGCGCGCTTCTTTTGGTCCTGCCGTTAAATAAGTCTGCAGACCAAGCACGCTAAAACCAACGCGGGCTAGCGTTGCAAGACCCGGCTCTTTCATGCCGATTGATTGCAAGAGTTCCAAAGCATCTGCATCACTTAATTCAGCAAGCTCTGCCTCAGTTTTAGCATCAAGGAAAATTGCTTCGGCTGGTGCAACGAGATCACTTAACTTCTTGCGAAGTTCACCATCGCTTAGCTCGGCGGCATCAACGTTAAAGACATATAAGAAAGGTTTAGCAGTTAATAAGTGCAGATCGCGCAATAGTTCAAGATCTAAGCCAGATGAGGAAAGTGGCTTACCGCTTTGCAGATGAGCTTCAGCTTTCTTAACTGCTTCCACAACCGGTGCGATCTCTTTATTGGTGCGAGCTTCTTTCTCAAGTCGCGGCAGCACCTTTTCAATAGTTTGTAAATCAGCGAGCGCAAGCTCTGTATTAATCGTCTCCATATCGCTGCTGGGATCGATGCGGCCATCTACGTGCACCACATCGCCATCGGTGAAGACGCGAATTACCTGACAGATCGCATCGGTCTCGCGGATATTGGCCAGGAATTTATTTCCAAGGCCCGCACCTTCTGATGCACCTTTCACAATGCCTGCGATATCTACAAAAGATAGGGCGGCAGGAAGAAGTTTTTCGGATGAGAAGATGGTGGCTAGTTTTGCCAGGCGCTCATCCGGTACTCCGACCACGCCGACATTGGGTTCGATGGTTGCAAAGGGATAGTTAGCGGCTAAAACGTTATTTTTGGTGAGCGCATTAAAAAGGGTCGACTTTCCGACGTTGGGCAGACCGACGATTCCAATTGAGAGGCTCATAGGAAGCAGAGCCTACGCGTGATTGTCGGTGCTTCCTGCCACGATAGGCCCATGTCAAGCACAGCAGTGGCCATTCTTACACTCGTCATCGGGCTCTTAATCGGGCTCGCCCTCGGGTATTTAATCGCGGGACGTCGTACAACAAGCGATGGCGCATCTACTGCCGATCTTGCAACAGCGCGCGCCGAACGCGATTTATATAAATCAGAACGAGATAACGCAATGGCTGGTTCCAAACTTGCTGCTGAACTAGAAGCGATGAAGGGCGCGATGGAAAAATTGCAGAAAGAATCTGCCGATGCTGATCGCCGTCGTATTGAAGCCGAATCTGATATCCGCACCCAAGTACGCGCAATGTCTACACATAATGAATCACTGGTTGCGCAGACAAAGGCAATTGCAGGTGCTCTCTCTAACTCACAAACTCGCGGAAAATTTGGCGAAGCTCAACTCGAGCTCATGCTCCAAGATGCCGGGCTGCATAAAGATATTGAATACACCGCACAACGATCCACTACCGATGCTGATTCATCAGGTATCCCTGATATCACTGTGCGCATGCCAGGTGGTACCAAGTTATTTATCGACTCTAAATTTCCTTTCGATCGCTTTATCGAAGCGCACGAAGTTGAAGATCCCCAAGAGCGTGAACGCTTATTTATCGAACATAAGAAAGACCTGGCAAACCACGTAATTGCTTTAGCCAAGCGCGGCTATCACGAATCTCAAGATTCTCCAGATTTTGTAATTCTCTTTGTGCCCTTTGAATCGCTACTAACTGAGGCGCTACGCGTTGATCCCTTGTTCTTGGAAAACGCCTTTAAGGTAAATGTCACTATCGCAACGCCAACTTCAATGATGGCGCTACTGCGCACCATCGGCAATGTTTACTCACGCAATTCTGTAGCTCTTAACGCAGAAAATATCGCCAAATCGGCCGGTCTCTTTATGAAGGATTTAACCTTGTTACACACCAAGATAGTTAAGGTCGGCACGGCCATTAATTCACTCTCCAAGGCTTATGGCGATTTAGTCCCAACGGCTGAATCAACAGTAAAGCGCGCAGCAGCGAAAATTATTAGCTATGGAGTCACCGGCGATAAAGATAAACTGGCTCTTGCCTACCCCGATGCACCGGGTGCGGTACGCGAACTTAAGAACTCAGAACTTGGTGGCGAAGAAGATTTCATCGATGCCGAAGAAGTAAAGGATGAAGAATGAGCACAACTGCACAAGGCTTACCAAAAATAACTGGCCCAGGGCTTAAAAAAGAGGGGGTTGTTGTTCTGCAATCATTCTTTATCGCACTTTTTGCCGGTATTGAGCTTCTTATCCGCAGCGGCGCCGGCATCGTCAGTGGAGTAATTCTCTGCTTAGTTCTATTTGGCGGCATTCGCTTTGGTCGCAAGGGCACAACCTATGTTGCAGTTGTAACTCCACCATTGGCCTTTGCCGCAACAGTACTTCTCTATCTATTACTTACCGTTGGATTTAGCCCATCACGACTTGGCCTTGATTTCATAGCATCGCTGGCTGGCATCGCACCGTATCTATTAGCAAGTGCTTTGTATGGCTGGTTTATCTTTCTTAATGAGAAAGCAAAGGCGCATAAGCCAAAGCCGCGCGATTAGCTCTTTGCTGCGCTCTTTAAATCTTTACGCAGTTCAGGTGGAAGAGAAAATAGCAGAGTCTCTTTTGTCGCTGTGACTTCTTCAACATCACCGAAACCGCGTTCGGCAAGCCATGCCAAGAGATCACGAACCAAGATCTCAGGCACTGATGCGCCACTTGTAACACCAATAGTTTCAACACCGATAAGCCAATTTTCATCTGCTTCTTCGGCAAAATCAATTAAGTAAGCGTTGGCAGCACCATATTCCTTCGATACTTCAACCAAGCGAACTGAGTTCGAAGAGTTGGTGGATCCAACTACAAGAACAAGTTCGGCCTGTGGTGCGATCTGTTTAATCGCTTCTTGGCGATTCTGGGTTGCATAACAAATATCATCTGATGGTGGATTAGCAATTTCAGGAAAGCGCTCTTTTAAGATCGCAACCGATTGCATAGTCTCATCAACGCTTAAAGTTGTTTGGGTCAGCCAGACCAATTTCTTTCCTGGGGTTGGCACAATCGATCGCGCTTGATCTAAGCCATCAACTACGCGCACCTTTCCTGGTGCTTCACCTGCAGTGCCTTCGACTTCTTCGTGGCCAACATGACCGATCAATAAAATTTCTGTTTCTTCATCAGCAAATCGTTTAACTTCGTTATGCACTTTTGTAACCAGTGGACAGGTAGCGTCGATTGTTTTTAAATTTCGAGCTGCGGCTTGTTCGTGAACGGCAGGTGAAACCCCGTGTGCTGAGAAGACCACAGTTGCGCCCTCGGGAACTTCATCGGTTTCGTTTACAAAAATGACGCCGCGAGCTTCCAGCGTTGAGACCACATGCTTGTTATGGACGATCTCCTTGCGCACATAAATTGGGGCGCCATAGAGCTCCAGGGATTTCTCCACGGTGATGACCGCGCGATCGACGCCGGCGCAATATCCGCGCGGCGCAGCCAGGAGAACTCTCTTACCCATGTGAGTGAGTCTATTAGGCTCGCCCCATGTTCGAAACTTCAAGTGAATCCCCCGCACCAGTCCGCGTGGTCTCTGAGGCGATTAAAGATTATGTAGAACGACTTGGCCCAATCTGGATTGAAGGCGAGATTTCAGAACTCAACGAACGCAGCGGCGGAATGGCATTTATGCGCCTGCGCGACACTTCAGTTGATATGAGCCTTTCGGTGATGTGTTATAAAAATGTATTGGCTGCCGTGCAACCACTGCCGGCAAATGCGCGCGTTGTTATCCATGCCAGAGCATCTTGGTTTACTAAAAATGGATCACTAACCATGTCGGCGAAAGAAATCCGCCAAGTCGGTGTTGGTGAATTACTTGCTCGGTTAGAAGCTCTAAAAGGAGTTTTAGCTGCAGAAGGTTTATTTAGCGCAGATCGCAAAGTTGCCTTGCCGAAGTTGCCACGCAAAGTTGGTCTGATCTGCGGTCGCAATACCGATGCCGAGAAAGATGTTGTTGAAAATGCCCGCCGTCGCTGGCCAGCAGTTGAATTTGAGATCCGCGAAGTCGCGGTGCAGGGCGCAGCAGCTGTGGTTGAGGTATCTGCGGCGCTGCGCGAACTTGAAAAATTAGAAGATGTCGATGTCATCATCATTACCCGCGGTGGCGGATCCTTTGAAGATCTCTTGCCCTTTAGCGATGAATCACTTGTGCGCTTGGCAGCAAGTTGCACCACCCCAATCGTTAGCGCGATCGGACACGAGAAAGATTCACCTTTACTTGATTTAGTTGCTGACTATCGCGCATCAACTCCAACTGATGCGGCAAAGCGCGTTGTGCCAGATATTGAGCAAGAGATTTCTGAAATCAATAAAATCCGTGACCGGATGTATCGCAGATTACTTTCAACCGTTGAATTTGAGCTAAACCAGATTGCCCAACTGCGCAATCGCCCAGTTATGAAAGATCCCAGCGTCATGATCAAGGTTCGTAAAGATGATTTATCTGCCTTACGCGATCGTTCCCATCGCGGCTTTAAAGCGTTGCTAGATATTGAAAAGAGAGAGATCAAAGGCGTTATCGCCCATCTGCGATCGCTTTCGCCGCAATCGACTATGGACCGTGGCTATGCGGTGGTGCAAAGCGATGACGGAAAGATTGTGCGCGATGCCACAAAGTTAAAGGCCGGTGCCGTGCTGCGAATTCGCGCTGCTAAGGGCGAAGCTAAAGCCAGCGTGCTGGCGAGCGAGTAGATTTAACCCATGGCCGCTAAAGAGGGAAAGCCTTCATACGAAGAATCTCGTGATGAGCTCGCTGAAATCGTTGAATCACTCGAAGATGGCAGCGCGACCTTGGAAGAATCTTTAAAACTCTGGGAACGCGGCGAAGAGTTAGCCAAGATCTGCCAAGAATGGTTAGACGGGGCTAAGAAGAAATTGGATGCTGCAAAGAAGCCAGCCGAATAATGTCACCACAATTTTCTTACTCTGATTTACTTCCGGTCGGCGAAGATAAGACTAAGTATCGCAATATCGGCAAAGCAGGCGTGAGCGTTGTAAAACTTGGCGATAAAGAATTTCTGCAAGTATCTCCTGAAGCACTTACCTTGCTAACGGAAACTGCCATCCACGATATTTCACATTATCTGCGTGCCGAACACTTGCAACAGCTGGCCAATATTTTAAAAGATCCCGAGGCATCTCCTAACGATCGCTTTGTTGCCTTAGATTTATTGAAGAACGCCAATATTTCAGCAGGTGGAATCTTGCCGATGTGCCAAGACACCGGAACTGCATTGGTGATGGGCAAGAAGGGTCAGTATGTATTGACCACTGCTAAAGATGAAGTTGCGATCTCGCAAGGAATTTACGACGCTTACACAAAGCTAAACCTGCGTTATTCGCAGATGGCCCCGGTTACAACATGGGATGAGAAGAACACTGGCAATAACTTGCCTGCCCAGATCGAAATTTATGCCGATTCAGATCACCAAGATGAATATAACTTTATGTATATCGCCAAAGGCGGCGGCAGCGCTAATAAATCGTTCTTGTATCAAGAGACCAAGGCAGTACTCAACCCAGCTTCATTTATGACTTGGCTAGATGAGAAGCTACGTTCGATTGGCACAGCAGCTTGCCCTCCATATCACCTAGCAATTGTCATCGGCGGAACCAGCGCCGAGCACACTGTTAAGACCGCCAAGCTTGCTAGTACTAAATATTTAGATTCACTTCCAACAACAGGTGATGCCGCAACGGGACATGGCTTTCGTGATATCGAACTTGAGGCAAAAGTATTAGAACTAACTCGCACCTTGGGAATTGGCGCCCAATTCGGTGGCAAATATTTCTGCCACGATGTCCGCGTAGTTCGCCTGCCGCGCCATGGGGCATCGCTGCCGATCGCAATCGCCGTTTCTTGTTCTGCCGATCGCCAAGCCAAAGCCAAGATCACTAAAGATGGCATCTTTTTGGAAGAGCTAGAGCGCGATCCCGCACATTTCTTACCTGATACAACAGATGATCACTTAGACGATAACGTTGTAAAGATTGATCTCAATCAATCAATGGATAAGGTGCGAGCCGAACTTTCCAAGCACCCAGTTAAAACTCGAGTTTCCCTAACCGGCACAATTGTTGTTGCTCGCGATCTGGCACATGCTCGCATTAAAGAAGCCCTCGATGCCGGTAAACCGCTACCCCAATATTTAAAGGATTACGCCGTTTACTACGCAGGCCCTGCCAAGACTCCAGCCGGATATGCATCGGGTTCATTTGGTCCGACAACTGCCGGACGTATGGATTCTTATGTTGAGCAATTCCAGAAAGCTGGCGGATCATTTGTAATGCTTGCTAAAGGAAATCGTTCAAAGGCAGTTACTGATGCCTGCAAAGCAAATGGTGGTTTCTATCTCGGATCGATCGGCGGACCGGCAGCGCGCCTGGCCCAAGATTGCATCAAGAAAGTTGAAGTCTTAGATTTCGATGATTTAGGAATGGAAGCGGTCTACAAGATCGATGTGGTTGATTTCCCAGCCTTTATCGTTGTCGACGATAAGGGAAATGATTTCTTTGCGGAGACTTCAATGATGATCTCGATCGGCACCAAGCCCGAAGTTTAAGAATTAGTAATAACGGCTGCGTTTGAATTTAGCCCAAGCTTTACATGGCTCGTCATAACGCGCTTCGATATAGCGAAGTCCCCAACGGATCTGGGTTACCGGGTTGGTTCGCCAATCTGATGAGATAACTTCCATACGGATTGCCGGCAGAGCCTGCGGAATTCCGTGAGCGCCAGAGCGCTTGTTATGGGCCTTGTAATTCCAATGGCTCTCTTTTGTCCAGAGGCGATTGAGGCAGGTGTATTGATCTGCGCCCCAGGCATATTCGCTAAACATGACTGCTTTGGCAACCATCTTGGCGCCGACGATGGTGCGCGCCATTTCAACTTGTTGGCTAACTGATGCGGCAAGCGCCATTTGGGAAGCGAATAGATCTGCGCCTTGATCAAGCTGGGTGTAAAGGGCGGCGCCTTCAGACAGGTCTACTTCAGAATTTAAAGCAATCGACATCGTCAGGTTTGCCGATTCCGGCAAGGAGATGCTGGTCGTCATTGGAAAGTCGAGGCCGTAAGCCGTTGGCTGGGCCGCTGAGATTAAGAGGAAGGAGGCGACCAAGGTCCAGAGGGCGCGCGACTTGAAACGGTGCGAGCGCACAAAGAGGTACTTGGTGCCGGGCTTGCTTTCGTGCTTCGACATCGCTGCCTCCTTTCGACTCGTTCGTTAACTCACTCGGCCCGTGGGACATCGACCTAAAAATAGGTTGGTGACCTGCGGGGAATGAGTTAAGGGTGGCAAGTAGGGTGATCTGTCGCAAATTAAATGCTGCGTGTGGCGGATATTCTCAGGAAAGTGGCGATCTGTGGACAGGCAAAAGTCCTGCTCAGTTAGGGCAAAGTCGCAAATGTCCGAATTGTGACTGTGAGATTTAAAGAGGGGTGTATGTGGGGAATAAGAAGCCGGTTATGCGATCGGACCTTCCAGCATCTCGGTGACTAAGGCGGCAATCGGCGAGCGCTCGCTGCGCGTCAAGGTCACGTGGGCAAAGAGCGGGTGGCCCTTGAGCGTTTCAACGACTGCGACAACGCCATCGTGGCGTCCAACCCGCAAGTTATCGCGCTGGGCAACATCGTGGGTTAAGACAACTCGCGATGATTGGCCGATCCGTGAAAGAACGGTGAGCAAGACGCCGCGTTCAAGCGATTGGGCTTCATCGACGATTACAAAAGAGTCGTGAAGTGAGCGACCACGGATGTGGGTAAGAGGTAGAACTTCAATAAGTCCGCGGGCCATGATCTCTTCGATGACAGCTTGCGAGACAAGGGCGCCCAAAGTATCGAAGACTGCTTGGGCCCAAGGCGACATTTTTTCGCCTTCGCTGCCGGGAAGGTAACCAAGCTCTTGGCCGCCAACTGGATAGAGCGGGCGGAAGATTACAACTTTCTTATGCAGGCGCTTTTCCATTACTGCTTCAAGGCCTGCGCAAAGGGCGAGCGCCGATTTTCCGGTTCCGGCGCGACCACCCAAAGAGATGATGCCGATCTCGTGATCTAATAAAAGGTCTAGCGCAATTCGTTGTTCAGCAGATCGGCCATGCAGACCAAAGGCGTTGCGATCGCCACGGACTAATTGCAATTGCTTGTCGGCGGTAACGCGGGCAAGTGCGCTTCCCTTTTCCGAATGTAATACGACTCCAGTGTGAACCGGCAGTTGGTGGGCTGCTTCATGGTCGGCGCGATCTGAGGCATAGAGCTCATCAATAATATTATGGCCGACGTTAATTTGTTCAATGCCGGTCCATCCGCTGTTAGAGACAAGTTCTGCTAAATATTCTTGCGCCTCAACGCCAACCGAAGATGCCTTAACGCGAAGTGGCAGATCTTTGGTAACTAAGACAACATCCTTACCATCTGACATTAAATTCTTGGCGATCGCCAGGATGCGCGAATCATTTGTGCCATCGCGCAAGAAGCCGTGGGGCAAGGTACTTAAATCGGTGTGGTTTAACTCAACTGAAAGCGTGCCGCCTTCTGGGGTTATCGTTAGCGGCCTATCAAGGCGGCCGTGGGTAATACGCAGATCATCGAGTGATCTAAGCGCAGCGCGGGCAAAGTAGCCAAGTTCAGGGTGATCGCGTTTAGTCTCGAGTTCTCCGATTACTGCGATCGGAATGATTACTTCATGTTCTTCGAATTTCAAGAGCGCGTTCGGGTCCGCCAATAAAACGCTGGTATCTAAAACATAGGTCTTTTTTACAGCCTTTTTCGAGGCTTTAGATACTGGAGTAGCCAATGGCCAGCTCTCACATTCTCTTTAGTTTTATCCGATGGGACTTGCTTCTGATTAGAAAAAGATAGAACGGTTAGGCGCACTTTTAAGTGCGACACGCCATAGTGATTTATTAACGCTTGGTTAAAGTTATGCGCCCAGTCTTCGCTGCCGTTGTGAATATGCGCGAAGTGCACGTAAGAAATCGACGCGACGAAAATCTGGCCAATAGGCTTCACAGAAATAGAACTCAGATAAAGCACTCTGCCACAATAAAAAGCCGCCCAGACGCTGTTCTCCAGATGTCCTAATCAAAAGTTCGGGATCTGGTTGGCCAGCGGTATATAAAAACTTAGAAATCTCATCAGCAGATAACTCGTTTGCCGCAGTTTCCAGATCAGCGCCATGAGTGCTCTTATCTTGCAGATATCCCTTGACGGCATCGACGATCTCGCGCCGGCCGCCGTAACCAATTGCCACATTTACTTCGACTCCGCCACCGCCATGAATCGGAGGCAGATTGGCTAACTTTTCATGGAGCCACGTAGGCAAGAGATCTAGGGCGCCAACTGCCTTGATATTCCATTTCCCGGTGGCGCGGAGTTCATCGACGGTATCGCCAATGATTCGTAGCAAGCCATCTAGCTCTTCTGGTGTTCTTTTAAAGTTTTCTGTAGATAGCAACCACAAGGTCACAATTTCAACTTTTGCTTCATCGCACCAACCAAGGAACTCCACAATCTTGCTTGCGCCACGGCGATGGCCTTTGGGATCTAGCGCGCTGGGATTGGCTTTTGCAAAACGGCGATTGCCATCCAGGATCACACCAACGTGGCGCGGGGTCTTGGAGAAATCAAGATCGCTAACAATGCGCCACTCATAAAAAGGGTAGAGCGCAGATTTAATGGTCTTACGGATACTGCTTAACAACTCTGCGCTCCGCGATAAAAGATGCCACTGGCAGAGTGCCGGCCAACATAACCCAGAGAATCTTTAGTAAGTGCCAGCGGCCCTTAACGCCGATCTGCAACGCAGTAATCAAATAGACCATATATAGATAGCCATGCACGATCGGGATCGCAATCAGATATTTATGGGTATCAATCGCATCAAAGATGTATTTGCCCGGCATATAGCCAAACCAGAGAAGCAAAGACATAACGCCACAAATAATGGCCATAACGCGAAAGCGGGTGATTGCTGATTTCATAACGGTAAGCCTATGGCTTATTGCCCTGCTTTACGGCGATAAAAGGGGAGATAAATCACGATCGCAGCCATTAGCCACCAGATCGCCACATATGAAATATGTTGCCAGTAATAACCAGCTACTCGCGAAACCGGCGCCTTTGCCGTAACTCGCTCACGCACTAAATCACCATCACGGGTCGCTTCAGATTTCGCCACAATGAATCCGTCATAGAAAGCAACATCGGCTAAACCAACGATGACGCTGCTATCAAGGCGTGAGATAACCCCTGGTACGTTGTCGGCGCGATCATCGTTCTGATGTGGCTGCATAGTTCCATCTAAATCTATTTTGGTAGACATCGCAACTTCGGGATTTAATAGTCGATCTTTCCAAAGCCCGCGCACCACCAAGATTGCCGAAATTGGCTTTGAGTCATCGACCTGCAGCAATGCAACTTCCCAATCAGCGACCTTGCCATCGCTATCGCTCTGCAGCGGCGCTTTGAAATTGGCGATATAGAAACCACTAACTGCAACCCGCTTATTTACATTTCTTGAATCTAAAGCCACAGTTGGCGCAGCTAAATCATTTAAAGAATAAACCTTGGGATCTATAACTTTGGCTGCAGCATTTGTCGTTTGAACTAAATGAGCCCGATCTAACTGCCAATTTCCCAGACCAACCAGAACCAAGACAATCGCGAGAACGCCAAGGGCTTGGAGAAACTTTTTAGCTATCGCTTTGATCTTCATTATTACGAGCGCTCATTCGCATGTAGCGCTTGTAGAAACTGCGCAACAAGATCGCAACCGTGACGCAGAGAAGAAAAACTGTTAGTGAACCAGCCCAGCCCATCTCAACATCTTTTTGCATGAGATAATCTTCCCATGGATTTAGATTTTAACGACCGCTACGGCGTGCGCTCAAGCAAGGCTTGGATCACACCTGCCATTGCTTTTGCCATTATCGGTGGCGGTTGGTTGATCTGGGCAGGGCTTCATCATGCAAATCCCGAAATTCGCAGCGAGTTAATCTCATTTAACGTTAGCGCAGAACGTGAAATATCAATGCGCTACTCAATAGATCGTACCGATCCCAATCAAGTTGTTATCTGCACACTGACAGCAAGTGATATGGATAAGAATGTAGTTGGCCAAATCGATGACACCATCGCAGCAGGTGCAGCCCATAGCGAGCAAACCACTGCAATCCCCGCACGATCTGCCCCTGTTACAGCGGCTATTGCTCGTTGTCGCGCCAAATAATTACTTCGTATACCGTTGCCCCTTATGAGTACCCCACAAACTTGGCTTACCCAAGAAGCAGCCGATCGCTTGCGCGGTGAACTCGCACACCTGGAATCAAATGGTCGTAAAGAAATCACCGCCAAGATCGAAGCAGCTCGCGCCGAAGGTGACTTAAAGGAAAATGGCGGCTACCACGCAGCTCGCGATGAACAAGGCAAGATGGAAGCGCGCATCCGCCAGCTAAAACAAATGCTTGAAAATGCACACATCGGAACTCCCCCAGCATCTGCCGATGGCGTTGTCGGTCCCGGAATGGTTATCACCGCAATCATTGCCGGAGATGAAGAAAAATTCTTACTTGGTTCACGCGAAATCGCATCAGGTGACTTAAGCGTTTATAGCGAGAAATCACCACTAGGTGCAGCCGTTATGGGCGCAAAGATCGGCGACACAGTTTCATACACCGCACCAAACGGTAAAGAGATAAAAGTCGAAATTAAAGAAGCAACTAACTATTAATTAGTAAGTAGCGCGACCGCCGCTGGCATCAAAGGTAAAGCCGGTTGTAAATGAACACGCCTTGGATGCCATGAAGGCAACGATTTCGGCTACTTCTTCGGGTTGACCGACGCGGCCCATGGGTATGCGACTGATCATGTATTTAAGAGTTTCATCAGATGTATTGGCATTCATTGGCGTACTGATTACTGCAGGTGCAAGTGAGTTGATAACGATTCCATCTGGTGCAACTTCCTTGGCAACGCCTTTTACGAAACCGATCATGCCGGCCTTTGAGGTGTTGTATGGAGAAAGACCTGGGTTTCCTTCTTTACCTGCAATTGATGCCAGGTGAACAATACGTCCGTACTTCTTAGCTTTCATCGCAGGAATAACAGCTTGGGTAAGCCAGATAGCACCGTAGAGATTTACTTGCAGAACTTTTTCAAAGTCTGCCCATTTCACATCTATTGCAGGAGTATTCGATGGTCCAACGATTCCCGCGGTATTAATTAGCGCATCGATTGTGCCGTGGTCTTTTAAGATTGCAGCAATCGTTGCGTTTATCTGGTTTTGATCAGAAATATCGCAGGTGTGGACTTGGTTTGGAGCCAGTTTTAGCTCTTTGGCTAATTCATCGAGTGCTGCTTTGTTGAAATCTAGTGCGATTACCTTTGCACCGCGTGATGCAATGAGTTGAGCGCTGGCTTTGCCAATGCCCGTAGCGGCTCCTGAGATAACAACTACTTGGCCGTTGAATTCAACTAATTCGGTGCTGGTCATTTTTATCCTTTACTTAATCCGCGGATCAATGTGGATTTTTGGTCCATCGCCAGCACCTTGCGGACGTTTACCCATAAAGACATCGTGTACTTCATTTAGTGAAATTGTGGCAGCAATAAGCGGACGAGGATCGACTTCACCGCGAGCAAAGATTTCAATGGCACCTTTTAAGCCAGGCGATGCCGAAAGTATGCCGACTGCCGTGACATCTTTGAGCGCAATATTGCGCGAATCGATCAGGCTTGGCTCACCTGAGATGCCGATGTAAACAACTCGGCCGCCAGGTTCAACTGCTTGCACAATTTCATTAGGAATGGATTTGTGATTGGTCGCATCAATAATTCCATCAAAGCCTGTCTTAGGTTTTACTAAATCAGTGCCTGCGTTTTTAATTCCGATTTCGTGAGCGAGCTTGATGGTGCGTTCGTTGCGACCGATTAAGTGCACGTTGGCACCTGCTGCTTGGGCTAATTGTGCACAAAGTAAACCGATGGTGCCGGTGCCGTAAATCAAAATCTCTTTACCTGGGCCAGCAAGGGCCGCTTCAACTGCGCGCAGTGAATTACCGGCAGGTTCAATGAGTGCACCGATCGCATCATCGATGGAATCAGGTAATTTATGTAGCGCGCGAACTGGAACTAGAAGTTTTTCGGCACATGCACCGGGCCAACCATTGCGAACTCCGATTTCATAACGATCATCGCAGACATGTTGACGTCCTGATGCGCAGCGGTAGCAAGTGCCGCAACCCAACATGGTGTCTCCGATTACGCGCTGTCCGATCCAACTTTGATCCGCGCCTTTTCCAACGGCTGATACAACGCCACACCATTCGTGGCCGATACGAACCGGGTACTTTGCTTGATTGCTATGGAGATAGACCATCTCACCTGTAAAGAATTCTTGATCAGTTCCGCAAATACCAGCGCGAGTAACATCAACTACGACTTGGTTATCTCCAGCAATTGGCTCGGCCACATCTTCCACAACGGAATTATTTGGAGAAGTTATGGTCAAGGCCTTCATGCCGTCACTATACTCAACACATTATCTAGGTTGAAAGTATGCGATTTAAGGAGCTTTTGATGCGTAGCGCCCATTGGTATGGTGGCAAAGATCGTGACGGATATATCCACCGTGCCTGGATGCGCCGTGGTTTACCAAAAGATGCCTTTGATGGCCGCCCACATATCGCAATCGCAAATACCGCATCTGATTTAACTCCTTGCAACTCTCATCTAAATGAAATCATGGAGTTTGTAAAGAACGGCATCTGGGAAGCCGGTGGCGTTCCACTAAATATGCCAGCAGTTTCAATCGGAGAAACACAGGTTCGACCTACTGCGATGTTGTGGCGCAATATGGCTGCAATGGCGACGGAGGAAATGATCCGCTCGAATCCAATCGATGGCGTAGTTCTGCTCGGCGGCTGCGATAAAACAATTCCTTCATTATTAATGGCTGCCTCTTCAGTTGATATTCCAGCACTTGTTGTTCCGGGTGGTCCGATGTTGACCGGAACATTCCAGGGAACACCACTTGGGTGTGGAACAGATGTCTGGAAATTAAGCGAAGAAGTGCGCGCCAAAAAACTTAGTGAAGCTAAATTCTTAGATTCAGAGTCGGCGATGATTCGCAGTCGCGGCCATTGCAACACCATGGGCACCGCATCGACTATGGGAATCATGGCTGAAGCGCTCGGAATGGTTATGCCCGGCATTGCTGGAACACCAGCGCCAGATAGTCGCTTGCTACAGTATTCACAAGAATCTGGTCGTCTTATTGTTGAGATGGTGCACGAAGGTTTAAAGCCAAGTGACATCATGGTTAAGGGTTCCTTCTTAAATGCCATCGTTGCTTTAGCTGGAATCGGTGGTTCAACTAACGCAGTCGTGCATTTGCTCGCAATTGCCGGTCGCTTAGGCATTGATCTAACTCTTGATGACTTTGATCGCACTGGCTCTCGTGTTCCACTGCTGGTTAATCTGCAACCTGCCGGCAAATATTTAATGGAGGATTTACATCGTGCAGGTGGCTTGCGCGCTGTCCTTAAAGAGCTAGAAGATTTGCTTGATCCCAAGGCAATCACCGTGATGGGAACTCCTTTAGTAAAAGGCTTATCCGAAGCGCAAATTTATGACACAGACGTTATTCGCACACGTAAAGAACCGCTGCAACCTAGTGCGGGAATTGCTATTTTGCGCGGCAACTTGGCTCCACTTGGTGCAGTTATTAAACCTTCGGCTGCCAGCGCGAATTTATTAAAGCACCGCGGCAAGGCGATGGTCTTTGACAGCATCGAAGATTTCAAGGCGCGCATTGATGATCCATCCCTTGATGTTGATGAAAATTCAGTTTTGATCTTACGTGGCTGCGGCCCCAAGGGTTATCCCGGAATGCCAGAAGTTTCTAATATGCCGATGCCACAAAAGTTATTAGAAAAAGGTGTGCGCGATATGGTACGAATTTGTGATGGTCGCATGAGCGGAACTGCATATGGAACAGTCATATTGCACGTTGCGCCAGAAGCAGCTGCTGGTGGCCCACTTGGTCTTGTACAAACCGGCGATTTCATCGAGCTCGATGTTGAAGCACGCACTTTAAACGTTGATATAACAGAAGCTGAATTTGCTGCTCGCAAACCCAATACTGCAACAGTTGATGGCTTTGCTAAATCTGTGCGCGGCTGGCAAAAGTTATATATCGACCATGTAATGCAGGCAGATACTGGTTGTGACCTTGATTTCTTAGTTGGATCTAGCGGTGAATTTATCGCGCGCGAATCCCACTAATTTCCAAGATTTAATCCGCTGAGCGCTTATATTTTCTAACGCTTACTGGGATAAAGATCGCCATGATTATGATCATGTAGAAGAACGATGTCAGCAGCGGATTTTCACTTGGGAAAGATCCGGCAGTTGCACCGAATTGATTTTCCAATCCAAAGAGCTCGCGGCAACCAGCAACCATTGTTGAAACTGGATTCCATTCCGCAAAGTACTGCAGCGCACGTGGCATGCCAGTTGTTGGTGCAAAAGCGTTAGATAAGAAGGTCAGCGGGAAAGTAACAATAAAGCTGACGTTTTGGACAACGCGCGCATCTTTTGCAGAAAGCCCAACAAAGATTCCAACCCAAGAAAGTGCGTAACCAAATAACAATAAGAATATGAAACCGACTGCAACGTTGAGCGCTCCAGAAGTTGGTCGCCATCCAACTAAATAGCCGGCTGCTCCCATGACTGCAAGAACAACGATATTTAGTAGGGAGTCCCCTAGCGTGCGTCCCATCACGAGCGCAGATTGTGAAATTGGAAGTGATCTAAAGCGATCAATTAAACCTTTCTTCATATCTTCAGCAAGGCCCGATGCTGTGCCAGCCAATGTAAAGGCAACTGTCTGCACGAAGATTCCGGGCATAAGTAATTGAACATATCCGCCTGGCTGGCCAGTAGAAATTGATCCGCCGAATACATAACGGAACAAGAGAACAAACATCACCGGTTGAATGGTTGAGAAGATTAAAACTTCTGGAACGCGCGTTAATAAACGGAGCTGGCGCTGGGTAATAATCATCGTGTCTTTAAAGGCGCTCACTTTTTTGCCTTCTTTCTACGTCCTGTAGTTTCTACTTCTTCTATTCTTTCCTCGGCAGCATGGCCGGTAAGAGACAAGAAAACATCATCAAGTGATGGGCGCTTTAGGCCAACATCCAGTGGGTGAATACCTGCGGCATCTAATGATCGCAGCGTTTCAATCAAGGCAGTTGCACCAGTTGAAACTGGGGCTGAGATCATGCGCAGACCTTCATCGAGGGTTGCCTTATTACCGCTAACGCTTGCCACAACTTCCATAGTTTTAGTGATGTTCTGTGCTTCAACAACGATCTCTAAACGTTCTCCGCCAACTTGTTTCTTCAAAACATCAGATGTGCCACGGGCAATAACTTTGCCGTGATCAATCACTGCGATCTCATCTGCTAATTGATCTGCTTCTTCCAAATACTGAGTAGTCAAAAGCAAAGTGACTCCGCCCTTAACTAGCTCTTCAATTACGCTCCACATTTCCTGACGGCCACGTGGATCAAGGCCAGTTGTTGGCTCATCTAAGAATAAAACCTTTGGTTTGACAATTAAAGATGCTGCTAAATCAAGACGGCGGCGCATTCCACCGGAGTAAGTTTTAATAGGGCGCTTTGCGCTATCGGTCAGCGAAAATCTTTCCAATAGCTCTTCGGCACGAGCAATTGATGCTTTCTTACCTAAGTGATAGAGCTGGCCAAACATCACTAAGTTATCCCAGCCAGTTAAGATCTCATCGACTGCTGCATATTGGCCTGATAAACCAATTACTTCACGGACCTTATCGGGATGCTTGATTACATCGATTCCACCAACCATCGCACGACCAGAATCTGGCTTTAAGAGAGTCGCAAGAATGCGCACACAAGTTGTCTTTCCAGCTCCATTTGGACCAAGCACGCTTAATACAGTGCCTTCTTCAACATCTAGTGATAAGTGATCTAAGGCACGAACAGCACCATTTCGATAAGTTTTTACAAGATCTTCGGCTATAACTGATTTCACGGACTAAACTTACCTCTATTGCATAACTTATTGCATTAAAAAATTAGAGTTTTCTGGAAGAGGTCCCGCGATGTCCAACCACGGCCCAGTAAAAGAACATACCCACAAAGAGATCATGGTCATCCTTGGCGGTCTAATGACTGGCATGCTCTTGGCAGCCCTCGACCAGACCATCGTCTCGACTGCGCTAAAAAGCATCGTTGAAGATTTCAATGGGCTCAGCCATTACACCTGGGTTGTTACCGCTTACTTACTTACCTCAACAGCATCAACACCTCTATACGGAAAAATCTCTGACATTTATGGTCGCCGAATAGTCTTTCAATTCGCAATCGTCACATTCTTAATTGGTTCATTCTTAGCCGGTGCTTCACAAAATATGACCGAGCTAATTGGTTTCCGCGCGATTCAAGGACTTGGCGCAGGCGGCCTAATGGCACTTACCTTTGTCATTATCGGTGACATCGTTCCACCACGCGAACGTGGTCGCTATCAAGGTTACTTCGGCGCTGTTTGGGGACTTTCATCTGTTGCAGGTCCATTACTTGGCGGATTCTTCTCAGATCACGCAACCATTCTTGGAGTAACCGGATGGCGCTGGATCTTCTACATCAACCTGCCTTTTGGCGTTGCAGCCCTTGCCATTACATCAGCAGTTCTACATATCCCAAAGGTAAAGCGCGATCATAAGATCGATTACTTAGGTGCACTCCTCATGATCGCCGCAGTATCAGCCACGCTGCTCGCAGTTTCTATCTACGGACCAGAACGCGGTTGGGGTAACTCGACAACTCTTACTTATCTATTCAGTGGAATCGCACTTTCTGTGATCTTCCTACTCTGGGAGTCAAAAGCGCAAGAACCAATCTTGCCTCTATCTCTCTTTAAGAATCACACCTTCTCCGTTACATCTGCACTTGGCTTCATCATCGGTGCCGGTATGTTCGGTGCCATCGTTATGTTGCCTCTTTATCTTCAGGTAGTTAAGGGCGATACCGCAACAGAAGCCGGCTTGAAATTGATTCCATTTATGCTTGGAATCGTTTCAACTTCGATCTATAGCGGTAAAGCAATTACCAAGCATGGCCACTACAAGCGCTTTCCAATTATCGGAACAGCTGTGATGACTATTGGTATCTTGTTGATGTCAACGTTAAGCGCCACAACCCCTTTCTGGCAGCTATCTATCTACGCAATCATGGTTGGCGCAGGTCTTGGACTTTCTATGCAGACAATTGTTATCGCGCTGCAAAATGCGGTTGACTTTAAAGATATGGGCGTTGCAACTAGCTCAAATACCTTCTTCCGTTCACTTGGCAGCGTATTTGGAACAGCAATCTTCGGCACCATCCTTACAAATCGCTTAGGCCATTACATAGCCGACAACTTCAAGAACTTAGCAACCACCAATCCCGGCGCACTTGCCGGATTTGATACAGCCAAACTTGAAGGAATCAAGAGCAATACTGCAGCGCTTCAGACCTTCCCACCGGTTATTAAGACAACCGTGCTTGATGCATTCGTTAGCTCATTCCACGTGGTTTTTTACACTGCCGCGCCAATCACTGTGGTCGGTTTCTTGCTAGCTCTCATACTCCGCGAAACCCCACTGCGCACCAATAAAGATTATGCAGCAGCTCGCGAAGAATCTGTAGGCGAGTCGCTCGGTTAATTTAATTGGCCAAAATTGTAAAGAATAAGTTCACTAACCCCTTTGCGGAATTCCCGCGGGAGGTTGGTGTTCTTGTCTTTGCCTCTTTCTTTGTCGCCGTTGGCTTCGGAATCATCGCTCCAACGCTGCCACTCTTTGCTCGCTCGTTTGGTGTAAATAATGCACAAGTTGGCTCAATCATTTCTGCATTCGCCTTTGCACGCTTTGCCAGTGGTTTAATTTCTGGAAAGCTCGTTGATTTATTTGGGGAAAGACTCGTCTACACAATCGGCGTTGGATTCGTAGCAATCTCATCTTTTGCAGCAGCTTTTGCTCAAACTTACGAACAACTACTCATCTTTCGCGCTGCTGGCGGCCTTGGTTCATCTATGTTCTCAGTTGCCGCAGGTTCAATTATCTTGCGTGCAACCGATGACTCTAAACGAGCACGTGCACAATCACTTTATAACAGTAGTTTTCTAGTCGGAATGATGGCCGGTCCAGTAATTGGTGGATTCTTAACTGCAATTTCATTGCGCGCACCTCTGGTTGTTTATGCAATTCTGTTAGTTCTTTCAAGTGCAGCCGGTGGCTTTTTGCTTCGCAACTCGGTACTTGCTGCTCGCCCAACCGAGAAGAGCGCAAAAGAGAAGGATTCAATCCGTGAAGCGCTCTCAAATAAGCCTTACCTGATTGCATTAACAATTTCGTTTTGCAGCGCATCAGTCTTGTTTGGAATGTCTCGTTCGATCTTGCCGCTATTTATGGTGGAAGAGATGAAATCAACTGCTGGTTACTTAGGTCTTGGCTTTACGATTTCATCAGTGATACAGGGCTTGCTTTTAATCAAAGCTGGCGGCCTCTCTGATTCCAGAGGAAGAAAGTTTTCTGCGCTGATGGGGACGTCGCTTCTTGCAATTTCGGTGCTTGTTCTTGTCGCAACTGTTCATCCATGGATGTTTCTGCTCTCAATGGTTATCGGAGCCTTTGGATCAATATTTCTCTCCTCAACGGCAGCTATTGTCGGTGATGTAATGAAAGGCAAGGGCGGTCAAGTAATCGCGGTTTTCCAGATGTCTGGCGATGCCGGCGCCATGGTTGCTCCTATTGCACTTGGTTTTATCGCCGATCATTACGGCTTCCGTCCGGCATTTGCAGTCAGTGCAGCACTTATGTTTATCGCGCTATTCGTTGCAACAAAATTGCCCGAGACGCGCACTTCGCATCTCGGGCAATCTAGCTAATTACTAACTTTTAAATTAATTAGTCACTATTGCGAAGAATCGAGAGCAATCTCAAAACCTCCATATATAACCAAACGATTGTGACCATCAAACCAAATGCCATACGCCATGACTCTTCTTGTGGCGCGCCAGCAGCGATAGTGCGCTCAATCTGATCGAAATCAAGTACCAGGAAGAATGTTGCAAGTGCAACGCCGGCTACGGCGATAAGCAAGCCAGTTGATCCGCCTGGGAAGCCAGTAAACATAGTGATGATTCCGAATACTAAGTAACCCATCAACGCACCAAGCATGATGCGAGTGAACTTAGGTGTTACGCGAATTTTCCCGCTGCGGTATGCCACCAAAATTCCACCGAATGCACAGAGTGTTCCGATTACAGCTTGGCCAACGATTCCTGAATAAGTCTCGTTATAAATTCGGCTAATCGTTCCGAGTGTGAGACCTTGTGCAGCCGCATAAGCAATTACTAGCGGTACACGGACTTTCTTTGAAAATGAGTTAACCATTGCAAGAACAAAACCACCGAGGAAACCAACAAGGGCAAGCCCTGGGCTATTAGCGCCCCATGCAAATGCACCTACGGCAACCAAGACCGCAAATAGAGTTGCAGTACGCATTACAACATCGTCCATAGTCATACGACCGGTGCGAAGTGAAGATGCTGCTGGTGCTGCATATGTTGCTTCAAGTGAATCGTTATCCAGACGCGATGCACCCATCTGAGCAAAGCCACGGTTGGAACGAGTTAGTACAGGATTTGAACTGCGCACTAATTTCCCTTTCTAGGAAATCCGCTTCCTTAGGAGGCGGGTTAGGTAAGCCCTATTTAAAACCATAAACCTGAGAATTTCATTCTCAAGGCTAGCCGCTAGCCCAATCACCCACCATCTAGGAATCTCCCGTACGCTCGCCAGATGAAGTTAATCGCGTGGATTAAATCGGAGAAACACCAAAAACTCATTGAGCGTTGGTGGATTGCCATTGTTCTGGTCTGGGGGGTTATTAAGACAATCGCCGTAGATAGAACCTTTGAGAAATATGGGGTGAACCCAAGCGTTTATATGGCTATCGTTTTTGCTATCGCCGTTCCATATGCGATCTCTACCGCAAAGTTATTCTTCTCAATAGTAGAAAAACATTGGCGTAACACATTCATATTTGGTGCGATTGCGCTAGTTCTGCACTTTGCCCCAGATGCCTACATTCTTTCAACGGCTAAATCTGTTCCAAGATCACTATTCGATGGATTTATCCTTGCCATCGTTATCTTCTCAATCTTTGGAATCCGTGAAATTGTTATAAAGGTGCGCGAACACAAAAAGTAGAAGCGAGTTATTTTTTGTGAATTTTACTCCACAAGACCGGGCAGTTTTAGAGTTCCAGTATTAAATACCAGATCACCTGTGTCCAAGACCGAAGCAATCCGATATTCGGTTGTTAAAGATGCCGAAATTAGATCTACGGAGACCTCCGTCTGTAAAGGAGTTTGCGCACTGATAACGATCCATTGGTCTGAACCTGCCTTCTTAGCAAACAGTTCATATCCAAAGATTTGATCAGTCTTGATTGGTGCCCTCCAGCGAAAAGTTATCTCCTGGCCATCAACCTCTGATTTGAATTTGCGTGGGGCAAGATTTTTTGTATCTACCGTAGATCCCTTGCCCGTGGACTGAGATTGTTCGGGACTGGGTGCAGTCACAGTTGTTTCTGTTTCAGTAATACTTATCGAAGACCCAGTCGCATTGCTCTCAACTGAACCGGCTAGGTCACTTTTTATTTGATCAGATTGACCACTAGTTTTGGGTGAAATCAAAAAGAAAGACACTATTAATAGAAGAAGCGGTACCGCTAGAAATACAGGTTTTGGATACTTATTTTTCTTCTCTATATATTGCTGAGTGGCGACGATTTCCTTTTTAGCACTTTTAGGAGCCTCCTGAAGAAATTTCGGTAACACTAATTCCTGATCTAGCCACACAATTTCTGGAACTGGTAGAGCTAAAATGCCCTGCTTTGCACTTTTCAAAATAGTACCTTTTTTGCGCGCAGGTGCAGCCTTCTTGGCCACGGCCTTCTTGCGCACAGGTGCCGACTTCTTTGCAACCGCCTTCTTGCGCACAGGTGCCGACTTCTTTGCAACTGCCTTCTTGGCCACGGCCTTCTTGCGCACAGGTGCAGCTTTCTTAGTCACTGTCTTAGTAGCCACGGCCTTCTTGCGCACGGGGGCTGCCTTCTTAACTCTTTTTACCACCATTTTATTTTCCCTTTCGAAGATTTATTGAGCAGTAATTAGTACGCGGCCGAGAGATAAAGAGTTTTTCTTAGTGCTTGATCCATAAAGTTTGTAATTGACTTTGATGTTTGGAAGCGAACGTTGGATGATTCCCGAGACAATTTCTGCTCTAGCAGTTGCAACTGATTTAAAGTCCACACCATTTCTCTCATCAGCAAAGCTGGATAAGGTGATCGATTTAATCTTTTTCTTCTTTAAGTCAGATATAACGCCCTTGATCAGCGCCAAATCTTTATCTACTGGCTTCAATAAGTCAGGTACGAAACAGATTTGAGAGTAAATTTTCATCTTTGATGATTTAGGAGTCACAATGGTGGAACCCTGCGCTAAATCACAAGTGCTCTTAAACTGAGCCGCAGCGGCTGACGTATCTGCTGCCAGTTTGTCAGCTATCACTTTATCTGCCGCGGCTTTATCGGCTGCTGCCTTTTCAGCGGCTACTTTGTCAAAGATAATCTTGTCGGCTGCTGCCTTTTCAGCCAACGCTTTATCAACTGCTGCCTTTTGATCTGTAGCGATTTGTATAGCGGTTTTCACGTCAATGGTTGTGGTTTGCCCACTACCACCGCCTCCACCGTAGCCACCGCTGCCGCCTCCACCACCAGAAGGAGCGCCCTGCACAATTACAACAGTGATGCTATTTGCGGTGCTTGAACCAACGATATTTTTTGCTTTCACATATATCCGATAGCTCGCACCAGGCGTCAAGTTAGGAATTGAAATTGGCGATGCTGGTGAGTTAATCAAATCGTAATTAATTCCATCAATGGAGTACAAGTAGCCCGTAATTGGACTTCCACCATCATTTGCAACCGTTACGGTAAGCATCAAGTTTGGCGAATAGGTAACGTCGCCAAAGGTCACTGATCCTGGCAGCGTTGTGGTCACAGTTAAACTTTCAGACCACTGCCCATCTCCAATTTCATTGGTTGCAAAAACGTAGTACGCAAAGCTAATTGCGATATCGCTCACGGGTACATCCGCAAATGGTGAATAAACAGTTTGCGTATCGATAATAGAGTTCGTAGCTCGATTAATGGTCTTAAGCGAGTAAGAGGTGATAGGTCGATCGCCAGTGTTTACTGGTGCGCTCCAGTTCAGTGCGATAGTTCCCGCATTACCGGTAGTCGGTGATGCGACTGCGCTTCCCCAAGTTGGTTTCCCCGGCATGTTAGGGAGTAGATAAACCAAAGTCGCTGCAACGCCCTGGCCCATCAAGAGGTTTCTGGCTTTGACTGAGATCGAAAGGCTTGTGCCACGTGTCAACGAAGTAAGTGTGCACGATGTTGAAGTTGGCGTAGCGAGTGTGCAAGTCACGGCCACGGAAGAGACCAATACAGTGACGTTATATGCCGTAATTATGTCACCGCCATCACTTAGTGGGATCTGCCAACTGACGCGCGCAGTAATGCCATCTGCTGAGAATGCAGTTAGTTGACGTGGTGCTGATGGTGGCGCGGCCGGTGTTTGTAGCGCTTCAGCTGCGTTACCGTTGATCTCAGTTGCATTAGCTGCCGTCAACGTTACAACTTTCACGTCGTATGCCGTTCCATTTGTAAGACCAGTAATAAGAGATGTAGTTGTACTTGAATCAGTAATGGTCGCCCATGGTGTTCCGTAAGTAAGTGAAGAGTGGGCTTTGTAATAAACCAAGTAACTTGTGAAGGTTCCGCCGCCCAACGTTGCCGGCGTGACTGACTTCCAATTTACAGTGAGTTGAGTATCTCCAGTTGCGACAGTTAGTGCAGTTACTGCTGCGGCCTTTGTGACTGGAGTAATCGATGAAGATTCGGTGGATAGATCACTTGTGCCACCGCCGATAGTCGCAGCGCTCACTTTGAAGGTGTAGGAAGCTCCATTTGTAAGACCAGTAACCGTGCACGAAAGAGAAACTGTGGTGCAGGTAAAGCCACCTGGTATTGAAGTCACTGTATATGTATCAATCTGGCTAGACCCACCGAAATCACTTGGTGCGGTCCATGAGACTGTTACCGAACTATCACCAGGTGAGACTGAAGTGATTAGCGGTGGCGTTGGCTTACTTGCTCTAACGGTGAAAGTCACTTCGGAAGAGCTAACGGCAAAGTAATTTGTGGTTTGGACTGATGTAGCAGTAATTCCACAAGTTGTGCCGATCGCACCCGTCGATTGCAACGAGAAGTTAGGTGATGACCCAGTTATCGAACAGCCCGCAGCTCCGGCAGTTGTTACTGCGAAGGAGATGGTTCCAGTACCAGATCCACCAGATGTGGTGAGAGCAAGTGCGGAGCTAAATGGCTTTGATGGCGACGATGTGATCAAAAGGGCTGCCTGATATGACTTAACAATTGTTACGGTAAATCCGGCGCTTGTTACCGCCTGATAGTTCAGGTTGCCGGCCATAGTTGCGGTTATTAAACATGAAGTTCCAACAGCGCCAGTGGTAGTAAGAGCGGTTCCGGTGATCGAACAACTGGCAGTGTTACCACTTGCTGACACTACATAAATGACTGCGCCAGCCGTGGTTCCACCAGAGCTCGTAAGTGAATATGAATTGATGAATCCCTTAGTTGCCGCTGATGTAATTGTCAGGGTTGCTTGGTTTCCTAAAGTGATTGTAATTGTCGCTGAAGTTGTAGTTGAAACACTTACATAGTTGGCATCAGCGGTAATTGTTGCTGAAATCAAACATGTACCAGTGCCGCTAGTCACGGTAATTGCACCAGTTGATGAGCCAACAGAACACGCAGTTGATGATCCGGCTGAGTATGAAACTGTTCCACCACCAAGTCCAACGGTTGCAACAACAGTTCCCGTTCCGCCATAAGCCAGGGTTGTTGGTGCTGACGTGAAGCTCAAAGATCGTGAAGCAGCAGCCATGGTGATGCTAGGTGTCGTTACAGAAACTTGTGCATATGTTCCATCAGAAGCGATTGTTGCAGTGACCGTACATGTACCAGATCCTGCAACAGCAGTGACTTGGTTGCCAGAGATGGTACAGACGGCGGTGTTACTTGAAGTGTAAGTAATCGTTCCTGTTCCAGCTGTCGGAGCAGCAACAACCGTTACAGGTGAGTTAAAAGTCAGCGATGTCGGTGCCGATGTAAAGGAAATTGTGCGAGAAAGTGCGGTAATCGAGAAGCTTGCAGCGGTGTATGAGACCGCAGCATATTCCGAAGCTGCTGTTGTTGGAGAAAAGACTGCAGCAGATGGGGTTACCGAGTAAGTACCAAGGGTGGATGGAGCAGTTGCACTTGGACCGTATGTCGTAGAACCAGTGCCTGCATATCTAAATGAAACAGAGGTGATTGCATCAGACCCTTGGAGTCCACTAACTGTGAAAGTTGGAGAAAGTGTCGTACCAACACTTGCTGATGCGAGCACAGCAGTAACTGCCGGTCCTGAATAAAGCGCATGTGACAGAACTGTCGCGGATTGAGTTGTTGTGTTTGCTTTTGTCGTCGTCACAGTGACCGTTGCACTTTGACCGGTGGTACGTCCAGTTATTGTTAATGGCAGAGTTGATCCGCTTGCAGTACCCGCGGAAACACTTCCGGCAGTAATAGTTGGGGTAAAGGTTGTACCTGTCGCATAGTTTGTGACGTTTACTGTGAAACCAGAAGAAGTTGATACGGGCGTATCAAATGTCGGAACAATTCCTGCCGTCGTAACTGTAAATGAAACCGCTGCTGAAGCTGAACTTGCTGCATAAGAACTATCGCCTAGACGCGTCGCAGTTACGCTACAACTACCGCTAGATAAAGTCGTTGTTAGCTGGTTACCCGTAATAGAACAATTAGCAGTAGATGAAGAAAAACTATAGGCGCCAGTTCCGTTACCGCCGATGGCGGTTAGCGTTGTCGCGATTACGCCTCCCATAGGCACAACCAGTGAGCTATTTGAAACTGTGACCGTAGTTGTTTGAGCAGCCAGTGGCCTAGTGACAGCGAGCGTGTAAGTTTTTACATCGCCACTAATCGCTGTAATTACTACGTCTACTGTGGTTGTAACGCCAGCAGTAAGTGAAACTGAAGTAGCCACTCCATCAACTCCTGCAACACCATTAACAGTAAAGGTTGAGTGGAAGTCGGATAACTGAGGAATCACCTTGATCGAAGAATCGGTCGCCACGACGCTAAGAGAATATGACGTTGTGGTGCTGGCGTAGGTGGGGGTAAGTGCATAGTTCGTTGTTGAAACTCCACCAACTACGTTCAGGCCATTAGCAGTATTTAGGTAATTGTCAGTTGAGTAAAAAGGGAAGGCACGAATCGGTCTATTTAGAAAAGCATTCTGTGCATAATCAATCGTGTGAAAACCGGGAGAGTCATACAAGACCGAACCCGGCTGTGGAAGATTCGAAGTCTGGTTTAAACCCGTGATATTCCACGCTTGAGTAGTCACTTTTGTGATTGCAGACATCTGCGGACTAACTCTTTGTTGGGGTTGTGGCCCAGGTTTTAAGGTTTTAGGCGTGATAAACAAGGATTTATTACTCTCTTGCATACACATTGTGTAGTTAAGACCATCTGGAGCGTAATAATCAATATAACAAGGAGAATTCGTTGCATAGGTAGATGCATCTGACTCAAGATCAATTAGTTGTGCCTGTTGGATCATTTGAACGATATCACCGTATGAGGGAAGAGACCATAATTTATTTGCCGCGCCCTCAAGCGGCGAGTGATCCATCTCCCACTGTGCGGTAAGTGGCTGGTAGGCACACATTGAATTTCGGTACAGTGAATCATTTCCAGGGCCAGAGCCGATGGTTGTTTTAAATCGCAGCGATTGGTCAGCATACGATGAAGAGACCAATGGCCCTGCGACCTCCGCAGTTCCATCCAGTACGGTGTCGCTTGCACCACTTAGTGAAGGATTTGTTTGAACACCTACACCGGGATTTGGATTATGCGCAACACAAATTGGAAAGAGTGGATCACCAGCGCTGGCTGAACGCCTTGTACCAGGATTATTTGCAACGCCTGTGCCTTGTGCCCAGTCTGGTCTAAATGCAGTATTTCCAGTTGGTTGATCTTTTCCGTACCAACCAGGAGGAGCAGCTTCAAGATATCGTGCCTGGAATTGTGTATATCCTGCCGAACCAGCATCGTAGAAAACAATTCCACCACCTGGACCCTTTTGTCCAATATGGCAAATGATTGAATCTTTTGTGGCGGTAGTTACAGTCGCGCAAGGGGCTCCAACATTAACCAGGTATGACAGTGAAGGTAGAGATTGATATGAACTGGTGCCATTTGTAGTTGTTGCTCGAGTGACAATTACGTTACAGGTTCCAATTGCTGTTGCCTGAAGTCGGGCATAACCAATTGGCAATGATGTACCACCGATAAGTGTTTTACCCGCCTGCGATGTCGAACCAATCGAGCAGTTTGCAGTATTGGGTTGCCCACTATCCAAGGTAATCGTGAATGGATTTATGCTGTTAGCGTTAAAGCCAGTACCCGCGCCAGCCGCAGCACCAAGCCACAACGGAATTCCAACTTCTGCCCACATTATCCGATTTGCAGAATCAGGTACTGCAGCTCCCGAATATTGATAGGAAGCTAAAAGACCTGTGTAGGTTGCTGTTGTGAAGTACAGCTTTCCTGCACCCGTGAAGAGCGGCCCAAGTGTTGATGCTGGCTCAAGAAGGCTATAGGTAGCCGTTATTGTGTGAGTGGTCGTTACATTTGTGAAGGTATAAATACCTGATGAAACTACACTCGCTAGGGTCGGTGAGGTGCTCGTTGATAGGGCAACGCCATCCACCGTGACCGTATTTATTGCATAACCGGCAGATGGGGTAATTGTAAAAGCTTGAGATGTTCCTGAAGTCGGTGAAGTGGTACCTGGTGAAATCGTTCCGTTACTAGTTTGTGTGACGGTCAACGTAGTCGCCGCATTAGCCGGGATTTGTGAGCCTATAAAAATAAGCGAAAGTGCCAGTAGACCGACGAGACGGGCACGTGCACCCATAGATCTTTTGCTAATTGAATTCAATGCTCTCGCCTCTGGCTAATTTAGTCTGATTGACCTTAGGAACAGATGATTACAAATAAGTCGTATATATCTCGCAAATTTCTTATTGAAAGGCATTTATTGAGGGGTCTTCACTTTCGCTAGATTCGATCGAAAAGTGAATTGGGGGGAAACCCCATTCAGTATGATTTCACCTGACTGGGGGTGGGAAATGGAAACCTTAAGATTGCTCATCGTTGAAGATGAATCAATCATGTCTCAAGCATTGGCAAATAGTTTGCAAAATCTTGGTATCTCCCAGATTGAAACTGCTAATTCTGCATCCAAAGCAATGCAACTTTTCCGAAGTTTCAATCCCGAGGTTTGCCTTATAGATGTTGAACTTAGACAAGGGCCAACTGGAATTGATGTTTCACACGCTATGCGAAGGCTTAACCCAAAAGTTGGAATTGTTTTTCTTACCTCTTTGGCCGATCCACGATTGGTGGATTCAAGAATTCCAGAACTACCTGAAGGCTCTATCTACATGATGAAGAGCGCTGTGAAGGATTTGCAGGAAGTCTTTGATTCACTAAAACTTGCGAGAACTGCAGATTTTAAGAAGATTAAATCTAGAGATGATCAGAAATTTTTGGATCTTACAAAAAGTCAATTCGAAATAATGCGCCTGATCGCCCAGGGTAATTCAAATGCAGAGATATCAAAGGTTCGGGTCACAACTGTTAAATCAACTGAAAATGCAATTGCGCGTTTAGCAAAACGGTTGGGTATACCCAGCTCAACTAGCGCTAGCCAAAGAGTCTTAATCGCACGTAAATATTCCGAATTAATCGGCAAGATATGACCTCCCGAATAGAGTCTGAAGAAAATTTCCGACCGAAAATATTTATTCGACTTTGGAAGATAGATCTCAGCTACTTCCATATTTTTGCCATCCTTGCCACATTTACTGGCATATTCATTACTCCAGTTACCCAAGGGTCTCTGCGGGAAAATCTGCTTTGGATTACTGCACGCGGGCTCAGCCTTGCTGGGCTTTATCTCTCATGGTTATTAATCACCAAATTTCTAGAAAAGAACAACCTTTCCCCAATGCCCTTGTGGCAAATTCTCGTCGTTGGCGCATTCGGTGGTGCACTACAGAGCATATATTTCGACATATTTACTTGGCTTTTTATGCTTCCCCGAGGTTCGGATTATTTAACTCGTTTGATGAGCTCAGCGTTATTTGCAGGAATCTGGCTTCCGGCGCAATCAGTGACGGTAATTAACTTTACAAAATTCCAGCGCACGCGTGAAGTAATTCGTGATGAGCTAATGAAACTTATAACCATCGACCAAGCCCGAAATAGATTACAGAATTTGGATGAAGCAATTGTCCGGAAACAGATAGAAAACCTTGTCGTCAAGTCACAAGTTAAGGCAAATAAAGTACTAGAAGGGGCTCTGAAAAATAAAGCTTTCGAATCGCTTCCTAATATTGCTAGAAGCTTGGCTTCGGATCACCTGCGTATCTTGGCGCATAATATTTCTGAATTGAATGTTGTCTCAGACTCTAAAATTCCATGGTGGGCAGAAAGCCCAAAATTTAGGTCATCAGTTTCTGATGCGCTTCAAAAGAGTATTCGCAGGAGGCCGCTCAACACGAACTGGTTCCTGCTAGTTCTCATAGCGACAGTATCCCTGCCTATATTTCGCAAAGAGGAATGGTTTATAGCGCTTTTCGTGCTGACCGTAATAGCGATCTCATCCTATCTAATCCAGATAATTGGTTTCTTTTTCTACACCAAATTTAATCGATTGCCGATTCTAAATTTATTTATAACTACTATCTTCACGATATTGGTCCCACTCTTTTTTGTTACTTTTGTTCCAGGGCATAAGCCAACGCTTCGTCACCAGATCGCTTATGCGATCTCTGTCGTGCTAGTTACATGCTTTGGACATATTGCTCAGGCGGGGCTACTTCGTCAGGAAGAGCTACTCTTAATAGAAACTTCCGCTCTAAAAAGAGCTCGAGCAGAAAATGCTGAAATCAATTTTGAGTTAGCCCGAATCACCAAAGATTGGGCGCAACATATCCACGGGAATGTGCAATCTCGTTTACACGCCTATGCCTTGGTCCTCGAGCAAGCCCAGCTCAACGGTGATGCCGATGGTGTGGAAAGAGCAATTGAAGAAATTTCAAGAACCATCAAGGACCTAGATCGGGAACAATCCGAACTTGCTATATCGACGCTTGAGGATGAAATTAAGACAACGAGCGCTCTATGGGATGGAATAGTCAAAATTGAAGTAGAGATCGAGAATGAGATCCGAAATCTAAAGCAGCCCGTGGTCGCCGATATTAAGAAATGTTTGACTGAAGCTATAACAAATTCAGTTCGCCATGGACATGCAGATTCAATGACAATCTCAGTTTTTAGAATGGGAAGCATGGCCAGAATGGAGATACAAGATAATGGAGTCGGCTTCACAAATGTGCGAAGGGGTTTGGGAAGCAAAACTTTTGAAAGTTCGACGCGAAGTAATTGGACTTTGGCACGAAGTGATTGTGGTAACCAAACAATCCTTGAGCTTAATTTTGATTTAGATATGCCTAGATTAGGGGTCGAATCTACGCTTTTGAACTAAACTTCAAATATGAGGCCCATTGTTCAAGTATCACTCGACCTAACCGATATCAATGAAGCTCTAGAAATGGCACACACTGCAGTTCGAGCTGGCGTTGATTGGTTAGAAGCAGGTACGCCGTTAATTTTGGCCGAAGGTTTGCACGGTGTTAAGGCGTTACGAAAAGAGTTCCCAAACCACCCAATAATTGCAGATTTAAAGACAATGGATGGTGGTTATTTAGAAGCAGAGATGATGGCAAAAGCTGGAGCGACGCATGTTGTTGTTATGGCGAGATCACATCCAGAAACTATTAAGTGCGTTGTGCAAGCTGGAAAAGATTATGGCGTAATGGTTATGGGCGATAATTTGGGTTGTCCCGACATGGTTGAAGGCGCACGTCAATTAGAAGAGCTCGGTTGTGACATGGTTATACACCACATTGGCTATGACGAACGACGTGGCCTTGCAGCAGCCGGAAAACCATGGATGAATCCACTAGATCAATTGCGCGAAGTCGTTGATGCAGTAAGCGTTCCAGTGCAAGCAGTTGGTGGTTTATCACTTGAGCAAGCGATAGCCTGTCCTTCGTATGGCGCTCCGCTTGTCGTAATCGGTGCTCCGCTTGCAATTGATGCAGATTCATTCAGCCAGGGTGCAGGTGATGTCGAAGAGGTTCTGCGTAAAATTTGTGAGGCTGTTCATGGCTTTGGTGATGTGAAAGTTAAGGGAGAGAAATAAATGAAATCCGCAGCAGTAGTTAACTTCTCATCCGAGCCCCATAGCGTTGAAGTTCGTGAAGTAGAGCGTCCCAATTGTGGTGAAGATGATGTAATCGTTCAGGTCGAAGCGGCGAGTGTCTGTGGCTCTGACCTGCATCAATGGGAGGGAACGAACTCTTGGCCCGTCAATTATCCAGTAGTTCTAGGCCATGAATTCGCTGGCCATGTTGTAGAACTCGGCAAAAACGTTGTGGCGACAGGTAAGTGGTTGGAGGGCGATCGCGTTGTCAGCGAAACCGCCGCAGTTGTAGATATGTCAGGTGCGATGTCACGCCAAGGCTTGTATAACTTAGATCCAAGTCGCAAAGGCTTCGGCTATGGTGTTAATGGCGCAATGACTAGATATGTAAAAGTTGCATCACGTTTGCTCCATAAGATTCCAGAAAACGTCTCCTTTGATCACGCCTCAATGACCGAGCCTTGCGCTGTTGCATACTCAGCAACAATTGCACCAGGACATGTTCGCCCTGGAGATCGAATTGTTGTTTTAGGACCTGGGCCAATTGGAATTTTATCGGCGGCGATGGCAAAGCTTGCTGGTGCACAAGTTGTAATTATTGGTTTAGAGCGAGATAAAGCGCGGCTAGAAGTTGCTAAGAAGTATGGCTGTGAAGTTGTTATTGGTGATGTGAAAGATTGGGCGATGGAAGTAGATGGACTTGGTGCAGATGGCGTCGTAGATGCAGCCGGAGTTTCAGCCACGTTGAAAATTGCACTTGATGTTATTCGTCCAAATGGTTGGATCTCGAAAGTCGGCTGGGGTCCGCAACCAGTTAATTTCTCACTTGATCAACTCGTTCAGAAAAATGTCCGCATTGAAGGATCATTTAGCCATAACTGGCCAATGTGGGAGCGTGCACTGCGAATGCTTGGAACCGGACAGTTAGATTTAACGCCAGTTCTTGGTGGAACATTTCCAGTTGAACAATGGGAAACCGCATTTACGAAAATGGCATCTAGCGAATTTATTAAATCTGTAATCAAGCCGGTTTAAAGTGAAGCCAAAGATTGCCGCATTTCCTAAGGGTTGGATCCGCGACTTAGTTGCGCCAGATAAGTTAAGTATTTACGAGTGGATTGATATGTCCCAAGCTATGGGCATCGAAGGCCTTGAGATGTACAACAACTTTGCCGACTTCAAAGACGAGGCGAACTGGCCAAAAATTCGCAAATATGTCGAATCAACCGGCATGGTTATTCCGATGATGTGCTGTTCCCCTGACTTCACGATTCCCGATCCTGTTCTGCGCCAGAGAGAAGTCGATCACGAGATTCATAGCATTCGGATGTCAGCTGAACTTGGCGCAAAGTATTGCCGCGTCTTATCTGGTCAGCGCCGCAAAGATATTACGCACGAGCAAGGCATGGGTTATGTAGTTGATTCAATCGAGAAGTGCTTGGTTGAAGCTGAAAAGCTTGACATGATTTTGGTAATTGAGAATCACTATAAAGATGATTTCTGGACTGAACCAGAGTTTGCTCAGATGGAAGATGTCTTCGTTGATCTTGTTTCCCGAATTGATTCACCTAGATTTGGTGTGCAATTCGATCCATCAAATGCAATCGCAGCAGGTGAAGAACCTCTTGATCTGCTTGAGCGAGTCAAGCATCGAGTTCTCACAGTCGGTGCAAGTGACAGGCATCTTGCAGGAGGCAGTATCGAAGAGCTTCGTAAATTAGAAGGTGGAACTGCCGGTTATGTCTCATTCTTTAAGCACGGCGTCATCGGTCAAGGGTTAAATGATTACGACGCAATCTTTACAATCCTTAAGAGCGTTGGTTTTACTGGATGGGTCAGTATCGAAGATGGCGTTGATGGAATGCAAAACATGATCGATAGCGCAGGATTCCTAAAGGAAAAAATCGCCAAACACTGGGGAAAGTAAGCGCCCCGATCTAATCAACCCTTAGATTAAAGAATTCGTAAACCTTTTATTCGAGATATTAAATCTGATATAGCACTTTTTCGATCTGCAAATTTCTTTTCTACGGAAGCGACAAAATCTTGGATCTTTTCGTAAGTGTCTATCTGCGTGATTACAGCTTTTCTAAGAGACATAGTTATTGAAGTTTTATAAAGGGAAGTTGAACCAATCAAACCAATTGTTTGTAAATCCTTAAAATAGACATATTCGCCACGAGCGACTTTATCGACCGTCGCAAACTTAAATGCTAATTTCTCAACCGAAGATATCTGTGTTTTCTCTTTATCGCTAAATTTTTTAATTTCAAGATTAATTCCAGAAATACTCTTCTCGGTTGCGCCAAAAATTTCTGCGGCATTTAGCTGCTTTAAACTTATGTCTTTGCCCTCTTTGATAAACTTCAGAATCTCTGCGCGAGCATCCAAAATAGCCTTTTCGCGAGCGATTCGGGCAGCCTCAAGTGCTGCTTCGTTATTAACTGAGGGAGTTTTGCCCACAGAAACGTTAGCTAAGGTAATAATTGGGTCTTCCGTAATTGAAACCCTAATTTCACCATCTTGTGTGGCCGCTCCGAGTGATGTTGCTACCCCACCAATGATCATCCAAGCAGTCGCGTCTTTTTTAATTGAATCATTTTTCACGGTGATCTGAATCGGCGAGCGAGCGGTTAGTACTCGCTTGGCCGAACTAACATCGTCTCCAATGGACCAAGAAACTGCGAAATTGACTAGATAGTCATAGGAATTGTTAATCGCCGTTTTCGCAAGATTTTGATTAGTTAGACGCCAGAAAATAATTTCAGTTCCGGCGTCGAATGAATTTGAGGGAATGACGACACGTACTGAGCTATTCCCGCTATCAGATGAAACGGTTGCATCAACTGCTTCACTACCAGTGATGTTCCAAGTCAAGACTCGCGCAATATCCGTATTACTTGTTCCAGCCAATGAAGATTGTCTCCATTGTGCTGTTAAATTTACATTGGCCTTAGCCACGGTATAGGTAGTACCAGGTTGGTATATATCTGTTCCGTCGCTCCAACCCATAAATCTAAAATTTGATCTAGCTGGGGCGGCTCCAACTTGAAACGTTTGAGCTTCCGTATAAGTTCCTCCGCTGGGCATCCCTGAAACTGAATCTAAAGTTCCCGCTGTATAAGAAGCACTTCTATAAACCGTCACACCCGGAATTGCAGCTAGAGTAGATGAAGCTGCCCCTGCGCTATATGGCGTCACTGCACGCAATTTTATTTGATACGTATTCGTGTTGGTCAAACCACTAATAGTTATTGAATCAGATACCGATGGTGGAGAAAGTGCTGTCCAAGAAGTTCCGTTGTTTGTCGAGTATTCATAATTGGCAAATGAAAATCCACCATTATTTTCAGGTGCTGTGAACTTCACTGAAATAGCGTTATCAAGGGCGGTATAGCTCAAATTTAAGGGTTGGGTTGGAGGGCCAACCGGTGTGACTGAGCGAGAGACCGAATAAGTGCCAACACCATTTGCATTTCTAGCTGCTAAGCGGAAGGTATACGGGATGCCGTTTGTTAATCCTGTAACTGTTTCAATTGTTGATGGATGGCTAACCACTGAATAACTCTTGTAAGCAGAATCATTTTCTGATGATTCTTTGTAGTCAACTAAATAATCTACTGGGGTTTCCCCGCCTAGCGGTGCTTGCCAGTCAACAACAACCTGACCGTTACTTGCACTAACTGGAAGTTGCGCAGCGCTTAAAGGAAAGCGGAAAACAACGGCGCTACCATCCGGGAAATCCCAACCTTTTCCATTAAATCCAGTCCCTCGCGCCGCATTACAAGAGACTGTGCAGTTTGTTCTTGGGTTAGCAATCGCTGGATGATTTGATTCTGTTGCTGGAGACCAAATTGCGTTCTCAAGACCACTACGAACTTCGCTTAAAGTTGGGGAATAAGTACCTCCAGCAATCGATCCTGCTGATGAGTACCAATTAGCTAGGTAATTATTGAGTAACAAATATCCATCAAGCTTTATATCTCTCGTATCAGTTGTAGTTCTACCGATGGCAACTTGAGCGCCTGGATAAGTAAGCAAACTTTTGCCGTTGATGGCACCCGCCCAGTCTTCTTGGCCGCCCACACCAGGTCCACCACCAATTCCGGTGTAATTGTCTCCACCCATCGCCAAAACATAAATATAGGTTTCACCGATTTGTGGAACGACATCTTGATTAGACATCGCCGCAACCTGGCTATACCAAGAGACGTTGTTCTGCCAAAAAAGTCGGGTTACGTTTTTATCATCACCCATCCAGGACGCAAAGTCGTTGTCCGTGATAAGTCCCAAAGTGACAGACTCAAATCCGGGAGCTAGTGGTGCGGCGCTTGCACTTGTTGGATAGAGAATTGACCCAAATAAGGCAAGCGAAAGCGCCAACTTAAATCTTGCGCGCTTTAGCATTGCAAAAGTATAGGGGTGATTTCCTACAATTCACGGGTGAGGGTACCTAGATGTAATCAACACATACATAAGCGCCCCGAGAGGGGGTCGAACCGAAACTTTTGATTTAGCTATGAAGCTTTTTTATAGCCTGTAGGGCATTTAGGGCTGATGGCAGTTACTTTCTTGGTCACTTTACCTTTGGAGCAGGCAATAGTGACCATCTTCTTTAGGGTTGCTATTGCAATCTTCGGCACTTGTGTTGGTAAAGGTGTTGGTGTCGGAGTTGGTATCACTTCTGAAGTTGATGTTCCCGAAAGAATTACGCGAATCGTTGGACTTGAATAAGTGAAATTGTATGCACCAAGTGAGAGCCAACCATTTTTTTCATTGACTACCACTGTCGCCGCACTTTGTGTTCCTGCCTCAGATGTAACTGAGACCGTTGCACTAATAGGTGCCTGGGTGAAACCATAAATACATCTCGCAACTTTTGAACTCATTACGAGATCGTACGAGCCTTTAAAAACTGTAGTTCCATCAGGCTCAAAGTGAGTTGCGGCAACAAGTGCAAAAAGTGAAAGGTGTCTACGTCTTCGTGAAACTTAAGAGTAAATACTCCGTCCGTACCCTTGAACTAGACCCAGCAACAATTCTTGCCCTACGTGCACATAAAGTTGCTCAGAATGCTCAACGTCTCGCGATTGGCGAAGAGTGGAAAGACTTTGACTTGGTATTTCCTGGATTAAAGGGTCAACCGCAAAATAGTCATACGGACTTTGCGCACTGGCAAAAAGCGCTCGCCACCGCTGGCTTACCAATGAAACGTCTACATGATGCGCGCCATACTGCTGCAACCATGCTTTATGACCAAGGGATGGATATCGAAACTATCCGCCGTTTTCTAGGTCACGCATCGGTACTACTCACATCTCGTACATATGTGCATCACTCATCTCGCCAGATGAAAGGCACAGCAGAAGCAATTAAGGCTATGGGCTTCTAAATAGAAGCGGTCGCCCTTGCTGATTAATATCAGTGGGGGCGATTTACTTATAGCGCTTGGAGAAGCCATTCTTCGGACAAGGATTCCGCTTGTGCCAGCGCCATTTCATCAAGTCATTGGCAGTAGCTATTTCAGACAAAAACCCATATCTTTATCACTGGGCCCCCAGGACGGATAATCGCATTGAAATTTAGGAGTCGCCTATGCATAGTGCGTACCCAGGGAGTAGAAAATAGGCAGTCTTTTTTATCTAAATTGTCATAGGCATCAGCTAATCTACATTTCCATAGACGAGAGGTTGTGAAATTTGAAGAAATTCTTTACAACGAAACAGGGTGAGGCCTATCTGTCGTCTATTGAAGACTTTCTAGATTCTCCTGTATCTGATTCCCACAAAGGTAAGGTCCAGCTGATTTTAACTTCACCTCCATATCCGCTTGTGGTTCCCAAGAAATATGGGAATCGAATAGGTGATGAGTATTTAACTTGGATAGCGGAACTTGCGCCAAGACTCGCATCTCTCCTTAAACCTGAAGGTTCGTTAGTTATCGAAATTGGAAATTCATGGGATAAAGGCTCTCCCACAATGTCACTCTTGCCACTTAAGACTTTAATGGCGGTCGCTGAATCCGCACAAATGAAAATTTGTCAGCAATTTATCTGGAATAACCCAGCAAAATTGCCTGGGCCTGCCACATGGGTCAACATTAAGCGCGTACGAATAACTGATTCATTTACTCATCTGTGGTGGTACTCCCATTCCGAAAACCCAAAAGCCAATAACAGAAATGTCCTAATTCCGTATGGGGAAGGAATGAAAAAACTTTTACGGACAAAGAAATATAATTCTGGCCTCCGACCCTCAGGGCATTTGATAGGAGAGAAAAGTTTCCTAACAAATAATGGCGGGGCAATCCCATCTTCAGCAATAAATATTGCCAATGCAGGAGCAGACCCTAAATACAGAGAATGGTGTGAAAGTAAGGGAGTACCGCAACATCCAGCAAGAATGCCAATCGCGCTCGCAGATTTTTTTATTAAATTCCTGACAGATAGGAATGACTTGGTATTTGACCCTTTTGGTGGAAGTCTCACAACTGCTAAGTCTGCCGAGGAGCTAGGAAGAAGATGGTTATCTACGGAGTCAGATGAAAGCTACCTAATTGGTGGGAAAGGTAGATTTCGGAAGTAAGCTCGAATCGAGAATATAGGAATAAATTCTCTCTAAGACTATAGAAGTCATTTCTTTTATCATCGCATTCGTATTGGATTCAATCTTTCGCTTGCTATCCACCCTTATCGCTCGAATTTGAGAATCCTGTCTCACTCTGCCACTAGTTAAGTGAATGTACCAATACTCTTCGAAGGTATTAACTATTTCTTCTGAAAAGTGATCAAGCAAGTGCGAACGACATTCAAAATATTCATAATAGTTTCGTATTACTAAATTTTGAACTCTAACAATTGCCTTCGCTTCAATTTGCCTGATTCGTTCTCGCGTAACGCCTTCTTCCTTACCAATTTCATCCAACGTCATCGGCTCTCTACCTAGTAAACCAAACCGCTTTACAATTACGATTAGGTCTGTTTGGGATAGGAACTGCAGTAACTCGCGCAATATCGCTCGAGAGACCAAGGAATCTTCCAATTTACTTATCTCTAGATTCGACTCGCTATAGTCAAGGTTTTCAAAATATTTCTCTTTTTCAAGTTTTTGAATTGACTCAAGATGCAGACTTGCCCAAATTCCACCGTCCGCTTGGAAACTTAAGGCGCCTTTCTTTCCATCAATCCACTCTTGGTTTTCCTTGTCAAATTTAATATTTTCCCATAAGTGAACCGGCAATCTAATGAGTGAATAGTTATCTTGAATATCCCGATAAATGGATTGCCTTATCCACCAAGTTGCGTAGGTTGAGAATGTGTAACCTCTCTGCCAATCCCACTTTTGCATTGCTCTAATAAGGCCCAATACTCCGGATTGAAACAATTCCTCAATATCTAATTGCGGGTACAAATTCCGCAATTTCATGGCAGTACTTCTAACAAGTTTTAGGTTGTGAAGTACAAATGCTTCTTGAGCCAAGTTTGCCTTCGCAATCAGAGTGATTAAGTCTTCCTTTTTTGCGAATCCAATCTCTCCTGATTCAATAAGCTCTGCTGCGTAAAGTCCAGATTCGATAGTTTCTGCGTGCGAAACCTGCTCATCTAAGCTAAGGATTTTCAAGTCATCGAGAAACGCGTAGTAACCGCTGGAAACTTTAAATAAACTCTCCCTATATTCAATCGCTCGTTCCGAAAATTGACTCTTCTTGCTTGACGAAAAGACGTAAGTTTCAAAGTCCTCGGTGTCACGAATTTTTCTCTCGGCCTTGGCTTCATGTTTCAGAAGAATGTCTACTTCTGTTTCAATTCCATACGAACGTTTCAATTGTCGAAGAAATTCGACATCCTCTTCAACTCTTGAAAATTCCCTACTCATAGAATTTCAGATAGGGCTGACAATTAACCAGCGACTAATTGGCCTACCGTCATCCCTCGTGACATCTTTTTTGAAATATCAATTGCGGCTGCCTCCGCAAGGAGTTCAGCTAAGACATATGATTCCTTTTGTCCCAGCATTTCACCATCGCAATAAACCTGTTCAATTAATTGACGCAATAATCCTTCTGGGTCCATTTGAGTTATGCCCCAGGTAAGTCCTAATGTATCCGGCAATTTTCTATCATCGGGAATAGGCAACTCTTTCTCAATTGCATAGGAAATCGCAAATCTAAAAGAATTTGTAGCCGAAGAAAAATACCCGTCTTCTTTCAATTTAACGAATACATCTTTAGCCAATGCACTTGTAACAATAGTGGTTTTAACCTTTTCGCTTTCGCGGTCTTTTTGGGAATCATTACTCATCAGCAGTTTTCCTTACCTCGGTTCTAGAAGGGCTTATGCGCTTGAGCCAATATTCACGACCAATAGCACTTCCAAGTAATGGCCTATCAGTTGTGTTACTAAACTCTGTTGAGGTTACAAAAAGCATGACCTGTTCCGCCATCTCCAGAATCCATTTCATGATGTTCCTTCGGTGCGTCGAGTCCAATCTACCTAGTGGGGTATCCATTATGACTGGCGCTTCTTTTACCGAGCACTGTATTAGCGCTCCAATAAGAGACATCGCAACGATTTGTTCGGCACCAGCAGACCTTCTTTGGATAATACGGTCAGACTTATCAACAATTTGCAAATAGTATTTGGTATTGATACGTAGTCCTGCATAATCGGGTTCCGAAGTTAATCTCTTAAATATTTTTGTGGCTTCATCTTGAACCTCGAGACGCATTAAGTCACGAAATTTATTAATCGACTCCCTGAATATTTTAAGTTGAGTGTCGAGGATTGATATTCGCTGTTTGACAGGTGTATTGCCTCTTTGCAGAGCCGCAAGCTCTTTATTTTTCTCCTCGCGCTTATTCCGAGAATCATCTAGGGATAACGTTACGGCCGGCTTAGCAACCTTAATGTCTTGTAAAGCGCTCAAGATTACGCTGTACTCCGCATCTATAGATTCAAAATTATCATTTACAGATTCAAGAGTCTTCTTCAAGTCGCTCAACTCTGATTTTTTACTCTGGATTCTTATCGCATTTTGACGCATTTGAGAGTCAAAATTTTCAATGATTTCTAAGTCCGCCGTCGTGTCTTCAAACCCAGATAAAATCTGTTTTCTTTCTTTACGTTTTTGGAGAAGTTCCTCTTTGGATGATATTTCACCAATAGACCCTTCCAATCGGGTTAATCCGTCTTTTAGCGCTTGCAAGGAATCTCCAGATATCATCTGGTTGCAGGTGTCGCATTTACCATGCTCAAGAGTGGCAATCAGAGAAGCCCGTTGCGCAGACTCCCTCGCAAATTGCTGTAATTCAGAATTTAAAGTATCAATCTCGCTCTGCACTTCATTTTTAACTGCGATAATTTTCTTGGAGTTGGGAGTCCAAAACTTGCGGTTCAATCGCTCCGCAATTTGTAATATAAAGTACTCATTACGATTTTCTAAGTCGGAAATTTCGGACTCTAGCTCGTCCCGTTTTTCGAATTTTTCTTTCATTGTGAAATTTGCTTGAATTATTGGTTCTATTTCCGCTCTCCTACGCGAGTGCGTTTGATACAAATCATCAAGTTTAAGAATTTGTTCCCCTGCAGTCTTAATTTTGTCATCTAACGCCTCTATGGACTCCAACAAATCTTTTGCAGCGCCTTCAACCTTCACAATCTCTTGCAGCTCTTTTTGCGCTTCTTTACGTAATATTTCTAAATCATCTTCAATTGTTGTCAGTGCGGGTAGTCCTAATGCTTTCTCAATACTATCTTTAACAAAGTCACCTGAACTCATATCGGAGCGCAATTTCGCTTCAATGCCCGTTAAGGCTTCGCCATCAAACAAGAAGAATTCTGAAATATCTTCATGGAGCAGGGAATTAATTCTGTTTTCTATGTCTTCCCTTGGTATCGCATTTGCGACTGATGAGACGCAATCCCAACCTTGATTCACAACTGTTACTGAATCACGATTAACTTCACTTTGCTTGGCCGTAAACCATCTGATTACCGTAAGAACCTCTGAATCGGTCGCAATTTCAAGTTTTACGGAAGTTCGAAATTCTTCACCGGAATCTCGGGCATCCCAATTAGCAAATTCCGTTTCAGGGATTGGCTTATTGTCATGGCCTTTCACTTTTCCATACAAACACCAGCGAAATGCCCTAAGGAGCGTGGTCTTGCCACGCATATTCTCACCATTAAACAGAATTATCGGAGAACTCGCCGTCGTACTAAGCGCTACCTCATTCTCATTAAAAAAAGGGCCAAAATTCTCAAGAGAAATGGAATTAAATTTCATTTGCCAGCTCCGGTTTTACCTGAACCTCAATTAAGTTTCGTAAAGCGTCTCTAACGGCACGTCTATCCGCCCGTTCAAATTGATGTTCAAATCCGAGCTCGGCTATTTCGCGAGACAAATCAATCATTTCCACATTTTCGGCATTGACCTTTGAAACGTCACGAACTACATTTAAAGCCGTCTCACGACTACGGTCAATCTTCATTTTCGTCTTCCTCAAATTCTTCTACATTGGCTTCAATCTTATCAGCGAGTAGTATGGACTGTAAGGCAATTTTGCTTGTCACGCTTGTAGAAGTACCAGCGAATTCGATTGCACGAACTGCTTCAAATTTGGTTATGAGTTTTCCTTGTGGGTTTGTAACTAAAACATCCCAAATATGCGCGCTGTGCTTGTTTGGTGCACTTCTAAGGACTCGCCCTCTACGTTGAACATACTCACGAGGATTTGTTGAACTCGCCAATATAACGGCTCTATTAATTGACGGAATATCCACACCTTCATCCAGGCATTTAATTGCCAGCATTATTCCACCTTCCCGTGTAAATATTTCTAAAGTTTCATCTCTTGCACCTAGCATTGCTTGGTGAAAATCCATGAGCGGATAATTCAGAGGCGACAAAATTCTTCTAACCTCAGTCATCTGGTCTCTATCACTGCAATAGATTAACCATCTGTCACCTTTCTTGTAATTGTTTTTGACGATGCGATAACAGACCGAAATTTTTCCTCGAGCTTTCTTGGAGATTCTCGCTCTTTCTGTTAACAATCTTTTCACACTGTCCGTCAATGCAGCATTTTTCCCTTGCATCGCCATAGCTCTGGAGATTCGTTTTGTGAACTCATGCCATTGTTCGAACTCATCAGAATCTAGTGAAACTAATTCAAAATCATATTGATACGGCGTTAAGCGTCCAGCATTTATTGCATCCTCTAAAGTAAACCTGGGCTCGAGAATTTTTCCAAAAAAGTTAAAAACTCTCTCTGTGCCTTCATCATCTCCATATCTTTCTGGAGTAGCACTCAATCCCATTCTTGGGCCAGTAAAATCAGTTTCCAAGAAATCCCTAAACGTGGGCTGCCCTGCAGAATGAACCTCGTCACCTATTATCAACAAGTTACTTCCGGTGTTTATGCTTTGCAGGAATGACGTTTTGCAAGCTGTCATATACGTAGAAACTATTACGGTAGGACCATTGGACGATGACTCTCTAATAACATTTTCCAAGCCTTTGAGTGGAAATCCACCACCCACTGGAAGGATTTGAACATCTTCAATTTCAGCCCTCAACTCTTTTTGCCATTGTGTATGCAACAATTTTGAGGGAACTAATACCAAACTTGGATTCCCCTTTTTTCCCCAATCCCGAATAGCGCTTATAGCGGTCAATGTCTTTCCTCCACCAGTCGCAAAAGCCACTATTCCTTTTTCAGAATGCTTTCGCCAATCTTCAAGTACTAACTGTTGATGATTTTGTAGAATTTTTGACTTGAATGGTAATTTTTGAGCAAATTTCTTTCCTAATTTTTTCTCAAGAACCACCTTCAACTCTTCGAGTGAAACTTCAACTTCTCCTGGGGGAGAAACTTCGTAAACCAAGTCCTCCACATCTCTGGGGCTAGCAAATTTCCACCCTAGCGGAGGGGCCGTCCAAAGAATTTCAAACTCCATGAGGTGACGACGTACTCGCCTGGAATCAGCCTCGTCACGCCATGAACCGAACACTTCAAAATTTTCATGATTTCCAAAACTTGCCCACCCGGCCAAGGTTTCATTTGTACTTCCAACAAATGAAATGTGATTTGTTCCATCTCCGAAAATACCTAGTTTGTCATGGTAGAGCCCTTTATTATTCATGGGCACTAATATCTTGAGTTCTAAGACTTTCGCGGCAATGAGACTAGATAGAGCTTTTGATAATGAGTCTCCGAGGCCATCACTATTCTTTATGGATAACAAGTCCTGAAATGCTCGTTCCCTGCCCAACGTCAAAATACTCTCTGAATCTTTCAAGGCTTCCAAGTCATCAGCTTTGAAATGTGGATTACAGATTAGTTGCATCTTTCCACCACGTTTGACAAAGTCCGCAAACACCAAAGGCGCTATTGCAATCAATCCGCTATTAAAATATCCGGCTCTACGTTTGTAAACAGTTGCATGACTTAGGCAAGGGATATAGAAATCATTAAGGAGGTCATCAAAAGCTGTAGAGAATCCATCCTGAAGCATTATCGACTCAAGCCCGCTCATAGTCCACCTCCCTCCCTAACCTTAAGAATAGGCTAGGGCGGTGACAATTCTTTTCGGCATATGTAAATATCGAGGAATTTCAAGTAATATTGTTTGAATGAACGAGGTAATAAGTGGTTTGCCTAGAATTTCTGAGCTTATTGAACCAACAATAAATTGCTTAAGGGCTAATAATGGCCAAGCCCATTTTAAGACCATCGAAGAGTGGGTTGTAAAAGAGCTAGGTTTGTCAGTCGAGCAGAGAAATCTCTTGCGTATTGGCAATAGAACTGAACTTCAATATCGACTGAGCTGGGCAAGAACAAAGGCGAAATCAGAAGGTGTCATTGAAAACCATGGCAAAGGGTTCTGGATTCTAATCAAATAGGCTGGAATCCATTTAGAGTTAAAAATGAGCGTGATTTTTGAATTTTGCAAACATTAAGTGATGTTGATTGCTTTGCTTGCATGTTTGCAGATAGCACAAGTTTACTTTTATTTAACAGATGTGTTCTGTTGAACCACCTAAGGCGGGAAACCATTCTTCGCAGTCTGGACATTTGAAGTTGATTCCTGACCCATCCGAAATGAACCGGTTGTTGTATTTCGTTGAATTCTTGTAGAAATCTGTAGTAAAAAAGCCAGCTAAGCGCCAAATGATTGTTCCTCTACCTAGGGTGGTTTACGAAGAACCCTTCAGGCAAACCTTCAAAACAAGAGCAGGGAAAGTACGTATTCGAAAAGCTTTATCTGCGGGAGAAAAGGTTCGGGTTACCTGTGCAATCTGTAAGAACCCCATCGCTGACGCTGATTCGCGGGTTAGGCATAAGGGAGCAACGGACAAAGTTGAGTGGGTCCATAAGAGTTGCAGTAAATAGTTTGCAACCTTGGTAACCCCAGTAACCTAATTAGGCTACTGCCTAACTTATAGAACACTTACCTGCCCGCAAGCCCTGGTGTGTTAGTTATTTCAGCTTCACTTAACCCTGGGGGGGTTAATTGGTGTGTTATTTACCGTCACAAACCAGCCTAAACAAAGTGAAAACTAAATCTTGTACTTGTCAGTGGATAGGTTCATAATGAGCTCAAACAGGTTCAAAAACTACATAATGAAGCACTTGCTAAGTGCCCCGAGTGGGGGTCGAACCCACACTGGGAGGATTTTAAGTCCTCTGCCTCTGCCATTGGGCTATCGGGGCCATGCGAAGTGTCAGAGTCTACTTGCTTTTTTAATTACAGAATCCAACATCTTTTCCGTTAATTTACCTGTAAATGTGTTCTGTTGGCTTGGATGATAACTACCAACAATCTTGCGTTTGATCCCATCTGGGCCAATAAATGTAGCTGTGGCTCCATGGCCAAACTTTGGTTTTGGCTTTGGGATTTCGCAATCTAATTCAGCAAGAGTTGCAAGGAGCGTTGTCCAAGCAAGATTGCCGAGGGCAAGGAATGAACGTGCAGTTGGCATTAAGAGTGCAATCTCATCTTTATAGAAGGGCGCACAAGTATTTTTCTCTTCGGTACTTGGTTTGTTATCTGGTGGAGCGCATCTCACGGCGCAGAGTATTCGGGTATTAATTAACTGTTGTCCATCATCTTTGCTTTTGCTGGTTGCTATCTTGGCAAGACCATTTTTATGAAGTGATTTATAGAGCCAATCGCCGGATGAATCTCCAGTGAATACACGACCAGTGCGATTGGCGCCATGTGCACCGGGTGCGAGCCCGAGGATCACAAGTTGTGCGTTTGCAGGGCCAAATCCCGGTACTGGCTTACCCCAGTACTTTTCGCTTTCATAGGCTTTACGTTTAACAACTGCTACTTCTTCGCGCCATTCAACAAGTCTTGGGCATTTCTTACATTTAACAATTGCAGAATCCAGCAGGTCTAGCGATTTATACAAGCGACCAAGCCATTCCATCGAGAATGTCGGATTCAGATGCGACGAATTCGGTAGCGCCCGTTGCGCGCATGATGCGAGTGAGAACTAAGGATCCTGCAGAAATTACATCAACGCGGCCTGGGTGCATGTAACCAAGTGCTTCACGTTGTGCGCGATCCATCTTGATAAAGGCTTGCGATACTTGATGAACTTTTTCAGCAAGAATATGTGCGAGATGAATGGCATATCGGTCGTATTCGGGAAGATCTAACGCTGCTGCAGCGACAGTGGTCGCAGTGCCCGCTACCGCAATAAGGGTTTTAGCTTCTGTAATTGGAACGAGCTTTGCCGCTTGTGCAATTGCTTCATCAATATCTTCAGTTGCTGCAGCTACTTGGCCCGGATCTGGAAGATCACCGGTGAAATGGCGCTCTGACATGCGAACACAACCGATATTTACGCTCTTAGCTGCATCAACAGAATCAGTACCAAATACGAATTCAGTTGAACCGCCACCGATATCAACGACCAAAAATGGGCCATCTGATGCAGGAAGATCTTTAGTTGCTCCCATGAAAGATAGGCGCGCTTCTTCATCACCTGAGATAACTTCAGGGCGAATTCCTAAACGCTCGAATACACCTTCGATAAATATGTCACGGTTGGTGGCATCTCTTGTTGCACTTGTTGCGCAGAAGCGGATCTTTTCAACGCCGCGTTTGACAATTTCTGCGGCATAGATATCAACTGCGGCTAACGTGCGGGCAATCGCATCTGGATGAAATTGCCCAGTCTTATCAACGCCTTGTCCTAGGCGGACGACTTCCATTAAGCGAATTACTTCGCGAAAGTTTGTGCCCTCAATATCGGCAATCAGTAGGCGAATTGAATTGGTGCCGCAATCGATGGCTGCTACTCGCATGGCTCGTTTTTCCACCATTCGGGTAATTTTGCTAAGGCTTCATCACCGAGCAGATTAACGCCGGGTCCTGCCGAAAGTGAATGTGCAACAAGTGAGTGTAAACATTTAACGCGGTTAGGCATGCCACCGGCAGAGATGCCTTCAACTTCTGGCACATCCATCTTTAGTGCAGCGCGCGCGGCAAGGTAATCATCATGAGCTGCTGCATATTGACCGGCTAATTCATAATCAGTTGTTAGGCGCTCATTCATTTCAGCCATTAAGCCCGTTGATTCAAGCGTTGAAATTGCCGCCGTTAAACGTGGACAGGTTGCGTAATAGAAAGTTGGAAAGGGCTCGCCATGGCTTAAACGCGGTGGTGTTTCAACGACGGCCGGATTGCCGCATGGACAGCGATAAGAAATTGCATGCACATCACGTGGGGTACGTCCTAGTTGGGTTTCAATGCAATCTAAATCTTTCTGCGTTGCTTTCTCGCTCACTTATTTAAGACCAGATTCAGTCACTGAGGCAATCAACTTGGTATACCAAGGTGCACCTTCCGGAAGTTGCTTGGCTACTTGCGTTGTTTGTGGTTGTGATTGCGTAACTTCGTTGCCAGTAACAATGTATTGGCGCTCCCCGGGCATCACAAAGTGCAGACGCTCGCGCGCTTGTGATTTAACATAATCTGGATCTTGCCAGGTACTTAACTCAGCACGTGCTTTTTCTAGCGCCGTGCGATCGGTTGCAACTTGTGATTTTAGTGCGCTGATCTGAGCGCGTTGGGTGAAGTAATTTTTAATAGGAGGTGCAAGGGTCAAGGTAAAGATAAAGATAATTGCAATTAGCGCTAAGGGACGAGCTTTGCCACGGGTGCGACGGCTCGACGGACGACGTCTAGATGAGTAATTGCGACGTCGACGGCGCATGGCTTAGCTCTTAACTATCCTTTAAAGCGAGGGAATGCGCCGCGTCCTGCAAATACTGCGCCTTCTGCAAGCTCTTCTTCGATGCGTAGCAATTGGTTGTATTTAGCAACGCGCTCTGTGCGAGAGGGTGCACCAGTCTTGATCTGACCACAGTTGGTTGCAACTGCAAGATCAGCAATTGTGACATCTTCAGTTTCACCTGAACGGTGCGACATCATGCTGCGGTAATTAGCGCGGTGCGCCATATCAACGGCATCAAGAGTCTCAGTCAGAGTTCCGATCTGATTTACCTTAACCAAGAGCGCATTTGCGGTATCGGTTTCAATTCCCTTAGATAGGCGAATTGGGTTGGTAACGAATAAATCATCGCCAACGATCTGAATCTTTGAGCCAAGAGAAGAAGTCATTGACTTCCAGCCCGCCCAATCTTCTTCATTTAGCGGATCTTCGATAGAGACGATTGGGTATGCGCCAACTAGTTCTGCGTAGTACGCGATCATTTCATCAGATGAGCGCATTGAACCTTCAAATTTATACTTGCCGTTATCGTGGAATTCAGTTGCGGCAACATCCATCGCAAGTGCGATCTCTTTACCTGGCTTAAAGCCGGCAGCTTCAATTGCTTCGATGATCAAATCAAGTGCTGCACGGTTGCTTTCCAGGTTCGGTGCAAAGCCGCCTTCATCGCCAACTGATGTGGCAAGGCCGCGCTTTTTAAGAACTGCCTTAAGTGCGTGATAGATCTCTGCTCCCCAGCGAAGTGATTCGCGGAAAGTCTCGGCGCCAATTGGGGCGATCATAAATTCTTGGATATCAACGTTGGTATCAGCGTGGGCGCCACCGTTGAGGATATTCATCATCGGAACTGGCAGGACATGTGCATTTGGTCCGCCGACGTAACGGAAGAGTGAAAGGTCAGCAGATTCAGCAGATGCTTTTGCAACTGCAAGTGAGACACCGAGAATCGAGTTAGCACCAAGGCGTGACTTATTTGGTGTGCCATCTAAATTGATCATCTCTTCATCAATAAGGCGTTGATCTTGCGCATCCATGCCTTCAATAGCTGGAGCTAATTCATTATTAACAAAGTCAACGGCCTTTAATACGCCTTTACCGAGGTAGCGCTTCTTATCGCCATCGCGAAGTTCAGCTGCTTCAAATGCGCCAGTCGAGGCACCGCTTGGAACCGCAGCACGTGCTTGAGTGCCATCTTCGAGTTCGATTTCAACTTCAACAGTTGGATTTCCGCGCGAATCAAGAATTTCACGAGCGCCGATTGCTTCGATAATTGCCATTTGAATCTCCTAAGAAATAACTTGCACTTTAAGCACGCTCAGCGCTAAACGGTATAGGCCAATACTACCGCGACTCAGCTGCCTTAATTTGCTCGGCAATTTGGCGTCCATATAGGCGCAGCGCATTCTCTGGGTCAATCTCGTTATCGCGTGCCCACGCAATTATCGAAGCTAAGGCTTCACCGACGCTCTCTTGCGTTGCCGGCTTATCGCTCTGATATTTAGTTAATTCAATATTCACTTTATATTTTTCTGCGCGATAGAGAAGTTTCTCAACTAAGGGCAGCGCCGGTTGCGCCAGAGCAACTCCATCTAAAGCTGATGTGCGACCCTTCTCTCTAGCTTTAATCTCTTCCCAGTTTTCAATGATTTCTTCAGTTCCAGATACTTGCAGGCCTTCGAATACATGTGGATGGCGGCGAATTAACTTATCTGCAATAGCTCGCGCTACATCTTCGATCGAAAATGGATCAGTTGGATGATCTTGGGCGATACGGGAATGGAAGTAGACCTGGAGCAAGACATCACCTAGCTCTTCGCGCATGCCTTCGCGATCATTAGCATCTACTGAATCGATATATTCGTATGACTCTTCCAGCAAATATTTAATAAGTGATTCATGAGTCTGTTCTGCATCCCACGAACAACCACCGGGTGAGCGCAGGCGATCCATAACCTCAACGAGGCGCTGGAGTTCTGAACTCGACATCTAATTACTTAGCTGAAGGCTTTACAGCATCGCCAGTCACATTAGCGGCAACAACATCGCCAGCGACGTCATCCCAGACTCCGTAACGTGGATTGATCTTTATGCCTAGAGATTTTGCTTTGGCAGAAAGTAATTGGCCAAGCTTGGCGGCTATCTCTTCCTCTGCAACACCGGATGCACCAAGTGCTGATGTAATCGCTTCAGAAATTACAATTGCGCGAACATAAGTATCAAAATCTTGTTGCGCAATTGCCGCATTTACCAAGTTCTTAGGTAGTTCAGTCTTACCGCCGACTGATTCAGTAATCGCAGCTTTCTTTGCTTCGATCTGGCTAGCAGTTACATCAATCTTTAACTCTTTAGCGATCTCATCAAAGGTATGCATCAAGATCTTGAAACGTAGCTGCCCGCGAGTTAAGGCATCACCAGATTCAAGTTTCATCTGAGTAACATCAACTTTTGTACGCTCGGTCATGATGGCATCAATGCTGCCTTGCAGTTGAGTCTGAGTAATCTTAAAGCCACCAACAGATGCTGCTTCGTTGGTCTGCGAGCAACCAGTTAGTAGAAAGGCTGATGCAATTGTCAGAACAGCCAGAATCTTCTTCACGTTGTGCTCGCTTTCGTTAATTGGTCAACGGCCTCGGTAACCCAGGTCAGGAGAGAAGTATCCACTATTTCAGCCGTTGGTTTTGACGGGCTCCATGAAGGGTTTTTCGGCAAGGTCACAAGGGCGGTGCTGGTTGGGCCCTTATAGATAGAGCCTGGATAGAGACGGGTTAACCGTAATTGGCGCGATTCGGGCAAAGATAAAGGTGCAAGACGTAAGAATTTTCCAGTTGCAACAACTTCACGAATTCCATGTGATTTTGCAAGTGCGCGCAATTGCGCAACAGCTAATAACGCGCTTGCTTCCTCGGGTAGCTCTCCGAATCTATCCAGTAACTCTTCTCGGATTGATTGCACATCGGCAGGTTTAGCAACGTCGGCTAGGCGACGATATAGATCAAGGCGCAGCCGCTCTCCTGGTACATAAACTTCGGAGAGGTGCGCATTCACTGGAAGCTCAACTTTGCATTCGTGGACTTCTTCTTCCTTATCGATAATGCCAGTCTTGTAATCGTTAACTGCTTCACCGACCATGCGCATATATAAATCAAAGCCCACATCTGCAATGTGGCCTGATTGTTCCCCGCCGAGCAAATTGCCTGCACCACGGATCTCCAAATCCTTTAGCGCAACGCGCATACCTGCACCTAAATCAGTATTTGTGGCAATTGTCTTTAAACGATCTAACGCAATTTCAGTTAGCGGTTGATCTGGTGGATATAGGAAATAGGCATACGCGCGATCGCGCCCACGACCAACGCGTCCGCGTAATTGATGCAGTTGAGATAGTCCAAAGTTATCGGCGCGTTCGACAATTAAGGTATTGGCGTTGGCTATATCTAGACCACTTTCAACAATGGTTGTACAAACTAAAACATCAAAGTCGCGGTTCCAGAATCCTAAGATCACATCTTCTAACGTGCCTTCGCTCATCTGTCCGTGGGCGATTCGAATACGCGCCTCGGGAACTAACTCTTGAATTTTGCTTGCGGCACGGTCAATTGATTCCACACGATTGTGAATATAAAAGACTTGCCCATCTCTTAATAGTTCGCGGTGAATTGCCGCGCGAATCTGCGCATCTTCGGCAGGTCCGACGTAGGTAAGAATTGGATGGCGCTCCTCCGGTGGCGTTGTAATCGTGGACATCTCGCGAATTCCGGTCACCGCCATTTCTAGCGTGCGCGGGATCGGCGTTGCCGACATCGCCAAGACATCAACCGTCGTACGCATCTTTTTCAGTGATTCTTTCTGTTCCACGCCAAAGCGCTGTTCTTCATCGACAACGACTAATCCCAGATCTTTAAAGACCACATCTTGTGAGAGCAAACGGTGGGTGCCAATTACAACATCGACGCCGCCATCAGTTAGCTCTTTCAAAATATCTTTTGACTCTTTCGCGGTATTAAAGCGCGACAAGCCCGCTACTTTTATGGGAAAACCGGCATATCTTTCGGTAAATGTTTTCTCGTGCTGCTGTACTAAGAGCGTCGTCGGCACAAGAACTGCAACTTGTTTACCATCTTGAACTGCTTTAAATGCAGCGCGGATTGCAATCTCGGTCTTGCCATAACCAACATCACCGCAGATGATGCGATCCATTGGGTATGGCTTCTCCATATCGCGCTTTACTTCTTCAATAGTAGATAGTTGATCTGGCGTTTCGATATAAGAGAAGGCATCTTCGAGTTCGCGCTGCCAAGGTGTATCGGCAGAGAAAGCAAAGCCCGGTGAACTAGTGCGTGCGGCATAGAGTCGAATTAACTCACCCGCAATTTGTTTAACTGCCTTGCGGGCGCGACCCTTAGCTTTCTGCCATTCGCCGCTACCAATACGGTGCACAGTTGGTGACTCGCCACCGATGTATTTACTTACTTGTTCCAAAGTATCGGTGGGTACAAAGACGCGATCACCGGGTTGACCCCGCTTAGCAGGTGCATATTCAATAATTAAATATTCGCGAGTAATTCCGCCAATGGTGCGCTGCACCATTTCAACATAGCGACCAATGCCGTGTTGTTCATGAACCACATAATCACCGGCGCGTAATTCCAGCGGATCAACGGCTTGTTTACGCTTTGAAGGCATGCGCGCACCATCTTTCGCCGATGCTTTGCTGCCAGTTAGATCCCGTTCAGTTATAAATAGAATGCGTGCCGATAGCGATGTGAAGCCATGTGCGATCGCCGATTGCGTTATATGAATTGATCCCTTAGTTGGAATTGCTCGTAAATCCGGAACGATCACGACAGGTAAATCAGCGTTGCGGAAAATACCGGCATAGCGTTCGGCCATACCGTGGCCGGCTGCCGAGAAGATGATGGAAAAGCCTGCATCTACTGCGCTTTGCAGTGTGCTGATAGCGCGATCCATATCTGCACGCAGCGGATCTATCGCTTGAATATCTAAGAAATCAGCGGTCTTATCTAAATCAGATCCGAATGGATTAAATGCGCGTGAAGTTAATTGGCAGCGCGTAATTTCTTCATTTAAACCATCCCAAGATAGATATGTCGCATCAGTTACTGGCAGCGGTGCAACCGCACCTAGGGCAGCATGTGACCAAGCTGCTTCAAAGAACTCTTCATTGGTTGCCAACAAATCTATGGTGCGCATGCGGATGCGCTCGTCGTCGATAAAGATAATCTCAGTGCCTTTAGGCATACGTTGCAAGATAGTTTCGGTTTGCTCAACCAAGATCGAGATTAATGATTCTATGCCTTCAGTAGAAATGCCTTGGGCAACACGATCTAAAATTTCTATCGCAGCTGGATATTTCGCCTTGGCACTTTCGGCGCGTTGGCGAATATCTTCAGTCAGCAGAAGTTCGCGACAAGGCAGAATCGATAGCGATCCAATAACTGGTGTAGTTGTGCGCTGAGTGGCCACATCGAAGTAACTCATCTCTTCAATCTCATCACCGAAGAAATCAATACGTACTGGATGCTCGGAAAGCGGTAAGAATAAATCAACGATTCCGCCACGAACGGCAAACTCACCGCGCTTTTCAACTAAATCGGTCCGGGCGTATGCCAGCTCCGTTAAATTGGTAATTAACCCAGTTAAATCAACTTCGCTACCTATCTCTAAAGATTGCAGTGGCTGGCTGGCTAAATCTGCAATGAAGCGATGAATAACGGAGCGAATCGGTGCAACGACAATTGTATTTTCACCAAGTGGTTTTGCTAACGCAGCCAGCGTTGCTAGACGCCTTGCCACCGTGTCACTTCTTGGACTCAATCGCTCGTGCGGCAAAGTCTCCCAAGCTGGAAATTCCAAAACTTGGTTATGTAATTCGCGTAGTTCGCTTGCTAAATCTTCAGCGCTGCGACTTGAGCTGGTGACAATCAATAGAGATTGCTTTTCAGCGACCTTGGCCAATAAGAATGGGTAGGTCGCAGCAGGTGCGATGATCTTCTTGGAATCGTGCAGGCAGGATGCGACCACGCTCTCGCTGGCCAGTAACTGCACCAATGCACGCATTACGCCCACCTGCTTTCCAATATATGAGAAAACGCAAACTGGCCCCGTTCCCAAAAGGGAGGGGGCTTGATGGTTTAAGTCTAACGCGCATATTTACGGATCAAACTCGTAAGTATTCCTGAGAGGATATGCCTGTGACGCAGAGCCCAAATAACGCAAAGAACATCGCAAACGACGATGCCCTCTTGCGTAGCGACGTTCGCAAGCTCGGCGATCTCTTGGGACAGTCGTTAGTTCGCCAAGAAGGCCAAGGGCTTTTAGATCTAGTTGAATCAGTGCGTAAAGATGGCGGAGTTGAACTGCTAGAAAAACTTTCCGTAGAAGATTCGGTGCAACTGGTGCGCGCATTTAGCACATACTTCCATTTAGCAAATGTGGCAGAACAAGTTCACCGTGCGCGAGTTCTTGCGCAGCAACGCGCAGCCGGTGGTTCCTGGTTAAGTCGGGCGATCGACAAGATCGAAGAGGCTTACAAAACCCAAACACCTGGACACGAATTTACTCATGCACAGTTAGAACAGTGGATTAGCGAGCTAATGGTGCGCCCGGTCTTTACTGCGCACCCAACCGAAGCCGCCCGTCGTTCGATATTAAATAAATTAGGTGAGATCGCAAAGTTATTAGATCAAGATCTAAATCCGCGCCAACATGAACGTCTTGCCGAAACCGTTGATCTCTTATGGCAGACCGATGAATTGCGTTTAGATCGCCCAGAACCGCTAGATGAAGCGATGAACGCGCTTTACTATCTCGATGATTTAGCGCGCAACACAGTTCCGGAAGTTTTAAATGATTTTGCCCGCGAGTTAAAGCGCCTTGATATTGATCTGCCGGTTGATGCTCGCCCACTTACCTTCGGTACTTGGATCGGCGGTGACCGCGATGGAAACCCAAATATCACCGCGCAAGTAACTGAGGATGCGGTAATTCTTCAAGTGGCCCACGCAATTCGCACAACGATCGCCGCCATGGATGAGCTGCGCCAATTACTTTCAGTTTCAACGCGAATTACAGGTGCGACGCCTGAACTTTCAGCATCCGTCGACCGCGACCTAAAGAACATCCCAGAATTCGAACCACGCTTCTTACGTATTAACCAGCAAGAGCCATATCGCTTAAAGGCAACGGCGATCGTGCATCGCTTAGTATTCACACGCAACCGCCATGCAGCAGGCACCGCACATGTCCCCGGTCGTGATTACGCAAACTCGGTTGAGCTAATTGCAGATCTTACTTTGATGCGCGATTCACTCTTTGCCCACCGCGGCGAATTAATCGCAACCGGATTACTAGAACGCACTATCCGCAGTATCGCCGCCTTCGGTTTAACTCACGCAACGCTAGATATCCGCGAGCATTCGGATGCTCATCACAACTTGCTGAAGCAAGTAATGCCTGCGGGATATCTCGAACTCTCACATGTGGCTAAATTCCCAGTTTTGATCAAAGAACTTGCTTCATCTGCGCCGATTAAGACAAGTGGTTTAGATGCTGCCGGCCAGAAGACTTTCGATACCTTTAAAGCGATCAATGATTTAATTGAACGCTTTGGCCCAGAAGTCATCGAGACCTACATCGTCTCAATGACCAAAGGTGCCGACGATTTGATCGCATCTGCAGTAATTGGAAAGGCTGCTGACTTAGTTGATATTGATAAGAAAGTAGCCAAGATCGGCTTTGCTCCGTTGCTCGAAACAGTTGCGGAACTTCGCGCAGCAGGTGAGATTCTTGAGAAGTTGCTTTCTGATCCAACTTATCGCGCCTTGGTAAAACTCCGTGGTGATGTGCAAGAGGTAATGCTCGGTTATTCAGATTCCAATAAAGATGCTGGTATCGCAACCAGCCAATGGGAGATCCATCGCGCGCAACGTACCTTGCGCGATGTTGCTATGAAGCACGGCGTAAAACTTCGCCTCTTCCATGGTCGCGGTGGTTCTGTCGGTCGTGGTGGTGGGCCAACTTATGACGCACTCGTTGCTCTTCCTTGGGGATCAGTCGACGGTCAGATCAAGATGACTGAACAAGGCGAAGTAATTAGCGATAAGTACGCATTGCCTGCACTTGCCCGCGAAAACGTTGAGCTAACTCTGGCTGCATCGCTAGAAGCGACAATTCTTAACCGCGCACCAAGACAGAGCCCAGCAGATCTAGCGCAATGGAATGACTGCATGAATTTGATTAGCGATTCATCTTTTGCGCGCTATCGCACGCTAATTGATCATCCTGATCTGCCGACATATTTCTACGCCTCAACTCCAGTAGAACAACTTGGAAATCTCTTCCTTGGTTCGCGTCCATCGCGTCGCCCAGATGCAGCCGGTGGCCTTGATTCGCTGCGCGCTATTCCTTGGGTATTTGGTTGGACGCAATCACGCCAAATTGTTCCAGGTTGGTATGGCGTTGGATCTGGCTTAAAGGCGGCTCGTGAAGCTGGAAAAACAGATGTCTTAAAGAAGATGCTGACTGATTGGCACTTCTTCCATACCTTTATCAGCAATGTGGAAATGACCTTAGCTAAGACTGATTTAGTAACTGCAAAACGTTACGTTGAAACCTTGGTGCCAAAGGAACTACATCACTTCCTGGAAACAATTAATGAAGAATTTGAGTTAACAGTTAAAGAGATCTTGGCCTTGACTGGTAAGTCCGCGTTGCTTGGCGATCAACCAATCTTGGCGCGTACCTTGCAAGTGCGTGATGCTTACTTATCACCGCTGCATTTGTTACAGGTCAACTTGCTTCACCGCGTCCGGACCGCTGAGGATTCATCAGATGCGATGTTGATTCGAGCGCTGCTGCTGACAATTAACGGTGTTGCCGCAGGCCTGCGCAATACCGGATGAGCTCACGCTCGCGTTCATCTAGATTTCACCAAATCTAAAGGTAAAAATCCTTACCCAAGAATTCATTACTTCTTAATGTTTACAGCATGACACATTCTGGTTCTTCAGCATTCAGTGAAGTAAATGAAAAAGTTGCGCAAGCTGGCGATTTACTTAATATAAAACCAGGCGTGATTAAAGCTCTCAGTAGTTGTGAGCGCGAGGTAGTTATCTCTATCCCGCTAAGACGTGATAACGACGTCGAAGTTCTAACCGGATATCGAGTGCAACATTCCAGCGCACGCGGTCCGCGTAAAGGCGGGATTAGATTTCACCAAGATGTCGATCTAGATGAAGTACGCGCGCTTGCATCACTGATGACTTGGAAAACTGCGCTAATTGATGTGCCATTTGGTGGCGCAAAAGGAGGAGTCGCAGTTGATGCCTCTAAATTGAACCCGATTGAGAAAGAGGAGATTATTCGCCGTTGGACTCGTTCACTAGTTCACGTATTAGGACACCACCGCGACATTCCGGCACCCGATATGGGTACTGATGCAAAAACTATGGCTTGGCTAATGGATGAGTTTCACCGTCTTGAAGGATTCCAACCGGCATGTGTAACTGGAAAGCCAGTGGAACTTTTCGGTGCACTTGGACGTGAGGAAGCCACTGGACGCGGCGTTGCACAAATTACAGCTGCAACTCTTGAAAAAAATGGTGCAAAAGTCAAAGGTGCAAACGTTGCGATTCAGGGATTTGGAAACGTCGGAAGATACGCCGCTTTGGTGTGCCAAGAACTTGGTATGAATGTGATTGCGATTTCTGATGTAACTGGTGGAATTGTTAGCAAAACTGGTATCGATATAAAGGCGATTTTTTCTCATAAGACACTGGCGACCGTCGAAGGATATGAGCGCATTACTTCTGATGAAGTCTTGGAAACTAATTGCGACGTATTGATACCTGCAGCACTCGGCGGAGTTATAAATGAAGGCAACTGTGGCCGAATAAATGCTGACTTTATTGTTGAGGGAGCGAATCAGCCACTTACTATCTCAGCTGACCGAGAGTTACGCGCATCCGGAGTCGTAATCGTTCCAGATATTTTGGCAAACTCTGGCGGTGTCATGGGTTCTTACTTCGAATGGACGCAAAATATTCAAGAATTTAGCTGGCCGCTAGAGAAGTTTCGCAGAGAGTTAGATCTTCGCATGGATAAAGCTTTTGGGAATGTCCATGAAGTATCAAAGAAATACTCTGTTGACTTGCGCACGGCTGCATTTGTAGTCTCGGTAGGACGAGTGGCTGAAGCCTTCGAACTTAGAGGTTCACTGGTGTGATTCAGAAATTGCGAGAAATCATCGCCAACCTTCGCTGGATCAACGAATCGCGAAAGTTTAAGCAGGATCGCTTCAAACGAGGCCGCGGTGATGATTTTCACCACGAATAGCAATCAGATTATGACGCTATATTTTTAATGATATTAGGCGAGATGTCTTCAAAGGTTGCTATCCAGGAATAACCGCATTCACCGCATAGCGTCATTGGACCAAAATCATCATTGCTTACTATTTCCAACTCTATAGATCTACAGACAAAACAGGTTGGAAAATCAAAATATGTTGACATGACTGCTTCCCTTCTAGGTGTTGAAATGGCTGGGGAAGCAACCTAATTATCAATCGCAACCTCAAAGTAACCCTTGGCGAATCAGTAACATTTGAGTGAACAAGGGCAGAACAGTGAGGAAATAAATTCTGAGAATTTAACTATTAAATTTAGATTGAGTTAAATCCAGCCCTTTTTCGATCAGAGATTCCACAACATCTGCGCCACGATCTAAGAATTCGGATAAATCCTTCTTCTCTTCTTTACTAAATTGCTTAAGCACAAAATCAGCTGGATCTTGTTGTCCCATTGGGCGACCGATTCCTAAGCGCACCCGGAAATATTCTGGTGAATCAAAGGCAGAGGTAAGTGATTTCAGGCCGTTGTGTCCGTTATCGCCACCGGCGATCTTGGCGCGAATTGCGGCATAAGGAATATCTAACTCGTCGTGCAGAACAATTATCTGTTTCGGTTCTACTGAATAGAAGTTAGCGAGTGCCTTTATCGGTCCACCAGATTCGTTCATGTAGCTCTTTGATTTGGCAAGGATCACTGAAAAAGCATCAACACCGACGCCTATCTTGTAGGCGGCGATGTCGGTGCGTGACTTATGAGCACTTAACTTTACGTTGTGGCGTTTAGCGAGTTCATCTATAACCATTTGGCCAACGTTATGGCGAGTGGCTTCATATTGTTCGCCCGGGTTACCGAGACCAACAATTATCCAAGGAGATGAACTCACAGGAGAAAGAGTAAGGCTAGTTAGTCCTTCTTCTCGGCATCAGGTGCTGGCGCCGCTGCTGCATCTGCAGCAGGTGCTACGACAGCAACTTCTTCAACCGCAGTTGAACGCTCAGATAGGTGGACCACGATTGTCTTTGGATCAGAGATCAAGATAACGCCTGCAGGTAGAACAACGTTTTCGGCGTATAGAGATTGGCCGGCTGCAAGACCTGTGAGGTCGAGTGTGAAGAATGAAGGAATTGCAGTTGCTTCAACTTCAACTTCAATTGTGTGGTTAACGTGCTCAAGAATTCCATCACGATCGTGTTCACCTTCTGTGTGAACAGGAACTCCAACAGTAACTTTTTCACCGCGACGAACAGCAACTAGATCGATGTGCTCAAGGATCTGCTTCAACGGATGGCGAACGATCGCCTTTGGAAGTGTTAGCTGATCTGTGCCATCAATGTTTACTTGTAGAAGAACGTTTGATTGCTTAAGAGCAACGCCGAGTTCGCGTGCTGGCAGAGTGATGTGCTGTGGCTTCTCGCCATGGCCGTAGATAACTGCAGGAACAAGACCTGCTACTCGTGCACGACGAGACGCACCCTTACCGAACTCAGTACGTGTTGTGCCAGTGATCTTGATTTCAGCCATTTTAATTACTCCTGTTAGTTTTCATTTATTTTGCTTGGAATACTTCGGTTACTACACAAAGTCCCAGCAGGGGTTAAATCCTTACCGTCGATTACGGAGTTTTTCACCCTCGCCGGAAACTATGAGGACGATATTAGCCTGAGTTAGCTGTGCCCGTCAAAAAGGCTAGTTACTGAGCCATCTTCAAAGACTTCGCGGATCGCACGCGCCAGAAGCGGTGCGATTGAGAGGACGGTCAATCCATCAAAGCGCTGATCTTCACTCAGTGGCAGCGAATCTGTAACCACGACTTCGGTGACCTTAGATTCCTTTAAGCGCTCAACGGCTGGACCAGAAAAGACAGCGTGAGTTGCGGCAACGATTACCTCTTTGGCACCTGCAGCAAATAGCGCATCAACGGCCTTAGTAATAGTGCCGGCAGTATCGATCATGTCATCGATAACAACACATGTTTGGCCTTCGACTTCACCAACAACTTTGCCGGTTACTGATTCATTTGGAACACGTGGATCGCGCGTCTTATGGATAAATGCGATTGGGCAACCGCCGAGTAGCTCTGACCAACGTTCGGCAACGCGCACGCGGCCTGAGTCTGGTGAAACAATTGTTAAACGAGTGCGATCTACTTTGCTGCCCACGTAATTGGCAAGCATCGGTAACGCGAACAAATGATCAACCGGACCATCAAAGAAACCTTGAATTTGTGAAGTATGAAGATCAACCACCATTAAACGATCAGCGCCGGCAGTCTTATAAAGATCAGCCATTAAACGAGCGGTGATTGGTTCGCGGCCGCGATGTTTCTTATCTTGACGGGCGTAACCATAGAACGGTGCGACAACTGTGATGCGCTTGGCTGATGCGCGCTTTAGCGCATCGATCATGATCAGTTGTTCCATGATCTGCTTATTTACGGGAGCTGTGTGGCTTTGGATAACAAAGGCATCACAACCGCGAACAGATTCTTCGAAGCGAACAAATATCTCGCCATTTGCAAAGTCATAGGCAGATGTTGGAGTTAGTGGAATTCCAAGTTCGGCAGCGACTGCATCAGATAGCTCTGGAAATCCGCGTCCTGAGAAGAGTCGAAGTCTTTTTTCTGAGGATAAACGAATTTCGCTCAAGGAAATTAGCCCTTCTTCTCGTCGCTATGTCGCGCTGCAGCTTCTGCAGATTGTGTTCCGGATCGCTTGCGCAGGACCCAACCTATTACATTTCTTTGCTTACCTCTAGCCACACCCATGGCACCGGCTGGAACATCCTCGGTAATCACAGATCCGGCGGCGGTGTAAGCCCCATCACCAATTGAAAGGGGTGCAACCAACATTGAATCGCTACCGATTCGGACGTGATCTCCGACAGTTGTGTGGTGCTTTTCTACGCCGTCATAGTTAACAAAGATTGTTGCGGCACCGATATTGGTGCCTTCTCCAATAGTTGCATCGCCCACGTAGGAAAGATGCGGAACTTTAGATCCATCTCCAACTTTGGCATTCTTCATTTCGACAAATGCGCCAGCTTTGGAATCTGTCCCGAGCACAGTGTCTTTGCGTAAATATGAATAAGGACCAACGTTGGCACCTTTACCGATAGTTGCTTCAAAGCAATGTGATTCAATAATTGTGGCACCGCTTAATACCCTGCAAGATTCCAGGACTGCTCGCGGTCCAATTACGGCGCCCGTTGCGATCGTAGTCTTTCCAAGAATTGCTGAGCCTGGATAAATAGTTACATCGTTTTCGATCATTGCTGTGGCATCGATCCAGGTTGTTGTTGGGTCAACGATCGTTACCCCAGCGCGCATAAAACCTTCATTTATCTGATCGCGCATTAGTGCGGCACTTTCCGCTAACTGCACGCGATCATTTACACCGAGAATTTCCACAAAATCTTCAATCAGCGCTGCGGCAATTGAGCCGCCCTCATTACGCAAGATTTCAATAACATCAGTTAAATAGAGCTCGCCTTGCGAATTATCGGTACTTAACTTACCGATAGCAGCACTTAATTTCTGAGCGTCAAAGGCATAAACCCCAGAATTTACTTCGTAGATCGCCTTTTCCATTTCATCAGCATCGCGTTCTTCAACGATGCGAAGTAGCGAGCCATCATCTGCGCGCACGATGCGTCCATAGCCAGTTGGATCTGGGTGCTCTGCAGTAAGCACTGTTGCGGTAAAGCCACCTGCATGGTGCAGATCAAGGAGTTGCTGCAATGAGCCACTGGTCAGAAGTGGAGTATCGCCAGCTAAAATTAAAATTGTTCCGGCAAGTTTTAAATCTGCGAGCGCAAGCTGCGTTGCATGTCCGGTGCCGCCGCGACGTTCTTGAAAGATCGTAGTAACAGTTGGTGCAATCTCGGAAAGATGGGATTCAACTGCTTCGCGCCCTGCACCGACAACCACGCGCACTTGCTTTGGTTTTAGCGATTGAACTGCGTAAAGCACATGGCCTACGAGTGAGCGCCCAGCGACTTCGTGCAGAACTTTTGGTGTGGAAGATTTCATACGAGTGCCTTCACCGGCGGCGAGAACAACAACCGTTTCTAGGTTTGTACTCATGAAGGTAAGTCTAACTGGTGGGTTTGGCTCCGCCACCAGGTATCGATCCTGGACCCTGGGCTTCAAAGGCCCATGTGCTAGCCACTACACAATGGCGGAACGCATATTCTCCCTCATAAATGCGAGTGCTCGCGACCATTAACGCATCGCGCAACACTGTGGGGCTACCTCGCCGCTAGCCTGTACCTCTATGAGCGCTAATCGCGATGAAGTAGACCGCCTAATTGCGGCCTGGAAGCGCGAACGCCCCGATCTCGATCTAAGCCCATTTGCCGTCTTAAGTCGTATCTCGCGAATTTCGCGCAATTTAGATATCGCTCGACGTGATGCATTCGCTGATTTAGAAACATGGGGCTTTGACGTATTAGCTGCGCTGCGTCGCGCCGGAGATCCTTACCAACTCTCCCCCGGTGAACTCATGCAGCAAACTCTGGTTACTAGCGGCACCATGACAAATCGTTTAGATCACTTAGAAGAGTTGAAATTAATAACTCGCCAACCAGATCCAAACGATGGTCGCGGTTCCCTTGTCACGTTAACTGCATCTGGAATGCGCGCCGTAGATAAAGCGTTGGAAGGTTTACTTGAACATGAACGGGATTTGTTAAAGGGCTTAAGCCGCGACGAACGATTGGCGTTGGCTGATTTGCTGAGCGTGCTTGCCGCGCATTTGGAAGAGAGTTAAATAACTTTAGCGCCAGGCACTGGGCCATAAGCCCGGGCGACGCTGCCGACAACTCCGCTTGATGTCAACGCTACCGCTAGATCTAGCCCTTGTTCTTCATCGGCAACTAAAAATGCAACGGTTGGACCAGAGCCAGAAACAATTGCGCCAAGTGCGCCATATTCTTCACCAACATCTAAAACTAATGTCAGCGCCGGGCGCAGAGAACAGGCAGCAGATTGCAGATCATTTTGTAGCGCAAGTCCTACTGCTTTGGGATTGGCTGCCAGTAATGATTGCATTAGCGCATCGCTAGTTTGTGGAGCTGCAATATCTAAACCAGCACGCAGCCGATCACACTCTTGATAAACCGCAGGCGTAGATAGACCAACGCTAGATAACGCCAAAACCCAGTGATAAGTACCGCGCGATAAAGCTGCCGTTAATTGATCACCACGTCCTTGGCCGATTGCAGTGCCACCGGTAATCATAAAAGGCACATCGCTGCCAAGCTTTGCTCCAAATTCCAACATCTCTTCGCGCGACATCTCTAATGTAAATAACTCATTTAATCCAACAATTACCGCTGCCGCATCTGCGCTACCGCCAGCCATTCCACCGGCAACTGGGATCGATTTATTCACTTCTATATAGATATCTAGCGCAAAGTCATAGTCATCGGCGATTAATTGCGCAGCTTTTACCGCCAAATTAGTAGCATCTGCCGGCACGCCATGTGTGTGATCGCCGGTGATCGCAATCGTGATGCCAGATCCAGGCGCCGTTTTACTTATCGTGACATCGTCATAAATCGAGATCGCTTGAAAGACTGTTACTAAATTATGAAATCCATCTGCTTCGCGCGGACCAACTGCCAATTGCAGATTTACTTTGGCAGGAACGCGCACCGTAACGGTTGCGTTAGATGAATTTGGCACGTTAAGACTCTAAACCCTGTTGTGCGATTTTGCAGAAACCATGGATATCTAGCGATTCACCACGCAGCGTTGGACCAATTCCGGCGGCGATTAGGTGTGCTTCCGCAGCGCCTGATCCGCCATATCTCGATGACAAGGCAGCGCGTAACATTTTGCGACGTTGTGCAAAAGCTAAATCAATAATGGTAAATACTTCTTTGCGCAGTTTTTCATCTCCAGGCGTTGCCCGGCGGGTAAATGCCACCAACTTTGAATCAACATTGGGAGCTGGCCAGAAGATAGATCGTGAAACAGATCCAGCGCCGGTAACTTCGGCCCACCAAGCAGCTTTCACTGATGGAATTCCATACTCTTTGGTATTTGGTTTGGCAGCTAAACGATCGGCGACTTCTGCCTGCACCATAACGACACCGCTGCGTAGAGTTGGCAGAATCTCTAAGAGATGAAGAAGTACCGGAACCGAAACGTTGTAGGGCAAATTAGCAACTAAAACTGTTGGATCTGCTGGCAAATTTTTTAATTGCAGAGCATCTTGATTTAAAACGGTTAACAAGTGAGCACGATCGCTGTGCGCAGCTGCAGTAATGGGAAGTTGATTTGCTAAACGAGTATCAATTTCAACCGCAACCACGCTGGCTGCTTCTTCCATCAGAGCCAACGTCAATGAACCAAGTCCGGGGCCGATCTCTAGCGCGATATCAGTTGCAGTAATTCCTGCGGTGCGCACGATCTTGCGGCAAACATTGGCATCAATTACAAAGTTCTGACCCAGAGCTTTAGCTGGTTTTAAATCCAATTGCGCAGCTAAGGAGCGAATTTCGGCCGCACCTAGCAAGGTCATAAGGTGGAACCTGCAGCAAATAAACCAAATATCCGCTCTGCGTTATCAGATAGCGCTTGGGCGAGAGTTCCCACGCTCTCGTTACGTTCTTCCGCCATCGCTCGCACAATATTTGCAATCTGTGCCGGGGTATTTAACGCACCGCGATTAGGCATGGGTGCTAAAAATGGTGAATCTGTTTCAACTAGTAATTGGTCGTAAGGAACTAGCTTTACCGCCTCGCGCAGATCTGGTGCGTTCTTAAAAGTTAAGGTGCCAGCAAAGGAAAGTATGTAACCGCGATCGATGCAGAGCTTTGCCATAGCGACATCGCCGGAAAAGCAATGAAATACCGTCTTCTCAGGTGCGCCAACTTCCAGCAGAATAGAAAGAACATCATCGTGCGAATCACGGTCATGGATAACTAGAGCTTTCTTAGTTCTCTTCGCTAATTCAATATGCCATTTAAAGGAATCTTGTTGGCGCTTTCGTAGCTCTGGCGGGGTGCGGAAATAATCTAAGCCAGTTTCACCGATGGCGCGTACACGCGGATGCATCGCTAGCGCTTCAATTATCTTTAGATCAGCATCCATATCAGGAACAACAGGTGCTTCATTGGGGTGCAAGGCAACGGCAGCTAATACCCGATCATCGAAATGTTCGGCAGCGGCCACACACCATTTTGATTGTTCTGCTGAATAACCAACTTGCACAACTCGATCAACGCCGGCGGCTTTGGCATCATCTAATACTTGTTTAACCGCATCTGAATCAGGAGCAGCATCTGTAACGATCTCTAAATGTGCGTGGGCATCTACGGTTGGAACAAGTAAAGGTTTCGGCGCTGGCGCCAGCGGGCGATCAATATCGCGATTGTGGCGATCTGCCATAGAAAATTACTCTTTGATCTCAAGTCGCGGAAATAGAACTGGCGTCTTAGTCACGATAGTTCCTTCTGGTAATTGTCCCCAGGTTGTAACATTTGAAATACTTTGCGCAGAAAGTGCACCAATTGATTTATTAGCGCCCAAACTTTCCCACAAGATTTCAGTTGTGGCAGGCATTACGGGGTGCAGCAAAACAGCCAGCGCGCGTAAAGATTCCGCGGTGTTATATAGAACTTCATTTAGCTCAGCTTTATTTGCATCATCTTTAGCCAGAATCCAAGGCTCTTTCTCGGTGACATAGCCATTTACCTTCTTGCAGAAATCCATTACCGAGGTGATGCCACCTTGGAAATCAAGGGCAACCATTGCAGCATCTGCCTTAGCAACTGTGGCAGTTAGCGCATCACTTAGCCCGGCATCTGATGCAACGGCTGGAACTTTACCTTCGCAATATTTTTCAATCATGGCCGCAAGGCGTGAGGCTAAGTTGCCGAAATCGTTAGCAAGTTCAGAGGTATAACGAGCAGACATATCTTCCCAAGAGAAAGAGCCATCGCTACCGAAGGGAATTGCGCGCAAGAAGTAATAACGGAAAGCATCGACGCCAAAGTGATCAGTGATATCTGAAGGTGCAATACCCGTTAGCTTGCTCTTACTCATTTTCTCGCCACCGACTAGTAACCAGCCGTGGGCAAATACTTTCTTCGGAACTTCAAGTCCTGCCGCCATTAACATCGCTGGCCAAATCACAGCGTGAAAGCGCAAGATATCTTTTCCAACTAAATGCACATCTGCGGGCCAAGTTTGCGCAAATTTCTTACCGCCTTCAGAATCCGGCGCATCAGTTAAACCAACTGCCGTTGCGTAGTTAAGCAAGGCATCAAACCAAACGTAGACAACTTGATCGGTATCCCACGGAACTGGAATTCCCCAATCGAATGTCGAACGCGAGATAGATAAATCTGAAACGCCACCTTCTAGAAAGGAGACAACTTCGTTGCGCGCACTTTCAGGTTGGCAAGCATCAGGATTTTTACGATAGTGCTCAAGCAGCGGCTCAACAAAGGCGGAGAGTCTAAAGAACCAGTTATTTTCATTTACCAGCTCAACTGGCTTGCTATGGATCGGACAGAGTTTTTGACCATCGGCATCAATCAAATCACCTGGTAGTTTAAATTCTTCACAGCCAACACAGTATGGACCTTCATATTTGCCGGCGTAAATGTGTCCAGCATCTTTTAACGATTGTAAGAACTTTTGAACACGCTCTGTGTGGCGCGGTTCAGTCGTGCGAATAAAGTCATCGTTTGCGATATTTAGCGCTTGCCAATTGGGTTTCCAGGCATCAGCAACTAACTTATCTACCCAGGCTTGCGGTGCCACGCTATTTTGTTCAGCGGTGCGCATGACTTTCTGTCCATGCTCATCTGTGCCGGTTAAGAACCAGACTGATTCACCGCGTTGGCGATGCCAGCGAGTTAGAACATCGCCGGCGACCGTTGTATATGCATGGCCAATATGTGGCGCATCATTTACATAGTAAATCGGCGTTGTTAGATAGAAAGACTTCACGAGCGCATCTTATTCGCATCAACAACGGCTGCATAAACGATCCGCTTAGGCAGGTCGAATTCATCTGCAACTGTGGAAATCGCGCTCTTACGATCCATTCCGGCAGCCTCAAATTCGCGGACCCGGGCGACCATATCTGTGGCAGATTTTTCTGCCGTTCCGACTTCAGCGCCGGCGATAACTAGCGTTATCTCACCTAAAACTTCTTTGCTCTCGGCCCATTGCAAAAGCTCAGAAATTGAACCGCGAATGGTTTCTTCATAAGTTTTTGTCATTTCGCGACAGATTGCACCGCGGCGATCGCCGCCGAAAATGGTTTTAGCATCTTGCAGAGATTCAACTAAGCGATGAGGTGCTTCAAAGAAGACCATGGTGCGCTCTTCAAAGCGCAGCGCTTCAAAAGTTGCTTGGCGGGCACCAAGTGCGCGTGGGGTGAATCCTTCAAAGGTGAAGCGATCTGTTGCTAAACCAGAGAGTGCAATCGCCATTACCGGTGCACTCGGTCCAGGGATTACCTTTACCTCTAATTTTTCAGCCATGGCATCACGGGCTAAACGAAAACCCGGATCGCTAATTGTTGGCATTCCAGCATCAGATACAACTAAAACGTTTTTACCAGCGCGCAAATATTGCAGGATCTCTTCACTTCGTTCTGTTTCATTTCCATCGAAAAATGAAATTACCTTGCCGGTAAATGTCACATCGATATCTGAACAGAGGCGATGAAAGCGACGCGAATCTTCGGCGGCAATTATTTCTGCGCTGGTGATCGCATCTTTTAGGCGCGGGCTAGCATCAAGGGGATTTCCCAGAGGAGTTGCCGCCATCGTTAAAGCCATAGGTACATCCTCTCAGTACGCTAAGCATGTGAAAACCCGCATCTACATTGGCGCGATCGCCCTAGCTGCATTGGCCTTGCGTTTGCTGCACTTGGGAACTCCAAAAGGTTTTGTCTTTGATGAGGTTTATTACGTCGATGGCGCCCGCGATTATTTAGCACATGGCGTTGAAGTAACTGGCAAGGGCCCGGAATTTGTAGTCCATCCCCCAATTGGTAAATGGCTGATCGCACTCGGGATCAAACTCTTTGGAGATAACGAGTTCGGTTGGCGCTTTATGGGGGCTTTACTTGGTTCGGTAATGATAGTCATTATCGCTCTGATAGCACATCGCTTATTTCGTAACTCTTTCTTAACTATCGCAGCAAGTGCGCTAATGGCGATGGATGGCCTGGCTCTTGTTCACTCGCGCACTGCGCTATTAGATATCTACCTTTCCTTCTTTATTCTCTTAGCTACTTACTTCTTCTTAATGCGCTGGCATTGGTGGGCAGGTCTGGTACTCGGACTTGCGATCGCGACTAAATGGAGCGGGCTTTACTATCTCGCACTCTTTGCGCTGGTTGCGCTCTATCGCGCCTTTGCCCATCACACCGGACGCGACTTGATAAAACCAACGGTAAAGACTTTTCTCCAATATGCGCTCTTACCGATTTCAGTTTATTTGACTTCTTGGACTGGTTGGTTTGTAACAAGCCGCGGTTGGGCTCGCGATTACTCAAATAATGTAATGACGTCATTTATTCACTATCACTCGCAGATGTTGGGCTTCCACACTGGCCTAGTTCAAAAACATGCCTACCAAGCAAATCCCTGGAGCTGGTTGGTTGTGGGACGGCCAACATCCTTCTTCTATGAAACACCTAAGAGCTGCGGTGCTAGCAATTGTTCGCAAGAAGTTTTAGCGCTTGGAACACCGTTCTTATGGTGGCTTGGGACAATCGCCATTGCAGTAGTTGTGGGTTTTTGGATTAGATCTTTTGTAACTAAACGCTATGAGCCGCCGCTAAATATAATTGTTGCTGGTATTGCCGCTGGCTACCTGCCTTGGTTCTTCTTTCAAAAGCGAACAGTATTTTCTTTCTACGCCATCGTTTTCGAACCATTTCTAATTCTCGCCATTATCTATTGCACTTACGTTGCGCTGCTCCACTTTGAAAATAGCCGGAATACATACATATTCATAGGCTTTATCGGTCTTGCTATATTTATCAACTTTATATATTTCTTACCGCTATTTACCGGCGATGTAATTACCTATGATTCGTGGCAAGCCCGTATGTGGCTGCCTTCTTGGGTTTAAGGGTTAACTGCGCTATTCGTTAGCGGCGCGGTTCTCTTTCAAGCGAGCGACTGCTTCATCGGCTAATTGCTGATCAAAGATCTCATCTCGAGATGGAGCAGCGGCGGCAAGTGCTTCACGTTCAAGTAATTCCTGCTCTTCACTCCACTGTCCCGGCGTTGTTAGATCAATTACCCGCTTAGGCACAATCGCCTTTGGCGCATTTACATAAGTTGGAACTGGTACTGAATTAGGTTGCCATTCGCCACGAGCGGCGGCGGTTCCTTTCGGCAAAATAGTTACACCAGTTAGCTCACGTTCAGAAAGTGGAATCCAATGTTCAGTGCTCTGCTTTGGAGCGACTACTTCTGACAAGTTTGTTGAAGAAACGCCAGCGGTACTGCGATGTATTTGGGTGACGCGACGTTTTTGCATACGTTCGGTATTGCTCTGATGGCGCACTAGCGCCAAATACAGAACAAAGGCAAGCACTGGAATTCCTATAAATGAAAGAGCAAGAGTTTGCATAATCGCACCCACTATCGTCATCGCAAATGAAATTGATATAAGAAAGAAGATAATTCGGCGACGTAAAAGCTGTTGTGCAACTTTTGCTTCGCGATCTAAATCTGTGTGAATGACTCCGGTTCCAGAACTTCCGCCTGGAGAATTGCTAGCAACTATGCGAAGTGCGCTCTTATATCTTTCAACGCTCTTGCCAGAGAATTCATTTCTATCGTGGACCCAGCGCGGCAGGAAGTAAGCAACCCACATGCCGATGATCGAGAGATAGATAATTCCTGAAGCCATGATGAACCAAGGTTAGAGGAGCGCCCTGCTTACTCTGTGGATTTAGAGGGTTAAATAACCTGAGTATTTTCTTTAACGAAACAGACGTGATCACGCCAACTTCCATCAATATGTAAGTAACGCGGACGCGCGCCTTCAAATAGATAGCCTGCTTTTTCAGCTACACGAATCGATGCCAGATTTTCGGGGCGGATATTAATTTCAATCCGGTGCAGTTTGAGAGAGTTAAAGCCAAATTCGGTAACTGCCTGGACTGCTTGAGTTGTATATCCACGGTTGGCATAGGCGCGATCAATCCAATAACCGATATGGGCACCGCGCATCGCGCCATACATAACGCCTCCCATCGTTATCTGGCCAATTAGATTCTTACCTTGGCCATCTACCTGCCAGATGGCCAACGAATATGAGCGCCCTTGCCGACCTTCCCGGCGATGCCAACTGACCATCTCAAAGAATGTGGGAAGTGATTGCGAGCTACCTTCGCCAGGAACTTGCGGAAGCGTCGCCTCCCATTCACCTAGCCAATCTCTATTCTCATTTCGAACGCGCAACCAGCGGTTGCGATCACGCCAACGCAGTGGCTGCAGCACGAGTTCGCCTGTTTTTAAATTTACCGGCCAATTCTCTGACATTTATCGATCTCAGCTCTTAAATATATCGACGTTCGAGAATAACGACTGTTACATCTGAGCCCGCAGTGATCTTTAAATCGCCTTCCGGAACAGCAATCAGTGCGTTGGCATCGGAGAGCGTGGTCTGCTCATCTTGCACGCTAGATCCTTCAGAGAAGAGCGGCATGACAGATTTACCATCTTCGGAAAGTACGGCGCGAATATATGAGCGGTTATCGCTGGTTGAGGTGATGGCTTTCTCAAGCTTGGCTTTAATTGATGGGCGATGAATTGTGGCTGCGCCCAACATGGTGCGGATCATTGGGCGTATAAAGAGTTCAAAAGAGATGTAGGCCGCAACTGGATCTCCTGGCAAGGTAACAACTGGGGTTTTATCTGGTCCAATTATTCCAAAGTTATGGCGCCCGCTTGATTCAATTGCTATATCTACAGTTGTAATCTCACCCATTGCTGACAATGTTCGCGTGATTAAATCAAATGAATCATCTTTACGTTCTCCGCTAATAATTATTAAGTCAGCACGAACTAATTGGTCTTCAATAACAGATTGCAACTGGGCTTCATCATCGGGAATTGTGTGTACTCGGTAAGCAACTGCCCCGACTTCGCGCACTGCGGTAGTAAGTAGCCAAGAATTAGTTTCATACTCTTCGCCATCTTTTAGCTCTTTACCTGGCTCGACTAGATCAGGCCCAGCAGAGAGAACAACTACACGCGGATGTGGACGAGTTGGCAGGTGATCACGGCCAATTGAGGCCGCAAGTCCTATCTGAGTCGAGCGAATTCGTGAGCCAGATTTTAAAACTAGGCGTTCACCAGCGTAGATATCTTCGGCGAGAGTTGCACCGTGCGCATCAAGTAGCGCCATATCAAATGCATCTAATGGCCGACAAATCTGAATAAGAGAGGAAAGGAACTCATCCACGCGCATACGGTCTGGCATAATCAGCAACAATACTTCTTGAGTAACCAATTATTGGGGATTTACGTGAGCGCATCGAGTGAGAAATCTGATCTCCGCAATCGCTATCGCTTTGAACGGCGCAAAAGATATCTAGATCACTCTTTTGCATACCTTTCGACTTCACTGGAATTTCAAAAAGCTTCACATATTGCTAGTTACATCTCATATGGGGATGAACCCAGCACATCAGAGCTAAATACCGCGCTGCTAAGAAATGGAAAAACTTTATATCTGCCGCGAATTATTGAGAAAGATCTCGAGTGGGTGCAGTGGCAAGGTGACCAAAGCGAATTAGCCCCTAGTAAGTTTTCTAAGAATATTTTGGAGCCAAGAGGAGCAGCAATTTCCGATAAGTCGGTAATTGAATTGGTAGTTGTTCCTGCACTTCGAATAGATCGTTCTGGTTATCGCCTAGGGCAAGGTGGTGGATTCTACGATCGCGCGCTCTCGCACTTAAGCACTTGGAGCGTTGGCCTAATTCATCCAGATGAAATTTCCAGCGAAGATCTGCCGCGCGAAGACTTTGATATCCCACTTAACTCAGCTGCTACGCCAGATTTATTGCTACGTTTTAACAGTTAATTAGCTGGCAGGTTTCGCGCCATCACGATTCGCTGAATTTGATTAGTGCCTTCATAAATCTGGGTAAGTTTGGCATCGCGCATCATTCGTTCGACTGGGTAGTCAGAGACATATCCATAACCACCCAAGACCTGCACCGCATCTTGCGTCACCTTCATCGCCACATCGCTGGCAAAGGTTTTACTTGCCGCAGAGAAGAATTTCAGGTCTTTATCACCTCGTTCGCTGCGTGCGGCAGCGGCATAAGTTAATTGGCGGGCGGCTTCGATATTCATCGCCATATCAGCCAACATAAATTGCACGCCTTGGAAATCAAAGATCTCTTTGCCAAACTGTTTACGTTCATGTGAATACTTCGCGGCAACATCTAAGGCACCTTGCGCAATTCCAAGTGCTTGCGCTGCGATTGTGATTCGAGTGTGATCCAAAGTATCCATCGCGATTGCAAATCCGGCACCGACTTCACCGATTCGGCGGTCATCACCGATTGTTACGTTATCAAAATAAACTTCTCTGGTTGGAGATCCGCGAAAGCCCATCTTCTTCTCGGGGGCACCAAATGAAACTCCAGGATCAGATTTTTCAACGATAAATGCCGTTATGCCCTTTGAACCTTTACTTGGATCAGTCTGCGCAATAACGGTATAGAACTCTGATACCCCGGCATTGGAAATCCATTTTTTGCTTCCGTTAATAACCCAGTTAACACCATTGCGCTCAGCTTTTGTTTTTAGAGCAGATGCATCAGAGCCTGCTTCTGATTCGGAGAGGCAGTAAGAAAAACCTTTGCCCTTGGCTAACTGTGACAACCAACGCTCTTTCTGGTCTTTATTGCCACCTAAAATCAAAGGCAATGAACCAAGCTTATTCACTGCCGGGATTAAAGATGATGATGCACAAACTCGAGCGACTTCTTCAATAATTATCACGACAGCTAGCGCATCTGCACCTTCGCCACCAAATTCGGTTGGAACATGCGCCGCACTTAAACCAGACTTTAAAAGCGCATCTGCTGCTTCTTGCGGAAAGCGATGGTCTTCATCAACAGCTGCAGCATGCGGTGCGATCTCATTTTCGGCAAGTGATCGTACGCTGGCGCGCAAATCGTTATATTCAGATGGCAGCGCATACAAATCATTGGTCGTCATTTTTTCTCTTTCGCATCCTTTGCTGCTAACGAAGTTAAGTAGGCATTGTATTGAGCGAGTTCATCGGGTTCACCCATCGCAGCCATTCGCGTTTCATTGCGATCTATACGTTTGGTCTCCCGCTTGTCATCGCGCGTCCATTGGATAAAGGTTGCCACAAGCGCCAGCAAAATCGGAATCTCACCCATTGCCCAGGCGATAGAGCCGCCAGCGTGCTGATCGGCGAGTAAATCGAGGTTCCAAGGTGTTTGAAGCGATGCGAAATATCCTTGATCGATCACAGTAGAAGTTGAGATTAGTGCGATTGCGAAGAAGGCGTGGATGCTCATTGCTGCAAAGAGGATGACGATACGAACTAAATGCGGCACTTTTCGCGGATTGGGATCGATTCCAATAATTACATGGAAGAAGAGAATGCCGGCCAAGAGGAAGTGAACGTTCATAACTAAATGACCAAGATGCGATTGCATCATATTTCCGAAGAGCGGGGTCATATAGAGAAGAAATAGTGAACCGTCGAAGACTGCCAAAATTACAGCAGGGTTAGTAAAGATCCCTGCAGGTTTGGAATGTAATAGGGCAATTAACGTACCGCGTATTCCGCGTTCTTCAGGGTTACGTCCTTGCGGCAAGGTACGCAGCGCCAAAGTAATGGGAGCGCCTAAAACAATTCCAATCGGTGCAATCATGCCCAACGCCATATGAGCGATCATGTGATATTCAAAAGAGAAGTTGGCATATACGCCCAAACCACCGCTGGTTGCATAATCAATAACGCTAATTCCTAGAGCAAAGGCAACGGTTCGCCCAACCGGCCATTTATCGCCACGGCGCGACAAAATAATTACGCCCTTTATATAAAGTGCCACTGCGGTAATTAAGACAGCGATCATTAAGGCATCAGGTTCGTAGAGTGAAATTACTCGCCAAATATTTGGAGCATTCGGTGTTGTGAAACCTGCGATCGCCAGCCCTGGATCTAGAACTGAACTCTCTGCTCGCGCTGGGGGTTGCATATTTGAAAGGCGCGAACCAGCTAGAACCGTAACCAGCATGATTGTGACTTCGATAAAGAGCAATCGGGTTAGGTTCTTCAAACTTATCTGCCATTTACCCGATAGATGTCTACGATTTAAATAACCTAGGTAGATAAGAACTGAAGTAAGAAGAATTTTTAAAATAACCAGGCGCGCATAGTTAGAACTCCATGCGCTTTGAAAGTTAAGTCTGGCCCAAGCATTTGCGCTACCGCTTAGAACAACTGCAATTACCGCCCAGAGAGATAAGGCGCTAAAGCGGGGCAGTGCGATCGCACGATCGGCAGCCGAAAGCACTGTTATGGCAATCAACCCACCAACCCAGAAAGTAAGAGCAACTACGTGCACGATTAACGATCCGATAGCTAAAGAGTGCGATCCACTTGATGCTGAGTGGCTAGCAAAAATCGGAGCAATTACCGCAACGATGGCTAAGAGTAGAAGTACATTCGCGGTGGCAACTGTACGAATACGTGAGACAAAGGTGCATATAAGCAAAGCTAAAGCGAGTTGCACAAACATATATTTGCCAAGGTCAATTTGGGATACAAATGAGCGAAGCGAAGTTGGATCTAGCGCACCAGATAGCGAGGTTCCTAGAATATTAGCTAGCGTGGTTAAGATATTTAACCCTTGCCCAAGCGCCCAAATAAGTGCAGTTATCGCCGCTGAGTTTCGTAGAGCTTTTCCAGGCTGAGATAATTTACCGGCATCGTCAAGTAAGAAAAAGCCCATCGCTAGTAAGAAGCCAATGGTTGTAAAACTTGCGGTAAGTGAAATGAACTTACCTGCTGTGGTCAACGAAGTAATCAGCGGACCAGCAGAGTTAAGATCTGCCGTCAGAAAAGTCATCGCTCGCTAAATATCTTTCGGGCATATAGCGCTAACGCAACAAGAACAATAAATGAGATCACCAACAAACCAATCACAAAGAGATTAGTGCCAAAGTCACTGCCTTGAACTTTAGTCGGTGTTGTTGGCGCAACTTCTTGCGGAGTAGACATAGTTGTTGTTGAGAAATTAAATTTGAAGGACCCTACAAGTGGATTATCCATCTCAGAGATAATGTTGTAGTTGACTGTATAAACGCCTGATTCAGTAATCGGCTTCATTCCAACGATGATGTCATTTCCGGCAACAGTTAGAGTTCCATCATCAACACGACGTCCAGCCGGATCTGTAACAGTTATTTCATTTCCCATATCCATCGGTGTAATCTCCACTGAAATTGTGACCGCACTTGGTGCAACCTTGAGCGTTGAAGCTGCGATTGGCGATGTTGCGACAAGTGAATTTGCGAGCGCAGGACCGGTCATCAGTACAGATATACCGATTACGCCAATAAGTGCCGCAAAACGCTTCACTTGTTTACCTGCCTTCGCTGCGAGAGTGGTCCCAATTCGCCTCTATAGTCTCACTTCCTTAGACTGAACCACTAGTCCCCGCGGATGTGATTTAGGAGAGGAGTGAGCGCAAGTGCCTACATATCAATACCAATGTTCTGCCTGCGAGCACGCCTTTGAAGCCTTTCAAAGCTTTTCTGATGAACCGCTAACCGAATGCCCAGAATGCAAAGGTGAAGTTCGTAAAGTTTATTCAGCCGTAGGCGTTGTCTTTAAAGGTTCTGGTTTTTATAAAACAGATTCAGTTGCAAAGCCAGCAACGCCGGCAACGCCTACTAAAAGTGAATAGCCAAAACTAGCCTTCGTGATGCGGTGGCTTATCGCCTTTAATTTCTGATTCACGACGGTCGGCTTCGTTCTGATCTTCGCGTGAATCGCGTTCATCTTCAGTTGTTGCGGGGAAAAGTTCGCTCATGACTAACTTCACCCCCTCAATATGCTGCGTTAAATTGCCTTACTAGGGATGATCCTACATAGTTAATCTGTGTTTGAGCGCATAGGGATGCTGGTAGTCCGCCACAGTAAAGCGGTTTTAATTGTATTTACTATCGCAATTTTAGGTGCTGGCGGAATTGGCTCCTTAGCTTTTAGCAAACTTGATTCAGGTGGATATTCTGATTTATCAAGTGATTCCGCAAAAGCTGCAACCTATCTAACGGAAAAATTCGGAGTTGTTGAACCTGTAGCAGTCTTAGTTGTCGATACCGGCAATAAAGCGGTAGATGATCCGGAAATTGCCCAAGCTGCGATCGCACTTGAAAAGAAGATTGCCCAAGTACCTGGAATCTCGCGAACGCTATCTTTCTGGTCAACTGGTGGGGCGCAAGGTATGAAGGCGACCGACGGTAAGGCAGCCTTCCTCTTTGCTTATGCCAATTTAAAAGCAAATGACTTTGATAAGTTAGGAAATATCGGCGCACAGATTCAAGAAGAGTTCGATGGCGCTATTGGAGTCCTTACTGTTTATGCATCTGGTTCTGGGGTTATCACTCATGCGATCAACCATAAGATTGAGAAAGATTTAGCGCTGGCCGAAACGATCGCTATTCCGTTGACCTTTCTACTGCTCGCCTTTGTCTTCGGCGCGCTCGTTGCCTCAGCTATGCCACTGGTAGTTGGTGTGAGCGCAATTTTGGGCGCCTTCTTTATTATCTATTTAATTACCCTCTTTACCAACGTCAGCATCTTTGCGCTAAACCTTATTACCGGTCTAGGGCTTGGTCTTGGAATTGATTATGCGCTCTTAATGGTTAACCGCTTCCGCGAAGAGCTGCATGCAGGTAAGAGCGTTGAAGAATCAATTATCACAACTGTAAATACGGCGGGTAAGACTGTCTTTTATTCAGGGCTAACAGTCCTCGTCACGCTAAGTGCACTTCTCTTATTTCCGCTCAATTTCTTGAAATCTTTTGGTTACGCCGGGGTAAGCGTTGTTTCACTTGCAGTACTTGGTGCGCTTATTCCACTACCCGCGTTGATGGCGATTCTTGGCAGCAAGATTGATAAAGGCGTAGTTCGCAAATCTGGAATAACCCCAAAAGAAGATGGTCGCTGGGCGCACACCGCTCGAAATGTTATGCGACGCCCAGTTCCTGTTGTCATTGGCTCTTTACTTGTATTAGGTATTTTTGCAGCCCCGGTTACAAATATTGCCTTTGCTCAAGTTGATTCGAGAGTTCTGCCCAAGAGCGATCCAGCAGCAATTGGCGCTGCCAAAATTCTTGAGAGATTTAATGGATTCGAAGGCAGCCCAATTGAAGTTGTAATCCCCAATGGCGTTGGCCGTGAAAGCCAAATCAATTCATATCTTGCAGAAGTGACAAAAATTGATGGAATTGCACGAGTGTCTCCCATTGAAACCTACGGCAGCGATTTACGAATTCAGGTAATCCCATCTAAAGCATCTCGTTCCTTAGCTGCCGAACAGATAATCCACGACATTCGTGCTATCCCAAGCCCAGCAGGTACTTTGATTGGTGGCGCAGCGGCTGACTTCACAGATTCACAAGATGGCATCGCGCGCACACTTCCTTGGGCCCTTGGCTGGATTGCCTTCTGGGTAATGATTCTTATCTTTATATTTACTGGATCAATTATCTTGCCAATTAAGGCCGTACTTCTAAACGCACTTTCACTTCTGGCAACCCTCGGTGCAATCACATGGATCTTTATTGATGGACACCTGAAGTGGTTGGTCGGTGATTTCACTGTCACCGGAACGCTAGATACCGGAAGCGTTATCTTGGTGGCCGTTGTCGTATTTGGACTTTCTATGGACTATGAAATCTTCTTGTTATCTCGTATTCGTGAAGAACATATGGCCGGCAAGAGCAATATCGAATCAGTTGCTGTTGGTCTGCAACGTTCCGCCCGCATCATTACAGCAGCGGCGCTTCTGTTAGCTGTTGTCTTTGCCTCATTCATGATTAGCGGTGTCACATCAATCAAGATGTTGGGCTTTGGTGTTGCGTTAGCAGTGATCCTCGATGCAACTTTGGTTCGTGCGCTGTTAGTACCAGCTTTGATGCGTTTATTTGGAGAACGCAACTGGTGGGCACCTAAAGCGCTACGTCGCTTCACGATCACACATTAATTTTTTAAAGTGTCCCCGGCGGGAGTTGAACCTGCGACCTACCGCTTAGGAGGCGGTTGCTCTATCCACTGAGCTACGGGGACCTGCATGAATTAACTTGGCAAAGGTTATCGCTATGGTTAACCTAAGTGAAAATAATCCTATTGCCTAGCGTAGAAAATTGGATCAGAGATGAAGAAATGGGCTCTAGTAACTGGTGCAACTGCGGGTATCGGAGAAAGTTTTACCAGGCTACTTGCTGCTGAAGGTTTTAATTTAGTTTTAGTAGCTCGTGATGAAGCTAGATTGCAGGAACGTGCACAAGGTCTAAAAGATAAATATGGTGCTGAATCAGTAGTCGTAGTTGCAGATTTAGCAACTGAATCTGGTTGCGCCAAAGTAGAAGAATATATTGCCAATAATGGGATTGAAGTTCTGATTAATAATGCTGGCTTTGGTATCAATAAAGCTTTTACTATGAGCGATTTGGCGAAAGAAGAAGAAGTATTAAAAGTTCTGGTGCGTACTCCTATGCGCTTGATGCATGTAGCTCTTCCTAAGATGAAAGAGCGAAACTCTGGTGTTGTAATAAATAATTCATCGGTAGCGAGTTTTATTGCTGGAGGGGCTTACAGCGCATCCAAGTCCTACCTGACTGTCTTATCCGAATCGCTCCATACTGAACTATCTTCAACTAATATAAAAATTTGCGCGCTCTGCCCAGGATTTACGCGCACTGAATTTCATCAACGTGGACGAATGAAGATGGCTGGGCTTCCAGAATTTATGTGGCTCAATTCCGATACTTTGGTAGCAAAAGCTTGGAAAGACGCGCTGGCGGGCAAAGCTGTTTCGATACCTGGCTGGCAATATAAATTATTAGTTGGAGTTATTTCTGTCTTGCCTCGCTCCGTCGTGCGCCACCTCGGTATGAACCTACGCGTCAAACAGAGATAATTCACACGCTTTTCACCGCTTGCATCCAACGTATCGACCTTACGGATCGCTAATATTGCTCCATAATCTATGGAGGTTTTCATGTTTCGCAAGGTTCTCGTCGTAGTCGGTACCGCAGCTCTAGTTGCTGCCACAATTGCCGCCGTTCCCGCAAGTGCAGCGACCAAAGTCAGTAATGGCGTTGCCTGCGCAAAGTCTGGTGCGACTACCAAGGTCAGCGGCTCATCTTATAAATGTGCCAAGAATCCATTGGTTAAGAATGCAAAGTTGACTTGGTTATCAATTGACTGCCTTAACACTGCATCTGTTTACACCAAAGCACTTGCAAACTTGCCAAAGATTAAAGCAGCAACTGATGCAACTGTTGCCAAGCTAGATGCCGATATCGTTAAACAAACAATCGAAGTTGAAAAAGCTAATAAGTTGATTCCAGAATATCAAGCAAAGATTGCAACAATTAATACAGCACTAACCTCTCTCAAAGCCGACACCGCTAATTTAATTAAGAACAAGGCAACGATTGACAAGTACTCTGCTGCTGTCCGTAGCTATGAAGCTGCGATAAAAGCGTACGGTACAGTTGGAAAGCAGGGTGATCGCAGCGAGAAAGCTAAGGCACAAGCGCTTAGCCAATACGAGAACTCAAAGACTGATATCGACTCAACTCTTGGCATGGCACAGTTAATCTGTGCCAAAGGTTTCTAAACTCTCTAAATCAATTAACCTATAGTTACGACTAAAGCAGTTGCCTTAATTGGTAACTGCTTTAGTGCTTTAGTAGCCGGACCAACCAAGTTTTTCCCAGCCAATGTATAGGTTGCTCCATGGCCATTGACACATGCCCATCCATTGCCTGACTGTTCAACTATTACTCCTTGATGGGTACATGACAAATTGATAGCGGTGTAGCCATTGGCCGCAGCAGTTGTGCGCACGAGCGCGAATGATTGACCGTTAACGCCATCTACGCGGACGACGCCGCCAACTTTATTTAGCGCGCTATTTGATTTCAAAGTGACTTCTACCTTGCCATTTTTCAATATTTTTATACCTGTAGCTGCAATCGCTGGTGTGGCAGCTGAGGTCAGGCCGGCGCTTATTAGCGCCAGACCACAAAGGACTGTGCGGCGGGATATATCTTTTTCCATCTTAGGTTTCCCCTATTCATGAGCGCTATTTAAGTACTTTAACTTATGCTGGTGCGAATTTACCCCATAGCCAAGTGGTCCGCATCTTCACTGTTGATAACTCATATCCTGCTTGGGGTTATCGCTCCTGAACCAGCCGTTGCAAAAGATTTAATTCTTTACAACTTAATTGTGCTCGTAGCAATCATCGGACTCTTTCAAGCCCCACTGCATAACGATCCGCTAGCCGTTGCATTTCTAACTCTGGCAATGGCATCCTGGGGTATCGGCTCAATTACATCATCTTTAAGTCAATTCTATGATTTAAATGGCCATGAACAACTGGTCTCTAACATCGCATACTCACTCTTCTATCCCTATGCCTTTATCGCTATTCCCCGGGCTATCGGAAGAGGAAAGCGATTACAGGCTATCGAGCTATTAGATTCAGCAATTTTTGGATTAGGTTTGAGTTCAATAATTGCAGCACTTTTACTGGCAAAGTTAGTGGGAAATTCTAGCCTGGGATATTTCTTCTCTGTTCTCTACACCGTCTGCGACATTGCAATAATAGTAATTGTTGTAACAAGTTCAGTTATCAGTCGACTTTCACTGCGATTACTATTGATCATTGCCGGAGTTCTCTCCTTTGCTTTAACTGACTTTTATTTCTTATGGTCGCAAATAAATGGAAGCTATAACTTTGGGCAATTCAGTGATGAAGGCTGGCTAATTGGACTGGTGCTTCTCTCGCTCGCTTATTGGTATAACCCAAGTGATTTAGCAACTCATACCAAGATCCATCCAGCGCTAATTGCAGTTTCAATATTTATTAGTCCAACCCTGTTATCGGCGATTGCCCTTCGCCCCGATTATTTCCCACGATATGTTGTGATTCCAACAATAACAACCCTGTTATTGGCCTTTATACGTATGACCTTAGTTATCCGCCAAGCCAATAATCTCGGCGAAGAGAAAGTGTTAGCACGCACGGATGAGCTAACGGGGCTGCCTAATCGCCGCAGGCTGATCGCAGAGTTATCAACCTTCTCTGGAATAGAAGGGGCTTTACTTCTCTTAGATCTAGATGGCTTTAAGCCAGTTAATGATCGCTATGGACACGAAATGGGTGATCGCATCTTGCGCCAAGTAGCGCAGCGATTTAGTAGATCACTACCGAGCGGTGCGATTCTGGCACGACTGGGTGGCGATGAATTTGGAGTAATTGCGACTGGAAACAGTGAAGCGACTCTGGAATTGGCAAGTGCCCTTAAAGCCACTTTGAGCTATCCATTTATTATCGATGGAAAATCGATCTCGATTAGCGTCAGCATCGGACATGTTCGCAATGATGGCGATGATGATTTATTACAACGAGCAGATTTAGCGATGTATGAAGCAAAGCGCGCTAACGCGGAAGCTCGAGCTTATCTACCTTAATCTCTTGCAGGCGTGCCAGTGATTCAATTCGTTCGATTGCATGATCAACGATTCGCTCAACATATCCCTTTGAATATCCATCTAGATATAACCAAGGTTCGTGAATCTCTGCTGCAGATAAGTGAGCAAGCTCTGGCACATATTTGCGGATGTAATCACCGTTCTCATCAAAGCGCTTGCCTTGTTCGATCGGATTAAAGACGCGGTAATAAGGTGAAGCATCAGTACCAGTGCCAGCAGTCCATTGCCATCCGTGGGCATTTGATGCCACGTCATAATCAACTAAGTGATTAGCAAAGAAGCGTTCGCCTAATTGCCATTCAAGGTGTAAATCTTTTACTAAGAACGAGGCAACCACCATGCGTGTGCGGTTATGCATCCAACCCTCATGAACTAATTGGCGCATTGCAGCATCAACAAATGGGTAGCCGGTCTTTCCTTCACACCAAGCCTGAAATTTCTTGCCGGGCTTGTCATAGCGCATCTGGCTAAAACGCGGTGCGTAGTACTCGGTATCAGTGTTTGGATTATTGAAGAGGACATCGGCATAGAATTCACGCCAAGCAATCTCTTTTCGGAAAGTATCGTGGGCTTTGCTTTCACCTAGATTTGCAAGAAGTGTGCGGGGATGTATCTCGCCGAACTTTAGGTAAGTACTCATCTTTGATGTGCCATCAATTCCAGCAAGGTTTCTATTCTCGTCATAACCATCTAGCCCAGTTTTAGAGAAACTCTTAAATCTTGCCAGCGCTGCTTTTTCACCGGCTTGGACTACCTGAACATTTGCCGGCATCGCAAAATCTGGAAAGGCGCGATATTTATCTGGCGGCATTGGAGCACTTATCTTGCTTGATGTTTTAGCCGGTGCGCGCCAGCCGTGAACTAACCAGGCGCGATAGAAAGGTGTGTAAACGCGATACGGGGTGGCATCACTTGGTTTTAAAACGCGACCGGGTTTAACCGCGTATGGACTACCGGTTCTAATTAACTTAATACCAGCAGATTCAACTCGAGCATCACGTTCGGTGCCATATCTTTCATACTCATCTGAGATATGTACTTCATTGACTTTATATAGATCAATTAGCTCGCGCAGAATTTCTACTTGATCGCCTTCAATAATGTGTAACTTATTTCCAAGTGATTCATCGAGTGCTCGTAAAGATTGACCCATATAAGCAAGGAGCTTTTCGCCAGCTTCAGCGATTTGAGACTTATCTAAGATAAAAAGTGGGATTACTTCATCGCTAGATTCAATCGCAGCCAATAACGCAGGGTGATCACCGATACGCAAATCTCTGCGAAACCAGATGATGTTGCGACGCGGAGCGGACATTGCGCTATTGAACCACTTAGCGTTTAAGAAAGGTTAGTTGAAAGGTTAATTAACCGTGCAACATACCGACAGAGTCATCCCAACCGTCGACTTCTTCTGGCTTACGTGGACCCTTGCCAACATAACGTGCTGATGGGCGGATCAAACGGCCGGTGCGCTTTTGTTCGAGAATATGGGCTGACCATCCTGCGGTACGAGCTGCAGTAAACATCGATGTAAAGAGCGGTGCTGGAACTTGTGCAAAGTCCAAGATAATCGCAGCCCAGAATTCTACGTTTGTCTCCAGAACACGATCTGGTTGACGCTCGCGAAGTTCCTTTAGCGCTGCTTGTTCAAGCGCTTCGGCAACGGCGTAACGTGGAGCATTTAGCTCTTTGGCAGTACGACGAAGTGTGCGGGCGCGTGGATCTTCGGCGCGATAAACGCGGTGTCCGAATCCCATCAAACGCTCTTTGCGATCTAGCAAGCCCTTTACATAAGCAGTGGCATCGCCAGTTTTTTCAACTTCTTCAATCATATGCAATACACGAGATGGAGCACCACCGTGAAGTGGGCCCGACATCGCACCAATTGCGCCGGAAATTGCTGCACAAACATCTGCACCAGTTGATGCGATTACGCGACCAGTAAATGTTGATGCATTCATTCCGTGTTCTGCTGCAGATACAAAGTAAGCATCGATTGCGCGCACGTGAAGTGGATCTGGTTCACCGCGCCAACGGATCATCATGCGTTCAACAACTGTATGCGCCTTATCAACTTCCGATTGTGGAACCATTGGTTGCCATGTTCCGCGCGCGGCTTGTGCTAAATATGAAAGGACCATTACAGATGTACGAGCTAAGTTGCTGCGCGCTTCTTCATCTGAAATATCAAGGAGTGGCTTAAATCCCCAGGCCGGTGCCAACATTGCAATCGCTGATTGAATATCTACACGCACATCACCTGAGTGAACAGGAAGCGGAAATGGTTCAGCATTTGGCAAGCCGGGATTAAATAGATCATCAACGAGCAAACCCCATACGTTGCCGAAAGTAACGCGACCTACGAGGTCATCGATATCGACGCCGCGATAGCGCAGCGCACTTCCCTCTTTATCTGGTTCTGCAATTTGTGATTCGAAGGCGATAACGCCTTCCAGGCCGGGTTTGAAATCATCTGACATGCTCTAATTCTGCACCTTCCGAAGGGGTGCTGGTGACCACCATTCCAAGAATTAACTTGAAGATGACGTGGGGGTGAAAGTGAGGTTCGATACTCCTATGAGCGAACTCGATCGTGAAGCCATCCGCGCCATGCGCCGTTCTTATGGCGAGGTTGGGCTCGAATCGCTACCTGAAGATCCATTTGCAGCTTTTGCGGGCTGGTTAAAAGAGGCATCTGAAAATGCGGTTATCGTCGAAGCAAATGCCATGGTTCTTTCAACTCTGGGAGATAACGAACATATTTCAACCCGCACCGTTTTGTTAAAAGATATCTCTGAAGGTGGATTTACCTTCTTTACAAATTACTCATCACGTAAAGCGCAAGCCATGGAGTTAAATTCACAGGTCACGCTGTTATTTCCTTGGTATGCAATGGAACGCCAAGTTTCAATAAGTGGATTTGCCGAAAAAATTAGTGAAGCCGAATCTGCTGAATATTTTGCATCGCGTCCATGGTCTAGCCAGATTGGTGCATGGGCGAGCGCGCAATCAGCGCCACTTGCATCGCGCGAAGAGTTAGAACAAAGATTTGTCGGTGCATCTGAAAAATGGCCAGAAGGTTCTGTCGTACCAAGGCCACCACATTGGGGTGGCTATCGCATAACGCCAATTGGTATTGAGTTCTGGCAGGGGCGATATTCGCGCCTGCACGATCGCCTGCGCTATGAGCGGGCTAACATAGAAGCCAAGTGGGAGATCACTCGCTACTACCCTTAGTCTTAGCCCATGAGCGCAGATATTAAGATCCCTGATAATTTAAAACCACGCGACGGACGATTCGGTTGTGGTCCATCGAAGATTCGCCCCGAATCATTAGCTGCCCTTGCTGCCTCTGGTTCAACAATTCTAGGAACATCACATCGCCAAAAGGCAGTTAAGAACGTTGTTCACCAAGTGCGCGAAGGACTTAACTCGCTATTTTCACTGCCTGAAGGTTATGAAGTAGTCCTTGGCAACGGTGGATCTACCGCTTTCTGGGATATTGCAACTTTTGGTCTGATTGAAAATAAATCACAGCATTTAGTATTCGGAGAATTTTCATCTAAGTTCGCAATTGCTGCCAAAGAGGCGCCATTCCTAGGGGAACCAACAGTTATTAAGGCAGAACCTGGTTCACACCCCCAAGCATCTGCCGAAGCCGGCGTCGATGTCTACGCGCTTACCCATAATGAAACTTCAACTGGCGTAGCAATGCCGATCAAACGACCTGCAGGAATCGATGGCGCACTAGTTTTAGTTGATGCAACTAGCGCTGCTGGTGGTTTAGATGTCGATGCTAAAGAATTTGATACTTACTACTTTGCACCACAGAAATCATTTGCATCCGACGGTGGCCTTTGGCTAGCACTTATGAGCCCAGCAGCAATCGCCCGCGCCGAGCAGATCAAAGCTAGCGGTCGTTGGGTTCCGGCCTTCTTCGATCTTGGAATTGCAATTGAAAATTCGCGTCTGGATCAGACTTACAACACCCCAGCTTTGATGACTTTGATGTTGCTGGCTGATCAAATTGAATGGATGAACTCAAATGGTGGACTTAAATTCGCCGCAGGTCGCAGCGCAGAATCTGCATCTAAGTTGTATTCCTGGGCTGAGAAAACTTCTTACACAACTCCCTTTGTAACCGACCCTGCGATGCGTTCAAAAGTTGTCGGCACAATTAACTTTGATGAGTCAATTGATGCCATGGCTGTTGCCACAGCTTTGCGCGCCAATGGCATCGTCGATACCGAGCCATATCGCAAGTTAGGTAAGAACCAGCTGCGCGTGGGAATGTTCCCTGCCATCGACCCAAGTGATATCGATGCGTTAACTGCATCTATCGACTTTGTCGTAGCTGCCCTTTAATCCACGATGCCAAAGACCTTTCAACGCAACGGACAGTTCTGGCTACTGGCGCTACAAGTCGCCACTGTAAATTTCTTTACCGGTGGATTTGGCCCATCACAAGCGTTATTGCGCGAGGATCAAGGAACTTCACTTGGCGTGGCAGGTCTTCACGGAACTGCCATGGGTGTTGCTGCAATTATTGCAGGCCTCCTCAATCCAAAGTTGGTCCATCGTTATGGCCGTTCCAACACAACTTGGATTGGCTTAACCGTATTTTCAATTGGCATCGTCTGCTTTGTCTTTGCTCCCCCAGTGCAATTAACGCTGCTGGCAACTCTTATAGCTGGATTTGGAATTTCAGTTGTAATTAACAATGTAAATACCGCTGGATCGCATGCCTTTGCTGAACGCTCTCACACTGCAGTTGCACAAATTAACGCTGTTGCAATTGCGGGATTTGTAACCGGAAACTTCATTGTCGGAACAACTGCAAATATTGTTCGCGATCAGTGGCGAGTTGGAATGTTAATAACGATTCCCTTTATCTTGGCGATGTTTATCAAAGGGCGAAAGTACGAGCCTGATTCGCATACCCCTGACAGTGATGGACCACAACGCGGAAGGCTTTCTAGAGGATTCTGGTTCTCTTTCACCGGCTTCTTCATCTCCATTAGCGCAGAATTTGCGACATCTTTCTGGTCGGCATCACTAATTAGCGATCGCACTGATGCCAGCGCAGCTATCTCAACTCTTGCAGTAATCGCCTTTGGTACTGGAGTCGGCACAGGTCGTTGGTATGGCGGGCGTTTATTAAAACGATTCCATGCCGATGAACAGTTAAAGATCGCGCTTTCACTGCAATTTATCGCCTTTGGACTCTTTTGGTCATCACACATCCTGGTTCTATGTCTAGTAACTCTATTTATGGTGGGACTTGGAATTTCAGTTCAGTTCCCACTTTTTACCCTACGTATGGTCGCCTTTAGCGAAGGCCGTCCTGATTTAGCGATGGGTAAGAGTTCAATTGCTGCAGGAATTGCGATCGCATGTTCGCCTCTGCTGCTTGGCATATTGGGAGATAACTTCGGTATTTCTCGCGCCTACATAATGGTGCCGGTATTAATTGCATCGGGGCTAACTATGGTTGCGCTATCGCCATCAAAGCATCTAGGCACGAATAAAATTTAGATGAATTACCGTACCCGCCGTTTAATTACTGCACTTACTTTAATTGGGATATTAGCGCTGATCATCGTAGGCGGCAGGTAGTACACCTTCTACAGAGATATCTTTCGGCAACTTAACTTTATTGTGAAAGAGCGCCCAGATAGTTAAGCAAGCACCTAGCGAAATAAACCCGCATAAGGCAATTGTCTGACGAACGCCAATAACTTCAACTAGCCAACCAATTAGCGGTGAACCAAATGGTGTACCGCCCATAAAAATAAGTAAGTAAATACCAGATACCCGCCCACGAATTGCTGGGTCAGAGTTAACTTGAATCAAAGAATTAGCGGTAATCAACATCGTAAGAGCGCTAAGCCCACAAAGCGGTAACCAGAGTGAGTACACCGTATAAGTCGGTGCAATTGATAACAAGGTGATGGCGAGTGAGAAAGCCACACCACCTTTAATTACAAATATCGTCCGGCGAAATCTCTCTAAACGCGCTGAAATCAACGCACCGGTTAGCGAACCAATTGCAACGTATGTACCTAATAAGCCATATGAAGCTGGGCCTTTCCCAAATTCTTTCGTCGCCATTAGCGCGTTAAAGATCTGCATATTTAGCCCAAAGGTTGCCACAAAGAAAACGACCAACATCACGACATATAAATCTGGTCTAGCCAGTGCATATTCCAGACCTTCGCGCACGGTGCCTTGGGTAACTTTCTTCTCTTGGATAAAGAAATCAGATTCACGCATACGAAACAGCGCCACAATTACAAATAAATATGTGGTGGCATTAATCAGAAATGATGGCCCAGTATCAAAGCGCGCGATTAGAAAGCCCGATAGCGCAGGGCCAACTAAGCGCCCAGCGTTGAAATTGGCTGAGTTAAGACTGACCGCATTTGCGATATCAGAATGGCCAACGATTTCTGAGGTAAAGGATTGGCGAATCGGCGCATCAACAGCTGAGGAAATTCCCAAAGTCGCCGCAAAGAAAAATACCTGCCAGATCTGTACATGGCCAGCTAACACCAATAACCCAAGACCAAATGACGATAACGCACCAACAAAGTTGGTAGCCATTAGTAATTTACGTTTATTTACCCGGTCGGCAAGTGCGCCACCTTGTAGCGAAAAGAAAAGCACCGGCGCAAATTGAACTGCTGTCACCAAGCCAAGATAAGTACCGCTGTTATTTGTCAGCTGCAGGATTAACCAATCTTGGGCAACGCGTTGGGCCCACGTGCCGATATTAGATGCAGCATTTGCGGGAAAGAGGATTCGGTAATTGCGGTGGCGGAGAGAGCGCCAGTTACCGTCTGCTTTTACCGCCATCACTTGTATGCTTTCTCTGTGGATTTAAACAATAATTCTGAAATAAAGTCTGCCGTAACTCTAATCTCTTTTGGAACCGCTGCGTGGGTTATCGCCGGAATTGTTTTTGCAATAACAGGAGCAGATGCCAAAGTTATTTGGACATGTGTAGCAGGTGCGCTCTTGGGCGCATGGGGAGTTCGTTACTCAAAGCGCCGCGCTAAGCGCAGTGGTATCTAAGTAAAGTTTTAAGCTTCTAACTGCCCTGCAATACCGCGGAGAACTCGTCCTAAACGTTCTGCTTCAGAACCTGATGGATGACGGCCATGGCGCAGGCCATTTCCGACCTTATCTAAAATCTTAATTGTGTCTTCAATCATCGCAGCTAAATCATCGCTATTAACGCGTGAGTTTTCCGCTAGCGAAACAGGTGCATCAACGATATGAACAGACATTGCCTGTGGACCTTTACGGCTATCGATAATGCTAAATTCGATCTTCGTTCCAGGCTTAACTGTTGCTACGCCTTCAGGAAGTGATGTAGCTGCAAGATAAACATCTTCGCCTTCATCATTTGAGATAAAACCAAAACCTTTTTCCAGGCTAAACCATTTAACGCGGCCTGTAGGCATGAGGTGCTCCTTAAAAGAATTTCGGTACTCGTGTAGCCGCAGGGGTGCGGGCAGAGTTTAAGTTTATCGCAAGGCAGGGCGGACGTGAACCCGAATTAACGCTAGTTGTTGAGCGTAGCTTCAGAGTGTGCGCCACAGCCATGATCAACTGAGACTACGCGAGCATCATCAGGTGCGATCGCATTGGCGCAAACACCGAAGGATGCGCGAAGTGAACCTGCGATTGGAATAAAGAATCCACATGATGCACAAGGCTTTGGTGCGTTCTGCGCCAGCGGTGTATTTGGTCCGCGGTCTCCCGTGTACCAACGCTTACTTGCTTGATCGCGACCTTCGATAGAAAGTACGCGCGGACGCATTAAACCAAGATCGAAAGTTTCGGTTGCATCTAAGCCTTCATCTTGAATTAGCGCGTTAATTCCAGGAACTAAACGAGTGTCATCTAAAACACTTGGGACAATAACGCCGGGTTGAATATCTTCTGGCAAGATGCGATCTTTATATTCGACCCAATCTGGCGCCAAAAGTGAATCTGGTCCAGGTAGAACAACGACATCACAAACTGTTGGATCGGTATCTTTATCAACTTTGGCGACAGTTACACACCAGCGCCAGCCTTTATAACCGTGGATATCTGCATTAAAGAGATAACTGGCCACTCGATTTTCATCTTCGAATTCGACAGAGATGAAAGCACCGACCTGCGAAGGCTTTTCAGCCCCCGCAAGTGCGGCCTCTCTTGCAATCTCTTGTGCGTCGAACCCTTGAGTCATGGATTTAGAAATCCATTCCGCCGCCGCCGTCGCCCATTGGGGCAGCAGGCTTCTTCTCTGGCTTATCTGTAATAACTGCTTCAGTTGTAATGAAGAGCGCCGCAATTGATGCTGCGTTCTGCAAAGCAGAGCGAGTTACCTTAGCTGGATCGATAATTCCAGATTTAATCATGTCAACGTATTCGCCAGTTGCAGCGTTAAGTCCGAAACCATTTTCTAGGTGACGAACCTTTTCTACAACGACTCCGCCTTCAAGTCCTGCATTGATCGCGATCTGCTTAAGTGGAGCTTCGATCGAAAGTTCTACGATCTTTGCGCCAACTGCTTCTTCGCCTTCTAGCTTTAACTTCTTAAATGCTTGAGTTGCTGCCTGCAAAAGTGCAACGCCTCCACCGGCGACGATGCCTTCTTCAACTGCAGCCTTGGCGTTGCGCACTGCATCTTCGATGCGGTGCTTGCGCTCTTTGAGTTCTACCTCAGTTGCTGCCCCTGCCTTAATTACAGCAACGCCACCAGCGAGCTTTGCCAGGCGTTCTTGCAACTTCTCGCGGTCGTAATCTGAATCAGACTTTTCGATTTCAGAGCGAATTTGTGCGACGCGACCCTTGATCTGTGCGTCATCTCCGCCGCCTTCAACGATGGTGGTCTCTTCCTTGCTGATTACAACTTTGCGAGCACGACCAAGAAGTTCTAGGCCAGCACTTTCTAGCTTCAAACCAACTTCTTCAGAGATAACTGTGGCACCAGTAAGAATGGCAATATCTTGCAACATCGCCTTGCGACGATCACCAAAACCTGGAGCTTTAACAGCTGCCGCGCGGAAGATTCCGCGAATCTTATTTACAACAAGTGTTGCCAACGCTTCGCCTTCAACATCTTCGGCGATGATCGCAAGTGGCTTACCTGATTGCATAACCTTTTCTAGTACAGGAACTAGATCCTTGATATTTGCAATCTTTGAGTTAACGATCAAGATGTAAGCATCTTCTAGGACTGCTTCCATGCGATCTTGGTCAGTTACGAAATATGGAGAGATATAGCCCTTATCAAAGCGCATACCTTCAGTTAGCTCGAGCTCAAGACCAAAGGTATTTGACTCTTCAACTGTGATTACGCCTTCTTTACCGACCTTATCCATCGCTTCAGCGATCATGTCACCGATTGTAGAATCAGCAGCTGAGATAGATGCAGTAGCTGCAATCTGTTCCTTGGAATCAACGCTCTTGGCCATCGCAGCAAGTTCTTCAACGATCGCTGCAACTGCCTTTTCAATGCCGCGCTTTAGCGCCATTGGGTTTGAGCCGGCAGCAACGTTGCGCAGACCTTCGCGAACAAGTGCCTGAGCCAAAACAGTTGCAGTAGTAGTTCCATCACCTGCGACATCATCTGTCTTCTTAGCAACTTCCTTAACTAGCTCTGCGCCGATCTTTTCCCATGGATCATCTAATTCAATTTCTTTAGCGATTGAGACGCCATCGTTGGTGATTGTTGGGGCGCCCCATTTCTTTTCTAGTACGACGTTACGTCCGCGAGGTCCAAGGGTTACCTTGACTGCATCAGCGAGAACGTTCATTCCGCGTTCTAGGCCGCGACGGGCTTCTTCATTAAAGGCAATCATCTTCGCCATGTAATTACTCCTTTTAAGTTTCTAGCTTTAGGGGGCGTTTTATCACTCACACCCCGAGAGTGCTAACGCCAAATCTACGGCCTTCTATTCCGAGGCGCAAAACGAGGTGGGCTATCGAGCAGAACGAGCGAGCATGCGGGCCTCACGGAGGCGGCGCAGGCGCTTAACGAGCATCGGAGCAGCCGTTAGGGCATCTTCGCGATCAATTAGGTCGTTAAGGAGTTGGTAATAACGTGATGCGTTTAAGTCAAAGAGCTCTTTGATTGCAGACTCTTTCGCACCGGCAAAGCGCCACCAATTAGATTCGAAATCTAAGATGCGAATTTCGAGGTCGCTAAGTGAATTGTTCACTTCTTGGTTATTTTCCAGCGCTGACATATCGCAAATCTTAAACCAGGCCACAGTTAAATTGTGGGATTTAGAGCGTATCTAAAATCATTGAGATATCTGAGATCTTGGTATAGGGATTTACTATGGCAAAGCGCAAGATTGGTTGGCCGCTATCTGATGATGGCGGGATAAATCCAATTTGATCTGCTAATAATTTATCACTCCACTTTTGATAATCGCTAGCCTTCCAACCGATTCGCTTAAAGGCAACAATAGAAAGTTCTGGTTCCGTGACAAGTTCTAAATTAGGGTGCGCATTAACTAAATCAGCAGCAGCGCGCGCCACATTTAAAGTCTCTTCCATCGCTTCGGTGTATGCATCTGTGCCATGTGCGGCAAGTGAGAACCAGAAAGGTAAGCCGCGCACGCGACGAGTTAAGTGAATTGCATAATCCGATGGTGACCACGAATCGTCATGCAATGTATCTAAATAAGATGCATGTTGGGTATGGGTCTCTTTGGCAATCTCAGGGTTGCGATAGATCAACGCACATGCGTCGAATGGTGCAAATAACCATTTATGTGGGTCAACTATTAAAGAATCAGCCTGTTCTACCCCGTTAAATTTAGCGCGCACAGATGGCGCACATAACGCCGCCAGGCCATATGCGCCATCGACATGGAACCAGATATCGCGCGCATGCGTTGCCGCTCCTACAGTTTCTAGATCGTCGATGATTCCCAAATTAGTTGTGCCACCTGTTGCAACGACTGCAAAGACGCGGGTTTTTGAGGTGGCGTGCAGGTTATCGATTGCAGCTCCCACTGAAGCGCCATGAATCTTGCGATCATTTTCGGGTTCAATCTTTAGTAAATCCACATCCATGATGTGAGCTGCGTTAGCTATTGAAGAGTGCGCTTCTGTGCTGCAAGCAATTGCCCAACGCGCAGTATCGGGATATTTCTTACGAGCATCTGCGCGCGCTGCAACCAACGCTGAAAGATTTCCAATAGTTCCACCTTGCACAAATACTCCACCTGCAGATTGCGGTAGCCCGGCTAAATCAGCAATCCAACGCAGCGCTTGATTTTCAGCAAATACTGCACCCGCACCTTCTTGCCAAGAGCCGCCATAAAGAGAGCTTGCACCGACAACTAAATCAAAGAGGTTGGAGTATTCAGTTGGCGCAGATGGGATAAATGCCAAGTTACGGGGATGATCAGTTGAGATACATGCTTTCGCTAAAACACTTGTAAATACTGCAAGTGCTTCATGGCCACCTAAACCTTTAGCGGTGATGGTGTTGCCAACTTCGTTAAATAAATCTTCTGCTGTGCGCGGGCCATCTAGCGGTGGATCATCTTTTAAGCGGTGCAAGCTATAAGCCAAAATTTCATCGGCTAATGATTGTACTTCTTGGTTAAACTCGTGAATTGGCATAATCAGTGCGATTAGCCTTTCGAATTAAGTTACGCAGCATGGTTGGAAAGACGAAGAAGTGAAAAGGAAGCACTGCATACCAATATAACTGACCACCAAGTCCGCGCGGTGAGAACAGTGCTTCTTGACGCACAATGCGTTTGCCACCTTCTTCAGAAATTGAAAATTCCAGCCAAGCCTTACCTGGCAAAATCATTTCAGCATATAGCTTAAGTCGGACTCCGCGATCAATTTCTTCTACTCGCCAAAAATCTAAACTTTCACCAACGTGAAGTGTTAACGGATCGCGACGACCGCGACGTAACCCGACTCCACCAAATATGCGATCGATTAACCCACGGGCATACCAAAGGAAATCTGCGCCATACCAACCACTTTCTCCACCAATACTTTCGATCGCCTGCCATAGTGCAGCTGGAGAAGCATCGGTAATTTGTTCACGGCGATCGCGCAAGATCATCTCACCGGCCCATGCGGGATCACTCTGTGCCTTCTGCCACGGCGCAGTTGGATAAGCCGCATCTGACCAACGAGTTACAACTTCACGGTCGGCAATTCGCGAGAGCGCTAATTTAATTGCACCTTCAACATCGATAAATCCTTCTGGTGGTGGCGCAATTATTGAATCAATACTCTTTTTCGGATCTGCAACTACTTCACTAATTAAAGATTCAACTAACGGGCGGGCCAGCGATGTTGGTACAGGTGTTACAAAACCGATCCAAAGGCTTGATAACTTTGGGGTAAGTACTGGAACTTGAATGATCCAGCGCTTGCGCAGCCCAGATAGCCTGGCAAATTTCTGCATCATATCCGCGTAAGAAAGCACTTCTTTGCCGCCGATATCGCAGATCTTGGAAACTGGCGTAGGCAGCACTGCACATTTGCGGAGGTAATAAAGCGCATCACGAATCGAAATCGGCTGAGTTAAATTAGATACCCATTTTGGCGTTGTCATAATTGGCAAGCGATGAGTTAGGTGGCGCAACATTTCAAAGGAGGCAGAACCTGAACCGATAATAATTCCAGCGCGTAGTTCAAGAACTGGAACTTTGCCAGAGGCTAACTGTGTACCGGTATTCATGCGTGAGGCTAAATGCTGGCTCCGTTTTAGATCATTGGCGATACCGCCGAGATAAATAATCTGCGAGATATTCTCCGCTTCGGCCGCCTTTGCAAAATTCTGTGCCATCACATTTTCGACTTCATCAAAATTCTTTCCTGCATTTATAGAATGCAGTAAGTAAAAAGCGGTATGAACGCCATTTAGGGCCCGACGCAGATCGGTTAGATTGTTGGCGTTGCCTTCAATAATCTCAACGTCTTGAGCCCATGGCTGCTCGCTAACCTTGTGCGCATCCCGCACGAGAATTCGCACCCGACATTTATCTGAAACTAAATCGCGCACCAAACGGCCACCAACATAGCCAGATGCGCCGGTGACCAGGATTAAGCGCTGCGAGTTCATAGTTCAGAGCCTAGACTGCGGTCATGGCTTCTTCCACACGACCAAAAGTCGTAATTCTCGGGGCGGGTTTCGGCGGGCTCACCACCGCTAAAGCGCTGTCAAAAGATGCCGATGTCACAGTTGTAGATCGCCATAACTTCCAAACATTTCTGCCGCTGCTGTATCAGGTAGCTACCGCCGGCCTTGCCGCAGACCATGTGGCCCACCCCGTCCGTGGGGCGCTACGTAAAAGTGGCGTTAAATTCCGGATGGGATCACCAATCGCAGTTGATCATAAAAATAAATCGGTGAAGTTAGATTCTTCCGAAACTCTGGAATTTGATCACCTGGTTATTGCACTCGGGTCGGCAACTGCTGATTTTGGAGTCGCAGGTGTTAACGAAAATGCACTGGGTATGAAGAGCGTTCATGAAGCAATTGGAATCCGCGCTGAAGTAATGCGCCGCTTTGAAGATTTGTGCCGCTTTGAAGATCAAACTCGACTTTCATTAACAGTTGTTGGCGGTGGCCCAACCGGTGTTGAGATGGCAGGTGCCTTAGCTGAATTAGTTCGTGGACCGCTAAAAAATGATGAGGCAAATGCTGCCAAACATATAGATGTTTATCTGATCGAAGCTGGACCACGCATCTTGCCAGCCTTTAGCGAACGACTTTCTGCTCGCGCCAAAAAAGATTTAGAAAAGTTAGGTGTCAAGGTATTGCTTAACACTGCTGTGCAAGAAGTAAAGCCCCGTCAAATTTTAATTAAGGATGGTAGCTCGATTCCATCTGAGGTAACTATCTGGGCAGCAGGCGTTAAAGGTGAACCAACTGGTGGATTACTTAATCTGCCACTCGAAGGAACTCGCATCAGCGTTGCCCAAAATTTGCAGGTTAATAACTATCCCGATATTTGGGCGATCGGTGATATCTCAAGTGCAAAAGGCACAGATGGGCGCTTCTTACCTATGGTTGCACCTGTTGCGATGCAACAAGGTCGCTGGGTGGCTAAACAAATTATGCGCGCATCTCGCGGACAAGCGCTACGAGATTTTAAATATCTAGATAAAGGTTCGATGGCAACTATTGGGCGCCATAAGGCAGTGGTGCAATTTAAAGGTATTGAGATAACCGGAGCCATCGCTTGGTTTGCCTGGTTATGGCTTCATTTGTTCTACTTACTTGGTGGCCGTAACAAGATCGGCACGATCGCTGACTGGAGCTGGAACTATCTAACTTTCGACCGCGGCAATCGCCACATTATGGATAGCTTGTAATTTAATGCCCAATTATTTCAACCTGCGTGGCCAGCAGATCCATTCGCAGGAATGGGAAAATAATGGCGAAGCAGTCGTATTGCTGCACGGCGGTCTAAGTCAGACCTCGCATTGGGATTATGTATTGGCTCCAGATCTTGAGCCCGATTTTCATCTCTTTGCTTATGATCGCGCAGGTCACGGTTACACCGCAGATCAAGCAGAATCATTTCACTTTAAATTTCAAATCCGCGAAGCGATCGCTTACCTAGAAGACGTTGTAAAAGAACCGGCCCATTTAATCGGTTGGTCAGATGGTGGAATCATCGCTATGTCGATTGCAATCGCTCGACCAGAGTTAGTTAAATCTCTGGTGCTGATCGGTGCTAATTATCATTACTCAGGCACGCTTATTCATATGCCTTTTGCTGAGCCGAGCGATGAAGATAAGGCCGAATACGCGGAAACTTCACCTGATGCACCGCACACACAGGTGGAGAAGATCAAGAAGATGTTAAGTATCTGGGAGAGTGAACCAGATATCCCACTGAGTGATCTAGCAAAGATTCAATGTCCTACTTTGATAATTGCCGGCGATGACGATGTTATTTCACACGAGCACACACTGGAAATGTATCGCGCAATTGAGTTAAGCCAGCTTGCAATAATGCCTGGCACATCACATATCGCACCTAAGGAAAAACCTGCGCTATTTAGCGCTTTAGTACAGCAGTTTTTAACGGATTTAAATTATCCGGTGACCAAAATGCCGATTCGGCGAGTTAGCAATCAACCGGAAGAATAGTTCCGGTCTTTACATCATAAATCGCACCAGCCACGGTCACACCATCGCGCAATAACGGATAGGCGCGGATGCGATTGACGTCAATTGCCAGCGCACCTTTTTGATCACGAGTTGTGCGAAATTCAAGGGCGCGGGTATCAACCCCAAATTTCTCATCGATAAGTGCATGGATATCTGCTTCATCACCGCGCGCCATCGCGCAATCAGTATGTGGCATCACCAAGATGCGATCGACATTTAAAAGATAGGTGGCCAGCACAAGTGTGCGGATAACGTCTTCGGTAACGCGGGCTCCAGCGTTACGTAGAATCTTGGCATCACCTGAGCGCATGCCAACAACAGATAAAGGATTAATACGTGAATCCATGCAGGTGACGATCGCCAGGCCCTTTGCAGCGCGGCCGGTGAGTTCTGAGTATTTAAATGACTTTATATATTCGGCATTGGCTGCGATTAGATCATCAAATTGCTTATGAGGAAACGAGTTATCTTTCATCGTTACCCCTTCACGGTCAGGTTAAATCTGGAGCCCCCCGTCAGGATTGAACTGACGACCTGCGCATTACAAGTGCGCTGCTCTACCACTGAGCTAGAGAGGCTTGCCGCCTTTGTGAGGCAACGGGCGTAATTATGGCAGTTAACGGCGTAATGTAAAAATCATCAAACTCTGCAGCGCAAACGGGTAGGTTTGTCCATATGCGATTGGGCGTCTTAGATGTGGGATCAAACACCGTCCATCTCCAAGTCGTAGATGCGCACCCAGGTGCTCGCCCAAGCCCGGCAACAAATCAAAAGGTTGAGCTGCGACTTCACGAATATTTAAATAAAGAAGGTGAAATTACCACTGAAGGTGTTGAGCTTCTTGAGACTTCAATTCAAGATGCCATCGCACATGCCAAAGAGTTTCAAACTGAAGAAATCTTAGCTTTTGCAACATCTGCAATTCGTGATGCTAAAAATGGCAAAGAGATTCTGGATCAGATAAATAAGAAATTTGAGATCGATCTGCAGGTTTTATCAGGAGATGATGAAGCGCAGATGACTTTCCTGGCAGTTCGTCGCTGGCTCGGTTGGTCTAGCGGTCGTTTGCTAGTTTTAGATATCGGTGGCGGCTCACTTGAATTAGCAGTTGGCGATGATGAGCGAGCCGAAGCAACAGTTTCACTGCCTCTTGGTGCATCCCGTTTAACCCGCGAATATCTAAGTTCTGATCCCCATACCTCGAAAGAGATAAAGGCTTTAGAAACTTTCGTACTAGATGCAGTTAAAAGTTCAGTCCCTGAAGACATCATGGACCACGCGGCAGATCATTTCGTTGCAACCAGTAAAACCTTTAGAACTCTGGCTCGCTTGGGTGAACATTGGTTTGACGATAATCCCAAGTATTTAAAGATTAATTCGCTCACCAAAATGATTTTAAAGCTACAAGATATGTCGAATAAAGATCGCGCTGAACTGCCAGGTGTTTCGCAGAGCCGGGCGCGTCAGATAGTTGCGGGTGCGGTTGTGGCGCGCACGGTAATGGAGAGGCTACAAATTAACGAGCTGGAGATATGCCCTTGGGCGCTGCGCGAAGGAATTGTGTTGCGCTGGCTCGATTGGATGGAGCGTTAAAACCTTTAAATTACCCTAAATTAAAGGCTCGTCAATCCAATCGCAGGCGATTACAACACCTGCGCGACAATGCAGAACAATGGATTGGGCTGGTTCTAGCTCACGATCCATAGATTTAAAGTATTTCTTACCGACTAATTTCTTAACTACCTTTGGAATTATCGGATTATGGCTGCATACGATTGCGGGAACGCCACGATCCATCAAATCCTGAACATAGTTAAGCGGTGCATCGTGGTCTTTGGCATAACCGTATTCCGATAAATCTGCAGAAAAGATCGGTGTCTTTTTAAGTGAACGAGCCATTACATCAACTGTCTCGATACAACGTAGCGCATCTGAAGTATGAATCTCTAAATCTCCATATGGCAGATAAATTGGAAGCAAACGCTTGGCCTGAAGTTGACCGCGATGTTCAAGTGGACGATCTCCATCATCACCATCCCAATCGGTGCGCTTTAGCGCCTTGGCATGGCGCAGTAAAATAATAGGAAAGGTCTCGCTACCAAATTCTAGGAAGTAATCAACAGTTGCGCGATCATCTTTATTAGTTAATTTCTCTTTAGCTTTCTTCGGCGCTAACCATTCGACTTGACCTACTTCTGCAGGATCTGGATGGCCGGTCATTTCTGTGGCATGTGCTGACCAAAAACGAACTTCTTTAGGTGTACCTTCTAATTTGTAAACAACTGTTCCGATTTCAGGTCCAAAGATCGATTCGTAACCAGTCTCTTCTTGAATTTCGCGATAGCCGGCTGAGATATGAGATTCACCTGCATCAACTTTTCCTTTAGGCAACGACCAATCGTCATATTTTGGGCGGTGAACGATTGCAATTTCCAGATCGCCACTTTCTATCTTGCGCCATAGAACAGCGCCAGCTGCTTGAATCAAAGGTGCCGTAACTTCTTTAGCCATTAGTGTGCCTTTTTATATCGCTTGATGTAGAGGCTCTGCAGATCTTGAAGTGGCTCACCAGCAGCGTTCTTTGCAACACGCAGCCACTTATCTTCAGATTGATGCCAACTAGCAGTTTCATCACTTAACGAGAGATCAAATACTTCTTGGAGTGATGTTTTATGGGCGGGGCGATCGATGCGCACCAAGCTTTCTACACGTCGATCCAAGTTGCGGTGCATTAAATCTGAGCTGCCGATCCAGTATTCGTCATCTCCACCGTTTACAAAGTGATAAATACGGGAATGCTCTAGGAAGCGACCAAGAATTGAGCGAACAGTGATGTTCTCAGATAACCCTTTGATTCCTGGGCGCAGTGAGCAAATACCTCTAACTACGATATCGACCTTTACGCCGGCTTGAGAGGCCTCATATAGTGCATCAACAAATTCTTCATCGAGCAGCGAGTTTAGTTTTATCTGGATCCCTGATGGGCGACCAGCTTTAGCCATCGCAGTTTCGTTTGCAATTTTTTCTAACAATCCAGTGCGCAAAGTACGAGGTGCGACTAAGAGGCGTGAATAGGTTGAATGTGGTGCAAAACCAGATAATTGATTAAATAACTTTGTTAAGTCATCAGTTAAAAGTGAATCAGCGCTTAGTATTCCTAGGTCTTCATAAAAGCGCGCCGTCTTTGGGTTGTAGTTACCGGTTCCCATGTGACAGTAAAGACGTAAACCTTGTGCTTCATCGCGAACAACAAGTGAGAGTTTGGCGTGGGTCTTTAGCCCCATAAGTCCATAAACCACATGAGCACCGGCTGCTTCTAGTTTGCGCGCCCATCGCACATTTGCTTGTTCATCAAACCTTGCGCGAAGTTCAATAACGGCAAGGACTTGTTTGCCAGCTTCTGCGGCTTCAATCAAAGCTTCAATAATTGGTGAATCACCTGAAGTTCTATAAAGGGTTTGCTTGATAGCAAGAACCGATGGATCTTGCGCAGCATGTTGCAGGAACTGCACAACTGATGAGGTAAATGATTCATATGGGTGGTGGAGCAGGATCTCGCCTTGGCGAATTGCTGCAAAAAATAGGTCTGGCTCTTCGGCATCGACTTCACGCAGGGAGGCCACAGTGCGTGAGCTAAAGGCAGGGAAGTTGAGCTTTGGAAGATCTAAGTCGGTAATCTTTAATAGATCGCGCAGATTAAGCGGTGCAGGTAGTGAAAGTACATTTGCTGGATTGATTTCTAACTGCTCACATAGTTTATTGCGGAGTTTTTCACCGACTCCAGATTCAATTTCCAAACGAACCGGTGGGCCAAAGCGACGGCGCGCAAGTTCTTGCTCAATTGAAGTTAGTAGATTTTCCGTGTCTTCGTCTTCAAGTTCGATATCTTGGTTTCGGGTAATACGGAATGTGTAATGATCTTGAATCAACATACCTGGGAATAGCTCTTGCAAATGAATCGCGATTAACTCTTCTAGCGGTAAAAATCGGGTGGCATTTGGCACAGGACTAACTGAAATAAAGCGCGAAAGAATTGGTGGAACTTTAATGCGCGCAAAATATTCTTCAGAACTCTTTGGGTCTTTTACGATGACAGCAAGATTTAGTGAGAGGCCAGAAATGTAGGGAAAAGGATGTGAAGGATCAACTGCCAGTGGCGTCAAGACTGGAAAAATTCGATCACTGAAAATTCGTGAAACATAGTCATGCTCATCATCGGAAAGATCATCCCAACGAAGAAATTCAATGTCATGGTTTTTTAATTCAGGAGAGAGTTGATTTTTAAATAAATTGGCATGACGCAAGGTCAAATCGCGCACACGGACCGAGATCGCTTCAAGTAGTTCACTTGGAGTAAACCCAGCTGAATTTAGAGATTTTGTATTGCTCTCAAGTTTGCTGAGCAGCGATGCAACGCGAACCATATAGAACTCATCAAGATTTGAAGCAAAAATTGTTAAGAATCGGATTCTTTCAAAGAGAGGAATCGATTGATCCTCAGCCATTTCCAGAACGCGTTCGTTGAAGGAGAGCCAACTTAACTCGCGATCGATCAGATGCTGTGCTTCTGGCATGTTGTAATGCTCCCCCTTTCAGGTGAACGTCTGGTGATCTGGCGGTGGACAGCGGCTAAACGGGCCAGCGCGTAGGCGTTGGATATTTTGCGCTTCTTCCATCACCCGAAGATTTCCCGCGTAAGCGGCGCCAAACCCACGGAAGTGCAAATGTGAAGAACCAAATTGTAGATGAGATCCGTCGTGATAACCAAAGCGTCTTAGGCGCAGGTGGAAGAGGTATCCGCCATGCGCTATCAAATTGGTAACCCAATTTTTCTAACAAGGCTTGGGCAACACGATTGTGTCCTTCGGCATTTAGGTGCAAGCGATCAAAGGCAAGAAAACGGTTGTCGCTAAAGAATGTCTCGTTATTTGCATCGATAATAATTGCACCGACTTCAGCACCAACTTTGCGAACTATCTTGTTGAATTCACCAAAGCGGGCTGCCCAAACATCCGAGCCACGTCCTGTGTTACCGGTGCGTTCTAGAACTGTAAATAACATAAGTGTTGCACCAGTTGTGGCCGCACGACGAACAGCTTCTGCATAAAGTGCTTGCGCAATCTCTGGTTTATATCCAGGACGTAGCGCATCATTGGCACCGGCGTGAAATGTAATCAAAGTATCTGGTCCAGTAATAAAGCTAATTGCAACCGGCAGTTGATCATCAATTACTTGTTTCAATAATTTGCCACGTACTGCCAGATTTACATAAGTAAATCCAGGTGCCGCGTTGGCCATTACATCTGCAATGCGATCGGCCCATCCCCGATATTGCCCGTTGATCATCTCATCGGACATGCCTTCGGAGTACGAATCTCCGCAGACGATTAAACGTTGGTATTTCATCCCATTACTCTCTCTAAATATTTACTTGCGGCGCTGCTCGTCAACCCAGAACAAGGCAATTGATGTTGCAACGCTTGCGTTTAGTGATTCTGTTGTGGCGCGCATTGGAATCGATACAACCAAGTCACATTTTTCGCGCACTAAACGCGACAAACCTTTACCTTCGGAGCCAACTACAACCATGACATTTTCTTTAGCGACCTTCATGCCGCTTAAAGTTTCATCTGATTCGCCATCTAAACCGATAACAAAACAGCCTAATTTCTTCGCATCTTCAATGGTGCGCGCCATATTAGTTACCTGCGCAACCGGCAGACGAGCTGCTGCTCCTGAGGATGATTTCCAAGCAGATGCCGTCATAGCAGCTGCGCGACGTTCGGTCATAACAACACCTGCTGCACCGAATGCTGCAGCACTTCGCACAATCGCACCTAAGTTACGTGGATCTGTAACGCCATCTAGCGCCACGATTAATATTGGATGGTTGGCACGTTCTGCAATTTCTTGGAAAGAAGAGTATTGGTAAGGCTTAATTGCCAAGATGATGCCTTGGCTATTGGCGTTTATACCTTCTAGTTCAGCACGATGTACTTCGCGAATTGGCAATTGATGATGCAGAGCAAGTTGTAATGATTCAGCAACGCGATCATCAACATCGATACTACGCGCCACAATCAATTCGGTTGCAGGAACGCTAGCGCGAAGTGCTTCCAGGACCGCGTTACGACCAGAAACAATCTCACCCTTTGGCTTTTCGCTACGACCAGTACGAGTACGTGGAGCTGCTTTCTTTTCGGCAGCCTTCTTACGTTTGGCAGCTGCGTGATACGGACGATCTTCCGCCTTTGGCGTTGGACCCTTTCCTTCTAAGCGACGCTTATTCTTTCCACCGGTTCCACCAGTTGGTCCCTTTTTAGAACTTGATCGAGCTGCGCCACGAGGTTTTGCAGTGCCGGCCATTTACTTCTCGCTTATCTGTGAGATAGACCAACGCGGTCCTTGTGCTGTGTCTTCAATAATTATGCCAAGTGCAGCAAGTCCATCACGAATCTGATCAGATGCTGCAAAATCTTTACGATCGCGCGCTGCGGTGCGTTGTGCCAACGCCAATTGGATAACACCATCGAGCGCTGAAGTTAGATCTTCGCCACCGGAAGTTACAAAGGTGGGATCAAATGGATCGCAACCTAGTACTTCAAGTGCACCACGAATTTCATTGGCAGATGAAGAAATCACTGCCTTATCACCAGAAGTTATTGCGCTATTTCCTAGGCGCAGCGCCTCAGAAATACCTGCCAAAGCAGTTGGTACCGCTAAATCATCGTTCATGGCATCGCTAAAGCCTTGCGATATAACTGGCGTTGGAGCTGATCCCAGAATTTCAGTTGCGCGATTTAAGAAGCCTTCAATACGACGAAAGGCTCTTGCAGATTCAGCGAGTGCTTCATGTGAAAATTCCAACATCGACCGGTAATGCGCGCTGCCGAGGTACCAACGCAATTCAATTCCGCGCACTGACTTCAATAGCTCTGCCACTTGCAGTGAATTACCAAGTGACTTGCTCATCTTTTCACCAGATGCTGTAACCCAAGCGTTATGCATCCATCGCTTGGCAAATGCGTATCCGGCAGATTCAGATTGGGCAATCTCATTTTCATGATGCGGGAAAATCAAATCTAAACCGCCACCGTGGATATCAAAGGCTTCACCTAGGTAAGCCTTCGCCATCGCCGAACATTCCAAGTGCCAACCGGGGCGACCTGCACCCCAAGGAGTTGGCCATGATGGATCTCCGGGCTTTGCTGCTTTCCATAAAGCAAAATCGCGTGGGTCTTTCTTAAAATTCTCTTCAGTATCTGCAACAGATTGCAGATCATCTAGCTTTTGGCGCGAAAGCGTTAGATAAGAATCCAGCTTGCGTACATCTAAATAAACATCGCCATTGCCTGGGGCATAGGCAGCGCCACGTTCGATCAACGAAGCCATTAACTCGATCATCTGAGTTATATGCCCGGTGGCACGCGGTTCATATGTCGGTGGCTGCACATTTAAAGCAGCATAAGCATCTGTAAAGGCGCGCTCATATTTCATAGCAACAGCCCACCAAGGAGCTTCTTCGTGAACTGCCTTATGCAAAATCTTGTCATCAATATCAGTGACGTTACGGATAAAGGTTACGTTGTAGCCAGATTTGGTTAACCAGCGGCGCAAAATATCGAAGTTAACGCCAGAGCGAACATGGCCGATATGAGGCGGTGCTTGCACAGTTGCCCCACATAAATAGATGCCGACTTCGCCAGCTTTTAGCGGCACAAATGGGGATGTGGTTCGCGTTAGCGTGTCATATAAAGATAGCGAACTCATTGGCTAAGTCTATCTTGCAAGGCTTATTTAGAATAAATCAGCGCTGATGCAATGGCAGCTATGCCCTTGCCTTCACCAGTTAAGCCCATTCCATCGGTTGTTGTTGCAAGTAGCGCGACTTCTGCTCCACCTAAAGCTTCAGATAGCGCAGCAATTGCCTCAACGCGACGTGAACCAATCTTGGGGCGATTACCAACTACTTGAACTGATACATGTGAAATTTTGTAACCACTCTTTTCAACCAAAGCTAAGGTCTCTTTCATTAACGTGACACCAGATGCACCGGCATATTCAGGTTTATTTGTTCCAAAGTTTGATCCCAGATCACCTAAACCGCTTGCCGCAAAGAGTGCATCGCAAATTGCATGTGCTGCCACATCGCCATCGGAATGTCCTTCAACGCCATCTTGGTCTGGCCATAACAAACCAGCTAACCAAAGCGGACGACCTGCTTCAAAGTGATGAGCATCAACGCCAACACCGGTATTAAAGGAAGTGGATTCTCCTAAGAATTGCAGCGCAGTTGCTAAGTCAGATGGCGTTGTAATTTTTAGCGCGCGTTCTTCACCATTAATTACCCGGACTGGTTTACCAAGTGCTTCAACGAGGGCTGCATCATCGGTTGCTTCACCAGATTGTGCATGTGCTTGATTGATCAGACCATATGTAAAACCTTGAGGAGTCTGAACTCTGCGCATTGATGTGCGATCAGGTGTTGCAGTAACTATTCCATCACCATCAACAACTTTTACGGTGTCAGTTTGCGCAAGGCCGGGAATAACTGCCACATCGCCAGATTTCAGCGCATCAACAACGTGCTGCGCCAACGCAGGGGAAGCCAATGCACGGGCCGCATCATGGATCAATACATATTCTGCTTCACATAAGACTTTAGATAGGCCGATCCGAACGCTTTCAGATCTGGTTGCCCCACCTGTGACAACGGTGATGCCATCGCCAACTAAAGCTTGAATTTGCTTTTCATACCCGGCAGGTGCGGTAACAATTATTTGATCAGCAACTGAAGAAATTGATGAAACCGCATGTTCCAGCAAGGTGCGATCACCTAATTGAATTAACGCTTTGGGGATTGCCGCACCAAATCTTTCGCCACTGCCTGCAGCAGCGATGATGGCGGCGATCATGAATTAAGTGAGTTAATTAAGAAGCGAGAACCTCGTCAAGGAGAACTGCAGCCTTTTCTTCATCTGTGCGCTCGGCAAGAGCTAGCTCAGAGATAAGGATCTGCTTCGCCTTGGCGAGCATGCGCTTTTCACCAGCAGAGAGTCCACGATCTAGATCGCGACGATAAAGATCGCGCACGACCTCAGCGACCTTGATGACATCTCCTGAGGCAAGTTTTTCTAGGTTGGCCTTGTAACGACGTGACCAGTTAGTTGGTTCTTCGGTATATGGCTGACGAAGCACGCTAAATACGCGATCCAGGCCGGCGCTATCTACAACATCGCGAACTCCGACGAGATCTACATTATCTGCAGGTACGCGGACTGTGAGATCTCCTTGTGCAACTTTCAAGACTAGGTAGGTGCGTTCTTCGCCCTTGATGATGCGAGTTTCGATCGCTTCGATTAGAGCTGCTCCGTGATGTGGGTAAACAACGGTTTCGCCGACCTTAAATGTCATGTGTTGCCCTTCGCTAGACAGACAATTCTACCAGCGATTTAGAGGTCAGAAAACCCCAATAAATCAGGGGTAAATGGCCCTAAATCGCGTGAGAGAATATCCCTATGCGTCGCACCATCACAATAATTACTGCTTTGTTAATCGCTACATCACTTACTGCATGTGGTGCCGGCCAAAGCGCAGCCACACGAAATATCAAGCAAGTAACCGATGGTGTTGAACTATCAATCACTCAAAACGGAAGTGCAATAAAGATTGTCAACTTACTTCTTGTTGCGACCGAAACTGGCGATGCCGTACTTGTCGGAACCATTATTAATCAAGGTGCGCAAGCAGATAAATTGCTGGGTATCGCAGTTGGTGGAAATACCGCAACTCTTACTGGCGACACAACTTTAAATCAAAATACACCGCTGCGTTTTGAAGGCGACAGCGCCAACGTTAAGGCTGTCTTTACTGGAGTTTCACCAGTTGCGGGCCGCCACGTAAAACTTTCACTTGGCTTTGCACGGGCCGGAATGGTTACTGCAGAGGTAATTATCCGCGATAAGCGAGACGATTTTAAAAATGTAACTTCAGGTGTTACTTCTTCCCCTGATTCGCAACCGCTTCAATAGCAGCCTTCGCAGCATCTGGATCTAAGTACTCTCCGCCTTTTTTCACCGGCTTAAATTCAGCGTCCAAGTTATAAAGCAGCGGAATTCCAGTTGGAATATTGAGTTCTGCAATATCTGATTCAGAAATACCATCTAGGTGCATAACCAATGCGCGCAGTGAATTTCCATGAGCCGTAATAAGTACGCGCTTGCCGGCCTTTAGATCAGGAATAATTGATTCTTGCCAGTAAGGCATCATGCGTGCAACCACATCTTTTAGACATTCTGTTGCCGGCAGATCTTTGCCTAAATCTGCATAACGCGCATCACTTGCTTGGCTATATGGGTCATCGGCCTCAATCGGTGGAGGCGGCACATCGTAGGAACGGCGCCATAACTTAAATTGTTCCTCGCCATATTTAGCCAGCGTCTCTTTCTTATCTTTTCCTTGCAGTGCGCCGTAATGGCGTTCATTTAAGCGCCAAGAACGACGGACCGGAATCCAGTGGCGATCGCATGAATCAAGGGCTAATTGCGAAGTATGAATCGCGCGGCGCAGTAAAGATGTGTGAACAACATCAGGCAATAAATTGCGATCTGCCAATAGCTTTCCACCGCGGGCTGCTTCTGCCTCACCTTTTGCAGATAAGCGAACATCTACCCAACCAGTGAAAAGGTTTTTCGCGTTCCATTCCGATTCACCGTGGCGTAGCAGGATCAATTCATAGTTCGACATAACACCTATCTTGCCATGTCCGGCACAGATATTTAAATTAAATGCGCAAAGGCGTCAAGATTTGCCAGAGATTCACCACGGCTAACGCGCCAAGCCCATTCGCGGCGGATTGCGTTAGCAAAACCCAGTTCTAAAAGTGGATTAAATGAAGAATCTGAATACTGCAGTACTGCGCCAATTAAACGATCGATCTCGCGATCAGTTACTGCAGATAGCGGCAGGCGACCTACCAAGAAGATATCGCCGAGTTCATTTGTAGCAAAGGCGATGCCATACATCCCAGCATTCTTAGCCATGCACCAAGCATGGACCGCACCTTCATTTTCATCCGGCTTGCGAATAACAAAGGCGTTGATACTTAGCGAATGATCGCCAATTATTAGCGCGCAATGGGTCTGTAACTTCTTCTCACCTGGCAAGGTAATTAAAAAGGTATTGCTATCTTTACTTTCATATTCCAGATCATGAGAATCCAAAAACTCTTCAATTACGACCGCAGGATTAATTGCCGCCATTTATTACCCGATCGACTTATTAACGCGCGCAGCCTCTGTGAGCACTTGATCATAAATATCTAGCGTGCCGCGGGCGGTGGCATCCCAACCAAAGTGAGATGCATGTTCGATCGCACCCATTGAAAGCAGAATACGGCGCTGTGGTTCTTGCAGTAAACGTGCCAGGACAGATGACCAAGCGCGAGGATCGTGGCCATCGACTAATACGCCAGAAATACCATCTGCAACAGCGGTACGAAGTCCACCAACCGCGGTTGCAACAACTGGTGTGCCACAAGCTTGGGCTTCAAGTGCGACTAAACCAAAACTTTCTGAATAACTTGGGACGCAAACTAAATCTGCTGCGCGATACCAATTTGGCAATTCGGCACGAGGTACAGGTGGTGAGAATGAAATTACATCTTCGATACCAAGCCAATTAACTAGCTCTTTTAAACGTTCTACTTCGCTGCCATTAGCACCTGATGCACCACCCACAATAAAGACACGTAACTTAGGGCGCAGCTGCGGTGAATGAGTGACCATTTCAGCGGTTGCACGAATTAGTAGTTCGGGGCCCTTATGTGGCTGAATGCGACCAACAAAGGTAATTACATGGGCATCGCTTTCAACGCCAATCTCTTTACGCGCAGCCGCACGACCAGCACCAGGTGTGAAGTTGTACAGATCAACTCCCGGAGTCACAACGTGCACGGTGTCAGGACAAGCGTCGTAAAGTGAAACTAGGCTGGCCGCTTCAGCATCAGTATTTGCAGTTAGTGCATTGGCTGCAGCAACAATTTGAGTCTCACCCTGCACCCGGATCATCGGTTCTGGTGTTTCACCCTCGGCCAGATTTAAATTCTTAACTCGCGCCATAGTGTGCATGGTGTGGACCAACTGCATCTTTAACTCATTAGCAACTGGCATCGCAACTTTGCCGGATAACCAGTAATGAGAATGAATCAAGTCATAACGGCGATCATCAGATAAGGCTTTCTTAAATTCAGCACTGAGCTCGTTAAAGTGCGCCGGAACTTGTTCTTTCGTCCAATGCAGATCATGGCCAGCATCTAGGTGATGCACCTGTACGCCGGGAGAGAGTTCAACTACTGCAGGAAGATCTAAGTGATCGCGGCGCGTAAAGATATCTACTTCCACACCTTGAGCTGCCATACGTGCTGCACTTTCGGCAACATAGATATTCATTCCGCCGGCATCACCAATGCCTGGTTGTTCCAGGGGACAGGTGTGAACCATCAACATAGCCACCCTGCGTTTCATCTCCGAAGGATACTTCAGTATGCCGAGCGAAGGAATTGCAAGGGTGCGCGCGATTAAATCGTTGCGCGAATAGTGCCAATCACGCGAGGGCCGCCCATTACCTTTTCAGGCGTAAAGGGTGAATCAATTCCAAATTCTTTAAGACAGGCATGTATGAGAGTTCTAAATGGACGTTGTGAACCATCGCTAATTTTGATTGCAAAGGCGCGGCCATCTGAAAGAGAGGTGACATTTACCGCTTCTGCGCCATCTTTCATAAATAGACCGGGAACTTGCTGCATCATCTCGGTGTTATGGCGACCAAAGCCACCAACCATTTCTGGAACTGCGCGAGCTGCAGCAATTACAGTTTGGTGGACTGGATCTTTCGAAACTGTTGTTGAATGAGCGATTCGGGCAATACCACTTAGCGAAATTAAAAATAGTGGCGCACCACATCCATCAGTTGATGTTAAGGAGATGCTTTCCCCTGACAAATCTTCTAACTCTTTCTTAATAGCTTCTTGTAGCGGATGGTCTTGATCTAAATAACTTTCAATCGGCCATCCATTTAGTACACAAGTTGCCAACATGGCGGAATGTTTTCCGCTGCAGTTCATCGCAATACGTGCAGCTGGCTTATCCCCCCAAGCAGCTTTTTCAGCTTCACCTATCGGACGATCTAACGCACATTGCAGAGCGCTTTCGCTCAAACCAACGGATGCCAAAATTTCACGCGCACCATCCATATGCATATCTCCACCAGAGTGGCTTGATTGTGCAAGTGCCAATAAACGTGGTTCTAAAATTAATCCATTGCGCACCATCGCAGAAGCTTGTCCACATTTAATAGCAGATCGTGGGAAAACTTTAGTATCGATATCACCGAGTGACTTAAAGATTGTGCCATCTGCATTTAACATCGCCAAGAAACCACGGTGCTCAGATTCAACTACTCCATCACGAACATACTCAGCCAAGACTGCATCGTTAAACATTTATTTATCCTTTTCTAGAGTTACTCGGTTTGGCGTTCTAGTGATGACCAGATATGCGCTTGTAACTCTTGACCCTCAGCTGCCATGTCATAGGCAAAGAATAGTTCTCCAGCGACTAGCCCGTATAGCCGAACACCGGCGGTAACAATCTTGGCAGTTGGGGCTGAATAACCTTGATCCATAACTAGTTGAATCTTTGGACCATCAAACTGTCCAACCCAACCTTCGGTGATACCGGTGTTATGTGCAATAACAACTTCCAGAACGTTATTTGGTTTGACCCGCCAGAAACCAGTTTCAGATCCTGCTGGGCGAATAATTTCACCATCTTTATCGATGATCCAAGAACGCGAGTAATAATTTAGAAAAGGGCGTCCATCATGGTTAAAGACCACTTCGTGGGCATATTCAAAGCTTTCAATCGTTGGGTAATCCCCGCGACCTTTGCCGCGCCATGTGCCGACCATCCATGCCAAAGGATTTAGATCTGGATGTAAACCTTCTGGAATTGTAAAGACCACTTAGAGTCTGCCCCTTCGATATGTGCGCGCATCACGTGCCTGTGATTGGCGACGACCACGAAATCCATAAATCAATAACGCAACACCAATAATTAGGGAGATAACTCCAAGCAACACGGCGCTAAGGATTTCCACGTCGTAATCTTACGGCTTTAGAGCTTGGTTATCGTCCACATGATCGCCAGCATTGCTGCTGCCACTACTAACCCTTGCGCAATTGTGGCCATTTATACGGGAACAATCACTTCTTGGGATGCCGCCACATTTTCAACCATTAACTGCGCATCAACCGGGGTTGTGCGTTTTACAACGGCTAGTGCTATTGGCCCCAGTTCGTAATGGCGTGCAACTGTGCCGAGAAAACCAACTTGTACTTCACCGTTCATAACTGGTGTACCAGGTGCCGGCATTACAACTTGGCTGCCATCTAAATGCAGCAAAACTAAACGTCGCGGTGGGTTACCTAAATTAAATATCTTCGCCACGGTTTCTTGTCCACGATAACAACCTTTATTCATGTGTACTGATTTATTTAATACACCGAGCTCATTAGGGATCGATTTATGATCGGTTTCAAAGGCGATACGTGGACGACCCGCGGCAACGCGTTCGGCATCTAGCGCCCATGTTCCAATCTGCATCGCAGTTGCGCCAAAGGTTTCCTGCATCTGGCTTAATTCAGCACGCGGAACCAGAGCAAATGGTCCACCAATATCATTTGCCGCACCTGGTGCGCGCAACACAACAAACTCACTTGAAGCATCGCGCGCATCAACGCGCAACATAAATTTCATCTTCTGCAGATACGCGACTAAATTTTCGATATAGCCCGGATCAATTACCAACCAGCTAGTTTCGCCATCATCTACCAAGTTAAATTGGTATTCCACGTGTCCTTGCGGATCCAAGATCAAAGCTGAACTCCATTGACCAACTGGTAGTTCAGTTAAATGCTGAGTAGTTAAATCATGTAACCATTTCAGACGATCTGCACCAGAAACCGCGATGATGTTTAAATGTGAAAGATCGGCCCAGGCTTTACCTTCCAGCAAAGCTTTCTGTTCCTTATTGGGTTCACCAAAATGCCAGATAGCGCCTTTATCAACGCCATCTTCAACATGTACCGCAGTCATAGTTATTTAACGCACGCAGCGCATAACCCATAAACTGCAAAGTGAGTGACATCGGTTTTAAAGCCATAATCGTCAGCTAAATTCTGTACGAAGTTTGCTGCTGCATTTATTGGCGCATCTCCAACAGAGCCACAATCGCTGCAGACTAAATGCAAATGTGTGAGTTCTTCAGCTGCATGATAAGTCGCACCGCCATGGCCCAAATGCGTGTGCTGTACAAGGCCAACGTTTTCCAGAGTTTCCAAATTGCGATAAACCGTTGAAAGGTTGATGCCGGGATGCGTTGCGCGTACCTTTTCAGCGACTTCTTCTGGCGTTGCATGACCGAGTTCGCGCACGGCAGATAAAACAAGTTCGCGTTGTGGTGTTAAGCGCAAGCCTTTATCGCGGAGTTCGTGTTGTTCAGCCATGGGTTAAGCCTACCTTTAAAGTGAAATGACGAGATCTGCAGGTATGCCTTGTGCTGCCGTTACCTGCTGTTCTACGCGCGCACCTGGTGCTTGAACTACGAGAGTCCAAGATCCAGGTGCGGCGAAGAAACGAAACTGTCCTTGCGAATTAGTTGGAAGCTCTGCGGTGAATTCTCCGTCGCGATCTAACAATCGGACATGTGCGCTACCGACAGGAGTGCCGTTTGGTACTCCGTCGTCCCCGTCCCTGAGTACAACACCTTGGATGATTGTTTGTGTTGTAACGTCAATGCCATCGAGTGATGGACCGCCAGGAGTTGCACCGCAGGTTTTCAACTTACGCTCCTACAGCTACTGGTACACCAACGAGCGAGCCGTATTCAGTCCATGACCCGTCGTAATTCTTAACGTTTGATACGCCAAGAAGTTCATGCAGCACGAACCAAGAGAACGCAGAACGTTCTCCAATACGGCAATACGCGATGGTCTCTTTTGCAAGATCAACACCGGCACCGACGTAAAGATCTTTTAGCTCTGTATCTGTCTTAAAGGTGCCATCTTCATTGGCAGCTTTTGACCAAGGAATATTCTTGGCAGTTGGAATATGTCCCTTGATCTGACCTTGTTCTTGTGGCAAATGTGCAGGTGCCGCAAGTTCGCCACTAAATTCCGCAGGAGAACGAACATCAACAATATTTAGCGTGCCAATTGCTGCGATAACTTCATCGCGGTATGCGCGAATTGAGTTATCGCGCTCTTTGGCAACATAACGAGTTGCGGTGCGAGTTGGAACAGCAGTTACGAATAGGCGAGAATCGAGTTCCCAACGCTTGCGTCCGCCATCTAGTAAACGAACATCTTGGTGGCCGTAAACCTTGAAATACCAGAAGGCATAGGTTGCAAACCAGTTGTTATTGCCGCCATACAAGATCACGGTTGAGTCATTAGAGATTCCTGATTTTGAAAGAAGCGCTTCAAACTTCTCCTTTGAGATCAGGTCGCGAATCAAGCCATCTTGTAGATCATCGCGCCAGTGGAATGTGATCGCACTTTCAATATGGCCTTGCTCATACAAAGTGGTGTCTTCATCGACCTCCACGATTACTACCTTTGGATTATTAACGTTTTCAGCGACCCAATCGGCGCTGACGAGTGATGTTTCACGTGACATAGAGCTCTCCTATTTACTTTAGTTATTATTGGATTAAAGCGAATTACTTAGCGGTGCGTGCGCGCAAGATGAGCAAATACATCTGGCAACCCAAGCAGAAATTAAATGCTGCATTTAAAAATGCGGCAGCAAGTGCAAAAGCGGTTGCAACTGTAAAGACTCCACCAGCCCCAGTAACAGATGCAATAACCGCAACAAGTGCAAAGCCAAATCCAACTGCCTGTGCAAACTGTGGCGGGCGAACATCTTCGAAAACCACCGGTGACTTCAAGCGTGGCTTAATTAAGGATTTAAAAATAAGTGCATACGGTGTGAACTGCGGCCCACGCAGAGCACCAATTGCAAAGACAACTGCTTGAAAAGCAATTATCCAAACGTTAGATGTCACAAGAGCAGTTGCTAAGACAACTGTTGTGATCGCCGCAGACCATCGTGGTCCTCTGGCATCTATCGATACTGTCATTTTTATTTCCTTCACTTATTTCACTTATGGGTCGTTGAATTAGTTTTTAAGTTGCAAACTAAGCACGACACATAGCGCCAGTTAAGCGACCGTAATCAATCACACGGCGCTTTGTGAAGTAACTGGTTTGAATGCTTTGCATGGCTTAAGGATAAAGACCTTCAAAGTAAAGCGCTACTTGCGAATATTTTGCAGCTGCTTTAACTAGCTAATAGCAGCGAGCGCAGCATGGACTTGAGCGCGCTTTGGCGTTCCCATCGCTCGGCCGACTTCAACACCTGCGCCATTTAAGAACAAGGTCGTTGGCGTTGATAAGACATTTAATTCACGGACCAGTTCTAGATGAGATTCAGCATCGATATGGGCATAGCGAACATCCGGCATCGTCTTGACCATATCTTGCAGCAGCGCCTTAGTTGCCCGGCAAGGTGTGCAGAATGCCGATGAGAACTGGACCATCGTTGCCCGTGAACCAAGTTCTGTACCAATGATTGCAGCGGTGAGCGTTGGCCCATTTATCGTCTTCTTCTTACGAAATTTCCCTCGTGTGCGCTGAAACCAGATGCCAAATCCAGTGGCCAGGACCAACACGATCGCGAGTGGAATGAAAGTTTTCACAAAGGTAGTCTAGATCCCATGGCTAAGGTGTTGTTACTGACAAATACCAATGGCGCCAGCGCGGAAGTTCTGCCATCACTTGCTCTATTGCAACACACTGTAAAGATCATGCCCGCTGAAGCCAGCGTGCTAATCGATTCACCAGTTATGGATATCGTCTTTGTAGATGCTCGTCGCGAATTGCCTGCAGCTAAGAATTTAACGCGCTTACTTACCTCAACCGGTGTTGGCGCACCTGTAATTGCAATTACAACTGAAGGTGGCCTATCTGCGATGAGCGCAGATTGGGGCTTTGACGATGTCATGCTCGATACCGCAGGTCCTGCAGAAGTAGATGCACGTATCCGTATCTGCATCGGCAAACATCTTGCAGCAATTACAGCCGCTGATCCAACTGCCGGTGAAATTCGCACCGGTGATGTTGTAATCGATGAAAGTACTTACACCGCAAAGCTGCGCGGCCGCGCCCTTGATTTAACATTTAAAGAATTCGAACTTCTTAAATACCTTGCCCAACATCCAGGTCGCGTCTTTACTCGCGCACAGTTACTGCAAGAAATTTGGGGCTATGACTATTTCGGTGGAACTCGCACTGTCGATGTTCACATCCGTCGCCTGCGTTCCAAGCTCGGTCCAGAATTTGAATCCATCATCGGCACAGTTCGCAATGTTGGTTATCGCTTCACACTTCCAAATGGCGGTAAAGAGAGCCAAATTTCCGAGCGGGTATAACCGCAATGCGCCATATTCTTAAGATTCACAGATCACTTACCGATTCACTTCCCACCACAAAGCGCGAATACACAATCCGCACTTTTGATCCCGCAAAAGATAAAGAACTATGGCTCGCCCTTAACAATAAAATCTTTATAAACCATCCAGATCAAGGCCGCTGGGCGATACAAGATCTCGAAAACCGCATGGCCGAAAATTGGTTTGATCCAGCAGGCTTCTTCCTTGCTACAAAAGGCGATGAAATCGTTGGTTTCGTTTGGACCAAGATTCATCAAGATCTCGTAAATCAACATCCCGTTGGCGAGTTATATGTAGTTGGAGTCGATCCCGATCACGCCCACCAAGGCATTGGCCGCGCAGTTTCAGTAGCAGCGATCAACTACTTAGTTGCCAAAGGTTTAAAGCAAGCGATGTTATATGTCGATGCCGATAACGAAAAAGGTTTAGCGCTCTATACAAGTCTTGGCTTCAATTAAATTATTCGCCAAGCGCCCTAATTAGCCACTTTAGATTAGCTCCCTCGTGCTTAATATTTCGGTAATTTGCGAAATTGAAATGACATACTTGATTTCGAGTTCCAACTGCGTAATGCATGCGATTATCAATCTTTTGGTAGGTATTGAAAGACTCTGGGTAAGGAAGATCTAAGAATGCGTGCCTGGTGCAGGGAAGCCATAGTTTTGTGAAGTTGCGCTGCGATAAAACATTACGCCAGAGACTAAAACCCATATTTCGATTAGATCAATCAATTGAAGTTTTCGCATCTAGGACTTGATGCCACTCTGCGTAACCTTTTTCGGTAGCAAAACCACTCAGGGTTTCAATAAGTCTTGAGCGAAGTATTAACTCAAGTCTTCCAACTAAAATATATGTCTGGCTGTAACGCGCTAAGAATTTTTCCATTCGCAAAATATTGTCCACACCACCGACATAATTAGGTTGAAATCCACAACCCCAAACTTTATAATTTCCTCAACGGTTCGAGAGTGAGATCACTGGCGAAAGCTAAATCGCTCGAATCAATAAGCTCAAGTCTTATTCTGCGAATCAGATGACTTAAGCGGGATGAGAAAGCCTCACAGAGATGTGGGGCTTTCTCTTTTGTTACGAAATTAGCCGACTAAGTCAGCGCACATGGCACGGAATGCCGCAGTATGCGCATCAACATCAGCAGCAGTTGTTGCCGGTGACATCAAAGCCATATTGTGAAAAGGCGTTAGCAAGAAGCCATCGTTCAACAAACGTAAGTGAATATATTGCTCGAGTTCAAAGTCACCAGATTCAGCAGCTTCTCGCCCGGTGCGTGGTGCTTTGCCTTTAAATATGTATTCCCCACGCGCACCTAGACGGTTGCAATGCCAATCCAAATCAAATTCGGCAATCGCCACATCAACGCCATCGCTCCAGCGATCACCAAGTGCGATCATCGATTTAAATGCATCTGCAGTTAGCACTTCACTTAAGGTCGCGCGCATTGCAGCAAGTGACATGGCATTTCCTGCCAACGTGCTACCGATTCCACCTGTGTCAATAATTTCTAGCTCAACTAGTTTCTTAATTGAATTAGCAACTTCTTCGGTCATACCGAATGTACCGACTGGAATACCGCCGGCAATTGCTTTACCGATAGTTAAGAAATCAGGCTTTAAGCCCAGATCTAAAGTCATTCCACCAGGGCCAACTGAGATTGTGTGAGTCTCATCAATAATTAACAAGGCACCATACTTCTTGGCAAGATCCTGAACTGCATATAGGTAGCCATCTTCAGGCAAGACGATGCCCACATTTGTCATTGCAGGTTCCATCAAGATTGCCGCAACATCACCGTGTTTTAGCGCTGCTTCCATGCCTGCTAGATCGTTAAATTCCACAACGCGTGTAGTAACAGCCAAATCAACTGGCGCACCTAAATTACCTTCGCGCTTAACGGTATTTCCTGACTCATCTAGCGTTGCAAAGGTTTCATCAACACTTCCGTGATAACAACGATCGATAACAATGATTTTGCTGCGGCCCGTAATTAAACGGCAGTAACGAATAACGTGGCGATTGGCATCGGTTGCAGTAACTGTAAATTGCCACTTTGGTAGACCAAAGCGTGCGGCAAGTTCTTTCGATACAACTGCAGCATCCAAAGTCGGCAACATCGAAGTAATACCGATATCTGCTTGGCGCTTGATAGCCGCAATAGTTGCATCAGGTGAATGGCCAGTCATTGATCCGGTATCGCCTAAACAGAAATCAATATAGGTATTGCCATCGATATCGGTGAATTTGGCACCCTTGGCCTCCTTCACGAAAACTGGGTGAGCACCTGGCCACTTAGCCATCCATGACATCGGAACGCCTTCGTGCATAACTTTCTGAGAATCAGCGAATGCTTCTGAGCTCATCTTATGGTTTGCTAAGAAGCGCTCTTCTTCAACTTTGCGAAGTACAGCTAGCCGTGTTCGATCAATTACCTTTGACATATCTCAATCCTATTATTTTTTTGGTTTTATTCTTCGGTAAAAATAAATAAAGCTTCGATGTAATGCTCGCCAGTAATGCCTAAGTTCTGGGCATCAGGTGGCGCTGTCTGCGGTTCGATACAAACGCCTTCAGAATCCTCGTTATAGACAACCCACCAAGGCGCATCAGATTCAATTTCAATGCGGGCACAGTCTTCCCAAACAACAGCTGGAACGCCTTGAATCTCAGTAAAAGCATCGTCGTAAGTGCTATTTGGCGGAGTAATTAGCTCACCAGTAGGCAGGCCTTCTTCATCGCGCTTGAGCATCTTCGCTGCTTTAAATTCAAGTTCTGCGCTTCCACCACGTTCTAAATCGCGCGGAAACCATGGATGCATTCCGATCCATGCCGGTAACTCGCAATCACCTGGATCGTATTCAAGTGACCAACGAATCGCATCATCTAAAACTTCAATAGTTTGCTCAATACTGGCGCCAGCATATGGTTTCGGTAAATGCAACAATGATCGCCCGGGGCCAATTTCTTGCCAAGATGAAGTAAATCCAAAACCGTGAATTGCATGCGGCGGAGTTATATTTGTTGGCAATTGAATTTCTTCGCCATCAGCCCCGCGCATAATTCCATCGCGAATACGACCGGCCCATGGACCCATCGCATACCAACCGCTATCTAAAGGTGAACCGCGGTAAGGAACTGCAAACTGCATATCGCGCCAAGTCAGCGATGTAATGCGCGCACCGTTATCTAAATCAATTGCGATCTGAAATTCTGCATCATCTATATATTGCATATCAGCTACCTAGATTTTCGCTAGTTCGTGTTTGTAAGGAGGTTGCGCCCCCGCACGAGAACATGTGATTGCTGCAGCTGCGGCTGCACGATCAAGAACTTTCTTTAAACCTTCACCTTGCAGAGATAAAATTCCATCTTGGATCATCGCTTCAATGATAATTGCACCGACTGTGTCACCAGCACCGACAGTGTCAGCTAAATCAATCTTCACGCCTTCTGCTTCTTCGCGGCTATTTTCGGTATAACCAATTGATCCGTTAACTCCGCGCGTAACAACCACCAAAGCCGCGCCATCTGCCACCCAACGCTTAGCAATTTCTTCAAATGGTTGATTGGGGTATAACCAAGCGAGATCATCATCGCTGACCTTAATAACACTTGAGATAGCGGCCCATTTTTCAACGGCTGCTTGATATCGATCGCGATCGCCCATTACAGATGGGCGAATATTTGGATCAAAGACAATCGGTGCGAATTCAGCCACCTGCAGTGCCCAGTCGTAAAGCACTGTTGCACCAGGTTCGACAATCGTTACCAAAGTGCCAATATGAAGCACGCTTGGCTTATGCACTGAAGGATCAGGTAACCAATTTAAATCGAAATCAAATGTTGCAGTGCCATCTATCTTAAATTCATAGCTAGCTTTACGATCATCAGCCAAGGTAACAATTGCTAAACAAGTTGGTTTATCACTCGTTAAAGCCAAATCTAATTTAACTTCATCTGCCAAAAGTTCCGCTCGCGCCTTAACGCCATAATCGTCAGTTGAAATTCCATCAATGAAATGCACATCGTGTCCAAGTCGCGCCAGCGCCTTTGCGGTATTTGCTGGCCCTCCACCTACAACAGCTCTGCGCTCTGGTTCACCTGGCAATAAATCAATTAATACTTCACCGCAAACCCAGATGCTCATGCGTTCTCTCCTTGGCGCGCTAAATATTCTGTTATTACTTCAACGCCCAATAAATGATCTTCAACTTGTGGCAGACCACTAATTAGTAAAATCCCCGCAAGTCCGTGGCCGGCAACATTTAGCACCAAGCCGCCGCCATGAATAGCATGCATTTCTTCACTTAAACCAGTCTCTTTATGCCAATCAACGCCACGTTCTTCAGCACTTACTCGTTCATAAATTGTTGATTTACCTGTAGCCAAAACAACGCGCGCCTTGCGCGCCACCCAAGAATCGTTATCGATTGTCGAACCAGTTAAGGCAACTTTAAATACAGTCCATTCGCCCATGCGAACTTCCACGATAATCGGCAAATTGCGTTCAGTTGCCTTTGCAAAAGCGATCTCACCAATTTCGATTGCTTGCGCCTGTGTCAGCGAGGGCAGAACCAGAGCTTCGGCTTCGCGCGCCAGGCCTACCGCGCTAAAGCCACCCGTCGTTTCAACCATGGGCTTATCTTGCCCTACCGTTGGCCTATGACGAATCCAGCGCATATCAATATCCCAGCCACCACCCTCGATGTTTATCCACTTTGCCTAGGTGGCAATGTCTTTGGCTGGAGCGCCGATGAGAGCCAATCTCAAGGGGTTTTAGATGCCTTCACAGCATCTGGCGGTAACTTCATCGACACCGCAGATGTTTACTCCGAATGGGTCGATGGCAACGTCGGCGGCGAATCCGAAACCATTATTGGCAACTGGATGAAATCACGTGGCAATCGTCATTCGCTAGTGATTGCAACCAAGGTTGCCAAGCTTTCTACCCGTCCGGGATTGCGCCCCGAAAATATCATCGCTGCCTGCACCGATTCATTAAAGCGTTTACAAACCGATCACATAGACCTTTATTATTCTCATCACGACGATAAAGATGTTCCAATCGCCGAAACCTTGGGCACCTATCAAACCCTTATCAACGAAGGAAAGATCCGTTATATCGGCGCATCCCAGCACACCGGCACCCGTTTACAAGAAGCACTCGATATCGCAACCAAAGAAAACTTACCTAAATACATCTGCTTGCAAGATCAATACAACTTGATGGAACGCAACCCCTTTGAATCTGAACAACAAGAAGAGTTGAAGAAGAATGGTCTTTCAGCGCTACCGTTCTATGGTCTTGCTCGCGGATTCCTAACTGGTAAATATCGCCCTGGCATAACCGTTGATTCAATTCGTGCCGGTGGTGTAATTGACTATCAAAGCGATAAAGGTTACGCGATCATCGAAGCTCTAGATAAAATCGCCAAGGTCCATAACTCTTCAATCTCTGCGGTTGCTCTCGCTTGGTTACGTGCCAACCCTCAGGTCAGCACACCAATTGCATCAGCGCGCACCGTTGAACAGCTTCACGAGATTATGCAGATCGTTGAGCTAACCAGTGATGAAGTTGCGACACTTAACCTTTTTTCTTAAGCAGCCTTCTCAACTTCGACCGCAAACGCAATTCTCGCTTCGGGGATTTAACAGTTTCGTCGCCCAGTTCTTGACGTCGAAGCACCTCCGCAATTGCTTGTTTAGCCATTTTTTCAGCGCGCCTGTTAGTAATTCTTTTACCGTTCTTATCCCTAATGATTGTTTTTCTCAGATCAACATCAGGGCCGACCGTGTATTTTATTTTAGGTTCCATCTTTTTTGCTCCTTTCTAAAAATTGTCGGCATCACATGAATGACCAAGAGATGGTCATCTTCAGCAACTGCCACTATTTCCAGCTCTAACCCTCTATCGTCTTCACTAACCCAGATTATTTTGTCTCGTCTAAACGATTCTCCAGAAACAAATTCTGGCGAAGAATTTTCGATCACATAAAGCGCTCGACTTTTTCCTATTCGATGTTTGCGCGCTGATTGAGTAAACCTAATTTCCATTTGTGGAACTTAGATTTACTAACCGACATATTTAGTTTTTACTTAATAAAGATAGCGGAAATTGTGGATAAATAAAATAAATATTTTTATTACTCTGAGTAACTTTTACAAAACCGCCGGACCCACACCCCAAGCGCCACCGCTATGGCGATCGATAACCCATGCCGAATATTCGGCTAATTCAGGCTGCCCAAACCAAACCGCACCATCTTCACCTGAAACCATCAACGCAGTCGCCAGCGCATCAGTTAAACCACCATCGGGCCCCAAAACCGTTACCGACTTTGCACCAATCGCAATCGTTCCGGTAGCCGGATCAAAGATATGCGCCCCGCGTTCGTATGTGCCGCTCGTTGCAATCGCACCATCGTTAATCTCAAATATCCGCAAGACTTCTTGGCGATTATCTGGATTTACAACCCCGATCTTCCACGGCCCAACAACACCCTTTTCATTTATCCCACCACGCAGCGTTAAATCACCTGCTGCATTTACCTGAATATGTTCACAACCGACCGCCAGCAAAATCTGCGCCACCCGATCTGCCGCCCAACCCTTTACGTAACCCGATGGATCAAAGCCACCAGCAACTGCCCATGGATCAAATGCGCCATCAGTTAAATCCCGCGCAGCCGCACACAAACCCCAAACCTCTTTCACATCAGCCGGGCAACCATCAATTGTTATTTCCCCACGACGCAAGCGTGAAACAAACGAGCCGTCTTTATAGGTTGAGAAATCCTCATCCACGCCATAAACAAATTTCTTAACATCCTCAACGGCCGCATCTATCGCAGCTTCCGACAGCGCCGAAGATGCCACATCTAAAAAGAGAACAGTGCCCCAAACGTGTATTTCATATCGTTTGCGAACCACGAAAGTAACTTACATCCCCGCTTTTGCCAGCGCGCTGACCAACGATGTGTACCAACCGTAAGAAGTAAATGATGCACCAGATGCACCTGAGATCTTGGCTGATTGCGCCTGCAAAGTCTGTTGGCGCAAGATCGGCACAGCCATCTGTGTCCAACGATCATTGCGACCTGAAGGTGCCTGAACTGCCTGCGCATCAGTTATCTTGCCGTTTTCCACAGTGATCTTTACCTGCACGTTACCGTATTGCACATTTACAACACTGCCCGTAAATGTTCCAGAAACAGATTTGGTTGCCGGTGCTTGCGTTGCAGCAGGAGTTTGCGCAGCCGGTGTCTGTGATTGCGTTGAATTAGCAGCTGCAGCTGTTGTTGCAGCAGAACTCTTAGTTGAACTCTTCTTTGTTGGCTTTGGAGTTTTTGTTGGACCCTTTGCGGTTGTGCTTGCAGATGCCGCCGCAGTTGGCGTTGCAGCTGTTGTCGCCGCCGGTGTCGTAGACGTTCCAGGCAACGCCATTGGCGAACTTTGCGTAGAAGTAAATTGCGGAGGAGTCACGGCCAAGACAGCGCCCAGCCCACCGACGGTTCCGGTTGCAATCAGTATCGCGCGTTTCATATCCGTACCTTCCCTTAACTATCTGTGAAATTACTTAACGCTGCCCCAACTTGGGCTGCGACTTATTCGCTATGGAAAGCGAAAGCCTCATCATGGAACCGATTCTTCGGCACGCCCAGGTCATTTGCCGCAGCCTTTACCGATTCAACCAACGGCCCAGGGCCACAGATATAAATATCTGAATCAGCAAAGGTCGGAACCAGAGCCTTCAAAGATTTAGCATCCATCGGATGTTCCTTGCGTGAGCCAATCAAATAATGCACTTTGATCAACCCATCAGAGTGGTATTCCAAATAATCAAGCTCGTCCTTTAAAACCAAATCTTCTTTGCGCGATACGCGATAGATAACATCCATCTTGACTCCATTTTTAAACTCATCCATCAGCGCACGAATCGGCGTAACACCAACGCCGCCACCGATTAAAACAACGTTTGGCATCTTGGCGCGCCCTGCCGTAAAGGCGCCATATGGGCCCTCCACAAAGACGCGAGTACCAGGCTTTAAAAACGCCAAAGAACGCGAGTGATCACCTAAATCTTTAACTGTAATGCGCAAATAATGTTCAGTCGGAGCCGCCGACAATGAATAAGGATGTGACATCAAGGCATGTCCCTTGGAAGCAAAGCGCCAGCTAAAGAACTGGCCGCCTTCTGCCGAAAGTTCAGTGAGCTTGCGCCCCTTCATCACAACCGAGACAACCCCCGGTCCTTCCACAACAACTTTATCTACCCGCAAGTTATGGCGCAGCGAGCGCCCCAGCGGAATACCAATTCGCCACCAGATAATTGCAAAGGCCATCGCCACATAAAGGAAAGTCCAATACGCACGATTTAACGGATGGCCAATAAACATCTGCCCATTAATTACCTGGTGCATAAATGATGCCGCGACAGCAATGTATGTATAAACATGGATGATCCACCATGTTTCATAACTCATCTTGGCGCGCGCCTTCTTATATGAGGTAACACCTGCCATCACCATTAAGACAAACCCAGCGAGTGCCGCCCACATCCATTCGAAGTTAAAGAGCATCCGCCACAATTCCACCGCCAGCGCAACATGATCTTGCCCAGCAAAACTTAAAATAATAAACAGAACATGAAACCCAATTAGATAAAGGCTCCACGGCCCAAGCTTGCGATGCCAGGTAACCAAACGATCATGGCCCACACCACGTTCCACCCAAGGAATTCGCGCCACCAAGAAAATACCAACGATTGCAAAGTAAGTACCGGTCAACGCCGCCAATCGCGAGATCGATGCAACCAGCGCATAAACAGATGTCAGATCGCTATGGCGCATCGTCGTTGCCTGCAAAGCAAGCGTCAGCCCCAAACCAATACCCAAGATCCACGATGCCCAATCAGTGCCGGCAGCTGAAAACTTTCGGAAAGTCGCTTTGGTTTTCATAGCCAAACCATGCCCCATCTGCCTGTGAATTCGCTGAACCCTAAATGAGCGCCAACCCCAAAAGATCGATCCCCGCCCCGATAGACTTGCCCCTATGCGCGTTTTCATCACCGGTGGAGCCGGTTTTATCGGTTCTCACCTCTGTGATGCCTTACTAAATGAGAGCCACCACGTTTCGATCCTGGACAACATGTCCACAGGTTCCAGAGCCAATATCGCCCACATCAAAGACCAAATCGAAATCCACCAAGGCGATATCCGCGATGCAGCGTTAGTCGAAAAAATAATGGCCCCGGCCGACCTAGTACTTCACATGGCCGCAGCCCTAGGTGTTAACACAATCCTAGAAAACCCAATCGAATCTGTATCTACAAACTTCACAGGCTCTGAAGTCGTATTAAACGCCGCAACCAAATTAAATAAACGCATCATCATCGCCAGCACATCTGAAATTTATGGCAAGAACCCCAACCAACCACTTAACGAAGAATCAGATCGCGTAGTCGGTGCCCCACAAAAGATCCGCTGGACTTACTCCGATGCCAAAGCGCTAGAAGAAGCTATCGCCCACGCACTCTTTCTAACCAAGCAACTTAAGGTCACCACCGTGCGCCTCTTTAACACCGTCGGCCCACGCCAAACCGGCCGCTACGGAATGGTCGTCCCACGTTTTATCCAATCGGCAATCAAAAATGAACCAATCACAATCTACGGCGATGGCACGCAATCCCGAGTCTTCTGCCACGTACAAGATGCCGTCAAAGCAATCTTGACCATTGCCAAGACAGATTCCACAATCGGTCAGGTCTATAACATCGGCGGGGTAGGTGAGACCACTATCAAGCAATTAGCGGATAAAATCATCGAGCGCACCAAATCAACTTCAACTATTACCTACACCCCATACAAAGACGCATACCCATCTACCTTTGAAGATATGCAACGTCGCGTCCCAGATATAACCAAGATCAAAAACAGCACTGGATGGGCACCAGAAAATACTTTAGATAACATTATTGATGATGTTGCTCTAGAAATGAAGAAGTAAGTAAAGGGTTAGAGGAGATGCGAAATGGCTAAGCAAATCAAGAATAAGAAGCCAGCTGCTCCGGCCAACAAGTCTGCGGTAAAAATTAACCGCTTTCTGATTGCTTTCCCGGTTATCGCTTTTCTCATAAAACTTATCGTTATTTTTAATGTGCAAGCCGGTGGTTGGCTAGGCGCGGATGGTGAGAATTACTTAAAAGGCGTAGATGGCCTGCTTAACCAAGGTTTCTTTTCAACTGAAGAGAAATTAACTTATTGGCCTGCTGGATATCCTTTGTTAATATGGCCGTTTGCGGCTATTTCGATTACAAAATTCCTTTATATGCTCAGCATCATCCAATCGTTATTTTTTGCATATTCCACTTATTTCTTAACTAAGACAATCAGCAAAACAAAGGTTGCATATCTGGCCTTCACCGCATCTTTCTTGATCAGCTTTAACCCAACCCTTTCTTTGGGAAGCCTCACTGTGGGTTATGAAACACCTGTTGCATCGTGCTTAATGATGGCCCTTGCAATTGCAATTAGTTGTTTGACCGATGATTCAGGTGCTAAATTTGGCAGCAAGCAAATTACTTATATCGGCCTTTGGTTCGGCTTAGCCAGCTTCTTACAACCAAGATTTATTCTAGTTGCAGCGATATTTATCATCATCTGCGTTCTTTATGCCGTTGGCCGCAAAAACCAAATTAAATTGGCTGCTGTCGGAGTAATTGCCTTAATGCTCCTGCCAGCTGTCTTGATCTTCAGAAACGCCGAAGCGGTCGGCAAGGCCACAATTTCGACAAACCTTGGAACCACCATGAACCTTGGTGTAGGTGAGGAAACACTTGGTGGCTATAACCGAATCGGTCCAGCAATCAAATGTGAACCAAGCTCACCTGGGGCAACGGTTACAGATAATGAAGTCGTGATCTGTATTTTGAAGTGGTACGCAACTCATCCACTAAAAACTGTAAAACTGGCATTAAATAAATCCTTATACTTTTGGTCGCCATGGTCTGGCCCTGTGGCGGAAGGCACTACAGCCAGAAACCCATGGTTAAAGATTTCACCAGTTCAGAACATGCAGAAAACAACGACTGCGGTAAACCTTATTCAAGGTGGTATCGGTAAGACAATCTCCTATGGGTGGTTACTTGGACAACTCGTACTATTTTTCTATGGCTTCTTAAGCCTTAAGAGACGTGGTGGCCTCGGTAAGAAAATTGCGATCCTTGCAGCAACTCCAGTTATCTTGGCATGGTTGATAACTATCGGAACAATCGGAGATCACAGATTTAGAATTCCAATAATGTCGCTCAGTCTTTTACTCCAGGTCGCCGGAATATTAGCAATTCGCGAAAAAACTACTAAAGCCCTGTAGCTCCATCGACTTTACCTGTCGTATCAAAAACATACGGAGCAGATTTAAGAACCGCACCCTTATCAATCGATGAGTGCAGAGTAACGACGATTGCAATTTCAGACCCGCCTAGTGGGCTCGATTCCTGTCCATGCCAACTTTTTACAACCGGATCATGCCAGTTGGTGATCGCCCCCTGGGATTTCAGCTCATCAATAACTAGTTCGGCAGGAGTTTCTCGTACATCAGCAACATCTGGCTTGTAGGAAACTCCAATCACTTGCACGCGTTTACCCTTAAGAGTGCCACCATTATCGGTGGTAACCCGCTCAACAATGTATTTAGGCATCTCAAGGTTTACCTCATTGGCGCGCTGGATGAAAGTTGCCGGAACACCTTTTTCTGCGGCGACATGGGCCAAATAACTTGGATCTACTGGGATGCAATGTCCACCGACACCGGCGCTTGGGTTAAATTTCATGAATCCATAAGGTTTGGTATCTGCGGCATCTAAAGTTTCATGCACAGAAATACCAAGTGCATGAGCGATCTCAGCAAATTCATTTACCAGTGCGATATTTACCTGGCGAAAGGTATTCTCAAAAAGTTTCGCCGCTTCTGCAACTTCAGGTGAAGATACTTCAACCAAATTGTCGCAAAACGTCGAATAGAAGGCGCGAGTTTGATCTGAGGCTTCTTTAGTCAACCCGGCAAATAACCGTGGTGTGTTCTTTTGATTCCAATCCACCCGGCCCGGATCAACGCGCTCTGGAGATATTGCATAGTTATGTTCAATTTTGTTTGCAGAGTACTTTTCGACTCCTGGCTTTATATAGTCGCGCAAAGTACCCGGAAATGATGTTGATTCATTAATAATTAGAGCCGGTTTTTTAAGTGAAGACCCAATTGTCTTACAAGCAGATTCAATGAAAGATAAATCTGGCTTTCTATCCTTGGTCAAAGGAGTTGGTACAGCAATAACCACAATTTCAGCATCGGAAATATCGCTGGCATTTGTGGTTGCCCTATAATTTCCCGCAGCAATAGCAGCAGCTAGATCCTTCGAGTCAACGCCTTCTATATGAGAAATTCCCCGATTAAGACGTAACACATTTTCAGAGTTATTATCAAAACCAATTACTTGGTGGTGTTTAGAAGCAAAGGCTGAAATTGTTAGCCCAACGTACCCCTGTCCAATTATTGCTACCTTCATTGCTTAGGCACATCAAAGATATTTGGATTACGCGAATCAAGTCGTAATAGATTCTCTTTTGCAAGCGCTTTATCTTCAGGCGTGGCCTTCTGAACGTAATAGAGCATCTTCCAGGCATCAAAGAAGTCTGGGTTGAACTCAACGCCAATTTTGGCGTACTTATATGAAAGGTCATAGAGCTTGTTAGCTTCAAGAAGTTGGGATGCGCTTGCATAGCGATATGAATTTTGTGGATTTAAATAACTTGGGACTAGAGACTTCTCTATTTCAGCAACATTTCCAGAACCAAGTGCTGCCTTCCACTTTGAATCAGAACTATACGGTGGAACCGCTACTAAAAGTCCGACAACAGCCCCAATGATTCCAACCATGAATGGTGAAATACCCACGCTTTGCTTTGCCTTGGTACGAGTTTTACCTCCGCTAGTTCTAATCTCTTTGGCATCTTCACTTGAATCTGATCGAGTAGAGCGTTCGTAGGCAATCAAAGTACCGCCAAGCAGCCAACCCCAGATGGCAAGACCGATTTGGTTGATACTGATGATTGACTGGACCTGGTAGCAAACCCAGGCAACAGCTAAACCAATAAATGTGAAGTTAAATTCTTTGCTACGTAAAGTCACTTTGATTATTGCAATTACTACAAGAATTAGAATCGCTAAATAGGCAATCAACATCGGCCAACCACCATAGGCAAGTTGGTCAATCACAACATTGTGTGACGCATTTGAAATGGTGTTTGGGCCCGGATTAATCAGCGCGTGGTCATTGCGAAGCCTGCGATACCAATCACCATAGGTATCCATTCCCACACCGGAAAAGGGGAATTTAGCCGCCATGTTCCAGCCAGCGTGCCAATACTCACCACGTAAAGAAACTGAGTTCTTATAAATTAATTGAGTAAGGGGTCCTTTTTGCAGCGCACCCATTACCGATACTAAACCGAGAATTGCAACGAATGAAGAATACACGGCAGGAATTAAAGTTGATTTAAACCTTGCGCGAAGAAAGTAGAAGCCCACTATCGCCATGCCGCCGGCGGTAACAACTATTCCTTGAATCGCATGTGAGGACTTAATTTCATAAAATGTAATGATCAATATAACTGCAGATATAGATCTAATTATTATAGATACGTTAGGTTGTAATAAATACGCAAAGAGCACACTTGCAAAGATTCCTAGAAATGCACCCACAAAATTTGGGTTACCAAATGTTCCTAGGATATTGCCGTATGGATTTGTCCAGCCAATAAAATCACCAAATGTGACAACCCAGAGCGAATAAATGCAATTGATAAGACCTGCAGCCAGTAATCCATAACATATTTTTAAAAAACTTAACTTATTAGATAATCCAAGCGCGGCTACAAAAAGGCAGGTTAGTAATAAGTATGTGATCAAACCTGTATTGCGCCCGTACGCACCATAAATGAGCTGTGTTAGGGGGGCCTTGCTCTGAACAACTGAATTTAAAACTGTCGCAAGGAAGATAATTAAGGCGACTAATGCGCCTTTGTGCTCTAACCAAATACGCTTTGCGCCAAAAGAAATCGCAATAGCAACACCTGCACCGGCTACGGCTCCGAGAGCTAAGAGCTTGGTGACATTTACAGGATCGGTTACGGTGCCCCAAGCAACAAAGATCGTGGCAAAAGCCGAACCAACCATCAACAAATTCGCTAACATTTTTTCCGAAGCCGTATTCAACATAATCCCATCTTACTTTCACCGCTTAAAAATTTGAGCCACAAACTTGCCCCTCAAAGCCGAAACCCGGCCCCCTCGTGAGAGGAGGCCGGGTTTCGGTTCTAGATCTTTAGAAGATCAGGGCTAATTAAGCCTTTACCTTCTTCTGGATCTTAACTACGAGGTTAGTCAAAGCAGTGATCTGTGCACGAAGTGCTGAGATCAAGCTTGTGACCTGTGCTGATAGCTCTGCAACTGCATCTACGGCCTCTTGTGCCATAGCTGTTGCTGCTTCTGCTGCTTCTGCTGCAGAAAGTGCTGCATCAGTTGCATCGTTAGCTGCTGCTGTTGCTTCTTCTGCTGCTGCTTGAGCTGCATCTGAAACAGGGTTTGAAACAGTTACTGAAACTGTGCGTGCAACAGCTGACTTCGCTGTTGTAGCCATTGTTCCTGTTGTGTACTTGAACACGAATGTTCCAGTGTATGCAGGCATGTAGATCTTGTAAGTTACAACGCCATCAACAGTTCCAACACCTGACTTGTCAGTTGTTGTACCTGTAATTGTCGCTGAGTTTGCACCAAGTGCGACCGGGGCAACGATTCCGCCTGTTGCAAATACTGTGTAAGTATCTGGAGCAAGAATCAAGCCAGCTGAATCAACAGGTTTTACTGTGATTACTGCTAGTTCGCCTGGGAGGTATGAAGTCTTGTCGAATGTGACAAGCACATCGTCAAGCTTTGATGCTCCACCTGCAACACGGATTGATACTGGTGCAGCATTAACGCCTGTAGTGGCCGTCGCTGATGACTTTGTACCAACGGTTACATCAGCTGTACCTGCAGCAACACCAGTAACGGTTACGTAGTAACCCTTATCTGTTGTGTCATAAGTAACAGCCTGAGATGTGTAAGCACCTGAGATTGTTGCTGTAGCTGAAGAAGATACATACATAGTTGTGATGTTTGAAACTGATACTCCAGCTGCATCTGCAACCTTGACAAGAATTGTGCTTGCAGTTGGTGCAACTCCAATTACGCCAATGGCTGCTGTTGCTGTTGCTGTTGTAGCTGTTCCGAAGAATGTGATTGTCTCAGTTGCGAGAACCACACCAAGAGCTGACTGGATTTCAATTGTTGAAACGCCTGAAGATCCATCACCGAATACGGCTACAGCATCACCGGCTGCTACAGCGATTGCACGTCCGCGTGCATCAGCTGTTCCAGACAATGTTGACTTAGTTGCGTATTGGTTAGTGATTGCGCCAGAACCGAGAATACCAGGGCCTGACTTAACGATTGCTGTGTAAGACTCACCAGTAGTTGTAACGGCTGATGCATTCTTCAAGGTTACCTTGATGTATGCAACTTGGTTAGATGCTGATGAGATAGTAGAAGTTGCGGCAGTTTGTGCAGTCTTTGAGGCTGTAACTGTTGCATCTGTTGTATTTGTTGTATCTCCAGAAGTTGTGATGATTGAAGTCGCAGAAGTTGCAACCTTATCTGTCAGTGGATCTGCAGTTACAGTGATTGTCAAGGTAGCGCTTGAAGAGTTCTTTATTCCGCCACCATTTGTTACGGCTGGAGCCAAAGTAAGAACATAAGTTCCTGCCTTAACGCCTGCTGCTTCAAGACCAGTACCTGAAACCATGTTGATTTTGAACTTCGCTGTTACATACTTTGTTGCAGCGTTTGAGCTCACAAATGCAACCTGGTTCAACTTATCGCCTACAAGGCCAGCAGCAGCAATAATTGCAGCTGTTGAAACCCATGCGTTTGAAGTTTCAGCAAGAGTCAACTGTGGAACAGCTGTGCTACCTGCTGGAGATGATGTTACGTACGCAGTTACTGTCATTGAGTCAGTTGTTGCATCTGCGTAGAAGGCGAGAGTCGCAGTTGTAGCTGTCGATGTTTCGCTATCTTTCATTGAAGCCGTTGCTGATGAAAGCGTTAGTGTGTCTGCTGAAGTTGCAGCCGATGAAGGCACAACTGACATAACACCAAAGCCCAACGCAGCAACAGTTACAAGCGCTATGCGCTTGAAAGTTGTCTTTGTAGACATTTGTTTCCTTTCGATAGTCGAGCTACGGACTATCCGTATTTCGGCTTGAAGTGGATAAACCACTTCGTTTCGATACATCGCACGTGCTGATGTATCAAATTCCCCGCCGTGTATCCGGACGCGACGGAGAAATCTATTTAGGTGAAATTTCACGTGCTTCACCGTTATGCCTTACCTTCAGTCACAAGTACTGACTGAGATAAAATTTGTGTCTTGCCTGCATTGAGAAGAAGTCGAGTAGTAATCGACTTGATAGGACCTGTTAGGTCGAAGCCGCGGCTTCCCACGGGGATATAGAACTCTGAAGTTGGGGTTGAGACTACGAGAATTCTAACGGTCACAAGGTACTGCCCGTTGGACATCCGCTCAAAATCGGCCGTTGTGGCGCCAATATTTAGGGGGGTCCAGCTTCCTGAAACACCGACTGATACTCCGCTTACGGAGTAAGTGGTGCCGTTGCCATCCACTGTGATGTTCTGAGAGATCATCACATTTGGGCCACCTACCGCGGTGATGGCCTGGGTGTTCAACTCTAATCCGGCTTCAGTAGCCGTTGGCGTATTTCGGTTCACGCGCAAGGTGCCTGGAGTGCCGTTCTCGGTCGCAACAGTGAAACCTGTTGGGATACCGTCTTTATCCAGTCCTGGGAATGAAAGCTTGGCTGACTTGATTGCCACGCCCGAGACCATGGTGCTGGACTTCTTGGCTGGCATTGAAATGGAGGGTGTTGGGGTGCTTGCCTCAACCGGCGCAACCGCATCAGATGAACCAGCAACTGGACCAGATGCGATCTCAGATGGAGCAGTTGGGTTGATTGTCACGCCTTCGCGGCCGGTCATTGAATTAAAGCCTAAGAATGCAGTGATAACTAATAGGAGAGAAAGAGCAACCTTAGAAGATTTCTGAGCAAGCTCTGCTGCCTTTCTATAAGTAGTAGACAACATATCCAGTGCGGTTAGGCCGCGCTCTTCGTCGATAACAAGTTCTGACAAGACGCGGCGAAGAGAAGTGCGAGCGCGAGAAACAGTGTGGCGCACAGCAGATTCCTTGATGCCAAGCTCTGCTGCGATCTCTTCTGTTGAGCGGCCTTCCATTTCCCACATAACAAGCGCTGCGCGCTCTGCAGGAGAAAGAAGTGCAAGTGCCTGACGAATAATTGCTGCATCTTCAGCAGCAGAAATAGCCTGTGAATGATCGCCATCTACCTGCCATGCAGCTTCAACTTCAGCCTGGGCATCGTCGATAACCACGAGGTTAGGACGGCGGCCTTCAAGGCGGAACAAGTCGATGCAGAGGTTTTCGATTGTGCGGTGTAGATAAGAAAGTGCGTGATCGTTTGACTCAAGCTCAGGAGCAGCGAGCATGAACTTAATCAGCGCATCTTGGGTGATTTCTTCAGCTTTAGCGGAATCCTTCAGGACGCGGTTTGCGTGGGCAAGGAGTTCTGAACGGTGCTCTGTGTAGAAAGCACCGAGCTCTGCGACGGTCCACACACGGGGACCTGCAGAGGCTGCAGACTTCTTAAATGCCACTTTGGGACTTCCTTCTTCACCGGTTTTGTACTTCAGCGACACCCGTCGGTGCCTCTATAGCCTTCTACGAATCCTAGCCCCAATTGTAGCGGGGAAGGGACAAAACGGACATTTCACCAAGTCTCAACCCGTGGTAAATACCCGCGCTCAAAGCAAGGTATCCTAAAGCCATCGACGCACCCTGCATCGATGTACTTCCCCCAAAGTGCGCTTTAACAGCCACTTACTTGCGAGTCTTATCACCGCCCTGGCCCATTCGAGGCCATACCCGAGACGCGCTTGTCGTCTCGATTGGTATGCATTTCTATGTCTCTACAACCACGTACAACCGCGCCCGGAAAAGCCCGCAGAGAAGCATCTGCTAAAGCTGGCAAGCCCCGTGCCAGGAAGTCATCTGCTGGAACTCCAGTTTCAAAGCCACGCCATACAAGTGCAGAAAAATCAGCACGTAAAGGCACAGCAGCTAAGCCATTTAAAGCCGCTTCTTCAAAGCCAGATAGCAAGCCTTCAACAAAGCGTTATTCAGATATCGATACATCAGCTCTTTCCAAGAAAGATGCTCGTTTAACAGAACGCTCAAAGATGCGCGCAAAGCGTTATCAAGAAAAGACTGCATCAAAGCCACGTGAAGTTCGTGAAGAAATCGTCAAACCAGAATCACGTGCAAAGAAATTTGTCTCAGATCGAAACGAACGCACTGCGCGTCCAGAATTCAAAAGACCAGATACCCGCCCAACGACTCGTCGTGATGCCGCTAAAGAGCGTGTAGCTCGCACAGATGACGGGCGCCCAAACTTTATCCCTGGCAAGCGCGAGAAATACAAGCCAGGTGCGCCTTCAAAGCAAACTTTTGCAAAACATAAATCTGCACCCGATGTTTCAGCATCAAATTATCGCGCTGAGCGCCCTGCTAAACCAGTTCGTGATCGCCGCAATGATTCACTCGCTTACGCACGTGATGATCGCAAAGCATTTAAGACTCATAACAATGCCGCTGTAGATTTCGGTGCAGATGATAATTACATCTCAGCAAACTTAGCCGATGCTAATTTAATTGATGCAACTCCTTTATCTGAAGTAACAACTTCTTTCCGTGATTTAGGGATTGCTCCTGCTCTTGCCAATGCACTAAATGCCCAAGGCATCACACATCCATTCCCAATTCAGATTGCAACACTTCCCGACGCACTTGCTGGTAACGACATTCTTGGCCGCGGGCAAACCGGATCCGGTAAAACCCTTGCTTTCGGACTTGCCTTGCTGACGAATATCAGTGGAAAAGCAGCTAAACCACATAAGCCATTAGCTCTTGTCCTAACACCAACACGCGAACTTGCACAGCAAATTGATGAAGTTCTAACGCCTCTTGCACGTGCAATCGGACATGACTCTGTCGTTATTGCAGGTGGAATGCCATATGCAAAGCAAATAACGGCGATGCGAAAAGCAACTGCGATCCTTGTTGCTACTCCAGGACGTTTAATTGACTTGCTAAACAAGGGCGAAGTACAACTTGATGATCTAGAAATAACAGTTCTCGATGAGGCCGATCAGATGGCCGATATGGGCTTCTTGCCGGTTGTTAAGGAAATTCTTGATCAGGCAAAGCCAAATGGTCAAAGACTTCTCTTCTCTGCAACCCTTGATCGCGGTGTTGATGCTTTGGTGCGCCAATACTTAAACAACCCAAAGACGCACTCTCTTCAGAATGACCGTGCATCCGTTTCAACAATGGATCACTACGTACTTGTTATGCATCCTGGTGATAAAGACGACATCACCAATCAGATTGCTGCTCGTAATGGAAAGACAATTCTCTTCGTAAAAACACAGCGTGGTGCAGATCGCCTTGCTGATAAACTGGCTCACGCAGGTGTTCCGGTTGGAGCTCTTCATGGTGGAAAATCACAAGCAGTTCGCACTCGAACCCTTGCACTGTTTAAGCAGCAAGCAAATGCGGCTCTTGTCGCAACTGATGTTGCTGCGCGAGGTATCCACGTAGATGGAGTCTCTCTTGTAGTTCATGTTGATGCGCCAACGGATCACAAAGATTACTTACACCGTTCCGGTCGCACAGCGCGTGCAGGCGAAGCCGGTGCGGTTGTAACCCTCGCGACTACCAAGCAACAGAAATCTGTTGGTGGATTAACTGCACGCGCCGGAGTAACACCGAAGTTTGTTGGGGTTAAGCCGTTAGACCAAGATTTGATGCGTATCACTGGCGCTCAAGAACCATCCGGTATTCCATATGTTGCGCCAATTGTCGAAAGTAAAGGTCCTAATCACGGTTCTAGAAAGCCTCGCCCTAATTCTTCAGAGCGTCGACGTAGACCAAGATAGGTTCTTAGAGTTTTATCTTGGCTATAGTTTAGATATGTTCACAAAGCAGGGTAAAGATAATTTATCTTGGCGAATCCGTTTTCAGGTTGGAAAAATTATTAAAGGATTTTTTGGCAATCCATCGACCAAAAAATGTGAAGGTAATGTTCTGTCAGGTTATTCGGAAGCTAGCCAAGATCTATTTGTAGTTAGAATGACGCAATCGAAGAAACAGGGAACTTATATCGAAATTGGTTCTGGCCATCCAATAAACTCGAATAACTCATATTTGCTTGAAAGTGAATATGGATGGCGTGGAGTTTCCGTTGAACTAAGCACTGGACTAGTTCAAGAATTCCGAGCCGTGCGTTCGAATCCAGTTGTTAACTCTGACGCGACGTTGCTTGATTATTCAACGCTATTCAAAGAGTATAAACTGCCTAAGGAAATTGATTACCTTCAAATTGATATTGACCCAGCTCTCCAAAGCCTTGAAACCCTTCGCGGCATTCCATTTCAAGAATATAAATTTTCAGTCATCACTTTTGAACATGACAGATATAGGGCGTCTAGAAAAATCGCAAAGGAATCAAGAAATATTCTCCATGGTTTTGGCTACAACTTAGTCGTAAAAAATTTAACACTCGATACGTTGAAGCCATTTGAAGATTGGTGGGTCCACCCAGATCTAGTCCCGAAGAAAATTTCCGCTAAATTTCAATCGGCTATGAAAAAGCCAAAACATTTCGATTGGAATTAGGCGATAATTAATTTTTAAGCAAGGAAATAGTTGTTAAAAATGAGATCTTGTCTTTATTTCGATTTGTCGAAATGAATTTTAAAATGTTCTGAGTGCTGCAGCTTGCGATATACATATCGCGGTCGTTTTCGGCCCAAGTAAGATAGACAACACCAGACTTTTCAAGTCTCATTCCATTGCAGATCTCAAAGCCAAGTGTTCTGAAAATGAATGGCCGCGATCGGCCAATCTCCATTAAGTTAATGTCGTGATGGACAAAGTAATTCAGGTGTATGCGTCCCATTCCAATCACCGAAAATCTCTTTCTTGCCACTCTTAAATAACTTCCATCAGCCAATTTAATGAATTGGCTTCCGCCATTTAAAGGCTTTTTTGATGTCTTGGCGTTATCAAGAATAGAGCTTTTCTGTTCACCACTAATTAAATCAACTTCGATGATGTGAATTGGCGAGAAAGAATATAATAGCCGCAGAATTTTCCCATTAATCTCAATTGGAACCCAATTTTTTTCAATTCTGCGATTATTCGGACTTTTTAGTTGAAGTGTGCTTTTGTTAAGGGTGTCATAAATTGCGACGGTAGATGTCCATGGATTCGGACTTGAAGTCAGAACTAGAGTGCCAACAAGTAATGTTCTGTCTTGGAATTCGATAGCTCTTACATCTTCTAGGCAGGGTGAACCCATCAAATCAATTACGGTCTCTTGTTTTGTCATCGACATGTCGTCGGCGAGTTCGAGGTACATGACAGCATTCTTAAAGTCTTTAGATGGATTATCTACCCTTGAAATACCATTCAATTTGGCTTCAGGAAAAAGTGCACCGGTGGTCTTTCTATAATATATTTTAAGTTTTCCTGTCTGCGTAATCGTTGGATTTAGATTCCAAAGATTTCTCTCACTTGATAATTTAATGTGTGTTATTTCTTCTAAGAAGTGAAGCTTTAGGCTGATCAATCTTTCTTCTGTGCGAATTTCGCTCCTCAATTCGAGCAAAGTTTTGAAGCTTGCGTAGAGAAACCTAAGTTCTGAAATTGGAAGTTTCTTCAATAATCTATTCATAAGGTGCACTTATCGAATTGTTAATAAGTTTAAAGACCCATGAGCCGAGCTTGCTCATCAAAATTAGGCACATTTTCTCGAACTTCCTCAAAACTTCCCTCTGCCAAAATCTTGCCATTTTGCATATAGATAACACGGTCTGCGCTTCTAACTGTTGAGAGTCTGTGTGCAATTAGTATCACGGTAACGCTCCCTTTTAACTTATTTATTGCAGAGGAGATTTGATTTTCGGTTTCACCGTCTAGGGCGCTGGTCGCCTCATCTAGAACGAGTAATTTAGGATTTGTAAGTAACGCACGAGCAATTCCCAATCTTTGGCGTTGACCGCCACTAAGTTTTGCTCCTCTATCACCAACATAATTCTCGAGACCTAAATCTAAACCCTGAACTAAATTTTTAAGTTGAGCAGTGTCTAAAGCCCTATAAACCAAATCATCCGTTGCCAAAGCTTGTGGGTATCCCATGGCTACGTTTTCTCGAATGGTTCCATTTGTAATTACTACATCTTGCGGCACATAACTAATTGCACCCGGCCATTGAACAACTGCTGATTGCGGTTCAAGATTGCTTATTCGAACGCTTCCAGAATCCGGAGAAATGACCCCGAGTAAAATGTCCACAAGCGTGGTCTTTCCAGCGCCGGAAGGCCCAACAATTGCAATAATTTCCCCTTCGCTAATTTCGAGGGATGCATGCTCAATGGCCATTTTTTTACTTCCTGGATATGAAAAAGATACCTCTTTCAATCTTACGGTTGACTTAAAGCCATCATGGCTGATCTTGATTTCACTCCCTTCAACTATTTTCTCTATCGGTGAATATCTTTCGAGCTGTTCAATCAAATCTAAAGTCGGGCCAGAAGATCCAATACTGGCTCGAATGGCGATCGCACCTTGTTGAAGTCGAAGTACGGCCGGTGAGATTCGGGTACTTGCCGCTAAAAATACCGAGAGAACAGCGACTGCACGTGGAGCGTCATTGGTTGCGAATTGGACCGCTCCAATGCATAGTGAGCCGATAACTAAAGTAATTTCAATGACGTACTTGCTTATATTCGGCATGAAGGCGCGTTCAGCCGTTAAATTAGCCAAGCTGAGACGAATTCTTTCAATTTCGTCAACATAATAGCCGCGTCTGCCACGCACGAGAATTTCCCTAAATGAATTCAAAACCTCAAGGATTCGTTCATTGCTTTTAATCGCTAACTTAGTTTGTTCTTGACCAATTTCCCGCGCCCTGACCTCCATTAGTTTGTAGAGGATAAATCCAACCGCACCAAAAACAAAGAATGTAGAAAAAGCTATAGTCGGATCCACAAAGAACAAGCCCGCACTCAAGATAATCAACAACGCGATATCCGAGATCATTATGATAGAAGTATTGAGAATTCCCATGGTTATGATATCAACGCCATTTGTGACTGAAAACAATGACTGCTGCATTGATTTTTGCTGCATTTGAACAAGTGATTGCGAAAGAACGCGCGCTACCAACCTTGAAGAAATAATTGCACTTCGTCTGCTTAAGAAAAAGACTGTTTTTCTCGCGAATATGACTGTGAATATAGTCTTTAGAATCATTAGAGATGCTGCAGCTATCCCTAGTATCGCAGCCTGAGTTTGCAAAGTTTGATTTTGTAGTCCTAGAAAATTTAAAACCATTTCAACGCGGTTTCCCGGTTTTCTTGACCCAACTCCTGTTATAGCCAAGGATCCTAGAATTCCTACAATTGCAACAGCGATCAAATCCAAAATACTAAAAGCAATCTGCAAAAGAATAACCAGGAATATACGTTTTTGCTCGTTTTTAGATAAGAGCTTTAGCGAACGCCTGAGAGTGGTTATGGAACTAACCCTGCTGGCTCGATGACGCATCTCTAAATCATAGCCTTTTTAACTTCGCGCCTTGTTCCCAGGCACAGAATAAAACTGGTAACTTGTAGATTTGCGCATCTAAATTACATCTTCGGGTATCTGAAACACCTAGTGTGGTCAAACTTTGAATATCCATGAGGCGTAGTATCTTTTAACCGTGCTTCAAAAAGCGGTTATTGTCACTGGAAATTACCCCCCTGAAGGTGGGGGTCCGGCAAAGTTCGCTAATACTTTCTCTTCATGGATTTCCCCAAAGGTCGAATCGGTAAAGGTACTTTCCACTACTCCTAAATCTTCCCAGATTTTTAAATATTCAAATATTGAGGTGTACCTTCAATCGAGGAGACAAAATATCTTTTTTAGGTTTTTCTCAATGGCATTCAAACTAGGAAGGATTTCTTGGAAAAATTCAATTGTTATTGCGAATGGCTGCTTTCTGGAAACCTATATTTCATCTCTAATTTTTCGATTTAACTACGCCGCTAAAGTCCCGGGTGACATAGTTTGGGAAAGAGCAAGAAACAACAACTCCACGTCACTCAGCATGGTTGAGTATCAACTAGTAACTCTGCCGATAAAGATGAAGATTTTTCGATTTTTCTTTTCCCGAAGCCTTATGCGGGCCAATGTAGTAATTGTTCCTTCAACTGGATTGCGTAAGGTTTGCCTGGCCTGGGGAATTCCTAAAGAGAAAATTGTCTTCGTACCTAACTCAGTCGACTCGCTGAAATTCCATCCCGACGCCAAGCCAGAAATAAGTTTTGACGTAATAACTGTTTCTCGATTAATCACGATTAAGAGAATAGAAGAGATAATCAGCATATGTAGTAAATATGATTTGAGCCTGCTGGTTGTTGGCGATGGTCCAGAAGAAGGGAATCTTCGAGATTACGCTAGACAATACGGGGGCGAAGTGCAATTTTTTGGTAGTGCATCCCAAGAACAATTGCCAGCTTTATACCTTAGGTCAAAGTACTTTATTCTAAATAGCGAATTTGAGGCGGGAACACCGTACGCACTCTTGGAAGCTCGAGCTTGCGGACTGGTTTGCATTGCAAATAAATTAACAGGTTGCTCAGATGTCATAAATGATGATGTCGATGGATATCTGTTTGATGGAAATAGCTCAGATGGTCTAGAGCAAAAACTCATTCAAGTGTTGTCAGAAAAAGACAAATATAATGAATTTTCCAGATTGTCTAGAATTGATTCAATAAATAGATTTAGCGAAGATGCGGTATACGGGCAGATTTACAAGTTAATGAACCAAGGGAAGGCTTGATATGAATTCCGTATTGTTCATTAATCCGGATTTACATAGGTCCTCCGAAGGAATTTTATCCTTAGTAGCTAGATTCGATTTGTATGGGAAGGCAATACAGGAGAATTCCAGTAATCGCACGAGTAAAATCGTGTTGCTCGCGGGTATCACCAGACAAGAGTTTCAATTGGTGAATGATCTCAATCTTGAATCGCTTAAGGTTATTCGAGTTGGCAATCCCTCAAGTTTACCCCTCCTATTTGCTATAAGAGCTAGAAGAGTAATTCTTCGTGATCAAATTAGATCGAAAATAATTGTATCGTCAGACCTGTACTTTGGGTTCTTAGCCTCTTATTTGATTTCGAAACTACTCAATCAGAAGCAATTTATTCAGATCTCGGTTCACGGAAACGTTTTGAGACAAGATGAGTTTTTGTTAGTTCGTATGGCGAGGAAGATTTACCTTAATTTTGTATTTCGAAATTCACATTCAATCCGTTTTGTCTCGGATTTCCTGTACAAAGAAGTTAGCGCCATTTTTCCAGTTGCTGATAAAAATAATTTTATTGCTCCAATTCCTATCGAAGTTGGATATCAAAATAATCATGTGAAAAAGGAGAAGGTGCTTGCTTTTGTGGGACGGCTTCATTCGGAACGCGGCGTTAAGGAATGGGTAGAAATTGCTGCAAAACTTCTTGAAGAGCGAACAGATTTTAGAATTAAGATTTGTGGTGATGGACCCCTCTCGGAAGAGATGCGTTTCTCGTTGATGAAGAAATTTAATAAAGAACAAGTTGATTTTCTAGGCAGGTTAGACCGCAATAGAATGAATTCGGAGTGGAATGCCGTGAAGGTTTTGCTCTCCTCAGCACCGAGTGAAGGATACGGACTAGCTATTAGAGAGGCGCTGACATCTTCCACATTTGTCTGTGCGCGAGAGTCCGGTGGGGTAACAACTCTAAGCAATGAGTATGGCGAAGTCGTTAAGACATATAGAGACTCAAATGAGGCTGTTGAGATAATCAGCGCTTTTCTTGACGAAGATTTTCCGATAGCCGTTTCGAATAGCTTCAGGTTGGAAATACAGCAGTCAAATATGGCGCATATGAAGATCTTGGTTTCTAGTTGGTTATAGAAAATCTATTCTGATTCTTCAGTCCAACGAGCCAAACAGCTTATGTCTTCTAATTTAAGCGCCCAATCTACAGTCTTCTTCACTCCAGTTTCTAGATTAATAAACTTTCCATGATTAATTAGGGAGTTGAGATACTCTACGCTCGCATTGGTGAAATTAACATCCCCAAAGTAGTTTTCTTCTTCGAGAATATTTGGTGCAGTTCCACAATTTTTTGCGACCAATTCAATCAAGTGGCTCATGCTGGCTGGCTTCCCGCCACCTACATTAACCACGTCTGCAAAACCTTCTGGGCGGCTCTCAAGTTCAGCCGTAAGTTTACTAACGCACATTACAACGTCATCAATATAAGTAAAGTCTCGTTTCTTGTCACCATTTCCGAATAATTTAAAGTCTGTCGAATTAAGAGCGGAATTAATCAATTTGAAGTAAGCCATGTCAGGACGCCCTCCGGGTCCATAAACTGTGAAAAACCTAAGTCCTCTGAATCTCGTGGCGGATGACTTAGAAAGAGCGTAAGCAAGTTTCTCATTTGAAAGTTTTGTTGCCCCGTAGAAGCTAATTGGCTGAAGATTTAATTGGTTTTCACTAAATGATTCTTCATTTGTATTTCCATAAACACTTGAAGATGATGCATAAAGAAAATTCTTCACACCATTTATGCTTGACTCAATTGCTAAATTGGAAAATCCGACTAAATTATCTCTCACATATTTAAAGTTTTCATTAAACTGCAGACGTACGCCAGGTTGAGCTGCTAAATGAATTACAGTATCAAAATTATTCGATTTAAATAAATCATTTACCTGCAAGATGTCGCTTAATTCTAAACTGACCACTTCAATGCCAGTTCGATCAAGCAGTTCTTGAACTCTAAATCTCTTAAGTTCGACTGAGTAGTAGTCAGTGAAAGAATCAATCGCTTTAAGTTGATGACCTTCTTTACTTAGAGTCTTTACTAAGTTGCTCCCAATAAATCCAGCTGCACCAGTAACTAGTATTTTCATGGGTCCTCTATCTTGTGTGCGCGCTTAGAGTATGATTATACGTTGACAAGCGCATTATTCATTGACTCTGGGGGTAATTGTGAGAAGCAATCTTCTAATTATCCTTAATTATTCTATGAATTCAACGGATCCAATATTTTCTCACCAATTGGAATCAGCCGTTGAGTTGAGTAAAAACTTTGACAGGACGGTAGTTATCACCTCTAAGCCATATAAAAAACAACATCTAGACTCGATAGAAGTTTTTTCCACTAGGTGGATCGAAGGGAGAAGTTTCCTAAACGCGATTGTTTTTTTCTCTATTTTTTTGAAGATTCTAGTTCCATCCATTTTCAAGCGTAAAGTTTTTGTTTTTTCTCACATGACTGAGGTGCAGTCCGCCTTGATTGCCCCATTAACCAAATTCCTTAGAGTTCGACATTTCCTTTGGTATGCGCACGCGTCAAAGTCTAATTACTTATCTTGGTGCCATTTTTGGCTGACAGGAATTGTCACATCCACACAAGGGTCTTGTCCTGTAAGTAGTCAGAAAGTACATATCGTTGGGCAGGCGATTAGTTTGAAGTTCTTCAATCATAAAGAATTAGATTTGCAGCCCTTAACAAAAATAGTTCACATTGGTAGATTTGATCCGGCAAAAAATTTAGAAAGTATCTTAAATTGTGTTGAAAAAATCCGTCTGACTATGCCTGAAATTACATTTTGCCAAGTTGGTGGCGCTTCAAACTCGTTATACGCGAAGGATTCGAAACGAATACAAGAAAAATACAGTGAGTGTGACTGGGTTACCTTCTCTCCAAATGTTTCCAGGGTAGAAATTCCTGAGATATTAAGTTCTTCTGGTTGTTTTATACATTCTTTTTCGGGTTCACTTGATAAATCTCTGCTGGAGGCAACTGCTTCGAAAGTACCCGTTGTAACAATTAATAAAGAGTACCTTCAGATTTTTGGGTCTTGGCAAAGAGTCGAAGCCAATATAGATCTAGAACGTGAATATTTAGCCGTTATTTCAATCGATCGCGCAGCACTTCTCTTTGAGCTTGAACGTAGGCAACGAATAGTGGAAACAGATCATGGATTGAAACAGTGGAGTGATAAGATCGCTTCAATATTGCTAGATCGAAAAATCGGGGGAATTTAGTTGAAAATATTATTGACTGGTGGCGCCGGTTTTCTAGGATCTAACCTTGCGGTAAAACTTACTTCACTCGGCCATCAGTTAACTGTGATAGATGACTTGTCAACGGGAAGTTTAGAGAATCTTCAACCTTTATTAGATGCAGGTTATGTCTCATTTATTGAACATGACATTCGTGTGCCATTTCAAACAGATGTGGATTTTATATTGAATTTTGCTTGCCCGGCTTCACCCATTCATTATCAAGCTGATCCCGTAAAAACTATGGAAACCAATTTCCTTGGAGTGGTAAATATGCTCCACCTAGCTAGGGAGTCAGGGGCAAAACTTCTTCAAGCATCTACCAGCGAAATTTATGGTGATCCGATCGAATCACCACAAACCGAGGGCTACTGGGGAAATGTCAATCCAATTGGATTGCGCTCATGCTATGACGAAGGTAAGCGGGCTGCCGAAACTCTCTGCTTTGACTATTTCAGACAGTACAACGTGGATACAAGAGTTATACGTATCTTCAACACGTACGGTCCTGGAATGGCGGTTGGAGATGGCCGAGTTGTAAGTAACTTTATTGTTCAGGCACTGAGAAATGAAGATATAACTATTTATGGCGATGGCAAACAAACAAGATCGTTCTGTTTTGTCGATGATTTAGTGGCGGGAATAGTTTCATTAATCGATTTAGATTTTCGTCCTGAGAGACCAATTAACTTGGGTAACCCAAATGAATTTACGATGCTTGAACTTGCTCAACTGATCCTAAAGGTGACAAATTCGAAGTCACAATTAGTATTCAAAGACCTACCCTCTGATGATCCAAGGCAACGTAAGCCTGATATCAGTTTAGCTAAGAAATTGCTAGATTGGGAACCTAAGATTGAATTACTTGAAGGGGTTGCAAAAACTGCAAGATACTTCTCTGATCAGATCTAAGATGCCACCCATATTTCATCTCATTACAACAATTGAGATGGGTGGTGCTGAAAAGCAACTCTTAATTCTTGCAAAGGAGCAAATTAAGAGAGGTTTGACTGTAGTCGTTATTCCTTTGAAGGGTAAGCCTGAGCTATTTAGTGATTTCGAGAAAGCGGGCGTAACGGTTGACCTTTCACTGATTAACAAGCCTTTTTTGTCGCAAGTATTTTTGTTAATTAAGAAATTTAATGAGAAAACACTAATTTTGCACGCCCATCTTCCACGCGCGGAATTAATTGCCTCATTAACTTCAATGAGAAATCCGTTCTTTGTATCAAGACACAACGCTGAAAAGTTTTTCCCAAAAGCGAATAAAACTCTCTCAAGATATCTTTCCAGGTTTGTAATCCTAAGGGCTAGAAGAATAATAGCTATCTCTGTCGCCGTACTTGATTTCAACCTCGCTTCAGGCGAGGCGCGAAGCACAAGAAAATTCGAGGTAATCCACTACGGTATAGAGAGTAACTCCTCACCCAGCGGCCGTGAAAAGTTTTCCGTCACAATGGGCACAACGCCAAACCAGCATTTCAAAATTGGAACAATAGCTCGTGTTGATAAACAAAAGGATTTCCCAACTTTATTGACAGCCTTACAAATGATAAGTGAGAGATTTCCAGATGCTAGATTGTCTGTCGTGGGTGATGGACCCCTGCTGAAAGAAATGCAGCAACTTTCGCGCGAACTAGAGGTTGACCATTTAGTCACATGGCTTGGTCGAATTTCTGAAATTGATGACTTCTTAAAATCACTAGATTTGTTCATTCTAACTAGCGCGTATGAGGGCTTTGGACTCGTTCTACTAGAAGCAATGAGAAATTCTGTTCCGGTCATTGCTTCCCGTAATTCAGCAATCCCAGAGGTGATGGGTGAAAAATATCATTTGCTTGCGGAAACTGGATCACCCGCTGATTTTTACAAGAAAGTTGAGAATTTTCGTCTCAAAAACTTGAGGGAAGACGTAATCACTTTTCAGGATGATCGACTAAAACAATTTTCCGTTGAAAAAATGGAAAATGCAATACATGATGTTTATCAAGATGCTTGAGTGTATTTAATAATTCGATCAATGCATTTTTGCGATAAAATTTCTTGGTTAAATTCATTTTCATAGATTTGTTTGGCGTTTAATCCAATAGCTTTAACAGCCTCTTGATTTTGTTTATAGTTTTCCAAGAGAATTTGAAATTCTTCGAGCCTGGTAAACAGAAGCGAAGATTGTTTCTCGGTAAAGAGTTCATTAAGGGCTTTATGATTAAAACCCAGATAGGGTTTTCCAAAATACGCCGACTCGAAGGCCTTATGAGGGATGGTCCTATTTAGCCTTTCGGATGAGCCGAGTTGACCAAGCGCTACATCGCTTAGTTGATACAGATATTTCATTTCTGCAAAACTTACATTTCTTTCAATCTTGATCAAATTATCATAATTTGGAAAATTTCTGGGCAAGTTACTTGAGCAGATTATAAATGTGGCTTGCGCCAGGCTCGAAATCAAATCTTGAATCTTGTCTATACCCGACTCTTCATTGATCTTTCCACGAAACAGTATTGTCGGTCCTGTCGCTTTAAACGATATTCCAATTAGTTCATGCGGTTCAATCGATTCCACCTGAAATTCTTGCTCGTTCAAACCAGTGTAGCCAACAACAATCTTTTTGGAATCTAGTTTGAAATCGAGACATACTCGATTTGCCTGTACTTCTGATTCTAAGAATATTAGATGCGATGCCCTGAAAGCGAGCCATTCAATTGAACGGATACGGAGCGTTTTAAATAAATTCAAAATTTTGTTCGTGCTCTTATATGTATTGTCTGTTAATGGCCAGCCAGCATCTAAAATAATTCTTTTGATTCCGAATAACTTCAACCATATGCTTATGGTTAGACAAGGTGAACAAACGAAATAAATAACTTTTTTTTTTCGAAAATCCAAGACTACTCGAATCAGCGTGATGGGGAGACTTACCCCCGATTTAACTTTTCGAAACTGCCCGTTGAATTTCTCTGCGTACCTTGAGTTCAGAATTACCGCGCTTCTTGAGTAATTAGGTTCAAGCCAAGATAGGAACACTATTTCTATTGCTGTATCATTTCGTTCCACAATGCGATTCTATCTCCGATTGCCTATCAATATTCATGTGTGGGGCGGGTTGGGGTCCCAACTTTTTGCCCTCGCATTGGTTGAGGATTTGGCTCAAAAATTTCCAAATCGAAGCCTGAGGTTGGTATTTCATACTGGGGGAGTTACCTTCAGAAAATTAGATATTGCTCCGTTGCTTTCGGAATATCAATTTTTTGTTAAGGATGATTACGTACCTCAAACCATCGCTCGAGATCCTGAACGATCAGTCAACAACTTTTCTTCAATGGTTGCTCAATCAAAAATGCTCCTGAAGAAGTTGGCAGTATTACTTGGATTTTCTAGTCCGCTGGACTCTGACAGAGATTTTCAAAGGTGTAAACCTTGGATTATGTCTGTTCGAGGTCATTACACCTATCGAGTTATTTCCTCTTCTTCTATAGAAGAAATTATTAAGAAAGCCCAGTTGAGCGGTATGCCTATTCCACATATCCCTTCTTCGAACCGCGTTGTGGGGATCCAGTACCGACTCGGAGATTTACTTGATATTTCGTCTAAAAGTCCTATTGAACCAGGTTTGATTCTTAAGGGCGGAATTTCTTTAAAAAATGACTACCCTGATGTGCGATTCTTACTTTTCTCGGATTCGCTACAAAAGGCAATCGCACTTCTAAATGAGCTGGGGCCGATCGAATTCAGAAATTTAGATCCTTGGACAACAATAACCGCATTGACAGAGAATGAATTCTTCATTGCAACTAACTCAAAGATTTCTCAATGGGTTGTCATTTTTAGACTGCATCTTGACCAGAATTCGCATAATTTGGTGCCGTCAAGATTCTACGAAGAAGTTTCAAAGTCGCTTCCTAAAGATGTCTACTATTCTCGTTACCTGGCAATATAACTCTTAAGCGCCCTCAAATATCTAATAAGGGTGATTCGATTTAAATTGTATTCATTAAAATTTGAGTTGATAAACTGAGGGTTGATGAAAAGGTTTTTTCCCTTGTTATGCAACTTCATGTTCAAATCAACATGCTCACATATTTCATTGTTCAAATCTATAGCAGAATAATCAGTATTACTCAAAACATCAGCTCGGTAAATTGCCGCTCCGCCAAATGCTGACTGCACCTTTATCCATGAATGATGGGATGGAAATCTTCTCATATTTTCATAAATATGAACTTTTCTCAGTCTATCTCGTTGAAAATATTGTACTAAACTCGACCATTTACCATCATTCGCATCGATTCGAGAAAATGCGGTTCGTAATTCTTTAAAAATGTCATGGTTTATCCATCCCGGTGCCCTTAAGGCGTACAGATCATAGTAACCAAAACTTTGATTCGCAAAGCAAGCGTCCCAGTTAATCTTAGTTGTAAAACAGGAAACCACAGACTTTCTTGATAATTTTGAATTTACTTTATCTAAATCAGCCACCATAACAAAATCAAATCTTTCAGGAGAATTTTGCCTCTTCTTTAGAAAATCAATATATTTATTTCGGCAATATCTAATTCTCTCTACTCTGTCAGGAATCAAAACGTTCAGTTTCCCCATAGAGATATATTTGAAATTGGCATATTTACTTTCGAGCTTTGATAAAACCGCTCTGGTGTTATCTTCGGAATCAGACTCAACGAAATAAAATGTCACCTGGTCGAAGTCCTTGCACGCTTGTACAATTCGTTTTACATTTTTCTCTAGAGTTGCGCCACAATTTCTAGTAGTTCCTACGACAAGCAGTTTACCTAACAGCATTGCAAACATCACAATTCTGAGGTGACGTAGGGCTGTGACTAAATCTAATGACATGAATACATATTCGAGCGATCCTGGTGACTAAATCAGCCGAGTTAATAACAATTCTTTGCTTATTGTTCTTAATATACAACTGATCTTTGTAGGAACCTTCGTGTGATGGACGTTGTATGCTTTTCGTAAATCTATGATTCTTCATAAAAGCGTCGATGTCGCTCTCGGAAGGTGTCTCTTCATAACCCTGCGACTTGAGAGCAATCTCAATTACAACGTAATCGGCTTTCTTTAACGTTTCTATAGATCCTTTCAAAACGTGCATTTCTGCCCCTTGGACATCCAGCACAATCAAGAGTTTTCCTTTAGAGATTTCTGCCGACATAACTTCGTCAACCGTTATCGTATTACAACTGGTGATTTTCACAGATTCTAAATCATTGGGCTTTATCGCACTGCTATTTTCTGAGCTAACGGAGTTAAAGAATTTTAAATGTAAGTTGGATTCTTCCCAGAAAATTCTTTCTACGACCTCATCTTCGGGAAATAGAGATTTTAATTTTGCTGCATTTTCCTCAGAAGCTTCTCCCCAAATAATTTTTTTAACACCAAGTTCTCTATAGCTTTTTCGATCTTGGCCATGGTGAGCACCCACATGAAGGACGGTTGAAGGTGCAATAAGCATCATCCATTTGAGAATTCTTGGATTTCTAATCATTAAATTTCCATTCGTAGTATGAATTTCTCAAGTGGTTCCATCCAATTTTTTCAGTTTATCTAACCAAAAAGTAAGTTTTAATTTGTCAAACTGTTCATTCACTCGTGCTTCTTCCCATAGCTTTTCCATCTTTTTTTGATCAGCCAATAGATTCCAATTTTCCAAAACTATTACAGGAAGTCCCGATACCAGTGTCTCCATCATATGATTCTTAAGGATCACCGGAGTTCCGCCCATATAAAGTGTTTCCCAGAGTCTGTGTGTGTCAATTCCATTTCCTCGCGGACATGGGACGAGGCTTGAGTTTCTCAGATTCGCTAAATAGGAAATTCGGCCTTTGTCAGACATATCCACGTTTGCATGTGAGACGTTTGGTAATCTATTTAACAATTTCTGGAGGGGAAGTCTTTCTTTAGGGAAATTCCGGACTGTAAAATTTGAGTAAATAGATCCGTCAAATTTTTGCACTGCATCTGAACTCTCATAAGCTGCGAGGAAGTGATTTTCGTTTCCTAATATTCTATGAATAGGGCTATCGTCACAATCATTGGTAAGACCCAACGGTAATGCGAAAGAAAATTCTTTCCAAGGATGCACGTTAATCCCGCAGAGGGCCTTAGCTCCTAAAAATCTAAATGGGAGACTTTGTATTCCAATTGTCTTCCAGTCGGAGTGTCCAACAATTATCGTTTTGCCCCTGAACTGTGACGGGTGCTTAATTAATCGATCTTGAGGTATACCCCTCCACTCCGCCTTCCGATAAAGGAAATCTCGATGAGTGTATGTAAATCGGTCATTATTCGACGAGAATTTCATGTACTTTTCACTAGAAATAAGCTCCCCTGAATTCACAAGGTGAAAAATGTCTATTCTTTTATTTATCATCAAACAAAAACTCTTCCCAACAGTTCTGCGTCCAGGACCTGTAATCGCTAGTTCTCGAGTTAGTTAATAACTCCTGATTTAGTCTTGTGGTGAGAGTATTACTACTATTTATCAAATCATCTAGGGGGATGATGGAAGCGTGCTGTGCAATATCATTATAGAAAGAATTACCTTTAAAAGAAAAAATCGTCGCACCCGATCCGGCCAATATTGCCGCTAAACCTGAGCCCCTTAAATCGTAATCCCGGTGTGGAAGAATTGCGACACGGATTTCTGAAATGAACCCATTAAAATCCTCTTCAGATATTCCTCTATCTACATATGTGTGACCCGGGTACATATCTCTTGTGGCTTTTCCTTCAAAATTACCGGGAAGTCTTACTATTGCGTTAAACCCCCGAATCGAATTCATAAACGATTTAAAGTGCTCTTCATTCTCTTCGAATGACACTGGCCACAACAATCCAATTTTTTCACCAATAGTTTTGTTAACTCCTGTAATTAATCCCTGTATTGGTGGTACCGTCATAATTTCGTATATTCCTAATTTTTGAAGTGCAACTTTGGCGTCACTCGTTTCAATTGCTAGAGAAACCCGTGGTGATTTCGATATTTCTTTTAACCTTCTTATTTCATCTGATTCTCTTGGTGGCTCAATCAAGCGAATTCTAAAATCAAGATGGTCAAGATCTCTTCTTTCGACTAAATCCAATATTTCAATTCTCGCAGAAGTAATAACTACTTGGCCTGACAATTCACAAGTCGCTGATTTTAGAAAGTTAACAAGGCTCTCTGTTCGTTGATTTTCCCGCTTCTGTTTCAAGAATCTAAAAATTGGTCCACGGTCTAACCATGCGGGTAAAAGCGATTCGTAATTTGTCCCGCCATTTATAACAATGTCTCCGAAATCAGGCGAAACTGAAAGTATTTCACACGTGTAGTTATCATTCGTTAACAATTTTTTGGCCATGATTAGTTCGCTTCGTGCATGTCCATGACCGATATTTGTCCATGGATTATACAGATATCTAATCATTCGAAAATCTTAATAGCATATTATGGATACTGGTTGCGGCATTTAGTAATCTTGCTGGAATGTATTTATTAAAGGAAGAATTCCTAGATAATCCGCTGCGGTTTCTCATTGCCCATATTGGATAATTTCTACCAGTTGAATACCATTCAGGATAAAAATATGTTTCATCCGGGATTGCGTACATTTCAAACTTTTTTGCTAGGCAACTGAAAACCGATTGATCATGGCGATTTTGCCGGAAAGCCCCTCGTGGGTTCTCAAAAATGGAATTTCGAAGGTATTTGTAATCTTCAACTACGCAGAAATCCCACCATTTTTTTACTATTTCCCTATTCTTTGAATTGTTGATTAAGAATAGAATTCCTGCTTGTATTTGATTTGAATTCTTGTTTCCCTCAGAAAGTTCCATTGCTTCAGCCAATTCGGCTGTTGTCCAAGATTTCTCTGTTAAATCGTCAATATCAAACTGTCCACTTCTTAATTGGGTCACAAGCGAACCGTGAATAAGCGTGGTTTCCAAATACCCTTCAAATCTCTTCTTTGCTTCGTGCGATTTAAGATTAAAGCCACAACCCGAATCCAAATAAAGAAGCCCATCGCCTTCAGGGATACTCTTCATCCAATGGTTTACTAAATATGGTTTCCATAAAAAATTTCCATAACCCGGTGTCTGATTTTCACTAATGAACTTTGAGTGGCTATCGAGAAAATCACTATGTTTGAGCTTTAGAGTTGAATTGGTTTCGGTAATCACACTGCTGAAATATTTAGACTTTGCTGCCTCTTTGGAAAGCCTTCTGGCGGCATTTTCGTAATTTGCGGCCCCAACACCGATTGTTAAAAAATGCCATTTCACAGGGATATGCTAACGCTTGCACAAAATTAATCTAGGTTATTCACTATTTTGCATCAGATTCACTATCCTCGCTATATGTCAGATAAACGGTTTTCGGTTGTAATCCCCGCCGTTGGACGCCACGACAAATTTTTGCCGAAACTAATATCTGATTTGCGGAATGAAGATAATCTGATCGGTGAGGTTATTGTTGTCCGAAGTGGCTTAAACTCAAATTTATATCCGCTTTATAGATTGTTTTTTTACATCTTAAGGTTAATCCTAAGGCCTGGTTTTGAGGTCAAAGTCGTGACATCTTCTATTAAGCGGACTGCTGGTCAAAATAGAAATACCGGTTGGAAAACTGCTCGATTCGAATTCACCGCCTTCCTTGATGCTGATGACCTCTACCACCAAAATAGGTTGACGGCTATAAATGAACTTTTGCATTTGCATCCAAACGCTAACCTAATACTTAATCTATATAGTTTTAGCAATTTGAAAACGACACATACTCCACTTATGGATCATGAAATTGTCTCCGACGATTCTATACAGGGCCCAAATAGTGAAGCATTTGAGAAAGAGATTAAGGACTGGGAAGTTCCTGGACTTTACAACTTGACAGCTGTCGGTAAGAGTGGGGAGTCGTTGAAAATACAGCACGGTCACGCCACGGTCCGAACCGAATTAAAAGATTCAATACAGTATTTAAGTATACCTAAAGGTGAGGATGGATTGTTTGCTAGCGAAGTTCTGATTAAGCAGGGACAAGTTTTCATTATTCTGCGAGAACTATCGTTTTACAGAAACTTTAACTCCTCATTCGCTCCCAACATCTTTAAGAAAAAATTGATCAGAACTAGAGATACTCTCAATACTATTTTTCGAAAATAACTATGAATCTTGAAGCGATTACTCGAAGAATTGCTAATGGAAAATATTTTTCAATACTGATTATCGCGCGGATAAAAGCCTTTGGTATTGGAATCGGTCTTGATAAACCGCCTGTTGCGAAGAAAGATAAAGGGCTGAAATAGACAACTTTCAGTTTGTGAAATTCAACTTGTTGGTTGTTAATAGCGATCACTTTAAGAAGATTCTGCATAACTCCTTGATTGCCATCTTCTGGCGCTTCAGATACCCAACTTTTGTGATTTGATATATCTAGTTTCATAGAAGTTTTTTCATTGTGGAAAATTTTGTAAACTGGATAAGACAATAGAGAGACGTAGGGTTCTACCAAAATTACTCTTCCGCCTATTTTTGTAACTCTTAATAACTCCTTAATTGCCATCAAGCTATCAGGAATGTGGTGAATGGCGTCTACCGCAAATGTTGAAGCAAAAGAATGATCGTCAAAGAGTAAGTTTGATGCGTCAATCCCTCCATGCACACCTAATGGTACGTTCCTCATAAATTCAGTTCTGTAGATATTTTCTGACTCAATAAAATCTTCTGACATTCCGTAACCAGAACCAATTTCCAAAATTTTGCCTTCTTTGGGCAGTTCATTCTCAATTTTAGAATAAAGCCATTTGTAGTAATACCGCTGAGCAGGTCTTTGAGAATTTCTTCTCAGCCTAGCTAGTTCCTCAGAGTATTTTTTTGAATTTAGATTCATAAAGTCTTTTCTTTATAATCATTTTATAAACTAGTGCGCTAGTTTTTAACAAACTGACGCCGCCTGACCATCTGTGGATATTTGTTTCTCCGTAAGTTCTCGCCTTGTAATCAACAATTACCGAGTCCACTTTTTTGCCTAACAGACGAGCAGTAGCGACCAATGCAAAATCTCCATACGGATCACTATTTCTCAATTCACTTGGAATAGAAATGAATACATCGGTTTCAAAAACTTTTGTTCCGCAAAGCATATCCCGTGGTTTCGAATTGACCACAGGCGACCAAAGAATTGCAAATGCCCAGTTTCCTAGAAAATTTGCAGGTTGCATCGCAGATTTTTCAATGTTTCCGCGCAGTCGATCACCCATGGTTGCATTACCTGTTGTTAACGAATGATGCAATATTTTCTTTGTGCATTCAATTGGAACTGTTCCATCTGCGTCCCAGATAATCGAATACTTGAATTGAGCTTCTGAAGCCCCTAATAAAACTGCATTGAATTTCCCTTTACCTGTTTGTTGGAAGCATCTAACTAACTCAGGCGTTTTTTGCTTTATTTCTTTGATTCTCGCCCAAGTGTCATCAGTTGATCCACCTTCAATAATTACAATCTCTGATATTTCTGGTATTGACAGAGCGTGAGATACAACCTCCTCTATGTGCCCTGATTCGTTTCGAGCTGGAATAATGCAAGTAACACCGGCTTGCCTATTATTATTCAAAATTATCCCTATTCTTGAAATCAGAAACACTTCTAATTTTCGTAATTAGTATCAGATATAAAATTAAAACAGGAACTAAAGTGTAGCGCCCGTTATCACTTACATACCCGATGGACGTTATTCCTATCCAAACCGTCAAAATAGCGGCCGATAAATCAAATTCCTGAATAGATTTCGTTTTTTTAAGAATTTTCTTTCTTGAGAATACGTAGAACATTAACGCAATCACGGGTGACGTGAGATGTAGCGTTTTTGCCATATCACTTGGTAGTTTCCAAACTGATCTGGCTATGGAATATACATCTTTCTCTTTTGTTGAAAACAGTGAGATCCCCCGCATGTCTCCGGCAATTAGAACCTGCGTAGAGAACATCAGGTGATTTTGAATGTAGCTGAATGGGTCTGAAACTATCGCCCTTATCCAGTGGCTCTTAATCTCTTCATATTCCAGATCGTTGTTCCCTTCAATGGTACGCAGTGGGGGGGAACCAGAATCAGTGCTAACTCCATCTGCGACAACGGCCTGCCAAGTGTTTGGTTTGAAAGCTTGGCAAACTTCTCGTTTTGAAAGGTTTGATGTTGCGAGTGAATCCAAGCCCTCCCAGGCTGTTTCTCTTGTACTAAGAGAAGTATTCCAACAATATGTCGCTACAAGGTCATGGATCATAACAGTTTGCTGAGGATACCAATTATCTAAATCTAGAACCTTAAAGGCAATATTCTCAATTGCAATTGGGGCAATCAAAATTAATATAATCAAGATTATCTTCTTTGTTCTATTGCGTTTGTCTTTTCGTAACAGCAAGAAAAAGGAAATCAATGAAAAGGCAAGCCACGGTCGAAAGGCGAAAGCAAATATCGTTATAGCAATAGCAAATTTTTTTAAAGTACTTCCAACTTTTAGATTCTTAGTTTTTGATGCGAAACGCCATAGACCGATTGCAAAGATTGTCAAAGCCATCATCGTGCCATCTCGCGATTGCTGACTGGCGAAGTCAATTATAAAGTAAGCAAATACATAAAATGATATTTTATTTTGAGTATTTTCTTCTGCATTTAAACTACTGATTGTGAGAAATACTCCTAATGTAGAAAGGGCTATTTGAAACAGAATAAGACTGACATGCCAAGAGACAAAACTGTTCGGAAAAATTGAGTAGAACCATGAGGACCAAGCGCCTAACAGGTTGTTTCCGGTTCCTTCTAGTAAATGATTTCTCCCAATTTCGATATCACTCCCGGGTTTATCGCGAAGGCTAAACACAAATGCAAAAACACCAAGAGCGATTGATGCGACTAAGTTCTGCTTGACTTCCCAAGATATTCCTAATTTCACTTCTTGTCTCGGTTCTATTTTGAGTGGTTTATGTTTTCAACGCAGGTCGAAAATGGCTATATGACTTAGAATATCATTATGAACTTATTCAAAGCCTATTCGGCTAGATTTTTGCCTCGCAGATTCGGTCAAATTCACCCTAAATCTGAGTTGGGTAGATGGATTCAGTTGATTAGTTCATTTGAAGAAGTTGTATCTATCGTCGAGATTGGTTGTTGGAACGGAAAAGGTTCGTCCCGGCGAATTGTCGATGGAGCCAAGTCATCTGTTAATTACGCGGAAAAACGCATCATTGGCTTGGAAGCCAGTCCTGAAATGTATAAGAAGGCTAAGGGAAATCTTAAAAGGTTTTCAAACTATTCGGTCTTGTGGGGCTCTATTGTGACTTTGGATCAATTAGATAACTTTGATCTCACGCCACAAGAAGGTGAATGGCTAAAGAATGACATTCGGATGATTCAGGAATGCCCGAATGTATTGAACCAAATTCCTTCAAGAATTGATTTGTTGATTCTAGACGGCGGAGAATTTGCTTCATATTCAGAGTTCAAAGTTCTCTACTCAAGGGTCAAGGGGTGAGTCATCCTTGATGATACTTCAGTTAGAAAAAATCGTAATGTGTTAACCGAATTGCTGAAGGATCCTAATTTCAATTTAGTCAGAAGGAGTGAGGGGCGAAATGGTTTCGCTATTTTCTCCAAAGTCGCTTTATATGTCTAAATTGTATCCAAATTTCGCTTCATTCATTTTAACTAAAGTGATTAAAAAGATTTACTCTCTACTTGAACTATTCTTCAAGCGAAGTATTCGCAGAATTGCAATTAAAAACGATGTCGTAAAAGTCACTTACTTTAATTCAGGTGCGAAATTACGTTTGTTTAACTTAGATTTACATATTGGAGTTATAAGAGACATCAAACATGAAATTATGAATCATACAAATGTCGAACTAATATCTTGGTCAATTTCAAGTCACAATGGAATTGTGCGAAAATTTCTTGATGTGCCTGACCCTGTCAAATTTGTTAACAATAAAAACTGGGCTAACCTTGATATTGATCTTAGAGATAAATTCATCAAAGAATACGGTGGATTTTTAGGTAAATTTGACGGTTTTGTAGTGACTCATACACCCAGTTTTGTTCAACTTTTCGAAGAATTAGAGAAGCCGATTCTCCTCATAAACTCCACCAGGTATGAAGCGCCTTATTCAAACAACTCGGTGAAGTGGAAGACGCTGAATCAGTCTCTGCAAAGACTAACTGAATCAAAGTCGCTGCATGTCGGATCCAACAATAAAGGCGATCAGGAATATCTTTTTCGCAAGGCTGGGGTTGAAAGCGTTCTAGTGCCTTCAGTTTGTGACTATTTGAGTGTGGTTGGAGAATTTGACTCTCCAACGGGACTGATTTTTTGCAGATCTTCTAATTTTCAAGACTATATACAGAAGACTACTAATGGACGCTTCAAAACTACTTACGGTAGATATGTTTCATACGAAGAAATTTTCAGTAGTTCAGCAATTGTGGTACTGCCTCAAAATATTAGCACCATGTTTCTCTTTGAGATGGCAACTATAGGAAAAAAAGTTTTTATTCCGAACGCGAATCTTCTTAAAGACCTCGCACGCAAGGTGCCAGGAGTTTTGTCCGAGTTATCTTATTTTCAGGTTAATGGCTTTTCAACTAAAGGCCTCGATGCCGAGGATATGAATAACTACACATCACCTTCATTCTACGATAACTGGCTGTCTTTCGCAGACTTTTACGATTCAGATCTGATGCCGAATGTCCAATTATTCGATCATCTATCCGAGCTAAGTCAATTCTCCCAAAAATATTTTCCTAATCAAGAAATTCTTTCAGACAGAAATGAATTGTTGCGTGAGAAAAGGAAGCACTTTGTAAATTCATTTATAGAGAGGCTTTGTCACTAAACTTTCAATCAAAATACTAACTTTTCATTTGTATTTCTTTAATAGTCTAAAAATTCTTCTTTTATTAAGTATATTCAGCAGGGAACTTAAATATGCGGTCATCTTTCGTTTGAATACCGCGGATGGACCATCGTTTGGACTAAAATATATCAAATAGAGTAGAGACAGAATCCAAAATTCCCTCTCTAGTGCAACTCTACTGATTATTGTTGGCTTTTCTGAACTTTTAATCTTTTCCAATTCCTTGAAAAGGAAACCGACGGTGTCATCAACCCTTGGGACGTGCTGATTGATTACGTTTCTCTCTTTCTCCAAGGAGTACTTAATCAAGTTCTCATATATCTCACTCTCTGCATTTTCAATATTAAATCCCACTATTTCAGCGTCAGCGACTTCCATTGTGCTTAAAGCGGAGTCGGCTGGAACATGAGTTCTACAGTTAAACAGAAGAGCATCAAATAGTTTCCCGGAACTTCCCCATCTATGAAATTTAGAGACATAAGGTAACACAACCGCTTCTGAGTCAATCAGAATTTGCCGGTATTCTTCCGTTGGGACAAATCCTGAAATTAATTTCACTTTGTATTTTTTTTCTTGGTCTGCGTAACTATTCTTTGAGATCACCGTTAATTTCAGTGAATTGTTAAAATCAAGCAACTTTTCAGAGACGTTTAGACAAATTAACCATTCGGTGAGATTTGAAGGGAAAAAAACAACGTCATTTTTTGATTTTTTTATGAATGTACTGCTTAATACTGTTGCATTTGGGTATGAGACGTTTTTGATTTCGTGCTTATTCATAATTACGGACAATTCTTGACTCTCGGCGGTGAAAGAAACTTGATGATTCAATTTCATTATTAAGTTAGTTAGGTGGCGTTTCAGAATTCTTGAAACAATCCTCTGGTCGCTCATCAAAGTTGCCCACTCCGCCGCCTGCTGAAAGTTTGCGATCGCCCGCACTTCTTCGTTTCTTTTGACGATTCGAGCAAGTAAAAGAAGTTCTCTTATATTGCATTCATAAATATGAAGCTTAAAAGTATTCTCTTCGTGAAAAACCTTTTCAATTTTGCGAGCGTCCTGCATGAATGATGTTGGAAGCTTTGGAATTGAAAAAAAATCTTGAGAATAGGATTTACGTAGTATGTTTCTAAAATTTTCAAACTCGAACAAAGTTTGATTCTTTTTTTTGTAATTGATTACAATATGCTTCTTACCATTCCTACTGCAACTATCGGTAATTGCTTGGTAAAAACTAAAGTAATGTGAGGCAACTTCTGTCTCCATGGCACGTGGAGAAACCGAGATTAAAGTCATGGAAAGAATATACCTCTTATCCATCAACTCTGATAATATTTGGGTAGTTTCGACATAGAGGAGTCCGAGTGAATTTTCAAAATTCTTTGAATAAATTAAAATCGTCTAGTTTGGTCGCCTATCCTTTCGACCACTTAGTTATAGAGAATTTTTTGGAGTCTCCTACTTTAAATGATCTTTTCCAGGATTTGGCCAGGGTTGAGAAGTCCACTCCTGATAAATTGTTTGATTGTCCTCATGGAAAAAAGAGAGAGTGGCGTAGTTTCACTGAAAGTTCGACACCGCTTCACGAGTGGATGTCTTTTCTAAGTTCCCCAGATTTCATTGATGCCTTGCGTGAAATCTTCTCAATTCCCCCTGAAATAGAGATTTTTCCTGATCAAACTTACGACGGTGGTGGTTATGTTATTTCGCCGCCGAAAGCTTTCTTAAGCTATCATGCTGATTTTAATTTCAGCAGCAATGTTGATAAATATAGATCTCTCAATGTTTTGTTCTATATGAATCAAGACTATGATGAGGGCTCCGGCGGTCACCTACATCTTTTAGATTCAGATTCGAAGACAGTGGAAGCAAAAGTGCTTCCTAAGGCAAATACTTTGCTTGCATTTAGAACAGATGACCATTCTATTCATGGAGTGTCTAGAAATGGAGATAATTTTAATCGTCGCAGCTTTAATATTTATTATTACACAAATAAACCTATTTCAATCAACCAATCTGAAACTCCACACAAGACTTTGTGGTTAGAAGTAGATTCCCATGATCACTAAATCTCCTCCTATATTTTTACTGCATCAATAAGTAAATGCCACCCAAAGTTCTTTTTTAATGCTGCGAAAACCTGATTAGGCATTGCTTCAAAGTGAGGTTCTTTAACGTACTTGTACTCTTTATACTCTGGAATTTTATATTGAAAAATGTGATCCTGGGTAATTTTCACATTTGAAAACCCTTGTTTTGTGAACAGATCTAAAGCTTCATCCGCCGAGTAAGAATTTGCGATAGGACATCCAAATTGCGCTTCAGGTTGATCTAGGCCTTCATTAATCATCGCTTGCTTGTATGAATTTTTTGCGTAGACCATGATTTTTACACGTGTTCCTGAAGATGCAATGTTCCAAATTGATTGTAGGGCACGCTCGATCGACAATGTATGGTGAATGACTCCAAAAGAGTAAATAAGATCGAATTTCTTATTGAAAGAGTAGCTATCGCAGGTTTCCGCATCTAGTTGAACGAATTCACCCTTCAGACCGCTGACCTTAAATCTATCAATTGCGATTTGCAGTGAATTATTTGAAAGTTCTATGCCAGTGTAATGAGCCCCAAATCTTGCGAATTGTTCTGCATCAGTGCCAATTCCACAGCCTATCTCCAAGACATTCTTCCCGTGCCACTCTGGGAAGTTACAAAAAGACACTATGTGTGGTTCAACAAAATAGCGTCTTTCTGTTACTTCTTCGAAATACCGTAATGTTCCAATTTCTGCCTTTGAATGACGAATGTTGCAGGGGCGCGAGTCCCAAAAAGTTCTTACATCGTCGATGCGCGCATCACTTACCATCTAAATTATCCCGTCCCGGACAAATAAAGAGAACACCACTTTGTTTTTCTATTGCGTTGCCCCATGGATCAATGCATATTGAATTGTCTGGGAAATTTGTATTTTTAAATACCGTGTGATTGGTAGCCACAAAGAATACGTGTGGCTTTTGCGGGAAATCGATATTGTCGGCTTGATGAGGGTCGTAAAATCTGTGTTCAACATTTAGCTTGGTTAAGTAACTTGAAAGTAAGAGAGCTGGACTACCATCGACGAGATTTATGTCCGCTTTATAGGATTTTCCCATAATGATTACGGGAAGAGAGTTGTCTTGTGAAACTTTCTTAATCAAAAGGGCCTGACGTTCAGTCTGACTATCCCGAGCGTTTGCCAACCATCCAAAAATATCCGCCGATAAATCGGCATCTTCGGCTAGCCATGACATAGCAATTTGATCTCTTGGGTGACATCCGCCACCGTCTGCCATTCCAGCGCTAAAATATTTTTTTGACATTAATCTTGACGTCGCACCTGCTAAGGCATCTGTGATTTCATCTACGTCGCCACCACGTTTCTCAACAATTTCTCCCAATGTATTTGCAAATACAATTTTAAATCCAATGAAAGTGTTGTACGCAACTTTCGCCAATTCTGCAGATTCAATTTTCATCGGTTTAGCCGATGCTGTTAAGAAATCAGAGTAAAACCTTGCAAGTTTTTCTGCAGAAGCTGGTGATTTGCTTCCAATAAGTATAAATTCCGGATTTAAATAATCTGGAATTGTCGTTCCCATAGCAATAAAAAATGGGTTGTAACAAAATTCAATGCGGTCTTCGAATTTTGAAAGTAGTGGGAGAACTATCGAATTCATAGTTCCTGGCAAAACCGTTGAAATTACTACAATCATCACTCTCTTATCAGGGTTTTTTTCGAGGGCCTTAGCTAACTCTGAAGTTACGCCTCGAAGATATTCGTAATCAAAATCTTTTCTGGATGTTGGTACAGGCACAGTTCCTTCATACATCGGATCATGTGGGGTTTGAACGGCTATGAAAATGATCTCCGATTCGATTAGTACCTTTTCGATAGAATCAAGGATTTGAATATCCGCTTTTGGTAAAAACTCTTCTATGCGAGCCTCTTGATACGGTACTTTTCCAGACTTTACATATTCGGAGATTTTGGGGTTAACGTCGTAACCAAATATCTTTTTTTTCCCTACAACGCTTAGGGCTGCCGCGCATGGTAAGCCAAGCTTTCCTAGTCCTATAAACCCAACTTTTTCCACTTTTCGTGACCTCCAAATGTTGTTACTAAATTCTATACCTTAGGACTCAAAACTTTACTTGTCATGCTGCGAAACAGGTCATGTCAAACGAAGGTTTCTATCTTCCCTCTATTTTTGGTCCGAAATTTGTACTCTTTAATTAATCCAGCACTACCGAACCGTTTGGCGTGCTCAAATGAACGGAAACAATTCCCGTTTCGCCATCTTGGCTTGAAGGGTCAACCCAATCGATTGAAACGTTCTCAAGAGCACCGAGGATTTCAGATTTAAACCAGGAATCAGAAAGCTGATCTTTATCCGAAATAACAATCTTTTCGATCTTGGAAACAGTTGATCCATCTTTTGAAGGATGATCTTCCGTTAGCCATTCGATAAAGAATGGTAGTTCTCTTGAATCAGTAATTTCTTTAACGCCAATTTGCTTCCACTTTAGGTCAGTTCCATCTGGACGTGTGCGATGACCATCTACAGCCTTGCGGCCGAACTTTTCTTCAATTGGTGCAATGTCTTCGGTGCTAAATACCCAGGTAAGCCAGCCACCGCCTTCTTGTGCTTTCTTTGAAACGGCTTTGCCCCAAGGTGTTTGTTCTGTTGCTGGGTGATCAAGTGGGCAAACAACTTCGATGTACTTTCCATCAAGAAGTGGTGCAGTGAAGTTACGTGTACCAAAGCGTGGATGGATACCGCCATCAACAAATGTTGTGCCAAGGCGTGAACCCAGGCGTTGCACGGTGTCGGCTAATTGATCATGGGAAGTTACATATGAGACATGGTCTAAGCGCATGGAGTTATTTTGCACCATAAAAAGGGGTGCTCTTTACCAAATATTGAGCGAATTTAAAGCTGGCAGGAAAGGTTTTTCTTTGGGCTTTTGCCTTGCAACAAGTAGATATCGACTGCGTTATCAACGCAGGCGCTGCCGCGACCTTGGCCGGTGTGGCCATCGGCATCTAGTGAGATTAGCTTTGATGTGGTGAAGATTTTATTGAGGCCAACGGCCCAGTCATAAGGTGTTGCTGGGTCGCGGGTAGTACCGATGACGATTATTGGTGCGGTTTTGATTGAAGTTATCTTGTTTGTGGTGCGAGTGAGTTTGTCTTTAGTTGGCGGGGTTAAATATTTGCAGGCGATATTTGTGTAGGCAAGGTATGGGCCAAAGATTGGGGCAACATCGCTAAATCTTTGGGCATCTGACTTTGTCTTCTCGATGCTGCGGGTGTCGGGCCAATCAAGGCAGTCAATGATGGCGCCAGAATCTAGTTCGTTGGAACCGTAGGTGCCATCTGATGAACGGCCGGTGTATTGATCGGCAAGATCTAAGAAGGTATCGCCGTGGCCTTGCTGTACTTCCAGAAACGCTGTGCGTAATTTGGGCCAGCCATCAACGTCGTCATAAAGGGCAGATGCTGTGCCCAGGACTATTAGGGATTCTGTTGCAAGGCGGTCATCGTTTTGCACTTTTGTTTTACGTGGTAACGGGGTCGTTGCAGCTGATGTAAAGATTGAAATTATCTTGGCAGTTGCTTCTTGTTTATTCTTTGGTAACGGACAGTCATCTTGTTTTGCACAATCTGTTAAGAAAGCATCAAGCGCATCATCAAAGCCTTTAGCTTGTGAAATATTTTGTTCCAGTATGGAAATGTTTGGATCTAGAGCTCCATCTAAAACCATGCGGCCGACTTTGTCGGGGAAGAATTGGGCATAAAGAGTGCCAAGGTATGTGCCATAGGACTTGCCGAAGTAATTGATTTTCTTATCGCCCAAAGCTGCGCGCAGGATGTCCATATCGCGGGCAGCTTCAGCGGTTGAGTAATGGCTTAAATATGGGTTTGCGCTTTGGCATTTATCGATGAAATCTTTGGAATCCGCCAAAGCTTTTTCTAGTTCTGCTTCGGTATCGGGTTTGGCATCGGATGCGTAGCTGGCATCGGTTTCCTTGTTATCGAGGCATTTGATGGGTGCGCTGCGGTCGACTCCGCGGGGATCAAAGCCGACGATGTCGTATCTGTCGAGAACATCGGGATCAAATACATATTCGGCGTTATAGGCATAGTCAACGCCAGAACCACCGGGGCCGCCGGGGTTAACGATTAATGAGCCAATACGCTTGCTTTGATCTTGGGCTTTGTAACGCAGGACTGCGATTTTAAATGTGCCAACTTTTAAATCGGCGTAATCGACTGGGACAAGTAAGTCGGTGCATTCAAATGTTTCATAACAGGTTTCCCATTGCAGGTTCTGATTTTCATATGCGGCTAAATCAGAGAGTGGTTTTTCAATTGCAACTTTTGAGGCGCAGCCTGATAAGACCAATGCAAATGAGATTGCGATGGCGGGAAAAAGTTTTTTCTTTTTTAACACTAGGCCAGCCGGCACATCAGAGCTTCGATGGTCAAAAGTGGTGCTGCGTTGTGGCTCAAGTTGACCCTGGCTTCCATGATGGCGTTGATCTTCTTTACCGTCGCGTGTGGTGGGGTTTTATGCGCAAATGCGATTATTTCATCGAGGATATCGATATTGATAATTGAATCGGTGGCACCAGATTGTACCAACATCACATCACGATAGAAGGTTGCGATATCAAGCAGTGCGCCATCTAAGCCATCGCGCACGGCGCGGGTGGCCCGTGATTTCTGATCTTTCTCTAACTCTTTAATTGCCTTGGCACCGCCTGTTGCCATGCCGCGACCAGTTGCGCCTTTACCATATGCCTCAGCGAGCGCCGCGGTTTCTGCTTCATCGCGCGCATCGGTTGCGGTGTTGGCTTCTTGGGTTGCTAAATCGACCATGGTTTGTGCAGCTTGGAAAGCGGCTGCGATGGAATTTAATTGCAGTGGAAGCTTCATAACTTGGGCGCGGTTGCTGCGCACGTGTTCATTCGTTGCAATGTAACGGGCGCGACCGATGTGCCCTTGAGAAACGCGGGCGGCGAAATCAGCCATGGCAGGTGTTATGCCATCGCGTTTTTCGAGAACTTCGGTGACATCGTGTGTTGATGGCGTGCGCAGTTGCAGGTGGCGACAGCGCGAGCGAATGGTGGGCAAGATGTCGTGCAAGGTTGGGGCGCAGAGCAACCAGACGGTGCGAGCGCCGGGTTCTTCGATCGCTTTAAGAAGTGCGTTGGCGGCAGATTCAGTCATGCGGTCGGCATCTTCCATAACGACTACGCGCCAGCCGCCCATGGATGGGGCCCAAGATGTGCGGGTTAAAAGCTCGCGGATTTCATCGATCTTGATGGAAAGGCCCTCGGTGCGGATGATTTCGACATCGGGATGACCCGAGGTTTGGGCGCTGCGACAGGCCTGACAGGTCCCACAGCCGCCCGTAGGGCATACCAAAGCCGCGGCAAAGGCAACTGCAGCCGATGACCTTCCTGAGCCTGGTGGGCCAGTGAAGATCCAGGCGTGGGTCATTTCTTGTGATTCTTCCCCGCTTTGGGCAGCCTTAACTGCGCCCTGCAGGATCTCGGTGATGTGGCGTTGTCCGACTAATTGATCAAAGACTGTTGCGGTCATTTCTTCTTTGCAGTTTTCTTAAGCGGCGTCGATATTGATTTCTTTAAATTCGTCTTTGGTTTTTTTACTTCATGGGAAATGGCGGGCAGCAACGCGATGCGGTTGATGATCTCGTGGTGGATTGCATCGATTGATTGTGTGCCATCGACGACTAAGTAGCGCTCTGGATCAACGCGGGCGATCTGCAAAAACTCTTGGCGCACACGCTCGTGGAAGGAAAGTGGTTCTGCTTCTAAACGATCGCGATTTTTTAAACGTCCGATGCCGATCTCAGCTGGCAGGTCGATCACGATAGTTAACGTTGGGAAAAGTGATTCGGTTGCCCATCTAGAAATTCGTGCAACTTCTCCTGGTGCAAGAACGCGACCGGCGCCTTGATAGGCAATTGATGAATCAAAGTAACGGTCGGTAATTACCACATCGCCTTTGGCAAGTGCTGGGCGGATAACAGAGTAAACATGGTGGGCGCGATCTGCGGCATATAACAACGCTTCAGCGCGCGGGCTGATCTCACCGGTTTCATGTCCAAGCAAAATCTTGCGCAAGTCCTTTCCTAAATCTGTACCGCCTGGTTCGCGCGATAAGACAACGCTTGCACCGCGATCCTCTAACCACTTCTTAAGTAACTTTGATTGCGTTGATTTGCCGGTTCCTTCTCCGCCTTCGAATGCAATGAAGGTTCCTTTACTTGGCGCACCGGTGATGCCACCGAGTTCGCCTTTAAGGGCATTTGCAATATCTGACCACAGTGAAACATTGGGGCGATCTTTCATCTGGTGATATGAAATCGAACCAATGATCGCTGCGATAAAACCCGCGATTAAGATAGTTGCTTGTGCGCCGTTGAAGTTAAGGCTGCCGTTTTTAAAGTTAAATGTGTGAACGCCAAAGGCTGCAGCCGCCGCTGGTGCGATCGCAAGGACGGCGACCAAGGTAATGCGAATAAGTGATTGCACGAAGGCAAAGGTGCGCCCGCGGACCTCATCTTGAACTTCCATGCCCAGCATCGTGAAGCCGGTAACCCAAGTAACCCCGCTGAAAATGCCCAAGATGATTACGGTAAAGACCGCCATAACTAGGTTTGGAATAAGGGCAAGAAGAATTAAAAAGATACCGGCGGTAGTTAAGGATGCGCCGAATAAACGGCGCCGTGAAAATTGAGCAAATATCTTTGGGCCAAATGCAATACCGATAGCAAGGCCGGCAAAGACAGCACCAAATAAAACACCATATGCGGCATCGCCGCCACCGAGATCGCCTACGAATGTGCGCGCAAGTCCAATGACTGCACCTGCTGCAAAGAAAGCACCGATCATTCCGACTACAAGGCCGCGCACAATCGTGGTCTGGCTAACTGCTTTCCAGCCATCGTGAAGAGATTTTAAGACGCCTTCATCTTTAGCTTTCTTTGCGGCCGCGCCCTTTGGAATCTCTTTAAGTCCCCAGATTGTAAAAGCGGCAAAAGCAAAGCTTGCCGCGTTTACATATAACGCGATATTGATTGAGCCACCGATCGAGAATGGAAATAGCGCTTCGATGGCATTGGCGAACAACGTAAGGAATGAGAATAAAAGCGCAGCGATTGGCGCCGTTCCGTATGCGGCCAATAGCGAAACTTGATTAGCACTTTCAAGTCTTTCTTTACCAACTAAATTTGGAACCGTTGCTTCTTTAGCAGGGGACCAGAATAAAGTTAAACATTCGACCAAAATCATCGCGGTGTATAACCAGAAATATGTGTGCACAATCGGGATAGATATGTAAAGTGCGGTGCGCAAAATGTCAGCGGCGACCATTAACTTGCGGCGATCTAAGCGATCGGCAATAACGCCGGCGATAGGTCCTAAGAAAACCGCTGGCAGCAAACGCGCGATAAAGACACCGGCGATTGCAAAGTTTGCAGTTGCATAAGATCCGCCGGAAAGTTCTTGCGCAAGCGCCGTGGTTGCAAGCAGGCCAAGCCAATCGCCCAATGATGAGAAGACCATCGAGTTCCAGAGCTTGCGAAATGCGGGGATCGCCAGAACGCTGCGGGTTTCATCCTGCGCCGGGGCGGCAGGGGTCGGCAGGCTTGCGGGCATGGGTTGAGTCTATCGCCAGCGCCAGATGAGGCTAAAAGGCGCAGACTCAATGGATATCCACCGACTTGGTCTCATTTATCCGCCGATAAAGAGTCTAGGGTTGCAGGACGTCCAGCACCTTTGAACGTGCCGAAAGCCTTCGGTGCATAAATGTTCCCGCACATCGCGGTGGACATCTAACTAGTTCAACCAAAGTACGGGGCGATTACTTGGAGCATGAACAATCTATAACCGTACTTGGTGGATCAGCCGCCTCGAGTTTTAGTGATGCTCAAAAGATTTCCTGGCCATATCTATTAAAGGCAGAGCTTCCGCAAGATATCGTTTTTAAAATCGAAACTAGACCTAGTTTAACTTTTGTGCGGGCGCTTAATGAATTAATTGATTTTCCCAATGAGGATCTTCTTATTCTTCACTTTGGAACATCTATCGGTTGGCCGATATCGCTCGTTCGAATTGGCCACAAGATGGGAATTGATTTCAAATCCGAGGTTTCATTTCATCAAGCAGCTCATAAGAGCGCGGGGTTAATGAATCAGCTGCGCAAGAGATCGCGGGCGCGCTTTAGAAATACCGTGAAATATCTGCTCTTCTTCCTAGGTTTAGATAAATCAAGGGTAAGCCGGCGCGAAATAGCAGACCAGATAGATACCGTGGTTCATCTGGCGGCCAAGCAGAGCAAGCGCATTATCTGGGTGCAACATCAGGCGCTGCAGAACCGCAGGATTTATCTAGAAAGACGTAGTTATGCCAAGTATTACAAAGAGATCCTGGCTGCTTTGGAGAAGTATGAGTCAGCAACTTTTGCACTTGTCACACTTCCCGATGATTTCATGGTTCAAGAGAATTACCTCTTAGATTGCGTACATTTGAGCGATAAAGGCCATCGCATATTGGCAGATCTACTGAAAGTAACTTTTAAGAAGTTGAAAGCGCCGAGTAGTAATTCACAATCTGCATAACATAAAGGTGGTGGGAAGTAACTTTAATTGATATGTAGCACATATATTTTTTGTGCTACCCTAGCGAAATGACAACGGCTGCGCGCAAACCAAAGAAGGTTGCTGCCAAGAAAAAGGTAACGGCTAAGCCTGTTGCGCTGCAATCGGTCGGGGTTCGTGATCTGCGACAGAACGCTTCAAAAGTTTTAGATGCGGTTAAAGCAGGTTCCATCATTGAAATTACCGAACACGGTGTTCCGGTTGCACGCCTTGCTCCAATTAAGCGATCTCTCTACGACGAGTATCTAGAGAGTGGTCTGATAAAACCAGCGGAGAATCCAGAATGGCGTCCACATCCAGGCCGCGTCAAAATTAAAGGTTCTAAAACGTCGACAGAAATATTAATGGAGATGAGAGCAGAGGAAAGATATTGAGTTGGTATATCGATAGCTCGGCGATCTTAAAATTAATCTTTACTGAGAAAGAAACACCGGCGCTAGATAAAGTTATGAGCAATAAAATGGTTACTTCGACGCTAACTCGTGTAGAAGTAAAACGGGCAGTTAATCGAATAAATTCAACGAAATCCAAGGTCGCCAATGATGTCTTGGCGCAATTGCAATACACCGAATTGGATTCACAAACCCTTAACTTGGCAGAGGCTTTTTCTCCCGATGTAACTTTGCGAACCTTAGATGCAATTCATGTTGCCTCAGTGCTGCGCATCTCGGAAGCAGTTCAGGGAATCATTACCTACGATAACCAGATGATCGCAAATGCAGAAAAAATGGGGATAAAGGTTCTCTCGCCTGGCTTAAAGCGTTAATTAAAAGAGGCTACGGATACTTTCTTCCAGGCTGTATTTAGATTTGAAGCCCATCTCTTTTGCAGCAAGTGAAACATCTGCGCATAAGAATGCGGGATCACCGGCACGACGTGGGGCTTCTATTACCTCGGTATCTGACTTATTTGTGGCATCCAGAACAAGTTTGATGATCTCTCGTACTGATGCGCCACGACCTGTGCCGACGTTGATGATTGGTGGAATTGCACTTTTCGCATTTGCAGCAACCAAGTGCGCCTGTGCAATATCGCGTACATCCACGTAATCGCGCACGCATGTGCCATCTGTGGTTGGGTAATCGGTTCCATAGATAACTGGCGCTTCGCCTTTGTTCAATTTACCTAAAACGATTGGTACTAAGTTCTCAACTGAGTTATCCAACAACTCTTGGGCAGCGGTTCCTACAACGTTAAAGAATCGTAACGATGTTCCAGAATAACCCGACGTATTAATAAATTCGGTTACCTTGCTTTCGGCATCTAACTTGGTTGAACCGTAAGGGGATATCGGAGCCAACGGACCATTTTCTTTACATGGCTCCATAGTGTCTGGACTGCCATAGACAGCGGCAGTTGAAGAGAATAAGAACTTCTTAACGCCGTGCTTTTGGGCAAGCTTCAGTAATTCGGTTGTAGCCGTGAAGTTAACTTCCTTGTACTCATCTGGCTTCTCAACAGATTCGCCAACTGCTTTGAGTGCTGCAGTGTGAACGATGCCGGTAAATTTGTGGTTGCTTAAGATGTTTTCAACTGCCGTGTAATCGCGGATATCAACAACTTCCAGCGGTATCTCTTGGTTGTGTTTCTTACGTAAGTAATTAACGCGCGGTTCAAGTCCTTGGTAGAGTGAATCCAGCAGAACAACATCTTTGCCATCTTGGATAAATAAGTCGGCAATGTGTGTGCCGATATAGCCCGCACCGCCTGTGATTAGCCAAGTCTCGCGCTCCATAGTTGAACTCTATTCGGCTTTCTTCGCAGCTTTGCCGGTGGCTTTCTTAGCTGCCTTCTTCTTGGTTGCAGCTTTCTTTACGGTGTTCTTGGTAAGCGTTGGCGCGGCATCGCCAGGTTTTACTTTGGCGGCCTTCTTCTTTGATTTCTTAGGAGAAGGGCCGTTTTCGGCTTCCCATGCACGGCGTCCAGCAAGTAACTCAAGTGCGCGCTCAATTGTTAGCGCCTCAAGTGTGTCACCACGACGAAGCGTTGCATTTGTTTCACCATCGGTGACATACATACCAAAACGGCCATCTTTAACGATAACTTCTTTCTCGGTTGCTGGATCTTTACCAAGTTCCTTAAGTGGAGGTTTGGCAACACCGCGACGGCGTTCTTTTGGCTTTGAGTAAATTTCAAGTGCTTCATCAAGTGAAAGTGAGAAGAGTTGATCTTCACTGGTCAGTGTGCGGGAATCAAGGCCGGCTTTTAGATATGGACCATAGCGACCGTTTTGAATAGTTATATCTTCACCTAGAGAGTTTGTGCCAAGAATGCGGGGAAGCGATAGCAGTCTTAGCGCATCATCGATTGTGATGGTGTCCAGTGTCATTGTTGAGAGAAGGGATGCGGTCTTTGGTTTTGGTGCATCTTTCTTCTTGCGCTTCTTCTTTGGTTCGCCTTTGTCATCTAGTTCTACTGGCTCTGGTGGGAATACTTCGGTGATGTATGGACCAAAGCGGCCAGACTTTGCAATAACTTCTAAACCGGTTTGTGGATCGGTGCCAAGATCGCGTTCGCCAGATGGTGCGGCCAATAATTCAATTGCTTTAGCCAGAGTTAGCTCGTCAGGTGCAAGTTCTTCAGGGATATTTGCCAGCTTGCGATCTTGATCTGGAATATTTTCTTGCAGATAAGCGCCATAGCGACCAACGCGGATTTCAATGGTGTCAGATAAATTCATGGTGTTTGTGGCGCGGGCATCGATGCCACCAAGGTCAAGGGATAGTTCATTAAGTCCTGGTTGGCCGTCGACGCCGTAATAGAAATCGCGCAGCCAATCAACGCGGCCAGCCTCCCCTGCTGCGATCTTGTCAAGATCTTCTTCCATGGATGCGGTGAAATCGTAATCAACTAGCTTCGTAAAGTGAGTCTCTAATAGGCCTGTTACTGAGAAGGCTAAGAAAGTTGGCACCAGTGCGCGCCCGCGTTTATAAACATAACCACGGTCTTGAATTGTTTGAATAATGGAAGCAAATGTTGAAGGACGGCCGATACCGAGTTCTTCAAGTTTCTTAACAAGTGTTGGTTCGGTATAACGCGCAGGTGGTTTGGTGTCGTGGCCCTCGCAGTTGTATTCACTGACCTTGATTGATTGGCCAACTGACATTGCAGGAAGGCGCTTATCGGTTGCTTCTTCATCGACTTTGGCGTTTTCATCAACGATGTCATCGTATGCGGCTAAGAAACCAGCAAAGGTAATGACGCTGCCGTTGGCGCGGAAGATTGTTGCTTTCTTATCTGTTGTGGTGGCATCAAAGTCAACGCGCATCTGCATCTTCTTGGCATCTGCCATTTGCGATGCAACGGTGCGCTTCCAGATTAAATCGTAAAGTGCGAATTCATCACGGGATAGTTCTGGTGCTAATTCGCCGGGTGTCTTAAATGTGTCACCTGCAGGACGAATCGCTTCGTGAGCTTCTTGGGCGTTCTTAGATTTACCTTGGTAAACACGTGGTGCATCTGCGACGTGGTCGGCGCCGTAAAGTGATTTAGCGGCAGCACGTGCTGCGTTGATGGCTTGTGCCGAAAGATTGATTGAATCGGTACGCATGTAAGTGATGTAACCGTTTTCATATAAACGTTGAGCCACGCGCATAGTAATTTGTGCGCCCCAACCTAAGCGAGAGCCGGCATCTTGTTGCATAGTCGATGTTGTAAACGGTGGCTTAGGACGTTCGGTGCGTGGAGATTCCTCCATGGACTTAACGGTTAGCGCAGTTGATTTAAGTGAATCAACTAAAGCGTGCGCTGACTTTTCATCAAGTAACAAGATATTTTCTAGCGATTTTTCTTTGACTGCGCCATCGGCTCCAAAGTCACTTGTTGACGCTACTTTCTTGCCTTCTACCGAAAGCAGGCGGGCGGTGAAGCCGAGTTCGCATGTGGCATTTAAATCCCACCAAGAGGATGAGATAAAGGCCATGCGTTCGCGTTCTTTTTCAACGATTAACTTTGTGGCAACTGATTGCACGCGACCTGCAGAAATGCGTGGCATGACTTTCTTCCACAGAACAGGAGATAAACGGTAGCCAAATAGTCGGTCAAGGACGCGGCGAGTTTCTTGGGCATCGATTAAGTTGTAATCAAGATCCCGGGTATTCACAACAGCTGCTTGGATTGCTTCCTTGGTAATTTCATTAAAGACCATGCGCTTGATTGGGATCTTTGGTTCAAGGACTTCAACTAAGTGCCAAGCGATTGCTTCGCCTTCACGGTCTTCATCTGTTGCCAGTAATAACTCATCTGCTTGCTTCATCAATTCTTTAAGTTCAGCAACTTTTGCTTTCTTATCCGGGTTGATGACATATAAAGGTGCGAAATCATTTTCGATATCGACGCCTTCTTTTGACCAGGCAAGCTTCTTTACATCTTTAGGAATATCGGCGGCGCGCTGTGGCAAATCGCGGATATGACCGACGCTAGCCTCGACGATGTAACCATCGCCGAGGTAGTCGCCAATCTTGCGCGCTTTTGCTGGTGATTCAACGATCACCAGTTTCTTAAGCTCTTTTGGCATCAATTCCTAAGAAGGGGAAGTTATTTCTTAGTACTCAATAGAAGTTGCTTGGCGACGGCTGCGAATTAACGAACCGATGATAAGCAGAACTGCAACGAGTGCGATGAGCATTGATGTGGACTGCTGGGTTGGAAGTGCGAAACTTACAATCGCAGGTGTAATCAAGAGAGCTACCAAGTTCATAACCTTGATAAGTGGGTTAATGGCAGGGCCGGCGGTGTCCTTAAATGGATCTCCGACCGTGTCACCAACGATGGTTGCAGCGTGAGCATCTGAGCCCTTGCCGCCGTAATTCCCATCTTCAACCATCTTCTTTGCGTTATCCCAAGCACCGCCTGAGTTAGATAGGAAGACAGCCATAAGTGTTCCGGTGCCGATTGCGCCAGCAAGGTATGCACCTAGTGCGCCAACGCCAAGACCGAAGCCAACTGCGATTGGTGCCATAACTGCGAGCAAACCTGGTGTTGCAAGTTCGCGTAGCGAATCGCGAGTACAGATATCAACAACGCGACCGTATTCAGGCTTTTCAGTGCCCTTCATAATTCCTGGGTGCAGTTTGAATTGATTACGAACTTCCATAACAACCGCGCCTGCTGCACGCGATACCGCGTTGATTGCAAGACCTGAGAAGAGGAATACAACTGCTGCGCCGATGATTAGACCAACTAAGTTACGTGGATCTGCAACATCGAGAACGCCTTGGTATTGAAGGGCAACATCTTTGCCTTCGCCAACAGCCTTGATAACTGCTTCCTTGATTGCATCGGTAAATGCACCGAACAGAGCAGTTGCAGCAAGTACTGCAGTAGCAATTGCAATTCCCTTAGTGATCGCCTTAGTTGTGTTACCAACTGCATCAAGGGATGTAAGAATTGCTGCCCCTTCGCCCTTAACATCGCCAGACATTTCTGCAATGCCTTGAGCGTTATCTGAAATTGGTCCGAAGGTATCCATCGCAACGATTACGCCAACAGTTGTTAGCAAACCAGTACCTGCGATTGCGATTGCGAAGAGTGACAAAGTAATCGATCCGCCGCCGAGTAAGAAAGCGCCGAATACTGATGCTGCGATAAGCAGACCTGAGTAAACAGCTGATTCGAAACCAACTGAGATACCAGCCAAAAGCACTGTTGCAGCACCTGTCTGTGATGAGGCTGCGACATCGTTTACTGGACGCTTTCCAACTTCAGTAAAGAAGCCAGTTAATACCTGGATTGCAGCAGCTAGTGCGATACCGATTAATACTGCGCCAAAAGCCAAAACGCGTGGGTTTATGTTTCCCGCATCTGCAAGGACCTTCGGTGAGAAGTTTGTTAGTTGATCAAACTTTGCAGGTAGGTAGGTAAATGTTGCAAGACCAACAAGACCTGCAGAGATCACTGCAGATAAGAAGAATGAACGGTTAATTGCGGTCATCGCTGACTTATCTGTAGAACGCATCTTGGTTAGGAAGATTCCGATAACGGCAGTCAAGATTCCGATTGCAGGAACGATTAGTGGATAGATCAAACCTTCGTTACCGAAAGCAGCCTTTCCGAGAATCAAAGCTGCAACAAGAGTTACTGCGTATGACTCGAATAAGTCAGCGGCCATACCAGCACAGTCACCGACGTTATCACCGACGTTATCTGCAATTGTTGCTGGGTTGCGTGGGTCATCTTCTGGAATACCTTTTTCAACTTTACCGACAAGGTCTGCTCCGACATCTGCAGCCTTGGTAAAGATTCCGCCACCGACGCGCATAAACATTGCAAGCATCGCAGCGCCGAAACCAAAACCTTCAAGAACAGTTGGTGCATTTTCGCGGAAGATAACAACTGCGCCGGCTGCACCGATTAGACCAAGACCAACTGTTGTCATACCAACGACGCCACCTGTACGGAACGCGATTTGAACTGCCTTCTGCGCACTCTTTTGGCGAGCAGCTTCAGCAACGCGCACATTTGCACGAACTGCGAGCCACATTCCGTTGTAACCAACCAGTGCAGAAAAACCTGCGCCCATAAGGAAGAAGAGCGAGCGCCCAACGCGAATTGCTGTTGTATCCGCAGGCAATGCGAACAGTAGGAAGAAAACAATTCCTACGAAATATGAAAGTGTGCGGAACTGGCGGGCAAGGTATGCCGCGGCTCCTTCTTGCACGGCTTCTGCGATCTCGCGCATCTTGTCGGTGCCATCGCTAGCTGCCAAGACTTGGGCGCGTAATACCCAGGCGATCGCCAGAGCGAGTAATGAAATCGCTAGGACCACGTAGGTGATATTTAGGTTTGTGCCGGTTACTTGCACATTGGACAGGGCGGCAGATGCTCGCATTGGTTCTCCTCCGTTGGAGATTCAGGGCGTCCTTTCGATGCGGACGCGAAGATGGCGAGAGTTTACGCATAGTTGGCCGCCAAACACCAAAATTAACGAGATATACCTCTTATATATAAAACTTTTACGCTCAGGCGATCACTCGAGGTCGGCTAACCTTGTGGACAATGAATACTTCAGTGAACCTCTTTGATGCCCATTCTGTGATCTCAACCCTTGGGTTGGTCGGAATTCTGGCGATCATTTTTATGGAGACTGGCCTTTTGATCGGGCTCTTCTTCCCGGGTGACTCGCTGCTCTTTCTAGCAGGAGTCGGCGCATCTGGGGCTGCGGCAAAAGTCTTTGATGGCGTTCAGATCGATATCGCAGCTTTATTGATCGGCGCACCGTTGGTGGCGATCATTGGTTCGCAGACCGGTTATCTAATCGGTGCCAAATTTGGCGTAAAGCTCTTTGACCGCCCAGATGGTCGAATCTTTAACCAGAAGAAGGTTAAAGCGACCCAAAAGTGGCTTAATAAATATGGCACAGGTAAAGCCTTGGTATTGGCTCGTTTCATTCCCTTTGTTCGCACACTGATTAATCCAATGTGCGGCATCGTTGGCGTACCTGCCAAGAAATTCTTCTTCTGGAACTGTGTTGGAGCAATCTTGTGGACCGACGGAGTCATCACGGCTGGTTATTTCTTAGGTGAAAAACTGAAAGGCAGCGTTGATAAATACTTGCTGCCAGTTGTTGCTGTAATTATCTTGGTCAGCGTTACGCCTGTTGCAATTGAAATATTGCGCGAATGGCGCACCAAGCGCCACTTAAGTTAAGTTTTATAAACCTAAATCCGCGAGCTGAAACGCTGCGCGGTATTCGTATCCGGCATCAATAATTGCTTGCTGCGCCCCGCGTTCCACAATTACGGCAACGCCAACCACAATCGCGCCAGCCTCTTTAAGTGCTTCAACCGCGGTCAAAACTGAACCACCAGTTGTAGAAGTATCTTCAACGGCTAAGACGCGCTTTCCAACAACATCTGGTCCTTCGATACGGCGCTGCAGGCCATGAGCTTTCTCGGCTTTACGAACTACAAAAGAATCAATTGCCTTGCCGTTACGCGCTGCCACATGCATCATTGCGGTCGCAACTGGGTCTGCACCCAGAGTTAAGCCGCCGACTGCTTCGTAATCTAAATCTTTAGTTAGCTCGAGCATTACTTCACCAACAAGGGGCGCTGCGATGTGATCCAAGGTCACGCGGCGCAGATCTACGTAATAATCAGCTTCTTTGCCTGAGGAGAGAATGACTTTGCCGTGTACAACAGCCTTGTTTACGATCTCTTCTCGGAGAAGTTGATGTGAATTCATGTGGCAACCTTACATTGTTTGCCTAGTACACCTAGATTCGCGTAATGGATTTAAAGCGACTTGAGACCGCCCGGCTATATAGCCGCTTTGGCCTTGGTCCACGCCCAGGCGAATATGCGCAAGCGTTAAAAGCTGGAGTTGCTGCAACTAAGCAGAATCTATTGAATCCACCACAGATTGATTCTGGGGCTGTTGCTCCACCTGTAGTTACCGATTTAGGTAAACGCCCTGAACCAAATACTCCTGAAGTTATTGCTTTCGCACGTGGTCTGCGCGTACAAAGCGAAGCGATCGAACTTTGGTGGCTAGATCAAATGGTTGCAACAAATAAACCGTTGCAAGAGAAGATGGTCTGGTTCTGGCATGGACATTGGGCGACTTCAATTGGAAAAGTTAATTATGCAATGCCGATGTTGCAGCAAAATCAAACATTTAGAAAGTACGCCCTTGGAAACTTCAATGACTTTGCAAAAGCAATGTTTATGGATGGTGCCCTACAAATTTGGCTAGATGGCGGAGATAACACAGTCAAAGCACCAAATGAAAACTTCTCACGCGAGATGATGGAGTTATTTTTACTAGGTGTTAATCGATATACCGAAACTGATGTTAAAGAGTTAGCACGAGCCTTTACCGGATATCAGGTGTCGCGAAGTGCTGGTGTTGTAGTTTACAACGAGAAACGACGTGATACAAAATCTGTAACCATTCTTGGCAAGAGTGCGGTGATGCCTCCAGAAGATGCGGTAACGCATTTAGTAAGCCAGCCAAATTGCGCACAATTTATTGCAGAACGTATCTGGTTTAGATTTGTCTCATCACAAACTCCACTGCCGGCTGGCCATCCAATGATCGCTTCTTTCGCAGGGCGCGAAATTGCGCCGCTTTTATCCACTTTAGTAAACGGTTCAGATCTATCAAATCCCCAATATGAAATGGTTAAATCACCAGTTGAGTGGTTTATTAGCGTATGTCGCGCACTTGGATTGACACCTTCCAAATTAGATTCGTTTACCAAGTTGCATGGCTATCTCGATAAGTTATCGCAGATTCCTTTCTCTCCGCCAAATGTTGGTGGCTGGCCAACTGACGAAGCTTGGCTTAGTTCAGCAAGTGCTCAATTTAGAATCACTTTTGCAACTTGGTTGGTCGGCCAAGCTGACTTATCGGCACTTACAGAACAAGTCCCGGCTGCCCGCGCTGCTTACTTAGCAGACCTGCTTGCAGTGCCAGAATGGTCACCGCGAACATCATTTGCACTTCGTGAAGTCCGAGATGTGATTCCCCGTTTACTTATCTTGGCAATTTGTAGCCCGGAATATGTGGTGAGCCCATGAATGAGATACCAACAATGTCAGCTGAACAACTGGGAATGTCCAAGTACACCAGACGCCAATTTCTGAAATTCTCTGGTGCTGCAACAGCCGCTGGTGCAGCAAGTGTTCTCTCAATTAACGATATTGCCGAAGCTGCGATAACTCGTCCTTTGCCGGCCGGCACCCCGATATTAGTTGTTGTGACTTTATACGGTGGCAATGATGGATTAAATACCGTTATTCCTTATAAGGATTCTGCTTATTACGCAGCTCGTCCAACTCTAAATTACAAACCAGAAACGTTGTTGCCGTTAACCGATGACATGGCACTTAATGCATCAATGACTGGAATTAAATCTTTATGGGATCAACAAAAAGTTGCGATAGTGCGCGGTGTTGGCTATCCAAAACCAGATCATTCACATTTCTCATCTATGGCAATCTGGCAGACTGGCTCGCCTCAAACTCATTTAAATACAGGGTGGTTGGGGCGTTGGCTAGATAACCAAGCGATAGATCCAATGCTGGCAATTAGCTTAGGTTCGGTCTTGCCGCCACTACTTGCAGGCAGTACACAAAGTGGCTCAGCGCTACCAATAGGTGGTTTAGCAATTCCTAATGGCGCAATTGGTAAAGCTTGTCTGCGCTTATCTGCGGCTTCCCAACAAGATAGTAAATTGACTGCAGCAGCTGCTACATCGATGCGTAATTTATTTAATTTATCTTCATCTGTTACACCTGTTTTATCTCAAGCAGCGCCAGTTGCAGATGATCTTCCAACGGTTGCAGGAGGTAACGCCGGTGGAGATTCCAATTTAACCCAGCAGCTAAATGTGGTTGCCAAGTTAATTGCAGCCGGTGCCCCAACCAAGGTTTGGTCGGTCTCGCTCGGCGGCTTTGATACCCATGCAAATGAAGCCAATGCGCAAGCCGCGCTTTTGGGAACGGTTTCCACAAGTATTACAAAATTCTTGAGTCAGATGAAGGCATCTGGTCGTTCTAAAGATATTACGGTGATGGTCTATAGCGAATTCGGCCGCCGCGTAAAAGCCAATGGTTCTGATGGCACAGATCATGGAACTGCAGGACCAATGTTCTTGATCGGCGATCGCGTCCAAGGTGGAATGTATGGAGATCAACCTTCGCTTACCAAATTAGTCGATGGAGATTTGGCGGTAACAACAGATTTCCGAGATGTCTATTCGTCGGTAATTGAAAACGTATTACTAAGCCCTGCTGAGAGAGTATTAGGCCCTTGGAATGGGCGAGTAAAAGCCTTTAAGTCCGCTTAATCTCCTTTGTAAACAATTACTTCACTCTTGCGGCGAGTAACTAATGATTTTGGTGGGTTCTCTTGAATAAGAGCATCTACTTCAATTCGCAGTTGCGCAACTTCGATCGCCATATTTGCCATGGCAGATTCGAGTTCGATAATTCTTTTAATACCAGCATGGTTAATTCCTTCACCAACTAAACGTCCAACCATACGCAAAGATGCGATATCACGTAGTGAATAGCGACGGTTGCGACCGACGGTACGGTTTGGCGAAACTAAACCTAAGCGATCGTATTGGCGCAGCGTTTGTGGATGTAGTCCAGAAAGTTCTGCCGCAACTGAAATTACATAAAGTCCAGCCTCGTCATCTGGTGTTTGGTTATCTTGTGGTTCGTTACTCATAGCTCTGCCTTACTTTTTAGCTCGCTACGTACATCTGACTCTGCAGTGGCTTCGGCGTATTTCTTTAACGCATCGGTTGCTGCTTCATCTAAATTATTTGGCACTTGAACTTCAACAGTTACAAGTAAATCTCCAGTTATTGCACCTTTCGTAATACCGCGCCCCTTAACGCGCAAGGTGCGACCATTTGATGTGCCAGGAGATAAGCGAAGGGTGACTTCATCGCCTGTAAGGGTTGGAACTTTTATATCGGCGCCAAGGGCAGCTTCAGTAAATGTAACTGGCACAGTCAAAGTGATGTTCTCACCTTTGCGCGCAAAAATTGGGTGCGGCTTAACGTGCAACATAATAAATAAATCACCCGGGCCAGCATCACCAAAAGATCCTTTACCTTTGACGCGAATCTTGGCGCCATCGTTTACACCGGCTGGAACGCGCGCTGAAATATTTTGTGATGGTCCACCGTCTGCAGATAAACGCAGCTCTAAAGTTGTGCCAAAAGCTGCTTCTTTAAAGGTAATTGTTGCTTCAGTTTGTAGATCTTGTCCCTTACGTGGACCGCGACGACCGCCACCACCAAATAAATTAGCGAAGATATCTTGTGGGTTGCCGCCACCGAAGATGTCATTGAAATCTCCGCCTTGAAAGTTCTCTCCGCCTTGTGGTGCACGCATGCCACCGCGCTCGAACATATCGCGCGCTTGATCGTATTCAGCCCGCTTTTTTCCATCAGATAAAATGTCATATGCCTCAGAGACTGCCTTGAACTTCTCTTCCATTGCGGCATCACCTTTAGTTTTATCTGGGTGCAATTCACGCGCTAAAGAACGGTATTTCTTCTTAATCTCATCGCCACTGGCAGATTTGCCAATGCCTAAGATTTTGTAGAAATCCTTTTCGTAAAGGTCTTTAGCGGCCATGGAAAGTAGTTATTCCGCAGGCGTTTCGGCAGGATCAGTTACAGCAACACGAGCCGGACGCAAAACGCGTTCTTTATATTTATAACCTGGCTGCAAGATCTTTGTCGCAGTTGGCACAGATACATCGGCACCTGAATCGTGCATTAGCGCTTCGTGAATTTGTGGATCAAATTCATCACCGGCTGTGCCGTATTTTTCCAAACCTAAACGAGTTGTAATTGCGGTGATTTTATCTGCGACAGATTTAAATCCACCAGTTACTTCGCCATGCTCGGTTGCGCGATCGATGTCATCCAAAGTTGCAAGAAACTCAGTTAGTACTGCACCAATTGCAAGTTCGTGCGCCAGTGCGCGGTCGCGTTCTACGCGTTTGCGGTAATTAGCGTATTCGGCTTGAAGGCGTTGTAAATCAGCGGTGAGCGCCGCCACCGGATCAGTTTCCTGAACCGGGGCAGTCTCAACGACTACATCTTCTTGCGTTTGTTGCGAGGCGTCGTCAGCTTCTACAGTGGAGTGATCACTCACTAGTTTGTGCCTTCGTCGACCACTTCGGCATCTTCGACGCCATCTTCAGATGGTGCGCCTTCTCCCGCTGCTGCCCCTGCTGCTGCATACATCGCAGCGCCAAGTGCTTGGCTAAGAGTTGCTACCTTTTCGGTATTAGCTTTGATTGATTCAAAGTTTGCTCCGCCGAGATCAGTCTTGAGTTCAGCAAGTGCTACCTCAACTTCGGTCTTCTTTTCAAGAGCTTCACCTTCAGAAAGTTTTTCAGCGTTATCGGCTAAGAACTTTTCAGTCTGGTAGACAAGTGAATCTCCGTTGTTGCGGATTTCTGCTTCCTCTTTACGCTGCTTATCTTCTGCTGCGTGTGATTCAGCATCTGCCATCATGCGATCGATTTCCTCCTTGGAAAGTGAAGATCCACCGCTAATTGTGACTGATTGTTCCTTGCCGGTTGCAAGATCTTTTGCACCAACGTGAACGATTCCGTTTGCATCAATGTCGAAGGTAACTTCAACTTGTGGAACTCCGCGTGGGGCTGGTGCAAGGCCAGTTAGTTCGAACATGCCTAGCTTCTTGTTGTAAGCGGCCATTTCACGCTCGCCCTGGTAGACCTGGATCTGCACGGCAGGTTGATTGTCATCAGCTGTTGTAAAGATTTCACTGCGCTTGGTTGGGATAGTTGTGTTGCGCTCGATCATCTTGGTCATAACTCCACCCTTGGTTTCGATACCAAGTGTCAGTGGTGTTACATCGAGAAGCAAAATGTCTTTAACTTCACCCTTTAGAACACCTGCTTGCAGCGATGCGCCAACAGCGACAACTTCATCAGGGTTTACGCCCTTATTTGGCTCTTTTCCGCCGGTTAAGTCGCGAACTAAATCAACGACTGCTGGCATACGAGTTGATCCACCAACAAGAACAACGCTCTTAATGTTACCGATTGCAATTCCAGAATCTTTAAGAACTTGCTGGAAAGGCTTCTTGCAACGATCAAGAAGTGGAGCAGTAAGTGTTTGGAATTGTGCGCGTGTCAAAGTTTCATCAAGGAACAATGGATTCTTTTCGGCATCAACAGTGATGTATGGCAAGTTAATTGATGCTTGCTGTGATGATGAGAGTTCGATCTTCGCTTTTTCAGCGGCTTCACGAATACGTTGCATCGCCATCTTGTCTTTAGTTAGATCAATTCCGTTCTTAGAACCGAAGGTTTGAACTAGGTGATCGACAAGAACTTGATCCCAGTCATCTCCACCAAGGTGGTTATCTCCGGCAGTTGCTTTAACTTCAACAACACCATCACCGATTTCAAGTAATGAAACGTCAAATGTTCCGCCACCTAAGTCAAATACCAAAATTGTTTGTTCTTGATCTGCTTTATCAAGACCGTATGCGAGCGCGGCTGCAGTTGGTTCGTTGATGATGCGAAGAACATTGAGTCCAGCAATTTCACCAGCTTCTTTAGTTGCTTGACGTTCTGCATCAGAGAAATATGCAGGAACAGTGATAACTGCATCTGTAACAGTTTCACCGAGATAGGCTTCCGCATCGCGCTTTAGCTTTTGCAGAATACGTGCTGAAATTTCTTGTGGTGTGTACTTCTTGCCATCGATATCGATGGTCCAGTTAGTACCCATGTGGCGCTTAACGGAACGGATTGTGCGGTCAACGTTAGTTACTGATTGGCGCTTGGCGACTTCACCAACGAGAACTTCGCCATTTTTAGCGAAGGCAACGATCGATGGGGTTGTGCGAGCGCCTTCTGCGTTGGCGATAACCGTTGGCTCTCCACCTTCGAGTACCGATACGCAGCTATTTGTAGTTCCGAGGTCGATTCCGACTGCTCTAGCCATTTCTATTGCTCCTTTTAAATAATTGAACTTTTAGCTCATCTCAAGCCCGATCTGGGGTTGAGGCTGGTCTAACCTGAGTCGATCTTACTCGAAAGAGTGAGTCGGAACGACTCAAGTTTGGGCCATCCCGTATAACTCCCTGCCTTGCCCAGATATTCCCCGCTTTGGAATTCACCAGCCGGCGACTGGGGAAAAGCTTTTTACAGTCGCCTTTCCCGGCGAATTCCAAAGGGTTCTCCGTCCATCAAAAGAGCGCTGGCATCGGTAACCTCGCGTTATGCATATCGCCCTGGCTACTCTTTCCTACCTCATAACTGTTGTGGCGTTGGGCCTGCTGGCAATTCGTGTGCCCCAATTGGTTGCTATCTACCGCAAAGGTCAACCCGATCCAACTCGTAGCGATAATCCTGGTGCGCGCTTTAAGAATATGTTGAAAGAAATTTTGGGCCACACCAAGATGCTCAACTTCACTGCAACCGGGATTGCACACTGGTTTGTAATGATTGGTTTCGGCGCGCTCTTTGGCACATTAGTTACCGCATACGGCCAAGTTTTAAATCCTGAGTACTCATTACCTTTTATTGGCCATTGGGTTGTCTATGAACTCTTTGCAGAATTTATTGCGATGGCAACTGGAGTTGGAATTGTCACGCTAATTGGTATTCGCCAAGTTACAAGATTCCGCATGTTAAATCGTTTTGCAGGTTCAGGAATGTGGAAGGCGTATTACGTAGAAGCAACCATTGTTGCAATCGTCTTCTGTGTTATCGCACTGCGTGGACTTGAAGGCGCACTTACTGGTGAAACTAGCTGGAATTGGCATTACGCAATATCTTGGCCAGCTATTCTTGCCTTTAAAGGTTTGAGCACCACAGCAATTGAGAACGCAATTGTCTATGTTGCCACTGCTAAGATCGTTGTCTCAATGGCTTGGTTTATTGTTATCGCAAGTAATTTCACAATGGGTATTGCTTGGCATCGATTCTTGGCTTTCTTCAATATTTACTACAAGCGCAATAGTGATGGCAGTAATTCACTCGGTGCACTTCCCGAAATGCTTTCTAAAGGCAAGCCAATTAACTTTGAAGATCCTGCCGAAGATGATGTCTTTGGACTCGGAAACCGCCAAGATATTTCTTGGAAAGGTCTGCTCGATATGACCTCATGTACCGAGTGTGGTCGTTGCCAATCGCAATGTCCTGCTTGGCACACAGATAAACCACTTTCGCCAAAGCTTTTGATTATGGCGATGCGCGATCACGCCATGGCTAAGGTTGTTGAAACTGAAGTGATAGTTGGCGAAAATGGCCCTATTTCACTTGATGTTCTTTGGTCTTGCACCATGTGTGGTGCCTGCGTAAATGAATGTCCGGTCGACATTGAACATGTTGATCACATTGTAAATATGCGTCGTTTCCAAGTATTAGTTGAATCAGAATTTCCGTCTGAACTCGGTGGCACTTTCCGTAACTTAGAAAAGGCTGGCAACCCTTGGGGTGCTAATAAACAAGATCGTGAAGGCTGGATTGCCGAATGTGATTTCCCGGTTCGCGTAGTTGAAGGTGTATTGCCAGATGAAGTTGAATATTTATTCTGGGTTGGTTGCGCCGGTGCTTATGAAGAACGCGCCAAGAAAACTACAAAGGCTGTGGCAGAACTTCTATATATGGCAGGTGTTAACTTTGCAGTCCTTGGTAAGCGTGAGACTTGTACTGGAGATCCAGCGCGCCGATCTGGAAATGAATTCTTATATCAAATCTTGTCGCGCGAAAATATTGAAACTTTTAATGAAGTATTTGCAGGTCGTCCAAAGGGTAAGAAGAAAGTTGTTGTCACCTGTCCACATTGCTTTACAACTATCAGTCGCGATTATGCGCAGAGTGGTTTCGAACTTGAGATGTTGCACCACACTCAATTGTTAAATACTTTAATTAAAGAGAAACGCCTAAAGCCAAGTCCAGATAAGAGTGAGAAGAAGTTGACCTATCACGATCCTTGTTACTTGGGCCGGCACAATCAGATCTATGCACCACCGCGCGAACTTCTTGAAGCATCTGGTTGCGATGTAACTGAAATGCCACGCAATCAGGAACGCTCATTCTGCTGCGGTGGTGGTGGTGGGCGTATGTGGATGGAAGAAAAGATTGGTACGCGCATTAATTTAAATCGCGTTGATGAAGCTATTTCAACTGGAGCCGAAGAAGTTGCAGTGGCTTGTCCGTTCTGCCGTGTGATGGTTGGTGACGGTATGGTTGCGAGAGAGAGCGATGTAGAAGTCCTCGATGTGGCTCAAGTTCTGTTACGTAGCGTTAAAAATATTTAAGGGATTTCTCGCTAAGGACTGGGGAAAAGCCTTTTACAGTCCTTGCGCTTCTAAATCCCTTAAATTAACTATTTAAAGTTATCCACAGGTTGCATCCACAGGTGTGGAGGAATTACAGGCGTGTAATTCGCAGCAAAACCGCAGTCGTTAGGTAACCGCCGATGAGGCCACCCAGATGGGCGCGCCAGTCAATCCCGCCCAAGATGAAGCCCAGTGCGAAGTTAAGTCCGACGATTACATAGATATCGCGCGCACCTTGATTGAGGCGCTTACCTAGCGCGATGAAGGCGCCGAATAAACCGAAGATCGCACCGGAAGCTCCGACTGAAACATGTGGGGCGCTATTTAAATAAATTGAGGCAAGTGATCCGGTTAATAGTGAGATAAAGAAAATTACAAGAAAACGAGCTTTGCCAAGAGCTGCCTCAATTGGATTGCCTAAAACAAGTAGTGAGAACATATTAAAAAATAGATGAGTTAGCCCGCCGTGAACTAGGGCGACTGTAAAGAGGCGCCAGTATTCGCCGGAATCTACGAGTGGTCCATAGAGCGCAGCTTTTTCGTAGAAAGTTGGATAGACCAAATTTAATAGATAGGCAGCGCTGATAACTGTAATTAATGAAAGCGTTGCAGAACGCTTCATTTGATACATATTTTTAATTGATACTAATTATGAGATGGTGACGCTATTGATTACAACTGGCGTAACAGGCACATCTTGGGCACCTGTTGGTGTTGAACCGATCTTCTCAATAACTGCCTGAGAAGCAGCGTCTTTAACTGCTCCGAAGATAGTATGCTTGCGGTTTAACCAAGTTGTTGGCGCAACAGTAATAAAGAATTGTGAACCGTTTGTGCCAGGTCCTGAGTTAGCCATTGCAAGAATGTATGGCGCATCAAATTGCAGTTCGCCGTGGAATTCATCAGCGAATTGGTATCCCGGTCCACCGAAACCTTTTCCAAGTGGATCTCCACCTTGGATCATGAAACCAGAAATGACGCGGTGGAAAATTGTTCCGTCGTATAACTTGGCAGTTGTCTTCTTGCCATCACGGGGATCGGTCCACTCTTTTGCACCGGTTGCGAGTTCAACAAAGTTTGCAACTGTCTTCGGTGCTTGATTTGGATAGAGCTCGATAACGATGTCGCCGAGTGAGGTGTGGAGAGTTGCTTGTGATGACATGTTGTTAGCCAATCGTTTAAGTGGGTGAGATAAATGAAAATATTGTGGAGACCAGTTTTATCTGGTTCCAAAATTAAAATTTGTGGAGACCAGGGGAATCGAACCCCTAACCCCCGCCTTGCAAAGGCGGTGCTCTACCAATTGAGCTAGGTCCCCGTGTTAGAACGGGTGGGCCCAGGTGGACTTGAACCACCGACCTCTTCCTTATCAGGGAAGCGCTCTAACCAGGCTGAGCTATGGGCCCGCAAGAAAGATCGCTCTTTAATGCAGAAGCGCTAGGTTACTTGAACTTGCCCAAGAGACCAAAACGCACGCCTTAGCGCAGAAGGCGAAAGCGTAGCGTTATTTGGCGGAAATCTCACCTTCCTGGTTCTGAGTAACAGAGACCAGAACGACGCCTTCATCGAGGTTTACCAAACGAACACCCATTGAATCGCGGCCGGTCTGGCGAACCTCGGCGGCTGGTGTGCGCATCACAGTGCCGGCAGAAGTTATTGCAAGGATTTCATCGCTATCGGCAAGAACTAGTGCGCTAACTAGTGAGCCACGTGAATTCTCATCAATTTTTGCAGCTTTAATTCCGATACCACCACGACCTTGCAAACGATATTCATCTAATGGAGTTTTTTTGCCGTACCCACCATCGGTTGCAGTTAATACAAATGAGTTTGCGGATTTTGAATCAATGCGCGCCATAGTTAATAGCTCATCGCCTGCACGGAACTTCATTCCGATAACACCACTAGTGGAACGACCCATTGGGCGAAGTGATTCTTCATCGGCTGCAAAACGCAGTGACATCGCTTTCTTTGAAACCAAAAGCAATTCATCGCCTTTATTAATGAGCGCTGCAGATACAACTTCATCACCTGGCTTTAGTGAGATCGCAATCAAACCACCGGTACGTGGTGAGTCATATTCTATAAGCGGTGTCTTCTTAACTAAACCAGTCTTAGTTGCAAGTACTAGATAAGGAGATGCGTTGTAATCTTTAAATGACAGGACTTGGGCAATGGTTTCGTCAGACTTAAATGCCATTAAGTTGGCAACATGTTGTCCGCGTGCATCGCGGCCAGCATCTGGCAGCTCGTGCACTTTGGCGCGATAGACGCGGCCTTGGTTGGTAAAGAACAATAACCAGTCGTGTGTGCTGGCAACGAAGAAGTGATCGACCACATCATCTTGCTTAAGGGCTGCACCCTTAACACCACGACCACCACGACGTTGTGATTTATAAAGATCAGCGTTGGTGCGCTTGGCATAACCGGTACGAGTAATTGTGACTACTGCATCCTGATCTGGGATTAGATCTTCAGCAGAGAAGTCACCTTCGCTGGCCACGATCTGCGTGCGGCGTTCGTCGCCATATTTGGCGGTTAGCTCAGTTAGCTCGGAGATGATTATCTGGCGCTGCTTTGCTTCACTGGCCAAGATCTCGTTGAGTTCAACGATATCTGCCATCAGGCCGTTGTATTCATCGTTAATCTTCTGGCGTTCCAGAGCTGCGATACGGCGAAGTTGCATATCCAAAATGGCATTTGCTTGAACTTCATCAACATCTAATAACTTCATAAGTCCGGTACGCGCTTCTTCAGGTGTTGTCGATGCGCGAATTAAAGCGATTACCGCATCAAGTGCATCAAGTGCCTTTAGATAACCCTGCAAGATATGGGCGCGCTTCTCTTTTTCAGCTAAACGATATTTAGTGCGACGGATAATTACTTCGACTTGGTGCTGGATATAGAACTTAATAAATTCATCAAGGCGCAAGGTGCGTGGCACACCATCGACAAGTGCCAACATATTTGCGCCGAAGGTATCTTGGAGTTGAGTTTGCTTATAAAGGTTATTTAAAACAACCTTTGGAATTGCAGATGACTGTAGAACTACAACTAGACGTTGGCCCAAACGTTCATTACCTTCATCGCGCACATCAGCGATGCCCTTGATTTTGCCATCTTTAACAAGTTCAGCAATTTTTAAAGCCAAGTTATCTGGGTTTACTTGGTAGGGAAGTTCGCTAACAACTAAACAGGTGCGCTTATTGATTTCTTCAACCTGTACAACTGCGCGCATTGTGACTGAGCCGCGGCCTGTGCGATAAGCCTCTTCAATACTGGTGCGTCCAACAATTAAAGCTTTAGTTGGAAAATCTGGACCTTTAACAATTTTAAGTAATTCATTTAGTAAATCTTCTGGTTTTAGATCTGGGTTATTAAGTGAGTAAATAACACCTTCAGTTATTTCGCGCAGATTATGCGGGGGGATATTTGTAGCCATGCCAACTGCAATGCCGGCTGAACCATTTACTAATAAGTTTGGGAAACGACTTGGTAGAACATCTGGTTCTTGTGAGCGACCGTCATAGTTTGGTGAGAAGTTGACTGTATCTTCATCGATATCACGCATCATCTCCATCGCGATAGGCGATAGCCGGGCTTCGGTATAACGCATCGCAGCTGCGGGATCGTTGCCGGGAGAACCAAAGTTTCCGTTGCCATCTACCAATGGATAACGCAGTGACCAGTGCTGGGCTAAGCGAACAACGGTGTCATAGATCGCGGTGTCACCATGTGGGTGGTAATTACCCATAACGTCACCGACGATACGTGAAGATTTGTAGTAACCCTTATCTGGACGATAACCGGCGTCATACATCGCATATAAAACGCGACGGTGAACTGGTTTTAGCCCATCGCGAACATCGGGCAGAGCACGACCGACGATAACTGACATCGCATAGTCAAGATAAGAACGCGCCATTTCAACTTGCAGGTCAACAGTTTCAATTCGGTCAAAGTCATCGCCAGGATTGGCCATGCCGGTGCGGTCTATTGGTGTTTTATCTTCAGCCATTTAGATATCCAAGAATCTAACATCTTTAGCGTTACGTTGGATAAATGCGCGGCGTTGTTCTACATCTTCACCCATTAATACTGAGAATAAATCATCTGCAGCTGCAGCATCATCAAGAGTTACTTGAATTAAAACGCGGTGTTCTGGATCCATGGTTGTATCCCAAAGTTCTTTAGCAGGCATCTCACCTAAACCTTTAAAGCGTTGGATACCGTCATCTTTAGGTAAACGCTTTCCAGCGTCTAGACCAATCTTGATCATGCCATCGCGTTCGCGATCTGAGAAGGCGTATTGAACTGGGTCTTTACCGCCCCACTTAATTTTGTAAAGTGGTGGTTGAGCAAGATAAACAAAACCATTTTCAATAAGCGGGCGCATAAAGCGGAATAGCAAAGTAAGCAGCAATGTGCGGATATGTTGACCGTCAACATCGGCATCGGCCATCAAGATAATCTTGTGATATCTAAGTTTTTCAATATCGAAATCTTCGTGGACACCGGTGCCAAGTGCGGTAATTAAAGCTTGTACTTCATTATTTTGCAGCACGCGATCAATACGTGCCTTCTCAACGTTAAGAATCTTTCCACGGATTGGTAATACTGCTTGGTTACGTGAATCGCGGCCTCCCTTTGTGGAACCACCAGCAGAGTCACCCTCAACAATATAAAGCTCACACTTTGATGGATCAGTCCATTGGCAATCAGCTAACTTGCCGGGCATGCCGCGACCTTCTAATAGACCTTTGCGGTTACGCGATAAATCACGAGCTTTACGGGCTGCAACGCGGGCTGCCGCGGCATCGATGCTCTTGCGGACAATATCTTTACCTTCTTGCGGGTTCTTCTCAAACCATTGCGTTAAAAACTCATTAACTGACTTTTGCGTGAATGATTTAGCTTCAGTATTACCAAGTTTGGTCTTTGTCTGGCCTTCAAATTGTGGCTCAGCTAATTTAATAGAGACGATCGCAGTTAAACCTTCACGCACATCATCGCCCGTTAAGCGATCTTCTTTCTTGCGGATGAAACCTGCTTCTTCTCCAAATTTATTTACAACAGATGTAAGTGCGGTACGGAAACCTTCTTCGTGGGTTCCGCCTTCATGGGTGTGGATTGTGTTGGCGAAGGTGTAAACAGATTCTGAGAAACCAGCGTTCCATTGCATCGCAACTTCTAGAGAAAGTTTAGCCTTCTTATCTTCAGCCTCTAAAAAGATTATAGATTTATGGGTTTCACCGCGTGTGGAATTTAAGTGCTTTACAAAGTCTGAAATACCGCCATCGTATTTATAGTTAACTTTTAGCGGTTCGCCTTTTTCATCGACATGGCCTGGGCGCAGGTCGGTCAGGGTTAAACGCAAGCCTTTATTTAGAAAGGCCATTTCGCGAAAACGAGTAGATAAAATTTCAAAAGAGAAATCGGTAGTTTCAAAGATTTCCTCTGATGGCCAGAATTGAACTGTGGTTCCAGTTTTATCTGATATCGCACCCTTTTTAACTGGAGCAGTTGGCACACCTAATTTATATTCTTGGCTCCAAAAGAAACCATCGCGTTGTACAAGTATAGATAAATCACTTGATAACGCGTTAACTACAGAGATACCAACGCCGTGCAGACCACCAGAGACTGAGTAACCGCCATCGCCGAATTTTCCACCCGCGTGTAAAACAGTTAGAACAACTTCAAGGGCTGGTTTCTTTTCAACTGGGTGAATATCAACTGGGATACCGCGGCCGTTATCGACGCATTGCAGCGATCCGTCTTCCATCAAAGTTACATTTATTTCATCGCAATAACCGGCGAGCGCCTCATCGACAGAGTTATCGACTACTTCATAGACCAGATGGTGCAGGCCGCGTTCTCCGGTTGAGCCGATATACATTCCGGGGCGTTTGCGGACAGCATCAAGGCCTTCGAGGACGGTGATCGAACTGGCGTCATATCCGCCGGATTGCTTCGTCACTAAAGCTCCTTATAAAACTGGTTCTGGCCTTAAAACACGCCTAGAAGGGGAATTCCTTCACTGAGCCTGGCAATTCTATCGGTAAATGAAAAGCCCGCTAGCCATAAAAAGCCATAGGTGCACCAAATGCGCCATTTTCTGAGCGTGGGTGAGGGTTCCTAGTGGGTGAGGGGTGTTTTCGCCCCTTTAACCGTAAGTATCGCGGGGGCCGCGCTCGTTCTTGATTGTGCGAAGGCCCCGCTTCCAAGAAGGGGCTTGAGGCCCGATAAAACTGAGTGAGGTCACACCAGCTCCGGGTGTGGAGCTTTGAACTGTATTTAATAAATCTTGTCCAACTGCATTTAATTGTGTTGCCCAAGCTGTTGATGAACATTGAATTAGAAGTGCGCCATCTAGTAATGAAAGTGGCGTTGTGTGGGCTGCAATATCGTCGCCAACAATTTCTTTCCAAGATGAAAACAAAGTTCCTTCGGCAATGCCTAAATGCCAATCGCGTTGGCTAATTAAATCTGACATAACTTCAGAAATTAACGTTGGATCACCTGGAGTATTGGTGCGCTCTTGTACCGGTTTAGATTTTTTTATAAATCCAGTTTTATGACTGCGGAATAAATCTAAGGCAAGGTCGCGCTTACTCATCGTTTGCCCGTTCTTTCGAAACTTTGCCTGGTGTTACATAATATTTAGTAGATAATAATTCGGCGGGTAGATCACTTTCAACTGCTGCGGTGATAAATGTCTGCTCAGCCATTTGGGTAACTGAAGTTAACTGTTGGCGACGAGCGGTATCGAGCTCTGCAAAAATATCATCAAGGATTAAAATTGGTTCGGCACCTTCTGATTTTAATAAGTTATAAGAACCGATTCGTAGCGAGATCGCCATAGACCAAGATTCGCCATGGCTAGCATAACCTTTTGCTGGAAAGTCCCCGAGTTGTAGGTGTAGATCATCACGATGTGGACCGATTAACGATGCCCCTCGTTCTATCTCTTGGCGGGCTACCTCTAAGTGTCTTGTGGTGAGTAGTTGTGAATTTACGGCAGCGTCTGTAGTTAAACCATCGGTGCTGGATTTATAAGAGATGGAAGCGGGTTTAACCTCATTTAGATTTGCGTAATTAGCAGCAATGTATGGATTTAGCGCCTCAACTAAAACTACGCGTTCAGCGCTTAATTGGGCACCTAGGTTAATTAATTGTTCTGTCCATGGTTCTAGTGCGTTTTCTGGTGCGCGGGTTTTAAGTAAAGCATTTCTCTGTTTAACCACTCGTTCGTAATCAGAGATAACTCCGGCAAGACGGGGGCTGCGGGTAATAAGTAACTTATCGAGGAAATCACGACGGTGGGTGGGTTCTCCACGTACTAAATCAAGATCTTCCGGCGAAAAGTAAATTACCTGCAAGGCGCCTAATATTTCGCGTTGTGATTTTGTGGGGTTTTGATTTAACCGCGCCCGGTTTGCTTTGCTGGCATTTATTTCTAAATCAACTTGCAATGTACGGCTGTCGCGTTCTATTTCGGCGCGAATGATTGCTTGATCGGTGCCTAAATTTAATAAAGGTAAATTTTGAGAAACGCGATGGGATGAAAGATATGCCAGATAAATCAAACTCTCGGCGATATTTGTTTTACCAGAGCCGTTATTGCCGATAAAAGTTGTGGGGCCAGGGCCAAACTCCAGCTCGAGGTTCTTATATGAGCGGAAGTTGGTTAGCGCTAATTTGGTAACGCGCACAAATTGCTCGCTAAGAGGCGTAACGCATTGGCATTAACAAGTAACGATAATTTTCAATTACTTTGCCGTCGCGATCTGATTTGCCGCTAAGGATTGCTGGTTTATTAGAACCGGTGAACGAGATCTGCACGAAAGCGGTGCCGACTGCTTGTAGCCCATCTGCTAATAAGACAGGGTTAAATGCAATCGAGATTGGTTCGCCATTTAATAAAATTTCAATAGCTTCGGTCGCTTGCGCTTCTTCACCAGCGCCTGCTTCTAGCGATACTGAATTATTTGCGAATTCCAAGCGAAGCGGAACGGTCTTGTCGGTTACAAGGGCTACGCGACGGACCGAATCTAAAAATGGCGCAACTTCAACTATCGCAGTCGTTGTTACATCTTGTGGCAACAAGTGACGGTATGGAGGAAAGGTGCCATCTAACATTCGCGATGTCATTGATTTACCTTCGCCGGAGAAACCTGCGAGGCGATCATTGCTGGTAGTTGGTGCAAAAGAAAGTGAAACGTTTTTAGATCCAGTTAAAGATTTAGCGGCATCTGCAATTGTGCGACCACGCAATAGTGCAGTTGTAGAGATACCTGGTGTGGTGGGCTGCCAAGTAAATTCACGGACCGCTAAACGGTATCTATCGGTGGCAGCCAGCGTGACGGTATCTTCGTTAATTTCAACATGTACACCAGTAAGGGTTGGAAGCGAATCATCACGGCCTGCAGCGATTGCTACTTGGGCTACCGCTGTTGCAAATAAATCGCTGGCAACCGTGCCGGTTGTTTCTGGAAGCTCAGGCAGGCTTGGGTACTCGGAAATTGAAAGTGTTGGCAAAGTGAATTTTGCAGAGCCTGATGTAACTAAAACGCGAGAGCCATCTAATGCGATTGTGATTGGTTTATTTGGAAGTGAGCGAGAAATTTCCGCAAGTAACCTTCCAGGAACTAAAACTTTTCCAGGTTGTGAAATATCTGCCTTAAAGAAAGCTTTACTTGAAGTCTCTAAATCAGATCCAGAGAGAGTTACTTCATCACCAGTTGCATCAATAACAATTCCAAGAAGTTCTGTTTTTATTGGCCGGGTTGAAAGGCTGCGGGATACCCAGTTGACGCCATCTGTAAGCGCGCCTTGCTCGACTGTAAACTTCACGTGGTAGCCCTCATTTTCTTTAGTTGAAAGTCTTTCATAATGGTTGGGAGATTAGATAGCCCAAAACTATTTGGTTGAAGAAATAGGTTTAAGGCTGTGTAGTTCGCTAGGGAGCGGGTTTTCTTTATATATAGGTAGTAGTAGTAACCAGCCACTATTACTGTGGATAAAGGTAGAAAGCCCTGCTCAAACCCTATATTTATAAAGGAGAGAGTGTGGATAAACTGTTGAAAAATGTGTGTAACGTCCAACCTAACCACCCCTTCCCTAACTCAATATTTAAAAAACTAACCTTTTAAAGATATTAACCACAGATTAGACGCTGTAATCCACAGTTATCCACACCTTCTCCACACCTTCTCCATATCTGGGGGTAAGGTTCTTAAATCGGACATTTAACCGAAATCAACCTTTGTTCTGAGATTTAATCCGGTTGGTTAACTCGGTTACCTGGTTATAGATCGACCGGCGCTCTGCCATTAATTGGCGGATCTTCCGGTCGGCATGCATAACGGTCGTGTGATCGCGCCCGCCAAAAGTTTGGCCGATCTTCGGCAATGAAAGTTCAGTTAACTCGCGGCACAAATACATAGCGATCTGGCGGGCATTAACCAAAACCCGAGAACGGGACGTTCCACATAAGTCATCCAAAGTAAGGCTGAAGTAGACCGCGGTCTGGGCCATGATCGTGGCAGCTGTTATTTCAGGTCCTGCACCAGTTGGAATTAAATCTTTTAAAACAATTTCTGCAAGGCCGAGATCAACGCTCTGTCGGTTAAGGCTCGCGAATGCAGTAACGCGAATAAGTGCACCTTCTAATTCGCGAATATTTGTGGAAATTTTACTAGCGATATATTCAAGAACATCATCAGGTGCATTTAATTTATCTTGCGCAGCTTTCTTGCGCAAAATCGCAATACGTGTTTCAAGTTCCGGCGGCTGAATATCTGTAATCAAACCCCACTCGAAACGAGAGCGCAGACGATCTTCCAAAGTTGTTAGCTGTTTTGGTGGACGATCAGATGAGATAACAATCTGTTTATTAGCGTTATATAAAGTGTTAAAGGTATGGAAGAACTCTTCCTGGGTGCGTTCTTTATTTTCTAAAAATTGAATATCATCAACTAACAAAACATCGAGGTCGCGATAACGGCGTTGGAAGGCAGATGCTTTATCGTCACGAATCGAGTTAATAAAGTCATTTGTGAACTCTTCAGAAGATACATAACGAACTCGCACGCTGCCGTAAAGCTCTTTCGCATAGGCCCCAATAGCGTGTAATAAGTGGGTTTTACCAAGGCCTGATTCACCGTAAATAAAGAGCGGGTTATATGCCTTGGCTGGCGCTTCGGCGACAGCGACAGCTGCTGCGTGGGCAAAACGATTTGATGCACCAATAACAAAAGTCTCAAAAATATAGCGCGGATTTAACTGTGAAGGTTCATCACTTTTACGCGCACCAACATCAGATCCATCACGGCCTGTGCCTGGTCGGATTGGAGTTGGTTCAATAACAATTGTTGGAGCAGGATGATCTGCGAGTTCTAAAGACTCATCAACCATCACAGCGATATTTGTCTTATCGCCAAGTTCGCGAGTTAAGACTTCATTGACAACAATTCGCAGGCGAGATTCAAGAACATCTTTAGCAAAAACATTTGGAGCCGCGACTAGCAAATTTGTTATTCCGCCATCGCTTTGAATGAGACCAAGTGGCTTTGTCATTGTTAAAAATGCGCGATGTTGTGGTTCCCCAAGGGATACATGCTCAATAACCCGGTCCCAAAGGTCGGCGAGTTCTATCTCGACAACTGCCAT